>CAWDCT010000014.1:0-234833 GCA_963800905.1 uncultured Solirubrobacteraceae bacterium
AGATGCGGTCCAGCCGGGCGACGTAGAGCATGCTGGTCGCGCGGCGCGCCAGCACCTGCGTGTCCGCGATCCCGAGCAGCGGCGGGGCGTCGACGAGGATGTACGTGTAATCGAACTCGATCAGCGCGTCGAACGCCCGCTCGAGCCCGACGTCGGCGAGCAGGTCCGTCGGGTCGGCCGGCTTGCGCCCGCTCGGCAGCACGTCGAGTTGGCCGCGCCGCTGCGCCCGTGCCGGCTGGATCCGCTCGGCCACGAGCGCAGGGGCGTCGGAGTCCGGCGAGTCGGTCAGCGTCTGCAGGAGGTCGGCGAGGCCGGGCTCGATCTCGACCTCGACCAGCTCGTGCAGCGTCGGCCAGCGCATGTCGGCCGACACCAGGAGCGTGCGGTGGCCCGCCTGCGCGAGCGCGCGGCCGAGCCGCAGGGTCACCGTGCTCTTGCCCTCGGCGTGCAGCGCGCTGGTGACCACCACGATGTGCGGTCCGTCTGCCGGCGTGAGCGAGAACCGCACCGACGTGGCGAGGGTCTGGTAGGTCTCGTACTCGATCCCGGTCAGCAGCTGCATCCGGCGGCTGCGCCCCTGCGGCACGTACGGCACCGAGACGAGCACGGGCATCTCGAGCAGGCGTGACAGCTCGCGCGACCCCGAGACGCGCGGCACCAGCCGGTCGCGCGCGAGCGCCACCAGCACACCGATGAACAGCCCGAGCACGATGCCGAGCGCCGTGTTGCGAAGCGGCCGCGGGGTGTCCGGCTCGTCGGGGGCGTCGGCGGGCTGCGCGACGGCGAGGTCGATGCCGGCGGTGGCGATGCTCACGCCCAGCTGCGAGATCCGCTCGCGGAGCGCCTGCTCCTGCGGGTTTGCCCCGGCCACGCCGCTCAGGCGGTCGAGCTCCTGCTGGAGGTCGGCGCGGGCGCGCTCGTACTGGCGGCGCGTGATCTCGGCCTGCTCGGCCACGAACGTGGTGGCGACGGAGTTGGCGATCCTCGCCGCCTGCTCGGGGTCGCCGTCGCGGCCGGTGACGTAGATCAGGTTGGCGTTCGGGTCGACGCTCGAGGCGACCTTGTCGCGCAGTGACTCGGCCGTCTCGCCGGGCACCCGCTCGGCCGCGGCGCTCAGCACGCTGTCGGTGGTCAGCAGCGCGTCGATCGTGTTGAGGTCGCGCGTGATCGAGTCGACGTTGTCGCTCTGGTCGATGACGCCGCTGGAGCGCTGGACGATGCTGGCCGTCGCCTTGTAGCGCTCGGGCAGCATGGTCGAGACCAGGTAGGTCGTGACTGCGAGGACGACCGTGATGCCGATCACGAGCCCGAGGCTGCGGCGCAGGGCGTCGAGCGCGCGGCGGAACTCGATCGGCTCCTCGGCGCCGGTCCGGCGCGGCTCTGGACGGTCGTTCATCGACAGCGGACGGTACTTCAGATACCGGCAGGCCGTGCCGACCACAACGGTTGGTGTCCCTCCGCGTCCTCCTCGTTGTGCTGATCGTGTGCGCCGTGTGCGCTCCGGCCGCTTTGGCCGACGAAGGCGCGGTCCGGCTCGCCCGTGGCGCCGAGTCGAGCTTCGACGCCTTCACGCGGTCGCCGAGCGCCGCCGAGCAGAGCTTCATGCGCGAGCACTACTGGCGTATGCGCGTGTACTCGCCCTACTTCGACAGCCGGCTGTCCTGGTTCCGCGACGGCTGGGTCTACCAGGACGCGTACGCGATCTACCCCAGCTCGCCGCTCGTGACCTCGCACCCCGACTGGATCCTGCGCGATCCCGCGGGCAACCGGCTGTGGATCCAGTTCGCGTGCAGCGGCGGCTCGTGCACGCAGTACGCCGCCGACATCGGCAACCCGCAGTTCCGCGCGTGGTGGATCGCCTCCGCCAAGGCCAAGCTCGCGGCCGGCTACCGCGGCCTGTTCATCGACGACGTCAACATGGCCCAGCGCGTGAGCAACGGCAACGGCGTCTACACGCAGCCGCTCGACCCGCGTACCGGCGACCGCATGGACGAGACGGCCTGGCAGCGCTACATGGCCGACTTCATGCAGGAGGTGCGCGCCGCGCTCCCCGGCGTCGAGATCGTGCACAACACGATCTGGACGGTCGGCGACGCCACGCCCGACCTCCGCCGCCAGCTCGACGCCGCCGACTACATCGAGCTCGAGCGCGGCTTCAACGACGCCGGCATCGTGGGCGGCGCCAGCAAGTTCGGCTGGCAGACGCTGGCGGGCTTCATCGACCGCCGGCACGCCGACGGGGGCGCCGTGATCCTCGACGGCTACGCCGACTCGGCGGCCGGGCGGCTGTACGGGCTGGCGAACTACTTCCTGCTGAGCTCCGGCCGCGACGCGCTGGCCAACGACGCGGCGACGCGTCCCGACGCCTTCTGGAACGGCTACGGCGTCGGGCTCGGCGCCGCGCTCGGCCCGCGCTACCGCGCGGGCGGCGTCTGGCGGCGCGACTTCGCCGGCGGCGTCGTGCTCGTCAACGAGCCTGGCGCGCCGGCGCGCACCGTCGAGGTCGGGCCGGGGCTGCGCGACGTCGACGGCGTCGAGCGCTCGTCGGTGACGCTGGGCGCGGCCTCCGGGGCCGTGCTGCTCGGCGCGGCGGCGACGACCGGCGGGCCGACGGCGGACGAGCCGGCTCCGGCGAAGCCGCGCAAGCGCCGCGCCAGCATTCGCGCCCGCGCGCGGGCGCGCGCCGTGCGGGTCCGCGGCCGGGTGACCGAGGCGTCCGGCGGGGCGGTCCAGATCGTCGTCGAGCGCCGGCACGGCCGCCGCTGGACGACCGTGCGCCGGACGCGCGCGCAGGTCCGCGGCAGCGGCGCCTATGCGCGCCGGGTCGCGCGGCTCTCTCGCGGCCGCTACCGGGTGCGCGCGCACTACCTCAGCGCCGCATCGGGCTACCGGGCCTTCCGCATCCGCCCATAGGATCGCCCCCATGTGGGGCACGCTCAAGGCCGACTTCCGCGCCAACGCCGGAGGGGAGCCCCGTCTCCTGCGCGCCGTGGCGCGCAACGTCCCGACCGTGCGGTTCATGGCCGTGGCGCTGCTGCGGCTCGCCCAGGCCGCGGGACGGCGCGTGCCGCTCGCCGGCTCGCTCGTCAAGCAGGCCAACCACGTGCTGACCGGCGCCGACCTCGCCTACCAGGCCGAGATCGGCCCCGGCCTCGTGCTCTACCACCCGACCGGCGTGGTGATCGGGCCCGGCTGCCGGGTCGGCGCGCGCGCGACGATCATGCAGGGGGCGACGCTCGGCTCGGATGCGGTGACGGGCGGTGACGGCGCCTCGCCGGTGATCGGCGACGACGTGTTCATCGGCCCCGGCGCCGCGGTGTTCGGCGCCGTCGAGCTCGGCGATCGCGTGCGCGTGGGCGCGAACTCCGTCGTGACCGAGTCGTTCGACGACGACGCGGTCATCGCGGGCGCGCCCGCGCGGGTGGTCGGGCATCGCTGACGCGGCGCGGATCGCGCTCGTCTGCGAGCCGCCGGACGGCGGCGTGGCCGAGCACGTCCGCCAGCTCGCGCGCGGGCTGCCCGAGCACGGCTACGAGCCGGTGGTCCTCGACTCGCGCGTGCTGCCGTTCCGGCGCGACTACCGGCACCCGCACCGCGACCTCCAGGCGCTCGGCGCGCTCGCGCGCGCGCTGCGCGGGTTCGAACTCGTTCACGCCCACGCCGCCAAGGCGGGCGTGCTCGCGCGGCTCGCCGCGGGCCGGCGGCCGGTCGTCTATACGCCGCACTGCTTCCCGTTCGTCGGCGGCTCGGCGGCCCGCCGGCGCTTCGGCCTGGTCGTCGAGCGCCTGCTGGCGCGGAGGACGGCGGCGATCGTGTGCGTGTGCGATCAGGAGGCGGACGTCGCCCGCTCGGCGAGCCTCGGGCGGCTGACGGTGATCCACAACGGCTGCCCCGCCTGCGAGGGCGTCGAGCCGGCGCTGACGTTCGACGGCCCGGTCGTCGGCGCCGTCACCGTCCTGCGGCGCCAGAAGCGCCTCGACGTCCTGCTCGCCGCGGCGCCGCGCATCATCGAGGCGGGCGCGACGGTGGTGATCGTCGGCGACGGCCCCGAGGCGGGCGCCCTGCGGGCGGCCGCGGACCCGCGCGTGGTCTTCCTGCCGTTCCAGGCCCCGTCGGCGCGCTACCTGCGCGGGCTCGACGTCTACGTGCTGCCGTCGGACTGGGAGGCCTTCCCGATCGGGCTGCTCGAGGCGCAGGCCTGCGGCGTCCCCCAGGTCGCCACCGACGTCGGCGGCACGCGCGAGGCGCTCGTGCCCGAGACCGGCCTGCTCGTCCCGCCCGGCGATGCTTCGGCGCTGGCCGACGCCGTGGTGGCGCTGCTGCGCGACCCGGAGCGGCGGGCCGCGATGGCCGTCGCGTCACGGGCGCGGCACGCCGAGCGGTTCACGGTCGAGCGGATGGTGGCCGAGACGGCCGCGGTCTACGACGCCGTGCTGGGACGAACTTCGGCTGGGTGAGGAGGCGGCGAGGTCGGCGGAGCGGGTTGTCTCCAAGGCGCCAGGGACCGCCGGCGCGGCCGAAATCGTCGCCGCCCTACCCAGCCGCAGTTGACGTTGGCCGAGGCGGCAGCGGCGCATCGCCCAGCAACGCCGCCGGCACGTCACGCGCAAACCACACCGCCTCGAGGCCCGGGAGCTCCGACGAAGCCGCGGACAGGCCGTTCCGCAGCCCCGGCGGGCGCAAGCGTCGCGTGGTGCGCGTCGGAGTCGATGCTGTGCACCAGCCCGTCGCGCAACAGCTCGAGCCCGAACCAGCGCGCGGCGGCCCCGAAGCCGCCGCTCAGCGACGCCGCCGTGACCGAGCACAGCGCGCCGCGCTCCACCAGCGCGCGCAGGCGGCCCGGGTCCTCGCGGAACCCCGGCGCGCGCTCCGGGTGGGCGAGCAGCACGCGGTAGCCGCGCGCGAGCAGCTCGTCGACGCAGCGCTCGAAGTCCGGGCCCACCACGGGCTCCAGCGGGGCCTCGAGCAGTAGGCAGCTCGAGTCGCCGAGCGTCAGCCGCCGTAGCGTCTCGTCCGGCAGCCGCAGCGCCATCTCGTGCGTCACCTCCGCGCCGGCGAGCAGCTCGACCGGCGAGTCCAGGGCCGCGACGGCCGCCTCGATCTCCTCCGGCGTCGTCGGGAACCGGCGCGAGCAGTGCGGCGTCGCCACCACGGTGCGGGTGCCGTCCGCCGCCGCGACCTCCAGCAGCGCGAGCGCCTCCGCCTGCGTCCGTGGTCCGTCGTCGAGGCCGGGGACGGCGTGGCAGTGGAGGTCGATCAGACTGCGCCCCGGCCGGTGAGCACCGCCGGGAAGGTCGCGAGCAGGATCTCGACGTCGCGCGCGAGCGACCAGCCGGCGACGTACTGGTAATCGAGCTTGATCATGTCCTGGAACCCGATGTGCGAGCGGCCCGAGACCTGCCATGGACCCGTGAGCCCGGGCCGCAGGTCGGCGCGCCGCGCCTGCCACTCCTGCGAGAGCGCCTGCTGCTCCGCGATCACGAGCGGCCGCGGCCCGACCATGCTCATGTCGCCCCACAGCACGTTGAACAGCTGCGGCGCCTCGTCGATCGAGAACCGCCGCAGCACGCGCCCCACCCGCGTCACGCGCGTGTCGTGCGGGCCCTTGACGATGGCGCCGTCGGCCCGCACCAGCACCGGCGAGCCGACCCGCATCGAGCGGAACTTGAGCAGCCGGAACAGGTTGCCGCCGCGCCCGGTCCGGGGCTGGACGAAGAGGACCGGCCCGCGCGAGTCGAGCTTGATCGCAATCGCGATCGCCAGCATCAGCGGCAGCAGCGCGATCAGCAGCACGCTCGCCACCGCGATGTCGAGCACGCGCTTGGCCATGCGCGAGACGCGCGTGAACTCCGGCACCTGGATCGAGACCAGCGGCATGTCGCCGATCTGCTCGAGATAGCGCGCGCCGTCGAGGAACTCGAACAGCCGCGGGACGATGTCGACGGTCACGCCCGCGTCGCGGCACGTGCGCACGAGGTGCAGCAGGTCCTCGTGCCGCGAGCGCGTGAAGGCGATCATCACGCGGTCGACGCGGCCCTGGGCGATCAGGGCGGGCACCACGTCGAGGCCGCCGAGGCGCGGCAGCCCGAGCTCGAGCGGCTCGTGGGCGTCGTCGTCGACGAAGCCGACCGGATCGAGGCCCAGCTCCGGGTACTTGTGCAGGCGCGAGACGAGGTCGGCGGCGACGCTGCCCGAGCCGACGATCACCGTGCGCTGGCGCAGCGAGGCGGTGCGATGGATGGATGCGCGAGCGACCGTGCGGCCGAGCGCGGCGCCGACGGCCATCAGGGCCGAGGCGGAGAGCGCGCCCGAGCACGGGCCGCACCGCGCCGAATGAGCTGAGCAGCCCGAACACCGGCCACGAGATCAGCAGGCTGGTGACGGCCAGCCGCGGCGCCTCGCCGACGCCGCTGGCCCAGGTGCGCAGCGGCGAGACCGTGTAGAGCCCGCACGCGCCGGCCACCAAGGGCCAGCCGAGCGCGATCACGAGCGCGACGATCGGCAGCTCGGCGAGCCCGACGCCGGCCAGCAGCGCCGTGGCAGTGCCGCTCGCGCAGCCGGCCACGATGTCGGCCTTGACGAGCTGACGGCGGAGACTGCGATCACGCGCGCCGGCTGCCGGTGCGACGGAGCGGGGCTGGGAGAGCAGCTCGGTGGTCGGGGCCACGTCGGCGACCTCCCTGAGGGAGGTCTCGGTTCCAGCAATCCGACGTCTTAGTCCCGCGCTAGCGGCTTCCATGCGATTGCCCGCTCTGTTGTGTTAAGCCCGCCGCGACGATTGTGCCCATGTCGGAGGACAAGACCGGAAGTCTGCCGTCCGCCCGCGGCGTCTGGGAGGGCTGTCCAGTAGTCGCAACGCTAAACGTACAGATAACTGGCGCGCATGTCTCTAGGCGTTTGTACGAAGTTGCAGGGTGCGCGTGCAATCATGCGACGCCGTGTCCGGGGCCCGGAAGTGGTTGAGCGCCGCTTCCCTTGCGGTCCCGGCGGCACTGTTGCTGTTCCTGTCGTTCCGCGCGGGCGGGTTCTTCCCCGCCCAGCACGCGCTCGTCGCGCTCGTGTTCGTGGTGGCGCTGGTGCTGCGGGTGACGGTCGGCGGAGCATCCGCTGGCCGGCGGCTCGCCGCTGCTCGTGATCGCCGCCGCCGCGACCGCGCTGCTGGCGGCCTGGATGCTGCTGTCGGGCAGCTGGTCGCACGCGCCCGGCCGCGCGCTGCTCGAGTACGACCGCGCGCTCGTCTACCTGCTGCCGCTGGTGCTCCTGGGACGATCCCGCGCTCGCCGTCGGGGCCGGCGTGGGTCGTCCGCTGGCTCGCCCTCGCGCTGGTGATCGTGTGCGGCGCCGGCCTCACCACGCGCCTGGCGCCGGACGTGTGGAGCGTCCCGCCGAGCGCCGTCGGCGACCGCCTGTCGTATCCGCTCACCTACTGGAACGGCCTCGGCATCACCGCGGCGATCGGGGTCGTGCTCCTCGTCCACCTGACCACGTCGTTGCGCGAGCCGCGCGTGATCCGGGTGCTCGCCGCCGCGCTGTGCCCCGTGCTCGTGGTCACGGCGTACTTCACGTTCTCGCGCGGCGGGATCCTCGCCGGCCTGGTCGGGATCGTGCTCGTCCTGCTCGTGGGCCGCCCGGCCGGCCTGGTCACCGGCATGCTGGCGGCGGGCGGGGCGTCGCTGGTCGTGATGCTCGCGGCGCTCGACATGGACGTGCTCGCGGGCGGCGACTTCGCCTCGCCGGCGGGGCTCGCCGAGGGCCATGACCTCGCGCGGCTGATCGGGCTCGCCGGACTTGGCGCGGCGGCGCTCCGCGCCGCGCTGCTGCCGGTCGACGGGCTCGTGTCCCGCTACAACGAGCGCCGCTCACCACTGCGCATGCGCTACTTCGTGGCCGGCTGGCTGGCGGCGGCAGCTGCCGTGGCCGCCGTGCTGGTCGTCATCGGCGCCCCCGGCTTCATCGACCGCCAGTACAACGGCTTCGTCCAGGGGAACTACACGTTCGCCGAGAACCAGCGCCTGCGGCTGCTCAACCCGGGCAACAACGGGCGCCTGTTCCACTGGCGCGTCGCGTACGACCGCTTCAAGGCCGAGCCGCTGCGCGGCGACGGCGCCGGCACCTACGAGAACGCGTGGGACCGCTACCGGCCGACCGGCTTCGACGTGCTCGACGCCCACTCGCTCTACCTCGAGGTCATGGGCGAGCTCGGGATCGTCGGCCTGGCGCTGCTGCTGGTCGCGCTGCTCACGATCCTCGGCGGCATCGTGTGGCTCGCGCGCGGCTCGGAGCGCGGCCCGCCGGCCGCCCTGTTCGCCGCCGGGCTGATCTGGGCGCTGCACGCGGGCATCGATTGGGACTGGGAGCTGACCGCGACCGGCGCCTGGCTGTTCGCGGCGGGCGGGATCTGCCTCGCCGCGCCGGTCGGGAAGACGCGGCTGCGCGCGCCCGGCCGCGTCGCCCGGATCGTGCTCGGCCTCGGCTGCCTCGCGCTCGCGCTGACGCCGTACCAGGTCCTGCGCTCACAGGCCGCGCTCGACGACGCCGCGCAGGCGTTCGAGGTGCGCGACTGCACGCGGACGATCGACAGCGCGCTCGAGTCGCTGCGCGCGGACCGGGGCCGCGCCGAGCCGTACCAGCTGCTCGGCTACTGCGACACCCGGCTCGGCCTGCACGACCTCGCGATCCGCAACATGGAGCTGGCGACCGAGCGCGATCCGAACGCCTGGCAGACCTGGTACGGCCTCGCGCTCGCCCGCGGCGCCGCCGGTCAGGACCCGCGCGCGGCGGCGCGCCGGGCGCAGCAGCTCAACCCGCTCGACGGGTACGCCGCCGCAGGCGGTCGAGGCGTTCGACTCGATCACGGCCGCGGGTGTGGCGGCGGCGCCGCGCAGGAACTCCCGATCCCCGAACACTGAGCTGGCCACGGGGAGGCGCGGCGGGCGTGCGCCTCCCCGGGGCAGCTGGGTCAGTCTCCCTGGGGAGACCGACGGCGCAGCATCAGACCGCCGCCGATCAGCGCCACGCCGACCAGCACGACCGGGATCGCGGCAAAGCCGGTGAACGGCAGCGAGTCGCCCGACTCGACCTGCTGGGCGACCTGCGCTTCGTCCTGGACGACGTTGTCGTCGGTGTCCGGGAGCGGGCCGCTCGAGTCCTCCTCGCCCAGGACGTCGCCCTCGCCGCCCGACGGGTACTGGGCCTGGCTGGCGTCGTCGCCGCTCTGGTCGAACCCCTGGACCGCGAGACCGGCCCCAGTGCCGCTCATCAGGATCCCCACCACGAGCATGGCGAGGATGGCAAGACGTGAACGCATCGGCTGTCCTTTCCGGGCGACGCGCTGCCGTACGCGCCGCTTGATCCCATCCAGCTCGAGCTCGGACGCCTGGGGGCGCTCCTCGCGCAGCAGCCGGGTGATGTCATCGAATTCGTCCATCACGGGCTTATACGAAGCAGCCCGCCGGTTCCTGACCGAAGATTCCCCGCGCGATGCGCGACGACGAGTTCGAGCGGCTCTACGCCGCCGAGGCCCAGGGCCTGTTCGCGTTCCTGGCGTATCGCACGGGGGACCGGGCGCTCGCCGAGGACCTGCTGGCCGACGCGTTCGAGCGCGCGCTGCGCTCGCGCGGCCGCTTCGACCGCCGGCGCGGCTCCGGGAAGACGTGGCTGTACGCGATCGCTCTGAACCTGCTGCGCGACCACGCGCGCCGGGCCGCCGCCGAGGGGCGCGCGCTCGGCCGCGTCGACGAGCCGGCGCCGCCGGACGCTCTCGAGGGGGTCGAGCGGCGGGAGGCGCTCGAGCGGGCGCTCGCCACGCTCAGCGCCGAGGAGCGCGAGGCGGTCGCGCTGCGGTTCGGCGCCGACCTCTCCGTTCCCGAGATGGCGCGCGTGCTGGGCGAGCCGCTGACCACCGTCGAGGGCCGCGTCTACCGCGCCCTGCGCAAGCTTCGCGACCGTCTGGAGTCGCTAGAGTGAGCGCCGGACCGTGCTAGGCGGGGAATTAGCGGTGCCCTGTCACCCGCAATCCGCTCTAGCGGGGCTGAATTCCCCTCCGAGGGGCCCGGCCCCCGGGCCAGCGCGACGCTCGCGGCGTCGATGGCCGGGTCCCGCCCGATGTCGACCCGCGAACCAGGTCAGGTCCGGAAGGAAGCAGCCTTAAGCGGTCATCGGCAGGCGGTGCGGGTTCGCCCGGCCGGAGCTTGCGGACGTCGGTCAGCCCCCGGGGAACCGTCTCGACGAGGGGTGCACGGTCCGACTGTCTAGACTCGGCCTCCGTGGCCACCGCTCCCGCTTCGCTCTACCGCCGCCACCGTCCGCGCACCTTCGATGACGTGGTCGGGCAGGACCACGTGGTCCGCACCCTGCGCAACGCGATCGAGCAGGGCAGGGTCCATCACGCGTACCTGTTCGTCGGCTCGCGCGGGACCGGCAAGACGTCGATGGCGAAGATCCTCGCCGCCTCGCTGAACTGCGTGAACGGGCCGACCGTCACGCCGTGCGGCGAGTGCGAGTCGTGCGTCGCGATCGCGCAGCGCGACCTCGCTCGACGTGATCGAGATGGACGCCGCGTCCAACAACTCGGTCGACGACATCCGCGACCTGCGCGAGCGGGTCGAGCTTCGCGCCGGTGTCGGGCAGCCACAAGGTCTACATCCTCGACGAGGCGCACATGCTGTCGACGGCGGCGTGGAACGCGTTCCTGAAGACGCTCGAGGAGCCGCCGCCGCACACGATCTTCGTGCTGGCCACGACCGAGGCCAACAAGGTGCTGCCGACGGTCGTCGATCGCTGCCACCGGTTCGACTTCGCGCGCCCGAGCGTGCCGCAGATCGCCGACGTGGTGCGGCGCGTGGCCGCCAGCGAGGAGATCGAGATCCCCGACGAGGCGGCCGCGCTGGTGGCGCGCTCGGCGACCGGCTCGTTCCGCGACGCCCTCGGCACGCTGGAGCAGCTCGTGGCCTACTCGGGCCGCACGATCGCGCTCGACGACGTGCTCGCGGTCCTGGGCGCCGCCGACGCCGACCTCGTCTTCGGGGCCGTCGACGCGGTCGCGGCGGGCAACGCGCGCGAGGCGCTGCTCGGCGTCGGCCCGGCTCGCCGAGTCGGGGCGCGACCTCGGCCGCTTCTTCGGCGACCTCGAGGCCCACGCGCGGGCGCTGATGGTCGTCCAGGCGCTCGGCGAGGTCCCGGCCGAGCTGCGTGTCACGCCCGAGCAGGACGAGCGCCTGGCCGCCCAGGCGAAGGCGGTCCCGCCGGCCGACGTCGTCCGGCTGCTCGACATGATCGCCGCCGCCCTGCGCGCGCTGAAGGACGGCGCCGACGCTCGCACGCAGCTCGAGCTGGCGCTGGTGAAGGCGGCCGAGCCCGCCCACGACCCCACCGTCAAGGCGCTGCTGGCGCGGATCGAGCGGCTCGAGGCGCGCGCCGGCGGCGCGCCCCCGCGCGCCCGCCGCCAAGGCGCCGTCCGAGCCCGCCACGGCCGCCGGCCGCACGCGCGTCGCCGTCACCGCCCAGGTCGAGGACCAGCCGCCGGTGGCGGCCGCGACGACGCTGCCCGGGCGCTCCCGAGGGCGGCGCTCCGGGCGCCCAGAAGGCGGTCGCAGGACGTCGCGCGCGGCCGTCTCCGAGGACCTCGACGCCGAACGTCACCGCCGTGGCCGTCGTCGAGCCCGACGCGCCGACCCCGTCGGAGCCGTCGCTCGAGCTCTCGCTCGACGCCTTCGCCGACATGTGGCCCGGAGTGATCGAGTCGCTCGAGGGCGAGAACGGCGCTGCTCGCCGCGCTGCTGCGCGAGGCGACGCCGCTCGAGCTCACCGAGCAGGGCCTCACGCTCGCCTGGCCCGAGTCGGCCGCCTTCCTCAAGCGCCAGGCCGAGGATCCCGCCAAGCGCGAGCTGCTCGCCGAGTCGATCCGCGCCGTCACCGGCGCCTCGCTGCGGCTCGCGTTCGAGCTGCGGGCCGACGAGGAGGTCGCAGCGGCCGGCGAGCAGATCGACGAGGACGAGCTGGTCGATCGCTTCAAACGCGAGTTCAGCGCGGTCGAGGAGCCGCCGCCCACGGAGGAGACCTGATGCCGCAGCCCCCGAACCTCCAGAACATGCTGCGCCAGGCGCAGGAGATGATGGCCGCCCAGCAGCAGGCCCAGGAGGCGCTCAAGTCCGAGCGCGTCGAGGCCAGCGCCGGCGGCGGGATGGTCAAGGTCGTGATGACCGGCGACATGCACCTCGAGTCGATCGCCATCGACCCCGACGCCGTCGATCCCGAGGACGTCGAGATGCTCCAGGACATGGTCGTCGCGGCCGTCAACGAGGCGCTGCGGTCGGCCCAGGAGCTGGCCGAGTCCAAGCTCGGCGGGATGGGCGGGGACTTCGATCCGATGAGCGCGCTGGACGCGCTCGGCCTCGGCGGCATGGGCGGTGGTGGCGGTGGTGGCCTTCCGCGGCGGCCAGCCGAACCGCGCGGCCCGCCGCAAGAAGAAGTAGTTGCTCGCCCCGCCGCTCCAGCGACTCGTCACCGAGCTGGCGAAGCTGCCCGGGATCGGGCAGCGGACCGCGCAGCGGCTGGCGTTCCACATCCTGCGCGCGTCGGGCGAGGACGCGGCCGCGCTGGCCGCCGCGATCCGCGACGTCAAGGAGAAGATCACGCTCTGCGAGGTCTGCTTCAACCTCGCCGAGGGGCCGCGCTGCGTCGGTCTGCCTCGACGAGCGGCGCGACGCCGACCTGATCTGCGTCGTCGAGGAGCCGGGCGACGTGATCCCGATCGAGCGCACGCACGAGTACCGCGGCCGCTACCACGTGCTCGGCGGCGCCCTGTCGCCGATCGACGGCGTCGAGCCCGAGGACCTCAGGCTGGCGCAGCTCTATGCGCGCGTGGAGGCCGGCGTGCGCGAGGTGATCCTCGCCACGAACCCGACCACCACCGGCGAGGCGACGGCGCTGCACATCGCGGCCGCGCTGCACGAGCGCGCGCCCGACGTGGCGGTCACGCGGCTGGCCTCCGGGCTGCCGGTCGGCGGCGACCTCGAGTACGCCGACGAGGTCACGCTGGGGCGCGCGTTCGCGGGCCGGCGCGCCGTGTAGGGCGCGAACTTCGGCTGGGTGGGGAGGTGGCAGGGCCGTCGGGAGCGCGGGTGCATTTCTGCGTCACCGCGCAGCGATCGCGGATCGTGATGCAGTTGCGCCCCTATAGCGGGCGTTCTGCACCCGCGAGCTTGGAGGCCGCGCAGTGATGCAGAAATGCACCGGCAACTCCTCTCAATGCCCGGGGTTCCAGCGCTCGCGTCGCAATGCTGTCGGTGAGCGGCCCATCTGCTCCTTCACCCGGCGCGAGAAGTGGTAGACCGACTTGAAGCCGGAGCGCACCGCGATGTCGCCGACCGGCAGGCCGGTGTGGGTGAGCAGGTCGACGCCGTGGGCGACGCGGTGGCGCCACAGGTAGGCCATCGGGGTGGTGCCGAGCTCGGCGCGGAAGCGGCGGACGAGGTGCGGTGGGCTGACGTGGGCGGCGCGGGCGAGCTCGCGCAGGTCGAGGTCGGGGTCGGCGAACCGGGCGTGGGCGTGGCGACGCGCGCGCTCGACGGCGTCGACCGGCCCCGGGCCGGACTCGGCCTCGCCGGCGTAGCGCCACAGCGCGGCGGCGGCCAGGGCGGCGAGCAGCGGCCGGGCGGTCGGAGAGCGGCGTGCGGGCGACGGCGACCGCCTCGGCGACCAGGTCGGCCAGCGCGCCCGACAGCGGCAGCAGCCGCGGCAGCGAGGTGAACGGCTCGCCGGCGGCGCCCACGTGCGCCTGGATCCACGAGTGATGGGTGCCGTCGAACGCGAAGGTCTCACGGTGGCCGGGCAGCAGGAGCGCCACCTCACCCGCCTCGACGGCGAACGGCGAGTCGTCGTCGATCGTGATCGTCGCGCTGCCGCGGTGGACGAGCACGAGCTGGAGGTCGTCCTGGCGGCGCGGCCCCAGGGTGCCGCCCGGCGGGTACGTGATCTCGCCGGCACTGACATCAATCTCAGACAACAGATCGCGCATTCTGGCCATCGTAAATGCCATGTGCCGCGACTAGCGTCCGCATCATGGACATCACGGTCGACCAGTACGTCCACTACCGCGAGCACGGCTACCTGATCGTGCGCGACCTGCTGGACGTCGGCGAGCTGCTCGCCCACGTCGACGAGCTGACCGCCGGCGACCCGGATCTCCTGCGCATCCACATGCTCCACCGGCGGCTGGAGATCCACGAGCGCCACCTGCTCCACCCGCGCGTGGTCGACGTGGTCGCCGGGCTCGTCGGGCCGGACGTGCTGGCCCTCCAGACGATGCTGTTCGTGAAGGGCCCCGGTAGCCCCGGCCAGGGCTACCACCAGGACAGCTACCACATCATCATCGAGCCGGACACGCTGATCGGCGCCTGGATCGCGCTCGACCGCGCCGACACCGAGAACGGCTGCGTGTGGATCACCGCCGGCAGCCAGCACGAGCCGGTGTACCCCGACGCCGACGAGCTGAGCGGCCACGGCGGCGACCGCCACCTTGCGGACATGGTCCCGGTGAGCGGCGCCGACGACCCCGACGAGTCGCGCAACGGCCTCGCTCCCGTGGCGGCGAAGTACGCCGGTCGCGAGGTGCCCGCCGTGCTCGAGCCGGGCGACGCCGTCTTCTTCGACGGCCACGTGCTGCACCGCTCGCACGCGAACCGCAGCACCACGCGCTCGCGCCGCGCGTTCGTCGCCCACTACTGCAACGCGCGCTCACACGTGCCGTGGGACGACGAGCCGCTCGCGGCGGGCGAGATGGCGAACGACCGCCACATCCTCGCGCGCGGGGAGACGCACCTGCCGTACGCGCGGCCGCGGTTCAGCGCAGACGCGTGAGCGCGGCGGCCAGCGCGGCGTCGCTGCTCGACACCTGCGCCCGGGCGGCGACGAAGCGCGAGCGATCGCGGCGGCGGGCGGCCGTCGCGAGCGCGTCGTAGCCGCGGGCGGCTTCGCGCAGCGCGCCGACGGCGTCGGCCGGGGCGCCGCCGGTGGCGAACGGCGCGAGCGCGGCCGCGGCCTCGCGATGGGCGCGGGCGAGCGCGGTCGCGACCGCGGGCCGGCGCGCCGAGAGGCGCTCGCGGCCGGCCACGCGCTCCTCGTCGAGTGCGCTCAGGGCCGGCCCGGTCGCCTGCCGGAAGCCGAGGTCGGGGGTCGGGGCGAGCGCCTCGGCGCCGGCGACGCCGTGGATCCCGTTCGCGCAGTCGAGCGACGCGCTCCAGCTCTGGGCCGGGGTCGAGCAGGCGAGCGCCAGCACCCCCGTGGTCGTGGGAGCGATCGTCACCTCGACCATCCGGCCCTCGTCATGCAGCGGTCCGTAGCTCCAGGCGGGCAGGCCGGCCATCGCCGCGCGCCGCGGCGCCGGCAGAGCCGCCGGGAGCTCGGCGCGCAGGGCGGCGGGGATCAGCGAGGCGTCGGCGGCCGGGCCGCTCACGAGCAGCGCGCGCTCGACCAGGCCGGGCGCGGGCGCGAGCACCTCGGCGCCCTCGACCGGCGCCCGGGCACCGAGTCGGCGCCGACCCAGGTGGACGCCAGCTCGAGCTTCAGGCCGCCGACGGCGACGACGGTTTCGGGTGCCGGAGCGGCGACCTCCTCACGCGAGACGCCGCCCAGCCACCAGCCGCCCGCGGCCGCGAGCGACCAGCGCGGCCGCGCCGGCGACCAGCGCGCCGCTCGGCCGGTACGCCCGGAGCTCGCCGACGATCCGCGGAGCGCCCACGTCAGCCCTCCAGGTCGAAGGTCTCGGGCGCGGGCGCCGGGGCCGGGGCGGGAGCGGGAGCCGGGGCGGCCGCCTCCGGGGTCGGCACGGGCACCGGCGCGGCGATGGGCGCGGGTGCGACGACCGGCGGGCGCTGTCGCACGATGCGCGGCGGCTCCGGCAGCGACGCGACGTCGCTCAGGCGCGGCGGCGCGGGCGCCTCGGCCCGCGCCGGCGGCTCGAGCACGGCCGAGCCGGCGACCGTCTCTCCGTCGCGCGCGGCGCTGGCCGCGAGCGGCACCGCGAAGGCGAGCACGACACCGGCCGTCCACGCGACGCGGCGGACGGTGAGCGCGCGGCGGGCCGAGCCGGCGGCGTCGCGCGCGATGTCGGGGATGTCGCGGACGACCTCGCGCACGCCGCGCGCCGAGGCGGTGCCGCGCACCGCAACGGACTCAGGCGCGCGGCGGACGGAGGCGGCACCGCGAGTGAGGGTGTCGCTCAGCCGGCTGAGCATGCCGTCGGCTCCTCGGAGCCGGGGTACAGGCAGCGGTCGCGCCGCAGCGGCGGCTTGTCGCGCCGGATGAGGATCGACGTGTGCTTGCCGACGAAGCCCGGGTGCGTGACGCGGATCACGAGCCGGGCGCCGGCCCGGAACATGCCCTCGTAGGCGCGCAGCCGCGTGCGCTTCGCGGCCTTGGCGGGCGCGACCCGCGGGCAGCCGATCCCGGAGCAGCTGACGGCGATCTTCGCGCCGCGCGGCGCGCGCACGGTCAGCAGCGTGAGCCGGGCGCCGCGCTCCGTCAGCCAGCCGCGGATGCGGACGAGCGGCTCCGGGCGCATCAGCTTCGGCGGGCTCGCCTCGGCCGCGGGAGGAGCCACCGCCGGCGGCGGAGGCGGCGCCGCCTGCGGAACCGGCGTCGGCGTCGCCGCGGGCGGCGGGGGCGCCGCGACCGCGAGGCTCGCCGCGGACCACGCCCAGTCGCTGCCGTCGCGGTTGCTGACCCGCAGCAGCACGCGCAGGCGCTTGCCGAGGTCGGCCGGCGTCACCGTGTAGGACGGCGACACCACGTCCTCGACGAACTGGCAGCTCCACAGTGAGTCCGCGTCGCAGCGCAGCCAGCTCCAGCTCGCGGTGGCCGCCGGCCAGCCGCGCCAGGAGGCGTCCACGGCGTCCAGCCGGCCGCCCACGAGCGCGGAGCCGGAGAGCGACGGCGCGCGCGTGATCTCGGGCTCGTCCGCCGCCGCGACCGCAGGCGTTGCCGCCGGCGCCAGCGCCGCCATCGCCAGACCGATCCATGCCCGCCAAGTGGGACCCAACTTCATCCTTCCGTCCATGTCGCCCCCGATCCCTCACGGAATGATGGGGCTGAGGCAATCAGACCACAATCGGGCAAACGTCCACAAACGACCGGAAGCCGGAGGTTCGAATCCGACCGCCCTCGCCTAGACTGCCCCGTCCGTGCCCGGAACCGTGGTCATGAAGTTCGGCGGCACCTCGGTCGCCGACGCCGAGCGGATCAAGCGCGCCGCGCGCCGGATCGTCGCCGCCCGCGATCTCGGCCACCGCGTCGTGGCCGTCCTCTCCGCGCGCGGGAAGACGACCGACGAGCTGATCTCGATGGCCGAGGAGGTCTCCACCACCCCGGACCCGCGCGAGATGGACATGCTGCTCTCGACCGGCGAGCGGATCAGCTGCGCGCTGTGCGCGATGGCGATCAACGACCTCGGTCACAAGGCGATCAGCCTCACCGGCTCGCAGGCGGGCATCGTCACCGACACCAGCCACACCAAGGCGCGGATCCTCGACGTGCGGGCGGACCGCATCCGCTCCGCGCTCGACGACCAGCTCGTGGTGCTGGTGGCCGGCTTCCAGGGCGTCTCGACGACCAAGGACGTCACCACGCTGGGCCGCGGCGGGTCCGACACGACCGCCGTCGCGCTGGCGGCCGCGGTGGGGGCCGAGGTGTGCGAGATCTACACCGACGTGGCCGGCGTGTTCAGCGCCGACCCGCGGATCGTGCCCGACGCCCGCAAGCTCCCCGTGGTCAGCTTCGAGGAGATGCTCGAGATGTCGGCCAGCGGCGCCGGCGTGCTCCAGCTGCGAAGCGTCGAGTACGCGCGCAACCACGGCGTGCGCATCCACTGCCGTTCGAGCTTCACCGAGGAGCCCGGTACCTTCGTGGTCGGAGAAGAGGAGACGATGGAACGCCCGCTGATCACCGCCGTCACCCACTCGCGCGACGAGGCGCGGGTCACGCTGCTCGGCGTTCCCGATGAGCCGGGCGTGGCCGGTCGCATCTTCACGGCGCTGGCCGATGCCAACGTGAACGTCGACATGATCATCCAGAACGAGCCCGTCTCCGAGGGCGCGTCGGCCGACATGAGCTTCACCGTCCCGCGCAGCGACCTGCAGGGACGCGCGCGAGGCGCTCGAGCCCGTCGTCTCCGAGCACGGCATCCGCGCCGTCGCCGAGGACCCCGAGATGGGGAAGGTTTCGGTGGTGGGCGCGGGAATGAAGACGCATCCCGGCGTCGCCGCCAAGGTGTTCTCCACCCTCGGCGACGAGGAGATCAACATCGAGATGATCTCGACCTCCCCGATCAAGATCTCGTGCGTGGTGTCCGGCGACGCCGTCGACCGGGCCGTCCGCGCCCTGCACACCGCCTTCGAGCTGGGAGCCGACCAGGTCGAGGCCGAGAACCCCTTCGGAGCCGCCAGATGAGCTATCGCGTTGCTGTCGTTGGCGCCACGGGCGCCGTCGGGACCGTCATGCGCGCCAAGCTGCGCGAGCGCAGGTTCCCGGCGTCCGAGATCGTGCCGTTCGCCTCCGAGCGGAGCGCGGGCCGCGAGCTCGACGGGGCGATCGTCCAGCCGCTCAACGACGACACGATCCAGGGCTTCGACCTGGCGATCTTCTCCGCCGGCGGCTCCACCTCCGGCGAGTGGGCGCCGCGCTTCGTCGAGGCCGGCGCCGTCGTGGTCGACAACTCCTCCAAGTGGCGCCGCGACCCCGAGGTCCCGCTCGTCGTCGCCGAGGTCAACCCGGACGCGCTCGAGGACCACAAGGGCCTGATCGCCAACCCGAACTGCTCGACGATGCAGTTGATGGTGGCGCTCAAGCCGATCCACGACGCCGCCGGCATCGAGCGCCTGATCGTCTCGACGTACCAGTCCGTCTCGGGCACCGGCCTCAAGGCGGTCGAGGAGCTGGAGACGCAGACCCACGCGGTCCTGCACGGCGAGCAGCCGCCGGCGCCGCAGGTCTATCCCCACCCGATCGCGTTCAACGTGCACGGCGGGGCGGGCAACTTCGTCGACGACCACACCGACGAAGAGATCAAGATGATGTTCGAGACGCGCAAGATCCTCGGCGACGAGTCGATCGCGATCAACGTCACCTGCGCGCGCGTGCCCGTCCGCAACTGCCACTCGGAGTCGGTGACGCTCCAGACCCGCGAGCCGCTCGAGGTCGAAGAGGCGCGCGAGCTGCTCTCCCGCATGCCCGGCCTGACGCTGGTCGAGCCCTACCCGACCGCGCTGAGCTCGGCCGGGCGCGACGACGTGTTCGTCGGCCGCCTGCGCCGCGACCCCTCGCACGAGCGCGGGCTGTGCCTGTGGGTGGTCTCCGACAACCTGCTCAAGGGCGCCGCGACCAACGCGATCCAGATCGCCGAGGTCCTGCACGAGCGGAACCTGGTCAGGGTTCCAGCCCTTCGATGATCCGCTCCAGGCCGAACCGGTAGGCGCGCTCGGCGTCGTAGGCGCCGCCCTGCGCCTCGCCGGCCGCCGTGCCGACGCGCGAAGCCAGCGGGTAGCGCTCGGGGTCGACGACCTCGGCGAGCAGCGGACCGGCGGCCTCCCACCACTCGGCGTCCGGCGTGGTCGCCGGCTCCTGGGCGGCGATGCCCTGCACGAACCCGAGCACCAGGGTGAGCGCGGCGTCCATGTCGACGTCGGACAGTCCGAGCCCGTCGAAGGCGCCCAGCTCGTGCTCGTACTTGGCGAGCAGTCCCGGACCGAGCGGCGGCCGCGCCGTCGTCACGCGCGCGGCCCACGGATGCGCCGCGTACAGCGCCCGGTTGGCGTCGGCCACCGATCGCACGGTGGGGCCGGCCTCGCGCGGCATCGCCAGCCACAGCGCGTCGACCATGAGGTCGAGCAGCTCGGCCTTGCCGGGCACGTACGTGTAGAGCGTCATCGCCGACACGCCGAGCCGCTCGGCGACCGCGCGCATGCTCACCGCCTCGAGGCCCGCCTCGTCGGCGAGCGGGATCGCCGCCTCCACCACGGCGTCCACGCTCAGCTTCGGCCGAGGCCCAGGTCGGGCGCCCTCGGTCCGTCGCCACAGCAGGGCGAGCGTCCGTGCCGGGTCTCCCTCGCCGGTGCGCATGACTCTGTACAGTGTACGGAATGAACATCACCGCGTCCGCCATCTCGCTCAACGTCGCCGACCCGGTGGCGTCCGCCGCGTTCGTCAAGCAGCACTTCGGCTTCACCGAGGAGATGGCCGCCGACGGCTTCGTCTCGCTGTCGCGGCCGGATGCCGGCTTCAACCTGATCTACCTGCGGACCGGCCTGGAGACCTTCAAGCCCGAGGCGCTGGCCGGCCACCACGCCGACGGCCTGCTCGTCGCCTTCGTGGTGGACGACATCGAGGCCGAGTACGAGCGCGTGCGCTCCGAGGGCGTCGAGATCACCACGCCGCTGGAGACGGAGCCGTGGGGCGAGCGCTATTTCCAGGTCACCGACCCGTGCGGCGTGGTGATCCAGCTCGTGCAGTGGGTTTGAAACTCGGCAGGCGGGGAATCCAACCGTTCGCGAGTTTGCTGGGGCGGACTGGGGTACGCCGACGGAACGAGCGAAAGAGGGCCCGGGTGGGCCCTCTTTTCTCGTTCCGGAGCTCCCGCCGCGCGAGCTCGAGCGCCGACTCTGCGCGACTTGTTGGTGTTCGCTTGCCCAACCGATGAGATCGGTGCGGCGGTCCGGTCTTACCGGACGACGAGCAAACCGACGAGAACGGACACGCGACCATGAAACTCACGACCATCACGCACGTCTCTGTCGACGGAGTGATGCAGGGCCTCGGCGGGCCGGATGAGGACCGCAGGGGCGGATTCGAGCGCGGCGGATGGGCTCTGCCGCTCTTCGACAACGAGGCCGAGACGTTCCTCGTCGAGGTCTTCCAGCGCGCCGATGCGTTCTTGTTCGGCCGGCAGACCTACGAGATCTTTGCCGGCTCCTGGGGAACCGGCTCCTGGGGGGCAGATCAGGGCGACAACCCGATCTCAGTGGCGTTGAACACGCGGCCCAGGTACGTGGCCTCGACCACGCTCACCGACCCGCGATGGGCGGACACGACCGTCCTCTCCGGAGACGTCGCGGCCGCCGTCGGCGAGCTGAAAGCCAAGCCGGGAGGCGAGCTGCAAGTGCACGGCAGCGGCAACCTGGTCCGCTGGCTGCTCGACAACCACCTGGTCGACGAGATCATCCTGCTCACCTATCCCGTGGTCGTCGGCCAGGGCGCGCGGCTCTTCCCCGACGCCGGCCCGGACACAGCGCTCGACCTGGTCGACTCACGAGCCACCCCGAATGGCGTGACGATCCAGGTCTATCGGCCGGCCGGGCGCCCGCAGTACGCACCGGCCACGGCCGAGCGAAGCACGTGACATAGGTGCCGCGGCGAGCGCGGGGCGCGCGCTATGCGGCGACGCTGCCGACGACGGAGGTCGACCAGTCGATGACCGAGGTCGGCCGCACGACGTGCTTGCTCATGCCCAGCTCCTTCGGCGACAGCCCGAAGGCGAGGCCGACGAGCTGCGGCAGGTGCAGCACCGGCATCCCGAGCTCACGGCCGACGATCCGCTCGGCGCCCGGCTGCTGGAGATCGAGGTTCAGGTGGCAGAGCGGGCAGGGCGTGACCAGGCAGTCGGCCTCGGCGTCGAGCGCGTCGCCGAGAGTGGCGGCCGGCCTGCTTCAGGGACGCTTCCTTGTTCATGGTGATGATCGGGAAGCCGCAGCACTTGTACTGGCCGGCGTAGTCGACCACCGTCCCGCCGAGCGCCTCGATCAGCTGGTGCAGGTAGCGGTCGCGCGGGTGCTCGCGGTCGATGCCCAGCCGCGTCGGTCGGGCCGCACGATGTAGCAGCCGTAGAACGGGCCCACGCGCAGGTCGGTCAGCGGCCGCGTGACCTTCGAGCGCACCGTGTCGAGCCCGATCTCCTCGACCATCAGCCACAGGAAGTGCTTGTTGACGATGCCCTTCTCGTAGCGCAGGCTGTCGCTCGCCAGCGTCTGGTTGACGTGCTCGCGGTAGTCGCTGTTGGCGTCGAGCCGCTCCTGGCACTCGCTCTGCGCGCCCTGGCAGGTCGAGCAGATGTTCATCATCAGGTCGGCGCCCTCGACCTGCTGGGCGAGCGCGAACGTGCGCGCGTTCAGGGTGTCGGCGAGCTCCTGGTTGTGCTCGGCGAGCACGCCGGCGCCGCAGCAGGCGGCGCGGTCGAGCTCGACGAGCTCGATGTCGAGCAGCGGCGCGACCTCGGCCATCGAGCCGTGCAGCTCGGGGGTGAAGCCGCGGCTCACGCAGCCGGGCCAGTAGGCGACCTTCACGAGCGCGCCTCCTCCTCGTCGTCCTCGTAGCCGACGACGTAGAGGTTGAGCTCGTACCGCTCGTCCTTCTCGTGGACCTGCCGGAAGATGCGCTTGACGTCCTTGCGCGCCTTGTGCGGGTGCAGCAGCGCCTTCGCCGGCGTCACCTTGCCGCGCCGCAGCGCTTGGAGGATCACCGGCAGCGAGTTGAGCAGCTCCGGCACGGCGCGCGGGTGGAACTTGCCGCCGTAGGAGTCGGGCAGCAGGTCGGCCTCGTGCAGGAGGCCGTTGCTTCTCGATGTTCTTGACGAACGCCTTCTCGTGCCGGTGGCCGTTGTTGCGGTCCTCGATCCCGTAGTCGCCGCCGGCGATCCGGCGCAGCCGCATGATCTGGCTCATCGGCGCGACGCCCTTCGGGCACGCCTCGATGCAGTTGAAGCAGTGGGTGCAGTCGTAGATGCCGCCCGGGTCCTCGGACAGGTCCTTCAGCCGCTCGTACTGCTGGCCGTCGCGCGGGTCGCCGACGAAGCGGTAGGCCTTCGCCAGCGCGGCCGGGCCGATGAACTGCGGGTCGACCTCCATCGACAGGCAGTCCGACACGCAGGCGCCGCACTGGATGCAGGCCATCGTCTGCGTGACGTCGATCATCGACTCCGGCGGGCACGATGTACTCGCGCTCCGGCGGCTCGCCGTCGGGCAGCAGCCACGGCGTGACGCGCTGCATCTTCTTCCAGTGGACGGCGTCCATGTCCACGATCAGGTCCTTGAGCACGGGCATGTTGCCCATCGGCTCGACCACGATCGCGCCGTCGGGCGCCGTCTCGGCCGCCTCGTCGAGGTGCGTGTGGCAGGCCAGCGTCGGCTTGCCGTTGATGCGCACGCCGCACGAGCCGCAGATCGCGGCGCGGCACGAGCAGCGGATGCCGATCGACCCGTCCTGGCGGTCACGCGCCTGCAGGATGCCGTCGAGCACCGACCGGTGGCCGTCGAGGTCGATCGTGAAGTCGTCCCAGTAGGCCGCCTCGCCGGACTCCGGCGAGTACCGGCGGATTCTCAGTGTGTATTCGGGCATGTCAGTACGTCCGCTCCTGGGGCTCCCACTTCGTCAGGGTCACGGGCGAGTAGGACACCTTCGGCGGCCCGCCGCCGTCGACGGACAGGGTGATGTGCTTGAGCCACTCGTCGTCGTTGCGCTTGGGGAAGTCGAGCCGGAACTGGGCGCCGCGCGACTCCTTGCGCTCGATCGCCGCGATCACGATGCACTCCGCGCAGTCGAGCATGTACCCGAGCTCGATGGCGCCGAGCACGTCCTGGTTGAAGACGGTGCCGCGGTCGTCGATGCAGGCGACCTCCGCCTCCTCCTTGAGCCGGCGCACGATCTCGAGCGCCTCGGTCAGCCCCGCCTCGTCGCGGAACACCGCGCACTTCTCGTTCATCATCGTCGCCGAGCTCGTCCTTGATCTCCGAGATCCGGCGGCCGCCGGAGCTCTCGCGGCGCAGGATGTCGTCGATCAGCTTCTGCTCGGCGGCGAGCGCCGCCGTTGGGCGACCTGCGGCATCGCCATGCCGAGCGCCCGCTTGGCCGCGTGCTCGCCGGAGCGGCGGCCGAAGATCAGCGTGTCCAGCAGCGAGTTGGCGCCCAGCCGGTTGCCGCCGTGGACCGACACGCAGGCCACCTCGCCGGCCGCGTACAGGCCGGGGATCGACGTGAGGCCCCAGACGTCGGTCTTGACGCCGCCCATGATGTAGTGGCAGCCGGGGCGGATGTGGATCGGCTCGCGCGTGATGTCCACGCCCGCGAAGTCCTTGCCGATGTTGACGATCTCGCGCAGCGCCTCGAGCGTGCGCTTGCGTGGCACCTTCGTGATGTCGAGCGCCACCGTGCCGTCGGGAAAGCCGCGCCCCTCGTTGATCTCGGTCTGCTCGGAGCGCGAGACGACGTCGCGCGAGGCCAGCTCCATCTTGTTGGGCGCGTACTTCTCCATGAAGCGCTCGCCCACGGCGTTGTAGAGGTGCGCGCCCTCGCCGCGGGCGCCCTCGGTGATGAGGATCCCGTTCCCGGCCAGCGTGGTCGGGTGGTACTGGATCATCTCCATGTCCATCAGCGGGGCGCCGATGCGGTAGCTCTGGGCGATCCCGTCGCCGGTGCAGATGAGCGCGTTGGTGGTCGGCTTGAAGCACTGGCCGGCGCCGCCCGAGGCCTGGATCGTCGCCTTGGCGGCGAACAGCTCCATCGCGCCGTCGCGGATGTTGCGGGCCACCGCGCCGCAGCACTCCCCGTCGTCGTCCTGGACGAGGGCGGTGACGAACCACTCCTCGTAGCGGTCGATCTGCTCGTGGTGCTTCATCAGCTGCTCGTAGAGCACGTGCAGCAGCGCCTGGCCGGTGATGTCGGCGACGTAGTAGGTGCGCGCGGCCGAGGCGCCGCCGAAGGCGCGCGTGCCGAGGTGCCCGGTCTCGTTGCGGTGGAAGGTGACGCCGGAGTGCTCGAGCCAGAGCACCTCGTCGGGCGCCTCGCGGCACATGATCTCGATCGCGTCCTGGTCGCCCAGGTAGTCGGAGCCCTTGACGGTGTCGAACGCGTGCGACTCCCACGAGTCGTCCGGGTTCAGGGCCGCGTTGATGCCGCCGGCCGCCGCGTTGGAGTGCGAGCGGACGGGATGGACCTTGGACATGATCGCCACGGTGGCGCCCTCGCGAGCCGCCGCCAGGGCGGCGCGCTGACCGGCGAGGCCGGCGCCGATGATCAGGACGTCGTGCGCTGGCATGACGGCGCAGTCTATGACCCTCGACCGCGCTGAGCGTCGTAGTGCATGATTGCGGTCCATGCCCGTGCGGCTGATGATCGTGGACGACCACGAATCGGTCCGCGAGCTGCTGCGCGCGATCGTCGAGGACGCGCCCGAGGACGTCGTCGTCTCAGGCGAGGCGGACGGTGCCGAGGCGGCCCTGGACGCGATCGACCGGGTGGATCCGGACGTCGTCGTGCTCGACGCCAAGATGCCCGTCGTGGGCGGCCTGGAGGCGGCTCCGATGATCCTCGAGCGCCGCCCCGGGCAGAAGATCCTGCTGTGCAGCGCGCTCGTCGACAAGGAGATGTGCGACCGCGCCGAGCGCATCGGGATCGCCGCCTGCCTGTCCAAGGACGACCTCGAGGCGGTCCCGCGCGTCGCCTTCGAGCTGGCGTTTGCATAGCGCGCGCTCAGGGACTGACGAACTGCGCTGGGTGGGGCGGCGAGGGGCCGGCCGCGCCGTGGATTTCAGCGTCGAGTCCTGGTTAGGTGGTCGTTATCCGACCCCAGGGCAGGACTCGTCGCGGGATTCAGGCCGTCGACAGCCGCGTCTGCAGCGCGCGCGTGACCTGCTCCATCGTCACGACGCCCCGCAGGCGCCCCTCGGCGTCGACCGCCATCAGCGCGCCCACGCGGCGCAGCGCCTCCGAGCCGAGCAGCGCCTCCAGCGGCGCGTCGGCGCGCACGCGGTCGTCGCGGCCGGCGGCGATGTCGCGCACCGGCACGTCGCCCGTCTTCTGCGTGGGCGGCGTGCTCGACGGCGGCGCGGTGGGCGAGGCCGGCGTAGCGCCCGTCGGCCTCCACGACCGCGAACCACGGCCAGCCCTGGTAGCGCAGGAAGAACTCCTCCCAGGCTCGCGTGGCCGGCAGGTCGGCCGGGATCGACCACCGGCTCGGAGTCCATGATGTCGGCGACGGTGACGCCCTTGAGCCGCTCGGTGAACGCCGACTGCGGCGATCGCCGCGCGGGCCGACGAGCCGAGCAGGTAGCCGAGCACGATCGCCCACAGGCCGCCGACGGTGTCGTCGTCGGTGAACAGCAGGTAGAGCCCGTAGCCGATCAGCAGCGCCGCGAACGCCTGGCCGAGGTAGGCCGACAGCGCGCGTCGCCTTGCCGCGGTCGCCGGTGACCTTCCACGCCGCCGCGCGGGCGATCCGGCCGCCGTCGAGCGGGAACGCCGGGATCGAGGTTGAACACGCAGCAGCAGCACGTTGGCGGAGACGAGGAAGCTCAGCCACAGCTCGAACGCGCTGTCGGCGCCGGTGCGCTCGAGCCGTCGCGGCGTCCCAGAAGCCGTCGGCAGCCGAGCAGCGCCATCGCGGCCAGCCCGCCGACGATCACGATCAGCAGCGTCACCAGCGGGCCCGGCGACCGCGACGCGGAACTCCTGGCCCGGGGACGTCGTGTCGCGGCTCATCTTCATCACGCCGCCGAAGAAGAAGAGGTCGATGCCGCTGACCTCGATCCCCTCGCGGCGGGCGGCGAGCGCGTGGCCGAGCTCGTGCAGCAGGATCGAGCCGAAGAACCCGAAGGCGGTCAGGACGGCCACGATGAAGCCCTGCTGCTCGTCGCCGCAGCTCGTCGGCGAACGGCTCCCTGGAGCCAGAAGATGGCCAGGAACAGGATCAGGAACCACGAGACGTTGACCCCGACGCGGATCCCGAAGATCGTCGCCAGGCGGATGGAGCTGCCACCGAGCACTGGGGGTCAATGGTGGCATAGCCTGGTGGGATGGCTTATGACGTGACATTCATCCCCGGCGACGGCACCGGCCCTGAGCTGGCCGAGGCGACCCGCCGGGTGCTGGAAGCTACCGGTGTCGAGTTCAACTGGGACGAGCACCCCGCGGGCGAGGACGTGTACGCGGAGGAGGGCAACCCCTTCCCCGACCGCACGCTCGACTCGATCAAGCGCAACGGGGTGGGCATCAAGGGCCCGACCACCACGCCGGTCGGCTCCGGCTTCCGCTCGGTCAACGTGCTGCTGCGCAAGGAGCTCGACCTCTACGCCTGCATCCGGCCCTGCAAGTCCTACAAGGGCGTGCGCACGCGCTTCCCGGAGACCGACATCGTGATCGTGCGCGAGAACACCGAGGACCTCTACGCGGGCATCGAGTACGAGAAGGACTCCGAGCACGCCGAGAAGCTGCGCGAGTTCATCGCGGACCTCGACGGCGGGCAGATCCGCGAGCACTCCGGCATCTCGATCAAGCCGATCTCGGTGTTCGGCTCCGAGCGGATCGTGCGCGCCGCGTTCGACTACGCGCGCGAGAACGGCCGCAAGAAGGTGACGGCCGCCCACAAGGCCAACATCATGAAGTACTCCGACGGGCTGTTCCTCGAGGTCTCCCGCAAGGTGGCGGAGGACTACGACGACATCGAGTTCGAGGACCGCATCATCGACAACCTGTGCAATCAGCTCGTCTCGCGGCCCGAGGAGTACGACGTCATCGTGCTCCCCAACCTGTACGGCGACATCGTGTCCGACCTCGGGGCGGGCATGATCGGCGGCCTCGGGCTGGCGCCCGGCGGCAACATCGGCACCGAGGCGGCGATGTTCGAGGCCACCCACGGTTCAGCGCCCAAGTACAAGGGGCAGAACAAGGTCAACCCGACGGCGCTGATGCTGTCGGGCGTGCTGATGCTCCGTCACCTCGGCGAGCGCGAGGCGGGCGACCGGCTCGAGGCCGCGATCGCCGCCGTGATCGAGAAGGGGGAGAAGGTCACCTACGACCTCAAGCCCACGCGCGACGACCCGTCGGCGGTCGGCACGTCACAGTTCGCTGACGCCGTGATCGAGGAGATGAACGGTTAAATGGCTTCACCAGTCAATGTCACAGTGACGGGCGCGGCCGGTCAGATCGGATATGCGCTGCTGTTCCGGATCGCCGCAGGCGAGATGCTCGGGCCCGACACGCCGGTGCGACTGAAGCTGCTGGAGATCCCGGACGCGGTGAAGGCCGCCGAGGGCACCGCGCTCGAGCTGTTCGACTGCGCGTTCCCGCTGCTGGCGGGGATCGACGTGACCGACGACGCGGCCCAGGCCTTCGACGGCACGCAACATCGCCCTGCTGGTGGGCGCGCGCCCGCGCACCAAGGGCATGGAGCGGGCCGACCTGCTGGAGGCCAACGGCGGCATCTTCAAGCCGCAGGGCGAGGCGATCGCCGCCGCACGCCGCCGGACGACATCAAGGTGCTGGTGGTCGGCAACCCGGCCAACACCAACGCGCTGATCGCCATGAGCAACGCCGACGGCGTGCCGAGCGAGCGCTTCACCGCGATGACGCGGCTCGACCACAACCGCGCGGTCGCCCAGCTCGCCGACAAGACCGGCGCGGCGGTGTCCGACATCTCGCACATGGCGGTGTGGGGCAACCACTCACCGACCATGTATCCCGACCTGTTCAACGCGAAGGTGCGCGGCGAGCGGGCGTGGGACGCGGTCGGCGACGAGGCGTGGGTGGCGGACGAGTTCATCCCGCGCGTGGGCAAGCGCGGCGCCGAGATCATCGAGGCGCGCGGCGCCTCCTCGGCGGCGTCGGCGGCCAACGCGGCGATCGACCACGTGCGCGACTGGGTGGACGGCACCGAGGGCGACGACTGGGTGTCGATGGCCGTGCCGTCGCCCGGCGCCTACGGCGTGGAGGAGGGGATCATCTCCTCGTTCCCGTGCCGCACGCAGAACGGTGAGTGGGAGATCGTCGAAGGGCTCGACGTTCCCGATTTCTCGCGCGAGCGGATCAACCGCACGGTTGACGAGCTCAAGGAGGAGCGCGACGCCGTGCGGACGCGCGGCTGATTTGCCTTTCGCCAGTGCTCGTCGTCACCGCCGCTGCGCAGCCGGTGCCGACGGCCGCTGTGCGACGTTCGCCCTAGGTGCCAGCCCGCCTGACTTCGTCACCTTTCCTCGGCGAGCCCCGGCATCACCCGGTAGAGATAGTTCTGCTTGATCCCCATGGCGTCGGCCAGCTCGGGGATGGTGATGCCGGGCTGCTCGCCCACCAGCGAGAGCGCCTGCGCGGCGCGCGTGCCGGAGCCGCGCGGGCGGCCGCGGCGGCCGTTGGAGGACGCCGACCGGCGGCGGCGCGTGGGCGCGGCCTTGGTGGTGGTCGTCGTGCCGGTGAAGGCGCCTAGCGCGGCCTCGAGCCGGTTGTACTCGTCCACCAGCGGGCGCAGCTCTTTGAGCCGAGCCTCGATCTCCTTGACCTTCTCATCCAGGAAGTCAGCCATCCGACCCGAGCCTTTCCGTAACTTTGACGGTTACAACTTACCAGTGAAGGTCGCTTTTCCGGGTCCTTCCCGCAAGAACGATTGCACCGCATTTCTGCAATCTTCGGTCTCGAACAGGTGTGACGTCAGCTCCGCGGTGCGCTCGTCGGCGCCGCGCGTGCCGTGGTCGGCCTGCGCGCGGACGACCGCCTTCGTGGCCGCGTGCGCGATCGTCGGGCCGGCGGCGAGCTCGGCCGCGAACCGGCGCGCCTTCTCCAGCAGGTCGGCGCGGCGCCACGCACGCGGTTGACCACGCCCCACGCGTGCAGCGTCTGCGCGTCGTAGAGCCGGCCGGTCATCACGAACTCGCGCGCCCGCGCCGTGCCGGCGCGCTCGGCCATCCGCTGCGTGCCGCCCATCAGCGGCGTGATGCCGACCACCTTCTCGACCAGCCCGAACTGCACGCCCTCGGCCGCCCACAGCAGGTCGCAGGCCAGCGACAGCTCGAGGCCGGCGGTCAGGCACAGGCCGTGCACGACGCGAGCGTTGGCAGCGGCAGGTCCTCGAGCGCGTGCGTGAGCCGCCAGCAGCCGCTCGGTCAGCGCGGCCGCCGACTGCGGCGTCGAGCCCCTCGAAGACGTGCACGTCGACGCCGGCCGAGAACACGTCGCCCTCGGCGCGGACGATCAGCGCGCGCGGCCGCTCGGCGGCCGCGCGCGCCACTCCGTCCTCGACGTCGGCGATCAGCTCCGGCCCCCACAGGTTCAGGGGCGGGTTCGCGATGACGATCTCGGCGACGTCTCCGTATGTGTCGTAGCGCGCTCAGTGGCTCTCCGGCTCGGCGGCGAGAAGCGTGACACGCGGGGCGGGCGTCGTCGCTGTCCGGCGCGCCGGTCCACGCCACGCGCTCGCCGCGCTGGTAGGTCTGGAACGCGCGGAACACGAGCTGGCTGCCGGCCGTCGCCCTCGGGCACGCGGACCGAGAGCGGGAAGTCCTGGAACTGGCCCGGGCGCGATGCGGTCGCGCTTCGGCTTCTTGGCCCGTCCAGACGATCGCGCGTGAACTGCTCGTCGACCTGGAACTCGCCGAGGTTCACCGGCGTGTCGAGCTTCTCCTTGAACACGCGCGCCTTCCAACCCGGCACCTTCTGGTAGGAGAGGAAGTAGAAGCCGTCCGGGAGGCGGACGTCGACCTTGATCGTGCCCTTGTTGTCGCGCTCGTTCGGGCACGCGGACGTCCATCTTCGAGAACGAGCCGGCGACGGCCTCGCGCGGCTGGAGCGTGACGTGCGCCGAGGCGGCGGCGGGGACGGCGAGGGCGGCGGCCGCGACGGCGGCGACGGCGATCTTCTTCATGTCGGTTCTCACTTGAGCTTGAAGGTCCAGGACTTGTTCATGACGTGGCCGTCGGTGTGCAGAACGCTCATCGAGGCCGTGTAGGTGCCCTTCGCGAGGCCGCCGCTCGAGGCGGGCGCGAACGGCGCGCTTGCGCGTTGACGACCGTGCCCTCGCCGATCGAGACCTTGTCGCCGTCGGCGTCGCGGACGGTGAGGTGGCCGTCGGTGATCGCGGCCCTTGAAGGTCACCTTCACCCGCTCGAGCGTGCGCGCGACGGTGGCGCCGCGCTTGGGCGAGTAGGACTTGACGCCGACGTGGGCGGCGGCCGGGGCCGCCGGCGCGAGGGCGAGGACGATGGCTACGACTGCGACTCTCATCGGTCCTCCTGAGGAACGATGCTGCGGCCGCCGCCAGGGCGACGACGGCGACGGCGAGCGCGGCGATGGCGAGCCCGTCGGAGCCGCTGTCGGCCTCGACGGTGGCCGAGGTGTTCTCGGCGGCCGCGCCGTGCCGGCCTCGGGCGCCCGCGGCGCCGTCGTCGGACGACACCGCGGTGTCGGGGTCGACCCCGGCGCGCCGTGGCCGCCGCCGCTCGAGGCGCCGGTCAGCGTCACGATCGGTGCGGGCTCGTCGGCGTCCTCGGGGCCGATCCAGCGGACGACCTCGCCGTCGTCGTAGGTCTGGAGCGCCTTGAACGTGAGCTTGTCGCCGGCCTCGCCCTTCGGCATGCGCAGCGAGAGCCCGAAGTCGACGAACTCGCCGGGCGCCCGCCTCGCGCCGCTTCCCCGCGATCATCACGCCCTCCGAGTGGCTGGTCCTGGGCGACAACGACGTGATCATCTGGAACTGGCAGGTCATGTCGTTTCTCATCGCGATCGCGCTGATGGCGAGCCTGCAGTACCTCGTGTTCCGCACCCGCTTCGGCAAGGCGATGCGCGCGGTCTCGCACGATCACAAGGTGGCCGGGCTGCTGGGCATTCCCGTCGACACCATCATCGCGGGCACCTTCATGCTGGGCAGCGCGCTCGCGGCCGGCGCGCCGCCCAGGACGTCTTCTCCGAGTCTCTGCCCACCCCGCCGGTCGAAGGTCGTCCGGGACTTCCAGCTCCAGGACGACATCGCCGACCTCTGGGTCCGGCGCTCGCGGGTGCCGATGCTGGTCAGCCTCGACCTCCGCGCCAAGGTCGGCGCCAACTCGGTCGGCCGCAAGCGACTCGCCAAGGTCATCGACCAATACGGCGCCGACACCGTCAAGGCCGTGATGAAGCGGATGATGTCCGACGCCGAGAGCCGGCTCCGCGGCAAACTCACCGGCCTGCCCGACGGCACCTGGCGCGCCACCGGCTACCAGGACCAGTCGCACGAGGGCGACCGCTCGGTGCACAAGATCACCGTGGCCATGACCAAGTCCGGTGACCACCTGAGCTTCGACTTCACCGGCACCGACCCGCAGGCCGGGATGATCAACTGCGCGTACGCCGGCATGCGCGGCGGCGTGATGCTCGCCCTGCTGCCGATGCTCGCCCAGGACATCCCCTGGTCGGCCGGCGGACTGATGCGCTGCTTCGACCTGGTCTCGGAGGAGGGCACGCTCAACAACGCGGCGTACCCGGCCGCCGTCGGCCGCGGCCCCATCGGGCCGGCGTGGCTCACCGGCACCCTGGTCGCCGAGTGCCTCTCGCAGATGCTCGAGCGCGACGCCGACCTCGGCAAGAGCGTCCAGGCCGCGTGCTGCGGCACCTGGGACACCGCGGTACTGGCCGGCCTCGACGAGCGCGGCGCCGTCCCGATGCCTTTCCTCAACGTCATGATGGAACCGATGGCCGGCGGCTACGGCGCCCGCCCGCACGCCGACGGCATGGACACCGGCGGCCTGTTCTGCATCCCGATGGGCCGCGTGCCCGACGTCGAGATGACCGAGTTCCTCTACCCCCTGCTGACCCTGTGGCGCCGCGAGGAACCGGACTCCGGCGGCCCCGGCCGCCAGCGTGGCGGCGTCAGCGCCTCGCTCGCCGTGGCCCTGCACGGGTCCAGCCACCCGGCGGGACTGGTGCTCGCCTCGGCCGGCAAGGCGGTGGCCCAGAACGCCGGCCTCTCGGGCGGCTACCCCGGCAACACCGGGCTCGAGAAGATGGCCCGCGGCGCCGACGTCCACGCCCTTCTGCGGCAGGGCACGGACCCGCAGTCCGTCGAGGAGCTCGGCGGCGACGTCGAGCTCGGGTCCTGCTACGCCCAGTCCTACATCGCGCCGGGCGAGGTGCTCTACATGCACTGGCAGGGCGGCGGCGGATACGGCGACCCACTCCACCGCGACCCCGCGGCCGTGGCCCGCGACGTGCGCGAGGACAAGGTGACAGCCGGGGCGGCAACGTCGGTCTACGGCGTGGTCCTGGCGGACGGTGGTGTCGACGAGGACGCCACGCACCGGGCCCGCGAGACCGCCCGTGCCGTACGCCGCGACCGCTCGACCGGCGGGACCACGGGCGCCGACCGGATCGAGACCGCGGGCGCCCAGCGGCTCGACGACAACTTGGTGCTCAGCGGCTCCACGGTGGCGTGCTCGCACTGCGGACACGCGCTGGGTGACATCTCCACCGACACCGCTCTCGGACTCGCACGCTACGAGGGGCCGTCCTCCGAGGCCGGGCCGCAGGTCGTCTCGGACCCGGCGGAGTACGTCGACGAGCAGGTCGTCTTCCGGCAGCTGTGCTGCCCGGGATGCTGGACCGCGCTGTACTCGGCCGTCGTCCCGCAGGCGCACCCCGACCACGTCAGCGACGTGTCCCGGTTCGCCACCGCCGGGAGCACGTCTTGAGGCTGCGCTCCGTCGCGGTGCTCGGTGGTGGGCCGGGCGGTCTCTACTGCCCGGCTCCTCAAGCTTCGGATGCCCGATTGCGACGTCCGCGTGTTCGAGCAGACCGAACCTGCCCAGACTTTCGGCTTCGGTGTCGGCCTGGCCACCCGCACCCAACGGAACCTCCAGGCCGCCGACCCGGCGTCGTTCGAGGGCATCCTCGCCATCGCGCACGCGCACGTGATGTCCATGGTGGTCGACGGCCACGCGGTGTCGCTGCCCTCGGACAGCCTGATCGCCGTCGGCCGCGCGCGGCTCCTCGACGTGCTGCGCGAGCACGCCCGCGCGGCCGGCGTGCAGCTGGAGTACGGCGTGCGCGGCGACGCACCGAGCTGGCCGACCGGGTCGACCTGGTCATCGCCGCGGACGGCGTCAACAGCCCGACCCGCGACCAGCTCGCGGAACTCGGCGGCAGCGCGACCACGGCCGAGGGGCTCTACCTCGGGCCCGCACCGACGTCGCGCTCCCCGCGGCGATCTTCGCGCCGGTGACGACCGAGCACGGCACCTTCGTCGCCCACGCCTACCCCTACGCCGAGGACCACAGCACCTTCCTGATCGAGACCGACGAGGAGACCTGGCGCCGGGCTGGGTTCGACGCGACCACCGACCAGACGCCCTACGACGAGGACGACCGGGTCTCCCTCGACTACCTCTCCGACGCCTTCGCCGACCACCTCCAAGGCCACCGGCTGCTGGGCAACCGCACCCGCTGGCTGCGGTTCCGCACGGTCACCTGCGAACGGTGGCACCATCGCAACGTGGTGCTCCTCGGCGACGCGGTGCACACCGCCCACTACTCCATCGGGTCGGGCACCAAGCTGGCCATGGAGGACGGCATCGCGCTCGTCGACGCCCTCGACACCGCCGGCGACCTCGTCGCGGCCCTCGCGAACTACGAGTCCGTGCGACGCCCCGCGGTCGAACACCTGCAGGCGACCGCCCTGCGCAGCATGCGCTGGTGGGACTCCTTCGCGACCCGCCTCGACCTGCCCGTCGAGCGGCTCTGGGTCGCCTACATGACCCGCGCCGGCAAGGTCACCCTCGACCGGTTCGCCGCGAGCGCCGGCGACGTGGTGCGCGCGGCCCTGGCGCGTACGCCGCCTGCCCGCTCGCCGACGTACCCGCCGACGGCCTCACCGAATGGGTCCTGGCGCAGCAGCCCGCCGCTCCCGCGAACGCGACCAGCCTCGAGGTCGCCGTCGACGACGCCTGGAGCCCCGCCGCCGACGACCTGGTCAAGGACGCCGGCGACGGCCCGGTGCGACTGACGTGTGTCGCCGACCGCCAGGCGGTGCTCACCATGCTCGACGTGGGAGAGCGACTCCGCCGCGAGACCGGCTCGGTCGTGATCGCCACGCTCCCGGCCACCGAGTGGGACCTGGCTGCGCCCGCGCTGGTCAGCGGCCGCGCCGACGTGGTGGTGACGCTGTGACTGACACGGTGACCGACACCGTGACCGCCGTGGCCCGGACGGAGTTCCCGCCGCAGGACGCGGCGTACCGCGACGCCGGACTCTGGGGCAGTCGCACGCTCCCCCAGGAGCTCGCGCTCCGGTTCCAGCAGCACGCCGAGCGGCCCGCCGTCATCGCGGCCAAGGGCACGCTCACCTACGCGGAGCTCGACCGCCGCTCCGACCGGGTCGCTCTCGGACTGCGGGACCTCGGGCTCGAGCCCGGCGAGCGGGTGCTGATGCAATTCACGAACCGGCTGGGCGGTGATCGCCTGGTACGCCTTGATCAAGGCGGGGCTCGTCCCGGTCGCGACGCTGGCGCAGCACCGCGAGCACGAGATCTTCGACATCGCAGGCAGTCCGAGCCCGCGCCCACTGGTCGAGACGGGGTTCCCGGGCCAGGACCTGGTGGCGCTCGCGCGCGGAACGGCGGACCGCGCCTCGCTTGCTGCTCACGTCGGCACCGTGCTCGTCCCGAGGGCGACGTCGCTCGACGACGCTCGGGGCCGGACCTGTCCGACGCCGCGAGGCTCGCGCGGCGTCGAGGAGATCCAGTCCCAGCTCGAGCCCGACGCCCTCGCTGTCTCCAGCTCTCCGGCGGGACGACCTCGATCCCGAAGCTGATCCCCCGCCTTCAGGCCGAGTACTGGCTCAACGCCGCGGTACGCCGAGGGGATGGGCTCCGGGCCGGGGACCGCGTCCCCCACCTGCTCCCGGTGATCCACAACGCCGGGATCGTCTGCGGACTGCACTGCGCGCACTCGGTCGGCGCCGCCTTCGGCCCGGCGCGCCGACGCCGGACATGCGTTCACGAAGCTCGCCCGCGCGCGAGGCCGACGCCGTGATGATGGGCCGCCGCCGATCCAGCGTGATCGCCGCACGCCCGAGCTGAAGGAGGCACTGGGGACGCTGCGCCTGGTCATCTGCTCCGGCGCCAGGTCCCGGAGGTTTCGCCGAGCTCGAGCGGCGCGGGATCTGGTCGGGCCAGATGTTCGGGCAGAGCGAGGGCCTATGCATGATCACCCCGCTCGACGACCGGCGCGAGATCCGCCGCGCACCGTCGGCAAGCCGCTCGCGACGCTCGACGAGGTGCGGGTCCTCGAGCCCGGGGACCGAGCACGAGGTGAGCCGGGCGAGCCCGGCGAGCTCTGCTGCCGCGGGCCGTACACGATCCGCGGCTACTACCGCGCGCCCGAGCGGAACAAGGAGGCGTTCACCTCCGACGGCTTCTACCGGACCGGCGACATCGTCGCCGGTCGGGCACCGACGACGGCCGCGCGTACTGCACTCGAGGACCGGATCAAGGACCTGATCAACCGCGGCGGCGAGAAGGTGAACGGCCGTCGAGATCGAGCAGCTCCTGCTCGACCACCCGCCGATCTCCGCGGCGGCCGTCGTCGCGATGCCCGACGCGCGGCTGGGCGAGAAAGCGTGCGCGTTCATCGTCTCCCGCGGAGCCGCTCGACGCTGCCCGAGCGTGCAAGCAGCACCTCGACGGCCTCGGCGTCGCGAAGTTCAAGTGGCCCGAGCGCGTGGTGTGCGTCGACCAGCTGCCGCGGACCAACGTCGGCAAGGTGGACAAGGCGGCGCTCCGCAAGCTCGCGGCGGCTCCGGACTAGGGTCAGCGCATGTCTACGGAGGCCGCCGCGAAGAACCCCCGGAGCACCACGCGCCGGGACCTGGTCGAGGGCCAGATCATCGCCGAGGCGACCCGACTCTTCGCCGAGCGCGGGTTCGCCGGCACCAGCCTCAAGGACATCGCCGAGGCCACCGGGCTCACCCGGCCCGCGCTCTACCACTACGTCAAGAGCAAGGACGACATCCTGGCCAAGCTCGTCACCGAGCTGGCGGAGCTGCCCGCCCGCCCTCCAGGCGGTGAACAAGGAGGAGGGCCTCACCGCCGCCCGAACGCCTGCGGAGATGGCACACGCGGTCGCACTGCCTCCAGGCGACCGGGCCCCCAAGTTCCAGCTGCTCATCCGCTCCGAGGCGGACCTCCCGCCCGAGCTGGTGAAGCGGTACGCCGACAGCCGGCGCCGGCGTACTGCGCGAGTTCGTCGAGGTGATCGAGGCCGGGACCGCACCGGGGCGTTCCGCCCGGTCGACCCCCGGGTCGCCGCGCTCTCGATCATCGGCCAGTGCAACTGGGTCGCGTGGTGGCACCATGCCGGCACGGCCGAGGAGAACGAGCGGGTCGCCGACGACGATCGCCGACCTCGCGGTCGCCTCGGTCCTGGCCGCCGACGACGCACCGATGAGGACCCGCGCCGACGTTCGCTGGCGCGTCTGCGCCGGGAGCTGGACTACCTCGAGCAGGTCATCGACGGACTAAACCGCGAGCGTCCAGCCACCGCTGCATGACGTCGGCCGCCAGCTCGGTGCCGGTCGGCTCGCCCTTCGTGATCGGGCCGCCGAAGTGGGTGCCGGCGACCGAGTCGACGGTCAGGTCGTCGGCGCCCAGCAGCTCGCGGTAGCGCGGCGATGTCGCCTGGGAACGACGCCTGGTCGCCGGTGAGCTCCAGCAGCAGCGTGGGCACCGTGACCTCCGGGCGCGCACCGCGCGAAGTCGGCGTTCGGTGGCGTTCGCCGACCACGTCGAGAGCCACGCCTCGGCCGTGGCCAGCCGGCCGAAGCCGACCAGCCCGTAGTTGGTCAGGTCGGGGCGCCGGCCGAACAGCGAGCCGTAGGGCCGCTCGTTGGGGTCCAGCGACAGGTCGACGTTGCGCAGGTCCGCGTCGGTGCGGTACGACGGTGAGCATGCGCGGCGCGATCGCCCGCCGCCGGTCGGCCGGGTCGCCGTCCTGCTTGAAGGCCGGTTCGCCGACCGGGCCTCCGGCAACCCACGCGCGGGCGCTGCTCGTCGATCCGCTCGACCCGGGCGGCCTGGGCCGCGCGGTACCGGGCGACGAACTCCTCGTCGTAGCTACCGTCTGCGTGGGCGCGGGGACGAAGCCGTTGGCGGGGTTGAGACGGGTCGAGGTCCGGGTCCACGGAGAGCGGGTCGGACTCGTCGATGACCGACGGGTCGATGAGCCGCGGAGCAGCAGCGCGCCCTGGCCGGGGTGCGGGGCCATGAAGATGCACCCGTCGGGCAGCGGCATCGCGGTGTCGGCCAGCGGAACGGGCCGGCCGGACGGCGTCGTGCTGAGCCGGTCGCCCGGCGGTACGGCCGGCCTGCTGGCAGTAGAACGCCGCGAGGGTCGCCGCCGCCGGAGTGGCCCAGGCAGACGACGCGGTCGAAGCCGACGTCGCGCAGGAACACGTGACCGGCGGCGAAGTCGATGATCGCCTGCTCGTGCAGCAGGGTCAGGTCGTTGTTGGGCGAGCGCGAGCCCTGGGTCCACACGGCGTACCCGCTGCGTCAGCAGGTAGGGCACCGACGCGTGGTGGGTGACGTCCTGGCGCGGGTGCATGACCGTCACGACGGTGCGCGCACCCCGCGGCACGCGCAGCACGCCGATCACCTTCGCGTCGTCGCTGGTGGTCAGCTGGTGGACGGTGGTCTCGACGCCGTCGGGCTCGTCGAGGAGCTCGGCGTAGCGACCGGCCCCGAGCCTGGTCGCGGCTGTGCCGTCATCGGGTGTCATCGGGCCTCGACGCGCAGCGCGTCCTTGTCCCACTGGGTGATCCGGCAGCCGGCCAGGCCGGCGATGCAGCAGTACCAGACCGCGTGGCGGCAGCCGGTCGCGCGCCGGTCGATGACGATCGGGCCGTCGGACTCGATCACGTAGTACGGACCAGCTCGTAGCACCTGGACGGTCGGGCTCGGCGCCGGCGACCTTCGCCACGCCGGCGTTCTCCGGGACGTCGAGCACGAAGAGCGGTGGCTCACGAGCGCACCGGCCCCTCGGGAGCGGCCTGGAGCTCTTCCCACGCGTCGGCACGTTCGACGATCAGCTCGGCCTTGCGGGTCAGCAGGTCGTCCATGGTGTGCCCGGGCCGCTGCGCGATGTCGACGAGGGCGTCGATGGTGAGGTTGGCGTCGAGGTCCTCCTGCGGCGTGACGGGCGCAGGGCCGGGTGACCTCGACCATGTAGCCGTTCGGGTCGTGGGTGTAGATCGACTCGATCGTCTCGTGCTGGATCTGCATCTCGACCGGCCACTCGCTGAGGCGTCGAGCCGGCGACGGTACTCCAGCAGGTGCTCCTCGGCTGTCGACGTGGATCGCCAGGTGCCGGGAGCTCACGAAGTACCGGGTACGTCGTCGCCGAACCGCGCGTAGACGTCACCCTGGCCCGTCCGACCGGTCCGGCTCCGGCAGGCCGAAGTAGTAGAAGAACGCGATCCGGTCGTCGTTGCCGATGTCGAAGAAGAAGTGGATGAAGTCCGGGTGGTCGTCCGGGCCCCCAGCCGGCGGCGCAGATCGAGTGCACGACCGGGAAGCCGAGGACGTCGCGGTAGAACCGGACGGTCCCGGCCGGGTCGAAGGTCGGGAAGGCGGCGTGGTCGACACCGCGGACCAGGTGGCTGTTCTCGAGCTCGGTCATCGGGTCTCCTCTCCGTTCGGTGCTCGACGTCAGAGCAGGCGTCGCGGTCAGGGCGTCGCGTCGCAGCAGCAGCGAACCGGCGCCGGGGATCGTCAGCGGCAGGCCGAGCGCCCTCAGGACGCTGTAGGCGCCGGCGGTCGCCGCCGAGAGGACCGGCAGCCCGAACTCGCGCTCGGCGGTCTCGACCAGCGGCAGCGAAGGCATCTGGACGCAGGCGGAGATGACGAGCGCGTCGGCGCGCGGCAGGTCGAGCGAGCGGGCCGCCTCCATGACCCGGTCGCCCGGGATGCAGCCGACCTGCTGGTTGTCCTCGACCTCCAGCGCCCGCCAGTCGACGACCTCGAAACCCTCGGCCTCGAGGTACGTCCACGACCTTCTCGGCGAGCGGCTTCATGTACGGCGTGACGAGCGCGATCCGCTGAGCGGGCACGGCCCGGAGCGCCTCGACGAGCGCGCCGGCACTGGACCGCACCCGCGTCCTGGAGCCGCCGGTGGCGAGCTGCTCGGCGACGAAGCCCTTCGACGCGCTGGTGCTCACCGGGACCGGCGGCCATCAGCGCGACGAGGCAGGCGTAGAGGATGGCGTCGGGCCCGGCGTCGCCGAGCTCCAGGACGCACCGCTCCCGCTGGGCGTTCATCGCGGCGAGCTGCGCGGGCGACACCTTCGCCATCCGCATCCGGCTGGAGTGGAAGGAGAAGGTCGCCCGGCGTGCCGGCCAGCAGGGCCGGCATCTCGGTCTCGACCGTGACGTTGGAGCTGGGCACGACCAGGCCGACGCGTGCCTGACGCAGGGGTGCTGAGGTCACCCACACAGTGTTCGACACTTGAGACGAAAAGTCAACGCATACGTCAATCTAGGGCTAGCGTCAGCCGCTATGAGTGAGCAGAAGATCGTTGTGGTCGACGGCGCGCGGACCCCCGTCGGGAGCTTCGGTGGCGTGCTCAAGGACGTGCCCGCCCACGAGCTCGGGCGCCACGGCCGCATCGGGGCCGCGCTCGTCGCGCCGGCATTACGGGCGGCGACATCGAGGAGGTCGTGATGGGCTGCATCGGCCAGGTCGGCCCGGACGCCTACAACGCCCGCCGGGTCGCCGTTGCGGCGGGCGTGCCCGGCCGGCGTACCGGCGTACACGGTCAACCGGCTGTGCGGCTCGGGGCTGCAGGCGATCTGGTCCGCGGCGATGGAGATGCGGTGGAACGGCTTGGACCTCGCGCTGGCGGGTGGCGACGAGTCGATGAGCCGGATGCCCTTCTACGACTTCGGCGCGAGCGAGGGTTCCGGCTCGGCGACCGGGCGCTGGTCGACGGGACCGTGTTGATGCTGACCGACCCGTTCCACAGGCGTCCACATGGGCGTCACCGCCGAGCGGGTCGCGGAGAAGTACGGCGTCTCCCGGCGGGAGCAGGACGAGTTCGCACTCGAGTCCCAGCGCAAGGCGAGTGCCGATGCCGCGCGGCTGCCTTCGCCGAGGAGATCGTGCCGGTCGAGGTGGCCGGGCGCGGCGCTCGCGTGGTCAGCGCCGACGAGCACCCGAAGCCCGAGACGACCGTCGAGATCCTGGCCGCGCTGCGGCCGGCCTTCGACCCGGCGGCACCGTCACGGCCGGCAACTCGTCAGGCATCAACGACGGCGGCGCCGCCGCTCGTGCTCGCGAGCGAGTCGGCGGCGGCGACCGCGGGCTCGCCGGGCTGGTCGTCCCTCGAGGCGTCGACGACGGCGGCGATGGAGCCCGAGCTGATGGGCTACGCGCCCGGTCCTCGCGCTGCAGACGCCTCTTCGAGAGGACCGGCATCGGCGCCGCGGACATCGACATCGATCGAGCTGAACGAGGCCTTCGCCTCGCAAGCCGTGGCCGTGATCCGCGACGCGGGTCTCGACCCGGAGCGCGTCAACCCGTACGGCGGAGCGATCGCCCTGGGCACCCGGTGGGTGCCACCGGCGCGATCCTGACGCTGCGCGTCGCGCAGGACATGGTCCGTCGCGACCTCGAGCTCGGCGTCGTCACCATGTGCATCGGCGGCGGACAGGCGCTCGCCGCGCTGTTCCGTCGGGTCTGAAAATGCCAGATGTTGCACGTGGGTCGCGCTCCTTGTCGTTGTACCGCCTGGAAACGCTGCAGGACCTCGCGGCAAGACGGTGAGAGAGCCGGATCCTGGCCACGCCGTCGACCTTCTAGCCGCGAGCAAGACGTCGGCGGGCCCGCGTTCGCCCTCTGGGTCAATGACCCAGATGTCGCGCGGGTGGATTCTTCGTAGACCTTCGCCAACCGTCGCCAAACTTCGCGCGGAGGCCAACTTCGGGCCCATCTCGAAGCGGATGTCAGCAGAGGTAGTGCTGACATGGAACGCACGAACCGGGCCCGTGGTGACGGTGACGTCCCGTGAGGTGGTGTAGTTCGGGCCGCTGAGTCTCGTCGTGTTGACGATGACGTAGGCGGCCACCGTGCGACGGTCAGTGAGACCTAGCGATAGAGACTCACGGAAGGACACGAAGCACGATGGCCTTGGACAATGCTGCACTACTCGAGGTGCTTGAAGCCATGCAGGCCGCCGGTGTCGAGGACCGGGTCCGCACCGCGGCGCAGACGATCTACCAGGCGTTGATCGACGCCGAGCTGACCGCGGTGATCGGCGCCGGCCCCTGGGAACGCAGTCCGGAGCGGACCGCGCAGCGCAACGGGTCGCCGGCCGCGGACACTGACCACGACCGCCGGGTGATCTGGAGCTGCGGATCCCCAAGCTGCGGGCCGGGTCGTTCTTCCCGTAGCCTGCTGGAGCGCCGGCGGCGGGTCGACCAGGCGTTGTTCGCGGTGATCATGGAGGCCTACCTGCACGGCGTCTCGACCCGGAAGGTCGACGACCTGGTCAAGGCGCTGGGCGCCGACACCGGGATCAGCAAGTCCGAGGTGTCCCGGATCTGCGCGGACCTGGACGAGGAGGTCGGCGCGTTCCGGGACCGGTCGCTGGCCGAGGTCGCCTACCCGTACGTGTTCCTCGACGCCACCTACTGCAAGGCCCGGGTCAACCGGCGGGTGGTGTCCCAGGCGGTGGTGATCGCCACCGGGGTGACCGCCGACGGCCGGCGTGAGGTGCTCGGCTTCGACGTCGGCGACAGCGAGGACGGGGCGTTCTGGACCGCGTTCCTGCGCGGCGCTGAAGGCCCGCGGGCTGGGCGGGGTCCAGCTGGTCATCAGCGACGCCCACACCGGCCTGAAGGCAGGCGATCAGCTCGGTGCTGATCGGCGCCGCGTGGCAGCGCTGCCGGGTGCACTTCATGCGCAACGTGCTCGCGGTGGTCCCGAAGGGCAACCAGGAGATGGTCGCCGCCGCGATCCGCACGATCTTCGCCCAACCCGACGCCGAGCACGTCCACGAGCAGTTCGAGGTCATCGCCACGATGCTCGGCCGGCAGCTGCCCAAGGTCGAGCAGATGCTCCGCGAGGCCCACGACGACCTGCTCGCCTTCACCGGGTTCCCGGTCGCGCACTGGAAGAAGATCTGGTCGACCAACCCGCTCGAGCGGCTCAACAAGGAGGTCAAACGCCGCACCGACGTCGTCGGCGTCTTCCCCAACCCCGCCGCGCTGCTCCGCCTCGCCGGCGCCGTCCTGGTCGAGGCCCACGACGAATGGCAGGTCACCGCCGAACGCCGCTACCTCTCCGAACGCTCCATGGCCCTGCTCACCGACAAGACCAACCGAGGAGGTGGCCAAGCCCGAACTCATGACGGCATGATCAGAACCACTGACCCGCACGGTGTCGAGAAACTCCACCACTCAGCGGGACGTCACCCGTGGTGACCCCACGAACCCGGCCCTGACCTGGAGTTTTCCTTGTAGCGGGGGCAGTGTGCTGGTTCAGGACATCGGCGACAGATGTCTCACGACATAGGCGACACGTGTCGCAGGTCATCGGCGACAGCCCCGGCGGGCTGGACGCTCGGTCATGTCGCAGCCCATCAATGGCGCCTCCTCGAAGGCCCGCCTGATCCTGACCGCCCTGTTCGCCGACAAGCAGACCCCCGCTGAGGTCGCCGCCCGCTACGGAGTGCACCGCGCCTGGGTCTACAAGCTCAAGGCCCGCTACGAGGCCGAAGGCGAGACGGCCTTCGAGCCTCGCTGGCCAAGGTCCGAAGACCTCACCGAGGGCGACACCACCGGCCACCGTCGGTCTGGTGCTGCTGATCCGCGAGCAACTGGCCGAGCGGGGCCTGGACGCCGGCGCGGAGACCATCGACTGGCACCTGCGACACCATCACCAGGTCACCGTGTCCAAGACCACCATCCACCGGATCCTCCTCCGGGCCGGCGCCGTGGTCCCGGAGCCGAAAAAGCGACCCAGATCCTCCTACATCCGCTTCGAGGCAGCGATGCCGAACCAGACCTGGCAGTCCGACTTCACCCACTATCGCCTCACCAACCCCGACGGCAGCCCAGGGGTTGACGTCGAGATCATCAGCTGGCTCGACGACTGCACCCGCTACGCCCTGCACGTCTCGGCCCACGCCCGGGTCACCACCGAGATCGTCAAGGCCACGCTCGGCTGCAGGGACGGTCCGGTGTGGTCGCCAGGCACCTGCAGCTGGGCGAGGAGGCGAAGCAGCCGGGCGGAGGTCGTCAGCACAGGGTCAGACTACGAGACAATGCGGAAGCGAACCTGCCGCAATGGGTGATGGAATCGTGGCAACCGATCCACGAAAGGAAACTCGTTATGGGTACCCCTACCATCGCCACCGTCGTCTTCCCGGCCCGCGAGTTCGAGGCCGGCGTGAACGCGTGGACGTCGGTGTTCGGCACCGGCCCCGCCTTCTCCAGCAGCGGTCAGCAGACCGCGCCCGGTGAAGCCGACTTCGCGGTGTTCAAGACGCCGGACATCGAGATCGCGCTGACGTCCCTGCCCTGGGTCGACGAGCCGCTCGTCTTCCTCGACGCCGACGACATCGAGCAGACCCGACAAGAGCTGATCGACTCCGGCGCCACCGGGCTCGGTGAGGTCGCCGACGGCTCGCTCGCCGAGCTCGGCAGCGCTCCCATCACCAACGGAAGCGCCGACACGGGCGTCGTCGAGGTCCCCGGGGCCAGGCTCGCCGTCGTCCGGCTCGCCAACGGGACCCTCCTCGGCCTTCGTCAGTCGATGCCCGTCGCCTGGTGACCTGCCGCGCGGGCAGCTGACCTCGCAGGCCGTCTGCCGGGCCGCCGGCCGCTGCCGCGAGGCGTAGAAGACGCTCGCTACGGACAGAAGCCAGCGGAGCTGCCAGTGAACCGTCAACTCACGTCCCGCTGGGGTAGTCCTCGCAGGTGCGCCGGTACGGCTCGTCCGGCATGTCGGTGCAGTTGAGGTGCCACAGGCGCCGTTGACCTCTGGGTCAAAGGCCGAGAGGTCAATTTGCTCGACCTTCCGCGATCCTTCGCCGAGCTTCGCTGAACTCCGCCGACACGGCCCAGACGGAGCAAGATCCACGCGCACCTGCGCAGCAATGTCCGCAGACATGTTGCTGACATCGAGCCAGCAGAACCGGGCCCTGGTGACCCACGAACCCGGTTCTGACCTGCTGTTTTGCTTTGTAGCGGGCAGCTTTGTAGCGGGCAGTGTGCTGGTTCAGGACATCGGCGACAGATGTCTCACGACATAGGCGACACGTGTCGCAGGTCATCGGCGACAGCCCCGGCGGGCTGGACGCTCGGTCATGTCGGAGCCCATCAATGCCTCCTCGAAGGCCCGCCTGATCCTGACCGCCCTGTTCGTCGACAAGCAGACCCCCGCTGAGGTCGCCGCCCGCTACGGAGTGCACCGCGCCTGGGTCTACAAGCTCAAGGCCCGCTACGAGGCCGAAGGCGAGACGGCCTTCGAGCCCGCTCGCGAAGACCGAAGACCTCACCGAGGGCGACACCACCGGCCAGGTCGATCTGGTGCTGCTGATCCGCGAGCAACTGGCCGAGCGGGGCCTGGACGCCGGCGCGGAGACCATCGACTGGCACCTCGACACCATCACCAGGTCACCTGTCCAGGACCACCATCCACCGGATCCTCCTCCGGGCCGGCGCGTGGTCCCGGAGCCGAAGAAGCGACCGAAATCCTCCTACATCCGCTTCGAGGCAGCGATGCCCAACCAGACCTGGCAGTCCGACTTCACCCACTATCGCCTCACCAACCCCGACGGCAGCCCGGGGTTGACGTCGAGATCATCAGCTGGCTCGACGACTGCACCCGCTACGCCCTGCACGTCTCGGCCCACGCCCGGGTCACCCCCAGATCGTCAAGGCCACCTTCCGCAAGACCACAGCCCAGCACGGGATCCCGGCGTCCACGCTGACCGACAACGGCATGGTCTACACCGTCCGATTCGCCGGCGGCCGAGGCGGCCGCAACGTCTTCGAACAAGAGCTGCACGACCGGCACGTGATCCAGAAGAACTCCCGACCCAGCCACCCCACCACCTGCGGCAAGGCCGAGAGATTCCAGCAGACCATGAAGAACTGGCTGGCCGCCCAACCGGTCCAACCCGAGACCGTGGACGAGCTGCAGGCCCTTCTCGACACCTTCGCCGAGACTACAACCACCACCGGCCGCACCGGTCGCTACCCCACCGGGCCACCCCCGCCACCGTCTACGCTCGATGCCCAAGGCCGTCCCCGGCGAGTTCACCGACCCCGCCACCCACGACCGGGTACGCCACGACATCGTCGACAAGGCCGGCTCGGTCACCCTGCGCTACCGCAGCCGACTCCACCACATCGGCATCGGCCGAACCCACGCCGGAACCTGCGTCATCCTGCTCGTCCAAGACCTCGACATCCGCGTCGTCAACGCCGCCACCGGCGAGCTCCTCCGCGAGCTCATCCTCGACCCCACCCGCGACTACCAGCCCACCGGAGCACCCAAAGGACCCACCCGGAGAACCCCGAAATGACATCAGCCGGACCTGCAATCGCAGGTCCGGCTGTCGCCGATGTCTTGAGACATCACACTTGTAGCGGGGCAGGATTTGAACCTGCGACCTCTGGGTTATGAGTGCCGTACTACCTCACCAACACGCTGACCGGCCGACTCACATCGGGTCGACATGTGAGCCACTCTGAGCATAAAGTCCCAGGTCAGAGCCATACTTGAGTTTCCGCCCAAACCTTCTCCTCCCTTCGCCGGCTTTCGGGGCAACGTTTGCGGACACTGTGCGGACACTGTTGATTTCGAGCCATCCGGGAGGTCTTCATGGCGTGGACCAAGGTGCGGGTCACCGACGACGGCGACAAACGCTTCGTGGCCTGCTACCGCGACCCCGAAGGGCGGCAACGTTCGGCCGGAACCTTCTCGTCCAGGCGGGCTGCCGAACGCGCCGCGCACCGGGAGGAGGCCAAGGTCCGCGAGGGCGCCTGGCACGACCACTCCCGCGGCCAGGTCACCTTCGCCGAGTACGTCGAAACCGTGTGGCTGCCCTCCAAACAGGTCGAGACCTCCACCCTGGCCGCCTACCGGTCCTACCTCGACAAACACTTCATCCCGGTCTTCGGTCGCCGGCCGATGGGCAAGATCCTGCCCTCCGAGGTCCAGCGCTGGGTCACCACCGCCACCGACCACGGCCTGTCCGCCGCGTCGGTGGGCAAATACCACACCATGCTGCACTCGATCTTCGAACGCGCCGTCCGCGACCGCGTGGTCACCTTCAACCCCTGCGCCCACACCGAACTCCCGAAGAGGGTCAAGAAGAAGACCCGCACCCTCACCCCCGACGAGTACGCACGCATCCTGGCCGCGCTGCCGGCCCAGCATCGGCTCATGGTGGAAACCGCGATCAACACCGGCCTGCGGTGGGGCGAGCTCATCGCCCTCAAACCCCGCCACCTCGACCTGGCCACCGGGAAGCTCACCGTCGAGGAGACCATCGTCGAGGTCTCGACCAAGAACTCCCCCACCGGGCCCGGATGCTCACCAAGCCCTACCCCAAAAACAACGAACCCCGCACCATGGCCCTCCCACCCGACCTCCTCACCCAGCTCGCTGCGCATATCGCCGAACGCCGGCTCCGCTCGGGCGATCTGCTGTTCGCGACCCGCGACGGCACCCCCCTCTCCCGCAACCCGGAACCCGAAACAGGTAACCGAACCCGTAAGTCGGCGGGTGCGCGGCCGCACCTCTTTGGCGACCCTGGATAACGGGCTCCCCTCACTCGGTTACGGGGCTGGCATGGGGCCCGCCACCGCGTCGTGGGCGTCCGCGCTACACCACCCAGCCAGTGTACGGAATTGGCGATCCGTCAAGACACTGTTAGCGTTTCGCCGGTAAAGCAGCGGCGTCGCCGCCCTCGCGTCGCAGGCCTGCGACGCATCGACTAAAGGAAAACAATGCGCAAGGTCCTTCTCGGCCTCGTGGCTTCCGCCGCGATCGCCACCCCGCTCGTCGCCGCCGCCTCGGCCAACGCCCAGGTCGCCGTAAACGACAGCGCCTACGACAGCAGCACCGCCGCGGAACACCAGACCGCGGTTGCCCTCACGGACTCCACGGGCCAGCCGCTTCCGGGTGGCGACGTGTGGACTGTGGCACCGGACGGCACCTGGGCCAAGATCGGCACCACGGACTCCACCGGGGCCGTGTCCGCTGAGCTGCTCCCCGGGACGACCTACAACTTCGTGATGATCTACGGCGGTGCACGGCAGAGCCAGTCGGTGCTGGTAGACGCCGACGGCACCTCGGTGGCCTTCAAGACCGCCAGCGCGACGATGACCTTCAAGAACTCCAAGGACCAGCCCCGTGCGGATGGCGTCTGTGGACTCAGGCTCCGGACGGCACCTGGACCAACATCGGCACCACGGACTCCAACGGGGCCGTGTCCGCTGAGCTGCTCCCCGGGTCGACCTACGAGTTCATGATGGTCTACGGCGGTGCACGGCAGAGCCAGTCGGTGCCGGTAGACGCCGACGGCACCTCGGTGGCCTTCAACACGTATCGGGTGGAGGTCCGTGGCCAGGAGACGATCGCTGCTGCTGGGACGACGACTTCGGTCAAGACGGGCACCTGGTGGTACATCGCACCCGACGGGGGATGGCACAATCTCGGCCGACCGGACGCGCAGGGCGATGCCATCACGCAGCTGCTTCCCGGCACCTACACATTCGTGCACGTCGCTGAGGATGGGACGCGGCACGAGTTCAAGGACGTGACAATCGCGAAGTCCGGCCGACAGGTTCTGAAGTTCGTCGGCTGATCCTGCAATCCGCCGACCAAAGGGTCGCCCCTCCCGCAACTTGGGAGGGGCGACCCATGCGTTCGGCAACATGAGCGTTTCTCCGAGTCTCGGGGCGTGGATTGGTCACGCACTGAGCTTCAATAGATCTGAGCCGTGGTCGATGACCCGTGCTAGCGCCTGCCGGAAGTCGGGGTTCCGCGGCCTTGTCTTGAACGGCACGGCGTCCTCACCCACGTCGCCCTGCCCAACGCCTGATCCACTCGCATCACAGCAGCAGCGCCCCGGCTCACTCAGCCGGGGGCGCTGCTTTGTCTCAAGGCCGGCGCGATGGCGCGCCGAACGTGCGCAGGACGTGTTCGAGGGTGGAGGCGAGCAGCTCCTGGGTCGCCTCGCGGGTGGCCTCGCCGCGTAGCCAGCGCCGTGTCGCGGCGCGGTTCAGGCCGGTCCAGCACTCCAGCGCGTAGCGCAGCCGGGGCGAGTCCTGGGCGATGTCGGCGTGGAAGGTCGCGAGCAGCGCGACGGCGCGGCCTCTGAGGTCGGCGACGACGCGTCTCACCTCGGGGTCGGCGATGTCCTCACCGGGCGCGATGGTGCCGAGATAGATCGTGCGGTTCGCCTCGGTCCAGTCCAGCCAGCGTGACACGGAGTCCGCCACCCGTGCGCGGGCGCTGCGCCCCACGGGCGGCCGCAGCGGTCCTCGCGGACGGCGTCGAGCCTTTCGAGCAGCGCGACGTAGACCTCCTTGCGTCCGCCGAAGTAGTGGTGCACCAGCCCGCGCGTGACGCCGGCCGAGCGCGCGATGTCCTCGACCGAGACCTCTTCGTAGCCACGCTCGGCGAACAGGTCGTTGGCCGCGTCGAGCATCTGCTCGCGCCGCTGCGCGGGGTCGAGGCGGCTGTACTTCGGCGGTCGTGCTCACCAGGGCAGTGTGCCAGGAATTGGCGATCCGTCAAGACACTGTTAGCGTTTCGCTCGTAAGGCAGCGGCATGGCCGCCCTCGCGTCGCAGGTCGCGACGCATCGACCAAAGGAACACCAATGCGCAAGATCCTCCTCGGCCTCGCGGCCACCGCCGCGATCGCCACCCCCCTCGCCGCCGCCACCGCGGCCAACGCGGATACCCTCTCCGGTTCGACCTGCACACCGTCCGACGCGACGAAGGCGGTCACCCACATCGAGTACAAGTACATCCCGAAGGTCAGCGGCCAGGGCCCGACGCACTGGAACAAGGTGGACGCCGGATCAGCGATCGCGGTCGGCACCATCGACTACAAGCGCGACGGCAACAAGACCCGCATCATCACCGACGTGCCGGCCGTGGAGGCCGTGACCTGCCCGAGCACGGTTGCCCTGACGGACTCCACGGGCCAGCCGCTTGCCGGTGGCGTCGTGTGGGCTGTGGCTCCGGACGGCAACTGGACCGAGATCGGCACCACGGATACCACGGGGGCTGTGTCCGCTGAGCTGCTCCCCGGGTCGACGTATGAGTTCGTGATGATCTACGGCGGCGCACGGCAGAGCCAGCCGTGGCGGTGGACGCCGACGGCGCACAGGTGGCCTTCCAGACCGCCAGCGCGACGGCGACCTTCAAGAACTCCAAGGGCGACCGCATTGCGGGTGGCGTCGTGTGGGCTGTGGCTCCGGACGGCACCTGGACCGAGATCGGCACCACGGATTCCACGGGGCCGTGTCCGCTGAACTGCTCCCCGGGTGACGTACGAGTTCGTGATGATCTACGGCGGTGCACGGCAGAGCCAGTCGGTGCTGGTGGACGACGGCGGCGCACAGGTGGCCTTCCAGACCGCCAGCGCGACGGTGACCTTCAAGAACTCCAAGGGCGACCTCAGTGCGGGTGGCGTCGTGTGGGCTGTGGCTCCGGACGGCACCTGGACCGAGATCGGCACCACGGACTCCACGGGGGCTGTGTCCGCTGAGCTGCTCCCCGGGTGACGTACGAGTTCGTGATGGTCTACGGCGGTGCACGGCAGAGCCAGTCGGTGCTGGTAGACGCCGACGGCATCTCGGTGGCCTTCAACACGTATCGGGTGGAGGTCCGTGGCCAGGTGACGGACGCTAATGGGGCGAAGACTCCGGTCCTGACCGGGACCTGGTGGTACATCGCACCCGACGGGGGATGGCACAATCTCGGCACGCCGGACGCCAAGGGCGATGCCCTCACGCAACTGCTGCCCGGCACGTACACATTCGTGCACGTCGCTGAGGATGGGACGCGGCACGAGTTCAAGGACGTGACAATCGCGCAAGTCCGGCCGACAGGTTCTGAAGTTCGTCGGCTGATCCTGCATTCGCCGACCAAAGGGTCGCCCCTCCCGCAACTTGGGAGGGGCGATCCTTGCGTCCGGCAACGTGAGCGTTTGTCCTGGACGCCGGGCGAGTGCGTCAATCCGCCGCCAGTCGACCACGCTCGTCGCGGTTGGAGGAGTGTGGGTGTGCGCCCTTGAGTATCTCGTGCCTAGTTGGGGGTCTCGCACGAGACCATGGTTCGCCGAATGGGTCAAGGTCGTCACACGGTCCTGGGAATCTGAGGACGGTCGGTGATCGGGTCGTCGCGAGAGTCGGCCGCACTCGCTTTCACAGGGGGGTCGTCGAGGAAGACGCTGGCACCGCGAACTCGTCGGCTGGCTGCGCTCGCCACGGACCTAGCGATCGGACTGCCGCTCGAGCACAGCCTGGAGAGCGCGGTCATCGCCACCAGGCTCGCCCGCAGGCTTAGCGTCGACGACGAGACCGTCGCAGCCCTACTACGGCAGCCTGCTCTATTACGTGGGCTGCACCGTCGACGCGAGATCTTGCCGAGCTGTTCCCGTGGGGCACGATGCGGAGAACTTCAACCCACGATCCACGGCAGCTCTGGCGAGGTCGTTCGTGGAATCGTCGCTCGATCTCCGACCCCGAGTCCGGCCGGCTCACGTGGCGCTCCAGGTCGCCCGAACGCTGCCGCGGGCGATGCGCGGCCATCCCACACACATGGCCGCTATGGCAAGGTCGCCCAGATGCTGGGCGAGCGCCTCAGTCTTCCCGAATCGATCCACGGCCTGTTCGGGCAGCTCGCCGAGCGTTGGGACGGCAAGGGCGGCTTTCTTGGCCTGAAGGGCGATGCCATCCCCTTTGCCCTGCGCATCGTGGCTGTCGCGCGGGATGCGTCGATCCCAGAGGTGGGTCGGTGGTCGGCGGTACACCGTCGACGTTGTCCGGACGCGCGCCGGCGGGGACATGATCCCCAGGTCGCGGAGGGGGGCTCGGACCATGCCGACGAGCTGGTGCCCGACGGTGAGGAGTTGGTGTGGGACGTCGTCTGTCCGTGCGAGCCGGTGACCCGTTAATGTTTCACCGGTCCGGCCATTGACGAGGCCCTCGGGCCATCGGCCAGTTCGCCGACCTGGCCGCTCCCCTGCGGACCGGCCATAGTGACGGCGTGGCACGGCTGACCCATGAGGCAGCGAAGCGGATGGGCTTCGAAGCGGCTGCTCAACGGGACGTGACCCGAGCGGCTCGCGTCCCATGACCTCGGCAGGGTCGCGGTGTCACCTGCGGTGTGGCAGAAGCCGGGCACGCTGACCACTGACGAGCGCGAGCAGGTGCGCCTGCACGCGTATGCACACCGAGCGACTGCTGAGCCCATCCCCGTCCTTCTCCGGGCTCGCGAAGGCGGCGTCGGCGCACCATGAGCGCTGCGACGGAACCGGCTACCACCGTGGGGTCGGTGCCGCCGGACCTGTCGGCTGAGGCTCGGCTGGTCGCCGTAGCCGACGCCTACCACACGATGACGGAACCCCGGCCGCACCCGGCCCCAACAGTCACCTGCCGACGCGGCGGAGGTGCTCGGCGAGCAGAGCAGAGCTGGGCGGTTGGACGCCGAGGCGGTCAAGGCGGTGCTCGATGCCGCCGGGCTGGCCGCCCCCCGAGCCGTGTACCCCGCGGGGCTCACGGACCGCGAGGTGGAGGTACTCGGTCTGCTCGCACACGGGACTCCAGATCAAGCAGATCGGCCGAAGGCTCGGAATCTATCACGAAGACAGCCAGCCGGCACGTGCAGAACATCTATCCCAAGATCGGGGTCTCGACCCGGGCCGCTGCTGCCGTCTTCGCGATGCAGCACAGGCCTGGCAAGATGGGCGAACGCCCCGAGATGGCCGGCGAACAGGCCGGGCTCCTAGCGTCGATAACGCAGCCCCACAGTGGGCCTCAGGAGGCGGTCATGAACACAGTCAAGGACGACAGCCGGAAGCTCACCTCGACCCGGTCGGACCTCATGCGTTGGTCGGCATTGGCAGGCATCGCAGGTCCGGTCCTCTTCGCGCTCGGGTTCCTGGTTCAGGAGCAACTAAGCGGGGCGAGTACGACCCGATCAGCGAGGTTGTCAGCGCCCTCGAGGCGACTGATCACGGCTGGATGCAGCAAGCCAATTTCGTCACCCTCGGCGTGCTGACCATGGTCTTCGCGGTGGGCCTGCACCGTGGGCTCGGGCCCAGCCGCGCGGGGATCGTGGGGCCTGCCGCACTCTTCGTCAGCGGGGTCTTGAACGTGCTCGCCGCGATCTTCCCGCTACGGGAAGACGCTACCGGCGCAACCTATGACCCGGGAGGTCGCCGCGATCCGCTGGGAGGCTCTTTCTTGGCGTTCGAGCTGCCCTGGCTGCTGATCGCGCTGTCGCGTCGATGCGCGGCCGACCCCCGCTGGCGCAGCATCGCCGGATGGATCCTGGCGGCAGGCGTGCTGGCGGCCCTGTCGTTCCCGCTCATGGGCGCCCTCGTGATCCCGGACGACGCTCCGCTACACGACTGGGCCGGTCTCACCACCCAACGCCTGATCGTGTTCGTGGGTCTGTTACCAGCACGCATGGCGCTGGCCATCCGCCTGCTGCGCGTGGCCGCCGGCCACTGACACCCGCTCCTCGCCCACCGGACAAATCCGGGCGTGCATGCGGGTGACTTGCGCGCTGGTCGCTGCCTGTACCACTATGACCTGTCAAGTCGTAGGTGCTGCGGAGCCGGCGATGCTCAACCCCGTACTACCCGACGCCCGGGTCGGGGAGCCGAGCGGCCACAGCGCTAAATGCACTCAGCGTCCCTCTGTTGTCGCCCGCCAAAGTCCAAAAGGGAGGGTGCGAGACGACCTCCGCGGAAAGCCGCACGAGTCTGTCACCGGTAGGTGCGGCCGGTCCCCGAGGATCGCAGCCGGGCGATCCAGGTACGGGGCTGAGTCGGGGTGAGCCGGAGTGCCCGCGACCGGTCAGGTGTCGGTAGCGGGGACGTAGTCGGGACAAGGGTGGCCTGTCGGTTCTTGGCTTCGTGCTGATGGCTGCGCGGAAATCAGCGGGCAGGAAACGTGGGAACGCGAGACCCGGCTCGGACTCTTCCCCCCGAGGGCGGGAGGAGGTGTGCCGTGGCCGTGGTGGACCTGTCCAAACTGTCCAAGGCGTGGTGCGGCCAGTTGGTCGCGCAGCTCTACGCCCTGTGCGGGGACATGACCACCGCCGAGGACGCCGTCCAGGACGCCTTCATCCCGCCCGCATGCCGCAAGAGCCGTGAGCTCGCACGTGCACAGCCCGGAGGCGTGGATCCGCACAGTCGCGGTGCACCGGCTGCGCGCCGGGTGGCGGCATGCGGCCGTCGTACGTCGCTACCAGCCGAAGGTGCCCGGCCCGCAGGTGCCGGTCGAGGTCGGGCCACACCACGTCGCCCTCGTCGCGGCGCTGGCGCGGCTCGACTTCGACCAACGGCTGGTCGTGGTGCTGCATCACGTGGCCGACCTCGGTACCGAGGAGATCGCGGCGCTGCTGGGATCCCCGAGGGCACCGTGGAGAATCGCATTCTGCCGGGCGCGCACCCGGCTGGCCAGACTGCTGGAAGAGAGGGAGTCCCGATGACCTCCGAGCTCGAGACCCTGCGGTCGCTGGCCGACCGGCCGCGACCTCCGGCCTTCGAGGCGCTTGAGGAGGTCGCGCGGCTGCGGACCCGCCGTACTGCCGCGACCGCCGCGGTCGCGTCCATGCTCTCCGTGCTGGTCGTCGCCGGCGGCATCGTCGTGGCGACGGCGCACGACGACCGGTCGGCTCCGGAGCCGATCATCACGCCGACCCGGACGCCCTGGTGACTCCCTCACCGACGCCGACCCCCAACCCATCGCCGACCAGTCCGACACGTCGATGACGCCCGCAGAGGTCGTGCTCGCCGACGACGCGACGCTCGGCCTGACCGGTATCTCCGCCGACGACCCGGACTTCCGGGTGTCGGTGTGGCAAGCGACCTGCCACTGGTGCCCCAAGTCCGAGGTGGGCAGGCCGAGCTTCACGGCCCTGGCGATCACCGCCGACGGGTACTCCACGGCGACCTGGCCGCGCCCCGTTCGATTCGGGACTGGAGCATGTGGAGTCGGTCGGCCCGGGCCTGCTGGCGATCGTGGACCGGGCCAACGGCTGCGTGGCTGGTCAGGACAGCTGGCGCCATCGCCCGCTGATAGTGACTTCGACGAGATCCCGGCCGCCGACCCACGGCTGTGGTTCGTCTGCCTGGGCAACATTGGCCGTACGGGCGATGGAGGCCAGGCCCTCCCGTTCGATGCCCAGCCCACCTGGTGCGCCCTCGATCCGAGCAAGGACACCGTCCACATCTGGTCGGGCCCGTGGGTGGGCCTTTTGGACAACTCGGAGTCCATGGTCAGCCCCGGATCCGGCGTGATGCCGTGGGGGGTCCGCGACCCGACGTATGGCCCGACCCATCCCCGGCCTGCGGAAGAACACGCCGAGGCCTGGTGGGAGGTGGCCGGCAGCGTCGCCGACCTCGGCCCGGCCACGGCGAGCGGCCCGGTCCTCAACGGCCCGCGGGGCCTGATGTCGTGCTGGTCGTGGGTGAAGGGCTCGCCCACCTTGACGGTGTTCACCAGCTCGGACCAGGGCAACACACCGGCAGGCATCAAGCTGGGCTTTACCGTTCGTCCCGACGAGCATGGCGGCACCTCTTGTCCTGGACGCCCGTGGCGACCTTGCTCGGCCGCCAGGACTACGCGCTCTACCCCGCCGACTCGCCCCGCTACGGCGGCAAGGCCTCCGGCTCTGGCGGGCGAGCCTCGTCGACGGCGACGTGTTCGAGGTGGTCTACGAGGCGCGGTCAGGCAATTCCATGGCTCGATGGGACCTGCCGTTCACGGTGTTCGGTGACCGGCTGTGGGCCTGCGGCTCTGGTCGGAGGACGACGGCCACACCTGACCGAGCTGTTGCCCTGGCGTTGAGCCGAGTGGGCGCGTCGGAATGCAAACGTCCGGCCTGGACGAGGGCTCGGGCGTCGAGGCCAGGTGTCGGAACGCCTCGACCGAAGACCCCGGCGCTGACGGAACTGTCGGTCGACCCGACGCTGGTCGATATCACCACGATGAGCGGCCCTGAGGATGCGTGCTGGCTGCACCCGACAAGAACTACGGCATCAGCCGCGGACATCAGTTGGCGCTCGGCTTCCCGCTGCCGCAGGAGAACGCCGACGGACTCGTGCCCACCCAGTAGTGACCCGAGCGGCACCCCTCATGGTGCCCCTGCTGGATCAGCCAGGAAGTATGCCCACGGGAGACTTGTTAGGAGTTCTGCTGCCTGCTCCGTCGTCGACACTCAGACGATCTATCGCCCGACGTTCGGATTGGGGACCTGCGTGCGCCGCGAAACCCTTAAATGCACTCAGCGTGCCTCTGTTGTCGCCCGCCAGCAAAGGCAGCGTGCGATCTGATCAATCAATCGGTGCAGTTGAGGTGCCACAAGCGCCGGGTTGACCTCTTGGTCAGCGGCCGAGAGGTCAGCCGAATCGTCTTTCCGCTCGGCCTTCGCCCAGCTTCGCGGTTCTTCGCGAGCGAAGCCCGCCTAGGGGCCACCTCGGGAGGCAATGTCAGCAGACCGCGTGCTGACATCAGGGGGGGGGGGGGGGGGGGGGGGGGGGGGGCCCCTTCGCCAGCCTTCACGATTCTTCGCCCTACGGCCGATCAGGGGCCAGCACGCGGCAATGTCAGCAGACGTGGTGCTGACATTGAACGCAAGAGCCGGGCCCGTGGCGACCCACGAACCCGGCTCTGACCTGCGGTTTCACTTTGTAGCGGGGGCAGGATTTGAACCTGCGACCTCTGGGTTATGAGTGCCGTACCACCTCACCAACCAGCTCACCGAGAGGCTCACATCCGGTCGACATGTGAGCCACTCTGAACGTAAAGTCGCAGGTCAGAGCCGTAGTTGAGTTTCCGCCAAGCTTCGCCTCCTTTCGCTGGCTTCGGGGCAACGTTTGCGGACACCGTGCGGACATCAATGATTTCGAGTCTCTCGGGAGGAACCGATGGCGTGGATCAAGGAACGAGTCACCGACGACGGCGACAAACGGTTCGTGGCCTGCTACCGCGACCCCGAAGGCCGGCAACGATCCGCCGGCACCTACTCCTCCCGGCGGGCCGCTGAACGTGCCGCCAACCGGGAGGAGGCCAAGGTCCGGGAGGGCGCCTGGCACGACCACTCCCGCGGGCAGGTCAGCTTCGCCGAGTACGTCGAGACCGTCTGGCTGCCCTCCAAGCAGGTCGAGACCTCCACCCTGGCGGCGTACCGGTCCTACCTGGACAAGCACTTCATCCCGGTCTTCGGCCGCCGGGCGATGGGCAAGATCCTCCCCTCGGAGGTGCAACGCTGGGTCACCACCGCCACCGACAACGGCCTCTCCGCCGCGTCGGTGGGCAAGTACCACACCATGCTGTCCTCGGTGTTCGAACGCGCCCTGGTCGACCGGGTCGTCACCTTCAACCCGTGTGCGCACACCGAGCTGCCCAAGAGGGTCAAGAAGAAGGCCCGCACCCTCACCCCCACCGAGTACGACGCGATCCTGGCCGCGCTCCCGGCCCAGCATCGGTTGATGGTGGAGACCTCGATCAACACCGGCCTGCGCTGGGGCGAGCTCATCGCCCTCAAACCCCGCCACCTCGACCTCGACACCGGGCGGTTGACGGTCGAGGAGACCATCGTCGAGGTCTCCATCAAGAACTCCCCCACCGGCAAGCGGATGCTGACCAAGCCCTACCCCAAGGACAACGAACCCCGCACCATGGGCCTCCCACCCGAACTCCTCGCCCAGCTCGCCGACTCGATCGCTGAACCGGCCTGAACGCCGGTGACCTGATCTTCGCGACCCGCGACGGCACCCCCTTCTCCCGGAACACCTTCCGCACCCGGGTCTGGCTGACCAGCCGTCAAGGCGTCGGGCGTCGACTTCGACGTCCGAGTCCACGACCTCCGCCACGCGCACGCGTCCTGGCTGCTCGCCGGTGGGTCCGACCTGAAATCCGTCATGGATCGGATGGGTCATGCTCAGATCACCACCACCCAGAAATACCTGCACACCCTGCCCGACGCCGACGCCAAGAACCTCAGCGCCCTCGACCGGGTCCGTGGGTCCCACGCGGCGTCGCCCGAGGACCCGACCAAGTAGTCGGCGCTCGTTCAAGCGCGCATCGGCGCGCGAATGGACACCCGCGTGGCAGAGCGGATCCGACATGAGCCCAGCGCATCGATCCGAAATGCAGCTCATGCCGCTGACAGCGCGCTCATAGCCGATGAGCGGGCTGGTGGTGGCGTTCACTCGTCGGACGATTCCGTCGATACCCGGCGTCGGACCTAGGCTCCGACGCGTGACGGAGTACCAGGTGATCCGGTGGCGCGAGCTTCCCTCGATGGTCGCGGCCCGGGCGGGCGACGAGACCGTGAAGTCCGAGCTCGCACCGCGGTTCCAAGAGGCGATCGATGAGGCTGCGATGCGGCTCGGTGACACCGAGGCCGACGACTACCTCGCGGGCTGGGAACGGTCCCCCTGGACCGGGGCCGACGGTACGCCGGCCGAGGTGCTCGACCGAATCGCCGCCGAGCTCGACGCGGAGTGGCCGGCGGACAGGATCGCCGGTTACCTCGATGGGCTGGGCCGGTGAACCGCCTCGCGGCGCTGCTGGGCGCGGACCGTCCGGTCCTGCTCGACGGCGGCATGGGCACGCTGCTCCAAGACAGCGGCCTCGAGGACGGTGCACCCGGTGAGCTCTGGAACCTCGAGAACCCCGACGCGGTCCGCGCGGCGCACGCGGCGTACGCCGAGGCGGGGGCGCGGCTGCTGACCACCAACACCTTCGGCGGCACTCGGCCGCGGCTGGACATGCACGGGCTCGGCGACCGCGTCGGCGAGGTGAACCGGACGGCGGCGCAGCTCGCGCGATCGGTGGCGGACGAGCGCGGACTGCTCGTCGCCGGCGACCTCGGCCCGACCGGCGAGCTGCTGGCGCCGCTCGGGAACCTGACGCGCGAGGAGGCGCAGGCGCTGTTCGCCGAACAGCTCACCGCGCTGGTCGAGGGCGGGATCGACCTGGTGCTGGTCGAGACGCTGAGCGACCTCGGTGAGGCTGACGCGGCCCTCGCTGCGTCGCGGGAGGTCGCGTCCGGCCTTCCGGTCGCCGTGACGATGAGCTTCGACACCAACCTGCGCACCATGATGGGCGTCCGCCCGGGCGACGCAGTGGCGCACCTGGCCGCGGCAGGTGCCGACGCCGTGGGCGCCAACTGCGGTCGTGGTCCCGAGGAGATGGAGATCATCGCCGCGGAGATGGCGCAGGCCGCCCGGCGACCTGCTCCTGGTCGCCCAGTCGAACGCCGGCCTCCCGCAGGTGGTGGGCGACCACTTCGAGTACGACGCCACCGCCGGCGACCTGGCTGCGCACGCCACCGGCTGGCCGAGCTCGGTATCGACCTGGTCGGCGGCTGTTGTGGCTCGACGCCGGCGCACATCGCCGCCATGGGCGCCACCTGACCCCAGCCTGAGCCGCTGTTCAACCGATCAGGGGTGCTTCGGCCGGACCGATGGACACGTGCGTGCCCCGCGCTGAAGAAGTCGTGCACCCCACGGCAACCGCCCGACCATGCCGCGACCGCGCGGCCAGATGGCAGGCTCTCGCAGGTCGTGCCGGGTCACTGTGAGTCGAAGTTGAGCGCACGCCGGCACGTGGGCTCTCTGCTGACCTGAATCAGGCCACGTTGCGCAACTCGGTCGAGGAGCGCTACCCCGTCGATGGCACCGGGTCCGGTTCGGTCGGAGCGCCGAGTCCGTAGAGGTCCGGGCGTTGAAGAAGCGCGTGGCCGAGCTGGAACGGGCCAACGAGATCCTGAAGACCTCAGCGGCGTTTTTCGCTCAGGCGGAGCTCGACCGCCGACTCAAGTGATCGTCGACTACATCGAGTCCTACCGGGACCGGTTCGGCGTCGAGCCGATCTGCACCGTGCTGTCCGAGCACGGCTGCCCGATCGCGCCTTCGACCTACTACGAGCGACGCCGACAGCCGGTCACCGAAGCCGAACTCGAGGACGCCTACTGGCCAACGCCTTGGTCACGCTGTGGCGTGAGAACGGGGGCGTCTACGGGGCTCGCAAACTCTGGAAGGCCGCCGGCCACGCCGGGCTCGAGGTCGGCCGGACCAGGTCGCCCGGCTGATGGGCCTGGCGGGGATCCGTGGGTGGTCCGGGGTCGCCACAGCACCACCACGACTCGGCGGGACGCCTCGGCGCCGCGGCACCCGGACCTGGTCCAGCGCGGCTGGGCGCCCCGAAGGCGGTCGACGAGCTGTGGGTGGCCGACTTCAGCTATGTCTGGACCCTGGCGGGCTACCGTTTCCGACGTTTGTGTCAAACTCTTGACGTTAACGTAAGCACCCGCCTAGTGTGATTGCCCTCACCGATCTGCAGCGCGAGGAAGGTCGGCTCATGACCTACGTCATCGGGATCGACGTCGGAGGGACGTTCACGGACGGAGTCCTCGACGACGACGCCGGCACGATCGTGGCGGCCAAGGCGCCGTCCACTCCCCGGACTACTCCCAGGGCGTCATGGACGTGTTGGCGGGCCTCGCCGAGCAGCTGGGGACCACCGTCGAGGCGATGCTCGCCGAGACCCACCACATCGCGCACGGGACGACGTCCTCACTGAACGCGCTCGTGACGGGCAACGTCCCCGACGTCGGGTTCATCACCACCGTCGGCCACAGGGACTCGCTGTTCATCATGAACGTCGAGGGCCGCTACCTCGGTTCGGCGCCGGACCAGCTGCAGAACGTGCTGGGGCAGAGCAAGGACCACGCCCTGCTGCCGAAGCGGCACGCGGTCGAGGTGGTGGAGCGGGTCGACCGTGACGGCACGGTGCTCGTGCCGCTCGACGAGGGGTCGGTACGTACGGCGGTGCACGCGCTGCTGGCCGACGGGATCCGCTCGATCGCCGTCAGCCTGCTCTGGTCGTTCCGGAACCCGGTGCACGAGCAGCGCGTCCGCGAGCTCATCCGCGAGATCGACCCGGACGTGTTCGTCGCGCTCAGCAGCGAGATCAGTCCGCGCATCCGGGAGTTCGCCCGCAGCGCCACCACCGTCATGAGCGCCCAGATCGGCCCCGGGCTCGAGGACTACCTCGGCAACCTCGAGGGCCGGCTGCGAGAGTCAGGGCTCGCCGGGCCCGCTGCTGGTCATGCAGAGCAACGGCGGTGCCATCGCCGCGGCCGAGGCACCGGCCACGCAATCAGCACCATCGGATCGGTCCTCACCGGAGGCGTGGTCGGTGCCGTCTCGCTCGGCGAGCAGCTCGGTCACCGCAACATCATCTCCACCGACGTCGGCGGCACGACCTTCCTCGTCGGTCTGGTCGTCGACGGCCAGCCGGTGCGGGCCAGCACCACCGTCATCAACCACCACCCCATCAACGTCCCCACCCTCAAGGTGCACGCCATCGGATCCGGTGGCGGCGCCATCGCCTGGATCGACCAGGGCGGCAACCTCCAGGTGGGACCGCGCAGCGCCCAGTCCGTGCCCGGTCCGGCCTGCTACGGCACCGGGGGCACCGAGCCCACCAACACCGACGCCAACCTGGTGCTCGGAATCCTGCCTGAGAAGGGGCTGCTCGGCGGCAAGAAGGCTCTCGACGTCGAGGCAGCCCGCGAAGCAATCCGGGGTGCGGATCGCGGAGCCGTTGGGTCTCTCCGTCGAGGACGCCGCCGCCGCGATCTACGCCGTGCAGAACGCCCAGACCGGCGACCTGCTGCGCAAGTCCGTGGTCGAGGCCGGCCACGACCCGCGGTCGTTCGTGCTCTACGCCTTCGGCGGCGCGGGACCGGCGTACTGCGCGTCGTACGCCCGCGAAGTAGGGGTCGGCAGAGGTCGTCGTCCCGCTCGGCCCGGTGGCGTCCGCGTTCTCGGCGTACGGCCTCGCGTCCTCCGACATCGTCCTGGCCGCCGAGCTCTCCGACCCTGCTGCCGATGCCGCTCGACCCGGCGCGAGCCGAGCAGAACTTCGCCGCGCTCGAGGCCCAGGTCCGCGACGGGCTGGCCCGACAGGGGCTGCACCTTCGAGCGCGTCGAGCGTGGTCCGCGTCGCTCGACATGCGCTACACCATGCAGCTGGCCGAGGTCGCACGTCGAGGTGCCGGAGGCACGCTCGACGAGCCGGCCGATCGCCGCGATCGGCGAGCGCGTTCGAGCGGCGGTACGCCGAGCTGTTCGGCGAGGGCACCGGCTTCCGCCGCCGCCGGCATCCAGGCCATCACCTTCCGAGTCCGCGCCACCGGGGTCCTGCCGTTCTCGCCCGGCCTGCCGAAGCTCGCCGACGCCGATCGGCCCGGACCCGTCGCAGGCGCTGCTCGACGAGCCGCCGGGTCTGCCTCGACGCGCGCACAGGCTACGTCGACACCGCCGTCTACGACTACCGCGCGCTGCGGGCCGGTCACCGGATCGCCGGCCCTGCCGTCGATCGAGGTGCCGACGACCACCGTCGTCGTCCCGGCCGGCGCCACCGGCACCGTCGACCACCTCGGCAACCTCGTCATCGACACCCAGCGAGAAGTCGAGTACGCATGACCATGGCCATCCCCGGCTCCGAGAGCGTTCTCCAGCCGTCCCGTCGACCCCGACGACCCTGGCCGCGCCGCGCTGCCCGACGTCGCTCAGGGTCCACACCGTCGACCAGGAGCAGATCGACGCGCTCGACCCGCTCACCTACGAGGTGATCCGGCACCGGCTGTGGTCGGTGACCGAGGAGATGGGCGAGGCGCTCAAGCGCATGTCCGGCTCGCCCGATCGTCACCGACGCGAACGACTTCGACTTCGCCATCTGCGACGAGCTCGGCCAGGAGGTCCAGGTCGGCCTCTACAACACGATGCTCGTCGGCGCGGTCGACCTCGCCATCTACTGGACGCTGCAGCACCGGGCCGACGAACCCCGGCATCCGCGAGGGCGACATGTTCCTCTGCAACGACCCGTGGGTCGGCGGTGGCCTGCACCAGAACGACGTCATCGTCTTCCAGCCGGCTCGTCGACCTCGAAGCCGCCCTCGACCTCGATCGGCTGCTCCGCCTTCTCCCGCTGGACCGTGACCTTCCAGCCTGGGCGCGGCTCGTAGGAGACGAACGCGAAGCCCGGCGGGAGCTGGACGTCGACCTTACGGTGGCGGCGTCGTCGCGCTCGTTGGGCACGCGGACGTCGAGGCGGGTGAAGCCGTCCGCCGGCGCGGTGGACGGCTGGAGCGTCACATGGGCGGACGCGGCCGCCGGCAACGCGAGCGCCGCGGCGACCACGGCCGCGGCGGCGGTTCGGATATGTGGCACTGCTGAGTTCTCCTTCGCTGTGTCGGTTGGCAGGCATCAAGCGCCTGCCGCCCGACGTCCGTCAGGCGGCCGGCGCGAGAGCGGCCGGCGGGCCGCGGACGGCGAAGGAGCCTTCGAGGTGCTGCGAGCGGAGAGCGCGGACGGGGCGCGGGCGCCAGCGGACGGCGCGGCGGCGCGGCCGGCGCGCGACGGCGACGGCGGCGCGCCAGCGGGCGACGATCCGGTCCTCGCCGACGTAGCGGCCGGACAGCAGCAGCGCCGTGATCAGGAAGACCGGCGTCACGTACAGCGCCAGCTCGCTGATGCCGGTGACCGCCTGCACGGCGACGCACAGCGCCGCCAGGGCGGTCAGGCAGAGCAGGAAGCGACGCTGAGGTCCGCGCACGGCGGCGTAGCGTAGTGCGCGAAGTCCGATCGCGCCAGTTAGCGGCGCTTCTCGACCAGCGCCTTGAGCTTCTCGAGCGAGCGCCGGGCCTCGCGCTCGGGCACGCCGCCGATCAGCATCCGGCTGGCCGCCGCGCCGAGGAAGCCGCCGGGCGCCTTGAACTCGTTCTCGTACTCGAAGCGCGTGCCGCCGCCGTCGAGGTCGCGCAGCGCGTACGCTGGTGCGGGCGTAGCGAGTGGGCGGGCCCGCGGCCCTCCCAGGTGGCGCGGTCGGGCCGGTCGGCCTCGGTCAGCGTCCAGTGCACCTTGAAGTTGGCGCCGCGCAGGTGGAGCGTCTGGTCCATCTCGTAGCCCTCGCGCGGCGGGCCGGCGTCGCGCGAGTTGATCCGCCGGTGGATCGTGACCCACTCGTCGAGGCGGCCGGGGTCGAGCACGAGGTCGTAGACCTGCTCGCGCGGCGCGTCGATGTCGATCGACGCCCTGACCAGCGTCACTTGGCGGCCACCTCCTCGGTCGTCTCCCACTCGCGCAGGGCGCGCTCGACGGCTGCGTCGAACGAGTGCAACCTAACGCCGAACGCCTCGGCCGCGTCGTCGATCGCGCGGCAGCAGGTCGCGACTCGAGCGACTCCATCAGCGGCGTGATGAAGCCCGGGTCCTCGTCGGCCACGGCGGCGGCGACCACCGAGGCGACCGGCGTCAGCGAGAAGCCGAGCGGGATCGCGGGGCGGTCGACGAGCATGTGATCGGCGATCCGCTCGATCAGCTCCTGGTAGGTCATCGCCTCCGGGCCGGCGAGGTCCCACGAGCGGCCGGCGAGCTCGGCCGGGCGCGTCGGCGGCGCGGACGAGGAACTCGAGCACGTCGCGGCCGTCGATCGGCTGCGTGCGGTTCGTCCGCCAGGCCGGGAGCGCGAGCACCGGCAGGCGCTCGATCAGCCGCACGAGGAAGCGGAACGAGCGCGAGCGGGCGCCGATCACGATCGAGGCGCGGAACGCGATCGGCTCGGCGGCCGCCTCCAGCAGCGCGCGCTCGACGGCCAGCGCGCGAGGCGAGGTGGCGCGAGGCGACGCCCGTCCGTGCGGGACGAGGCCGCCGAGGTAGACGACGCGCTCGCACGCCGGCCGCCTTGCGCCGCGGTGGCGAAGCGCTCGGCGGCCCGGCGCTCGTGGTCGGGGAAGCCGCTGTTGGCCGGGCCCTCCATCGAGTGGATCAGGTAGTAGGCGGCGTCGACGCCGTCGAGCGCGCGGCCGAGGCCGGCGCCGCTGATCGCGTCGCCGAGCACGACGTCGTCGAGCTGGACGCCGGCGGCCGCGACCCGCTCCTGCGAGCGCGCGAAGCCGCGCACCTCGTGGCCGGCGGCCTGGAGCCGCGGCACGAGCGCGGCGCCGACGTAGCCCGAGACTCCGGTGACCAGCAGGCGCATCGTCAGCCGCTCCCCGCCGGCGCGTCAGGAAAAACCCGATGGGAGCGGGGTCGGCAGGTCGCAGGCAACGGGCTTTTTCATCGCTTTGGAGGGTATTTGCGGGGTAGCACGGAAGTCCGTGCGTTTTGCGGGGATCGCGGCTTGCGGCCTGCTGTCGGGAGTGCTTTGCTGTGGCCGTCCTGTGACGGTTCGGTGAACGGAAGGGCTCTGGGGTGGACACACGCGGCAAGGGTCGCAAGGTGACCTGCGACGACTGCTTCTTCGGCAAGAACGGGCTGTGCGCGCTCGCAGCTCGATCAGCCCTGCGCGACGTTCCGGCCCGACACCCCCGAGGGCCTGCGCCCGCCGAGCCAGATGCGCTTCGTGTTCCGGCAGGAGCGGCGCCGCCAGGCCGCCTGGCAGTTCCCGACCGCGCAGGAGCAGGCGGCGTTGCACGCTAGTACGTCGCACGGGCGGGGCGCTTGCGACGAGCTCGGGCGACGATACGCCTGTGGAGTTGAGGGTCCTGGGGAAGTCCCCTGCCTGGCAGGACGCCGGCGGGGCATGCAGCGGCTATCTCGTCATCGACGACGGCACCTGCCTGCTGCTCGACTGCGGCAGCGGCGTGTTCGGCAAGCTGCGCGCGGTCGTCGACTACGGCGACGTCGACGCGGTCGTCATCTCGCACCTGCACGCGCGACCACATCCTCGACCTCGTGCCGTTCGCGTCCGGGCTGACCTACGCGCCGCGCCACCAGCCGGTGCCGGTCGACGGCCACCCCGGCACCGACGACCCGCCGCGCCCGCGGCTGATCGCGCCGCCCGGCGCGCGTGACGCGTTCCGGCGCCTGTGCGCCGCGGCCGGCATGCGCGAGGAGCACATCGAGAACGCGTTCGCGCTCGAGGAGTACGACCCCGGCGCGCCGGTCGCGGTCGGCGTGCTCGAGCATCACGCTTCCAGCCGGTCCCGCACTTCCTGCCCGACCCAGGCCGTGTCGGTGTCGGCGCAACGGCCAGCCGCATCACCTACAGCGCCGACTCGTCGCCCAGCGACGACCTGTGCGCCTTCGCGCGCGACACCGACCTGCTGCTGATCGAGGCCACGCTCCCGCGCCCCGAGCGCGAGGGCCCGCGCGGGCACCTGACGCCCGAGGAGGCCGGCGAGCACGGCCGCCGGGCGGGCGCGCGGCGCGTCGTCCTGACCCACATCTCGGACGAGCTGGACGCCGACTGGGCCCGCCGCGAGGCCGAGCGCGAGCTTCGGCGGCCCGGTCGAGGTCGCCGCCGAGGGCGCCGTCTACACGCGTCTGAGACGTCAAGCGGCCGGCCGTTTTCGCCGATTCATCTCTGATGACCGGTGCCGAGGCGACCGCGATCGACGGCGTGCGACTGCTGTCGCACCGTCCGTCCGTGCTCTACAAGGTCGAGCACATGGCGACCGAGCCGGTCGAGGGCGACATCGCCGTCGACGGCCTCGTGGTCGCCGGGCCGGGCTGGAGCGACCGCCTGAAGGACCTGCTGAAGGCCGTCTCGGCGTCCGAGCGCGCGTGCCTGTTCGCGCTGCGGCTCAACGACGAGCAGGCGCTGCCGCTGCCGGCCGAGACGCTGCTCGACCGCGCGCGCACCGACTGGTTCCCCGACTTCCTCTCGCACGGCCAGATGAAGCCGCACTTCCAGCCGATCGTCGAGCTGGCCACCGGCCGCGCCTACGGCCGCGAGGCGCTGATGCGCGGCAAGCTCGGCGCGATCGAGGTCCGCGGCGGCGAGCTGCTGGCCGCCGCCGAGGCGCACGACGCGCTCTTCTCCTTCGACTACCGCGCCCGCACCGCCGCGCTCGAGGTCGGGCTGCCGCTGCTGCCCGAGGGCGAGGTGCTGTTCGTCAACCTCGACCCGCGCGCCGCGCTGGACGTCGAGTCGACCGTGCGCACCACCTGGCCGGTCGTCGCGCGCATGAACGCCGACCCGTCGCGCATCTGCATCGAGGTCGTCAAGCCCGAGCGCTGCGCCGACCGCGACCTGCTGGCCGAGATGGTCGAGGCGCACCGCAAGCGCGGCGCCCAGATCGCCCTCGACGACCTCTCCTGCGGCACCGACGCGCTGCTCTGCCTCGAGCTGCTGCGCCCCGACGTCGCGAAGATCGACATCGCGCTGACCCAGGGCATCCAGCACTCCGAGGCCCGCCGCAAGCTGGTCGCCGCGCTGGTCGAGCTGGCGCACGAGCAGGGCGCGAAGGTCGTCGCCGAGGGGATCGAGCGCGTCGACGAGTACGAGACGATGCTCGAGCTCGGCGTCGACCTCGGCCAGGGCTTCTACTTCGGCCAGCCGACCGAGCGGCCGATGGCCGTCGATCCGCGGCTGTTCACGAAGCGCGCCTGAGCGTCAACATCAATGCGGCTGGGTAGGGGGAGCGGGGAGGCTCGGCGCGAGCCGGATTTCACGTCGACCCGGTCCTGCCCTCAGATGCCGCATACGCGTACACCTAGGAATCAGTGACGCGCTCGCTCGAAATCCGCGCCGCGGCCGGCGTCGCTCGACCGCCGCCACCCAGCTCGAGCGTTCAGCGACTCGTGACGATCCTCATCAGCCTATGGAGCCGCTCGACACGCTCCGCCGCTCCGGTCGAGGACGACCGACGACAGCTCCGATCGCGCCGCCGAGTTCGAGCCAAGACCTCCACGCAGGACGTCGCTGACGGGCGACGACTCCGCCTGCTTCACCGATGCGAGACGACCGATCGACGGCATGGCGGTCGGCCACGCCGCGTTCCGCGGCCGTTCGCGCCGCCCGACGTGCTCACCGCTCGCCGGAGCTGGCGAGCTGGCTCGCAGGTCGACGAGCAGGCGGGCTGACCCGAGCTGGCCGAGCAGGGCGACCTGCCCGGCCGCAAGCTGGCTCGGCGAGTGGCGCTTCGCGCGCGAGGCCGTGCTCGACTGGCTCAGCGCAGCGCTCAGCGCACTAGCCTTTCCCCTCGTGGCCCACGAGCGGGATCTGTTCGCCAACTTCGAGCGCATGCGGCGCGAGATGGACGAGCTGTTCGGCGACGTCTTCGACCGCCGGCTCGCCCCGCGCGGCGCGGCGGCTTCTCGCCCGCCGTCGACGTCTACTACACGGCCGACCCGCCGCGGGCGGTGGTGCGGGCCGACCTCGCGGGCATCGACCCGTCGGAGATCGAGCTCCAGATCCGCGGGCGCGAGCTGGTGCTGGCCGGGCCACCGCAAGCCCGAGGGCGGCGAGGAGCGCGTCTACCAGCAGCTCGAGATCGAGCACGGCGCCGTTCCGGCGCGTGATCGCGCTCGGCGTCGACGTCGACTCCGACGCCGCGCAGGCCGTCGTACGAGGACGGGATCCTGACCGTCGAGCTGCCGCTCGCAGCCGCCGCCGAGGCGCGCACGGTCCCGATCCAGCAGCGCAGCGAGGGCGAGTGATCGAGGTCCTCGGCGGCGAGGGCGAGCCGGTCGCGCCCGACGCGGCGCTGCCGGACGAGCTGCCCGTCCTCCCGCTGCGCGACTCGGTCACCTTCCCCGACACGCTGACGCCGCTGGCCATCGGCCAGGACCGCTCGGTGCGGCTCGTCAACGACGTGCTGGTCGGCAACCGGATGCTGGTGATGGTCGGCCAGCAGCGAGCCCGAGGTCGACGCCCCGGGCCCCGAGCAGCTCTACGACGTCGGCGTCGCCGGCATCGTCGCGCGCATGCTCAAGGTGCCCGACGGCTCGCTGCGCATCCTCGTCCAGGGCGGCCAGCGCGTGCGGATCGAGGAGTGGGTGGGCGACCGAGCCGTACCTCACCGCGCGCGTCGCCGAGCTGCCCGACGTCGTCGAGGAGGGCCCGGAGCTGACGGCGCTGATGCGCAACGTCCAGCAGACGTTCAGCCAGATCATCGAGGAGGTCCCGTACCTGCCCGAGGAGCTCCAGATGGCGGTCGTCAACCTCGACGACCCGTCCGCGCTCAGCCACCTGATCGCCGGCGCGCTGCGCATCAGGCAGCGAGGAGCGCCAGGCGCTGCTCGAGGAGGTCGACGTCGGCAAGCGCCTGCGCAGGCTCTCCGAGATCCTCGCGCGCGAGCTCGACATCGTCGCCATCGGCTCGAAGATCCAGAGCCAGGTCAACGCCGAGATGGAGAAGGGCCAGCGCGAGTGGGTCCTGCGCCAGCAGATGAAGGCGATCCAGGACGAGCTCGGCGAGCAGGACCCGGCCGAGGCCGAGGTCGACGAGCTGCGCGATCCACGCTCGACGAGCTCGAGCTGCCCGAGCAGGTGCGCACGCAGGTCGACCGCGAGCTCGGCCGGCCTCGAGAAGATCCCGCAGGCGGCGGCCGAGCACGGCGTCATCCGCACCTACCTGGAGTGGATGGCGTCGCTGCCGTGGGACAAGGGCGACCGACGACAACCTCGACCTCAAGCACGCGCGCGAGGTGCTCGACGAGGACCACTACGACATCGAGAAGGTCAAGGACCGCATCCTCGAGTTCCTCGCCGTCCGCAAGCTCAAGCCGGACGCCCGCGGCTCGATCCTCTGCTTCGCCGGCCCGCCGGGGGTCGGCAAGACCTCGCTCGGCCAGTCGGTCGCCCGCGCGCTCGGCCGCAAGTTCGAGCGCATCAGCGTCGGCGGCGTGCGCGACGAGTCCGAGATCCGCGGCCACCGCCGCACCTACATCGGCGCCATGCCCGGCACGATCATCCGCGCGCTGCGCGACGCCGAGTCGCACAACCCGGTGTTCATGATCGACGAGATCGACAAGATGGGCGCCGACTACCGCGGCGACCCGGCGAGCGCGATGCTCGAGGTGCTCGACCCCGAGCAGAACTCCACGTTCCGCGACCACTACCTCGACGTCCCGTTCGACCTCAGCCGCGCGATGTTCATCTGCACGGCGAACGACATGGACCGCGTGCCCGGCCCGCTGCGCGACCGCATGGAGGTCATCCCGCTCGCCGGCTACACCGAGGAGGAGAAGCTCCAGATCGCCAAGCGCTACCTGGTGCCGCGCCAGATCGAGCGCAACGGGCTCAAGAAGTCGCAGGTCGGCTTCACCGACACCGGGCTCAGAGAGATCATCACGCGCATACACGCGCGAGGCGGGCGTGCGCAACCTCGAGCGCGAGATCGGCTCGGCCTGCCGCAAGGTCGCGCTCGAGGTCGCCGATGGGCACGCTCGAGCGCAAGCTGTCGGTCACCGCGCCGACGCGTGCGCGAGCTGCTCGGCCGCCCGCGCTTCCAGCCCGACGTCCGCCGCCGGACCGCCGAGCCGGGCGTCGCCACCGGGCTGGCCTGGACGCCGGCCGGCGGCGACGTGCTGTTCGTCGAGGCGAGCGCGATGCCCGGCAAGGGCAAGCTCACGATCACCGGCCAGCTCGGCGACGTCATGCGCGAGTCGGCCCAGGCGGCGCTCTCGTACGTGCGCGGCCACGCCGACCTGCCCGAGGACTGGTTCGCCAAGCACGACGTGCACGTCCACGTGCCGGCCGGCGCGATCCCCAAGGACGGCCCGAGCGCCGGCATCACGATGGCCACCGCGCTGATGTCGCTGGTCTCCGGCCGGCCGGTGCGCGACGACGTGGCGATGACCGGCGAGCTCACGCTGACGGGCCAGGTGCTGCCGATCGGCGGCCTGAAGGAGAAGGCGCTCGCCGCTCAGCGCGCCGGCATCCACCGCATCCTCGCGCCGCGCCGGAACGAGGGCGATCTGGAGGACATGCCGGAGCCGCTGCGCAAGGACATCGACTTCGTCTGGGTCGGCGACATCGACGAGGTCTTCGCCGCCGCGCTGTCCGACGGCGCGCCGCCGTCGGTGACACCCGCGCTCCGCGGGTATGCTCGTCACAAAGCGACGCGGAGAGGTGGTATGGCACAAGCCAAGAAGAAGGCGAAGAAGGCGGCCGCGCAGGCGCGCGCCAATCCGTACATCAGGCGGATCGCCGAGGACGAGGACCTGCGCCAGAACATCATGGACGCCTACGAGTCCGCGCGCAAGGCCTACGCCCGCCTCAACAACGGCAAGTCGCCCTTCGAAGCAGATCTTCGACGACAAGAAGCTCCAGAAGGAGATCAAGAACGCCGCCGAGTCGATCAAGGACGCCAGCGTCGCGCTGCGCGAGGCGCCCAAGAAGAAGCGCGCGGCGGCTTCGGCAAGGTCCTGCTGGTCGGCATCGCCGGCGCCGGCGTGGCGCTCGCGGTCAGCGAGGGCCTGCGCAAGAAGGTGCTCGACGGGCTGTTCGGCGCCGAGGAGGAGTTCGAGTACACCTCCACCACGACCGCGTCGCCCCCGTCGAACCAGACGGCCGGCACGACCACCTGACGGACATTCACCGCTGCTGCCGGGCTAGCTGTCCGGCAGCAGCGGGATGTCCCACCAGAGCACGGCGAGCACGCAGGCGGCGATCGCCAGCGCGGTCGCGATCGCGACGAGGATCCGCTGCGTGCGCGTGGTCTGCGCCGCCTTCTCCTGCGCGATCTGGGCCTGCTCGAGCGACTTCTCGAGCAGCCGCTCGGCCCACACGAACTCCAGCGAGAGCATCGCCAGCCCGATCGGGATCAGCACGAAGGCCGGGCCCGGCGTGACGAGCATGATCACGCCGCCGACCAGCACGAGCGGCGCCGACGATGCCGAAGCCGATCCGGAACAGCCGCCCGCGCTCGCGGTGCGTGGCCCGGCGCGCCTCGAGCTTCTCGATCAGCTTGGGGCGCGGGCGCCGCTCTTCCATCGGGCAACAGTGTGCCAAACCGTACTGAAAGGCCCGACGAGCCTTCCCTAGCTTGGCTGGCATGACCGATGATGCGATCGTCGTCGAGGGGCTCGAGAAGTCGTACGGCTCGGTTCGAGCCCTGAACGGCATCGATTTCGCCGCGCGCACGGGCAGTGTGCTCGGCCTGCTCGGGCCCCAACGGCGCCGGCAAGACCACCGCGGTGCGGATCCTCGCCACCCTGCTCGAGGCCGACGCGGGAACGGCTCGAGTGGCCGGGCTCGACGTGAAGCGCGACGCCGCCGCGCTGCGGGCCAAGATCGGCCTGGCGGGCCAGTACGCGGCCGTCGACGAGAACCTGACCGGGTTCGAGAACCTGGAGATGGTCGGGCCGGCTCTACCACCTCGGCAAGGCCACGTCGAAGCAGCGGGCGGACGAGCTGCTCGAGCGCTTCGAGCTCGTCGAGGCGGCCAAGCGGCCGGCCAAGACCTACTCCGGCGGCATGCGCCGCCGGCTCGACCTGGCCGCCGCGCTGGTCGCCCGGCCGCCGGTGCTGTTCCTCGACGAGCCGACCACCGGGCTCGATCCCCGCAGCCGGGTCGGCATGTGGGAGACGATCGAGGCCCGCGTGGCGGCGGGCAGCACCGTGCTGCTCACCACGCAGTACCTCGACGAGGCGGACCGGCTGGCCGACCAGATCGTGGTGATCGACCACGGCAGGGTGATCGCCGAGGGCACCAGCGACGAGCTGAAGGCCCAGATCGGCGGCGCCCGGCTCGACATCACGCTCGAGGAGCTCGGGCGACGTCGACGCGGCGATCGCCGCGCTCGCGGAGATGTGCCTCGACCACGCGACGGCCGACGGCCTGGTCGTCCATGCGCCGGTGCAGCCGCGCCACGGCGTCATCCCCGACGCCATCCGCAAGCTCGACGCCGTCGGCGTCGCGGTCGACGACATCGCGCTCCACCGGCCGACGCTCGACGACGTGTTCATCGCCCTCACCGGCCACGCCGCCGAGGACACGACCGGCGCGCCCGACGAGGAGAAGGAGGTCGCGGCCGCATGAGCTCGCTCGCCATGAACCTCGAGGACACGATGGTCCTCGCGAAGCGCAACCTGCTGCGGATCCCGCGCCAGCCCGACCTGCTGATCGCCTACACGGTCCAGCCGGTGATGTTCGTGCTGCTGTTCGTGTACGTGTTCGGCGGCGCGATCCAGACGCCGGGCTTCGACTACGTCGACTTCCTGATGCCGGGCATCATCGTCCAGTCGATCGCGTTCGGCGGGTTCGTGACCGCGCTCGGCCTGTCGGAGGACGTCAAGAAGGGCCTGATCGACCGCTTCCGCTCGCTGCCGATGTCGCGCGCGGCGGTGCTCAACGCCCGCACGTCGTCGGACATCCTGCTCAACTGCCTGTCGCTGGTCGTGCTGTTCGCCGTCGGGTTCCTGGCGGGCTTCAACTTCATCGACGCCACCGCCGGCGAGATCGTGCTCGGGATCGTGCTGTGCCTGTTCCTCGGCTACGCGTTCTCGTGGATCTTCGCCCTGATCGGCCTGTACTCGTCCTCGCCGGAGACGGCGAACTCGATCGGCTTCACGCTGATCTTCCCGCTCACGTTCGCCTCGTCGGTGTTCGTGCCGGCCGAGTCGATGCCCGACGGCCTGCGGCAGTTCGCCGAGGCGAACCCGTTCACCACGATCTCGGACGCCGTCCGCTCGCTGTGGCTGAACACGCCGGCCAACACGCGACGTCTGGATGGCGTTCATCTGGTGCACGGCCCTGACCGCGATCTTCGCGCCGCTGGCCGTGCGGCGCTACCGGAGGGTCGCCGCGACCTGAAGTCGTGCCGAGCGGTCGGCAGGCCGTCTCAGCCGCACCTCGACCGTGCCGCCGGTGGCGGCGCGGACGGTGCGGCGGGCGACCCGCCGGCCGTTCGCGCGCAGCGTGATCGTCACCCGGCCCGGCCGCGGCACGCAGGCGGTGACGATCGCCTTGCGCCCGCGGAGCCGCAGGCGGGCGTGGAGGCGGCAGGCCGGCGCGGTGGTCCAGATCGGCTGCTGCCCGCGGCGCAGGACGCGGCGCTCGCGCGGCCGACCCGTGGTGCGCGCCACGAAGAGGTCGCCGTCGCGCTCGAAGGCGATCCGCTTCCCGTCGGGCGACCACGTCGGCTGGGTGTTCTCGCCTCCGACGAGCTCGCGCACCGGGGCGGCCGTCGCGACGTCATAGATGACGATCGCGCCCGCACCGATCTCGGTGTCGGGCGACTTGACGACCGCGGCCAGCGTGCCGTCGGGCGAGAAGGCCGGGTTGAAGAGGTCCTGGGTCGGATCGCGCGCGACGTCGCTTCCGCACTGGAAGTCCGTGTTGACCGCCAGCACGCAGATGCCATACGGGAACGGTGAGGTCCCGGAGCTGTCCGTCCGCACGATCCGCGAGCCGAGCCAGCCGGTGTCGACCACCGCGCGCGCCGAGGCTTCGCGAGCGCTCCCGTCGGCGTTCATGACGAACAGGTACGGCATGAGACCGGACAGGCCGGGGCTGCCGGGCGGGCTGCCCACCGGCGCCGGAGTGATCTCCGGGACGAGGTCGACGGTGGCGATCTGCGAGCCGTCCGGGGCGATCTCGGCGATCACGCCGATGCCGCTGCGCGGCAGCTTGTCGGTGATGCGCCGCCCGGAGCCGTCGAGGACATAGGCGTAGGTGGCGTTGACGACGGCCAGGCGCGAACCGTCGGCGCTGGCCGATAGCCATGCGTACAGCGGCCCGCCCGGCTGGCCGTCCTTAGTGAGCTGCCGCTTGCCCGAGCCGTCGGGCGCGGCGCGGCAGATGTTCGGGCCGCAGCGGTACAGCAGCAGGTCGGCCGACGCGGCTGACGCGTCGATGCACAGGACGGCGACTGCGGCCGCCGCCGCGGCCAGGAGGCGGCGGGAGCCCATGTGCCGGAATATACGTGTCATGGAGGCCGCAAGTTCGAGGATCGTCGACGCGATGCGCCGCTCCGTGGCCGCACGCGGCGCCGCGGGCGCGACCTTCGACCACGTCGCGCGCGAGGCGGGCGTCTCGCGCGGCCTGCTGCACTACTACTTCGGCACCAAGGAGAAGCTGCTCGCCGAGGTCGTCAAGCGCGACGCCGACATCCGCATGGCGGCCCTGGACCGCGCGCTCGAGCAGGCGCACACGGCCGACGAGGTGATCGAGGTGCTCGTCCACTCGCTCGAGGATCTCGTGGAGCGCGACCCCGGCTTCGTCGCGCTGATGTTCGAGCTCTTCACCTCCGGCCGCCGCAATCCCGAGATCGCAACCGAGTTCGCGGAGCTCCAGCGCGCGACGCGCACGCGCCTGGCCGAGCTGCTGGCCGCCCGCCAGGAGCAGGGCGCGGTCAAGCTGGCCGACGAGCCGGAGGCCGTGGCCGCCGTGCTGCTCTCGCTGGCCGACGGCCTCGCCCTGCGTCTGCTGGGTGAGCCCGCCACCGATCACCGCCCGGCGCTGCGCGCCGCCACCGCCGCCGCGCGGGCTCTGCTCTCAGACTAGGGAGATCCCTGATGTAGCCCGGCGGCGCTCTCGCGAGGCTTGCCGCCATGAGGAATCAACGATCGCTCGTCATCGCCGCAGGGATCGCGGCGCTCCTGATCCCGGCCTCCGCTGCGCAGGCCGCCACGAAGCAGGTGACGATCGGCCCCGCCAAGCCGCTGAAGGGTGTTCCCCCGGTCGCTTTCGACGCCGACTTCTACCCGCGCACGCTCACCATCGCCAAGGGCGACCACATCCGCTTCAAGTGGACGACCGGCTTCGGCGACGTGATCTTCGCCCCCGAGGGGCAGGACGCCCCGTCATTCGCCATGCCGGCCGGCACGGTCGCCGACGCCAAGGACGAGGCCGGTGCCGACATGTGGTTCAACGGCCAGCCGAGTCTCGTCCCGAACATGGAGGCCCTGTCCCCGCAGGGCGGCAAGGTGATCGACGGCAGCAAGGTCGTCGGCTCCGGCTTCGCCTTCGACGGCCCGATGAAGCCGTGGAAGGTCCGCTTCACCAAGGCCGGCACCTACCGGCTCACGAGCGTCCTGATGCCGGAGAAGAAGCTCACGGTGACGGTCAAGCGCAACCGCAACGGCGTGCCCGGCAAGAAGGCCGACAAGCGCCGGCTGGCCAAGCAGGTGAAGGCCAGCACGAAGCTCGCCAAGAAGCTGGTGGCCTTCGAGGGCCCCAAGGGCAACGTGGTTCGCGCCGGCAACGACGCCAAGGGCATCGCGCAGATCGCCTTCTTCCCCGCGAAGAAGACCGTCAACGTCGGCGAGACGGTGACGTTCGAGATGTCCAGGTCCTCGATGGAGCTCCACAACGTCGCCTTCGGCCCCAAGCCGTATCTCGACGCCAAGCCGTTCCTCGGGCCGACGCTGAATCCGTTCGTGGTCTACCGCTCCGACGCGCCGGGCACGGCGGTCAGCTTCGATGGCGCCAACCACGGCAACGGCTACTTCAACACCGGTCTCCTCGATGCGGACAAGAACTCACCGTTCCCGTCGAGCGACTCGGTGACCTTCACCAAGGCCGGCACCTACACGTACTACTGCGCGGTGCACGGCAACGACATGAAGGGCGAGATCGTCGTCCAATGATGCGCCTGATCGCCGCCGCCCTTCTCACGTTCGCCCTCGCCGGTACGGCGGAGGCGAAGAAGCCACCGTCCGTCCTCGTCGGCTCGAACTTCTACGCCCCCGACTTCAAGACCCTGAAGGCGGGCGGCAAGGTCAAGTTCAAGTGGGAGGGCGGCGGCTTCGACGTCCACGACGTGAACGTCGAGAAGGGCCCGACCAAGTTCCGCTCCCCGCTCCAGGCGGGCGGGACGTTCACCAGCAAGAAGCTCAAGGCCGGCAAGTACGTCCTGTTCTGCTCGCAGCATCCCGAGGAGATGCGGCTGAGCTTCAAGGTCAAGAAGTGAAGAGGCCGCGGGCGCGCCACAGCGCCCGCGGCTTCGCCTTCGGCCGCAGCCGGCCGGTGGCCACCGCCCTGCGCGGGTCGAGCCGCCCGGCCACCATGTCGACCCAGTCGTCGAAGCGGCAGCGGAACTCGAGGTCGACGTGCGGCGCGCGGCCCGGCGCGGCGGCCGTCGAGCCGTTGTCGAGCCGCACGTGCCACGGCTCGGCGTCGGGAAACTCCCACTGGAGCACGAACGGCCCGTCCGGGGCGTTCCGCAGGTCGACGTTGCGGCGCACGCTGTCGAACAGCATCGCCAGCGACTCGGGGTCGCGCGCCGGGGGTCCGTTGGGCTCGCCGAGGTAGCCGGCCCGCAGCATGTCCAGCCCGCGGCGGGCGCGGTCCGCGGGCGGGAGGTCCATCGGCATGATCTGCGGCCCGGGGAGCTCCTCGATCGGCAGGCCGGCGGCGCGGAACTTGGCCTCGAACGACCGCGCGCCCTCCTCGTAGATCTGCTCGAGCGTGAACCCGAAGCACTCGACGTAGCTCGCGTCCCAGCCGGGCGGCACGAAGACGGCGAGCGAGATCGGCGTCACGGCGCGCAGCTGCTCGGCCACGGCGTCCGGCACCTCGGGATCCTCGAGCGCGAGGTCGCGCAGCAGCTTCACGCCGAAGCCGATGTGGCGCTGCTCGTCGAGCGCGACCTTCTCCATCCCGGCGCGGAACCCGGGCAGCAGGTCGCGCTCCTTCAGATAGTCGGAGATGAAGTGCTGGCCGGGCTGGGCGAGCGTGGCCTCGACGACGAAGTGGTACATCGTCACCGCCTGCGCGAGCTTGGTGCGCGAGCGGTCGCGCCGCAGCTCGTCGACCACGCGGTCGAGCATCTCGAAGGTCTTCACGAAGCCCCAGGTCAGCTCCGGCCGCGTGGCCTCCAGGGCGCTCGCGATCGTGCCGTCGCCGCGCTCGACCACCTCGTGCATGAAGCGATTGAAGAAGACGGCGTGGCGCGCCTCGTCGACCTGCTGGGTGGTGAGGAAGTACTTCTGCTCCTCCAGCGGCGCGGCGTCGATGAACGGCGTCAGGTTGTCGGCCACCGAGTCCTCGCCGTGGAAGAACATCGCGTAGTTCCACAGCGCGGCGCGGCGCTCGTGCTCGGAGAAGCGCTCGCGCCACTGCACGCGGTCCTCGGAGAAGTCGATCTCCGTCGCGCGCCAGTTGCCGCGCTCCCAGCGCGTGTACAGGTCCTCGTACGTGACCTGGTCCGCGGCGACGGCCATGTGCCGGAAGCTACTAAACGCGGACGTTCAACGAGTGAGGTTGGTCACACGCTCGACGAGCCGTGTGTCGTTGGCCGCTCGGGCAACTGCGGCTGGGTACGGGAGCGGGGGACCGACCGCGCATCTGGATCCCTGAACCGCGTGGCGCCTTTCCGTCGCTATGCGACGTCAAAGCGCCATGGAGTGCTCGATGGCGCCTTTGCCGGACATATTCCGGTCAAAGCGCCAGGGACCGCCGACGCCGCTGGCTCCCTCGCCGCCCACCCAGCCGAAGTTCGTCCCGCCGCTGAGGAACGGAACAACGTGCTCGCGTCTTACACCTGGTGCACGCCGAGGATCTGAAGCGCGCGCTCGAGGGCCTCGTGCGTCGGGGCGGTGATGCCGGTGCCGTCGCTCTCGTGGTCGAAGTCCAGGTGGTCGAGCAGTTGCGGGTCGGCCGCGCGGAGTTTCGCCATGGCCGCCTTCATCGCGTCGTACTCGGTTTCGTCATCGCTGGCGTGCATGGCGTCCCACAGGCTGCCGTACGTGCTCCATTCGCGGACTGAGCCCTCAGGAGGCATGATCTCCCACTCGCGCGCCGAGTCATCGTCGTCGTCGGAGTTCTCGCGTCGGTCGACGACGATTTGTGCGTCCGGGAGGTACTGGTGGAGAGCCTGCTTGACGACTGCCGGTTCCCACGCGTCGATGGTCACCTTGCGCAACGTTCGCGGGAGGCCTACGAAGGGCGGCTCGATCGGCGAGGGTGAGGCGCCGCGATGCCAGGCACAGTCCAGCTCGAGTGACTTGAGCCGGTTCAGGCGCGCGAAGAAGCCCAGGTCGATCTGGGCCGGGCAGCCGGGATCCCCGCTCAGGTGGAGGGATTCCAGGCCCGTGAGGCCGTCCCAGTCGATCGTCTCGATCAGGGAGGCAAACGGCTCACGGAGATCGTCGTGGTAGGCGAGGCCCAGTATCTGCAGGGACGATGGCAGGCTCAGGCGTGCGGGCAGGCGGCAGTCGCGCACCGAGACGAGCGATCCAGCGCGGCGAGGGGCGCCAGCTCGACGCCGGAGATCCGCTCGAGATGCAACCGGCGAAGGTCCCGCAACGGCGCCAGCGGGCGCAAACCCTCGGTCGATACGTTCACGAGCCGCCGCACCGTGAGCATCCGCACGACGCGATCGCCGAACCGAACACCGTCGAGCGAGCCGGAGATCTCGTAGACACCCTCTGCCGCGTTCATCGTGACGATGCGGGAACGGCCAGCCACTACCCGCTCCTTCCCATTCCGGGGCTTCAGCGAGTGAGGTTCACGACACGCTCGACCAGCTCTCCGGCCGGCACGCGGTCCTGCTTCAGGCTGTCGCGCTCGCGCAGCGTCACGGTGCCGTCCTCGATCGTCTGGTGGTCGATCGTGACGGCCAGCGGCGTGCCGATCTCGTCCTGGCGCCGGTAGCGCTTGCCGATGTGCCCGCCGGCGTCGTACTCGGCGCTGACGTGCTTGCGCAGCTCCTCGTAGATCTCGCGCGCGCGCTCGGGGTGGCCGTCCTTGCGCAGCAGCGGCAGCACGGCGACCTTGACCGGCGCGACCTTCGGGATCGAGCCGCAGCACGGTGCGCTTCTCGCCGCCGATCTCGTCCTCGTCGTAGGCGTCGCACAGCAGCGCGAGCATCGTCGCGGCCCGACGCCCGCCGCCGGCTCGATCACGTGCGGGATGTAGCGCTCGCGCGTCTCGGGATCGAAGTACTCGAGCTTCTCGCCGGAGAACTCGATGTGCTGGGTGAGGTCGAAGTCGCCGCGGTTGGCGACGCCCTCCAGCTCCGACCAGCCGATCGGGTACAGGTACTCGACGTCGGCGGTGGCGGACGAGTAGTGCGAGAGCTCGTCGGCGTCGTGGTCGCGCAGGCGCAGGCGCTCGCGGTCGATGCCGAGTCGCACGTACCAGTCCAGCCGCTCCTGGCGCCAGTAGTCGTACCACTGGCCGGCCTGGTCGGGCGGCACGAAGAACTCCATCTCCATCTGCTCGAACTCGAGCGTGCGGAAGATGAAGTTGCCGGGCGTGATCTCGTTGCGGAACGACTTGCCGACCTGCGCGATGCCGAACGGCGGCTTGCGGCGCGCGTACTGGAGCGTCGTCTTGAAGTCGAGGAAGATGCCCTGCGCCGTCTCCGGCCGCAGGTAGACCGTCGAGCCCGCGTCCTTCACCGGGCCGATCGATGTCTCGAACATCAGGTTGAACGCGCGCGGCTCGCTCAGCTCGCCGCCGCACACCGGGCAGACCAGCTCGCCCTCGGGCTGGGCCTCGCGCAGGTGGTCCTCGCGGAAGCGCTGCTTGCACTTGCCCAGGCACTGGACGAGCGGGTCGGTGAAGCCCGCCAGGTGGCCGGAGGCCTCCCACGTGCGCGGGTGCTGGATGATCGCCGAGTCGAGCGCGACGACGTCGTCGCGCTCCTGGATCATCGACTTCCACCACGCGTCGACGACGTTCTTCTTGAGCAGGACGCCGTAGTGGCCGTAGTCGTAGGTGTTCGCGATACCGCCGTAGATCTCCGACGCGGGGAAGATCAGGCCCCGCCGCTTGCAGAGCGCCACGACGGCGTCCATGGTCGGAGCCGCCATGGCTCCCAGCCTATACTCGGCCGCCGCGATGCCGATCTACGAGTACCGCTGCGAGAACGGCCACCTCTTCGAGGTGATGCAGAAGATGACCGACGTTCCGGTGACGCACTGCGAGGTGTGCGAAGCCCCGGTGCAGCGCGTGTTCCACCCGATCGCCGTGCACTTCAAGGGGTCGGGCTTCTACAACACCGACTACGGCACGTCCAAGCGCAAGCGCGAGACCGACAAGGCCGCCTCGTCCGGGGCCGACTCGCACGACGCCAAGCAGAAGGACAAGAAGACCGAGTCCAAGTCGGGCCCGTCCAGCTCGAGCTCCAGCAGCAGCTCGAGCAATTCTGACTGATCGGCGATCTTTCATAGACTCGGGCCGTGGCGGTGCCGATAGGGGAACGGCTGACCGCTCGCGGCGTGGTCGCGCCCGAGGCGATCGCGGACGCCCTCGCCGAGCAGCGGCGCACCGGCTCGCGGCTCGGCGAGATCCTGCTCGCCACGGGTGAGCTGCGGGCGGAGAACCTCGCCCGCTGCTGGCCGAGCAGTGGGGTCTGCCGTGGCTCGACGACGGCGCGGCACTCGCGCCCGAGGCGCTCGCCCCGGAGCTCGCGTGGCGGCTCGCCGTCGTGCCCGTGCGGGTCGGCGGGACCGTGCGCTTCGCGACCTCCGAGCTGCTGCATCCGGCGCAGCTCGCGGAGCTGCGCGCGGCGGCCGGCCACGCCGACCTCGTCGTGACCACGCCGCAGCACGTGATGGAGCTCACGACTGCCGCCTACCGCGAGCCGGGCATCGCGCGCGCCACCGACCACCTGCGCACCCAGCGGCCGGAGCTGTCGGCCAGCCGCGTGCTCACCCGCGGTCAGAAGATCGCCCTCGCGGTCGTCGGCGCAGTGCTGGTCGCGGCGTTCGCGCTCTGGCCGCTCGGCACCGCCGCGACCGTGCTCGCCGCCATCACCACCTACTACCTGGTCAACAGCCTCTACAAGTTCAAGCTCGCGTTCGACTCGCTGTCGGGCGCCGGCACGATCGACGTCTCCGACGAGGAGGTCGCAGCCGTCGACGAGCGCGCGCTGCCGCGCTACACGGTGCTGGTGCCGCTCTACAAGGAGGCCGGCATCGTCGGCCTCCTCACGCACAACATCCGGCGGCTCGACTACCCGGCGGCCAAGCTCGAGGTCCTGCTTGCTGTGCGAGGAGGACGACGACGAGACGATCGCGGCGATCGAGGCGTCGAACCTGCCCGACAACTACCACCTCGTCCGCGTCCCCGAAGGGCAGCCGCGCACCAAGCCGCGGGCGTGCAACTACGGGCTGCTGTTCGCCCGCGGGCAGCTGTGCGTGATCTACGACGCCGAGGATCGCCCGGACCCCGACCAGCTCAAGAAGGTCGTCGTCGCGTTCTCCAAGACGCGCGGCAACCTCGTCTGCATCCAGGGCAAGCTCAACTACTTCAACCGCCGCCAGAACCTGCTGACGCGCTGGTTCGCCGCCGAGTACGCGATGTGGTTCGACCTCGTGCTGCCCGGGCTGCACTTCAACCGCCACCCGATCCCGCTCGGCGGCACCTCCAACCACTTCATCACCGGCGTGCTGCGCGAGCTCGACGCCTGGGACCCGTTCAACGTGACCGAGGACGCCGACCTCGGCATCCGGCTCTGGCAGCGCGGCTACGCCACCGCGATGGTCGACTCGATCACGCTCGAGGAGGCCAACTCGCGCACCGGCAACTGGGTGCGCCAGCGCTCGCGCTGGATCAAGGGCTACATGCAGACCTGGCTCGTGCACATGCGCCACCCGTGGCGGCTCGTGCGGGCGATCGGCATCGGGCCGTTCCTGTCGCTCCAGATGACCGTCGGCGGCATCCTCGTGACGCTGCTCAACCCGCTGTTCTGGGGGCTCGCCGCGATCTTCGTGCTGTTCCAGCCGCAGTGGCTGCGCGACCTGTTCCCCGGCCCGCTCTACTACATCGCCGCCGGCCAGCTCCTGATCGGCAACTTCCTGCACGTCTACCTGTTCATCATCGGGCTCGGGCGGCGCCAGTACTGGGACGTCATCCCGGCGATGCTGATCGTCCCGGCGTACTGGGTGCTGATGTCGGTCGCCGGCTGGAAGGGCCTCCTCCAGCTCTTCACCAAGCCGTTCTACTGGGAGAAGACCGAGCACGGCCTCGTGGACATGCACGACTACGTCGAGGAGATCGCCCCATGAGCGTCGTGGTCGACCGCGGCGCGGACCGCCGCGTCGCCGGCGAGCGCCGGGAGATCGCGGGCGCGTGGTCGGGCCGCGACCGGCGCAGCGGTCTCGACCGGCGCAAGGGCGAGCGGCGGCGGGGCTTCGGCCGGCGTGCGGGCGCGCTGACGGTCCCGCGCCGCTTCCCGGAGGGCGGTCCGGTCGCCGTGCCGCGCCCGCGCGTGGTGGCGGAGGGCGCCGTCGTGACGATCGGGCTGGCCGCCGCCTGCATGGCCATCGGGCTGCGCCTCGTGGGGGAGGACGTCGTGCTGCCCTACTCGGTCGGCTCGCTGGCGAGCGCGTGGTCGCTCTGGCACGCGCCGGCCGGCTCCGAGCTGGCGTTCGGCTACGACGAGCCGCCGCTGCTGCCGCTGCTCCAGGTCCCGCTCGCGTTCGACACCGCGCTGACGGCGGAGCCTGGTGCTGCTGCCCGTCGTCAGCGTGCTGGTGGGCGCGGCGCTCGCCGGGATCGTGCACGCGGTGCTCGCCGGCTTCCGCGTGCCGTTCGGGACGCGGCTCGCCGCCACGGCGCTGATCGTGCTCAACCCGGCGTGGCTGTACTTCACGACGACCGGCCTGCCGACGATCGGCGGCATGCTGGCCGTGGTGGCGGGCTTCTACGGGCTCGTCAACTGGCTGCGGTTCGGCAACCTGCTGTGGATCCTCGTCTCGTCGGTCGCGCTGGCGCTCGGGATGCTCGCGTGGTACCCGGTGACGACCTGGGCGATCGGCGCCGTGATGCTGCTGACCGGCGTCCTGGTCGCCCGCCGGCGCCCGGCGATCGAGCTGCTCGGCATCCTGCTCGTGTACGCGGTACCGCTGCTGTTCGCGCTCGGGCTGTGGACGCTGATCGTGTGGCTGGGCACCGGCGACGTCCCGCCGTGGCTGGAGAGCGCGCCGCTGGGCGCCGGGATCGTGACGTCCACCGAGGACTTCGTGTTGCTGCTCGCACCGGTCGCGCTCGCGGTGGCGATCGCGCTCGCCGTCTACACGCCGCGGCGGCCCGACGTCGTCGGCGCGGGCGTCGCGCTGTTCCTGCTCATCCCGCTGTTCATCGCGGTCGTGCGGCGTGGGCTCGATCCGGGGCCGAACGGCGGCGCCGGCAGCCTGTTCTTCGTGATCCTGCCGACGGTGGCGATCGTCGTCGCCGCGTCGGTGTTCGCGGAGCTCGCCCCGCGGCTGCGGGCGCTCGTCGGGGTCTCGCTGGCGGTCTGCGTGCTGGCCGGCAACGCGCTCCTGTACTCCTGGATGGACGATCGCGAGGCGCTGCCCGCCGGCGACTTCGCCGCGCTGTTGGCGGGCGAGCCGGTGGCCGGGACGCTCCCGCCCGCAGTCCGGGTCGGCCGCTGGCTCGAAGCCAACGCGGTCGACGGCCAGGTCGCGGTGGCGCGGGGGGTCGACGAGCGCTCGCACCAGGTCGTGGCGCTGATGGCCCGGATGCCGGACCTGCTCGACACGCCGGAGCGGCTGCCGCGCTGGCTCGTCGTGCGAACCGGCGCCCCGCTTCCCGGCGGCTTCGATCCCGCGTTCACGGCGGGCCCGCTCTCGGTCGCCGCCCGCCCATAAGACCCGCTTATCGGCGGCACGCGGAATCGTCATTTCCGCTGTCGGCGATCCGCTGCGAGACTGGTGGCAATGTCGCCCCGCCACATCGGACTGCTCGCCGCGCTGTCCGCCATCTGGGGCGGCTCCTACCTGCTGATCAAGTACGCGCTGGAGGACTTCAGCGCCCCGATGATCGTGTGGGCTCGGACCGCGATCGCGGCGGTCGTCCTTGCGATCGTCCTGCGCGGGGCGGTCCGGGGTGCGCTCGCCGACATGCGCCGCCGGCCCGGCTGGGCGGCGCTGCTCGGCTTCGTCGCGGTGGCCCTGCCGTTCAGCCTGATCACCTTCGGCGAGCACGAGGTGCCGTCCGGCTTGACCGCGGTGCTGATCTCGCCGGCGGCGTTGTTCGTGGCGTTGTTCGCGCCGTTCATCGACCCGTCCGAGCGGATCGACCGCCGCCAGGGCGCCGGCATGCTCATCGGCCTGATCGGCGTCGCGATCGTGGTCGGCGTCGAGTCGATCTCCACGCTCGAGCAGTTCCTCGGCGCGCTGGCCATGGTCGGCGCCGCCGCCTGCTACGCGCTCGGCGGCTTCGTGGTCAAGCGCCGCTACGGGCGGCTGACCTCGATCCAGGCCTCGTTCGTCTCGATCTCCGCGGCCTCGCTGTGGACGCTGCCCGCCGCGGTCGGCACGGCGCCGACCGAGACGCCCGGGCTCGGCGCCGTCGCCGCGGTGGTGGCGCTCGGCGTCATCGCCACCGCGCTCGCCTTCGTGATCTTCTACACGCTGATCGCCGAGGTCGGCGCCGGCCGCGCCGCGCTGGTCAGCTACCTGGCGCCCGGCGTGGCGCTCTTCTACGGCGCGATCTTCCTCGACGAGGAGATCACCGCCGCCGCGATCGCCGGCCTCGTCCTGATCCTGGGCGGCGTCGCGCTGGCCTCGCGCCCCCGGCGCGAGCAGCCAGCGGAGCCGGTAGCGTGCCCGGACCATGGACCTGAGCCTGTCGCCGGTCGAGCGTGAGTTCCGAGACGCCGTCCGCGGCTGGATAGAGGCCAACCACCCCGGCCGCGAGCCGGACTCCGACCCCGAGCTGTTCGAGTTCCGCCGCGCCTGGCAGCGGGCGCTGAACGACCGCGGCTGGGCGGGCCTGAGCTGGCCGACCGAGTACGGCGGCGCCGGCGCCACGCAGGTCGAGCAGGCGATCTTCTTCGAGGAGGTCGCGCGCGCGGGCGCGCCGTCGATGGCCAACGTGCTCGGCCTGGCGATGGGCGGCCCGACGGTCATCGCCCACGGCACCGACGAGCAGAAGCAGCGCTACCTGCCGCCGATCCTGTCGGCCGACGAGATCTGGTGCCAGGGCTTCTCCGAGCCGGAGTCGGGCTCCGACCTCGCCTCGCTCAAGACGCGCGCCGTGCGCAACGGCGACGAGTGGATCGTCACCGGCCAGAAGGTGTGGACCACGTACGCGCACGAGGCGAAGTGGTGCATGCTCGTCGCGCGCACCGACCCGGAGGCGCCCAAGCACCGCGGGCTCACCTACTTCCTGCTCGACATGGAGCAGGACGGCGTCGAGGTCCGGCCGCTGGTGCAGATCACCGGCGAGTCCGAGTTCAACGAGCTCTTCCTCGAGGAGGCGCGGATCCCGCACGAGAACATCGTCGGCGGCGAGGGCAACGGCTGGCCGGTGGCGATCACCACGCTGATGCACGAGCGCGCCGGCCTCGCCTTCGCGCTGCAGGTGCGCGTGCAGGTCGCCCTGCGCGAGCTGCGCGACCAGATCCGCGAGGCGGGCATGGACGGCGACCCCGTGATCCGCCAGCGCTACGGCCAGCTGGTCGCGGAGGCGCAGGTGCTGCGGCTCACCGCCTACCGCGGGCTGACGCGCGCTGCGCCGGGCCCCGAGGGGTCGCTCGGCAAGTGGCACTGGGCGGAGGTGAACCAGGCGCTCACCGAGCTCGCGATGGATGTGGCGCCGGCAGACGCGCGCTGGCAGTACCGCTTCCTGCGCGCGCGCGCGAACTCGATCGAGGGCGGGACCACCGAGATCCTCAGGAACATCGTCGCCGAGCGCGTGCTCGGCCTGCCGCGCGCATGAACTTCGACCTCTCCGAGGACCAGCGGACGATCAAGTCCACCGCGCGCGAGTTCCTGGCCGCGCGCTACCCGCTGGCCGAGGTCCGGCGGCTCGCGCTCGAGGAGGAGCGCGGCTTCACCGACCGGCAGTGGGACGAGATGGTCGAGCTCGGCTGGCCGGAGATCGCCGAGCTCGGCACCGTCGAGCTGGTCGTGCTGGCCGAGGAGCTGGGGTACGCGCTGGCGCCGACGCCGCTGCCGTCGACGTGGGCGGCCGGCCTGTTCGGCGCGCCACTGGACGGGCGCGGCGCGCTGGTCGTCGACGGACTGGCCGCGGACGCCGGCGTACGCCGACGTGCTCGTCGACTGGGACGGCGCGCGGGTGACCGGCGCGGACATCGAGCCGGTCGAGTCGCTCGACCCCACGCGGCGGCTGTTCCGCGTGACGGGCGGCGGATCGCGAGCCGCTCGGCGGCGACGTCGAGCGCGCCAGGTTGCGGGCGACGGTGATGAACGCCGCCGACTCGCTCGGCGTCGCCCAGCGGGCGATGGAGATGGCCGTCGCCTACGCCAAGGAGCGCAAGCAGTTCGGCCGCGCGATCGGGACCTACCAGGCCGTCTCGCACGCCTGCGCGCAGATGCTGCTCGAGGTGGAGGGCGCGCGCTCGGCGGTCTACTGGGCGGCCTGGGCGCTCGACCACGAGCCCGAGACGGCGCCGCTGGCCACCGCCTGCGCGAAGGCCTACGCCGGCGACGCCGGCCGGCGCGTGCCGCGCTCGGCGCTCCAGGTCCACGGCGGGATCGGCTTCACCTGGGAGCACGACCTGCACTTCTTCCTCAAGCGCGGCGAGGCCAACGCCCACCTGTACGGGTCGGCGGCCTCGCAGCGCGAGACGATCGCGGCGCTGAACCTCTAGCGCGCGGCCCGCGTATCACCTCGGTCCACATCCGACCTGAGGGGGTAAGGGTGAAGCAGACGCAGGATCCAGCTCGTGCTGGTCTTCGGGGTGGTGTCGCTGCTCGGGGCGGTGGGCGTTGCCGTCGCGACCGGTGGTGGTCGCGACATCCGCGAACGGCTGACCGGCTACGAGGAGACGCCGCTGGCGCTCTCGACACCGGCCAACGGCGAGTTCAAGGCCCGGTTGCACCGGTTCTCGGACAAGATCGAGTACCGGCTCTCGTACCGCGGACTTCGAGACCGACGTGACGCAGGCGCACATCCACTTCGGCGCTCGCGCGACTTCCGGCGGCATCAGCGTGTGGCTGTGCAGCAACCCGCCGATCACACGGGCCCGCCGGCACGCAGGCGTGCCCGGCGCGCGAGGGCACGATCGAGGGCACGATCCGAGCCCGATGACGTCGTCGGGCCCGACCGGCCAGGGCATCACGACCGGCGAGTTCGGAGGAGTTCATCGACGCGCTCCGCGCCGGCGTGACGTACGCCAACGTGCACACCGCCGACCGCCCGGCGGGCGAGATCCGCGCCCAGCTCGACGAGACGACGACGACCACGGTCGCTGGTGAGTCTGCTTCCCCGGGCGCCCCTCCCGACAGGGCGCCCGGGGAGGCTCAACCTTCGAGGAACTTCTCGACGGCCTGCTGCTTGGTGGCCTCGTCGACGGTGAGGCCGGCGCCGCCGTCCGGCAGCGTCTCGCCGCCGCTCGGCTCGAGCACGTAGCGCTTGGCGCCGCCGCCGATCAGCTCGGCGCCGATCAGCCCGAGCAGCGTCGGGCCCGACATGTCCGAGCGGATCGCCTTCGGCGCCGCCCAGGCGACCCACGGCAGGCGGATGAAGGTCTCGAACGAGATGACCTTGTCCTTGATCGCGTTGATGATCTTCTGCTGGCGGACGGCCCGCGATTGGTCGTTCTCCTGCGGGCGGCTGTCGTTCTTGCGCGTGCGCGCGAGCGCGAGCGCCTCCTCGCCGTTCAGCTCGTTCGTGCCGGCCTTCAGCCGCAGCGTGTAGCCGCCGTTGCGCGAGCCGCCGTTGATCCTCGAGATCACGCAGTTGCCGGTGTAGGTGATGCCGCCGAGCGAGTCGATCAGCTCCGGGAAGTTCTCGAAGTTGACCTCGACCAGGTGGTTGATCGGGGTGCCGAGGTACTGCTCGACCGTCTCGATCGCCAGCGAGGGGCCGCCGAGCGCGTAGGCGGCGTTGATCTTGTTGCGGCCGTGGCCCGGGATGTCGACCACGGTGTCGCGCAGGATCGAGAGCTGCGCGTTGGCGCCGCCGCCGACGCGCAGGAGCAGGATCGAGTCCGACCGGCTCGTCTGGCCGATCGTCTGCGCGCCCGGGCTCGGCGTTCTCCTTCGTGCGGGCGTCGGAGCCGAGCACGAGGATCGTGTTCGGGCTGGTGAGCGGGTAGCCGCCGCCGCTCAGCCGGGCGTCGGCCGCGTCGGAGACCTGGGACGACTGGATCTGGGCGCTGATCAGGAACACGACCAGCGAGACCAGCAGCCAGGCGACGACGGCCATCGCCAGGTACGCGATCACGCGCCCGACGGTCAGCCTGCGGCGCCGGGGGCGGGTGCGGATCGGCTTCCCGGCGGCGGAACGGCCAGCGGCGCCGCTTGGGCTTGGGCTCGCGCGGCTCGCCGCTGCTCAGCTCGTCGTCGCGACTCCCATGGGAGCCGGGGACGCGAGCGGTACTTCGTGTATTGCGGGTGGTCGTCGGCCATGTATCGTGGCCCGCGTGGTCGAGCGAGGCGTCATAGGCGTCGACCTCGGCGGCACCAAGCTCCTGGCCGGCGCGGTCGATGCCGACCTGGGCATCCATCACCGTACCAACCGTCTGATCTACGGACTGGATCAGGACGGCCTCGTGCAGATGGTCGCCGACGCGGTCGAGGAGATCCGGACCGCCGTGGGCGGAGGCATCGAGGCGGTCGGCTTCGGCATCCCCTGCACGTTCGACTCGCGCACCGGGATGGCGGTCCAGGCGGCCAACGCGCCGCTGGCCGACATCCGGTTCCACGAGGTGATGGCCGAGCGGCTCGGGCTGCCGGTGGTCGTCGACAACGACGGCAACTGCGCGGTGCTGGCCGAGGCGCGGGTGGGCGCCGCCAAGGGGTGCAGCGAGGTGGTGCTGCTCACGATCGGCACCGGCATCGGCGGCGGCCTGCTGCTGCGGCGGCGAGGTCTACCGCGGCTGGATCGGCGGCGGGGCCGAGATGGGGCACATGGTGGTCGACTTCAACGGGCCGCCGTGCCAGTCCGACTGCCCCAACTACGGCTGCCTGGAGACGTACTGCTCGGGGACGACGCTCGTCCGGCTGGCGTCGGTGGCGGTCGCGAGGCGCCCCGACACCGCGCTCGGGCGGGCGCTCGAGGAGGGGCGCGAGCTGACCGGGCCGCTGATCGACGAGCTCGCGCTCGGAGGGCGACCCGGTGGCGCGCGAGGCGATCAGGACGATCGGCGAGCGGCTCGGCGTCGGCCTCGTGTCGCTGGTGAACATCTTCAACCCGGAGGTGGTGGTCATCGGCGGCGGGGTGAGCGCGGCCGGCGAGCTGCTGCTCGAGCCGGCGCGGCGCGTGGTCGCCGAGCGCGCGCTGCCGCCGGGGCGCGACGCCGTGCGGATCGAGGCGGCGGCCTTCGGCGCCGAGGCGGGGCTGATCGGCGCGGCGCTCGCGGCGCGCGAGGCCGGCGGCGTGGCGCGGGCAGGGTTTGCGGATGACGGCGGCCGGCTCGTCGTCTGCCCGACGCCGATCGGCAACCTCGAGGACGTCACGCTGCGCGTGCTCTCCGCGCTGCGCGACGCCGACGTGGTGGCGTGCGAGGACACGCGCCGCACGCGCGTGCTGCTCGAGCGCTACGGCGTCCAGGCCTCGCTCATCTCCTACCACGAGCACAACGAGCGCGAGCGCGCCGCCGAGCTGGTCGAGCGGATGCGGGACGGCGCGGTGGTGGCGCTGGTCTCGGACGCGGGCATGCCGCTGGTGTCCGATCCCGGCTACGTGCTCGTGCAGGGCTGCGTGGCCGCCGGGCTCGAGGTCGAGGTGCTGCCGGGGCCGTCGGCCGCGCTGGCGGCGCTGGTGGCGTCGGCGCTGCCGTCGGACGCGTGGCGCTTCGCGGGCTTCCTGCCGCGCAAGCGGGCGGCGCTGATCGAGGTGCTGGGCTCGCCCGAGACGGTGGTGGCGTTCGAGTCGCCCAAGCGGGTGGCGTCGACGCTCGAGGTCCTGGCGGCGGTCGATCCCGCGCGGCCGGTGGCGGTCTGCCGCGAGCTGACCAAGCTGCACGAGGAGGTCGTGCGGGGCAGCGCGGCCGAGCTCGCCGAGCGCTACGCCTCGGCGCCGCCGCGCGGCGAGGTGGTGCTGGTGGTGGGCGGTGCGCCGCCGCGCACGGGCCTCGATCCCGCGGCGGTCGATGCCGCGCGCCGGCTGGTGGAGTCCGGCGCTCGCCCGCGAGTCGCCGCGAGCGTGGTGGCCGACCTCACCGGGGCGCCCGCGAACGCGCTGTATCGCGAGGTGGCGGAGCGCTGACGGACGTGCCGGTGCTCCCGCGCACCGGCACGCTGTCACTTCACGGCGCGCAGCTGGCTGTCGCGGCGCAGCCGCGAGAACGAGCGCTGCCTGGTCGGCCCGATGCTGCCGATCGGGAGCCCGAGCCGGAGCCCGACCTCCTCGTAGCTGAGCTCGGGCTCGTCCAGCAGCAGGGTCATCAGGTCCCGCTGGCGGGCGGTGAGCTGCGACAGCGACGCGTTCAGCGCCGCCCGCTGCTCGGCGGTGATGATTTCCGACTCGAGCCCGCCGTCGTGGCCCGTCTCGCTCGTCGTCGGGTCCGCGCTGAGGAGCTCGCGGACGTGCGACTGGAGCACGCGGAGGCAGTACCGCCGCGCGGTCGTCACGAGCCAGCCGCTGACCGCGGCGGGCTCGCGGAGCTTGGAGCCGTGCTCGAGGAACTGCATCCAGGTGCACTGGATGACGTCGTCGGCGTCCCAGCCGCTGAGCCGGTACGAGCGGGCGATCCCGCGCAGCGGGCGGTCGAAGCGGGCGACGAGGCGCGCGAAAGCGCGTCCGTCGCCCGCGACCGCCGCCCGCACGAGCGCGATCAGCTCGCGGTCGCAGGCCTGGGGCGGCTGGGTCGCGTCGCCGGCGACGGGCCGGAGCCGTGCCTCGGCGACCATCACACCTGCTCCTCGCTGCCGGGGTAGCGCAGCAGGCTCTCGCGCACGAGGGCGCGTTGCGGGGTGAGGACCTTGGCGACGGCCGGCCCGAAGTGGGCGTCGTCGATGAACGGGTCCCGGGTGACGGGCTCCAGCGTGAGCGGCAGCTCACGCACGAGCCTGACCCCGGAAGGGAGGCGCCCTCGGGCGCCGTATTGGGGAGGTGACATGCCGCCACGTTCCGGGGCGGCGCTTACGCGGCTGTTGCACTCGTGCAACAGCCGCTTTCAGCGGCTGTCAGGCGCCGGGCGGCCGCTTCGGCGGAGGCTTCTTGTCCGGCTCGCGCGCAGCCTGCGCGATGACGTCCTGGGCGAAACGTTCGCTGAACCCGGAGATGAAGCCGAGCGCGGCGTAGAACGCGAGGTTCTCGCCCCCGTCGGGCGGCGAGAGCACCTGCACGATCCCGCCGTCCAGGAACAGGTAGACGACGGCGCCGAAGACGGCTCCGATCACCGGCCGCATGAAGCCGAGCGCGCGGATCGTCTTCTTGCCCGCCTCGGGCCGCACCTTCAGGCTCCCGGCCGTCATCCGGTTCATCACGCTCACGACGGCGCCGGCGGCGCCGCCGAGGACGCTGACGGTGGCCGCCTCGTCGAGCAGCGGGGTGAAGAGCGCGATCGCCGCCGTGGCCGCGACGGCGAGCCCGAGGAACATGACCATCCCGACCAGGTACTCGAGCTGCGCCTGGCGCTGGGCGGACGCGTCGTAGTACGCCTTGGCCTGCGCGAGCTCGCGCTCGAGCGTCTCGACCTCGCCGGGGTCGGCGCCGAACGGGCGGACCGGGATGTTGCCGCTGTCGCGCTCGAGCTGGCGGTGGTCGAGCGTGCCCAGCAGCGTGGTGATGACGCCGAAGATCATCCGCAGGCAGATCTTGCGCGGCTGCGGGGTGAGGAACTCGAGCGCCTTGTAGTGCAGGTGCAGGCACTGGAAGAGGATCTCCTTGGCCTTCCAGTCCTCGGGGTCGCCGAACGTCGGCTCGATGTGGATCGCCGAGCTGGCCGCGGGCGCGGGGTCGAAGATGTGCGGGCCGCCGGGCAGCAGCCGGCGCCAGAACGAGACCTCGTACTCGCGCGTGCGCCGCTGCCGCCAGCGGTGGCGCTTGGCGCGCGGGTCGCCGTGGCCGTTGCTCTCGGCCTCGACGGCGGGGTCCTCGAGCAGCGCCGCGATCCCGGCGGGCGGCGGGCCCTTGAGATCGGCCTCGGGGACGCCCTCGGGCGCGCCCGCGGCGTGCCCGATGTCGGTCAGCGCGGCGGCGACGCGGATGTGGCGGCAGAAGTAGGCGGTGATGATGCCCTTGCGCGGCTCGGCGAAGGCGTCGAGCAGGCCGGGGAAGAGCTCCTTGAACTCCCCCCGCAGGTCGTCGGACAGGTTCGGGTCCGACATGTGGAACCAGCAGGCGGCGACGTCGTGGAAGGTGACGGTGCCGCGCCAGTGGGCATAGCGGAACGCCTCGAGGTCGCTCTCGGCCGCCATCGCCACTCGGCGGCGCGTCTCGGGGTCGGCGATCAGCTTCAGCTCCGGCGTGGGAGGCGAGCCTTCCGTGGTTCGCATGACAGCCGACACTCCCATGACCGGTCAGGCGGCGTCAACCGATTCCGTCCGATGCAGCACCGCTTGCAAACGGGACCGTTCCGTCTTCGTGCCGAATCTGTGACAGCTCGGGGTGCGGCGGCCGCGTGCGCTTAGCCTCGCCGGATGCTCGTACTCGCGCTGCTCGCGCTCGCCGCGCCGGTGCCGGGTGACGTGACGCGCGGGTTCGACCCGGGCCGCCCGTACGAGGGCGGCCGCCACCGCGGGGTCGACTTCGCGGCCGCGCCTGGCACGCCCGTGCGGGCGGCGTGCACCGGGCGGGTGGCGTTCGCCGGGCGGATCGCCGGCGACGGGATCGTCACGCTCCGCTGCGGGCCGTGGCGGGTGACGCACATGCCGCTGGCGACGATCACGGCGCGCGGCCGCGTGGCGCGCGGAGCGCTGATCGGCACGACGGCGCGTCGTCTGCGCACGAGGGCCTGCACCTCGGCGTGCGGCGGGACGGGACGCGGTTCGGCTACGTCGACCCGCTCCGGTTCATGGCCGCGCCCACGCGGCCGGTGCCGTTGGGGCGCGCGCCGCGAGCCGGTCGCCGCGCGCCGCCGGCGCGGATCGTGCGCCCGCGCCGGCGGATCGTCCGTCCGGCCGCGCCGCCGCTCGCCCCGTGGCCTGCGTGGGCCGGCCTGGCGCTCGTGCTCGCCGGCGCCGGCCTGCGGCTGCGCGCGCGCCGGCGGGCGTATTCGAACCCGGTCGTCAGCCCCGCCGAGCGGTAGCGTGACCGCCCATGACCGCGCTCATCGTCGGCTTCGGCCTCGGCTTCCTCGTGGCCGCCCAGCTCGGACCGATCTCGCTGCTCGCGATCCGGTCCACGCTGCGCAACGGCGTCTACGTCGGACTGGCGATCGGCGGCGGGGTGGCGGTGATCGACACCCTGTACGCCGCGGCCGGCGCCGCCGGAGCGGCCGGGCTGCTCGCGATCGAGCCGCTGCGGCTCGCGTTCGGGCTGATCGGCGCCGTGGTGCTCGCGGTGCTCGGGGCCCGCACGCTGTGGAGCGCGTTCCGGATCCGGATGGGCGGCGAATCGAGCGACGAGCTGGCCACGCCGCGCGCCGCCTTCACCACCGCGCTCGTCGCCACCGCCTCGAACCCGCTGACGATCGCCTCGTGGGCGGCGGTCTTCGCCGCGGCGTCCACCGCGGGCGCCGGCGGCGGCGTGGCGCTCCTGGCCGGCGTCGGCCTCGGGAGCCTGACGATGATGTGGCTGCTCGCCGGCGGCGTCTCCGTCGCGCGCCGCTGGGTCGGCCCGCGGCTGCTGCGCACGGTCGACGGCGTCGCGGGCGCGGGTGTGCTGGGCTTCGGGGCCCTGCTCGCCTTCCGCACGCTGCGCGATTAAGGAGCGCCCCGATGCCCATCGTCACCGTTCAGCAGTCGCCCCGCGACCTGGAGCGCAAGCGCCGGCTCGTCGCCGGCATCACGCAGGCGTTCATCGACGCCTACGAGGTCAAGCCGGAACACGTCCAGGTCTTCATCCACGAGGTCGACCACGAGAACTGGGCGAAGGCCGGGAAGCGCGGCCACGGACCGGCTAGATGCGTCGGTTCGGGCGGTCCCTTGGCGCTTTCGACCGGAATATGTCCGGTCGAAAGCGCCACGCGTCCGGGTCTGATCGCCCGGCAGGCTCCCCCGCTGCCCTACCCAGCCGCAGTTCAAGTCGGCCGCTCACGCGGACCATCTAGCCTCTGACGCCGCGCATGGCCTACTACGTCACCACGCCGATCTACTACGTCAACGCGGCGCCGCACCTGGGCCACGCGTACACGACGATCGGCGCCGACATCCTGGCCAGGCACATGCGCCAGCGCGGGGAGGACGTGTTCTTCCTCACCGGCACCGACGAGCACGGCGAGCCGGTCGCCCAGGCGGCCGAGCGCGAGGGCGTGACGCCGAGGGAGCTGGCCGACCGCAACGCCGAGCGCTTCCAGGCGCTGATGCCGCGCATCAACGCCTCCAACGACTTCTTCATCCGCACCTCCGACCCGCGCCACCACGAGCGCGTCCAGGCGGTCATGCAGCGGATCCACGACAACGGGCACGTGTACAAGGGCCTGTACGAGGGCTGGTACTGCCCCCGCTGCGCCGACTTCAAGACCGAGAACGAGATCGGGCCGGACAACACGTGCCCGATCCACAAGACGCCGCTCGACCGCGAGCGCGAGGAGAACTGGTTCTTCCGCCTCTCCACGTTCCAGGAGCCGCTCGAGAAGCTCTACGCCGAGCGGACCGACTTCGTGACGCCGCGCCACCGCTACAACGAGGCGCTCTCGTTCATCACCGGCGGCCTCAACGACGTCAGCCTCAGCCGCTCCAAGAGCAAGCTCAGCTGGGGCGTGCAGGTCCCGTGGGACTCCGACCACGTCTTCTACGTCTGGTTCGACGCGCTCCTGAACTACTACACGGCGCTCGGCTTCGCGCGCGACGGCGAGGACCTCACGAGCACCTACTGGCCGACCACGTACCACGTGATGGCCAAGGACATCCTGAAGTTCCACGCCGTCTTCTGGCCGGCGATGCTGATGGCCGCCGAGATCGAGCTGCCCGAGCACCTGTTCATCCACGGCTACCTGCTGATGAAGGACGCCTCGGGCGCCGAGCACAAGATGTCCAAGTCGCTCGGCAACGTGCTCGACCCGTTCGAGGTGATGGACGCCTTCGGCACCGACGCCCTCCGCTACTACTGCTTCCGCGAGGTCTCGTTCGGGCAGGACGGCGGCGTCTCGACGATCACGTTCGGCGAGCGCTACGAGACCGAGCTGGCCAACGAGTACGGCAACCTCGCCAGCCGCACGCTGTCGATGATCGACCGCTACCGCGACGGCGTGGTGCCCGAGGTCGACGTCGACCCCGTGCTGGCCGCCGACTTCGAAGGGCTTCGCGAGGAGGTCGAGTCGCTGCTCGACAAGGCCGAGCTGACGCAGGCGCTCGAGCGCATCTGGCAGCGCGTGCGGCGCCTGAACCGCTACGTCGAGGAGCGGGCGCCCTGGCAGCTCGCCAAGGACGAGTCGAACGCCGCGGAGCTCGACGCCACGCTGCGCTCGCTCGCCGAGGGCCTGCGGGTGGTCACCGTGCTGCTCGCGCCCTACATCCCGGAGACGGCGGACAAGCTGCTGCGGGCGCTCGACGCGCCCGAGCTCTCGCTCGAGGGCGCCGTCTTCGGCGCCCGGCCCGGCGGCGGCCACGTCGAGAAGCCGCCGCCACTGTTCCCCAAGCCGTGATGGACCCGTCCGCGAGTTCGACCGGTTCTGGCGGGCCCCGGCCGCGTCTGCCGGCACCCGGCCGAACCCACGAACGGATCCATCGGTGATCGATTCGCACACCCACCTCGACCGCGGACCCGGGTCCGAGTTCGAGCTGGTGCAGGCCGCCCGCGAGGCCGGCCTCCGGCGCATCCTCACGATCGGGATCGACGAGCGCTCGCGCCGCGCCGCACTCGCCGCCGCCGACACCTACGACGAGGTGTTCGCCGCGATCGGCCACCACCCGAACAACGCGACCGGCTACGACGACGCGATCACGGAGGAGCTGCGCGAGCTGGCCGGCCACCCGCGCTGCCTGGCGATCGGCGAGACGGGGCTCGACGACTACCGCGACTACGCGCCCCGGCCCGACCAGGAGCGCGCCTTCCGCGCCCAGATCGAGCTCGCGCACGAGGTCGGCAAGCCGCTGGTGATCCACACGCGCGCGGCCGAGGACGACACGATCGGCACCCTGGCCGAGCACGCGCAGGGCGTCGAGGTGATCCTGCACTGCTTCTCGATGCCGGACCGGCTCGAGGAGTGCCTCGACCACGGCTGGTGGATCTCGTTCGCGGGCAACGTCACCTACCCGAAGGCCGGCGACCTCGCCGAGGCCGCCGAACGCGTGCCGCTCGACCGCCTGCTGGTCGAGACCGACGCGCCGTACCTCACTCCTCAGCCCGTCCGCAAGCACCGCAACCAGCCCGCGTACGTGGTCCACACCGCGCAGTTCATCGCCGAGCGGCGCGGGATCGCCTACGAGGAGCTCGAGGCGGCCGTGGAGGCCAACGCCGCCCGGCTGCTGGGCTGGTGAGCGAGCTCCCGGCGCAGCCGAGCCTGCGCCGCATGCGCCAGTTCGGCGTCCGGCCGAACCGCGAGCTGGGCCAGAACTTCCTGATCGACTCCAACATCCTCGACGTCATCGGCCGCGCCGCCGAGCTCGGCCCCGGCGACGTGGTGCTGGAGGTCGGCGGCGGGCTCGGCGTCCTGTCGGAGTACCTCGCCGCGCGCACCGCGCACGTGCACGTGGTCGAGCTCGACCGCAGGCTCGAGCCGGCGCTGCGCGACGCGCTCGACCCGCACCCGAACGCGACGCTGCACCTCGCCGACGCCGTCAGGCTCGACCTCACGGCGTTGCGCCCCGAGCCGACCAAGGTCGTCGCCAACCTGCCCTACGGCGTCGCCGCCGGGGTGATCCTGCGCACGATCGAGCAGCTCCCGGGCGCCACGACGTGGGTGGCGATGGTGCAGAAGGAGGTCGGCGAGCGGTTCGCGGCGAAGCCCGCGACATCCGCCTACGGCGTCCCGTCGGTGCTCGCCCAGCTGGCGTGCGACGTCAAGGTCCTCAGGCCCATCTCGCGCAGCGTCTTCCACCCGGTCCCCAACGTGGACTCCGTGCTCGTCCGCCTCACCCGCCACGGCCCCGCGCCGGAGCCGGGCCTGCGCACGCTCGTCCAGCAGGGCTTCGCCCATCGCCGCAAGGCGCTCGCGCGGTCGGTCGCGCTCGGCGGCGGCGATCGCGATCGCGTGCGCGCCGCACTGGAGGCGATGGACCTGCCCGCCGACGCCCGCGCCGAGACGCTGTCGCCCGAGCAGTGGCGCGAGCTGCACGGGAGGCTCGCGTGAGGCTCGTCGCGCGCGCGCCCGGGAAGGTGAACCTGTCGCTGTTCGTCGGCGCGCCGCGCGCGGACGGGCTGCATCCGCTGGTGTCGGTGGTCCAGGCGGTCACGCTGGCGGACGAGCTGACGCTCGAGCCGGCCGCTGTGGAGGAGGTGATCTGCCCGGGCGTCGAGGGCGAGAACCTCGCCGCCCGCGCGCTCGCCCGCTTCCGCGAGGCGACCGGCTGGGACGGGCCGCCGCAGCGGCTGACCATCGTCAAGCGGATCCCGGTCGCGGCCGGGATGGGCGGCGGCTCGGCCGACGCCGCCGCGGCGCTGCGGCTCGCCGCGCACGCGGCCGGCGGCGCCGACCCGGCGCTCCTGCACGAGCTCGCGGCCGGCCTCGGCGGCGACGTGCCCAGCCTGCTGGATCCGGGCCGGGTGCTGATGACCGGCGCGGGCGAGCACGTCGCACGGCTGCCGGACCCGGAGCCGTTCGGCCTCGTCGATCCTGCCCTCGGCCGCGGCGCTGTCGACGCCCGCGGTCTACGGTGAGTTCGACCGGCGCGGCGGCGCCCGCTCGCCCGCCGAGCTCGTCGCGCGCGAGGCCGAGGCGCTGGCCGGTGAGGCGCCGCCCGTCAACGACCTCCAGGACGCCGCGCGCGCGCTGTGCCCGGCGATCGACGATGCGCTCTTCGCGGGCGCGATGGTCTCCGGCTCCGGGCCGACCGTGTTCGCGATCTACGACTCGCCGGACGCGGCCCGCGCCGCGGCCGCGCCGTTGCCGGGCGCGATCGCGGTCGAGCCGGCGCCGCCCGGCTACGGCGAGGTCCGGACGGCATGAAGTGGGGCTGGCTCCTCGGGGCGCTGGCGCTGGCCGCGTTCCTGCTCGTCCGGCGCCGCAAGCTCGGCCGCTGGACACAGCTCGGCGGCTGGCTGGTCGTCGCGGGCGCCGCCGTCATCGGCGTCGGCCTTGTCGAGCTGCCCAACCTCGAGGAGCTGTTCCTCGACGTCGGCCGGGCGCTCGGGCCGTGGACCTACCTGCTCGTCGGCGTGCTCGCCTTCCTCGAGACCGGCGCGTTCGTCGGGCTGGTGGCCCCCGGCGAGACGGCGGTGATCGTCGGCGGCGTGGTCGCCGGCCAGGGCGAGATCTCGCTCTTCGTCCTGATCAGCATCGTGTGGGCCTGCGCGGTTGCCGGCGACGTGACGTCGTACACGCTGGGGCGCAAGCTCGGGCGCGGCTGGCTGCTGCGCCACGGCGAGAAGCTGAAGATCACCGAGGATCGGCTCGCGCAGGTGGAGCGCTTCTTCGAGAAGCGCGGCGGGGCGACGATCCTGATCGGGCGCTTCATCGGCTTCGTGCGCGCGCTCGCGCCGTTCATCGCCGGCACCAGCCGGATGCCGATCCGCAAGTTCCTGCCCTACGACGTACTTGGCGCCGGCGCCTGGGCCGCCACTTTCGCCACGCTCGGCTACGTCTTCTGGCACTCGTTCGACCGCCTCACGACCTACGTCTCGCGCGGCCTGTTCGCGTTCTCGACCGTCGTCGTGGTGCTGGTGGCGTTCGTCGCCCTCGTGCAGCTGCGGCGCGACCCGGAGAAGCGCCGGCGCGTCCGCGAGTGGCTCGAGGAGCGGCGCGACCGTCCCGGCTGGCGCCTGGTCATCCACATCGCCGGGCCGGCGTGGCGGCTGATCGGCCGCCCCACCTCGGCGGTCGCCGACCTCGCCGCCCGCTTCGGCATGGATCGGCTCACGCCCGGCGGCCTCGGGCTCGAGCTGACCACGCTGCTCGCGCTATTCACGGTCGGCGCGTACTCGTTCTTCTTCCTCGGCGGCATCGCCTCGCAGCCCGGCGTCCCGAGGATCGACGAGATCGCGGCCGACATCGCGCTCGAGCTGGCGATGGACCCGGCGATCGAGATCGCCAAGGTCGTGACGGACCTCGGCTCGTACCCGTTCGTCGCCCTCGCCGCGCTGGCCACCGTGGCGTGGACGCTGCTCCGGCGGCGCTGGATCGAGGCGGTCACGCTGACCGCCGGTGTGGCACTGTCGCCGCTGCTGGTCGGGATCGCCAAGGCGGCGTACGATCGCGCCCGGCCCGAGGGCGCGCTGGTCGACTTCTACAACGCCGCCTATCCGTCGGGCCACACCGCCTACTCGGTCGCGCTCGTCGCGTGCGCCGTCGTGCTCGTGCGCGGCGGCGTCGGCTGGGCGGTCCGATTCGCGGCGATCACCGTCGCCGTCGGCGTCGTCGTGGTGGTCGGTCTGTCGCGCGTCTACCTGCGCGTGCACTACCTCACCGACGTGCTCGGCGGCGCCGCGCTGGGCGTCGGCCTGTGGTCGCTGCTGGGGACGCTCGCGCTCGTCGCCGGCTACGTGCGCCACAATGGGGCCCCAGATCGATGAACGACATCCTCGACGACCAGGTCTCCGTGATCGTGATCGGCGTGGTCATCGCCATCTCGCTCGCCCTCTGGGTCGCCTTCATCGCCGTGCCGGCGTGGCGCTCGTACTGGCGGCTGCGCGAACGGGTGATGGCACTCGTGATGAGCGTGTACGTCCTCGCCGCCTTCGTGCTCGCCGGCGCTCTGGCGGGCGGCGTGGTGCTCTGGTACTACGACCGCTTGTAGCGATGGCCCGAGCCGATCCCGATCCGGCGCGACGCGCCGCCGGCGCACGACCTCGACGCGCTGACCGAGATCAGCGACGCCGTCGAGTCCGGCCTCGGGCTGCCGGAGGTGGTGCGGGCCGCGGCGCGGGCGCTCGACGCCTCGCTGGTGCTGATCGACCGCTCGAGCGCGGTGCTGGCCGTCGCCGCCCGGTCGAGTGCCGACGAGCGCGCGCTGATGGCGGACGCCGCCGGCGTGGAGACGCACGATCTGCGGGTGGGGGACAGCGTGGTCGGGCGGCTGCGGGTGCGCGGGCGCTCGGGCGAGCCGCGGCCCGCGCTGCTGCGCGTGGTCACCACGCTGATCGCCTCCGAGGTCGAGCGCGTGCGCGCGCCCGAGCGGGCTTCCGAGGCCGCGCAGGCAGCGTTCCTGACCGCCGTCCTGCGCCGCGACGTGACCGTCCGCGGCGACATCGTGGCGCGCGCGGCCGAGCTGGGGATCGACGTCGCCGCCGGCTCGGCACTGATCGTGGTCCGCACCCACCTCTACGCGCCGGCCGACGAGGACTGGCGCGGCCGCGTCCTGGCCGCCGCCGAGCGCGCCGCGCGCGCCAGCGCGCCCGGCTCGCTGGCCGCCGTGGTCGACGGCACCCACATCGTCGTGCTGCTGCCGGCGACCGACGACGCCGAGGTGCGCCGCGTCGCCGACGCCGTCGTGCGCGAGCTGCGCTCGAGCCTCCACGGCTTCACGTTCGCGATCGGGCACTCGCGACTGGCCGCCGATCCGGCCGACCTCTACCGCGCCGGCAACGAGGCGCTGCTGGCGGCCAACGTCGCCGAGGCCGGGGAGGGCGAATCGGTGCTGGCCTTCGAGGAGACCGGCGCCTACCGGCTGCTGCTGCCGGCCATGAGCGAGGACCCGGCCGAGCTCGAGCGCTTCTACGCCGAGACGGTCGAGCCGCTGGTGACCTACGACGAGCAGTACGAGACCGACCTCGTGCAGACGCTCGAGACCTTCCTGGACGCCGACGCCAACGTCGCCGGCACCGCCTCGCGCCTGTTCACCCACCGCCACACGATCCGCTACCGGCTCGAGCGCGTGCGCGACCTGACCGGCCTCGACGTCTCGTCGACCGACGGCCGCGAGAAGCTCGGGCTCGGGCTGAAGGCGATGCGCGTGCTCGGCATCGCCGCGCCGCGCGGCCCGGCCACCGAGCTTGGCGCCGAGGGCGGCCGGGTCAGGCGCGAGCCGCGGGACCGTTAGGCAGTCTGAAGCGGACGCGCGTGCCGACGGGCGCGTCCTCGAGCCAGATGCGGCCGCCGTGCGCCTCGACGATCGCGCGCGAGATGGCCAGCCCGAGCCCGGCGCCCGCATCGTGCCGCGCCTCGTCGCCGCGGAAGAAGGGATCGAAGACGCGGTCGCGCTGATCGGCGGGGACGCCGTTGCCGGTGTCGGCCACCTCGACCTCGATCGCTCCGTTCACGGTCTCTGCGCTGACCGTCACGCTGCCGTCGGCCGGGGTGTGGTGGATCGCGTTCTGGATCAGGTTGAAGAGGACGCGCTGGAGCTGCTCGGGGTTGGCCCGCGCGGATTCGAGCGCCGGGTCGAGCCGCGCGCTGACCGACACCGCGCCCGCCTCCGCGGCCGGGCGCATGGCGTCGACCGCCTCCTCCAGCAGCAGGCCGACGCTGACCTGCTCCATCGTCCACTCGAGCTCGCCGCTCTGGAGCCGGGTGAGCTCGAACAGGTCGTCGATCAGCGTGCCGAGTGCGCGCACGTGCGTCCCCATGCGGGTGACGTACTCGCGGCGCAGCTCGCCGTCGACGACGTCGTCGTCGAGCGCGTTGGCCAGCAGGCGCAGCGCGGTCACGGGCGTGCGCAGGTCGTGCGAGACGGCGGCGAACAGCGTCTGCCGCAGGCGCTCCTCGTGGTCGAGGCGCGCCACCATGGCGTCGACGTCGGCGGCCAGGGCCGCGATCTCGTCGTTCCCCTCGACGCCTGTGCGCACGTCGCGCCGGCCCTCGCCGACGGCTGTAAGTGTGCCGCGCACGCGGTCGAGGTCGTCGAGCGCCCGCCGGCCGACGCGGGCCGCCGTCCACCAGGCGAGCGCTCCCGCGTAGGCCGCGAGCAGGACGGTCAGGAACGCGTCGTGACTCGAGACGAACATGAGCGCCACGAACAGCGCGACGGCGGCGGTCAGCAGCGCGGCGCTGACGAGCGTGACGGCTGCGAACCGTCGTCGGAGGCCGTGCAGGCGGTGCACCTGGTCGGTGGCGAGCACGGTCAGCCACCCGAGCGGGGCGACGATCGCCAGCGTGACCACGGCGGCGTGGCCGCCGTAGCCGATCAGCGCGGCGACCGCCACCAGCGCGGCCACCACGGTGGCGAAGGCCAGTCCCGCCCTCATGGCGCGAACCGGTAGCCGACGCCCCACACCGTCTCGATCCAGCGCGGAGCCGAGGCGTCGCGCTCGATCTTGGCCCGCAGCCGCCGGATGTGGACGGTGACGGTCGAGGTGTCCGTGTAGAACGCGTACTGCCAGACCGAGTCCATCAGCTCGTTGCGCGTGAAGGCGCGGCCGGGATGGCGCGCGAGGAAACGCAGCAGCTCGTACTCGCGCATCGTCAGCGCGACCTCCTCGCCGGCCACCGTCACGCGATGGGCCCCCGGCTCGATCACGAGGTCGCCGAACCGCTGCGGCGGCGCGTCGTCGCCGACGGTGTCGACGCGCCGCAGGACGGCGTCGACGCGGGCGACCAGCTCGCCGGGCGAGAACGGCTTGACCACGTAGTCGTCGGCGCCGAGGCGCAGGCCGACGATGCGGTCGTTCTCCTCGCCCTTGGCTGTGAGCAGGATGATCGCGCCGGCGCGATCGCGCACCCGCCGCATCACCTCCAGGCCGTCGATGCCCGGCAGCATCAGGTCGAGCACGATCAGGTCCGGCGCGCGCTCCTCGACCGCCTTCAGCGCGCCGGGGCCGTCGCCGGCCACGCGCGTCTCGTAGCCCGCCAGCTCGAGGTAGCGCGACACGACCTCGCGGATCGTCGGCTCGTCGTCGACGACGAGCACGGAGCCTCGCACGTGGCCTTCCATCCCCGCCGATTGTCGCACCGGCGGAGGGCCGTTCATCACTCTGTAAGGCCTAGAAGATCTCCGGGCACCACGGCGCGCGGTCGCCCGCGAAGCCGCGGTCGGCGGCTGCGAGCGCGCCCGGGCGCAGCTCGCGCACGCGGCCGGCGCGGGCGAGCACCTCGAGCCTCGTGCCGCCGAGGTAGGCGGCGCCCAGCTCGGCCGCGCCGAGCTCGAGGCCGGCGGGCGTGGCGGTCTTCGCGCACGTCGCCGTCGTGCCGTCCCAGCGCAGCGCCCAGCGGCCGGCGTTCCACGGGCAGACGTCGTCGGCCACCTCGAGCACGACCTCGAACGGCTCGCCGTAGGTGCGCTCGGTGAGCGCTCGCGGGAGGTCGACGAGGCGGATCCACAGCGCGTAGCCGTCGGTCATGCGGACGTCGCCGGCGTTGGCGACCATGTGCATCAGCGGATGGTCCGACGGGGCGAGCTCCCAGCTGATCCAGCGCGTGAGGTCGAGCCCGAGCAGGAAGCTCCAGATCGCGTTCTCGGCATCGGGGGTGGTGGCGAGCGCCTCCAGCACCACGACCTCGCCGGCCGGGCCGTCGTCGTCCCACTTCCGCTTGACCGAGTACAGCGCGTAGGCGTCGTCGGTCACGGCGGCGCGCAGGGGTTCGGCGCCCTCACGATGCTCCTCGTCGTCCTCGATGCGGTCCTCCCACCACGGTCCGTCGCGATCGAGCATCCCTGGGAACGTCGGCCACAGCGCCTCGTACACCTCGCGCATCGCGGGCAGCGCTTCGTGGGGCGTCAGCAGATCGACCCGGGCGTCGGACAGCCGGCGCATGCGCACGCTCCGGCGCGCGACGTCGAGCTTCGTGGCGATGGTCGCCATGCCGTAGCCGAAGCGTCCGTAGATCACCGCCTCGGACGCCCACAGCGCCGCCACGGCCTCGCGGCCGGCCTCGTGCACGTCCGCGAGCTGGCGGCGCATGAGCGTGCTCATCAGGCCGCGCCGGCGGTGCGTGGGCCAGCACGCCGACGAGCGTGACCGCCGCGGCCGGCACGACGCCTCCCGGCACCGCGAGGCGGCGGCCGAAGATGCCGGTGCCGGCGACGATCCGGCCCCGGTCGCGCAGCGCGAGCGTCCGCTCGGGCTCGAGCACGCGCTCCCAGCGGTCGAGGTCGACGTCCTTCATCTCGCCGTGGAACGCCCGCCAGACGGAGGAGGCGAACTCGCGGACCTCGTCGCGGCTGACCGGCCTGGGATCCATGGGCGGTCAGCTTAGGGGGGCGGGCCCCCGAGTCGTCTACGGGATACTCCGGCGCCATGCCGATCGCGATCATCACCGGCTCCGGCACGTACGCGCTGCCGGGGTTCGAATCCGACGGGCCCGAGCTGGTGAGCACGAACTGGGGCGACACGGAGGTCTCGCGGGGCTCGTTCGCCGGCGCCGAGGTGCTGCACGTCTCGCGCCACGGGGAGGGTCACCGCCGCCTCTCGAACCTCGTCGAGCACCGCGCCAACATCGCCGCGCTCGCCGAGCTCGGCGCCGATGCCGTGATCGGCCTGACGGTCTGCGGGGCGGTCGACCCGTCCGTCGAGCTGGGCTCGCTCACCTGCTTCGACGACCTGTATTTCCTCGCCAACCGGCTCGGCGACGGCGAGCTGTGCACGTTCTACTCCGAGCCGGGCGACCGCCGCCGCGGGCACTGGATCTTCGAGGGGCCGTTCTCGGAGCCGCTGCGGCGGGTGCTGGTGGCGGCGGCCGGCGAGGCGGGCGTGCCGATCCGCGACGGCGGCTGCTACGGCCACGTGGACGGGCCGCGCTTCAACACGCGCGCCGAGATCCGCGGCCTCGCGGCCTGCGGGGTCACGCACGTGTCGCAGACCGGCGGGCCGGAGGCGGTCCTGTGCGGCGAGGCCGAGCTGCCGTACGCGCTGCTCGGCTACGCGACCGACTACGCCAACGGCGTGACGGAGGAGGCGACGCCCGTGCAGACGCTGCTCGACATGATGGCGGCGAGCACGGAGACGTTCGCCACCGTGCTGACCGCGGCGGTTCCGCGCGCCGCCGGCGCCGAACTGGCGCCGGCGGGCACGGTGTACCGCTTCGAATCCTCCTAGCGGCGGCGGACCCGCACCGAGGTGGACGCGCGGCCGACGACGACCATGTCGTCGTCCTTGAAGGCGCGCTTGCTCGTGCCGCCCATCCGCAGCGAGACGCCGTCCCAGGTGCCGAGGCTGCTGATGCTCTCGATCAGGTCGTTCAGGCGCCCGGGGCCGTCCGACCCCTCTTCCTCCTCGGGCCCGAGGCCGAACAGGATCGCCAGGATGTCCTCCTCCTCCATCTCCTGCTCGGGGCCCGCGAGCCGCAGGGTGCGCCGGCCGGGCTTGAGGCCGCCGGGAACGTTCACGCGATAGCGCTTGGTGAAGTTGCGGCCGCGCAGGCGCTGCATCGTCACCTTCAGCGTCACCGCCTGGCCGGGCTTCACGCGCCGCGGAGCCTGGACCCGGCGCAGGAAGGCGACCTGCTCGCCGCGCCGCGTCTCGATCTCCGCGTGCACGTTGGCGACGTGCGGCGTCGGGCCCTCGAAGAACTCGATCAGGCTGAACGCGCCGGAGGCGTCCATCGCCGCGTTGAAGGCGATCGGGTTGCCGAGCGGGCCGAGGAAGGGATCGAAGATGCCCGACGACACGTAGCGGTTGCAGAACCGCGCCGGCCGTTTCGGGCGCTCGGCGAACGTGATCCGCAGGCACATGCGGCCGGTCATGCGGCCGGGCGCGCTCTTCATCGTGCCGCCCGCGGCCTGGGCGATCGCCAGCGGGCCGACGGCGCCGAGCGGTGAGAAGCCGGTCGGGTTGTCGACGTCGGTCTCGTCGGCGACGTTGGTGACGACCTCCTTCTGCGCGCCGGTGTCGTGGTCGGTGCCGATCGCGCGCACCGTGGTGCTGCGCGGGAGCGCGCCGACGGTGCCGACGACGGCCGAGAACGCGTCGTTGGAGAGCGTCCCGACGTCGTGCCCGGCGACGGCGAGCTTGTACGAGCCTCCGGTGAAGGCCGCGTTCGGCTCGTTGACGACGCGGAAGACGTAGGCGTCCTGGAGCAGCAGGTTGCGCGCGCCGGCGGCCTCGAACGAGTGGCCGAACGACCACACGCGGCCGGCGTCCTCGTAGGCGACGGTTCCGACGGCGCCGAGCCGCAGGTCGCCGCCCGAGTAGCCGACCGACACGGCCGCGCCCGGGCGCAGCTGCTGCACCGGGAAGCTGCCGAGCGGCCCGGCGGGGACCGCGATGATCGGCCTGCCGTAGCGCCGGCCGGTCGCCTCGATCGCCCGCCCGAGCTGCGGCGAGACGCCGCTGATGGTCAGCGGCCCGGCGAGATCCTTGGTGCCCTGGCGGCGCATGCGCTGCTTCGCGGCGGCGGCACGCGGCGAGGCGGCCTTGCGGGCACCCGCGCCGCTCGCGACCGGCGGGTCGGTCGGGTTGGCGAGCATGAGCTCGATCGGCGTCGCGAGACCGGCCTTGCCGCCGTACTCGCCGATCGACTGCGAGATGGCGCCGATGTTGCGGTTGACGCCCTGCCCGTCGGGACAGTAGATCGGCGACCCCGAGAAGCCCGGGCCGATGCCCGTCGCGTCGATCGCCGCGCCCGAGACCTCGAACAGGATCCGCGGCCCGTCGGACGCCGGGTCGCCGTCGATCACGTCGAGCACTTCGACGTCGAACGACGAGATGGTCGTCCCCTGGACGACCGAGTAGCCCGTGCACTGCATCCCGGGCTGGACGTCGGTCAACGCCATGATCGGGTCGCCGGCAAAGGCGGTGGACGCGGGAATGAGGCAGGCCGCGACGGTGGCGGCGGCGAGGAGGCGGAGTCGCATGGAGGCGCCAGCCTAGTGCCGGAAAGCGGGAAGCGAAACCCAGCCTCGCCTTCTGGCCGGAAATCCGATCAGAGCGGTGTGATCTCTCTACTGGTCATGAGGCGCCGCCTGTCCGGCGTGATACGTGCCGGCCGTTCTCGCGCTCGTAAGCCCGTACCCACTTGCGGATCGCGTTGTCCGACACGCCGTACTTGTGCCCGACGGCAACCCAGCTGGACGCAGCGATCTCGGCCAACAGGTCGGACGAAAATGAGCTGGGGGGACCGGATTTGAACCGGTACCTCACGGCTCCAAAGGCCGGCGGGCTGCCAATTACACCACCCCCCAATAAATCAACGCACCAGATTTCGGCCTGACGAATCCGAGTCTGACGTCCGCGGAGCCGATACTACGATGCCCGCGTGCCTGATCCCACCGTCGTGATCCTCGCCGCAGGCGAGGGCACCCGCATGCGCTCCGCCGTTCCCAAGGTCCTGCACCCGCTGTGCGGCAGGCCGCTGATCGCATGGCCGGTGGAGGCCGCTCGCGACGCCGGCGCCGCGCGGGTGATCGTGGTCGACAACCCGAGGCGGCGGCTGGCCGACCATCTGCCGGACGGCGTCGAGGTCGCGATCCAGGAGGAGCCGCGCGGGACGGGCGATGCGGTGGCGGCAGCCGCCTCGCTGCTCGACCCGACGGCCACCGTCGTGGTCATCAACGGCGACGTCGCGCTGCTCACCGCCGAGGCGATCAGGGCCCTGGTGGAGGCGCACGAGGGGGCGCGCGCGGCGGCGACGATGGCGACGATGGTGCTCGACGAGCCCGGGACCTACGGTCGCGTGATCCGCGACGGCGACGGCCTGGTCCTGCGCGTCGCCGAGGCCAAGACGGCCGGCGACGCGACCGCCGAGGAGCTCGAGATCCGCGAGGTCAACACCGGCGTCTACGCGTTCGACGGCGGGGCGCTGGTCGCCGCGCTGGCGACGATCGACACCGACAACGCCCAGGGCGAGCTCTACCTGCCCGACGTGCTGCCCGCCATGCGCGCCGCGGGCCGGGTGGTCGTGGCGCACCCCATCGGCGACCCCGACCTCACGCACGGCGTCGACGACCGCGTCGACCTCGCCTACGCCCAGCAGGTCGCGCAGCGGCGCATCCTCGAGCAGCACATGCGCTCGGGGGTCACGATCGTGGACCCCGCAAGCACCAGGATCGACGCCACGGTCGCGATCGGTCGCGACACGGTGATCGAGCCGTTCGCCCAGCTCAAGGGCACCACCACGATCGGCAGCGACACGCACATCGGGGCGATGAGCACGCTGATCGACAGCCGGATCGGCGACGGCGTCACGATCCTGCACTCCCATCTCACGGGCGCGCGCGTGGACGACGGCGCCACCGTCGGCCCGTTCGCCTACCTGCGCCCCGACGCCCATCTGCACCCGAAGGCCAAGGCCGGCACGTTCGTCGAGATCAAGAACTCCGAGATCGGCGCCGGCACCAAGGTCCCGCACCTCTCCTACATCGGCGACGCCGACATCGGCGAGGGGACGAACATCGGCGCCGGCAACGTGACCGCCAACTACGACGGCCGCAACAAGCACCGGACGACGATCGGCTCGAACGTCAAGACCAGCGTCGACACGACGTTCGTCGCGCCCGTGACGGTCGGCGACCGGGCCTACACGGGGGCCGGCACCGTCGTCACCCTGGACGTGCCGGACGGCGCGCTCGCCATCTCGCGCGGCCGGCAGAAGAACATCGAGGGCTACGCGGACCGCAAAGAGCAGTGACCGCGACGACGTCTCCCGCTCGTCGTACACTCCGAGGCGTCGTGAGCGCGCTGGAACCCCGGATCGCCCACCTCGGCTCGTCGCTCGCCGTCGAGTACGACAAGCGCCTGATGGTGGTCTCGGGGCGCGCCCACCCGGCGCTCGCCGACCGCATCGCCGAGAAGCTCGGCGTCTCGCTCGGCGGCGTCAGCACCCGGACGTTCTCCAACGGCGAGGTCTACTGCCGCTTCGAGGAGTCGATCCGCGGCTCGGACCTCTTCATCGTCCAGCCCACCTGCGGCAATCCCGAGACCGGGATCACGGCCAACGACGCGCTGATGGAGCTGCTGCTGATGGTCGACGCCGCGGTCGGCGCGTCCGCCCACCGCGTGATCGCCGTGGCCCCGTGGTACGGCTACTCGCGGCAGGACAAGAAGTCGATGGGCCGCGAGCCGATCTCCGCCCGTCTCGTCGCCCGCATGCTCGAGACCGCGGGGGCCGACCGCGTGCTGACGATGGACCTGCACGCCGGCCAGATCCAGGGCTTCTTCTCCAAGCCCGTGGACCACATGACGGCGATGTTCATGCTCAGCCAGTACTTCCGCGACATGGCGCTCGACGACCTGGTCATCGTGTCGCCGGACGCCGGCCGCGTGAAGCTGGCCAAGAAGTTCGCCGAGAAGGTGGGCGCCGAGCTGGCCATCCTCAACAAGGAGCGGCCGGCCCAGCAGGTCGCCGAGATCGCCTACGTGATCGGCGACGTCAAGGACAAGACGGCCGTGATCCTCGACGACATCATCGACACGGCGGGCACCCTGCGCGCGGCCGCCGAGACGGTCAAGGCCGAGGGCGCCAAGCGCGTGTTCGCCGCCGCCACCCACGCCGTGCTGTCCGGCAAGGCGTTCGAGAACCTCGACGCGGCCGGCTTCGAGCAGGTCGTGGTCACCGACACGATCCCGCTGCGCCCCGGCGCGCCGGGCAACATCAAGGTCCTCTCGGTGGCCGACATCCTCACCGACACGATCCGCCGCATCTTCACCGACGACTCGGTGTCCGAGGTGTTCGGCGGCGAGAACCAGCTGTTCTGAGCGCCACGCGGCTCCAGGACCTGCTCGGCCTGTCGGACGACGAGCTGCTCGCGATCCTCGACGCCGACCCGCTCGAGGTCGTCTCCGGCGACCTGGACCACAAGCCCGAGCTGCCGATCCTGCTGGACCTGCTGCAAGAGCACGACGACAGCGGACTCCGGCGCTGGTTACGCACCGAAGGCCCGGCGGGCCGGCCGATCGACCTCCTGCTGCGACGCGACTTCGCCGCCTTCGAGAACGCGCTCGGCACGCTGGCCGAGCGCGGCTTCGTCATTCGTCGGGGTCAGGGCGCTTCTCGCCGGGCCAGACCCCGGTGAGATAGCGCCAGCCGATCGCGCCGTAGCGATCGAAGGCCACACGGATCGTGCGGAAGATCACGCCCTGGAGCGCGGCCACCGCCAGCACGCGGCGCCACGAGACCTCCTCGGTCGTCGGCTCCGGCGGCTCGCTGGTCGTCGACCTTCGTCCAGACGAAGTCGAAGAGCTTCCTGCCGAGCGAGGCCGCCGAGGATGCCGAGCACGATCCCGAACGGCTTGTAGATCAGCCCCATTGGCGGCGGACTCTACCCACGGTCGATGCGACCCAGTCGATCGGTCGGTGTTGCAATCTCCGGTCGAGCGGTAAACATGTCGATAACCCGAGCACATGGACAACCACGAGCACGCCGACGATCTCCTTCGGCGGGCCCTCTTGGACAAGGAGGCCACCGCCGCGGTCGCCCTGCGCGTGCAGGGGCTCCCGCTGTGCGAGGAGCTGACGGTGGTCTTCCACGGCCGGCGCGACCTCGGGACGATCCAGACCTACGTCACGAACGGCGGCCTCGGCGCCGGCTCGGCGGTCGCGCCCGACGAGCTGCTGCGCGTGCCCTGCGACCTCGACCTCGCCGCCGCCGAGGACCGCGAGGAGGCCGAGCACCTGTACGCCGAGCAGGCCGCCGCGCTGCGCGACGCGCTGGTCGGCGCCGACACCGTGCTCGACATCTGGCGCGAGCCGCTCAGCGACCTCGCCCACAGCCACGTGCACGTCGACCGCCGGATCGCGCTCGGCGTCGACCTGCCCGCCCACCGGCTGCTGCCCGCCGCGCTGGTCGCTCCCGAGCGGCAGATCGTGGTGACCGCCGTCTGCGGCGCCCGGCCGCTGGCCGAGGGCCGCCCGCCGATGGGCATCGTCTGCGTCCAGCAGGACGTCGCGCGCGTCTACCCGCTGCCCGACGACCCCGAGCGCTGCCTCGAGGACTTCCTCGACATCGCGTCCGAGCACGCCAAGCGGATGGCCGAGCAGCTCAGCCACCAGGAGGCGAGCGTGCAGCGCTTCCTGGAGCTGTCCGGCGACGATTTCATGGAAGCTGGCTAGCCTGGCGCGCCCATGCGGCGCGGGCGCACCCTCATCCTCATCGGCCTCGCGGCCTTCCTGTTCCTCGGCTTCTCGGCGCTGCTGGCGCGGGCGCTGACCGGGGCGGGGAACGAGCGCTCGCGCGTGCTCGAGCTGGTCGAGGCGCAGGCGGCGGGCGACCCGGCCGCCGTCCTGGCCGAGCTGCCCGGCTGCCGCGCCGAGCCCGCCTGCGCCGAGGTCACGCGGACCCGGGTGCGGGAGCTCGCGCGCTCGGGCCAGGTGGAGATCCTGAACTACACGCCGTCGGTGCAGGTGGCGCTCACGCGCCGCACCGGGGTCGGGCGCGTGGCCTGGCGCGCGGGCTCCTCGCTGCCGGTGGTCCAGTGCGTGCGCGTGCGTCGCGACGGCCCGCTGACCGGCGCCGACGTCGAGCTGCTGTCGATCTCGGCCCCGATCGGCAACGAGGAGAGCTGCACCTAAGATGCCCGCGATGCGGCTCGCCCTGGGATTCGTGCTGCTCGCCCTGGTCGCTCCGGCGGCCGCGCAGGCGGCCGACACGCCGACCGCCCGCACGCTCTACCAGGACGGCGCCGAGGGCCGCTACCTGATGGAGGGCGAGCTGGCTGTTCCGGCTCGACGCGGCCGACCGCGGCGTCCGCCGGCGCTACCACCGCCAGACCTCCACCGCGGGCTGGAGCCCGGTCACGGTCCCGCATGCCTGGAACGTCGGCGACCACTCGGTGGCCTCGATGAACGGGTCGGTCGGCTGGTACCGCAAGGACTTCGAGCTGCCCGACACGAGCGCCGCGCTCGACTGGGCGGTCCGCTTCGAGTCGGTCAACTATCGCGCGCGGGTCTGGCTCAACGGGCGCGAGGTCGGCTCGCACGCCGGCGCCTACCTGCCGTTCACGGTGCCGCTCGAGCGCCTGCGCCGAGTCAACCGGCTCGTCGTGCGCGTCGACTCGCGCCGCACGGCGACCGACCTCCCGCCCGGCCGCGTCAGCCCGCGCACCCGCCTGCCCACCGGCGGCTGGTGGAACTACGGCGGCATCCTGCGCGAGGTCTACCTCCAGAAGATCGACACGCTGGCCATCGAGTCGGCGCTCGTGACCCCGCGCCTGCGCTGCGCGAGCTGCCCGGCCACGGCGGTCTTCCAGACGCGCCTGCGCAACGTCACCTCCGGCCGCCGGCGGGCGACCGTGACCGGCACGTTCGGCTCCCGCAGCGTGCGGCTCGGGCGCGCGCACGCTGCGCCCCGGCTCGACCGCGAGCTTCCGCGGCTCACTGCGCGTGCCCGACCCGCACCTGTGGTCGCCGCGCGACCCGTTCCTCTACCCGGCGGCGATCGAGGTCCGGGTCGGCGGCCGGCTGGTCGGCCGCTGGAACGTGCAGACCGGCGTGCGCTCGGTCCGCGTCGATCGACGGCCGCTTGACGCTCAACGGCCGGCCGGTGCAGCTCCGCGGCGTCGGCCTGCACGAGGACAACGCGACGCAGGGCTTCGCGGTCGACAACGCGTTTCGCCGCTGGCTGGTCGACCGCGCGAAGGAGCTCGGCGGCGAGCATGCTCCGGACGCACTACCCGATGCACCCCTACATCCACGAGGTCGCCGACCGCGAGGGGCTGCTGATCTGGTCCGAGATCCCCGTCTACGTCGCACAAGAGCTCGCTGATCGACGACGTCACGCCGCGCGCGCTGGCCGAGCTGCGCCACAACATCGAGACCAACGGCAGCCATCCCTCGGTCCTCATCTGGTCGATCGCCAACGAGCTGTCGTCGAAGCCGGGCCCGACCCAGGGCGCCTACATCCGCCGCGCCGAGCGGGTCGCGCACGAGCTGGATCCGACGCGGCCCGGTCGGCCTCGCCGTCGCCGGCTACCCGGGCGCCGGCTGCCAGCGCCGCTACCGCCCGCTCGACGTGATCGGCTTCAACGACTACTTCGGCTGGTACCCCGGCCCGCAGGGCTCGCTGTTCGACCGCGACAAGCTCTCCCCGTACCTCGACTCGCTGCGCCGCTGCTATCCGGCCGACGCGCTGATGATCACCGAGTTCGGGGCCGAGGCGAACCGCGACGGCTCGGTCGAGGACAAGGGCACCTACGCGTTCCAGCAGGACTTCGCGAACTTCCACCTGAACGTGTTCGCGACCAAGCCGTGGCTGAGCGGCGCGCTGTACTGGGCGCATCAACGAGTTCCGCGTGCGCCCGGAGTGGGACGGCGGCAACCCGTTCTCGACGCCGCCGATCCACCAGAAGGCGCTGCTGCACTACGACGGCACGCCGAAGCCCGCGTGGACCGACGTCCAGCGCTGGTACCAGGCCACGCCGCAGTTCCCGTAACGCCGGCGAACGTCAACTGCGGCTGGGTGGGGACGTGGGGAGGCCGCCGGGGTCGGCGGTCCCTGGCGCTTTGACGTCGATATCCACGACGCAAAAAGCGCCATCGGCCGGACGTATGGCGCTTTGACCGGACATATTCCGGTCAAAGCGCCAGGGACCGCCCGCGCGGCCGGCTCCCTCGCCGCCCTACCCAGCCGCAGTTGACGTTCGTTCGCCCCCTAGACCAGGCCCTGCGAGAAGGCGTAGACGACGGCCTGCGCCCGGTCGCGCACGCCCGCCTTGGCGAAGATGTGGTTGACGTGCGACTTGACGGTGGCCGCGCTCACCACCAGGCGCTCGGCGATCTCGGCGTTGGTGAGGCCCTCGGCGATCAGCTGGAGCACCTCGACCTCCCGAGGAGTCAGGCCGTCCGGCAGCTCCGAGGGCGCCTGCTCGGTCAGCGCCGCCAGCACGTGGTGCTGGACGGCGGGGTCCAGCGCCGCCTCGCCGCGCGCCACCGCCTGCACGGCGGCGCGGATCTGCTCGGCGCCGGCGTCCTTGGTCAGGTAGCCGCGGGCGCCGGCCCGCAGCGCGCCGAGCACCGACGCGTCGTCGGCGTAGGTGGTGAGCGCGATGGCGCGCGGGCGCTCGCCGCGCGCGGCCAGCCGCCGGATCGCCTCGACGCCGTCGACGCGCGGCATCCGCAGGTCCATCAGCACGACGTCGGGGTCGTGCTCGGCGGCGAGCGCGACCGCCTCCTCGCCGTCGGCCGCCGTGCCGACCAGCTCGATCCCGTCGAGCAGGGCGAGCAGCGTCCCGAGCCCCTCGCGCACGACGCGCTGGTCGTCGGCCAGCAGGACGCGGATCACGCCGGCAGCCACAGCTCCACGCGGAACCCGTCCGCCGTCGGCTCCGTGGTCAGCCGGCCGCCGAGCAGCTCGGCCCGCTCGCGCATCCCGGTCAGCCCGTAGCCGGCACCGGCGGCGCCGACCGCGACCGGCGCGCCCGGCCCGTGGTCCTGGACCACCAGCCGCGTCGCGCCGTCCTCGTAGCCGAGCGCGATCTCGACGCGGTCGGCGGCGCTGTGGCGCAGCACGTTGGTGAGCGCCTCCTGCGCCGTCCGGTAGACCGCCAGCCGCGCCTCCGATGACAGCTCGCGCGGCGTGCCGCTGACCGTGAGCCGGCAGCGGTCGCCGAACGCCTCGGCCAGTTGCTCGAGCCGCTCCGGCCCCGGCAGCTCGTCGCCGCGCAGCGCCCCGATCGCCGCGCGCGCCTCGGCCAGCCCATCGGCCGCCAGGTGGTGCGCCCGCTCGACGGCATCGACCACCTCGGGGTCGGAGCCGCGGTCGCGGGCCAGCAGCCGCGTGCCCTCGAGCTGGAGCGCGAGCGCCGACAGCGAGTGCGCGAGCACGTCGTGCATCTCGCGCGCCACGCGGCCGCGCTCGGCGGCGGCCGCCGACTCCGCGTGCGCGGCGCGCGACTCGCGCAGCTCCTCGACCAGCTCCTCGGCTCGCGCCCGGCCGTCGTGCATCTGGTGCAGCAGCCGGATCACCAGGAACCACGGGATCACCGACAGGACGATCGAGACGATCGCGCCCCACGGGTCCTCGGCTGCCTGCGCCACCATCGCGCTGCCGCCGACCACCGCCACGCCGCTGACGGCCAGCGCCGGCACGAGCTCGAGCCGGAGCGCCGACATGATCACCACGTAGTAGAGGGCGCCGAAGGCGATGCCCTCCGGCTGGACGCCGATCAGCAGCCACGACGCGCCGGTGACGAGCAGGAGGCCGGCGATGCGCCGCCAGACCGGGATCTCGGCGCTCGGGACGCTGAGGAAGATCCCGGCCACCAGGGCCACGATGCCGAACGCCACCCACGGCCCGTCCCCGTCGCCGCCGGGCCGCGGCTCGGTGAACAGCGTGACGACGACGATCAGCGTCAGCGCGAGCGTGCCGAACACCGACAGCGGCTGGCGCGGGCCTCTCATGCCGTCAACGGTAGGGGGCGCGCGGGCGATCGTCATCGGCGCGGGGGTGGAGCGCAGATCCACCCGTGGGTGCACGCGCAAGTTCGGCCTGCGCGCCGATGACGGGGCGGCCGGCTCGCGGCACCGTGTCGGGCATGCTCACGAACTCGCTCGAAGCCGCCGTGGCCGCGCGCCCCGCCCTCGCGGCGCCCGCCATCCAGATCCGCGGCGTCCGGAAGTCCTACGCGGGCGTGACCGCACTCGACGGCGTCGACCTCACCGTCCGCCGCGGCGAGGTGCTCGCGCTGCTCGGGCCCAACGGCGCCGGCAAGACGACGCTGGTCGAGATCCTCGAGGGCCACCGGCGCGCCGACGGCGGCGCGGTCGACGTCCTCGGCTTCGACCCCGCCCGCCGTGAGCGGGCGTTCCGCGAGCGGATCGGGATCGTCCTCCAGGACGCCGCGCTCGAGCAGGAGCTGACCGTCCGCGAGGCGATCGAGCTGTTCGCCGCGCCGTACCCGGACCCGCTCCCCGCCGACGAGGTCGCCGAGCTCGTCGGCCTCGGCGAGAAGCTGCACTCCCGCACCCGCACGCTGTCGGGCGGCCAGCGGCGGCGGCTCGACGTGGCCGTCGGCATCGCCGGCGACCCGGAGCTGATCTTCCTCGACGAGCCGACGACGGGCTTCGACCCCGCCGCACGCCGGCAGTCGTGGGAGCTGATCGCCGGCCTGCGCGCCCGCGGCCGCACGATCCTGCTCACCACGCACTACATGGAGGAGGCGCAGCGGCTCGCCGATCGCGTCGCGGTGCTCGCCGCGGGCCGGCTGATCGCGGTCGCCGCACCCGGCGAGCTGGGCGGCGAGGCGACCGCGCTCGTGACCTTCCGGCTGCCGGAGGGCGTGGACGTCGCCGACCTGCCGGTGCCCGTCGACGGACCTGGCCCGGAGATCAGCCTCCGCACCGCCACGCCGACCCGCGACCTCGCGCCGCTGCTCTCGTGGGCGGCCGTGCGCGGCTACGAGCTCGAGGGCCTGACCGTCAGCCGCCCGAGCCTGGAAGACGTCTACCTGGAGCTGACCGCATGAACCGCCTCGACCTCAGCCTCCTGCTGCGCTGGGTCCGCGCCCGCGTGGCGCTGATGCTTCGCAACCCGCGCGTGACCTTCTTCACCTTCGCCTTCCCGCTGATGTTCCTCGTCATCTTCAGCGCCATCAACGGCGACGTGATGGTGCCCGGCGCGTCCGGCGGCGACGTCCGCTTCGCGCAGTTCTACGCGCCGTCGATCGGCATCTTCGGCCTCACGCTGGCCTGCTACACGAACGTGATCTTCGGGCTCGCCAGCGCGCGTGACGAGCGGCTGCTCAAGCGCGTGCGCGGGACGCCGCTGCCGATGCCGGTGTACCTCGCCTCGTGGCTGACCGGCGCGGTGCTGCTCGGCTGCGCGAGCGTCGTGCTGATGTTCGTCGTGGCGGTGCCCGCCTTCGGCGTCGACATCTACCCGGAGAACCTGCCCGCCGCCGCGGTGACTCTCGTGCTCGGCGGCGCCTCGCTGGCGGCCCTCGGCCTCGCGGTCACGACGCTCGTGCGCACGGCGGACCAGGCCGGGCCGGTGGCGCAGCTCACGCTGCTGCCGCTGTCGTTCATCTCCGGCATCTGGTGGCCGCTCGACGGCGCGCCGGACTGGATCTCCGCGATCGCCCACGCGTTCCCGCTCTACCACCTCGTCCAGGCCTTCGACGCCTGCTTCGTGCCCCAGACCACGAACGGTGGCTGGGCGCCGGGGCACCTGGCCGTGATCGCGGCCTGGGGCGTCGCAGGCCTGATCGTCGCGATCCGGCGGTTCCAGGCGGAGCCGAACGTGGGCGAGCACGCCGGCCTCCGGGCTCGTTTTTCTAGCGGGTGACCCGGCGCCGCGAAGGAGGATGTGCCGGGTCCGCCACCTTCCTCCGGCGCTGACTTCGCCGCATGTCGGCGAGCTGCTCGTGCGAGCGCAGGCGCCGAGAGGACTGGTGTGCGTCGGGCAGTGGGATGCCACCCCCCGGCGAGGTCTTCGGCTTGTCGGAGATGCGGTCGTTGCCGCCCCCGCCGCCGTCGTCTTCCTCCGGCGGCTTGAAGCCGGAACGGGACCCGGAGCGCAGGAACATCACGAACAGCGCCAAGCCCAGTGCGAGGGCCACGAGGTGCAGCGCGCCGAAGATGACCATGAGCTCCTCGTCAGGACTCATGAACGCGAGGGTACCCTTGAGCGCCGTTCCTCAGACCACGGTTTCGCTACCATCGACAGCCGCTTCATGGCTACCGAAACTTCTCCGCTCGCCCTTCGCGCCCGCGATCCGGAGGGCTCACGCTCAGTGCGGCGCCTCCGCCGCGAGGGCCTCGTCCCCGGCGTCATGTACGGCGGCGGCGAGGACCCGCAGCACTTCGCCGTCGACGCCCGGATCCTGCGCAACAAGCTCGCGCACGCGGCCCAGGTGATCGAGGTCACCGTCGACGGCGGCGCGACCGGCAACGTCCTGATCAAGGACGTCCAGCGCCATCCGGTGCGCGGCGAGGCCACGCACGTCGACCTCCTGCGCGTCCGCATGGACGTCGCCATCCACGCGACCGTCCCGATCGACTTCACCGGCTCCGACGAGGCGCCGGGCGTGGTGGAGGGCGGCATCTTCAACCAGGAGCTGCGCGAGGTGAACATCGAGGCGCTGCCGGGCGACATCCCGGACTCGATCCCGTACGACGTTTCGGGCCTCGAGATGAACGCCACCGTCACGCTCGAGGTGCTGACCGCGCCGCAGGGCGTCACGCTGCTCGACGACACCGAGACGGTCATCGCCACGATCACCCCGCCGACGCTCGAGCCGGTCGAAGAGGAGATCGAGACCGAGACCGCGCTGGTCGGCGAGGACGGCGAGCCGCTCGCCGAGGGCGAGGCGCCCGCTGAGGGCGAGGCCGAGGAGGGCGCCGAGCCGGCGGCCGAATCGGACGAGAGCTGAAGCTCTTCTCGTCAGCACCGGTCGACTGGCTGATCGTCGGGCTCGGCAACCCGGGTCCCGGCTACGCCGACAGCCCGCATAGCGTCGGCTTCCGCGTCGCCGAGGCGCTGGCCCGCCGCTGGGACCTGCCGAAGGCCAAGAAGAAGTTCGCCGGCGAGCTGGCCGAGGGCCGCACCGGCCCCGGCGGCCCGCGCGTCGCGATCCTGCGCCCGCAGACGTACATGAACGAGTCCGGCCGCTCGGTCGGGCCCGCGCGCGGCTCCTACAAGCTCGACCTCGACCGCCTCGTGGTCGTCCACGACGAGATCGACCTGCCGTTCGGCGACGTCCGCGTGCGGCTCGGCGGCGGCCTGGCCGGCCACAACGGCCTGAAGTCGCTGCGCCGCGACCTCGGCGGGCCCGACTTCCATCGCGTGCGGGTCGGCGTCGGCCGGCCGGACAGCACCGATCCCGACATCGTCGCCGCGTACGTGCTCGGCAAGTGGCGGCAGCCGGCGGCCGAGGTCGAAGCGCTCGTCGACGCCGCGGGCGACGAGGTCGAGCGCCTCGTGCTCGGTCCCGGCGGCTAGAGCCGCCATCCGCCGGCGAGCAGCGCGTCGACGGCGGCGGCGGCGCGCGCCAGGCGGGAGCCGTGGCCGCCGGTCAGCACGAGGTGCGGCTCGGCCCGCTCGGCCAGCCGCTCGGCGAAGCGGCGCGTCATCCACTCGCGCAGGTGCTCGCCGTCGCGCAGGCCGTCCTGGACGAACGCGGCGTCGCAGTCCGTGAGCAGGTAGAGGTCGTACGAGCGGGCGGCGGCCAGCGCCTCGACGGCGGGCGTGCTGCGGCCCAGGTAGCGCTCCTGCCAGATGCACGTGGCGAGCGCGTCGGTGTCGCAGAACAGCACCGGGCCGGCGCGCCGCGCGGCGGCGTCCTCGTCGGCCTGCTGCCGTGCCGCGATGGCCTCGAAGTCCGCGTCCTGCCAGTCGCCGAAGCGTGCCGGCGGCGGCGCGCTGCTCGGACACGGCGCGGCCGACCTCGGGCACCCACGCCGTCGCGTAGCGCTCGGCGAGCGCGCGGGCCAGCGTGGTGGTGCCCGTCGACTCAGCGCCGACGACGGCCACGCGCCGCGTCAGATGGGCGCGCACCGGCGGCTCGAGCAGGTGCCAGTACGCCGCCGGGTCGGCGCGGACCGCGGTGCCGGAGACGGGGAAGCGGCGGCGTGCGGGGTCGACGGCGACGTGGCGGGCGCCGAGCGCGGCCGCGAACGGCTCGCCGTAGCTCTCGGAGCTGAACACGAGGTCGACCGGCTCGCCGACCAGCTCGCGCACGACCGCGGCGTGGAGGGCGTTGACGGCGGGGGAGAGGTGGTCGATCGGGTGCTCGTCGAAGCCCGAGACCACGCGGGCGGCGGGGTGCCGCTCGGCCATCCACGCGCGGCGCAGCTCGTGCGGGATCGCCTCCTCGGCGCTCGCGAGGATGGCCACCGTCACGCGCTCGCAGCGCCCGAGCGCCGTGTCGACCACGAAGTGGTGCCCGCGGTGCGGCGGATGGAACTTGCCGACGACGAGGCCGTGACTCACGCCGGCGCCTCCGCCGGGCGCAGCACCCTCCGCCAGCGGATCAGCCCGGCGATGCAGAGCCCGAGGAACACCGTGTACACGACCGCGGTCAGGTACAGCTCGCGGTCCAGGTACAGCGGCACGTAGATGACGTCGGCGATCATCCAGACGTACCAGTGCTGGAGCTTCTTGAGGTTCAGCAGCAGCTGGGCGCCGAGGCTGAGCGAAGTGGTCAGCGCGTCGAGGAACGGCGCGCTGCCGTGGGCGGCCCGCAGGATCGGCACGAGGATGACCGTGGCGACCGCCACCGCGGCCGCGGTGGCCAGCAGCAACGCCACGGACGCGTCGCTGACCTCGAGCTCGGTCCGCTGCGGGCCCAGCCGCAGCCACGCCCACCAGCCGAACGCGCTCAGCACGGCGAAGACGATCTGGAGCCCCGCGTCGGCGTAGAGGCCGACGTCGACGAACAGCACGAAGAAGAAGACGTTGCCGGCGATCCCGACCGGGAACGTCGCGACGCGCTGCGCGACCGCGAGCGCGACGCTGGTCAGGCCGGTGAGGAAGCCGAGCAGCTCGGCCCAGCTGACCGGCTGGCCGGCGAGGTCGAAGGCGGCGGAGTCGAGTCCGAAGGGCACGACGGCGAAGTATAGGTCGTATCGACCAAAAACCAATTGTTGAGGGTCTGACCCCTTGAGTCACCGCGACTCAAGGGGTCTGACCCTTCATGTTCGCGATAACGTACGGATGTATGTCGCCTCGGGATTGGGATGCGGGCTCGTACGAGCGGGTGTCGGCTCCGCTGGAGGCGATGGGGAGGGAGGTGCTGGACCGGCTCGACCTTCGCGGTGACGAGCGGGTGCTCGACGCCGGCTGCGGGACCGGGCGGGTGACGGCGGCGCTGGTGGAGCGGCTGCCGCGCGGCGAGGTGGTCGCCGTCGACGGATCGCCGGCGATGGTGGAGGCGGCGCGAGAGCGGCTGGGCGACAGCGTCGAGCTGCGCGTCGCCGACCTGCTCGAGCTCGAGATCGACCCGCCCGTCGACGCCATCCTCTCGACGGCGACCTTCCACTGGATCGCCGACCACGACCGGCTGTTCGCGCGGCTGCTCGGCGTCCTGAAGCCCGGCGGACCGCTCGTCGCCCAGTGCGGCGGCGCCGGCAACATCGCCGCGCTGGAGGCGGCGGCCGGGCTCGTCGGGCGGCGGGAGCCGTTCGCGGCCGCGCTCGGCGGCTGGTCCGGCCCGTGGAACTTCGCGGGCACCGAGGAGACCGCGGAGCGGCTGACGCCGGCTCGGCTGGACCGACGTGTGGACGTGGTACCAGCACGTGCGCGTCGAGCCCGACGACCCGCACGAGTACCTCGGCACCGTCGCGCTCGGCGAGCACCTGGAGCGGCTCGACCCCGGCCTGCGCGGGCCGTTCGTGGAAGCCGTGATCGCGGAGCTCGACGAGCCCGTCGTCGAGTACGTGCGGCTGAACATCCTGGCCCGGAGCCCTTCATAGACTCAGAGGGCTTTGGCCCTCCGGACGTTCCTCAAGCACATCGACAACGACCCCGCCGCCGTGCAGCTCGCCGACGAGGGCGGCTCGGCGTTCGTCTCCCAGTCGCTGCGGCCGTTCGTGATCGCCGCGCTGGCCGACCGCGACACCAGGCGGCCGACCGTCGTGGTGGCCGGCGACGACCGCTCGGCGCGCGACCTCGCGCAGGACCTGCGCGCGTGGCTGAAGCCGCGAGCCGTGCGCTACTACCCGACCCGCGGCGTCGCCTACGAGTCGCACCTGACGCCGCCGCCGCACCTCGTCGGCCTCCGGGTCGCGGCGCTCGACGCCCTCAGCGACACGCCCTCCGGGTCCGAGCAGCCGGTGGTGATCGTGAGCGCCGTCGCGCTGTCGGAGAAGGTCCCCGACCCCGAGCTGCGCCCGCGCGGCTTCACGCTGCGCAAGGGCGACCTGCTCGACCTCGACGAGGCCGCCAACGACCTCGTCAAGGCCGGCTACCAGCGCGTCGACCAGGTCGAGGAGCGCGGCCAGTTCGCGGTCCGCGGCGGCCTGCTCGACATCTACCCCGCCACCGAGGAGCGCGCCGTCCGCGTCGACCTGTTCGACGTCGAGATCGACTCGCTGCGCTGGTTCTCCACCTTCACCCAGCGCAGCCTCGGCGAGGCCGACGAGGTCGAGATCGCGCCCGCCGCCGAGCTCGCCCTCGAGCACCGCGAGCTGGCCGAGATCGCGGCGACCGAGGAGGAGCGGCCGGACATCGCCGAGCTGCTGCCCGTCGACCGCTTCCGCGAGCTGCTCGAGCTGATCCCGGACAGCGCCCAGATCGTGGTCGCCGCCGACGAGGACGTCGAGCCGAGCCTGCGCGACCACTGGGCCGACGTCTGCGTCGCCTTCCACGACGACGACGCCCACCACCTCTACGTCAAGCCCGACCGCATTCTCGACACGCTGCGCGAGCGCGCCGCGATCCGGCTCAGCTCGATCAGCGCCGACCAGCCGACCGAGATCCGCGCCCAGAGCGCCGACTTCGCCGCCCGCAGCCTGAAGGAGGCCGAGGCCGAGCTGGAGAAGCTCACGCGCTCGGGCTACACGACCGTGGTCGCCTGGCCGCAGCGCGGCGCCGCCGAGCGCGCCGCCTACAACCTGGCGCGCCTGAAGGCGGACCTCAACGGCGGCAGCACCGGCCTGATCTTCACCGAGGCCAACCTCCGCGACGGCTTCGTCGCGCCCGGCCTCAAGCTCGCCGCCTTCCCCGAGCACCGGCTGATCCACCGCCGCAAGGCGAGCACGCGCCCCACCCGCAAGGGCAGAGGCCTCCTGCGGAGCTTCACCGACCTTCGGACCGGCGACATCGTCGTCCACGAGGACCACGGCATCGCCCGCTTCGCCGGCTTCGACACCAAGACCGTGGCCGGCGTCACGCGCGACTACCTCAACCTCGAGTACCAGGGCGACGACAAGGTCTTCCTGCCCGTCGACCAGCTCGCGAAGATCTCGCGCTACGTCGGCGCCGACGGCTCGCACCCGCCGCTGAGCAAGCTCGGCGGCACGCGCTGGGACCGCATGAAGGCGCGCGCCCGCCGCGCCGCGCAGGAGCTGGCCGGCGAGCTGCTCAACCTCTACGCCGAGCGCAAGCGGCGCCGCGGCCACCCGTTCCCGGAGTTCTCCGACGAGCTGCGCGAGCTCGAGGCCGCCTTCCCGTACCGCGAGACGCCCGACCAGCGCGACGCGATCGACAGCGTGATCGAGGACATGGAGGCCGACCGGCCGATGGACCGCCTGATCTGCGGCGACGTCGGCTACGGCAAGACCGAGGTCGCGCTGCGCGCCGCGGTGAAGGCCGCCAGCGCCGGCAAGCAGGTGCTGATGCTCGTCCCGACCACGATCCTCGCCCAGCAGCACTTCGGCACCTTCACCGAGCGCCTGCGCGACCACCCGTTCATGATCGAGCAGGTCAGCCGGTTCCGCCCGGCGGCCGAGCAGCGCGAGGCGGTCAAGCGCTTCAGCGAGGGCAAGGTCGACATCCTGATCGGCACGCACCGCGTGCTCAGCCGCGACGTCCGCGCCAAGGACCTCGGACTGCTGATCGTCGACGAGGAGCAGCGCTTCGGCGTCAAGCAGAAGGAGCTGCTGCGCCAGCTCAAGCTCAAGGTCGACGTCATCTCGATGAGCGCGACGCCGATCCCGCGCACGCTCCAGATGAGCCTCGCCGGCCTGCGCGACATCAGCGTGATCGAGACCCCGCCCGAGGGTCGGCGGCCGGTCAAGACCTACGTCGGCGAGTACGACGAGCAGCTCGTCAAGCAGGCGCTCGAGCGCGAGCACGCGCGCGAGGGCCAGGCGTTCTTCCTCCACAACCGGGTCGAGGACATCGACGAGACCGCCGAGCGGCTGCGGGCGCTGTGCCCGAAGCTGCGCTTCACGGTCGCGCACGGCCAGATGGACGAGAAGGTGCTCGAGGAGCGCATGCTCGGCTTCCTGCGCGGCGACGCAGACGTCCTGGTCAGCACGAGCATCATCGAGTCCGGGATCGACATCCCGCAGGCCAACACGCTGATCGTCGACCGCGCCGACCTCTTCGGCCTCAGCCAGCTCTACCAGATCCGCGGCCGCGTCGGCCGCAGCCGTGAGCGCGCGTACGCGTACCTGCTGTATCCGAGCGCGGCCGCCCTCACGCAGGAGGCGGCCGACCGGCTGTCCGCCCTCAGCGACTACACCGAGCTGGGCGCCGGCTTCAAGGTCGCGATGCGCGACCTCGAGCTGCGCGGCGCCGGCAACCTGCTCGGCGACGAGCAGTCCGGCCACGTCGCCGCGCTCGGCTTCGAGCTCTACATGCAGATGCTCGACGAGGCCGTGCGATCGATGGACCCGGAGGAGGACGGCGCCGATCTCGCCGAGCCGGTGCGGCTCGACGTCAGCGTCGACGCCTACGTGCCGCCCGACTACATCCCGTACGAGCAGGCGAAGGTCGACGTGCACCGCCGGATCGCCGGAGCGCGCGAAGTGGCCGAGCTGATGGAGCTGCGCACAGAACTTTCCGATCGGTTCGGTGAAATCCCGGAGCCGTTGAGCAATCTCATCACCCTCCAGCAGGCGCGCATCAAGCTCGGCGAGGCGGGGGCCCGCGTGGTCAGCTTCCGCGGCGGCCGTCTGGCGGTGACGCCGATCGAGCTGGACAGCGTGCGAGCCCGCGCGCTGCGCGAGGCGCTGCCGGGCGCGATCTACGAGTCCGGGCGGTCGCAGCTGTCCGTCCGCGTGCCCGACGACCCGGGTCAGCGCTTCCCCGCGGTGGTCAATGCGGCGGACGTACTTCTGTCCGTAGTTCGTGAAGCCGCCTAAAGACTCGCTGAAAGGTGAGGGCAAGCCCGAAAAGGGCCGCTACCATGCCTCAGCCGAGGAGGGCTCCATGCCCCAGCCGCCGCACGCAGCGCGTGGCTGACACCGTATTCCCGTCCCCCCTCCCCAAAGCTTTCTCATGATCAAGGTTGCTCGACTCCTCCTGGCGCTGTGCGCCCTCGCCGCCATCGCCGCTGTCGCCGTTGGATGCGGCGGCGTACCAGGCAACGCCGTCGCATCGGTCGACGGCGAACCGATCGAGAAGGAGGACTTCGAGCACTGGATGACGGTGGCCTCGAAGTCGAGCGGCCAGCCAGGCGCCTCGGTGCCCGACGCGCCGGAGTTCACGAAGTGCGTCGAGAACAAGAAGAAGACCGCGCCGAAGCCCGCCAAGGGCCAGCCCGCGACCACGGACAAGCAGTACAAGGACCAGTGCAAGCAGGAGTACGACCAGCTTCGTGACCAGGTCCTCTCCCTCCTGACGTCGTTCGTCTGGATCGAGGGCGAAGCCGAGGAGATGGGCATCAAGGTCTCCGACGCCGAAGTCAAGAAGTCCTTCGACGAGCAGAAGAAGCAGAGCTTCCCGAAGGCCGCCGACTACGAGAAGTTCCTCAAGGACTACGGCCAGACCGAGGCCGACGTCATGCAGCGCGTCAAGCTCGACCTGCTGTCGAACAAGATCCGCGACAAGGTCATCAAGGGCAAGGACAAGGTCTCCGACGCCCAGATCAAGGACTTCTACGACAAGAACAAGGAGCGCTTCGCTCAGCCCGAGCGGCGCGACCTGCGGATCGTCCTGACCAAGAACGAGGCGAAGGCCGAGGAGGCCAAGGCCGCGCTCGACAGCGGCGAGTCCTGGAAGTCGGTCGCCAAGGAGTACTCGATCGACGAGGCCTCCAAGGCGCAGGGCGGCAAGCTGCCCGCGCAGGCGCAGGGCACGCTCGAGAAGGCGCTCGACGAGGCCGTCTTCAAGGCCGACAGGGGCGAGATCGTCGGCCCGGTGAAGACGCAGTTCGGCTACTACGTCTTCGAGGTCGACAAGGTCTCCAAGGCCTCGCAGCAGACGCTCGAGCAGGCCAAGGAGACGATCCGCCAGACGCTCCAGTCGCAGAACCAGCAGAAGGCGCTCGACAAGTTCGTCACCGACTTCCAGAAGAAGTGGAAGGAGAAGACGGAGTGCCGCGAGGGATACGTCACGCAGCAGTGCAAGAACGCTCCGAAGCCCACTCCGACGCCGAGCGCCGCCGCTCCGACGGCGCCGGTCCAGCCGGCGCCCGCTGAGCCCGAGAACCGATGAGAACGTCGAGGCGCTCCGGCGCCTCGACGAGCTGACCCGGCGGCTGCGGCGCGAGTGCCCCTGGGACCGCGAGCAGGACGAGCGGACGATCGTCCCGCACACGGTCGAGGAGGCCTACGAGCTGGCCGCGGCCGCCAACACGGGCGATGACGCCAAGCTGCTGGACGAGCTCGGCGACGTGCTCTTCCAGGTGCACTTCCTGTCGCTGCTGCTCGAGGAGCGCGGCGCCGGCTCGCTGGCCGAGGTGGCCGAGCACTGCCGGCAGAAGCTGATCCGCCGGCATCCGCACGTGTTCGGCGAGGTCGAGGCGGAGACCGCCGGCCAGGTGCTGCGCAACTGGGACGCCATCAAGGCGACCGAGCCCGGCCGCGAGCCCGGCATCTTCGGCGAGGTGCCGGAGAACCTGCCCGGGCCGCTGTACGCGCGCAAGGTGCAGCGCCGCGCGGCCACGAGCGGCTTCGACTTCGACCACGTGCCCTACGAGGCCGTCGAGGCCGAGCTGGAGGAGCTGAAGGCGGCCGAGGGCCGCGACGAGGCGTTCCACGAGATCGGCGACGTGCTGTTCGCCGCCGTCAACCTGGCGCGCAAGCTGAAGGTCGATCCCGAGCTGGCGCTGCGCGGCGCCGCCGACCGCTTCCGCGACCGCGTCCAGGGCGCCGCCGACCTCGCCGCAGCGGACGGCAGCGATTGGCAGGATCTCGGGCCCGAAGACCAGCTCGCCTACTACGCGCGGGCTCGCCTGAACCAGGAGCCATCGTGAGCCAGATCGAGACCGTCCACGCCCGCCAGATCCTCGACTCGCGCGGCAACCCGACCGTCGAGGTCGAGCTCGTGCTGCGCTCGGGCGCGGCCGGCCGCGCCGCCGTGCCGTCCGGCGCGTCGACCGGCGAGTTCGAGGCGACCGAGCTGCGCGACGGCGGCGACGCCTGGGGCGGCAAGGGAGTCACGAAGGCGGTCGCCAACGTCAACGGCGAGATCGCCGACGCGATCCGCGGCATGGACGCGCTCGACCAGTCGGGGCTCGACCGCAGGCTGATCGAGCTCGACGGCACGCCCAACAAGTCGCGCCTCGGCGCCAACGCCATCCTCGGCGTCTCGCTCGCCGCCGCGCGCGCCGCGGCCGCCGAGGAGAACCAGCCGCTGTGGCGCTACCTCGGCGGCGAGTCCGCCCGCGTGCTGCCGGTGCCGATGATGAACGTGCTCAACGGCGGCGCCCACGCCGACAACTCGGTCGACTTCCAGGAGTTCATGGTCGTCCCGGTCGGCGCGAGCTCGTTCGCGCAGGCGCTCCAGATCGGCGCCGAGGTGTTCCACGCGCTCAAGAAGACGCTCTCCAAGCGCGGGCTCAACACCGCCGTCGGCGACGAGGGCGGCTTCGCACCCGACCTCGACTCCAACGAGGCGGCGCTGCGTGGCGCTGATCGAGGGCATCGAGGCGGCCGGCTACACGCCGGGCGACGACCTGGCGATCGCGCTCGACCCCGCGACCAGCGAGATCTACGACGACGGCGCCTACGACCTGGCCAGCGAGGGCCGCAAGCTGTCGCCCGAGGAGATGGCCGCGCTACTGGGCCGACGTCGCCGAGCGCTACCCGATCCTCTCGATCGAGGACGGGATGGACGAGGAGGACTGGGACGGCTGGCGCGCGCTGACCGAGCGCATCGGCGACAAGGTCCAGCTCGTGGGCGACGACCTGTTCGTCACCAACACCGAGCGCCTCAAGCGCGGCATCGACGCCGGCGTCGGCAACTCGATCCTCATCAAGGTCAACCAGATCGGCACGCTGACCGAGACGCTGGCCGCGATCGACATGGCGCGCAACGCCGGCTACACGGCGGTCATGTCGCACCGCTCGGGCGAGACCGAGGACACCACGATCGCCGACCTCGCCGTCGCCACCGGCTGCGGCCAGATCAAGACCGGCGCGCCGTCGCGGCAGCGATCGCGTGGCCAAGTACAACCAGCTGCTGCGGATCGAGGAGGCGCTCGGCGGCGACGCCGAGTACCCGGGGCGCAGCGTGTTCCGCTCCTGAACGATCCGTTTCAGAGGAAGGGGCGCCGCGTCGTCGAACGAAGGCGCAAGGCATGGAGCGCCGTACCCGTATTCGCTGGGACCGCCTGGGCCGCTGGGGCCTGATCGCGGTCCTCGGCTTCGTCCTCTACCTCTACATCGGCCCCGCCGCCACGTGGGTCTCCACCTACCGCGAGGCCGGCCGCAAGCGCGCCGAGGTCGCCGCGCTGAAGGCCGAGAACGTCCGCCTGCGCGAACGCCGGCGCGAGCTCAAGGATCCCGCGGCGCTCGAGCGCGAGGCACGCCGGCTCGGGATGGTCAAGGCAGGGGAGAAGTCTTACGTGATCGAGGGCCTGCCCCAACGCTAACCTCGGTGCGGTGTCGTTCGAGACCGCGCTTCATGCAGTGGCAGGACGGGCTCCGGCGCCTCGCCGAGGCGCCGCCCGAGGAGCGCCGGATGCTCGAGCGGGTGAGCCAGGCGATCGAGGCCGAGCTGCGCCGCCGGCTGGGCGGCGCGTTCACGTCCAGCGAGCTCGCCGAGCTGTACGAGGAGGGCACGGGCTGGGCGGCGACCTCGCCGTGTCGGTCGCTCCCGAGGATCCGTACGCGTGGGACGCCCGCACGGTCGCCGACGCCGCCTTCGGCCGCTACCTGCGCGGCGCGAGCGACTTCGCCGGCGGCCGGCGGCTTCCGATCGATTAGCCCATCTCGTAGGCCGGCTCGCCGGCCACGGCCTCCTGGCGCACGGGCGGCTTCAGCACCGTCGCGGCGACCACGACCGCCACAACGAGCAGCACGGCGGCGATCGTGAACGCGAGCTGGTAGCCCGCGGTCAGCGCGTGCGGGGCGCTCTCGCCGTCCGCCAGCCGCGCTGCGGTCTCCTCGGTCGACAGCGTGGCCAGCACCGCGAGCCCGACCGCGCCTCCGACCTGCACCGTGGTGTTGAGCAGGCCGGAGGCGAGGCCCGCGTCGCTCGGCGTCGCGCCCGACATGGCGAGCGTCGAGAGTGCGGGGAAGGTCAGGCCGGCGCCGACGCCCAGCAGCACCATCGAGGGCAGCAGGTCGACGACGTAGCCGGCGTCAACGGGGACGCGGGTGAGCCAGCCGAGCCCGACGACCAGCAGGGCAAGACCGGCCAGCGTCACGGCGCGCTCGCCGAAGCGCAGGTTCAGGCGCGCCGAGAAGCCGAGCGAGAGCAGCCCGATGCCCAGCGAGACGGGCAGGAAGGCAAGCCCGGTCTCGAGCGCGTCGTATCCGAGCACCCGCTGCATCAGCAGCACGCCCGAGAAGAACATCCCGAACATGCCCATCACCATCAGGAACTGGGTGATGTTCGCGCCGGTGACGTTGCGCGAGCGGAAGATCCGCAGCGGCAGCAGCGGGCTGGCCGCCGTCGCCTGGCGCGCGACGAACGCCGCGAGCAGCAGCACCGACAGCGCGCCGAAGCCGAGCGTGTGGGCCGAGCCCCAGCCGTGATCGACGACCTCGACGATCGTGTACACGCCGAGCATCAGCGCGGCGGTCACCAGCACGGCGCCCACGACGTCGGCGCCGCGGCCGATCCCGATCCCGCGGTCGTCGGCCACCAGCCGCACGGCCAGCGCGGCGGCCACGATCCCGATCGGGACGTTGACGAAGAAGATCCAGTGCCAGTTGATCCCCTGGGTCAGGACGCCGCCGGCGAGCAGGCCGATCGAGGCGCCGGCGGACGCCACGAAGGCGTAGATGCCGATCGCCTTGGCCTGCTCGCGCGGCTCGGGGAACATCGTCACGATCATGCCCAGCACGACCGCCGACGCCATCGCGCCGCCGGCGCCCTGGACGAAGCGCGCGGCGATCAGCATCTCCTGGCTGCCGGACACGCCGCACAGGAATGAAGCGACCGTGAACAGCGCGATCCCGGCCAGGTACACGCGCCGGCGCCCCAGCAGGTCGCCGACGCGGCCGGCCAGCAGGAGCAGGCCGCCGAGCGCGATCAGGTAGCCGTTGACGACCCAGGCGAGGCTCGACTGCGAGAAGCCGAGATCCTCCTGGATCGACGGCAGGGCGACGTTCACGATCGTCCCGTCGAGGATGATCATCAGCATCCCGGCGCACAGGACGTAGAGGGCGGCCCAGCGGCTCTGCGTGGTCTCGGTCGACATGACCGAACCGTAGCAGATGATTTGGTACTAGACGATCTTCTACGGATCTACATCCGCGGCCGCCGCACGGGCCGCTCGCACGGCGTCGGCTCCGCGAGCCTGCCCTCCACGATCCGCGCCAGGGCGTCGACGAACGCCGCCCGCTCGCTCTCCGGGAGCGGGCCGAGCACCTCGTCGTAGATGCCGGACACGATCTCCTGGCCGCGCGCGACCATCTCCTCGCCGGCGTCGGTCACCGCGACGATCCGGGCGCGGCGGTCGGTGGTCGACAGGCGCCGCTCGGCGAGCCCGGCCTTCTCGAGCTCGTCCATCGTGACCACCATCGTGGTCTTGTCGAGCGCGCACAGGCCGGCCAGCTGGCTCTGCGTGAGCTCGTGCCCGATCGCCTTCGAGAGCACGCAGTGGGCGCGCGGGGAGATGCCGAGCGAGGTCAGCCCCGCGGTCAGCTCGTGGTGCAGCCCGTGCGCGGCGCGCGACAACAGCAGGGCCAGATCGGACTCGGTCGGCGCGCTGGTTGACATGTCAACCGAGCGTAGCGGAAGGCCTGCGCGTGAACTCGTGCTGGATCCACACGGGCCGGAAGCCGAGCCGCTGGTAGAGGCGCTTCGGATCGCCCTCGTCGTCGGCGACGATGAACGTCTCGCTCGCACCGCCGGCGCGGGCGGCGGCGGCCACGAGCCCGCCGCCGGTGCCGCGCCCGCGCAGCGCCGGCTCCACGTACGCCTGCTCGACCTCGGCGGTCTCGCCGTCGGTGAGGAACGTCGCGTAGGCGACGGGCCGGCCTCCGCCGTCGCGCTCCACCAGCGCGCGCAGGCCGCGCCGCCGCGCCACGTCCTCCTCGGCGTCGGCCTGGCGCTGGAACTCGCGCTCGGCGATCTCGAGGCCCTCCGAGCGCGCCCACTCGAGTCGCAGCTCGCGGGTGGCCTCGATCGGCACCTCATCGAAGTCGGGCCCGTCGGGCGGCACGCTCACGGCCAGCCAGACGAGCCTTGCGGTCTTCCAGCCCAGCAGCTCGAAGCCCGGGCGCAGCCGCCCGCCGGCGACCTCGTCCTCGACCTCGATCCGCCGGTGGCGCAGGCCGTCCTGGAAGCGGTCGGCCACGGCGGCGAGCGCGTCAGGCCCGGCGCCGGCGTCGGGACCCTCGAGGCGCAGGCTGTTGTAGTCCCAGAAGCCCGGGTGCGTCGAGCAGCGGACCGAAGTGCCGTGCTCCCACGGCTCGATCACATCGCAGACGAGCGAGTGCGAGCGGTGGCGCCAGGCGATGGCGCGCTCGGGCTCAGTCCTCGTCTTCGTCGTCCTCGCCTCCGCCGGCGCGGCGGATCACGATCTGGTCCTCCTCGATCGTGATCTCGACGGGGCGGTGGCCCGCCCAGTGCTCGGCGTAGACGGGGTCGTCCTGCACGGCCGGGTCGAGCCAGAGGCCGTACCCCTCCTCGCCGTGGTCGAACGTGCCTTCGAGCGGCTGCGAAGCGGTGCGACGCCGGGTCCGGCCGCCGCGCGTGCGGCGCGGCTTCTTGACCGGCTTCTCGTCGTCTTCCTCCTCCTCGGCGGCCTTGGCGGCGGCCTCCTCGGCCTTGCGCGCCTCCTCCTCGGCCTGCTGCGCTTCCTCCTCGGCGCGCCGCTTGGCCTCCTCCTCGAGCTCGGCCGCGATCGCGGCGTCATCCTCGGCGCGGAGGTCGACCTCCTCGGCGACCGCGGGATCGCTCCCGTCGGCCTCCAGATCCTGCTCGCGCTTGAACGCCTGGATCTGTTGAACGGTGACGTCGAGCTGATGCGCGATCCATGCGTCGGTGCGACCCTGTCGCACCCACCCACGGATCTGGTTAAGCTGGGGACGCAGGGACCGGCGACTCATGAGAGGCCGGTAGGCTAGCGCAAGAGGGGTCAGGGGCTTCGGGTGCAGGCCCCATTGGAGATACGCCGAATGAGCACTAACCTCGCCCGAGCCTCGAGACACGCCAGGGAGGCGGCGCCATGCTGGTACTGACACGCAAGTCCAACCAGTCGATCATGATCGGCGACGACATCGAGGTATCTGTCCTCTCGATCATGGGAGAGAAGGTCCGCATCGGGATCCAGGCCCCGCGGGACATTCCCGTGTTCCGCAAGGAGGTCTATCTCGAGATCCAGCAGGAGAACGTCGCCGCAGGGGCGTCGGCTCGTGCTGAGGTCGATGACGCTTTGAAGCGGCTCTCCAGCCGTCCGTAACTAAGGCGCTCTACCTCATCACGATGTAGAGCGTCTGGAACATCACGATCGTCACGATCACGGCCGTGGCGATCAGGGTCAGCAGCACGAGGGCGAAGCGCATCGAGCCCTGACGGTGGGTCTTCACGGCACGGCGGCGCCGCGAGCGCTGCTCGGCGTGACGCCGCAGCCGCTCCTGGCGCTCACGGTCCTCCTCGATCTCCTCGAAGAAGGCCTCTTCGATCTCGGCGATGCTCTGCCGCATCCGCATGACCGGCGGAAGATTAGCGGCACGCGCTCCATAAGCCGCGCTGATCTCGCCGCGCCGCGCGCGCCAGATCGGCGAATTCGTCGGCATGCGCGACATTTGGCGGGACGGTGAGGACCGTCGCGACGCCGCGCCGCACCAGCTCGGCGTTCACGAACAGGTCGTCGCGCGTCCGGTAGACGTACGCGAGCCGGCGGCCGTAGCGGTCGTGCGCCTCGACGTCCTCGACCAAGCGGACCCGCTCGCCCTCGACCAGCTCGCGATTGGTCTGGCTCGCCGCCTTGCCGTAGCACTCGACCGGCGAGCCCGGCTTGACCGACTCGGGCGTGTCGACGCCGATGTAGCGGACGGCCTCCTCGCGGCCGTTCTCGACCACGCGGATGGTGTCACCGTCGACCACCCGCACCACGCGGGCGGTCGACTCCGGCGCCGCCGGCTCAGCGCAGCCGGCGAGCGCCAGAAGGACGACGGCGGCGGCTAGACGCGCGCGCCCGCCTCCGCATCGTCGTAGACCTTGATGAAGCGCTGGTAGTTGTCGGCGATCTGCTCCGCGGCGGCCTCGCGCTCGAGGTCCCCGCTCAGGAAGCTCTTCAGCGAGTCCCACCAGATCGAGCGGCCGATGGCGAAGCCGACCATGCCCTCGACAGGCGCGGCCTGGCGGAGCCAGTGGTCGACCTTCTCGTCGCTCGCCCCGCGGCCCAGCAGCACGGAGACCACCTGCTCGCGTCCCTCGCCCTTGCGGGTCTGGTCGACGAGCATCTGGGCGTCCTCCTGGGTGTCGACGCCCTCGATCTTCCAGATGTCGACCTCGATCCCGAAGTCCTGGATCTGCTCGATCGCGCGCCGCATCAGCTCGGGCCGCAGCTCGGCGTCGTAGCGGTCGGTGTCGCCGCCGACCGACTCGAGCTGGGCGTCCTCGGCCGGGACCAGCAGCTCGAACAGGAACAGGCGGCCATTGCCGTGCAGCCAGTCGGCCAGCTCCTTGAGGCGGCCGAGCTGGCGCTCGTTCATGCCCGCGTCGCCGTCCGGATTCAGACGGACCAGCACCTTCGAGAAGGCCGGGTCGAACTTCAGGATGTGGTCGCCGAATTCGCTCCCGTACTGGAAGTCGAACTCGTTCTGGCCGGACTTCTCGACCGGCATCGCGAGTGAGAGCCCGTGCTCACGCGCCAGCTTCGGCACGTCGCCGCCGAACTGCTCGTCGACCAGCACGCCCGCCGTGGAGGCGTCGAGCCCGCGCCCGACGGCCTTCTCCATGCCCTCGAACACGAGCCGCTTGGCGTCCGTGATCGTCTTCGTCTCCTCGGGCGTCGGGTCGCCCTCGATCCCGAACATCTTCTTCTGGAACGACCCCCGATGATCGAAGGCGAGGATGTACAGCTTTCCGTCGTAGCCCAGCGCCATGGTGCGCCACCCCTGTTCTCAAATCGTTTCGCTTGAAGGGCTCGTACTCTACGCGGCCGATGGAGCCGAAGTTCACCGGCCCCAGCTTCACGATCGGGATCGAGGAGGAGCTGATGATCCTCGACTCCGAGACGTTGACGCTGGCCAACGCGATCGAGGCGGTGCTCGAGGAGCACGGCGACGACGATCTCGTCAAACCGGAGCTGCTCGAGTCCGTGCTGGAGATCGCGACGTCGCCGCACCCGGACACGCGGGCGGCGGGCAAGCAGCTGCGCGCGCTGCGCAGCGCGGTCGGCGAGGCGGCCCGGCGGCGCGACCTGTGCATCGGCTCCGCCGGCACGCATCCGTTCGCGATGTGGGAGGACCAGCGCGTGTCCTCGCGGCCGCGCTACCGCGAGCTGATCGCGGCGCTGCGGTTCGTCGCGCGGCAGGAGATCATCTTCGGCCTGCACGTGCACGTCGGGCTCGACGACCCCGACAAGGCGATCCACGTCGTCAACGGGATGCGCGTGCACGTGCCGATCCTGTTCGCGCTGGCCGCCAACTCGCCCTACTGGCGGGCGGACGACACCGGCTTCGCCTCGACCCGGATGCCGATCTTCCGCGCGTTCCCGCGCGTCGGCATCCCGCCCTACTACGACGACTGGGCCGATTTCGAGCGCCGGATCGGCTTCATGGTCGACGCCGGCGTGATCGAGGACTACACGTACCTCTGGTACGACGTACGGCCGCACCCGAACTTCGGCACCGTCGAGATCCGCGCCATGGACGCCCAGACGCGCGTGGAGCACACGCTGGCGCTGGCCGCGCTCATCCAGGCGATGGTCAAGGAGCTGGCCGAGCACTACGAGGCGGGCAAGCAGCTCGCCCGCTATCCGTACGAGATGCTCGACGAGAACAAGTGGCTGGCCGCCCGGCACGGAATGGAGGGCGAGCTGGTCGATCTGCCGGAGCGCCGCCTGGTGCCCGCCAAGGAGCTCGCGAAGCGGCTCTACGACCGGCTTCGGGAGCACGCGCAGGACCTCGGATCGGCCGCTGAGCTCGAGGCGATCCAGGACATCCTGCACCACGGGAACGGCGCGCAGCGGCAACGAGTGGTCTACGAGGCCAACCACGACTACGGCGAAGTGATGAGAGAGATCGTGGAGGCCACTAGCGCCGCGTAGAATCGGTCGGGTGGCCAGCGGTCCGGACCTGTTCGTCGTATGCAAGAAGTGCGGGTCGGAGGTGTCTCCGTACATCACCGAGTGCCCGTACTGCGGCACGCGGCTGCGCAAGCGGGCCCCGAAGCTCGAGCGCGGCGGGGTCCCCAAGGAGCCCAAGGCCTCGCGCCGCCGGCGGCCGACGCTCGGCCGCCTGAGGCCGGGCGAGATCCCCGGCATCCGCGGCGACCGCCGGCCCTACGCCACGATCACGCTGGTCCTGGCCTCGATCCTGGTCTCGCTGGCCGTCCGCATCCATCCGGTATGGCTGCTCGACCTCCAGCTCATCTCGGGCGTCACCGACGAGTACTACCGCACGGTCACCACGCTGTTCGTCTACAACACGACCGGCTACGAGGTCGTGGCGCTCGGCGCGATCTTCCTGTTCGGCTGGCTGCTCGAGCGCCGCCACGGGCCGTGGGCGACGCTGCTGGTCTTCTTCGCCGGCGGCGTGGGCGGCATGTTCCTGGCGCTCGCGGGAGAGGACATCGTCCTCGCCACGGGCGGCAACGGCGCCGCGCTGGCCCTGCTGGCCGCGTGGGCGATGCGCGACGTGCTGGGTCGCCGGCGCGGCGTGGAGGACGATTCGGACCTGCTCGGCACACTCGCGATCGCGGCGATCCTCATCCTGCTGCCGCTGGCCACCGAGGAGGCCAGCGCTCTGGCGGGGCTGGGCGGCGGCCTGATCGGCGTGATCCTCGGGGCTGTGCTTGCGCGGTTGCCGGAGCGCTGACGAACGTCAACGGCGGCAGGGTAGGGAGGGACGAGATCGGCCGCGTGGTCGAGCTTTGTCGGGCACTAGGTCGACAAATCGACCACGCGGCCGATCGGCCTCGCTTCCCTACGCTGCCGCAGTTCAGATCACAGCGATCGTTCCGGGCTCGCCGTCGACCAGCCGGCCGATGACCGCGCCGTCCATCTCGGCGCGCCCGGCGGGCACCGCCGCGAGCAGACCGCCGGAGGTCATCGCGTCGGTCAGCAGGCGGCGGCGCACCTCCGGCACTCGTCGCCCCAGCGCGTGAAGGTCTCGGCGTCGGCGCGGTTGCGGCGCGAGCCGCCGGCGACGCACCGGTCGTCCTCGAGCAGCTCGAGCGCGATCGCCGGGACAGCGGCTGCGTCGATCTCGGCGGCCAACCCGGAGGCTGCGGCCAGCTCGTGCGCATGGCCCAGCAGGCCGAAGCCGGTGACGTCGGTCAGCGCGTGGGCGCCGGCCGCGCGGGCCTGCTCGGCGGCGCGGTCGTTGAGCGTCGTCATGACCGTGACGGCGCGATCGATGAGCTCGGCGCCGGCCAGGCCCTTCTTGATCGCCGTGGCGACCGCCCCGGCGCCCAGCGGCTTGGTCAGCACCAGCACGTCGCCGGCGCGCCCGCCGGCGTTGGTCAGCACCTCGTCCGGCGCCACCACGCCGGTCACCGCCATGCCGTACTTGGGCTCCGGGTCGTCGATCGAGTGGCCGCCGACCACGGACGCCCCCGCGGCGGCCGCCGCGTCGGCGCCGCCGCGCAGGATCTCGCGCAGCACGTCGGGCCCGAGCGTCTCGAGCGGATAGGCGACGAGGTTCAACGCCGACACCGGGCGGGCGCCCATCGCGTAGATGTCCGACAGCGCGTTGGTGGCCGCGATCCGCCCGAACGCGTACGGGTCGTCGACGATCGGGGTGAAGAAGTCGGCGGTCTGCACGATCGCCAGCTCCGGCGTGAGCTGCACGACGGCGGCGTCGTCGGCGGTGTCGGCCGCCACCAGCACCCGCGGGTCGGATGGTCGCGGGAGCGAGGCGAGGATCGGCCGCAGGTCGGCGGCGGAGAGCTTGCAGCCGCAACCGGCCCCGTGCGAGAGCGAGGTCAGGGGCGCGGTCATCGGCTCCTATGATGGCGGGCCTGCACTCCGACGAGGAAATCGACCGCGCGATCGAGGCCCTGAGCGAGCCTGAGCGCCTGGAGGAGGCGCAGCGGCTGGTGGCGGCCAAGGCGCCGCAGCTCCAGCGCATCCTCGACCATGCGCTCGAGGGCTGGCTCGACCAGGTCGAGCTGCTCAAGGCCGCCGGCCGCCCGGATCCTGAGGAGCGCCTCACCGCCGTCCGCGAGCTGGTCACCGAGGAGACGCGGGCCAGCATGCTGGTGGGCGTGGCGGTCGGCTATGAGCTTGCGCAGATGCTGACGAGAGGAGATCCCTGATGGCAGTGGACGTCCGGTTCCTGGGGCAGGCGTGCTTCGAGCTCAAGGCCGGCGGGGCGACGGTGCTGACCGACCCGTTCCTGACCGGCAACCCGCTCGCCGCCGCCTCAGCCGACGAGGTCGAGGCCGACGCGATCCTGCTCACCCACGGGCACGGCGACCATCTCGGCGACACGGTCGACATCGCCAAGCGCACCGGCGCGACGGTGCTGGCGATCGTCGAGCTGGCGGCCGAGATCGCCGGCAACGGCGTCGAGAACGTCGTCGACCCGAACTTCGGCGGCACCGTGCAGTTCGACTGGGGCTGGGTCAAGCTCGTGCCCGCCTGGCACACCGCCGTCTCGCCCAGCGGCACGACGCACATGCCGGCCGGCCTGCTGATCCACATCGGCGACCGCCTGATCTACCACCTCGGCGACACCTGCCTGTTCAGCGACATGAAGCTGATCGCGCAGCGCGGCGACAAGGTCGACCTCGCGCTGGTGCCGATCGGCGGCCACTACACGATGGATCGCTTCGACGCCGTGACCGCCGTCTCGTTCATCGAGCCGCAGCAGGTCATCCCCTGCCACTACAACACGTTCCCGCCGATCGAGGCCGACGCGGAGGCCTTCAAGTCCGACGTCCAGAACGCCGGCTTCTCCCAGGTCGTCGTGCTCGAGCCGGGCGCGACGCACACGGTCAAGTGACCCACGCGATCGTGCTCATCGAGGCCGAGCGCTCGGCGATGGAGCAGCTCGGCGGTGCGCTGGCCGACGTGGAGGGCGTGGCCGAGGCGTACTCCGTCACCGGCGAGTGGGACTTCGTGGTGATGCTGCGGGTGCGCGAGCCGCAGGAGGTCGCCGAGGTCGTCACCCACCGTTTCGCCGCGCTCGAGGGCATCAAGCGCACGCACACCATGGTCGCCTTCGAGGTCTTCTCCCGGCACGACCTCGAGGCGCTGTTCTCGATCGGGAACTAGTAGGGGTGCCGCGGCTGCTGCTCGCCGTCCTCGTCGCCGCAGCCGTGGCCGGCTGCGGCGAAGACGAGACGACCTCGGCGCCGTCGCCCACCCCGGAGGCGACGGCCGTGGCGACCGAGGAGCCGACGCCCACGCAGACCGCCACCAAGACCCCGACCACCACGCCCACCGAGCAGCCCGCGCCCGAGGAGAGCGAGGGCGGCGCGGGCGACGAGGAGGCGGCGCGCGTGCCCGCGGCCTTCACCGTCGACTCCGCGGGCGTCCACCCGCCGCAGGTCGCGGTCCCCGCGTTCCTGGCGATCGAGCTGTCGGTCCAGAACGGCTTCGGCTCGCCGATCACGGTGCGGCTCGAGGGCGCCGAGCCGTTCCGGGTGGGTGTGTACGCCACCGAGGTCGTGCAGCTGGACGGCCGCCGGCCCGGCCGCTACGTCATCGATTTCGGGCGCGGCCAGAAGGGCCTGCTGGTCACCGGCGCTGAACCCGGGCCTTAGGCTGGCCGGCCAGCCAGTCGAGGAGTAACCTCGCCGGCCATGAGTGAGCGGACGGAGCGGACGGACTTCCAGGCCACCAGCGACCCGGCGCTGCTCGCGTCGGCTGACCGCGGCGAGGCGCACCTGCTGACCTACCGGCAGCTCTACGAGCTGTGGGAGCGCCAGCAGTGGGCGACGCAGGACATCGACTTCACGCAGGACCGCATCGACTGGCACGAGCGGATCGACGAGGACGAGCGCTTCCAGCGCATGTACGGGCTGTCGTCGTTCTTCATCGGCGAGCAGCGCGTGGCGGCCGAGCTGGGGCCGATGATGCGCGCCGCGCCCGACGAGGAGATGCGGCTGTTCCTCTGCACCCAGATCGCCGACGAGGCGCGCCACGTGGCGTTCTTCGACCGCTTCTACCGCGAGGTCGGGGTGCTGGAGTCCGACAACCTCGAGGACCGGCTCGCTGAGGCCTCGGTGCACCTGAACAAGGAGTTCGGCGAGCTGTTCGACGAGATGCTGCGCTCGCGCGTCGACCGCCTGGCCGCCGAGCCGGAGGACCTCGAGACGCTGGTCGAGGCCGTGACGCTCTACCACATGGTCATCGAGGGCATGCTCGCCCTCACAGGCCAGCACTTCATCATGGACTTCAACGAGCGCCAGGGCACGCTGCCGGGCTTCGTCCAGGGCTTCACGCTGGTGGCGCGCGACGAGCACCGCCACGTCGCCTTCGGGGCCCGCTTCCTGCGCGACATGGCGCGCACCGACCCGCGCTACGTGGAGGCGATCCAGCGCACGCTGGTCGAGGTCGGCCCGGTGGCGGACGGCGTGCTCAAGCCGCACTGGATGGAGGGCGGCGACGACGAGATGACCCTGTTCGGCGTCACCGTCGCCGAGACCCGCGCATTCGCCATGAAGGCGCTCGAGCGCCGGATGAAGGTGATCGGGCTCCTACAGGCCGCTTAGTGGATCCGCGCCCCGAGCGGCACGTCGCTGTCGGGCGCGAGCAGGATCACGTTGCCCTCCTCGTCGGAGGCGCCGAGCGTCAGGACCTCGGAGCGGACGGGGCCGATCTGGCGCGGCGGGAAGTTGACCACCGCGACCACCAGGCGTCCCTCGAGCTGCTCGCGGGCGTAGTTGGTGATCTGGGCCGAGCAGCGCTTGAGGCCGAGCTCCTCGCCGAAGTCGATCGTCAGCTTCCAGGCGGGCTTGCGGGCCTCGGGAAAGTCGGCCACCTCGACGATGCGGCCGACGCGCATCTCGACCTTCAGGAAGTCGTCGAACTCGATCAGGGCGTCGGCTCGGGCGTCGGAGTCGGCTCCGGGGTGGGAGTCGGCTCCGGGGTCGGAGTCGGCGTGGGCGTCGGCTCCGGGTCGGTCGGCGTCGGCGTCGGAGCCGGCAGCGGGTCGTCGTCCGGGTAGCGTCGGCGTCGGCTCGGGCGTGGGCGAGGGGGAGACCACCACGGTGCTGTCGCCCTCGGACGGCGGCGGCGTCATCGCTCCGCCGGACGGCCCGGTCGGCAGCTCCGTCGTCTCGCTCTCGTGCTGCTCGGTCACGACGGGCTTCTCGGCCTCGTCGGCAGGCGCCTTGGCGGCAGCGTCGGCCTTCGCGGCCTTCGCGGCCTTCGCCTCCGCGCCGCGCTTCTTGTCGCGCGGCTTGTAGCGGTCGCCCTCGGAGGTCGGCTGGGCGGGCGCGGCAGCGGCGGCCGGCGGGGCCTGCGGCACGACGGGCGCGACGGCGGCCACGGCGGTCGCGGCGCGGTCGCGCGGCTTGCTGCGCACGTGCTGGACCTCGACGGCGCCCGCGGTGACGATCGCGGCGGCGGCGAGGCCGGCGACGGCCTTCGTGGCGACGGTGCTGAGGCCGGCCTGGGCGATGCCCGCGCCCGCCGCGGCGGCGCCGCCCGAGGCGGCCGCGCCGCCGCCGCTCGCGGCGGCCGACGTGCCGATGTGGGCCAGCAGCGTCTTCTTGAGCAGGAGCAGGGGACCGACCGGGAACAGCGCGGCGAGCGCCTTGTTGGTCTCGCGCAGCTGCTTGCGGAACGTCGCGCAGCGCTCGCAGGTGCGCAGGTGGCGGCGCACCGGCGCGCTCGTCCGCCGCAGGCCCTCGGCGACCTCGCCGAGCTCCAGGCGGACCTCCTCGCACGACAGCAGCCGCGCCTCGGCGGCCTCGGCGAGCGACACGCGGGCGCGTACGAGCAGCGACTTGACCGACGGCACCGTCGTCTCCATCGCCTCGGCGATCTGCTCATAGGAGAGCGCGTCGATCTCGCGCAGCAGCAGGGCGGTGCGCTGCGTCTCGGGCAGCTCCTGCACGTCGGCGATCAGGAGCCGGAAGTCCTCGCGCCGGTGGACCTTGTCGGCGGTCGTCTGCCCGTGCTCGGACAGGTGGATGTCCATCGAGTCGACACCGACGGCCTGGGTGCGGCGCAGGTGGTTGAGCGACCGGTTGCGGGCGATCCGGTACAGCCACGGCCGCACGTTGATCGCGCGCTCGTCGGCCAGGATCGCGTTGAAGGCGGCGGCGAAGACCTCCTGGAGCACGTCCTCCGCGTCCTCCTTCGAGGACAGCATGTGGCGGCAGAAGGCGAGCAGGCGCGCCTGGTAGCGGGCGACGAGCGCCTCGAACGCATGGTGGTTGCCGCGTCGCACGAGCGCGATCAGCCGGTCGTCCGACTGGAGTCGGAGCAGCGGCGAGCGGCCGTGCATGCCGGCTACGCCGGCTGGGTGATGTAGAGCAGAAGCTTCCACGACAAAGGGACCCGCCGGAAACAACTCCATCGCGACGGGAAAGTTGCGTCTGTTCGAGGGTAGCGAGAGCGCGCGGGCGTGGTGTGCAACGTCGCGTTCAGCGGGGCGCGATCAGATCGACATCGCGCCGCCCGCCGCGCAGGCGCGCGATCACCCGTCCGCGCCGCAGGTCGACGACGCGCAGACCGCCCCGCGTTCGCGCGTACGCGCGCCCTCCGGCGACCTGCACGTCGGCGACGCGCTCGCCGCGCAGGACAACGTACTCGAGGTCGCCGGAGCGGTCGAAGACCCGCAGGCCGGCGCCGCGGCGCGCGCCGGCCGCTGGGGTGCCGCCCGTCATAGACGAGCAGCCGGTCACCGGCCACGCGCACCGCGCCGGCGCGGCGCGCGATCATCCGCGCGGTCCAGGTCCGCGTATCGACCAGCGCCACGCCCGCCGGGCTCGACCGCGCTCGGGACGCGCGCGACCGAACGTCGAAGCCGGTGACGGCGAGGCGCCCGCCGCCGAGCCAGACCGCGCTGCGCTGGGCGCTGCAGTACCGGCAGCCGCTTCCCCTGAGTAGGGCCGCGTCGACGCGGTGGGGCGTCGCCCGCATCGTCCGCAGGTCGACCTCCGCGATCGGCGCGCCGGCACCGACGACATAGGCCACGAGCCGCGCCGGGTCGACGGCCATGCCGGCCTCCTCACAGATGTCGCGCGCGAAGCCCACGCTGATGTCGTCGAGCGTCAACTTCCGCAGGCGCCCTTGCGCGTCGGCGAGCACCACCTGCGCGGAGCCGGAGACCGCGACGACGAGCACGAAGCCGAGCGGGGTGACGGCGTTCGCCGGAGTGAACGGGCAGCTCGTCGAGCCGAGCCTTTCGCGCGAGATCTCCTTGCCGCTGCGGGGATCGACCACCACGACCTCGCCGGACTGGAGAAACGCCGCCAGCCGGTCCGGCTCGAGCCACCCGAGCGCCTCGGCGACGATCCCCGTGCTGAGGTCCCTGACCACCTGGAGGGTGCCGAGGTCGATCACGCGAATGCCGATGCGACCCTCGTCAGACGGCGCCGAGACGCCGAACGCAGCGAGCCGGCGATCGGGCGACAGGCTCCAGTTGTCGTGGTACTCGCCGAGGTCGGCCCACGGGGTGCCCGGCTCGAGCGTTCGCCTGTCCACGACGGTGAGGAGCGCCCCAGAGTTGCCGTCCCACGCGGTGACGGTGCCGAGCAGCGCGCCCCTCGGCACCGTTCGGTCCGGTCGCGCGTCCGTCGGCGTCGTCGTCGGCCGTGGCTTCGTCGCCGCCCGCCGCTCCTCGCCGCCACTCCCGCCGCAACCGGCGGCGACCACCAGTGCACAGACCATGAGCCTGCTCAACATCACTGACCAGATGGTCCCAGCACGGTCAAAGGGGCGGCATACACGAACACATGTCCGCATCACAGTCGGACGCTGGACCCTACGATTGGTGCGCCCGCCCGGGTAGACAAACTGGCAAAGTCCGCGCTCTTAAGAGCGCTGCTCGAGAGAGCTCTGTGGGTTCGAGTCCCACCCCGGGTACTGCGCCCAGGCCTTGGCTCGGCGATGCCGGTCGAGCGCCCAACCTCGTCCGGTCAAGGGGAGTGGGTCGGACGCCGCTCCTGCTGCCTCGTTGCGGGAAGCGATGCCAGAGCTGGTCTGGACTTCGGGGTCGCACCCACGGGACCGGCCGTACATCAGCCCTACCGGTCTCCCGCTTTACCGGCTGATCGACCAGTGAGGGCAGCGTACCCCGGCTGGCGCTCTCGCATGAGGCTGTTGCACAAAGCGGCCGGGGAGCGACGTCGTTGTTGATTTCTCCAACGCGACGCCGAGCGAGGGCCGACTGCCGCCCGCGGGTGAGCGTCGCCGCCACTGGCAGCCGCCGCTTCGACCAAAGACGCGACCAGGAGCTGCGCGGTTTGCGACCACGCGTCCTGCTTAGGGGTCGTCCTGCGACCCCAGGGCAGGACGGGATCGCGTTGGATGTTTCTCCAACGCGCGTGGTTTGTGCGACAGCCTCGCATGGAAGCGACAGCGTGCTGCTCGCCGAGCGGCTGGCGCATCGCCTGAAGCGCCGACTCATGCGGGCGCACGGGGCGTTCCGAACGGGCCCACGCTTAGCTAAGAGCGGCAGTTTCTGTCGGCCTGAGGACCGCCAACGTTGCAATCCGCACGACGGCGCGCAAAGGTTCGGGTGCTCGTGGACGCGGTCAGATGCCTGGAGTGCGGTGCGACGCGCTGGACGATGTTCGGCGCCAGTTTCGAGCACCTTCTCGATGAGCCGTGCGAGGTGTGCGGCGGCCAGACCGTCGTGGAGCGGCGGCGGCCGGGCACTGGCGCGCGCAGGGTGGTCCTGGAGCGGCGCGACCTCGAGGAGCATGACCGAGCTTCGGGTCCGGCTCCAGCCACGCGCTCGTCGTGACGAGGTCGTAGGCGAGCGGGAAGGCGCCGTCCTCATACGCGTGACGGCGCCGCCGGTGGACGGGAAGGCCAACGCAGCGCTGTGCCGCCTGGTCGCCAAGAGGGCGGGCATCGCGCCCTCGCGCGTGACCGTCGTCCGAGGCCATACGGCGCGCGACAAGACGCTCGATGTCGAGGGTGTCGACAGCGGCGCCCTGCGCGCCGCCCTCGGCCTCCCTATGTGAAGCGCGTCACACGTTTCCGCAAGTTTTCCTGCGGGCACTCGTTGGGGCCTCCGGGAAGGGAGCAGGAGGAACTTGCGAGGAACAGCTCCACTCGCGCGCATCGTCGCGCTCGTCGCACTTGTCGCCGCCGTCGCGATCATCGCGATGCTGCTCCTGGGCGGCCCCGGCGACGGCTACCAGGTGCAAGGCGCGCTTCCAGAACGCGTCGCAGCTCGTCAAGGGCAACCTGGTGCAGGTCTCGGGCATGCCGGCCGGCAAGGTCGAGGACATCCGCCTCACGCCCGACGGCCAGGCCGAGCTGACCCTGAGCATCGACGAGAAGTACGCCCCGCTGCGCCAGGGCACGCTCGCCACCGTCCGCCAGGCCTCGCTCTCCGGCGTCGCCAACCGCTACATCGACCTCCGACTCCCGGGCGCGCGCGCACAGGAGATCCCCGACGGCGGCACGATCAGGCAGGACAGCACGACGACCGCCGTCGACCTCGACGAGATCTTCAACACGCTCGACGAGCCGACCCGCAAGGACCTCCAGCGCCTGATCAAGGGCCTGGACAGCCAGCACACCGGCCGCGGCGAGCAGATGAACGCCGGCCTGCTCTACCTCAACCCGTCGCTGTCGGCCTCCTCGCGCCTGTTCCGCGAGCTGAACGCCGACTCCAAGCTGCTCGAGCGCTTCGTCGTCTCCTCCTCCCAGCTCGTCACCGACCTCGCCGACCGCCGCGAGGACGTCTCCGGCCTGGTCGACAACCTCGCCACCACGACGAACGCGATCGGCGTCCGAGCAGGAGGCCCTCGCGTCGATCCGTGGAGCAGCTGCCGGCCTTCATGCGCCGCGCCAACACCACCTTCCTGAACCTGCGCGCCGCGCTCGACGACCTCGAGCCGCTGGTGGACGACTCCAAGCCCGTGGCCAAGAAGCTGCGGCCCTTCCTCGCCGAGCTGCGCCCGCTGGCGCGTGACGCCCGGCCGACGTTCCAGGACCTCAGCGAGCTGCTCAAGCAGCCCGGCCGCGGCAACGACCTGATCGACCTCACCAACCTCCAGGTCCCGCTGCGCGACGTCGCGGTCAACGACGTCAACGAGAACGGCAAGGACCGCCCGGGCGCCTTCCCGGCCTCGGCCGACGCGCTCGAGAACGCCGACGCCGCAGATCGGCTACATCCGGCCGTACACCGTCGACCTGCTCGGCTGGTTCGACGACTTCAGCCACTCCGGCACCTACGACGCGCTCGGCGGCGCCTCGCGCGTCGGCATCCACGCCAGCGCGTTCGCGCTGCTCGAGGGCCAGCTCACGCCGGTCCCGCCGGAGCTGCGCGACGAGGCCTTCCAGGCGGCCGCGGCGACCGACCAGCGCAACCGCTGCCCGGGCGGCGGCGAGCACAAGTCCGAGGACGGCTCGCGGCCCTGGAAGCCGACGCCGGACTTCAACTGCGACCCGAGCCAGACGCTCCCGGGCGGCTGATGCGGCGCCTGCTCGTCATCGCCCTCCTGCTGGCGGCCGGCGCGGCCGCCGTCGTCGCGTCGGCGAGCGCCGGATCGCAGGACCCGCAGAACGGCGACCTACACGGTCGAGCTCGACAACGCGTTCGGCATCGTCGAGGGCGCCGACGTCAAGGTCGCCGGCGTCCGCGCCGGCCACGTCACCGGCATGCGCGTCGACCGCCGGACCAAGCGCGCGCTGGTCGACTTCGCGATCACCCAGAACGGCTTCGGCTCGCTGCGCACCGACGCCTTCTGCGAGACCCGCCCGCAGTCGCTGATCGGCGAGTACTTCGTCGACTGCCGGCCCGGCACCGCCGAGCAGCGGCTGAAGCCCGGCGCGACGATCCCGGTCGAGCAGACCGCGTCGACGATCCCGATCGACCTGATCAACAACATCATGCGCCGCCCGTACCGCGAGCGGCTCGGGATCATCCTCAACGAGCTCGGCGCCGGCGTCGGCGGCCGCGCGACCGACATCCAGGAGACCGTCCGGCGCGCCGTCCCCGCCCTGCGCGAGACCGACCAGGTGCTGGCCATCCTCGCCGAGCAGAACCAGGTCCTCGGCAACCTCACGCGCGACGCCGACGCCGTGATCGGCGACCTCGCCGACAACCGCAAGGACGTCGGCCGCTTCGTCACCGAGACGCGCCAGACCGCCTCCGCGTCGGCCGAGCGCCGCGACGAGATCGCCGCCAGCCTGCGCCGCCTGCCGACCTTCCTGCGCCGAGCTCGAGCCGACGATGGCCCAGCTCGGCGCAGGCCGCCGACGCGCAGTCGCCCGCGCTGGCCGACCTCAACCAGTCGGCCGGCGACCAGCTCGCCACCTTCTTCGAGCAGCTGCCCGACTTCGCCGACTCGAGCCGCACCGGCTTCAAGTCGCTGGCCGAGCTGTCGGAGGACGGCCGCCCGGCGCTGCGCGCGTCCAAGCCCACGATCGCCGAGCTCAACAAGGCCTCGACCAAGACGCCGGAGCTCGGCAACAACCTCTCGATCGTCCTCAAGGACCTCGACGACCGCGACCGCGCCGTCGAGAAGGACCCGCGCTCGCCCGGCGGCAAGGGCTACACGGGCTTCGAGGCGCTCCTCCAGTACGTCTACGACCAGACGATGGCGATCAACACCTTCGACTCCAACGGCTACATGCTGAAGGTGAACCTCTTCCTGTCCGAGTGCTCGGACTACCAGAGCCTCGCCTCGCTGAAGGAGAAGCTGAAGGAGGACCCGGCCTTCTACCAGCGCTGCGCCGCCATCCTCGGCCCGCACCAGCCCGGCATCACGCAGCCCGACCCGTCGCTACACCGGAGCGCAGAAGGGCGCCGAGCACCACCTGCCCGCCGCCAAGAAGGACGACAAGAAGGCCGAGGCCCCGGCCAGGGCCGACGAAGCCGACAGGACCCGAGGGCAAGCCCACCGACGAGGCGAAGAAGCGCGCCGAGGAGCTCGCCGAGCGGATCGAGGAGACGCTCGGCATCGAGCTGCCCGACCTGCCCGCCGGTCCCGAGATCCCGGCCCTCCCGATCCCCCTCCCGAGCCTGCCCGGCGGCCGCAGCCCAGCTCCGCCGAGCACGCAGCAGCTCCTCGACTTCCTGCTCGCCCCATGAAGCGCGCGTCCGCAGCCTCCAACCCCGTCCTGATCGGCGCCGTGACCGTGCTGGTCACCACCGTCGCCGTCGTTCCTGGCCTACAACGCCAACAACGGGCTGCCGTTCGTGCCGACCACGACGGTCAAGGTCCGCGTGGCCAACGGCGCCAACCTCGTCAAGGGCAACGAGGTGCGCTCGGGCGGCGTCGCGCATCGGCGTGGTGACCGACATGAAGCCGGTGCGGCTCGAGGACGGCTCGACCGGCGCCGAGCTGACGCTCGAGCTCGAGAAGTAGCACGGCGACGTGCCGCGCGACTCGACGCTGCGGATCCGGCCGCGCTCGGCGCTCGGCCTCAAGTACGTCGAGGTCGACGAAGGGCACGAGCAAGGAGACGTTCGCGCAACGGCGACACCGTGCCGGCCTCGCAGGCTCGGCTTCTCGACCGAGCTCGACGAGGTCTACGAGATGTTCGACGAGCCGACGCGCAAGGCGGCGCAGGAGAACCTGCGCGGCTTCGGCGACGCGTTCGCGGGGCGCGGCCAGGCGGTCGGGCGCACGCTCGAGGAGCTGCCGCCGTTGCATGCGAGTCGCTCGAGCCGGTGATGGCGACGCTGGCCGAGCCCGAGACCGACCTCGACGGCTTCGTCGAAGGAGCTCGGCGACGCCGCCCGCATCATCGCGCCGGTCTCCGAGCAGAACGCGGCGCTGTTCACCGGCATGGCCGACACGTTCGAGGCGCTCGGCCGCGACGAGCAGGCGCTCAAGGACTTCATCGCCAAGTCGCCGCCGACGATGGACTCGGGCATCCGCTCGTTCCAGGTCCAGCGTCCGTTCCTCACCGACCTGACCGCCTTCTCGCGCGACTTCGCCGGCGCCACCGAGGAGCTCAAGGGCGCGCTGCCGCCGCTCAACGACGCGGTGAAGGTCGGCACGCCGGTGCAGCGGCGCCTGCCGGCGCTCAACGAGGAGACGGCGCAAGACGCTCGTGCAGCTGCGCAAGCTCGCCGAGGCGCCCGGCACCAACGCGGCGCTGCGCGGCCTCACCGCCACCGTCACCACGCTCAACCCGCAGCTGCGCTTCTACGGCCCGTACGTGACGGTCTGCAACTCCTTCAACTACTTCTTCACCTACCTCGCCGAGCACTTCTCCGAGCCGGACACCACCGGCTCCGCCCAGCGCGCGCTGGTCAACACGACCGGCCGCCAGGAGGACTCGCTCGGCTCGATGGGCGCCGACGAGCCGGCCAACGGCGAGGGCGTGCAGGAGGGCACGCCGCAGTACGCGCAGGACCAGCCGTACGGCGCCGCCGTCGACGCCCGACGGTCGCGCCGACTGCGAGGCCGGCCAGCGCGGCTTCGTCGAGCGCGACGCGCGCTTCTTCCCGTCGCAAGTACAAGATCGCGCGCGACCCGCGCTCGCCCGGCCTCCAGGGCCCGACGTTCAGCCGGCCGCCCGCGCGTGCCCGAGGGCCAGACCTTCACCGCCGAGCCGGAGACCGGCGAGTACGCCGACATGCCGAAGTCGGAGCGCCCATGAGCCGCCGCTCGAACACCACCCTCGGCGCTGATCGCGCTCGCCGTGATCACCGTCGGCGTGCTGCTTCGGCCTGGACCAAGGCGATCCCGTTCCGCTCGCACTACGAGATCAAGGCCGCGTTCGAGACCTCCAACAACATCCGGCCCGGCTCGCCGGTGCGGATCGCCGGCGTCGAGGTCGGCAAGGTCACCGGCATCGAGCGCGCCGGGCGGCAACGGCGCGATCGTGACGATGCGGATCCAGGACAAGGGCCGCCCGGTGCACGCCGACGCGACGGCCAAGATCCGGCCGCGGATCTTCCTCGAGGGCAACTTCTTCGTCGACCTGACGGCCGGCTCGCCGTCGGCCGCCGAGCTCGACGACGGCGCCACGCTGCCGGTCCAGCAGACCGCCACGCCGGTCCAGCTCGACGAGGTGCTGACCGCGCTGCAGTCCGACACGCGCGAGGACCTCAAGGTCCTGCTGCGCGAGTACGGCACGCGCGCTCGAGGGCGCGGGCGCGCGCGGCTTCAACCGCTCGCTCCCGTACTGGGAGCCCGCCTACCGCGACTCGGCGATCGTCGGCGAGGCGATGCTGGGCGAGACCGGCCACGACCTCTCCGGCTACGTCGAGCACGCCGGCGCGACCGCCGAGGCGCTCGACCGCAACCGCGAGCAGGCTCAAGTCGCTGGTCACCGACTTCCACACCACGGCGGCGCGCCTTCGCGGTCCAGGAGGCGCAACCTGCGCGCCGCCGTCGGCGAGCTGCCGAACACGCTGCGCGCCTCGATGCCGGCGCTCGACGCGCTCAACGAGTCGTTCCCGCCGCTGCGCTCGCTGGCCGAGCGAGCTGCGGCCCGGCGTCCAGAGCTCGGAGGAGACGCTCGACGTCTCGCTGCCGTTCGTGCGCGAGCTGCGCGGCCTCGTCTCGCAGGAGCCGAGCTGCGCGGGCTGGCCGCCGACCTGCGGCCGACGGTGCCCGACCTCGCCGCCCTGATCGACCGCAGCATCCCGCTCTACCGCCAGGTCCGCCGCGCCGCGAGCTGCCAGAACACGGTCATCCACCCGTGGTCGATGGACACGGTGCCCGACAAGCAGTTCCCGGCGCAGGGCAAGGTCTACGAGGAGGCGCCCAAGCCGCTGCCCGGGCCTCGCCGGCGAGAGCCGCTCGGGCGACGCCAACGGCTCGTGGTTCCGCGTGCTGGCCGCCGGCGGCAAGAACCTCGTGACGCTGCGGCCCGGCGTCTTCGCCACCACGCCCGAGCCGCTGATCGGCGCCAACCCGCCGCGGCCCGCGAAGCGCCCGCCGCTCGACGCGCAGACGCCGTGCGAGACGCAGGAGGCGCCGGACCTGCGGACCAACCCGGCCGGCGCCGCCGCCGCAGCGGCAGATCGACACCAGCTCGCCGGCCTTCCAGGCCCGCTACGCGCAGGCGCGCGCGAAGGCCGTCGACTGGCTGCGCGACCAGCTCAAGGCCGAGGGGCTCGACCAGCTGCTCGACGTCGCCGACACCGACGCCGACCAGCAGCTCATCGACCAGCTCGCGAAGGCGGCCGGGCGATGATGACCGCGATCCGGAAGCACGCGAAGGAGGCGCTCGCCGTGCTCGGCCTGATCGCCGTGGCCGCCGGCGTCTCGCTCTACCTGCTCGACAACCAGCGCATGCGCTTCCCGTGGGAGGAGTCGCCGCTGCGGCTGAAGGCCGAGTTCGCGACCGCCCAGGCCGTCACCGCCGGCCAGGGCCAGACGGTGCGCGTGTCCGGCGTCCGCGTCGGCGACATCGGCGAGGTCGAGCTCGTGGACGGCAAGGCCGTCGTCGAGATGGTCATCGACCCCGAGTACGAGGGGATGATCCGGCAGGACGCCAGCGCGCTGCTGCGGCCCAAGACCGGCCTGAAGGACATGTTCATCGATCTCGAGCCGGGCAGCGACGCCGCGCCGGCCGCCGACGAGGGCTACACGGTGCCGATCGAGGCCACCTCGCCGGACGTCAACCCGGACGAGATCCTCGCCGAGCTCGACGCCGACACGCGCGACTACCTGACGCTGCTGATCGGCGACGCCGGCCGCGGGCTCGAGGGCCGCGGGCTCGACCTGCGCGAGATCCTGCGCCGCTTCGAGCCCACCCACCGCGACCTCGCGCGCGTGAACTCGCAGGTCGCCAAGCGGCGCAAGAACCTCAGCCACCTGATCCGCTCGCTCAACACGCTCAACGCCGAGCTGGCCTCGCGCGACGACGACCTCGCCGGGCTGGTCGACTCCTCGGCCGCCGTCATGCGCCAGTTCGCCGCCGAGCAGGCCAACGTGTCGGCGGCGGTCGGCGAGCTGCCGGGCGCGCTGAAGACGACCACGGGCACGATGAACAGCCTCCAGCGGTTCGGCACGCTGCTCGGCCCGACCGCCGAGAAGCTGCGGCCGGCGGCGCGCGCGCTCGACCCGGCCAACGAGGCGCTCCGGCCGCTGGCGCGCGAGGCGGCGCCGCTGCTGCGCGACGACATCCGCCCGTTCGTGCGCGAGGCGCGGCCGGTCGTGCGCGACCTCAGGCCGGCGGCCAAGAACCTGGCCAAGGCCACCCCGGCGCTCACGCGCTCGTTCGAGCACCTCAACCGCTTCCTCAACCTGGCCGCGCTCAACCCGAGCGGCCGCGAGGACCCGGACAACGCCGCGCGCCAGGAGGGCTACCTGTTCTGGGTCGCGTGGGCGCAGCACATGGCCACGCAGCTGTTCTCGAGCTCGGACGCCCACGGCACCTTCCGCCCGGTCACGATCGGCGCGCCCTGCGCCACGGTCCAGCAGCTGGTCAAGGAGGAGCCGGAGCTGGAGTTCCTCTCGATGCTGACCCCGATCCTCACCGACTCCCAGGCCTGCGCCACCGGCTGATGAACAAGTCCGCCCCCTCGCTTCCCAAGATCCTCACGATGGTCGTGTTCGCGCTGTCGTGCTTCGGCCTGCTGCTGTTCCTGTGGATGTCGTTCGGCGGCGCGGTCCCGCTCAAGCCGCAGGGCTACCGCGTGAACGTGGCGTTCCCGGAGGCGACCACGCTGGCCACCGAGGCCGACGTGCGGATCGCCGGCGTGTCGGTCGGCAAGGTGCGCAAGCTCGAGGTCGACGGGAACCGCAACCGCACCGTGGCCACGATCGAGCTCGAGCGCGAGTTCGCGCCGCTGCGCGCCGACACCGTGGCGAAGCTGCGCCAGAAGACGCTGCTGGGCGAGACCTACGTCGAGCTCACGCCGGGGCGCGGGAAGCAGGAGCTTCCGGAGGGCGGGCGGCTGGCCTACTGGGCAGGTGACGCGACAGCGTGCAGCTCGACGAGATCTTCGACTCGCTCGACCCCGAGACGCGCGAGGCGTTCCGCGGCTGGCAGCAGGACCTGGCCAAGGGCATCGAAGGCCGCGGGCGCGACTTCAACGACGCGCTCGGCACGCTGCCCGGCTTCGCCGCCGACGGGTCCGACGTGCTCGGCGTGCTCGACTCGCAGGAGCAGGCGCTCCAGCGGCTGGTCAAGAACACGGGCGTGACGTTCGCGGCGCTGACCGAGAACGAGCAGCAGCTGCAGACGCTGATCACCTCGTCGCAGCGCGTCTTCGAGGCCACCGGCTCGCGCAACGACGCGCTCGCCGAGTCGGTCCGCATCTTCCCGACCTTCCTCGACGAGTCGAAGGCGACGCTCGCGCGGCTCGAGACCTTCTCGACCGACACGCGGCCGCTGGTGCAGGACCTGCGGCCGGTGGCCGTCGACCTCAAGCCGACGCTGGCCGACCTGCAGGCGACGGCGCCGCACCTCGAGAAGTTCTTCCGCGACCTCGACCCGCTGATCGAGGCGTCCAAGACGGGCATGCCGGCGGCGCGCGAGACGATCGAGGGCGCCGAGCCGCTGCTCGCGCAGCTGCACCCGTTCCTCGGCCAGCTCAACCCGATGCTCCAGTACCTCGAGCTGTCGCAGCTCGCAGGTGTCGGACTTCATCTCCTACGGCGCGGCGGCGCTGGCCGACACCACCGCGTCGCCGGGCGGCGGCATCGGCCACTACCTGCGCCAGTTCGGGCCGCTCGGGCGCCGAGAGCGCGGCGATCTACCCGCGAGCGCATGCGCACCAACCGCGGCCAGACCTACGTCGGCCCGCAGCACCTGTTCGGGCCCGCCGGCGATGGACTACCTGATGCAGCCCGTCGTCGGACTGCCGCAACGCCGGCGGCGAGACGAAGCCGTCGGACGGGCACGCCGGGCTGCTGGAAGCACGACGGGCTCCAGTTCCAGGGCCGCCTCCAGGGCGACTTCCCGCACGTCGAGGCGGCGGACTACTCCAAGCCCAACGACTGAGCCAGGAGCGCCTCGGCGTCCGCGTTCGGGCGTCGGCGGCGGCGCGGCGGCGGCGGCGGTGAAGCCGGAGAGGACCTGGTCGGCGAGGCCGCGGTTGCCGTTGAACGACAGCTCGTCGGACGAGCCGTCGGGGCCGAGCGCGCGCACCCACGCGTCCTGGCTGCCGCGCACCACGGCGGCGGCCGACGCGTCGGAGTCCGCCTCCGAGATCTCGAGCCGGCCGCGCGAGGCGATCAGCCGGTAGTGGCGCTCGGGCCGCTCGTCGCCATTGGCCTCCACGATCAGCTCGACCGTGCCCTCGACGCCGGGTGGCGGCTCGATCAGGCCGGGCGCCAGGCGGAAGATGGCGCCGACATTGACGTCCTCGCCCGGGCGCGGCGCGCGTCCACGTCCAGTCATAGCCCCAGCGGGCGAGCGCGCCGACCACCGGCATCAGCTCGCGCGAGCGCTCGGTCAGCTCGTAGTCGACCCGTGGCGGCACCTCGCGGTAGCGCTGGCGGGTGAGCAGGCCGTCGGCCACCATCCGGTTCAGTCGCGAGCGCAGCTGCTCGGTCGAGATCCCCGGCAGCACGCGCTGGAGCTCGACGAACCGCCGCGGGCCGGCGGCCAGGTCGCGGATGATCAGCAGCGTCCACTTGTCGCCCACGAGGTCGAGGGCGCGCGCGTCAGGCGACCACTGATCGTATGGATGGCGCTTGGGGGGAGGGACGTTCGGTATGGGGGGCCTCTTCAGGTGAAGTTTTCTGGAGCATACCCGCCCGGACGGCCAACGGGTTTGATGGCATGGACATTCGGACTAAGGTCCGCACCCGGACAACCCAATTGTGCCCGACCCGCGCAAGTTTTCGCGCCATCTGCCGTTCATACCGAGAGCGGGGCCACAACGTTCCGCGACTTGCATCCACGGCGGAAGAGGACGGGAATCGATGGGCGAGGTGATCAGACTCGCGGAGCGCCGCCAGGCGCGACGTGAACGGCCGCGGCAGCGGTCGCGCGTCGCTGCGCGCCGAGTTCCTGCTTCGATCTCGCCTGCCCGTTCACCTATCTGGCCGCCGAGCGGGTCGAGCGCGCGTTCGACGACGTGACGTGGACGCCGGCGTCGACCACCGCGCTGCGGCGCGGCTCGCTGGCCGACGACGACGTCGCCCTGGCCGCCGTGCGCGCCGCCGCCGAGGAGCGCGCCGCCGCCGCTGCGGCTGCCGCTGATCTGGCCGGAGAACTGGCCGGCCGAGGTGCCCGCCGCCATGCGCGTCGCCGCGCACGCGGCCGACGCCGGGCGCGGCGCGGCGTTCGTGCTCGCCGCCGGCCGGCTCGCGTTCTGCGGTGGCTTCGACCTCGACGATCCGGAGATCCTGGCCGAGGCGGCCGCCGCCGCCGGGCTGGGGCTCGACGCCTGCCTGCACGCCGCGGGCGACCGCGGTCGCGACGGCGCGATCGAGGCGGCCGGACGCCGCCTGCTCGCGGTCGGCGCCGACCGTCTGCCGGCGCTGCGGATCGGGCGCGCCCTGTACTGGGGCGAGACGCAGGTGGCCGACGCGGCCGCCGCCGCGCGGCTGCAGGCCGCCGCCGCCTGCCAAGTACGCTAGAAGGGAGTAACCGAGTCCGGCGAGGATCTGCTCGTCGATCTCCTCGCGCGGCTCCTGCGTCGCCTCCGGGCGGCGCGGGACGACGAGGAAGGGCTCGTCGCGATCCGACTCCGCCAGGAGAAGCTGGAGGTCGGCTTGGCGGATCAGCGTCTCGTTCTCCATATGACCGAAAGTATCCCGCCCTCCGCGGATCACCACACCGTACCGGCGTCCAACCCCCCGGCCGGGGGGTAGATTGCCGCGCCATGACGGTCGAAGCGCAGGAGACGACCACGCTCCACGGCGGCCGGCTGGTGGCCCGCCGCCTGAAGGCCCACGGCGTGAGCAAGCTGTTCACGCTGTCCGGCGGCCACCTGTTCTCGATCTACGACGGCTGCCGCGCCGAGGGGATCGACATCGTCGACGTGCGTCACGAGGCGTCGGCCACCTTCGCCGCCGAGGGGTGGGCGAAGGTCACGCGCGAACCTGGCGTGGCGGCGCTCACCGCGGGCCCGGGCGTGACCAACGGCATGTCCGCGATCGCGTCCGCCCAGCAGAACCACTCGCCGGTGCTCGTGCTCGGCGGCCGCGCGCCGGCGATGCGCTGGGGTCAGGGCTCGCTCCAGGAGATCGACCACGTGCCGTTCGTGCGCCCGCTGGTGAAGCTGGCGGCGACGGCGGGCGCGACGGCCGAGATCCCGGGGCTGATCGACGACGCGTGGAACGTCATGCGGCGCGACCATCCCGGCCCGGCGTTCCTCGACTTCCCGCTCGACGTCGTGTTCATGGAGGCGGAGGACTCGCCGCTCGACACCCACGTCGACTCCCGGCCCGCCCGCCGACGCGCGAGCGATCGACCGCGCCACGGCACTCCTGCGCGACGCCGACCGTCCCGTGATCATGGCCGGCACGAACCTCTACTGGGGTCACGGTGAGCACGCGCTGCGCGCGCTCTCCGAGGCCGTCGGCATCCCGGTCTTCCTCAACGGGCTGGCCCGGGGCTGCCTGCCTGCCGACCACCCGAACTTCTTCTCCCGCGCGCGCAGCGCCGCGCTCAAGGGCGCCGACGTGGCGCTGGTGATCGGCGTCCCGATGGACTTCCGGCTCGGCTTCGGCGGCGCCTTCGGCGAGGAGACCGAGATCGTGGCGATCGACCTCGCCGAGCCCGAGCGCGATCACCCGCGCGAGGTGGCGGCCGAGTGCTACGGCGACATCGCCGAGACGCTCGGCGCGCTGGCCGGCGCCGGCGGCGCGGACACGAGCGGCTGGCTCTCCCACCTGCGCGAGGTCGAGGCCGAGAAGCGGGCCGCCGAGCGCGAGCAGCTCGAGGACGACCGCGCGCCGCTGCACCCGATGCGGATCTACGGCGAGCTGGCTTCGGTCCTCGACCGCGACGCCATCGTGGTCGGCGACGGCGGCGACTTCGTCTCCTACGCGGGGCGCGTCGTGTCGTCGTACGAGCCGGGCTGCTGGCTCGATCCCGGCCCGTTCGGATGCCTGGGCTCCGGCCCCGGCTACGCGCTGGCAGCCAAGCTCGCGCATCCGGAGCGGCAGGTCGTGCTGCTGCTCGGCGACGGCGCGTTCGGCTTCTCGGGGATGGAGTTCGACACGCTCGCGCGCCACGGGGTCAGCGTGGTCGGCGTGATGGGGAACAACGGGATCTGGGCGCTGGAGAAGCACCCGATGGAGTTCCTGTACGGCTACTCGGTGGCGGCCGAGCTGACGCCGGAGACGCGCTACGACCAGATGGTCGAGGCGCTCGGCGGCCACGGCGCCCTGGTGCGCACGCCCTGCGGAGCTCCGGCCGGCGCTCGAGCGGGCGTTCGAGGCGACCGGGCCGACGCTGATCAACGTCCTCACCGATCCGTCGGTCGCGTACCCCCGCTCCGCCAACCTGGCTTAGGGACCAACTTCGGCTGGGTGGGGAGGCTGGGGAGCCGGCCCCGCCGGCCTCGCTGCCGCCCTACCCAGCCGCCGTTGACGTTCGTTCGCGGCTCAACAAAGCCCTTACACAGAGAAGCCGCCACGCGGCGGGGGCGTGGCGGCTTCAAGTTGGCCCCGTCAGGACGGGCAGGGGTACGTGCCTTAAGGGGCCTATTTGGGTGGTCCGGACGGCGGGAGGCGCCGATGATGCGGCATCGCCCGGACCTATGGCGTCGTTGGGACGGCGGCGGGAGGCACGACCGCCCTTTCCGACACGTTGAAGTATCTCCGTGTGAAAACGACGACAGCAATCGAACAAGCGTCCAGGGCAGAACGCGCCGATTCAGGCGTTTCCCGCATCTAGCGCAACGCCCCACAAAATGTCCCTCTCGGAGGCCTCGAACCCGTCGAGCGCGAACGCGCCCAGTACCTCTCGCAGGATCACCGCGCCGGCCACGATCGTCGGGGCGCGCGCCGGATCCAGCCCGGCTACTTCGCGCCGCTCGGCGAGCGGCAGCGCCGCCAACCGGTCGCGCAGCTCCTCCAGCCGCTCGCGCGCGACCGCGTGGCCCTCGACGCGGTCGCGGTCGTGCTCGGTCAGCCCCAGATCGATCGATGCGAGCTGCGTGGCGGTGCCGCCGACGCCCACGGCGGCGACCGCCATCGGGCGCACGTCGGCGGGCACGGCGGCCTCGATGGCGGTGCGCGCGTCCTCGGCCAGCGCCGCCAGCTCGCCGGCCTGCGGCGGATCGCTGTGCAGGTGGCGCTCGGTGTGGCGGACGACTCCGACCTGCGTCGAGACGTGGAAGACGAGCTCGTCGCCTGCCCCGACGACGAGCTCGGTCGAGCCGCCGCCGATGTCGATGACCAGGACGGTGTCGTCGCCGGGGCGCGTGGCGGTGGCGCCGAGCGAGGTCAGCCGCGCCTCCTCGTCGCCCGACAGCGTTGCGGCCTCGAGCCCGAAGCGGTCGCGCACCGTCGCGGCGAACTCGGCGCCGTTGGCCGCGTCGCGGACCGCGGAGGTCATGACCGCCGTGCGGATCGTGGCGCCGTGGCGCTCGATCTCCCCGGCATAGCCGTCGAGCACCGCGAACACGCGCGCCTGCGGCTCGTCGCCGAGCCGGCCGGTGGCGTCGACCCCCTCGCCGAGCCGCGTGACGACCGACTCGCGCGCCAGCTCGCGCAACTCGCCGTCGCCGACCTCGGCGACCAGCAGGCGGGTCGAGTTGGTGCCGATGTCGACGACGGCGATCCGCGTCACGTGACCGGGTACGGCATCGGGCGGCCGTCGAGCGCGGCCAGCAGGTTGTCGACGGCCATGGCCGCCATCCTCGCACGCGTGCGCACGGTCGCCGATCCCACGTGCGGCACGACCAGCAGGTTGGGCGCGTCGAGCAGCGGGTGGTCGGCGGGCAGCGGCTCGGGCTCGGTGACGTCGAGCGCGGCGCCGGCGATCGTCCCGTCGTGCAGCGCGGTGCGCAGCGCGTCCTGGTCGACCACACCGCCGCGGGAGGTGTTCACCAGCAGCGCTGTCGGCTTCATCCGGCTCAAGGCGCCGGCGTCGATCAGGTGGCGCGTCTCCGGCGACAGGGGCGTGTGCAGCGAGACGAAGTCGGCGCGCTGAAGGAGATCCGGGAGCGGCACGCCGGACGAGCGCGAGCTGTGGACGATCTCCATCCCGAACCCCTCGGCCCGGCGCGCCACCGCCTGCCCGATCCGGCCCCAGCCGACGATCCCCAGCGTGGCCTCGGCGAGGTCGGCGCCGAGGTCGGCGGCCGGCTCCCACGTCCGCCACGCCCCGGAGCGCACCATCTCCGCTCCCGGCACGATCCGCCGCGCCAGCGCCAGCAGGAGCGCGAAGGCGAGGTCGGCGGTGGCGTCGGTCAGCACGTCCGGCGTGTTGCCGACCGGGATGCCGCGCGCGGCCGCCGCGTCGAGGTCGATGTTGTCGGTCCCCACCGCCATGTTGGCGATCGCCTTCAGCCGCGGTGCTCCCTCGATCACCGAGGCGTCGACGCGATCGGTGACCAGCGACAGCAGGCCGTCCGCCTCGCCGAGGTGCGCGCCGAGATCCTCGGGCGGCAACTCGCCCGCCCACTCGTCGACCTCGTGTGCCTCGCGCAGGCGCTCGAGCGCCGGGAACGGCAGCGCCCGTGTGACGAATACGTTGGCCATCGCGGGGCATTCTGCTGGCATGCGAGCATTGCGGTCGTGACGGCGCTCCATGAGGACGCCATGCGCGAGGCGATCGCCGCCGACGGCGAGGCCCAGCGCGCGCTGCTGGCCGGCGAGAACGCGCGCGAGCCGCTGCGCCGCGCGGCGAACGCCTACCGCGTCTCGTGGGAGGCCGCGCCGCCGCGCAGCTTCGGCCGCCTCGTCGGCTACGCCAAGGCGTCGATCCTGGCCGGCGAGAACCCGGCTCCGTACGTGCGCGAGCAGCTCACTGATGTCGTCGGCGACTCGCCGCCGGCCTGCTGGGCGCTCGCGCTCGCGGCGCTGGCCGACGGCGACGACGAGGCGGCCGGCCGCGCCGCCGACGGGATGCTGGCCGGGTCGGAGGCGTTCGGCCGCGCCGCGGGCGCGGTCGCCGCGCTGACGCGGCGCGACCGCCCGGCCTACGCGGGCATGCTGGCGGGCATCGTGGCCGACTTCGAGGCGCGCGAGGAGCACCTGACCGGCGTCCCGATCGCCGACACCGCGCTCGTGCTCGACCGGCTCGCCGAGCGCCGCGGGATGGCCGCCCACCCGCAGTCGCCGCTGCTGCCGGAGGTCGACGACGTGCGCGCCATCCTCACCGGCACGCGCGTGTGGGCCGTGGTCGGATGCTCGCCTGATCCGGATCGCGATTCCCACCGCATCGCCTCCATGCTCCAGCGCCGCGGGTACGAGGTGATCCCGGTCAACCCGATGGCGTCCGAGATCCTCGGCGAGCGCAGTTACCCGACGCTGGACGCGATCCCGGCCGACGTCGAGGTGGTCGACATCTTCCGGCGGGCGGACGTGGCGGGGACGCACGTCGACGAGGCCGTCGAGATCGGCGCGCGGGCGGTCTGGATGCAGTTGGGTGTGGTGGACGAGGCGGCGGCGGAGCGCGGCCGGGCGGCCGGGCTGCGGGTGGTCATGGACCGATGCCCCGCGATCGAGCTGCCGCGCCTGGGGCTTTGACCGAGGAGGAGAGATGCAGGGCTTGATGTCGTCCTATCCGCTGACGCTGACGCACCTGTTCGGGCGCGCGGAGCGGCTGTTCGGCGAGAAGACGATGACCACGCTGACGGCGACCGGCAAGGAGCGCACGACGTACGCCGAGTGGGCGGACCGCACGCGCCGGCTCGCGGGAGCGCTGGAAGAGCTCGGCATCTCCGGCGACGGCCGCGTGGCGACGTTCGCCTGGAACTCGGCGCGCCACCTCGAGCTCTACTTCGCCGCCCCGTGCAGCGGGCGGGTGCTGCACACGCTCAACATCCGGCTCTTCCCCGAGCAGATCAGCTACATCGTCGACCACGCCGAGGACGAGGTGATCTTCGCCGACCGCTCGCTGGTCTCGACGCTGTGGCCGCTCGTCGACGGCTTCGAGTCGGTCCGCCACATCGTGGTGATGGACGACGGCGCCGGCGACGTGCCGGACGACGATCGGATCCTGCAGTACGAGGAGCTGCTGGCGGGCGCCGAGCCGGCGGAATTTCGCATCGACGACGAGAACCAGGCCGCGGCCATGTGCTACACGAGCGGCACGACGGGCCACCCGAAGGGCGTCGTCTACTCGCACCGCTCGAGCGTGCTGCACTCGATCGGCGCGATGCTGGCCGACACCGTGGCGGTGTCGGAGCGCGACGTCGTGATGCCGGTCGTCCCGATGTTCCACGCCAACGCGTGGGGCCTCGCGCACGCGGGCGTGATGGCCGGCAGCGCATTCGCGTTCCCCGGGCCGCAGATGACGCCGAAGGCGATCGCCGAGCTGATCGAGGACGAGAAGGTGACGCTGGCGGCCGGCGTGCCGACGATCTGGATGGGCGCGCTCGACGAGCTCGTGGGCCGCGACGTCTCGGCGCTGCGGGCGATCCTGTGCGGCGGCTCGGCGGTCCCGAAGGTGCTGTCCGAGGCCTACCGCGAGAAGCTCGGCCACCCGATCCTGCACGCCTGGGGCATGACCGAGACGAGCCCGCTCGGCTCCGTCTGCCGGATCAAGACCACGGTCGCGGACCGGTCCGAGGAGGAGCTGGCCGACGTGCGCTCCACCCAGGGCATCGTCACGCCGCTGATGGAGTGCCGGATCGTCGAGCCCGGCACGGCCGACGAGCTGCCCTGGGACGGCGAGGCGCGCGGCGAGCTCCAGGTCGCCGGCCCGTGGGTGGCGGCCGGCTACTACCGCGACGAGCAGGGCACGAAGTCGCAGTTCACCGACGACGGCTGGCTGCGCACCGGCGACGTCGCGACGATCTCGCCGGAGGGCTACATCCGCCTCGTCGACCGCACGAAGGACCTCGTCAAGTCGGGCGGCGAGTGGATCTCCTCGGTCGAGCTCGAGAACGAGATCATGGCCCACCCGGCGGTCCGCGAGGCGGCGGTGATCGGGGTGCCCGACGAGAAGTGGGGCGAGCGGCCGCTGGCCTGCGTCGTGGCCGAGGACGGCGAGCAGCTCGACGCCGACGCACTGCGCGAATTCCTCTCCGACCGGGTCGCCAAATGGTGGATCCCCGAGCACGTCGAGTTCATCGACGAGGTGCCCAAGACGTCGGTCGGGAAGTTCTCGAAGAAGACTCTCAGGGAGCGGTTCAGTTGATAAGATGCCTGGTCGCGACGCGGGGTGGAGCAGCCAGGTAGCTCGTCGGGCTCATAACCCGAAGGTCGCGGGTTCGAATCCCGCCCCCGCTACTCACGAAGGCCCCGCTGACGCGGGGCTTTCGTCGTTCTACGGGTCTGGTCCGGCCGCAGCCACTATAGTGTTCGCAGAGAACCGCTGATCATCTGACGGAAGCCCGCACGTGGCGGGCTTCCGTTCCGTCAGGGCGAGTGGAGCGCCGGTGCAGTTACGCGTTGACGCAGACCGCGTACAGCGTCAGGTCGCCTGATCGAAGTCCTACTCGGAGTACCCGGGTGGTCCCCCGTGGTCTTGGCCCGGCCTGTCATTCAGCTGCACGATCCAGCCGGAGTTGTCGTTCGGTATGACGGTGTTGTCGTCCGGCGGTGTTCGGGATGTTGTCGACGCCGTCGAAATCCATGCGGCCGGGGAACGAGGCGATGACGGCGGTGCCGTTCGTGATGGCGCTCGTGGGCGAAGTCGAAGTCGTTGTTGCCCGCCGTGTTGAACCAGTAGCCACCGGCGACGGCGACCTTGCCAGCAGAGCAGGCGACCGTGGCGAAGTTGCCGGCGCCGACGTTCGTCGTACTTGAAGGTCGCGACCTCGTAGCCGGACACGCCTGCTGGCCCCGGCGGGTCCGACGGGTCCGGCGGGTCCGGCGGGTCCGGCGGCGCCGCCGGCGCCCTCGTTGATCTTCGTCCTGCGTGTTCTCCTGACAGCCGGTTGAGCGTGATCGACTCCATCTTGATGTCGTCCTTGTCGATCGTGCCGTCCTTGATGTCGGAGTGCTGGAGCGTGCCGTTCTTGATGTCCTCGCTCTTGAGCGACCCGTTCTTGACGTCGCCGCTGGTCGATCAGGCTGGCGGCGGTGGCCGAACCTCCGGCGGTCACCAGCAGCACGAACGCGAGCATCAGGACAGACCTGCTCATGACCCACCTCCGCGCACGTGAAATCGAGCGCATGCTGTTGAAACGGCACACGAATGCGCGCCGATCGAAACCGGCCATGCCGACCTCCTAACCTCTCGGACCAGGAGCGCGCGCCGGATCGGCCCACCGACATGCGCCACATCCGGGCCGGGTGGCCGCGCTCCTCGGCACCTGCGGATCGAACCTACGCCCGGCGTCGACCTAGCGGCGCGCGCGCGGGGCAACCGATCTGACACTGCGTCGGCCCCGCCTACCCATCGGACAAGTCGGCGCGGCAGCTCCCAGGGTCGACTTCGTCGCCATACGCAGGGAGTTCGCGCACCCATCCTGAGCCGTGGAACGCGAACCACGGCCCCGCGGGTCGAGGCCACAAAGCGTCACTACAAGCTGACGCGAGTGGCTGATGGGACGGCACGGGACCGTCGGGGGGTCGGGTTCTTCTTGAGGCGTCCGCGTCGGTTGTACTGCGACGCGTGACGGATCACGAAGCAGACCCGCTCGTACTGCTCGCGGGTCGGGTTGTAGTCGTAGCCCCACCACACGGTGCGGGCGAAGGCGGCGTCGTCGTAGTGCGGGTACATCGCGCAGAACGCGTATGCCATGGCGAACTGCTCATACGGGGACCACCACCAACCCGACCAGCGCTTGCCCATGACGCGGATGAACGCGCGCCGATAGCCCTTCCGGCCGGGGGCAGCGAGATCGAATACGTGACCGATCTCGTGAAGGAACGTCAGCCGTGTGGTGAGGCGGTCGCCTTCCGAATAGAGACCCGGCAGCTCCCATAGGTAGGCCGAGTTGGTACCGGTCCACACTCGGGTCGGAGTGCTCTTCGGGTCCATGCACCAATACGCGTCACGCGCGATTTCCGGCGGGCACGGCTCCTGGATGACTTCGATCGGGACGTTCGGCAATGGCACGAGCGGTGCGGCGGCGTCCACCCACGACTGGAACATGGGCGTCTGGCCGTCATGGCCGGTGATGGTGGCGGCGTTCGCCGTGAACGCGGAAACGACCGCAGCGGTGATCGCCGTGCTCAGCAGCAGCGCTATCCGTGTCCATCGACTACGCATCACCTCCGTTCATCGGCCGGAAGCTCCGAGACTGAGGCAGGTGAGATCGCGCTCCAGCGCCGAAGTGGTAACGTCGAATGCTCTTAGCGGCAAGGCAAGAACGGGCTCATAGCCCGAAGGTCGCGGGTTCGAATCCCGCCCCCGCTATCCGCCGACGATGGTGGTGACAGCCCACCGCCGACGGCCGAAAGCCCCGCTCCTGCGGGGCTTTCTGGTTAACGGAGCCGGTCGAGGCCGTCGAGGATGAGGTCGAGGCCGAAGAGGAACTCCGTGTCGTAGTCGTAGCCCGACTCCGCGACGTAGCCGCCGACCACCTCGACGAGGTGGGGGTAGTCCGCCAGCACGTCCTCGTACGCGGCCATCTGCCGCTGTGCCTCCGCCGCGAAGTCGTCCGGGCGTCTGGGACGACATGTCGCGTCTCCTGGAGCGCGAAGCCGTAGATGTAGGCGTCCTGGACGGAGTAGGCGTGGACGGTCATCTCGATCGAGAAGCCGGCCGCGCGCAGGCACCCGAGCACCGCGTCGTGGAGGCGGAGGTTCGCCGCCCCGTGGTCGGTGCGCCCCTCCATGTTGCCGACCGCCCAGCGGTGGCGGTTGAGCGCCTCGCGGGTTGAGACCGCCCGCCGGCGCATCGCCGTCTTCCAGTCGAGCTCGAGCGACGGCGGCTCGATCTCGCTGAAGACGATGTCGATCATCCCGTCGATGAGCTCCACCTTGTTGGGCACGTAGTAGTAGAGCGACATCGCCGCCACGCCGAGCTCGTCGGCGAGCTTGCGCATCGACAGCCACTCGAGCCCGTGGCGATCGGCGAGCGTCACGGCCGTCTCCAGCACGCGCTCCCTGCTCAGCGGCGCTCGGTCGGTGGTCGGTCGATGGTTCGGTTTGCCCCACTTGCGCCATCTTACAGTGTACGACTAAGCTCTTCTTACAGCGTACGAACCGCGACGGAGGAGCCGTCATGCAGCCCAGCAATCTCGCAGCGCGCGTCGGTCGATGGAGCGCCCAGCACCGCAAGGCGGCCATCTTCGGCTGGATCCTGTTCGTCGTCCTCGCCGTCGTCGTCGGCGGCAAGATCGGCCAGAACGATCTCGACGAGTCGGCGGCCGGCAGCGGCGAGTCCAAGCGCGGCGACATGATCGTCGAGGCCGCCGGCTTCCCCGACCAGGCGCGGCGAGCAGGTGCTCGTCCAGGGCAAGAGCGGGCCGGCGATCCTGAGGTGACCGCCGCCGTGCGGGGACGTCGTGAGCCGGCTCGAGCGGATCGACGGCGTCACGGAGGATCGACGCGCCCGCTCGCCTCCAAGGACGGCCGCTCGGTCCTCGTGAGCTTCGAGCTGCGCGGCAGCGAGGAGCAGGCCGAGAAGCTCGTGGAGCAGCCGCTGGCCGCCGTGGCCGCCGCCCAGGCCGCTCATCCGGACGTGCGGGTCGAGCAGTTCGGCGAGGTCTCCGCGACCAAGGCGATCGCCGCGCAGGACGCGAAGGACGGCAAGCAGTCGAAGCTGATCTCCAACGTCCTGCTGCTGATCATCCTGCTGGTCGCGTTCGGCGCGGTCGTGGCCGCCGGGCTCCCGCTCGTGCTCGGCGCCAGCGCCGTCGCGGCCACGGTCGGCCTGCTCGGGCCGGTCAGCCAGCCTCTACGCGCTGCCGGCCGACGTGGCCGAGCTCGTGGTGATCATCGGCCTCGCCGTCGGCGTGGACTACGCGATGTTCTACTCACGCCGCGTGATGGAGGAGCGCGACCGCGGCCGCTCGGTCGAGGCCGCGGTGGAGGTCGCCGCCGCCACGTCGGGCCGCGCGGTGCTCATCTCGGGCCTGACCGTGATGACCGCGATGGCCGGGCTGCTGTTCGCCGGCAACCCGATCTTCGTCGGCTTCGGCATCGGCACGATGCTCGTCGTCGCCGTGGCGATGCTCGGCTCGCTGACCTTCCTGCCCGCGATGCTCGCGTTCCTGGGCCGGAAGAACTGGCTGGAGAAGGGCCGCGTGCCCTTCATCACCAAGCGCCGCCACGCGAACAAGGGCGAGTCGCGCGTCTGGGGCGCCATCCTCACCCGCGTCCTCGAAGCGCCCGCTGGTGTCGACGGTGATCGCCGGCGGCCTGCTCGTCGCCCTCTGCATCCCCGCGCTCGGCATCCAGTTCAAGAACCCGGGCTTCGACGGCTACTCGCGCAGCCAGCCGGTCATCCAGACCCACGACCGGCTCCAGGCCGCCTTCCCCGGCGGCGCCGTCCCGGCCACGACCGTGATCAAGGCCGACGACGTCACGGCCGCGCCGGTCCAGGCCGCGATCGAGCAGCTGCACGACCGGGCGCTGGCCACCGGCCAGCTCTCCGAGCCCTCGCACGTCGAGATCAGCCCCGACAGGACCGTCGCCGTCGTCGCGCTCTCGGTCAAGGGCAGCGGCACCGACGCCGCCTCCGAGCGCTCGCTCGAGGTGCTGCGCTCCGAGGTCGTCCCGGCCACCGTCGGCAGGCTGCCCGGCGCCGAGGTCGCCGTGACCGGCGTGACGGCCGGCTCGAAGGACTTCATCGACGCCATGACCTCGCGCGCGCCGCTCGTGTTCGGCTTCGTGCTCAGCCTCGCGTTCATCCTGCTGCTGGTCACGTTCCGCTCGATCGTCGTGCCGATCAAGGCGATCGTCCTCAACCTGCTGTCGGTCGGCGCCGCCTACGGCATCCTCGTGCTCGTCTTCCAGGACGGCCACGGCGAGAAGCTGCTCGACTTCCAGTCGGTCGGCGGCGTCGCCCCCGTGATCCCGCTGTTCCTGTTCGTGATCCTGTTCGGCCTCTCGATGGACTACCACGTGTTCATCCTCAGCCGCGTCCGCGAGGCCGTGAACCGCGGCATGAGCAACGACGACGCGGTCGCCCACGGCATCAAGAGCACCGCCGGCGTCGTGACCAGCGCCGCGCTCGTCATGGTCGCCGTCTTCGGCTCCTTCGCGCTCGGCAGCGACCAGCTCGCCAAGCAGATCGGCGTCGGCCTCGCCGCCGCGATCCTGATCGACGCGACGATCATCCGCGCCGTCCTGCTCCCGGCCACGCATGAAGCTGCTCGGCGAGCGCAACTGGTACCTGCCCAAGCGGCTCGGCTGGCTGCCGAAGCTCGAGCACGAGCCGCAGGTCGCGCCCGTCCCGGCCTGATCCAACCGACACCCGCGGCGCCCGCCACCGGCGGGCGCCGCGTCACGGCTGAGTGGGCGGCTGCGCGGCGTCCATCGACAGCCCGAGCATCCCGACGGGGCGGCCGGCGTCGTCCTTGATGACCGCGACCCGCACGTAGGCCAACAGGCTTTCGCCGTTCTTGCACCGCAGGTCGAACTCGCCCTCCCAGCCGCCGGTGCGGCGGATGCTCTCGATGTTCTCCTCGGCCCTCCGGCGGTCGCCCGGCGCCACGAGCAGGTCGAGGAACGGAAGCCCGACCGTCTCCGTGACGGACCAGCCGTACAACCGCTGCGCGCCGGTGTTCCAGTGGGTGATCACGCCGTCGAGGTCGGTGGCGATCACGGCTGCTCCGCCGTGTACCAGCAGCTCCTCGAGCTCGGCGGCGCGGCGGGGCTCATCCGCCCACGACGCGTCTGCGGGGGCCTCGTCTCGGGTTGATCGCGGGGTCGTCATGTCGATCCCCCTGCCCATTGTCGACCGTACCGCGTTTCGCGGTGCCGGTTGTGCCTCAGAGCTTCGAGCATGAGTCACCGGCATCCGGGGTAATGGGAACGGCGGGAGACACGGATGTTCTCGAGGAGGCGTCTTGGATGGGCAAGGTGGTTGGATGTGTTCTCGCGTTGCTGGCACGCGCGCGGCGCGCGGAGCCTTCTCGTTCCGAGCGTTGGTGTGACGGGAGCGTGTGAGATCGTGACGACGGGACGACGGCGTAGTGGCGGCAACTTCACCGAGATCGGTCGCCGTGGGCCGATGGTCCTGCTCTCGGCCTCCGACGGATCGGTGCAGCGGACGTTCCGCTCCTTCGCTGCCGACGAGGACGTCAACGGCTTCTTCCGCGGCGCCGATCGAGCTCCGGCGGTGCAGGTGGCTGGTACGTCGGCGGCGGCTTCGCGCGCGTGAGGGACGGTACAGCCGCGCCGTGGTGCACCTGCTGGCCGACGGGACCGTCGACCCGGCCTTCGGATGGACGTCGAGGGCGGTGTCGGCGACCTCGCGCTCGACCGCACGACCGGCACGCTGTGGGTGGGCGGGAGCTTCCGCCGCGTCCGCGGCGAGCAGCGCTGGAACCTCGTCGCCGCCGACGCGGCCACGGGCGCGCTGCGCCCGTGGCTGCCGCGCGGCGCGGGCGGCGGCGTCGGCCAGTTCGAGCTGCACGGCGACCGGCTCTACGCAGCAGGCAGCTTCGATGCATCGACGGCGAGGATCGCGCCCACGTCGTCGCCATCGACCGCGACAGCGGCCGCGTGCTCGACTGGGACCCGCAGATCCGCGGCAACTCGTGGGGTCGGTCGACGTGCAGGACGACGTCGTGTACATGAGCGGCGACATCCACTGGGTCGTCGACGGCGGGGAGATGACGGCGATCGTCGCGGCGCGGGAGAGCGACGCGAGCCTGGTGCCGGTCGAGTACCACGTCCACGGCGACTCGCCCTCGGCTGGCGAGCTGCTGGTCACCGACGACGTTGTGATCGCCGGCGGCGTCACCGCCACGCGCGAGGGCGCGCGCCACGGGCTGGCGGCCTACGACCGCGCCACCGGCGAGCTGCTGCCGTGGTTCGAGGATGTCTGGTGGAGCCCGCGCACGTTCGCCGTCTCGGGCCGCACGGTGTACGTCAACGGCATCACGAAGGTCGGCGACGAGCCGCGTAACGGGCTGGCGGCGTTCGACCTCGAGACCGGCGAGTTCCTGCCCTGGGCGCCGCCCGGTCCCCGTGGCTCGGTACAGGAGCTCGAGGCGGCCGGCGGGCAGGTGGCGGCCGTCGGCGGCTTCCGGACGGTCACCGCTGTCCAGCGACGGGACCTCGCGGCGATCGACCTTCAGACCAACCAGGTGACCGCCTTCGACGCTCGGATGGCACTGTGGTACGAGTGCTGCGGCCCGACGGAGGCCGGCCGCGTCGACGGGCTGGCGCTCGCCGGCGGCTCGCTGTGGGTGGGTGGCAGCTTCACCCGCTTCGCCGCCGACCAGGAACGGCCGTTCCTCCCGCGGCTGGACCCGGTGACGGGCGCGGTCGGGCCGGCCGTGCCGGCGCCGGGCTGGAAGGTGTCAGAGCTGTACGCCGCGGACGGTCGCGTCGACCTCGGCGGCACGTTCGCGACGGTCGGCGGGCAGGAGCGCAGGCGCATCGTCACGCGCGATGCCGCGACCGGCGACCTAGCCGTCGCCAGCGTCCACGTGACGACGGTGAACGGGTCGTCGCGCCGGTCGGTGACGCGCTGGGTGTGCGACAGCCGGTGCGGTGGATCGATCCTCGAGGTCACGCGGCCAACGGCTCGATCGTCACTCCGAACGGCTTCCCGGACTCGGTCCACGCGCTGGTCCCGGACGGAGCTGGAGGCGCCTGGGTCGGCGGCGAGTTCTGGTACCTCGGCGCCTCGGGTGGTCCAGAGGGTTTCGCGCGGCTCCGCGCCGACGGAAGCGTCGACCCCGACGCGCCGCGGATCGGCTACGAGGACAACGTCTTCTCGCTCGCGACCGCCGGCGGCGAGGTCACGCGGCCGGCTGGTTCTGGGAGATCGGCGGCGTCGAGCGCGACCGCGCCGCGGTCGTACGGGCGGACGGCTCGGTCGGTCGCTGGCAGCCGAAGCCCCACAGCACCACATCGGCGATCGCCGTTGCGGACGGCGGCGTGCTGATGGGGGGTCGTTCGCGACGATGGAACACGCGCGTGCCGTCGGTGGCACTTGGGTAGAAGAGCGGTGCGCCCGGCTCGAGCGTGCTGTCGAGAACGGTGTCCATCATCGCCCGCTGGCGGCCGCCGACGGCCGCGTCAGCTCGGCCCACACCGCGACGTCACGGTGGCGCGACGCCGCGGAGCGGGCTGCGTCGAAGCGCCCGCCGCGAGACGTGGTGATGATCCGCGACGAGAGGTGGAGCTTCCGGGAGGTGACGAAGAGAACAGGTCGCGCGGGGAGCGGGCCGCCGTGACGGGCGCGATACGAGAGCAAAAGGGAGAGGGGAAGCTCGATGGGGGCGGCGATCACGATGCTGTGGAGCAGCTCACGCTCGCTCACGACGGCGTTCCTCCGTGTGCCGCTCGACGGCGCCGCGCAGCCCGACCAGCGCGGCGACCCAGTTCTCCTCGTAGCGGACGACACGACCAGCGCTCGTGGATGCGGCCGATCGGCACCGGGAAGGTTGACGGGTGGTTGGATCGGCGCCGTGCCCGCCGCCGGCGAGCGACGGCCGGTGAGTACGCGTGCGGTCGTGCGGGGCGTGACCGGACCGAGACGCTGTTCGCCGACCGCGGCGAGTGGAGCGACCACCCGACTACGTCCACCACACCTGGCGGCCGGTGCACGCAGGACGGCGCGAGCTGCGACGACGTGGGCTACAACAGCGCGACCTTCCGCGCCTGGTCGCCTGGACGACGCCGCTACCGTGCGCGTGCGCGTGCAGGGGGAGAACGAGCGCGGCTACTCCGAGACCGTCGACCGGATCCGGCCCGGTGATCCGGCGCCGTGCGCGAGCGACCCGCCCGTGGTCGACGACCCGCACGTCGAGGACGGCGATCCGCCGGAAGAGAACGAGCTCCCGCGGACCGGCATCGCCGCCCGCCGGCGACGGCGCGCCCGTGCAGTCACAATACGGCTCGGCTTCGCGCAGGACGACGCGGAGGTGCTTGCTGTCGGCGTGGCGGTCGCGGCTCGCCGTCTCGCGGTCCGGCTCGGAGGCACGGTTCGGCGAGGGTCGAACGGCGGCGAGACAGGCGGGCGATCGTTCTCGACGGAGGCGACTTGCGGGCGGGCGAAGGGGTCTGCTGGATCGCCGCTCGCGTCGGCTGAGCCGGCGCGGCCTGACGGTCACCGTCGTCACCGGGAGCGGCCCGGAGCGCACGCTCCGCCTTCGTCGCTGAACCGGCGCGCCCGCCGACGCTCCGCTTTACAGTGCCTCGCATGCTCTGGCGGGGGTTGGCGGCGGCGGTGATCGGGAGCCTGGCGGCAGCGGGGAGCGCGGCCGCGTTCGACCCGGCGACCGAGGCGCGCAACTTCGCCAAGACGACCGAGCGGGCGGCGATCTACGGCTCGCCCGAGGGCCAGCTGCTGCTGCGCCGAGTGGGTCTCGCCAACGCGCTGGCCTCGCGCCAGGCCCAGATCGCCGACCCCGAGCGCAGCTTCTCGGCCAACCTGTGCGCCAGCGGCGAGGACGGCTGCGCCGGCGACCCGCGGCTCTACGACTGGGGCCCGAAGGGCTACGGCCTCGTCGAGCCCGTGCTGTGGACCGCGCGCAACGGCGCCACGATCTCGGGTCACGTCTGGGCCACCCGGGCCGGGCCGCCGCGGCGCCCCGGAGTGGTGATCACCAACGGGTCGGTCCAGGCCGACGAGCAGATGTACTGGTACGCCGCGCAGGCGCTGGCCAAGGCCGGGTACGTCGTTCTCACCTGGGACCCGCAGGGCCAGGGGCAATCGGACGTGCTCGGCGAGGGACCCGACGCGAACGAGGGCGTGCCGGCCCAGAGCGACGGCCGCCCGTTCTTCGACGGCACCGTCGACGCGCTCGACTTCTTCCTCTCCACGCCCGACCGCCCGTTCGCTCCGCGCCCGAGCTGCGAGACGGGCACGAGCCACGCCGCCAAGCAGGACCGCCGCGTCGCCGCCGGCCTCAACGCCGCCCACAACCCGTTCGCCCACCTGCTCGACCGCGAGCGCATCGGCCTGGCCGGCCACTCCTATGGCGCGGCGGGCGTCTCCTACGTCGGCCAGTGGGACCCGCGTGTGAAGGCGATCGTGGCGTGGGACAACCTCGGCGCGCCCGATCCGGGCGGGGACGGCCGCCTCGGTGCGCGCCCGTGCCCGGCCGACCCGAGCGCGCGCACGCCGGCGCCGATCACCAAGCCCGCGCTCGGGCTCTCCGCCGACTACGGGTTGATCGCCACGCCCAACACCGGCGATCCCGACCCGCTGGCGAAGTCGGAGCAGTCGCTCGAGTACAGCCGTGCGGGCGTCGACACCGGCCAGCTCGTGATCCGCGGCGGCACCCACTACGAGTTCAGCTTCATCCCGAACCCGGCCTTCGGCGCGACGCTGCGCGGCGCCGACCTGACGGCCTGGTACACGACCGCCTGGTTCGACAGGTACGTCAAGGGCGACCCGGCCGCCGACGCCCGGCTGCTCACGACCGGCTGGCGGGACGCCGAGGGCAGCCTGTTCTCCTTCTACTACCGCTCGCGGCTCGACGTCGACGGCTTCACCTGCGAGGACCTGCGCGCCGGCTGCCCCGGCATGGTCCCGGGCGACAGCGGTTACAGCTACCTGTCGCTGGCTACCTCGCCCGACGCAGGAACGGGATGACCGTCTTCACGAACGCGTTCTCGGCCCGCACCGCCGACAGCGGGTCGAGGTGGTCGTACGTCGTGTGGCGGTCGACGAGCGTGGCCTTCACGTGCGAGCGGCGGGCCAGCGCGCGGGCGCCCTTCAGCACCCGGCCGGCGCCGAGCGAGGTCTCGATCGCGTAGATCGGCAGCTCGAGGTCGCGGCCGTGCGTGGCGCGCACCCCGAGCAGCCGCTGAGCCGGGTTGGCGACGCCCCCGGCCACCGCCTGGCCGTCGAGCGACAGCCGGCGCGGGTGGTACCACGCCGTGCCGTCGATGCCCTCGATGCCGGAGAACATCTCGGCCGCGCGGGCGACGGTGCCGAGCTCGCCGTCGGCCCACGGGCGCGGGTCGCCGGCGGCGGCGAGGCCGCCGATGTGCATGTGCACGAGCGCCAGGTCGGCGGGCGAGGTGTCGTTGTCGACCGCGTAGCCGTAGCCGCCCGCGTTGGTGGCCGGCACCGGCGGCCGCAGGTTGGCCGGCAGCGGCTGCCAGGCGGCGATGACGGCCGGCGCGTCGGGCTCCTGCACGGCCAGCGTGGAGCCGACCGCGTTGAGCACGCCGATCGCCCACGGCAGACCGAAGCCGCTGAGGTCGAGGAACGGCGAGCCGCCGGCCAACTCGTCGAGCTCCCCGCGGGCCTCGGACCGGCGGATCGGCGCCCGGCCGCTGCCGCCGTCGATCAGCACGAGGCCGGCGAGGTCCTGCGCCCCCGCGCGGCCCCCGAAGTCCCAGGTCGCGTACGCGATGGCGATCGTGGCGCCCAGCGAGTGACCGGCGAGCACGACGCGCCGGCCGCCGCGGCGCGCGGCCCGGATCACGTTGCGCAGGTCGCGGATCGCCACGCCCATCCCCCAGCGCCGCGCGTAGGCCGCGTCCCCCACCGGCGTGAAGCGCGGCGCGATCGACGTGTCGGTGAGCGACTCGAGGTAGTAGCGGAAGGCGTCGCGAGCCGGGCGCTCGCGCGCCACCACCGGCTCGAGCACCGAGTGGTCCTCGAGCAGGTTCTCGCGCCGGTCGACCGACCACGTCTTCCAGCCCGGCAGGCCGGCGACGATGTCGCTCGCCACCGGGCGGAAGTACGCCGCGCCGCCGGAGGTGCCAGGGACCAGCACGAGCACGTTGCCCGCCTTGCGCGGGCCCTGCTCGATCACGCGCACGCGGTCGTAGCGCGCCGGCCCGGGCGCCGCGGCACCGTCGACGGTGAAGACGCGGTCCGCGGAGGCCGGCGAGGCCACGACCAGCAACCCCGCGATGGTCGACAATATGAGTAGCCGGACTCGTCGCACCTTGTTACACCTTTGCGCGATGTTACATACGCGGCCGACTGCGCTCGACGCCTTCCTGCTTGCACGCAAGCGCTTCCTGGCGTGCGAGCGCATCGACATGAGCAGCCTCGCCGAGGAGCTCGGCGTGAGCCGAGTGACGCTCTACCGCTGGGTCGGCTCGCGCGAGACGCTGCTCGTGGAGGTCATCTGGTCGCTCGCCCGCCGCACGCTCGACAACATCGAGGCCGAGGTGACGGCGACCGGCCCGGAGCGGCTCGTCCAGGTCGTGACCCGCTTCCTCGACGACGTCATCACCAACCCGGGCATGAAGCGCTGGCTGGGCGAGGAGGGCGAGTCGGCGATGCGCCTGCTGACCCGCCACGAGACCGGCTTCCAGCCGCGGCTGATCGACGCGATGCACGACCTGCTGGCCGAGGAGACCGAGGCCGGGCGGCTCGACCTGCCGGTCGACCTGCGCGAGGTCGCCTACGTGATCGTGCGGCTGATCGAGTCCTACACCTACCTCGACCTGATCACCGGCGAGCAGCCCGACGCGCGGCGGGCCGAGCCGATCCTGCGGTTGCTGCTGCGGGCGTAGGCGGGGCGCCGGCGAACGTCAACTGCGGCTGGGTAGGGAGGCGGTGGGGTCGGCGCGGCCGGTTTTCCTCGGCGAGTCCTGCCCTGGGGTCGGATAGCGACCCCTATCCAGGATTCGACGCCGAAATCAGGCGCGCGGCCGGCTCCCCAACCTCCCTACCCAGCCGCAGTTGACGTTCGCCCGCGCTACAACGCCGCCGCGAGCACCTCGCGCGCGACCGGCGCCGCCGCCGTCCCCCCGAACCCGGCGCCCACGAGCATGACCGCGACGGCCACGCGCGGGCGGTCGGCCGGCGCGAAGGCTACGAACCAGGCGTTGGCGTCCTTCGGGTCGGTCGAGTTCGGCACCAGCTCGGCGGTGCCGGTCTTGCCCGCCACCTGCACGCCCGGCAGCGCGGCGGCCGTGCCGGTGCCGGACTGCACGACGCCGATCATCATGTCGCGCACGTCGTGCGCAGCGCGCGAGGAGACGACGCGACGCCGGCGGACGCGCTCGAGCGTGGTGATGCGCGGTTTCGCGCGGCGGCCGCCGGTCGCGATCGTGGCGCCCACGCTTGCCATCGTCAAAGGCGTCGCCAGGTCGCGGTCCTGGCCGATCGCCGCCGCACCCACCGCCAGGTCGTCGCGCAGCTCGGCCGCGGGCGAGATCGTGCTCGGCTTGGCCCCCGGGATCGGCGGCCGCTCGCCGAAGCCGAACTCGCGCGCGGCACGCGCGAGCCGGCGCGCGCCGAGCTTGGCCCCCAGCGGCGCGAAGACCGAGTTGCAGGAGTGGATGAACGAGTTGGTCAGAGTGCCGCCGCACGCCTCGCCGCCCGCGTTGCGCAGCGTGACGCCCGACAGGGTCGCCGCCGTCCGCACCGGGTAGGTCGTGTCCGGCCGCACGATCCGCGCGTCGAGCGCCTCGGCCGCGGTGATGATCTTGAACACCGATCCCGGTGGCTGCGGGGCCGACACCGCCAGGCCGGCCAGCGCGCGCACCGATCCGTCGCGCGGGCGGATGACCGCCACGCCGCCGAGCCGGTCGCCGAGCGCGGCCGTGGCCGCGCGCGTCAGCTGCGGCTCGATCGTGGTCCGCACCGGCCGCCCGCGGCGGGCGCGGGTGCGCGCGATCTCGCGCTCGCCGAAGAACAGCCGTGCGGCCGGATGACCGGACAGCCGATCGTCGTGCATCCGCTCGAGCCCGGAGGCCAGCGCCGGCAGGTCGAGCGGCGAGCCGTCGGCGGCGAGCACCGTCCCGCGCCGCGGCGCCGGGCCGGCGCGGCGCACCACCGCCTCGTCGCGGCGCAGGCCCGGCAGGCGCAGCGAGAAGTCCCAGCCGACGCCGTCGTCGGAGACCGGCAGCGCGATCGTCCCGCGCAGCGTGCCGAAGATGTCGGTGCGGATCTCGACCGGGAAGGCGACCTTGCCGTCTCGCTCGGCCCCCAGCCGGCCGACCCGGACCTCGCGCACGCCGGCCTCGCGGTTGGCGTTGCGGTAGGCGGTGACGAACCGGCGCTCGGGCGTGGCCGCGCGGGCGCGCGCGTTCAGCTCGCGCCACATCGCGGCGTGGTCGCCTTGCGACCAGGCCGTCGCGAAGCGCTGCGCCGCCTCGTGGCGGGCGGCGCCCGCCTCCTCGCGGCTGCGCCACGCGTAGATGCCGCCGGCCACCGCCGCGAGCAGGGCGAGCACGAGCAGCCAACGGCCGATCCGCGGCCGCCGGCGGCGGCGGCGGACCGGGCTGTCGAGCAGCACCGAGCCCGCGCGGGGTCCGGGCGAGCTGTAGCGGGAGCGACGGCGGGCCACTCCCCATCGTTCTAGCGGGTCACCACATCTCCTCGGGCGTGGTGTCGTGCTTCCAGTAGCCCATCGCCTGCATCGAGCGCCGCGGAACCCCGCGTGCGCCGAGGTCATCCCGCACCGCTCGCATCGCCATCGCCTCGCCGCCGCCCCAGACGCGTCCACGACCCTCGGGCAGCGCGAGCTCGCCGACGGCGTCGGCCAGCACCGAACTGGTGCCCGGCGGCCGGCCGCCGCGGACGAGCCACACCAGCTCCACGTCCGCGGCGGACTCGACCTCCTGGCGCTCGGTGTTGTCCGACACCTCTGCGAGCGCAGTTGTGCGGTGCCCGGCCGGCAGCGTCTCGAGGATCGCCAGCAGCGCGGGCAGCCCGGTCTCGTCGGCGACCAGCAGCGACCAGTCGGCGTGGTTGCCGCCCTTCCAGTGCGTACGCGGGCCGGCGAAGCCGATCTCGTCGCCGAGCTCCGCGCGGAGGGCCCAGGCCGCCGCCCGGCCGGCATCGCCGTGCAGGAAGAAGTCCACGTCGATCTCCGCGCGCGCGGGATCGTGCGAGCGGACCGTGAAGTTGCGCCAGTGCTGCTCCGGGGGAGTGCCGGCGGGGAAGCGCCAGCCCACGCGAGGCAGCACGAGCTCCTGGCCGGGCCCGGGCCAGCCGAGCGTGACGATCTCGCCGGGTTGCTCGACGCCGAAGTCGCCGAACGCGTCGGCGCGCAGCGCGAAGCGGCGCATGCTCGGCGTGACGTCCGTGATACGCACGACCTCGGCGAGGCCCGCGTGGAGCGGGAAGCGGCGGCGCGTCATGAGTTAGGGCACCCTAACAAGTCCGGCTTAGGGTGCCCTAACCCGACGTGCGACCGGCACCACGAGCGGCGTCCCGCTCTCCGGGTCGTCGATCACGCGGCAGGGCAGGCCGAAGACCTCCTCGACCAGCTCCGCCGAGACCGTGGCGGACGGCTCGCCCTGGGCGACGATCGCGCCGTCGCGCATGGCGACCAGATGGGTGGCGTAGCGGCACGCGTGGTTGAGGTCGTGCAGGACGGCGACCAGCGTGCGGCCGCGCTCGGCGTGCAGCTCGGCGCACAGGTCGAGCACCTCGACCTGGTGGGCGATGTCGAGGAACGTGGTCGGCTCGTCGAGCAGCAGGATCGGCGTCTCCTGCGCCAGCGCCATCGCCAGCCACACGCGCTGGCGCTGGCCGCCGGACAGCTCGTCGACGATCCGGTCGGCGAGGTCGTCCACCCGGTCGCGGCCATCGCGGCGTCGACCGCGCGCTCGTCCTCCACCGACCACTGGCGCAGCAGCCGCTGGTGCGGGTAGCGGCCGCGCGCGACGAGGTCGGCGGCCGTGATCCCGTCGGGCGCGATGGCGCTCTGCGGCAGCAGGCCGAGCTCGCGCGCGACCTGCTTCGACGGGCGCGAGGTGATCAGCTCGCCGTCGAGGTAGACGCCGCCGCGTCGCGGCTTGAGCAGCCGGGCGAGCGCGCGCAGCAGCGTCGTCTTGCCGCAGGCGTTCGGCCCCACGATGACCGTGAACGAGCCGTCGGGGATCTCGATCCCGAGCCGCTCGGCCACGACGCGCTGGTCGTAGGCGAGCTCGAGGTCGTCGCCGCGCAGGCGCGTCACGTCCGCCGCCATCCGGTCGAGAGCAGCCAGCACAGGTAGACGCCGCCGAGCGCGCCGGTCATGACGCCGACCGGCAGGTCGATGCTGAGCAGCCGCTGCGCCGCGAGGTCGCTCACCACCAGCAGCAGCGCGCCCATCAGCGCCGCCGAGACGAGGCCCGGGTTGGCCGCGCGCGTCAGCCGCCGCGCGATCTGCGGCGCGGCGAGCGCCACGAAGGCGATCGGCCCGCACGACGCCGTCGCCACCGCCGTCAGCCCGACCCCGACGAACACCAGCGCCAGCCGCGAGCGCTCGGCCGCGACACCGAGCGAGCGGGCCGCGTCGTCGCCCATCTCCAGCAGCGCGAGCGGCCGCGCGAGGATGAGCGCGGCCGGCACCAGCACGGCGAGCGCGGCCGTGACCGGCCACACGTGCTCCCAGCCGCGCCCGTTGACGCTGCCGATCATCCAGTGGGCCGCCTCGTAGGCGTCCTCGCGCGTGGCGCGCGCCACCAGGTAGGCGTTGACCGCCTGGAGCACCGCGGCGATGCCGATGCCCACGAGCACGAGGCGGTAGCCCTGCACACCGCCGCGCAGCGCGAGCAGGTAGATGACGACGGCGGTGATGAGCCCGCCCGCGATCGCGCCGAGCGCGACCTGGCCGGTCGTCCCGTCGATCACCAGGATCACGAGCACCGCGCCGGTGACCGAGCCCATGGTGAAGCCGATCATGTCGGGGCTGCCGAGCGGGTTGCGCGAGATGCTCTGGAAGATCGCGCCCGCGATCCCGAACGCGGCGCCGACGAGGACGGCCACGGCCACGCGCGGCAGTCGCAGCGTCTCGACGATGAACTCGCTCGCCGGGTCGCCCTGTCCGACCAGGACGGCGATGACGTCGCCGGGGGACAGCGGGAAGTCGCCCGTGCCGATGCTGATGACGGCGGCGAGCAGCAGGGCCGCGAGCAGCACGCCGCACACGATCAGCGAGCGCGTGTGCACGCGCACCGACATCCCGGCGAAGGCCAGGGCGGTCACAGCTGGGCGATCCGCTTCCGGCGCACGAGCGCGATGAACACGGGGGCGCCGATCAGCGCCGTGACGATCCCGACCTCGAGCTCGGCGGGCGAGATCACGACGCGGCCGATGACGTCGGCCGTCAGCAGCAGGATCGGCGCGAGCAGGGCCGAGTAGGCCAGCACCCAGCGCTGGTCCGCGCCCACGATCGCGCGGGCCATGTGCGGGACGGTCAGCCCGACGAAGACGATCGGGCCGGCGACCGCGGTGGCGGCGCCGCACATCAGCGTGATCGACACGGCGCCCAGCGCGCGCGTGCGCCCGATGTGCGCACCCAGCGCGCGCCCCTGGTCGTCGCCGAGCGCGAGCGCGTTCAGCGGCCGGGCCAGCACGAGCGCGACCAGCACTCCGAGGAGCAGGAACGGCCCGACCTCGGCGAGGATCTGCATGTCGCGCCCGGCCAGCGAGCCGACCACCCAGTGCCGGTACTCGTCGAACGCCTCCGGGTCGAGCAGCGTGACGCCGTTGGTGAAGGCGGTCAGGGCGAACGTCACCGCGGTGCCGGCCAGCGCGAGCCGCACCGGCGTGGCGCCGGCCCGGCCATGCGAGCCGAGCAGGTAGACGACGATCGAGGCGACCGCCGCGCCGAGGAACGAGAACCAGATGTAGGCGCGCGGCTCGGTGAGGCCGAGGGCGGCGATCGCGATCACGATCGCCGCGGCGGCGCCCGCCTCGACGCCGAGGATGCCGGGGTCGGCCAGCGGGTTGCGCGTGAGCGCCTGCATGAGCGCGCCGGCGAGGCCGAGCGCCACGCCGACCGCCAGCCCCACCAGCGTCCGCGGCACGCGCACCTCGCGCACGATCGCGGCCGACTCGGAGCCGTCGTCGCCGAAGAGGCCGGCGACGACGTCGCCGACGGGGATGCCCTTGGCGCCGACCGCGATGCTGGCCATGACGACGGCGGCGAGCACCAGGCCGCAGAGCGGCAGGCCGGCGAGCCGAGGCAGCGTTCGGCGCTCGCCGAGGGCCATCGGAGTGGTCATCGTCGACATTGACGTTAGGGGACCCTAACTCGTTAGGCTGTCACGGGTGGTCGACACCGCCCGTGCCGTCGAGGGCCTCCGCGAGCTGGGCCGGCTGACCTCGGACGAGCGCGGGGCCCAGCGCGTGGCGTGGACGGACACCTGGATCGAGGCGCGCGACTGGCTGCGCGCCGAGCTCGACGCGATCCCCGGCGTGACCGTCGATCGCGACGCGGCGGGGAACACGTGGGCGACGCTGCCCGGCGACTCCGAGCGATTCGTGATCGTCGGCAGCCACCTCGACTCGGTGCCCGACGGCGGCTGGCTCGACGGGACGCTCGGCGTCGTGGCCGCGCTCGAGGTGCTGCGCGCGCTGGCCGCCGAGCCGCGCGCGACGACCGTCAAGCTCGTCGACTGGGCCGACGAGGAGGGCGCTCGCTTCGGCCGCAGCCTGCTCGGCTCGAGCGCCTGCGCCGGCACGCTCGACGCGGACGCCGTGCGCGGGCTGACCGACGCCGCCGGCGTCGCGCTGCCGGACGCGCTCGCCGCCCACGGCGTCGACCTCGATCGCGCCGGCGAGGCGCGCGAGCGCCTGCGCGGCGCCGCCGCCTACCTCGAGCTGCACATCGAGCAGGGCCCGGTGCTCGAGCGGCTCGGCCTGCCGCTCGGCGTCGTGCTCGGCAGCTTCGGCGTCGAGCGCCACCGCCTGCGCTTCACGGGCGCGCACGCGCATGCCGGCGCCTCGCCGATGGACGCCCGGCGCGACGCGTTCATGGCCGCCGCGCGCAGCGCGGTCGCGTTCCGCGACGATGCGGCGCGGCGCGCCGACGCCCGCGCCACGACCGGCTCCGTGCACGTGACCCCCGGGATCCCGACGGCGTTCAACGGCGCCTGCGAGCTCACGCTCGACCAGCGCGCGCTCGACCCGGCCGAGCTGGCCGCCATGCTCGCCGCCGCCCGCCGCGACGCCGCCGCGATCGCCGCCGAGGAGGGTTGCGAGGTCGCGTGGGAGCCGGTGTTCGCGATCGACCCGATTCCCTTCGACCGCGAGCTGATCGCGGTCGCCGAGGACATCGTCGGCGAGCTTGCCGGCGCGTGCCACTCGCTCCCCAGCGGGCCGCTGCACGACGCCTCCGAGATGGCCCGCGTGCTGCCCGCGGCGATGCTGTTCGTCCGCAGCCTGGGCGGCGTCAGCCACACCAGCGCAGAGGACAGCCGCGTCGAGGACGTCGAGCTCGGCGTGCGCGCCATCCACGAGCTCACGGTGCGGGTGTGCGGTAGCGTCGGCGCGTGATGGACTGGGTGTTCCTGATCGCTCGCATCCTCATCGCGGTCGTGTTCCTGATGACGGCGTTCAGGTATCACTTCGGCGGCGCCGGCATGCGGTACGCGGAGAGCTACCGGGCTCCGTTTCCCAAGCTGCTGGTGCCCTTCAGCGGACTGGTCATCTTCCTCGCCGCGCTGGCGCTGGCGCTCGGCGTGTGGGCGGACGTCGCGGCGCTGGTGCTCGTCGCGTTCCTGCTCGTCACCAGCTACTTCATGCACCCGTTCTGGAAGGAGCCGGACCCGCAGACCAAGCTCGGCCAGCAGGTCCACTTCGTCAAGAACCTCGGCCTGGTCGGCGGCCTGCTGGTCGTGTTCTACGCCTACGACGAGCTCGATGCCGACGCCCTGTCGCTGACCGACCCGCTGCTCGGTGACCAACCCGCACCTTGAGCCCGAGCCCGTCGTGCTCGGGCCGGCGCCGGCGGAGGCCGCGGGCGCCGCGGTGCTCGTGCACGGCCGCGGCAGCGGCCCGGAGGCGCTGCTCGACCTCGCCGGGCGGCTCGCCAAGGACGGCGTGCGCTGCGTGCTGCCGGCCGCCGCCGGCGGCACCTGGTACCCGCAGCGGTTCACGGCGCCGCTGGCCGCCAACGAGCCGTGGCTGACGTACGCGCTCGAGGCGCTCGACGCGTATGTGGGCGACGCCACCTCGTTGATCGGGTTCTCGCAGGGGGCGTGCCTCGTGCTGGAGTACGTCGCGCGCCAACCGCGGCGCTACCGCGCCGTGGCCGGCCTGTCGGGCGGCCTGATCGGCGCCGGCGGCGAGCTCACGCGCCCGACGGGCCTCGACGGCACGCCGGTCCTGATCACCACGGCGGAGGACGACGACTGGGTGCCGGTCGAGCGCACGCGCGAGAGCGCCGAGATCCTCGCGGCCGGCGGCGCGCAGGTCGACCTGCGTGTCCTCCGGCCGGGCTCGCACGCGATCCGCGCGGAGGAGGCGGACGCCGTCGCCGCGCTGGTGCTGGCGTGAGCTTCGAGCACGTCCAGCCGGGCTTCCGCATCGTGTTCGGCGTGGGCAGCTTCGAGCGGCTCGCGGACGAGCTCGAGCCGCGGCGCTGGCTGATCGTGCACGGCGGCTCGCAGGCGGCGGCCGCGGAGCGCTTGGCGGCGCGGCTGGGCGCCGACACGTTCGGCGAGGTCCGCCGCCACGTGCCGGTCGAGCTGGCCGAGCGGGCTCGCGCGCGCTTCGCCGAGCTGGGCGCCGATGGCCTGATCGCCGTCGGCGGCGGGTCCGCGATCGGGCTCGCCAAGGCGGTCGCGCTGACCACCGGAGCGCCGATCGTCGCCGTGCCCACCACGTACGCGGGATCCGAGATGACCTCCGTCTACGGCCTCACCGCCGAGGGCCGCAAGCGCACCGGCCGCGACGAGGCGGTGCGGCCGCGCACCGTCGTCTACGACCCCGACCTCGTCCGCGGGCTCCCGCCCGAGGTCGCCGGGCCGAGCGCGATGAACGCGCTGGCGCACTGCGTCGACGCGCTGTGGGCGGACGGAGCGACGCCGATCAGCACGCTGCTGGCCGAGGGCGGCGCGCGGGCGCTGCGCGAAGGGCTCGACGCCTCGGACCACGCCCGGCTGCTGTACGGGGCGGCGCTGGCGGGCTGGACATTCGGCGTCGTCGGCGGCGCCCTGCACCACCGCATCTGCCACCTGCTGGGCGGCGCGTTCGACCTCCCGCACGCCGAGACGCACTCGGCGGTGCTCAGCCACGTCGCGGCGCTCAACGCGCCCGCCGTGCCCGAGGCGTCGGCGCGGCTCGCCGCCGCGCTCGGCGCCGAGGACCTGGCCGGCGGCGTGTACGACCTTGCGCGCCGGGTCGGCGCGCCGACCGGCCTGCGCGAGCTCGGGCTTCCGGAGGAGCGGCTCGACGAGGTCGTGCCGGAGGTGGCAGCGGCCGGCAATCCCGTGCCGCTCGACGAGCGAGCGGCACGGGAGCTGCTTCAGCAGGCGTGGGCCGGGGATCGACCGCGTGGCGATTCGTGAACGCCCCGATTCCGACCGGCGGGCGATGGGAGGGGCGGCCACCGGCTGACAACCTGTCGGCAGCGAGTGGGAACGGCGGCGCTGCAAATCGCATCTCTCCTCCTGCGAACCATGCGCCGTCACCTGCTCGCGAATGTGGACGAGCCGGCGCCTGCGAGGACGAGGGGACCCCCGCGCAGGCGCCGGCTCGCTTTACGTCAGCTGGAACGCGCCGTAGGGCGCCAGCGCGGCCGCCACGAGGGCGAGCTGGGCCTCGATCGCCGCGGCCGACGCGGGGTCGGTCGGCAGCCCGGCGGCGCGCGTGAAGTAGCCGCGCTCGAGCGTCTCCAGCGCGCCGCTCGCATGGCGCAGCTCGACGGTGGCGAGCGGTGAGCCCGACCCGGGGCCGGCGACGGCCAGCAGGTCGTCGATCGCCGCGGCCGGCAGTGCACCGGCGAGTCCGTCGTCGGCCAGCCGGGCGACCGGGTGCTCGGGCTCCATGTGCAGGTGCCCGAGCGCGGACGGCGCCGCGATCGTGAACGTGTCGAGCTCCGGGCCGAGCTCGCGCAGCGCGCGGATCAGCGCGGCGCCGTCCGCCTCGGTGCCGAGGTAGGCGGCCTCGATGACCGCGAACGACCGGCCGCGGACCAGCTCGGCGACCTCCGGGCCGTCGCCGAACTGCATCAGCCGGCCGACCGAGGTGATCTCGGGCGGCGCGGTCTCGGTCCAGTCGCGCCACGCGTGCAGCACCTCGGCGGCGCGCTCGAAGGGGAAGAACAGCGCGCCCGCGTACAGGTCCTCGGCCGGGTGCAGCGTCAGCTCGAGCGCGGTGATCACGCCGTTGCGCGGCAGCTCGTCGCTCCGCTCGCGCTCGCCCTCGGCGGTCACGTACTCGACGGCGGTCACGCTCGCGGCGGCCAGACCGTGGCGGCGCGCGAGCCAGCCCATGCCGTCGCCCAGCACCGTGCCGACGATGCTCGCCTCGCGATCGAAGCCGCCGGCCGGGGCGAGGCCGACGAACGAGGCGCGGTCGGCCAGGTCCGCCCAGCGGGCGCCCGCCTTGATGCGGGCGCGGTGGGCGCGGGCGTCGATCTCGACGCCGGCCAGGCCCGAGGTCCGCAGCAGCAGGGCGTCGCCGAGCGGGGCGAGCCGCGAGGCGTTATGACCACCGCACTGGGCGACGACGCGGAGGCTTCGCCGGCGCGCCTCGAGCACGGCCGCGACGACGCCTTCCTCGTCGGTGGGGAGCGCGACGGCGGCGGGCTGCTGGTCGACGGCGAGGTCGAACGGCCGCCGAGCGGAATCCCAGCCCGGGTCCCCGGGCTCGAGGATCACGAGGTTCGTGTCGATCGCAGTGCCCTCCGTGCAGGTGATCATGGGCGGAGCATCTACCTGCGCCGACCCCGGGTCATCGAGGGCACCCCCAAACGATGACCCCCATCTTCGCCGCGCCGATTCCTTGGGGTGCGGGAAACCGAACCCCTAGATCCCGGTACGCTCGCCGGCGTGGTCGCCCGCACCGCGCTCCTGCTGGTGCTCGTCGCCGCCCTCGCGGCGCCGCCCGCCGCCGCCAGGCCGCGGCTGAAGGCGTTCGACTCCTGCGCCGGCCTCGTCCGCTACGAGCAGCGCCACGCCGAGGGCGTGGTCACGCCGCCCGAGCGCATGCCGATCGCGGCCCCCGAGGTGGACGACCACTCGACAACCAACGTGCAGGAGGGCGGGGTCGACGAGCCCGACACGGTCAAGACCGACGGCCGGCGGCTGTTCGCGGTGGCCGGCGGGTCGCTGCACGTCGTCGACGCGCGGGCCAGGCCGCCGCGCCGGCTCGACTCCCTGAAGCTGCCCGAGGGCGTCCAGCACGAGCTGCTGCTGCACGGCGACCGCGTCCTGGTGCTCACCCAGCTCGGTGGCTTCGGGATCGAGGAGCCGGGACTGATCCGGCCGAGCCCGATCTGGCGCGCGGCCACGATGCTGTCCGAGATCGCGGTCTCCGACGCCGGCGCCCTGCGGCTCCTCCGCACGCTGGAAGCGGACGGCTCGTACGTGAGCGCCCGCCTCACCGGCGCGACCGCGCGCGTCGTCATCGCCGCGACCGGGGTGCCGGGCGGCACGCTCACCACCGCGCGCGGGGAGCGCCGCATCCGCCGGCTCGTGCGCTGCCGCGCCGTCCGCCACGCCCGTGTCTTCTCCGGGCTTCAGATGGTCACCGTGCTCAGCGTCGACATGGAGAAGGGCCTGCCCGCGGTCGACGCCGACGCCCTGCTCACGAGCGCCCAGACCGTCTACGCCTCGCGCGGCTCGCTCTACGTCGCCAGCCGGCGCTGGTCCGATCCCCGGCGGACCGAGATCCACCGCTTCGACGCCTCCGAGCGCGGCCGGACCGTCTACCGCTCGAGCGGGGCGGTGCCCGGCTACCTGCTGAGCCAGTGGGCGCTGTCGGAGCACGCGGGGCACCTGCGCGTGGCGAGCACCGACAGCGAGAGCCACGTGACGATCCTGCGCGAGCGCGATAAGCGGCTTGCCGAGATCGGCCGGGTGAGCGGCCTCGGCCCGGGCGAGCAGATCCACGGCGTGCGCTTCATCGGCGACGCCGGCTACGTCGTGACCTTCCGCCAGACCGACCCGCTGTACGTCGTCGACCTCGCCGACCCCGAGCACCCGCGCGTGCGCGGCGAGCTGAAGATGCTCGGCTACTCGGCCTACCTGCATCCGGTCGGCGCGGACCTGCTGCTCGGCGTCGGCCAGGACGCGACGGAGCAGGGCCGGCGCCGCGGGACCCAGATCTCGCTGTTCGACGTGTCCGACCCGACGCAGCCGCGCCGGCTGCACCAGCGCGCGCTGGCGCCGAACTCGTTCTCGGCGGTCGAGTGGGACCACCGCGCCTTCCTCTACTGGCCGGCCGACCGGCTCGCCGTCGTGCCGGTCGAGCAGGCGGCGGCGGGCTTCGCCGTCACCCGTCAGGGCATCGACGGCCGCGGCAGCGTCTCCCAGCCCGGGACGATCACGCGCTCGGCGGTGATCGGCGGCCGGCTGTTCACCGTGTCCGAGCTCGGCGTGACCGCGAGCCCGCTCGCCACGCTCAGCGGCGGGTCGTGGCTTCCGTGGTAGGCCAGTCGGCGCGCGGATCCGGCAGCGGCGTCAGCCGCTTCTCGATCTCGCGGCGCTGCGGCTCCAGCCGCGGCGGCAGGATGACGACCGACCCGAGCTGCTCGAGCGGCACGTCGACCGTGAAGCCCGGGTAGTCGTCGGCGATCTCGAACAGCACGCCGCTCGGCTCGCGGAAGTAGATCGAGTGGAAGTAGTGGCGGTCGATGATGCCGCTGTTGGCCACGCCGACGAGCTCGAGCAGGTCGTACCAGCGCCTGTGCTCGACGACGTTGGTCCCCCACGCGACGTGGTGCACGGTGCCGGCGCTCTGGCGGCCGAGCAGGGCGGGCGCCTTGTCGTACTCGATCGTGCTGCCGCGCCTGGCCCCGCGCACCTCCCACGCCGCCTCGCCGATCGGCCGGGCGTCCATCACCTTCTCGAGCAGGGCGCGGCTGCGCTCGGGGTCGCTGCTGTAGGCGCGCACGCCGTCGAAGCCCTGGAGGGCGTGCTCGGCCGGGACCTCGGGGTGCTCGGCGATCAGCGGCTCGTCGACACCCGGCCGCACGGCCAGCTCGTGGCGCAGGCCCTCGAAGTCGGCGAAGCGCAGGGCGCCCTCCTCGGGCCGCTGGGTCTCGACGCCCTCGCCGGCGAGCCGCTTCTCCCAGAAGTCGAGCGCTCCCGGCCCGCCGACGCGCCAGACGATCGTGTGGACCATGCCGGCGCCGGCGCGGCCGGGGGTGGCGCGCGGGTACTCGAAGAACGTCAGCTCGGAGCCCGGGCGCCCCTGCTCGTCGGCGTAGAACAGGTGGTAGACGCTCGGGTCGTCCTGGTTGACCGTCTTGGCGGCCAGGCGCAGACCGAGGACGCGCGTGTAGAAGTCGAGGTTCCGGAGCGCGTCCCCGGTGATCGCCGTGATGTGGTGGATGCCTTCGAGTCTCAGCGGATCTGGGCCATCTGCGTCTGCGGGTTGGAGAACGGCAGCTTTCGGACGCCCTTGGTGGCGCGGTCGCGCACCGTCAGGATGTCGACGCCGCGTCCGCCGTCGTTCGTGAACACGTACCCGTTGTACCAGTAGCCCGACCAGGTGTTGGCCCCGTGCGGGTCCAGGTGACCGACCTCACGCGGCTCGGAGGCGTTCGTGAAGTCGACCATCGTCGTCCCGGCCGCGTAGGCGGAGGACACCAGCACGTCGCCCTTCTTCGTCGGCAGCGTGTTGAAGTTGTGCATCGTGCAGTTCGGGTGCTGGGCCTGCTCGGGCGTCAGCTTCTCCTGGATACGCGGCACCTTCCACGAGCTGCGCGGCGGCACCACCTCCTCCTCGAGGCTGTCGATGCGCCGGACGTCGTAGAACCACAGCGCGCCGCGGGTCGTCGGGTCGGCGGAGGTACAGGCCGGCCCGGTGCCGCCGCCCGCCTCGTCGCCGAAGATCACCCGGCGGCCGTCGTAGGAGAACGTCGCCGAGTGGAAGAACTCGACGTTCGGGTTGAACACGCGGCCCACGGTCTCCGGGTGCTCGAGGTCGGAGATGTCCCAGATCTGGCCCTCGCCCATGCAGGCGCCGGCCGCCATCTCGAGCTCCATGAAGACGGTGATGTCATGGCAGCCGTACCAGCCCACCCGGTACTCCTTCTGCGGGAAGTGCGGCTCGCTGACCACGCTCGCGGAAGCCGGGTCGCGCAGCGGGACCTCGACGACGGAGATCTTGTTGTGGAGCGGCTGCCCGTTCGCGTCGAAGCGCTTGCACTCGTTGCCGTAGCTCGAGGGTGCGAGCTCGGCGGCCGTGTACGAGGCGACGTAGAGCAGCACGCGGCGGTTGCGCGGGTCCGGGACCAGCGTGTGCGTATGCGAGCCGCAGTCCGTCGGCACGCCGGCGATCAGCGCCGGCGAGCGCGGGTTGGAGACGTCGAAGATGCGGATGCCCTCGAAGCCGGGCGTCCCGGCCGGCTGCGCCGTCGAGTCGCAGGCCGGGCTCGTGCGCGGCGTCTCGACCGAGACGAACAGCAGGCCGCCCCAGACCGAGACGTCGTGCTGCGATCCGGGGCAGTCCTTGACGTCGACGAGCTGCTCCGGCTCGCGCGGGTTGCCGATGTCGACGATCTGGAAGCCCTCGTAGTGGCCGGCGTAGGCGAGCCGGCCCCAGAACGCCAGGTCGGAGTTGCGGTACGTGCTCGAGGCCACGGTGCGCTCGACGCTGCCGACCATCTCGAAGTTGCCGGTCTGGCTCGACGTGCTCGGCCAGTACCAGCCCGGATGGTCCTCGGTCAGCCAGCTCGAGCCGAGCCCGTTGTCGTGCGCCGCGGCCGGGGCCGCGCACGCGAGTACGACGAGTACGGCCGCCGCCAGCGGCCAGGTGCGCCCTGCGCGCATGTGTCTCATCTCCTCCCGTAGATGAACCTGCTGCGCGGGAGCTTACCCGTGTGACTAGTCAGGATCCTGACTTCACAATTTGTGAGTATTGACACGCCGCGAAAGCTGCGTATAAGTCGCGAACTGGACCGGAGAGCGAGCCCGGCCACCAAATACATCGGTAGGGGGAACCTCATGGGTTCGGATGTTGGTGGGCGCGCGTGCTCGTGCAATTCGCTGCGTGACGGCGGCAACGGCAGGCGACGGGAACGGTGGGCAACGGGCCTGCTCGCACTCGTGCTGGCCGCTCCGCTGGTGACGAACGCCTTCGGCCAGGACGGCGCGCCCGAGCGTGTCGCGCCGCGTCAGCAGGCGGCCGATCCAGTCGACCGCGCCCGAGCCGCGACGTCCAGGCATGCCTACGCCCACCAGGCCGCAGGCGAGGCCCTGGCCACCGCGCGCAAGCGCCATCCGAACGCGTTCCGCAAGCCGGTCGGACCGGTGCTGCGCGACGAGCGCGTGCTCCGGCGCCTGGACGAGCGCGCCGCGCTCGTCGAGCTGGGCGGGCGGCGCATGGTCGCGACGTCGAGCAGCCCGATGACGGTGGCCGGCGCGGAGGTCGACCTCGCGCTCGTGCGCGACGGCGACGGCTTCAGCAGCCGCAACGCGCCGGTCGCCACGCGTGCCGGGGGCTCGCTCGCCGAGGGCGTCACGTTCGACGATGTCGACGCCACCGTCGTGCCGCTCGGCGGCGCCGCCGGCGTGGCGCCGAAGCTGGTCGACGGCCGCCTGTTCTGGGCCAACGCCGCGGTCGACACCGACGTGGTGGTGGTGCCGACCATCGGCGGTTTCGAGAGCTTCGTCCAGCTCCGCAGCGCGGCCAGCCCCGAGACCCTGTCGATGCCGATCGAGCTGCCGGCGGGCTCGCGGCTGCGGGAGCAGCGCGATGCGTTCTACGCCGAGTCGTCCGGCCGACCCGTGCTCCGGATCTCGCGCCCTACCGCGGTCGACGCCGCGGGCCGGCCGGTCGAGCTCCAGGCGCACGTCGCGGGTGACGGGCTCGTGATCGTGGCCCGCCATCGTGGGCGCACGGACGTGACCTATCCGGTGATGGTCGACCCGATCGTGGACGCGAACGTGGCCGAGGGCTCGGACGCGGGCAACTGGACGTTCTCGGGCTACCCGACGGAGGAGTGGCAGGGCGACACCGGCGACTGGGGTTTCTCCGGCCTCTGGATCTACGGATGGCCGTCGGGCGCGGTCGGCAGCGGGAGCTGGTCGGTGAGGCCGCCGGGCGACGCCTACGTCCACCGCTTCGAGTCACCGGGCGCCATCACCGGCGCCGAGGACTTCACCAACCCCTGCATCGAGATCGGCCTCTACCGGGACACCACCGACACGCTGATCGAGGGCGAGTCGGCCTGCGGCCACAACGCCCAGATCGCCCCGTTCGTCAGGGAGCCCGCCGAGCGCACGCCGGGCCGGTACTCGCTGCGGTTCACGATGTCGCACCCCGACTACGAAGCGCCCTACATCTCGGGTTACAGCGAGGGTCTGACCTTCTACTACTCCGACGACGTCGCGCCCACGTCCGACAGCGCGACATGGCCCCCCGGCTGGACGAACGGCCCGATCACCATCGGCGGGCGCGACAGCGGGGTCGGCGTGAAGTCGATCGCCGCCTCGACCCCCGACGGGCCGTGGACGGCGAGCGGGACGCACCCGTGCACTGGCTCCTCGACGGCGTACTACTGCCCGGCGGTCTGGACGATCACGCCCTCGTCGGCCGGCCTGCCCGAGGGGGAGGTGAGGGTGAGCAGGACGGTCACCGATCTCGTCGGCCGCCAGAGCGCCCCGATGACCTCCGTCGTGAAGATCGACCGCTCCGGACCCGACGTCGAGGTCAGCTGGCCGGCGGCCGAGCAGGAGGGCGCTTACGTGGGCGCCCCGTCGACGCTGGCCGTCAACGCCACCGACGGCTCGAACGCCGGCCCGCTGACGAAGCGCTCCGGCGTCGCGAGCGTCGAGCTGCTCGTCGACGGCGCGTCCGTGGACGCGACGATGCCCGGCACGCAGCGCGTGACGCAGGCCTGCCCGGCCGGCAGCTGCCCGCTCATGACCAACCTCGACTTCGATCCCGCCGGCCTTGCGCAGGGCTCGCACGAGGCCGCCGTGCGCGGCGTCGACCACGCCGGCAACCAATGGTCGGCGCTCTACATCATCAACGTCGACACCGCCGATCCGCAGATCACCCTGTCCGGCGGCCTGGCGGCCGCCGAGGGCACCACGCTCGAGCCCGGCGACTACGACCTCCACATCGACGCGACCGACGACGCCGGCATCGAGGAGATCGAGGTCCTCGTCGACGGCGAGCCGTGGGATGAGGCGGTCCCCGAGGCGCCCCCGGAGGGTCTCGCGCGCTCGGCGACCACCAACACCGACTTCACGTACGACTACACGCACCGCGGCGACGCCTTCACGCCGGGCGACCACGAGATCGAGATCCGCGTCAAGGACAAGTCCGGCCGCTGGACGTCGCACAAGTTCCCGGTCAAGGGCAACGACAAGCTCTCGGACACCGCCGGCGCGATCGGCTTCGAGGAGCACTTCGTGCAGCGCTCGATCGCGACCGGCGCCGGCTCGACGGCGTCCGTGAACCTCGCCAGCGGCAACCTCGCCTGGCACCACCGGCCGATCGCCAACGCCGGCCGCGGGCTGTCCACCAACGTCGACATCACCTTCAACTCGCGCGCCAGCGACGACGACCTGGGCGGCGGCTACGACCACATCGGCGAGGGCTTCTCACTGGCCATCTCGTCGCTCACGCGCGTCAACGAGCCGCTCGACGTCCGCTACGTCGACAAGGACCACGACAAGCGCAACGACGTCGTGACCCTCACCGACGCCGACGGCACGATGCACCGCTTCAAGCGCCGGATGAATGGCAGCACGGCGACCGACATCTTCGACCCGCCGCCCGGCGTCAACCTGCACCTGCGCAAGTACTACAAGAACCCGGCCACGACCGACCAGAAGCGCAAGGTGTGGGCGGCCACGCAGGCCGACGGGACGACGCACTTCTTCGACGCGTGCGGCTACCAGCGCTCGGTCGAGGACCGCAACGGCAATGCGCTGACCTTCACCTACGAGGACGAGGTCTGCAAGCACCACTCGCGCACGCAGCGGGCCAAGCTCGAGTCGGTCACCGACGCCGGCGGCCGCTCGGTGCGCCTGTTCTACGGCTCGTGGGGCTCCACCAAGCGGGTCGACTACATCCTCGACCACGCCAACCGCAAGCTCGACTTCCGCTACACGAGCAGCAAGCGGCTGGAGAAGATCGTCGAGAACGCCGGCACGAGCGCCGAGCGCAGCTTCCAGTTCGACTACGAGGACTGGGGCCACAAGGACAAGGACCTGTCCAAGATCACCGATCCGCTCGGCCGGCACACCCGGATCGAGTACTCGGACGATCACCACGGCGACCACTGGCACTGGCCGAAGTACGGCCTCGGCGAGCGCGTCGTGGAGCTCACCGACCGCCGCGGCGAATCGATGACGTTCGACTACGACGTCGAGCCGCCGTACCTCGAGACCGAGCTCACGGACCGGCGCGGCAAGCTGTGGCGGTTCCGCACCGACAGCCAGGCCCGCCTGCGCGAGCTCGTCGATCCGCTCGGCACGCTGACCCGCTACGCGTGGGACGCCGACAACAACCCCTCGCAGATCGACGAGGCGGTCGGCACGGCCGATCTGGCCACCACGGTCATGACGTGGAACGCCAACGGGCGGATGCTGTCCCGGACCGACGGCGAGGGCCGCCACACCGAGTTGGTCTATCGCGACCACAACGGCGTCCACGAGTCGCCGGCGGGGGCCGACGCGGGCGGCACGTTCGTGTCGGACCTGACGAAGATCACGACGCCGAAGGGGGTCGCGAGCGCGGCCGTCGACGACTTCGCGACTCGCTACGCGTACCGCGAGCCGGCCGACCCGGCGGGCTTCGAGGATCGCGGCAACGTGCGCTCGCAGACCGATGCCGAGGGCTTCGTCACCCGCTGGGACTACACGCCGCAGGGCCTGGTCAGCCGCGAGTCGGCGGAGACCGATCGCGGCGTGTTCGCGGTGACCACCTTTGCCGAGTTCGATCCGAACGGCCAGCCGCAGCTCGTCACCGATCCGCGCAACAACCAGTGGCGCATGCGCTACGACGTGCTGGGGCGGACGACCGACCTGCGCGATCCGCGCGCGACCCACGTCCCGGACCCGGCCGTCGACGCGGAGGACTTCACGACCGAGTTCCGCTACGACGCCTACGACCGGATCGTGCTGCGGCGGACGCCGAAGCTGTCACGCCCGGCAGCCGGCGAGACGCGCCAGTTCATCGTCGACACGTCGACCTACGACGCGAACGACAACCTGCTGAGCCGGACCGACGGCAACAACGCCGTCACCGGCTTCACCTACACGCCGATGGACGACGTCGAGCTCCTGCGGTCGCCCGCGGTCGCCCACGAAGGCGAGGCGGCGCCGGCCTCCGAGGAGACCCGCCTGCGCTACGACGGCGAGCAGAACGTCATCGAGCGGGTGCTGCCCAAGGGCACGGCGACCACGAGCGTTGCGGGCGACCACACGACGACCGTCACCTACGACGGCGCCGGGCAGCGGACGGTCGAGCGCAGGCAGGCGGACGCCACCGGCACCCGTGACCTCGTGACGTCACGCGCCTACGACCGGCGCGGGAACGTCGTCGGGCTGGTCGATCCGAAGGAGAACGCGAAGGGCGGCGATCCGGCGGCCAACGCCACGCTCACGGCACGCCGGCGCTTCACGTTCGGCTACGACCGGGCGAACAACCAGCGGTTCGCGATCGAGGATCCGGGCGGCCTCGCGCTGCGCTCCGAGATGGTCTACGACGCGAACGACAACCTCGTCGCGCAGATCGACCCGCGGGCGTTCCAGCCCAACCCGACGAGCAGCTACCGGACGACGTTCGAGTACGACGGCCGCGACATGCTGGTCGCGAAGGTCGACGCCGAGGGCGGGCGGACCGAGTACCAGTTCCGCGGCGACGGGCGCATGGTGCGGATGACGCGGCCCAACGGCACCGCCAGCGCTGCGCCGGGCGACTTCGAGACCCGCGTGGAGTACTTCCCGACCGGTGACCTGCGGGAGCGCACCATCCCACGCGCGGACGGCCAGTACGGGCCCGGCAGCCTGCCGTGGAAGGTCGTCTACCAGCGGAACGAGGTCGGCGATCCCACCACGATCACCGACGGCCGCGGCCGCTCGCTCGAGAACCGCTTCTTCGACACCGGCCACCTGAAGTCGACCAGCCGGCCGTCGTGGTGGGCCTATGACGGCAGCGGCGTGAACGAGGCCGGCGAGGGCGCCGGGCGGGCCGGCGGCAGCGGCGACCGCGAGACGACGCAGCCGGGCGTGGCGGCGCGCGGCGACTTCGGCTCGGCCTTCCGCCAGCTGCACGCGGGCGTCATGCCGCGCGCGGGCGAGACCAGCTTCACCTACGACGGAGCGATGCGCCTGACCGCGTCGAGGGACGTGGCCGGCAACGTGTACGAGGTCCAGCGCGACGCACTCGGCCGCGCGTTCGAGACGCGGGAGCCGTTCGCCGAAGGCGACAAGATCGTCGAGCGCTACACGTTCGACCGCCACGGCAAGGTCCGCGCGCTCACGGACGGCGCCGGCCACACGATGCGGATGGTCTACGACCCGTTCGACCGGCTCGAGCGCCAGGTCGCGCCCGGCGAGACCGTCGGCGGGCCGACCGAGGACACCGTCTACGGCTACGACCAGAACGGGAACCAGATCTCGGTCCAGACGCCGCGCGGGCCGCAGTTCACCTGGCGGACGACGTTCGATCGCATCGACCGGATGACGTCGCAGACCAACCCGGCGGGCGAGAAGACGACGTTCGAGGACTATGACGGCGCCGGCAACGTGCGCCTGCATACGCGGCCGCGCGGCAACGTCGCGGGCCTGAGCGCCCAGGAGCGCGCGACGTTCGGCATCCGCCGCACGTTCGACGCGCTCAACCGCGTCACGCGGGTCGAGAACGGCCTCGGCCACCGGACGAACCTGGCGTATGACCGCGACTCCAACCTGGTCGAGGTCGATGCGCCGGGCGCGAAGGCGTCTGCGTCGGGCGACGTCCAGCGCCGCCTCACCCGGATCAGCTACGACGGGCGCGACCTGCCGTGGGCGACCACGGTGGGGCAGGGGGAGCACGCGCGAACGACGATCGAGGAGTTCGATCCCAACGGCAACGTGCGGCGTGAGATCACGCCGACCGGGACCAACCTCCTCGACGGCCGCTGGGTCGCCCGCTGGCCGGACCAGGGCCCGGACGAGTCGCGGCACGCCACGGTCCACGACTACGACGCCGACAACCTGCAGATCCGGCTGCACCAGCCGTGGGGCGCCGTCACCGAGGACGATCGCTTCTCGCAGAACGACAACCGGTACCTGCAGGACTTCGAGCGCGACCAGCGCGGCCGGATCATCGCCGTCAACGCGCCGCACACGGCGTCGGACACCGTCACCGAGGAGAAGGTCACCCGCTTCACGCACTTCCAGAACGGGTGGATCAAGTCGGCGCGCGACCCGGAGCTCACACAGGGCGGCACGCCGTACCGGCAGCTCATCGAGTACGGCTACGACAAGCGCGGCTTCCAGACCCTGTGGCGGTCCGACCCGCGCGGGCGGCGGGTCACGCGCGCGTTCGCGCCCAACGGCGCGCTCGACCGGCGCGACGCCTTCCGCGGGCCGAACGACACGACGCCGCGGACCTACGAGTACGACTACAACGCGAACCACACGCTGGTGGCGATGATCGACTTCGACTCGGAGCGACCGTCCGGCCACGAGCGACGGACGACCCGCACCGAGCTCGACGCCGCGGAGCGCCAGACGCTGGTGAACGAGCTGTGGCAGCGCGGCCGCGACACCACGTTCCGCTACGACGCCGACGGCAACGTCACGCGCCGGCAGACCGACGGGCGATTCCTGCCCACGGCGGAGGACCCGGACCGGTACGTCGACGGCCGCACGACCGCCATGACGTACGACCCGCTCGACCGCGAGACCCGGACGGTCGTGTGTCGCACGCCGGTGGCGTCCTGCACGCCCGCCGATGCCGGCGCGCGCGTGACGACCAGCGAGTGGTTCGACTCAGGCGACAAGTCGCTGACCGTCAAGTCGAACGACGTGCGCGAGACGCGCTTCTGGTTCAACGACGGCCGCCTGGCGCAGCTGCGCCGCGTGACGGCCGGCGGCAGCGTGGAGAAGGACCAGACCTACACCTACGACGACAACGGGAACCGCACGCGGGACGAGCGCGGGACGCACGCGTTCAGCCCGCGCGACGGGCTGATCCGCTGGACGCGCACGAAGGCTCCGGCCGGCACGCGGGTCTTCTACGACCTCACGGGCTCCGGCGCGATCGAGCGCGAGCAGGACGAGGCAGGCCCCGACACCGACTACCAGTACGTGGGCGACCGGCTCGACAAGGCCGTCATCAGCCAGAGCGGCGTGTCGGTCACCGCCGACTACCGCTACGACGACTTCGGGTCGCTGACGAGGATCAACACCCCGGCGGGCGACACCGACTACGTCTTCGACGAGTTCCACCGGCTCTCGACCACCAAGGGGAAGAACGTCCCGCCGAGCGTCGCGGGCGATCGCTTCTGCTACGACGGCCTCGACCGGCGCGACCTGCGCATCGAGGGCGGCGACGGCGCGACCTGCGCCAACCCGAACGCGGGCAGCGCGAGCAGCTTCGAGTACTCCTACGTCGGCCTCACCGAGCGCCTCTCGCGCGAGGTCCGCTCCAACGGCTCGGTCCGCACGTACGACTACGACGCCTCGTACGGCCGGCTGGGCCGCTCGGCGCGCGAGAGCACAGAGGAGCCCGGCTACCGCAGCTACGCGACGGACGCCAACGGCACCGTCGAGGGGCTCGAGGCGGGCAACGGCAACGTGGCGGCGGCCGACAGCTACACCTACGACCCCTACGGGAATCAGGAGACGCGCAGCGGCGATCCGGAGGGCGACCCCGAGGCCGAGCTCAGCACGGAGGCGCGAGACAACCCGTTCCGGTTCGAGGGCTTCTACTTCGATCGCGGCGCGGGCGGCTACGACATGCAGGCGCGCGAGTACCTGCCCGACATCCGCCGCTTCCTGACGCAGGATCGCTTCCAGGACGCGGCCGGCGACCTGGCCCTCCAGGGCAACCCGATGACGCAGAACCGGTACGCCTTCGCGGGCGGCAACCCGGTCAGCAACGTCGAGTTCGACGGCCACGAGCCGATCACGTCCTACAACCGTGCCGGGCGCCAGCCGCTGCGCAACAAGGACGGCTCGGTGCTGCGCGCCGACCCGGGCGCCAAGGCCGCCTCGGAGTCGAGCTACGGGCCCGATCCGTTCTATCAGCGCGGCGGCGACGACGATGAGATCGAGCACCCCAACTGGGGCGCCCACCCGTCCGACTTCCAGTCTCAGGTCAACTACCACATCCGGCCGACGAAGTACGCCTGCCAGGCGTGCCCGAGCCCGGCGGCGCTCGCGCGGCGGGCGGCGAGGGCGAAGGACGGGCTGCTGAGCGGGGCCGCGGCCGCCGTCGAGGGCACCATCCACGCGGTCACGCATCCGGTCCAGACCGCCGAGGGCATCGTCTGGACGGTCAAGAACCCGAAGGCGGCCGCCCAGGCTCTGCTCGACAGCTGCGACGGGCACTCGATCCAGTGGTGCATCGGCTACGCGGGCACGAGCCTCGCCGGCGCCAAGGGCTCGACCGCGGTCCTGAAGGCGATGAGGGGTTCGAGCGGCGGGCACGTCGATGCGACCGACGACGCGCCGGACGCCACGACGATCCCCGATCCGGCGGCACGACGGCCGAAGCTCCGCGAGCCGACGAAGCAGGCGGTCAAGGACGCTCAGGCGAAGACGCCGGAAGGCGACTTCATCGACCCGAACACCTTCCAGGTCATCCCCAAGGAGGGGCCCTTCCACTTCGGCCATATCCCGGGCTTCGAGTGGTGGCGCACGCGCGACCGGGCGCGTGCCGAGGGCTGGTCCCGGCAGGAAGTGATTGAGTACGAGAACGATCCCAGCCACTTCCAGATCGAGGACCCGGCGTCGAACATGAGTCACCGACACGAGATGCCGAGATGAGCGACGTCGACGAACTCGACAGGGACGGCCGGTCGGCGTTGCACATGGCGGCGCACGCCAACGACGCCGACCGGGTCGCGGAGCTGATCGAAGCGGGTGCGAACGTCGATCTGCAGGACAAGGCCGGGTTCACGCCGCTGCACCTGGCCGCCCAGCAGTACTCGCTCGATGCGGCTCGCCTCCTGCTCGATGCCGGTGCGGCGGTCGACTCCGTCGACGAGCACGGCAACTCGCCGCTGGGCAGGGCGACGTTCAGCTCGAGGGGACGAGGGGAGATGATCAAGCTGCTGCGCGAGCACGGGGCGGATCCGGACCTCGTCAACAAGCACGACCAGACTCCCCGCGGTCTGGCGCACCTGATCGGCAACTACGACGTCAAGCAGTTCTACGAGGACTGACGGGCACTTTCACGATCCTGCCCACTTCCGAGCCTGGCCTGGCGGGCGCACGTAAGGTCCGCCAGGAAAGGCTCCTACAACTTCGCGGTGCCGGAGCGACTTCAGCAACCCGGCCAACGCGCGCGAGATCGCGTTCGCTGGGGGGATCGCGACTGACCTAGCGCAGCTCGGCCAGCAGATCCTGCATCCGCGCGATCTCGATCCCCTGGTCCGCCTCTACGTGCCGAGTGAAGGCGCTGAGCTCCGGCTCGGCGCCTCCACCGTCGGCCTGGAGTTGCTGGACCATCTGCAGCGCGCCCTGGTGGTGATAGGTCATGTAGCGCAGGAACAGCCGGTCGAACGCGCGACCCTTCGTGTTCCAGAGGCGGCCGAGCTGAGGTGAGGTGAGCATGCCCGGGGGCAGGCCCTCGCCCGTCCCGTGGTCGTGGCCGCTGTGGTCGCCGGGCTCGTTGGGCTTGATGCCGCGGGCCCGCAGCCACTCCTGCATCTGCTCGATCTCGGCCTCCTGAGAGATCTCCATCCGCTTGGCCATCAGCGGGATGTCGGGTCCCGGGCTCCGGCGCGGGACCCATTTGGTCATCAGCACCGCCTGCCAGTGGTGGTGGATCATGTGCTGCATGAAGTCGACGTCGGCCTTGGTGTGCTCGATCGTCTCGAGCGACGCGGCCTCCTCCGCCGTGAGCTTGCGCGACGGCTCGCCGGGCGCGCCCGGCTGAACGATGTTCGCCTCCGGCTCGTCCGGCGACGGCTTGTCGGAGCCGCCGCATCCGGCCAGCGCAACGGCGGCGAGCGGGATCACCGCCAATCGGAGTAGCTGCTTGCCCACTCGCATCGACCGTATGTAGGATCGCAGACAGCGCACTGCACTTTGGGAGGGGGACTTCCATGAAGTTGGCTCGTCTGCTCGCCGTGCTCGTGGGCGCGGCGGTGCTCGTAGCTCCAACTGCCGCCTCGGCGCAGTTACCGACGACGAACGACCCGCGCTTCGGTCTGGCGCCGGGCTTCGAGAACCCCGGCACGGCGTCCAGCGGCATGCAGCTGCTGGTGAACCGGCCCAAGCCGGCCGGGTTCGTCCCGCCGGACGGGAATCCCGGGAACTTCGGCTTCCTGACGTCCGACATGGCGTTCCAGGACGACTTCGCGTTCGTCGGCGGCTTCAACGGCTTCCAGATCTGGAACATCCGCAACCCGGCCGCGCCGAGCCTGACGACCGCGGTCGTCTGCCCCGGCGGCCAGGGTGACCTGTCGGTCTACCGCGACCTGCTGTTCATGTCGGTCGAGGAGACCCGTGCCCGGATCGACTGCGGCGGGCAGGGCGTGCCGCCCGGCCAGGAGGCCGAGCGCTTCCGCGGCGTCCGGATCTTCGACATCAGCGACATCGCCAACCCCGTTCAGGTGGCGACCGTGCAGACCTGCCGCGGCTCGCACACCCACACGCTGGTGACCGACAAGCACGACAAGCGGAACGTCTACATCTACGTCCAGGGCACGGCCGGCCCGCGCGCCGCGACCGAGCTGGCCGGGTGCGACGGCAACAACACCAACACGCCGACGGGCGACAACCCGTCCAAGTGGCGGATCGAGGTCATCAAGGTCCCGGTGCGTTCGCCCGAGGACGCGGAGATCGTCAACGAGCCGCGACTGTTCGCCAACGACGCCGGCGCGGTCAACGGCCTGCAGAACGTGGTGCCGACGCCGCAGCACCCGTGCGCCAGCGCGCCGACCCCGTGCGGCCCGGGCACGGGCGTCACGGGCGGCGCGACGTGGTCGCCGACGCCGATCACCGACGCCTGCCACGACATCACGGTCTACCCGGAGGTCGGGCTGGCGGCCGGCGCCTGCGAGGGCAACGGCCTGCTGATCGACATCCGGGATCCCGCGAACCCGAGGCGGATCGACGCCGTCGCCGACCCGAACTACGCGTACTGGCACGGCGCGACGTTCAGCAACGACGGCAAGTTCGTCGTCTTCACCGACGAGTGGGGCGGCGGCACGACGGCACGCTGCCGGACGACCGACGACCTCGACTGGGGCGGCGACTCGATCTACGAGATCGTCGGCGGCGAGCTGGTCTTCCGGAGCTACTACAAGCTGCCGGTCGCGCAGACGCTCCAGGAGAACTGCGTCAGCCACATCCCGTCGCTGATCCCGGTGCCGGGCCGCAACATCATGGTCCAGGCCTTCTACCAGGGCGGCGCCTCGCTGGTCGACTTCACCGACCCGTCGGAACCCGGTCGAGATCGGCTACTTCGATCGCGGTCCCGTGAACGGGAACAGCGTCCCGCCCGTCGGGCCCACGCCCGGCGGCTTCTGGTCGACCTACTGGTACAACGGCGAGTGGTACGGCAGCGAGCTCGCTCGCAACCTCGACGTCGTCGCCCTCAAGCCGACCGCGCATCTCTCGAAGAACGAGATCGCGGCCGCGCGTGAGGTCGAGGTCGACCGCCTGAACGTGCAGCGTCAGGACAAGTACCGCCACGACCCGAGCTTCGCGGTCGTGCGGTCCTACCTCGACCAGCTCGTGCGCGCCGGCGACCTCGGCGGCAAGACGCTGCGCAAGGTGGAAGACGCGATCGACGACGCCGAGTCGTTCGCCGAGCGAGGCAAGTTCAACTCGGCGGAGAACGCGCTGCGCAAGGCGGAGCGCGAGCTCGGGCACTCGCACAAGTACGAGGACCTGCGCGACGCGCTCGACGACCTGGCGGACGAGTTCGACGACAGGCGTCACCGCCACGGCGGTCACCACGACAGCTGGTGGGACGACTGATCGCCTGACTTCGGGAACGGGCGCCCGCAAGTTCGGGCGCCCGTTCTCGTTGTAGGGGGCATGCGCCGACTTCTCGCTGTCGCGGCGGTGCTCGCCGCCTCCCTCGTCATCGCCTCGCCGTCGAGCGCCGTCGTCGGCGGCCGCGACGCCGCGCCGGGCGCCTATCCGGCCGTCGCCGAGATCCGCTTCGGCTCCTCGTTCCTGTGCACGGGCACGCTGATCGCGCCCGCGCTGGGTGCTGACCGCCGGCCACTGCGGCTCGATCACCGGCGCCGCCGTCGCCTCGCCGGCCGCCTGGCCGCCGCAGCTGATCGACGTGCGCATCGGCTCCGTCACGCCGGGCGCCGGCGAGCGCGTCCCGGTCCGCCGCGTGGTCGTGAACCCGAACTACCTGGCCAACTTCGGCTACGACATCGCGCTGCTCGAGCTCTCGAGCGCGTCGACCAAGGCGCCGGCGCGCGTGGTGGGCGCGGCCGGCACCGGCCTGTGGGCGCCGGGCACGATGGAGACGATCGTCGGCTTCGGCACCACGTCGGAGGGCGGCGACGTCGCCGACACGCTCCAGGAGGCGCAGGTGCCGATCACCACCGACGCCTACTGCTCAGGCGCCTACGACGACTTCGACGCGACCTCGATGGTCTGCGCCGGCTTCCCCGCAGGGCGGGGTCGACACCTGCCAGGGCGACTCCGGCGGCCCGATGTTCGGCCGCGACGCCGCGGGCGCGCTCAAGGTCGTCGGCGCGACGAGCTTCGGCGAGGGCTGCGCGCGCCCCGGCAAGCCGGGCGTCTACGCCCGTGTCGGCGACACGGTCCTGCGCGAGTGGATCCGCTCGCAGGCGCCGGACGGCGTCGATTAGCGCAGTTGATCTGAACTCCGCACTTCAGCGATCTTCTCGATGTCGCGGGCGTGCTCGCGGCCGAAGAAGGTGATGCCGACGCCGGTCGCGCCCGCGCGGCCGGTGCGGCCGACGCGGTGGACGTAGCCCTCGCGGTCGGCCGGCGGGTCGAAGTTGATGACGTGCGAGATGCCGCTGACGTCGATGCCGCGGGCGGCGACGTCGGTCGCCACGAGCGTGTCGACGTCGCCGCGCTCGAACGAGGCGAGCGCGCGCTCGCGCTGGCCCTGCGACTTGTCGCCGTGCATGGCGACCGCGCGCACGCCCTCGCGTGACAGGCGCTTGACGAGCCGGTCGGCGCCGCGCTTGGTGCGCACGAAGACGAGCGCCATGTCGGAGTCGTCGAGCTCGCCGACGAGCGCGCGCAGCTTCTGGTCGTGCTCGACGGGCATGAAGCGGTGCTCGATGTCGGCCGTCCGCCGCTGCGGCGGCGTGTGCTCGTGGCGCCGCGCGTCGCGCGTGTAGGCCTTGGCGATGCGGCCGGCCTCGCCGTCGAGCGTGGCCGAGAAGAACAGCGTCTGGCGCTCGCGCGGGCACTGGGCGACGATCCGGTCGACGGCCGGGCGGAAGCCCATGTCGAGCATGCGGTCGGCCTCGTCGAGCACGAGCGTGCGCACGTGGTCGAGCGTGAAGGCGCGGCGCCCGAGCAGGTCCTCGAGCCGGCCGGGGGTGGCGACGACGATGTGCGCGCGGCGCGCGTCGCGGGTCTGCTTCTCGAAGCCGACGCCGCCGTAGACGGCGGCGACGCTGAGGTTGCGGGCGCGCGCCAGCGGGCGCAGCTCGTCGACGATCTGGCTCGCCAGCTCGCGCGTGGGGGCGAGGACGAGCGCCGCCGGGCGGCGCGCGTCGGCCGCGATGCGGTCGATCAGCGGGACGCCGAAGGCGAGCGTCTTGCCGGAGCCGGTCGGCGACTTGGCCAGCACGTCGCGGCCGGCCAGCACGTCGGCGATGACGAGCTCCTGGATGGGGAAGGGGGTGTGCACGCCGCGCTCCTTCAGAGCGCCGGCGACCGCACGGGAAACGCCGAGATCGGCGAAGGACTCTGGACATGAGAACTTCCTGCGGCAACGGGCCGCGAACGATTCGGGAGGCTGACTGCTGACCCGAACCGCCACTGGCGGGACCCAAGCAAGCGAACTGCCTCGCGGCCGGCAGAGTGCCGACCACCGCCGTACATGTTAGCGCGTACTCACTTCGGTCGTCGCGAGCAGCGAACCTGGAAGACCGACGTGAAGCCGGTCTCGAAGCCCTGGCGGGCGGCGCGCAGGTAGAGCCGCCAGACGCGCAGGCGCTCGGGGCCGGCGATCCGCTCGGCCTCCGCGAGGTTCTCGTCCAGCCGCCGCGCCCAGTGGCGCAGCGTCTCGGCGTAGTCGAGCCGGAAGTCCTCGACGTGGTGGGTCTCGAGGCCGGCGCGCTCCATCGCGGTGATGATGCGCGAGACGTGCAGCGGCGCCGCGTCCGGGAACACGTAGCGCTCGGAGAACGGGCCGGCCTCGGCCTCGCCGACGCGCAGGCGCGCGATGCCGTGGTTGAGGAACTGCGCGCCCGGCTTCAGCACCCGCGCGCAGACGCTCATGTACTCGTCGATCTGGTTGGAGCCGACGTGCTCGACCATGCCGATGCTGGCGACGGCGTCGAACTCGCCGGTCAGCTCGCGGTAGTCCTGGAGGCGGATCTCGATCCGGTCGGCGAGGCCGGCCTCGGCCACGCGCTGCCGCGCCAGCTCGGCCTGGCCCTCGGACAGGGTGATGCCCACGACGCTCACGCCGTGCTCGCGCGCGGCGTGCATGGCGAAGCTGCCCCAGCCGCAGCCGACGTCGAGCACGCGCATGCCGGGCTCCAGCCGCAGCTTCTTGCAGACGAGCTCGAGCTTGGCGAACTGCGCGGCCTCGAGGCTCGAGTCGTCGAGCGAGAAGAACGCGCACGAGTAGGTCAGCGACTCGTCGAGGAACAGCTTGAAGAAGTCGTTCGAGACGTCGTAGTGGAACTGGACCGAGCGCTTGTCGCGCGCCGGGCTGTGGCGCTTGCCGCGCGGGCGCTGCTCGACCTTCGGCACCGCCGGCGGGCGCATCGGCCCCGTCGCGCGGGCGGCGGCCAGCGCGAGGCGCAGCTGCGCCGCCGCGGTCGATCGGCGGCGGCTCGTAGCGGCGCAGCATGAGCAGGAAGGCGTCGAGGTCGTCGGGCTCGATCTCGCCGGTCGCGTACGCGCGGCCGATGCCGAGCTGGCCGGGCGCGCGCAGCGCGTGGGCGAGCGCGCGCGGCGAGCTGCACGTGCAGGGTCGGAGCGCCCGTTGCCGTTCGTGGACGGCAGCTCGCTGCCGTCCCAGAACGTGACGCGGAAGGGGCGGTCCGGGAGGTTGGCTCGAGCTCCCGCCGCAGCGGCTCGGTGGTGCGCAGAGCCGCCATGGTCTACGTCCGGACGGCTTTGCGGGCCTGCTTCTCGGGACTGACGCGCACGACGTCCCATGCTAGGCCCGGCTTCTCCAGCGTCCAGATCACGCCGGCCGAGATGTCGAACTGCCACGCCTTGAGGCCGTGCCGGTACGAGGTCGGGAAGGCGTGGTGGTTGTTGTGCCAGGACTCGCCGAACGTGAAGGGCGAGAGCCACAGCAGGTTGCGCGACTCGTCGCCGGTGTCGAAGTCCTTGCGCCCGAAGAAGTGGCAGAGCGAGTTGATGCTGTAGGTCACGTGGTGGACCACGAGCATCCGCACCAGGCCGCCCCACAGCAGGCCGGTCAGCGCGGACTCGATCGTGCCGCCGATCAGCCAGCCGAGGAAGAACGGCACGAGCAGCCCGACGATCACCCACAGCACGAACAGGCGGTCGATCCAGCTGATCAGCGGGTCGGCGATCAGGTCGGGCGCGTAGCGCTGCTTGTTGCCGCGGTGGGTGTGGATGAACAGCCAGCCCCAGTGCGCGTGCCAGAGGCCCTTGAACGCGCCCTTGAAGCCGTGCCCGTGGTCGACGTGCGGGCTGTGCGGGTCGCCCTCGACGTCGGAGTACGCGTGGTGCTTGCGGTGGTCGGCGACCCAGGCGATGATCGGGCCCTCGATCGCGGCCGAGCCGAGGATGGCGAGCGTCCCGCGCACCCACTGCTTGGCCTTGAACGCCCGGTGCGTGAACAGCCGGTGGAAGCCGACGGTCACGCCCGAGCGCGGTCGCGGCGTAGCAGATGAAGAACACGATCACGTCGCTCCAGCGCAGCGCTTCGTTCCACACCTGCCAGCCCACGATCCCGAGCCCGACGAAGGGCAGCACGGTGATCGTGCCCGTGAGGAAGCGGTCGAGCTTCTCGTTGGCGACGGGCTGGACATCGTCCGCTGTCGGCGCGATCGTCACGCCGCAGAACCCTACTGGCGTTCGCCGGGGTGCTACCTTGTCGCTCGTTCGAACCGGGTGCTAATGCCCGGAAAAGCAGTGCACGACCGCAGTTGTCATGCCACGGCATCATCGGCGTTCGCAGCACACGTCCGCCGTGGAGGTAAAGAACATGGCGACCGGTACCGTGAAGTGGTTCAGCGACGACAAGGGCTTCGGGTTCATCACGCCCGACGAGCCCGGCAAGGACCTCTTCGTCCATTTCTCCGGCATCGCCGGGGACGGGTTCCGCACCCTCGCCGAGGGCGCGCGGGTCGAGTACGAGGCGGAGCAGGGCCCCAAGGGCCCAGCGGCCGTCAACGTCACGACGATCTAAGCCGTCGATGGAACGCGGCCCGCTCGCCGAAGACGGTGCGGCGGGCCGCGTACTCATCCCCCGCCGCTTCAACGGCCCTCCGGCCAGCGCGAACGGCGGCTACGCCGCGGGCCTGGTGGCCCGCTACATCCGCGGCCCGGCGGAGGTCTCCCTGCGCCTGCCGCCGCCGCTCGACACCGCGCTCGAGCTCCGGCGCTCCGAGCGACGGGCGCGTCCTGCTCTGCCATCGCGAGCAGCTCGTGGCCGAGGGCGGGCCGGCCGAGACGCCGGACGTCGAGCCGCCCGTCAAGCCGACCGTGGCCGAGGCGCGCGAGGCGCTGCGGCGCCATCCGTGGCGGCACCCGGACTCAGCGCTCGTCGCGCACGAAGGGAAAGATGCGAGTGAAATCGACACCCGGTTCGGCAGTCGCGAAGCGGCGCCAAATCTCGAGCACGACCCGACTCAGCCGGCTCGACGTCCCGGCCACAGAGACGTTCTCGCCGTACAGGGCCAGGTCCTTGAGCATCAAGGTATTGCGGAACTGCGCGTCGTAGAGCTCCGTCAAGATGCGATTCGGGAACTTGTCGGAGGTCGCGGTGTTCTGCCCGGAAGAGGCGTTGAGCACGTCGAGCATGACCTTCATGTCGAGCCCCTGGGTCAGGCCGAAGTCACCGCCTCGCTCGTCGCCGTCAGTGCGACGGCGCTCAGGTAGTTGTTGAGGAGCTTCATCGCCTGACCCTGTCCGGGCTCGGTTCCCACGTGAAAGCAGCGCTTGGAGATCGCGCCGAGCACGGGCCGCAGGCGCTCGAGTTCGTCGGCGCTGCCCGAGAACATCAGCGCGATGGTGGCGTTCGCCGCGCCGGCGATGCCCCCGGACACGGGGGCGTCTACGTAGCCGAGGCCGGCCTCGCGCAGACCCGTGTAGATTTTCCTCGCCGCGGTGACGCCGATCGTCGACGTATCGACCACGATGCGCACGCGGCGCGGACGGCTCTCGACGAGCTCGGCCGTGACTACGGCCGAGGCCGCGCCATCCGGCAGGCTGAGCAGCACGACATCCGCCGCCTCGCCGACGCCCTTCGCCGAGCCCGCCGGACGCGCCCCGCGGCAAGCGCTCGGCGGTGCCGGCTGCGTCGAAGCCTACGAGATCGAAACCACGAGCCACGAGGTTCGTCGCCATGCGACTGCCCATGGCGCCGAGTCCGACGAAACCGACGCGATCGATCGTCATGTCGGGCCGGCCTACTTGTTCTCGTCCCGCTCGTCCAGGACACGCCGGGCGATGCGGAAGGCTTCGACCCCGGCGGGAATGCCGCAGTAGACCGCGATCTGCTCGAGCACGTCGCGCAGCTCCTCCAGCGTACAGCCGTTCCTCAGAGCGCCGCGAAAATGGAGCTCGAACTCGTGGGGACGGTTCAGCGCGGCCAGCATGCAGAGGTTCAGCATGCTCGAGTCTTGCGCGGCAAGACCTCCGAGCCCCACACGCCGCCCCAACAGTACTCCGTGACGAGCTCCTGGAAGTGGCGGTTGAAGTCGGTCGCGCCGGCGAGCGCCCGGTCGACGAATTCCTCGCCGAGCACTTCCTTGCGAACGCGCAGACCGGTCTCATAGAGCCGTTTGTCCATGTGGGCGTTGCCTCCCTGTGGCAATCGTGCTCGCTTCTGGCGCCTTCGCGCCTATCATGCGCCAGGGATCCGCCGAAAGACCAACGAGCGGAGGAGCCAACCATGAGTAAACCGGAGACGTACGAGGTCTTCGCCGTTCGCTATGCCACCAAGCAGGACCGCATGCGGAGCGAGAATTTCATCCTCGCCGATCCGCACGACGGCATCATGCCGATCGACTACTTCGTCTGGGTGATCCGCAGCCCGACTCGGACGATCGTCGTCGACACCGGCTTCGAGCACGGCGAAGGAAGGAAGCGCGGGCGCCAGGTGCTGCGCCTTCCCCGGGAAGGACTGGCGATGATCGGCGTCGAAGCGAGCCGAGTCGAGGACGTGATCATCACGCACCTGCACTATGATCACGCGGGCACTCTCGAGGATTTTCCCGCTGCCCGCTTCCACCTGCAAGAGCGCGAGATGTCGTATGCGACGGGCCGGCACATGTGCCAACCCCAGCCGTTCGCCCAGGCCTACGTGGCGGACCACATCTGTGCGCTCGTGCGGCGCGTCTTCGACGGCCGCGTCTGCTTCCATGAGGGGACCAGCGAGATCGCGCCCGGCGTTTCGTTGCATCACGTCGGCGGCCACACGATGGGCATGCAGTGCGTGCGCGTGTGGACGGCGCGCGGCTGGGTCGTGCTCGCCTCCGATGCGGCGCATTTCTACGAGAACATGGACAAGCTCGCGCCTTTCCCCATCGTCTATTCGGTCGCCGACATGATCGACGGCTACCGGAAGATGCGCCGCCTGGCCGACTCGGAGCGGCACGTGATCCCCGGTCACGATCCGCTGGTCATGGCTCGCTATCCCGCCCCCGAGTCGAATCTGGCAGGCATCGTGGCGAAGCTCGACGCCGATCCCGTGCGCTGAGCACGGGTGGCGCCGCCAAGTACACGCCATCCGCCTCTTGACGGCGACGGGCTCGCCGGGTCACGAGGGCGAGGTGCGCGCTCCGCGCTCGGGCGGATCGCGGGGAAGAAGGAGGCTCGACATGACGGACTACGGCAAGGCCTATCGACTGGACGGCAAGGCGGCGCTCGTCTCTGGCGCCGCGCGCGGCATCGGCGCAGAGATCGCGGCAGCTTACGCGCAGGCGGGGGCGGCGGTCCTGGTCACCGACGTTCTCGAGGATGCAGGCCGCAGCACGGTCGAGGCGATTCGCAAGAGCGGTGCCAAGGCCGAGTTCTTGAAGCACGACGTCACCGAGGAGCGACAGTGGGAAGCCGCCGTCGCGGAAGCCGTGCGTAAGTTCGGGAGGCTCGACGTGCTGGTGAACAACGCGGGTATCGAGAAGATGGCGCGGATCACCGACTGTACCGTCGAGGACTTCCGCCAGATCCAAGAGGTGAACGTCACCGGCGTCTTCCTCGGCCTGAAGCACGGGATCCGTGTGATGGCTCCGGGCGGCGCGTCCGGCAAGGGGGGATCGATCGTCAACCTTTCATCGGTCGCCGGTCTGCGGGGCTTCACGGCGCTCGGGGCGTACTGCGCGTCCAAGGGCGCCGTGCGGCTTCTCACCAAGGCGACGGCGGTGGAGTGCGCGCAGCTGAAACTCGGCGTGCGGGTGAACTCGATCCACCCGGGCGTCATCTGGACGAAGATGGGGGAACAATTTCTCGACCACGTCGTGGTTCAGAAGCTGGCGCCCGACCGCGCATCGGCCGAAGCCGCGTTCAAGGAGCGGACGCCGATCGGCTGGTTCGGCGAGGTGGGCGACATCGCCGGGGCGGCCCTCTACCTCGCCTCCGATGCTTCGAAGTACGTGACCGGTACCGAGCTCGTCGTCGACGGCGGCCTCTCCGCGACTTGATCCCTGGATCGGCGTTGGCTTCGTAGACGAGGAGCTCGAGAGGGTAGAGCATGGCGCGGGCGGGCCGCGTTCGGTCCGTAGGCCGCTCCGTGGGATTCGCGCATGAGATTGCAAGGCAAGAGAATCACCGTCACCGGAGGGGCAGGATTTCTCGGCTCGCACGTCGTCGAGCAGCTTCGTGGTGCCGATTGCGGTTGCAAGGACGTCTTCGTGCCCCGCTCCGGGGAATACGACTTGCGCCGCGAGGAGGCCGTGCGAAGGCTCTATGAACGAGCCCGTCCCGAGCTCGTCATCCATCTCGCGGCCGTCGTCGGTGGGATCGGCGCCAATCGCGAGAACCCGGCCGCTTCTTCTACGACAACCTCATGATGGGCGTCGGGCTGCTGGAGCAGGCCCGTGCTCGGGGGGTGGAAAAATTCGTCGCCGTCGGCACCGTTTGCGCCTACCCCAAGTTCGCTCCCGTTCCGTTTCGGGAGCAGGACCTCTGGAGCGGCTACCCAGAGGAGACCAACGCGCCGTACGGTCTCGCCAAGAAGATGCTGCTGGTCCAGGCGCAGGCGTACCGCCAGCAATACGGATTCAACGCGGTCTACCTCCTTCCCGTGAACCTCTACGGTCCGCGTGATTAGTTCGATCCAGCGAAATCGCACGTCATACCGGCGCTCATCAAGAAGTGCGTCGACGCGGTCGAGCAGGGCGCGCGTCAAATCGAAGTGTGGGGGAGCGGAATGGCGACGAGGGAGTTTCTCTACGTCGCCGATTGCGCTCGGGCAATCGTGCTCGCCGCGGAGCGCTTCGACGGAGGGGACCCCGTGAACGTCGGAGCGGGACGAGAGATTCGCATTCGCGAGCTGGTCGAGCGCATCGCGGAACTGACGGGCTTTCGCGGAGAGATCGCCTGGGATGCGACCAAGCCCGACGGGCAGCCTCGTCGTTGCCTCGATGTCTCCCGCGCGGAGAAGGAGTTCGGATTCCGCGCAACCACGGATTTCGTCGAGGGTCTGCGCGAGACGATCCAATGGTACCGCCGCGAAGCGAACGGGCGGGCTGATCGTCCAGAGGTGGCGCCTTGACGGGGCGGGTACGGCCGTGGGAAGGGTCTTCGCCCCCAGCGGGCGAGGCGCCAGTCCGGCGGCGCCGTATTGGAGAACGCTTGCGCGTGCTCCATGTTCGGCGATGCACTCGACGGCCCCTTGTCCGGAAGGAAGCTCACGTTCGTCCGCTCGGGCATCGAGGAATTCAACACCTGGGCGGCACATCACCCGGGAGCCGAGATCTTCGGCCGGACACCCGAGAAGGCCGTCGTAGCGGCCGACTCGCGGGAGCAAACGGTCGCGGGCGAAGCTCGAGTCGCGCTACGACGGTAGCCGCGCGATCACTTTGATCTCGACGAGGCCGCCGGGAATCGCGAGTTCGGTGATGCCGATCGCGGTCCACGCCGGATAGGGCGCCGACATGTACCGGTCCTTCACCTTCATGAACGCCGCCAGGCTCTTCTGCAGGCCGACGTGGAAGGTCGTCATCTCCACGACCGCAGAGAACGAGACCCCGGCCGCCTCGAGCACCGACGACAGGGTGTCAAAGGCCTGCGTGAATTGCGTTTCGGGATCCGGCGAAGCTTTGCCGTCGGGCCCGGTCCCGATCACACCCGAGCAATAGAGACGATCTCCGTCTTTGACCGCTGGCGCGAAATGGAACCGGTCGTACAGGCTCTCTTGGCCCTTCGGAATGACGACTTGACTCTTGTCCATGGCCTTCCTTTCTCCGGCGCGATGGTCGCGACGCGTATGGATCGGCACTACTACCTCCGTCCGCCAGATGCGAGCCCTTGCCGCCCAGATGCGGGTGACGGCAGGGCATCGCCGTTCGACCGTGACCTCTTCGCTTGCCCCGAGGCTCGAGATGCGCTCTGAGAGCGGGCAGGAAACCGAAGCATGGCGAGACGCCCGATCGGAGTCGTGAAGGACCTCTTTCGCTATCCGGTGAAATCGATGCTCGGCGAGAGGCTGAGCGAGGTCGACGTCGCCGAAAGCGGCGTCGTCGGCGATCGCGCCTACGCCCTTCGTGAAGCAAGCGGCCGCGTCGTGACGGCGAAAAAGTGGGCGTCCATGCTGGAGCTCAGCGCCCGCTACGATCGGCCTCCCTCGTCCGAAGATCTTGCGCCGCTCAGCATCACGCTGCCGGATGGCCGGCTGATTCACGCGGAGGACCCCGACGCGTCGTCAGTTCTATCCACCGCGCTCGGGCACCCGGTCGTATTGGAGCGCGCTCGCAGCGGCCAGCGCAACGTTGCGGAGATCGATCCCGCGATCGTCTTCGGCGACGTGCCCGTCGAGGACATGCTGCCTGGACAGACGGCGGTTACGCTGCCCGACGTCTTCGGCCTACCGCCGGGTACGTTCTTCGACTCGGCGAGCATTCACGTGTTGACGAGCGCCACGCTAGCCTACATGCGGCGGTTGATCGGGGAAGACGCGCAGCTCGATCCGCGCCGCTTTCGCCCGAACCTCGTCGTCGAGACTGCGCCGGGCGCGGAGGGATTCGTCGAGGACGGCTGGCTCGGAGGGACGCTCGAGGTCGGTGGCGGCGTCCGGATCGCCGCGCTGCGCCCCGCTCTTCGATGCGTCATGACGACGCACCGTCAATCCGATTTGTCGCGGGACATGCGAGTTTTGCGTACGGCCGCGCAGCGCCATCGAGGCCACGTCGGCGTCTTCGCCGCCGTCGGCGCGGCGGGGAAGATGCGGCTCGGCGATCCCGTCGTGCTCGTGATCTAGCCGGCAGTCGTTGCGCCGGCGACGACCGCCGGCTCGGATTCCAGGGAGCGGAGATGATGAGCGAGGAGACGCCGCGTTACCGCTGGTGGGTGCTGTGCATGGTCGTGCTCGCAAACTTCCTGCCGACCGGCATGGCTTGGTTCTACATCGTCATCATGGTGACGAACGTGTGCCAGGATCTCGGCATCGGGCTCGTCGAGTTCTCGAAGCTGTGGGCCGGGATTTCCCTCGGCGCGTTCCTGTTCTCGCTCGCAGGCGGCGCGCTCGGCGACCGCCTCGGCGTGCGCAAAGTCGTCGGCGGCGGGATGCTGCTGATGGGCGCGGCGCTCGTGTGGCGGGCCGAGGCCTCGACCTTCGGCTCGATGTTCGGGGCGATGGTGCTCTTCGGCGCATGCATCGCGCTCGTCGCGCCGAATCTCCCGAAGGCGCTCGGCCAGTGGTTCTCCCCGCACGAATTCGGTTTCGCGAACGGCGCGGCGCTCGCGGGCAACGGCGCGGGCCAGGCGCTCGCGCTTTCGGTCGGACCGCTTCTGCTCGACCCGCTCGGTGGGTGGCGGGCGATCACGCGGTTGCTCGGCCTCGTCATACTCGGGCTCGGCCTGCTGTGGATCGCGACGCTGCGCGATCGCGAAGGCTCGGTCGGAGGCGGCGGCGACGCGCTGAGCGCCCTCCGCGCCGTCACCACGATCGTGCCTGTGTGGATTCTCGCGGGCGCCTACATGCTCTTCCTCGGCGGTTACATCGGCGTGATCCAGTACTTGCCGACCTACTACGAGAAGGTGCAAGGCATGTCGAAGGCGGCCGCTGGAGGCATGGTGAGCCTCGTTCTCTTCACTTACATCTTCGGAAGCATCGCGCTGCCCACCCTTTCCGACCGCCTCGGGTTGCGCAAGAGCGTGTACGTCCCCGGAATGCTGCTCTCGGCCGTCGTCGCTATCTTGGCGGCGACGGTGACGGGTCCGCCGCTCGCCGCGGTGATGATCGCGTGGGGGCTCGCGGCCGGCGTGGTCGCGATCCTCTTCGTTGTGCCGCTCGAGCTCGCCGGCGTGGGCCCAGCCTACGCTGGGAGCGCGCTCGGGCTCGCTCTCACCGCCGGCTTCGCCGGCGGCTTCGTTTCGCCGGTCATCGGATCGACCTTGGCTTCGGCTACGCCGCTCGCCGGAATCGGTTTTTGGGCAGCGTGTTACGCCGGCTCCGCATTGCTCTTTCTGCTCCTCCCGGAGACGGGCCCTCGAGCGCGCCGTGAACGTGCGGGGGTTCCGGCAGGATAACCGGACCCACGCGCGTGACCTCGACTCCGATTCCACGAAAGGTCCGCTTGGAGAGCAGCGCCGCTTCGCCTCAGGAGAGCGACAGCTTCGCCGGTCTTGGGCGTCGAAGGGCGATCCCGCTAGTTCGACGCCGCGGCAGAGCCGGCAGACACCGGAGCCCTGCCGTCGAGCGCTCCGGAATCCGGCAGCGAGGCGGATAGCTCCTCGGCAATCAACCGGTGACGAAGTACGCTCGGATGAGGATCCGACGAAGAGAGCCAGAGTGCGCTCGTGTCGAGGTGGTGCTCCTGCAGGTAGCCTAGGACTCGCTCCTCGGTGTCGATGACCAGGTAGCCGCGCTCAGCGCACCAGCGCTTGACGACCATTCTCGATGGGTAGTGACTCTCCGCTTTGGCGGGATCGGCTTGAGGGGAATTCCAATCGAAGAGAACGACCGCGCGAATCCGATACTTGCGAGCGAGCGCCGCCAACCGATCCAGGGCTTGTAGCATGTTGTCCGTGCCGAGCAGCGGGCGATAGCGCACGGGCACCTCCTCAGCCTTCAGCTTCGGCAACAGCGAGCGCTCGTCGAGCTCCACCGGAACCAGGGTGGAGGACTTCACTCGCTTGCCGCGCCAGGCTCTCCAGCGACGGCGCACGAGATCGAGCAGGAACGATTTGCGCAGGCTCCAAACGTCGGGGCTCTCTGCAAGAAAGCTCGGCAAGTCCATGTCGTTCCCGACCCAGTTGACGATCACCAAGTCGGGCCTGATGCCATCCGCCTTGGCGGCGAAAGTCTCGACCTCCTGCACGCTGTTGTAGCCCGGTACCGCAAGGTTCCAGACCTCGAACCTCCGCTCCGAAGAGCGCGCGTTCAGCTCTTTCTCGAGCAGCGCCAGAAAAGTCTCCTCGAGCCGCACGCCCCAGCCGAACATGAGGGAATCCCCGAGCCCGACGATCCGAAACGTCTGCGGCCTCTTCGGGAGCTCACGCTCGTCGTCGCGCATGCCGAGCGAGTTGACCGCCACGGGGGCGCCGAGGAAGCGGCCGCGCACTCCAGGCTTCAACTCGTAAACGATCGAGTCGTCGGCAGTCGGGCGGACCAGGTCGCCTAGGGCGAGATCGCCGCCGGGCGCGAGCGCGCGCGGTGAGGAGATCTCGTCCAGATAGTTCCGATCCGAGGCGGTGACGACGCGAACGGCGACTTCGAGAGCGAGGAAGCTCGCCGCCATGCTCGCTGCCGCCATGGCGACCCGTGACGACACGCGGCGACTCAACTCAATCTCCCGCGTCCCTCTACGCCGCGGTCCACGCGCATGGCGATCGCGCGGGGGGCGGCCGTGCCCGCGGGCGCGAGGTCAATCGGCCGCGCAGCGGGCGCAGCGACCCTCGAGCGTGACTTGAATGCCGTCGATCCGGAATGCTTTGGGGATCTCGGCGCGGTTGCGAATGGTCTCGTCGGCCCGGGCCGGGAGGTCGAAGAGCCGGCCACAGACGCGACAGTAGGCGTGATCATGGCGCTCGGGGCGCGCTTCGTAGCGGGCAGCGCCTCCACTTTCGGTGACGCAGCGAGCGAGCCCAACATCGACGAGCGCGTCGAGAAGCTCGTAGACCGTCTTCTGGCTGACGTTCGGAGGGCGACCCACCAGGCGTCGATGCACCTGCGTGGCCGTCGGGTGACCACGATCCGCGCGCAAGAGCGTGAGCACGGCGATGCGCTGGCGCGTGGCCCGCAGCCCGCGCCGCGCGAACTCCGCCGCCGAATCCAACCCACGGCCACTCGCTCGTCCCATCGTTATCGCCGAATCGTAGCGCCTCGGTCCCCGCAGGTCGAGGCAGCGCCGACGAATCGCTCTCCGCCTCGCGCGGCGAGCCACACCTTGCGGCCACGATCGCTCGTGATCTCAGTTACTGCGCGGTCCATCCTCCGTCGATCACGAGCTCCGTCCCGGTCACGAACGAAGACTCGTCGGAGGCCAGGTAGAGCGCCCCGTACGCGATATCCTCCGGTGTCCCGAAGCGGCCAATCGGCTCGCCTTTCATCCATTCCGCCCTTGCCGCCTCGGGATCTCCCTGGGCCGCGATCACCTCGAGAAGCATCGGCGTCTCGATGACGCCGGGGTGGATGGAATTCGCTCGAATCTTGTCCTGGGCATACGCGAGGGCAGTCGACTTGGTGAGCAATCGAACGGCCCCCTTCGAAGCGTGATAGGCCGCAAAGCCCGGCGACCCGATCAATCCGAAGATCGACGACGTGTTGATGATCGAGCCGCCACCACTCTTTCGCATCGGCGCGACTGCGTGCTTGGTGCCGAGAAACACGCCCTTGGCATTCACCGCCATGATCCTGTCCCACTCGGCCTCGCTGGTCTCGACCACTGGCTTCGTGCTTTCGATCCCGGCGTTGTTGAACAGCACGTCAAGCCGCCCATGGCGTGCGACCGCGAACTCGACCATTTGCTTCGCGTCCGCGTCCCGGCTGACATCCGCGCGCACGAAGGAAGCTTCTCCGCCCTCGGCTTGGATCGCCGAGGCGACCCGCTGCCCCGCTTCGACCTGCACGTCGGCGATCACCACCTTCGCGCCCTCGCGCGCGAAGAGCTTGGCCGTCGCTTCGCCGATGCCGGATGAGCCGCCGGTGATGAGCGCAACCTTCCCTTGAAGCCTGCCTGGCATATTCGCTCCTTTCGCGTCGCCGAACTGGGCGACCGATGACATGGTCCGAGTCTCGCCGCCTAGGACTCCCCAGACGAGCCACTTAACCGCCCGGTACCGACCGTGGTCAAGCTCGGTCCTCTACTGCGGTCTCCCGCCTTACTGCAACGCAGCCGTCCAGATGCGCCGGCGAGGGTTTCCGCCGTCTCGGGCAAGTCGTAGGCTGGCGCATGGGCACCGAAAGGAGCTTCCACATGACACCGGCGGAGTTTCGCCGGCGCGGCCGCCAGGTCGTCGACTGGATCGCGGACTACATGGAGCGGGTGGAGTCGCTGCCCGTCCTGTCGAAGACCCAACCCGGGGAAATCCGCGGGCGACTGCCAGCGGCCCCGCCCGAGAGTGGTGAACCTTTCGACGCCATGCTGCGCGACCTCGACGAGATCGTTCTACCCGGGATCACGCATTGGCAGTCGCCGCGCTTCTTCGCATACTTTCCTGCGAATGCGAGCGGCCCGTCGATTCTCGGCGACCTCGTTGCGTCGGGTCTCGGCGTACAGGGAATGCTCTGGCAGACGAGCCCCGCGTGCACCGAGGTGGAGACGCACGTCATGGACTGGCTCGTGCGGATGCTGAACTTACCGGGGCGGTTCCTCTCCACCTCCGACGGCGGCGGGGTGATCCAGGACACCGCCTCCTCCTCGGCCCTCTGCGCGCTCGTCGCCGCTAGGGAACGGGCCACGGCAGGCCGTACGGGACGAGAGGGGGGTGACGGCACGCTGACCGCTTACACGTCCACGCAGGCGCACTCCTCGATCGAGAAGGGCGTGCGCATCGCGGGCATCGGGGCCGCAAACCTCCGCCTCGTCGACGTGGACGGGAGCTACGCGATGCGGCCCGACGCGCTCGCCGCGGCCATCGAGGCAGACCGGGCCGCCGGACGGCAGCCGTTCTTCGTATCCGCCACCGTCGGCACCACGTCGTCTAACGCGATCGATCCCCTGCGTCCGATCGGCGAGATTTGTCGGCGTCACGGCGTCTGGCTCCATGTGGACGCCGCGATGAGCGGCACGGCAGCGCTCTGCCCGGAGTTCCACTGGATCCACGACGGGCTCGAGCACGCCGACAGCTATTGCTTCAACCCCCACAAGTGGATGTTCACGAACTTCGACTGCGACGCCTTCTGGGTCGCCGATCGTGGGGCGTTGGTCCGGGCGCTCAGTGTACTGCCCGAGTACCTGAGAAATCGCGCCACGGAATCGGGCGCGGTCATCGACTACCGCGATTGGCAGATTCCGCTCGGCCGGCGGTTCCGGGCTCTCAAGCTCTGGTTCGTGATCCGCCACTACGGCGTCGAGGGGCTGCGCCACCACGTCCGGCGCCACGTCGAGCTCGCGAAGGCCTTCCGTGCCTGGGTCGAGAGCGAGCCGAACTTCGAGGTGGCGGCACCCTCGCCGCTGAATCTCGTTTGTTTCCGTCACGTCGGGGGAGACGAGGCGAACGAACGGATCCTCGAGACGGTGAATGCCTCGGGCCGAATCTTCCTCACCCATACGAAGCTCGACGGCCGATTCACGCTGCGCCTTTCGATCGGCCAGACCTGGACGGAGGAGCAGCACGTTCGCACTGCCTGGGATGCGATCCTCGCCGCGGCGACACGGGCGGTCTCCTGAGGTTGGAGTAGCCGGACACGGCGAGGCTACTTCGGAGAATTGATCCAGCGCGCCTTCTTCGCCCAGCGGGCGGTTGCCCAGAGTCCTGCCGAGAACAGCCAGATGGCGCCCGCGATCCGGACGCGCACCATGGCCGCCTCCAGCCCGTGCCAGTGAACTTTCTCGAGAACGAAGAGCGCGAGGATGACGGTGATCAGGGCGAACGTCGTTCCGTATTCCTTGCGGATCACTCGCCTCCAGTCGAAATCGAACTGGGCGAGCGTCTGGCGGAAATCGCGTAGCCTCGGTACGAACCGGGGGACCCGGGCGCAGTATTCCGTGTACTCTGCGCCAAAGCGCTGGGTGAGAAACTCCTCCTCCGCGCGAACGATCGAGAGCAGCGCCACCCCGAGCGAGGGCAGGACGATCAGGTACGCCCACGGCGAGTTCCAGATGAGAAGGAGGCCGCTCACCATGAGAAAGTTCGCCAGATAGAGTGGATTGCGGCTGTGGGCGAACACCCCTTCGCAGACCAGATGGTCCGCGGTGATCGTCTTTTGGCGGCCCCCTCGCTTAATGTAGGCAAGTCCGATGACGACGATACGCAGCGCCTGACCCGCGAACGAGACCGCCACGCCGACGAGGTCGAGCCCGATGTCCCACGCCTCGAAGTGGGCGAAGGCAACCGGCGGCATCGCCAGCACCGCCACGAGAAAGACGAGCGGCGCGAGGTAGTCTCGATAGCGAAAAACGAAGCGGCCGAAGGCCAGCGCGGCCGCGTGTAAGCCGCCGTGCGCGCTACTGGCGAGCGAGGACGCCTGCAAAATTGTACCACTTGAAGAAGACGTCGACGGCGCGAAACCCGACCGGCCGCAGCATCTCCTCATTCTCTTTCAACAATCCCATGTCGTGATGCAGCACGCCGCGCCGCCCGCCCTCAACCGGCGAGCGTGTGTCTTTGACTCCGACGGGGCCGCGGCTAGCATGCGCGGGATGACTGGGTCAAGCATGGCGATCGCGCAGGCGCCGTCCCCAGCGGCTCGACCGCGGCTTGCTCTCGCTTTGTCCGCGCTCGCCTTGCTGCTCATCTTCGGCGGCTCGCTGCTGTTCGCGCTCACTGCGAGTGGAAAGGCCTTCAACTACCACGAGACTCGCTACGCCCAAGGCGCACTCGAGATGCTCGAGAGCCTGAGCTGGCTCGCCCCCACCATCGGCAAGCGGCCGCGGCTGCAAAAGCCTCCCGTCGTCTATTGGTCGATTGCCGCGTTCATGGCGGTCTTCGGGAGCGAAGCAGAATGGCCGGCGCGGCTGCCGAGCGTGCTCGCCTCGCTGGCGGTGGCCGTTCTGCTGGCCGACCTCGGAACTCGGCGGTTCGCCCAGGGCCGAACACCGGCGCGCCTTGCACCCTTCCGTTTCCGCGAGTGCGCCCGCTGGGGTATGAGATCTCGTTCCGTCGCCGCGGAAGGCGTTCGACTAGACGGGAGGTCGCGTGAGGGTCGCCAGAGTGCTGCTTTCGATGCTCGCTATTGTCGTGCTGTCAACCACCGTCGTTGTGTCGTCGGCTACCGCCGACTCCACGAGCGCGCAAGCCGTGCTCGACGCTGCACCGGACCGCGTGAGGGAAGCCGCCATCGCCTCACTCAAGGAAGCTGGGTACAAGGTTTCGGAGCCGAAGCGCTCCGGGGCTGACGTCACGGCCCGTCGCGCGCGAATGGTGAAGCACATGGGCGAGGAAGACGACGCCGCGACGGAGCTGCAGCGCATCGCAAAGGTCGACGATGCTTGGCAGGCCGACGTCAGGAGCCTGTCCGAGTACTACGTAAACGTGTCCGTCGCGATGCGTCCCGTAGAGAACAACCAGACGCGCATCGCCGTGCGCGCGCAGATCACGGGGGCGCGCCGCACCCGCGGCCGACGCGGCGCGCCGCTGCCCGTGCCCATCGAGTCCAACGGCGTTCTCGAGCAAGAGCTCATCGCTCAGATCCGGGAGCGCCTCGCCCGAGGGGGCGATTCGTCGCCGTAGCCATCGCGCTCCAAGCGGTCTCTTCCCATGTTCCTCGCGAGCGCACGGGGTCCCGACTCCATGGCAGCGGTCCGACACGATTGGCGCCCCCAGCATGCTTCGGCCGACCCACCGAATCGGGGCACGTCGAACCGCGGGCGGCGCCCACCGTTCCGAGCGATCCCCGCGCGCGTGGCGCTGCTGCTCGCCCTCGGTTCGGCCGCATGCGGCGACGACGTCAGTCTCTCCGTGCGCTTCAGCTCGGGCACGGTCAGCGAGACCGCGCAGTGCAGCGGCGGTCGCGGACAATTCCCGCTGCGACAGCAGGACGGCCTCTCGGTGACGGTCCTGATCACCGACGACACCACGATCGTTCGCGCCAACTTCACTCCCGCGACCTGCGGCGACTTGGTGAAGGGCGAGCGGGTTTCCGTGCGCGGCGCCGACGACGACGGGCGCATCCGTGCCAACGAGGTCGAGCTGCTCGATTCCTGAGACTGCGAGGGCACGCGGAGCGCGACGCCGCTAGACACTCTTTCCGAAGGTGATACGCTCGACGCGCCTTCAAGCGGGCCGATCAATCGGAGGATGGCTCGCTGCGAACGGAATTCAACAAGGCGTTCGGGGCGTGCATGGAAGCGCGCGACTACACGGTGAAGTAGCGGGGACCGTGGCGCCGCGATCGACGCGGCTCGATCGTCCGAGCACGACCCTCGCGCGGGCGGCGCCAGGGCGCCGAGGGAAGGAATCGAGAGGCGCCCGCGGCGCACTCCTGCAGCTTCAGCCTCCGCGCGTGGGCATCGACCCGATGTAGTCCATCTTGCCGAGGTCGACCCCGTTGTGCCGCAGAATCGCGTACGCCGTGGTCGCGTGGAAGAAGAAATTCGGCAGCGCGACATGCGCGAGGTAGTCGTCGCCGCGGAGCCACTTTCCGCCGAGCCAGGCAGGAGCCACCCTCCGCTCTCCGGCCCCCGCTAGCTCCTTCGGCTGCACGCTCGCGAGAAATCCTAGGCACTTCTGGATGCGCTGGCGCAGCTCGGCGAACGTTTGCTCCGTGTCCGGGTGAGACGGAGCGGGTTTCCCCCCGAGATACGCGGCCAGGTATTTCGCTTGGTCACACGCGGCCTGGACCTGGCGCACGAACGCGAACTGGTCGGGCGCGAGCCGCGCTTGTGCGAGCACGTCGACGTCGAAAGACTTGGCCTTCGCATGGGCGGCCGCCTTATCCAGCCACCGTTCGATGTTTTGCAGGGTCTTGGCACACAGGCGAATGCCATCGTCGGGGCTCATCAGGTTTCCTCTTCACCAGAGAGACGTGGTGCGCGGCTCAGTACAATAGCACCAACTCGATGACGCCGAGCAGGTCGCCCGCCATCGCGAGAACGCCCGACTTGATGGCGGACATCCGAACGATGTGCTCCCAAGCGAGCCAGTTGAGGGTGGGACTGCGGACGAGCCGTCTCTTGGCTCGCAAAAGAGGCCCTTGGCCGAGCATACGTTCGAGGCTGCGGCGAGAGAGCGTCGCGCCCCGAGACACGGACTGAACGACGAGACCGAGCTCGCTCCGGTACCATCCCCAGCCGTGGCCGATGCATTCTTGTGCCTCGAATCCCGCCGAGCGCAGCACCCGCAGCCATCTGCCGCGATGGTACCTTCGTATGGTCACTGGAGCGTCGAAGCGAGGAGCCGGAGGTTGCCGGCCTCGCAGGCGATACTTCACGAACCGGTACAGGGGTCGCACGGCCTGCACCAGAGCACCGACCACGCGATCCATGAAATGGAGTGGACTGATCGCGCTCGGCGTGGAAACGATGGCGCTCCCGCCGGGCTTCAGCACGCGCCGGATCTCCTTCAACGCCTGATCGTCGTCGACCAGATACTCGATGACCCCGAGGCAAACGACCGCGTCGAACATGCTGTCGTCGAATGGGATCTTCTCGATGTCCCCGACACGGAATCGGCCTGAGCCGTAACGACGCGAGGCGTAGGCGATCATCGGCTCGGCGAGGTCCACCCCCCAGGCTTCGTACCCGCGCTCCGTAAGTTTCGCCACCATCTCGCCCGTGCCGCACCCGACGTCCAGAATCCTCGAGCCGCACGGAGCGGCGCTCTGAACCATCTCTAGCGCAAACCGCTGCCTCGAGAGGACGCTCTGAGAGCCAAGGGATCGGGGCTCGAGGTCGGAGTAGTGGGCCGCCCACTCTCGAACCCGTTCGCCGAAACGGTTCTTCACCTGTTGCTTCGGATCGGTCACTCGCGATGACTCAGCGCGGCGCATCCTGACGGAAGCTCGAAACGGCGGCTGAACAGTCAGCGGTCGCAATCATGAAGCTGTTGGGAGCGTCCCAACACAGATTCGCTCGGCCTTCCCTTGTACACCAAACCGTCCCCGGGGCGAAATCGACGGGATCGGGTGCCGCCGGGAGCGCCGCCCGCCTGACGCCGTTGGGCCAGCGGTCGGGGTGACAAGACCTTGCCTTCTTCGATGATTTACTTTGTTTTCCCCTCCTCCTTGATACTACATTTGACGAGTGAAAGACGCGTCAGTCTTATCGCCGGCCCCAGGGATGCTGCTGGCGCCGACCTACGGATACGGAGAGGCTCCGCCCCGCAAACCCACGATGGGCGAGGTGGCAATCGAGCTCGTCGACTCCGTCGCCTTCTGGAGAGATGCTTCGCGTCTGGTCCCGGCGCTGGTTGCGGTTTACCACCTGGTTGCGTTGGGCACGTTCCTGCTGTTTCTCGCGCGGTTCTTCTCGCTTACCAATCTCGCGCTCGTGCTCCTCATGACGAACGCCATCGGCATCGTCTACAATACGGTCTGGTACCATCGGTATTGTGCCCATCGCGCCTTCCGGTTCCGGAGCGTTTGGCTGGCGAGGCTGTTCCTATGGACCAATCCTTTGGGTTTTCGAGAGGAAAGTTATGTCATTCCCCACGAAATCCACCACTCGAAGGCTGACCAATCCGGCGATCCCTACGGTCCGCACCTCGGCTGGCTCGGGAGCTATCTCGCAGCCGAATCCACGCAAAAGATGAACCGCGACATTCGAAGGCAGGACTACGAACGTATTGCAAAGAGCCTCGAGCACATCGGATTCGTCGGAAACTCCTATCCACAGTTCCAACGCACGGGGTCGTTCGAGAACCTCTGGCACTATGCGGCCCGCGCGGTCTTCGGAAACCTGCTTTGGATCTCGGGAGCATACGCGATCGCCGAGTGGCAGGGTGTCGTGTTGTGGATTTCGGCGGTCTTTCTGTTTTCGTTCATGCTACGAGACTTCAATTATCGGGGCCACGGAGGTCAATTCGTAGCGGCATCCAAGGGCGCGCCAATCAACCAAATGTACTACGGCTTCCTAGTCGGTGAATGGCACGAGAACCATCACGCGAATCCTCAGCTCGCGCGAAGCGGTGTGGCTTGGTGGCAGCTCGACGTACCCTATGGGATCATCAGATTGTTGAACGCCAGCGGAGCCGTGGTCCAGTACAATTCGGCGCAAACCGAAGCCCGCTGAGCTCTCGCTTCGGCTGCACGATTTCGTAACCGATTCTATCCGGGAATTTCTGACGGGGCCCCGGCCGCTCGACAGCGAAGGGCGGATCCCCAGATGGAGGTCAACGATGATGACTCGGAAACTTCGTCGCGGACGACGCGCGGACCTAGCCGTTGCGGCGATGCTCGTCGCGCTTGCGGGAGCGTTCTTGCTCTCCCGCCTCGCGGAGGCCGCCGGGGACCAAGCTCAGGTCATCTTCTCGAAGCTGCCGAACGTCCCGGGAAAGACCTTGACGGCCGTAGCGGTCGACTATGCGCCGAAAGGGAAATCCGGTCCCCATCGCCATGCAGGAGTCGTCTTCGCCTACGTAGTCTCGGGCGCGATTCGCTCGCAGGTCGACGCGGGGCCTGCTCGTGTCTATCAGGCGGGCGAGAGCTTCTTCGAGGGCCCGGGCGCGCATCACGTCGTGAGCGAGAACGCGAGCGACAGCAAACCCGCCAAGCTGCTAGCCGTGTTCGTGGCGGATGACGGGGCGGACCTCACCACGTTCGATCCGTGAACGCCGGTGAGGCGAGTGACGGGTGGAGGCACAATCGATTCGCGGCCGTGACGGCCTCGTGACCGTATGGACGGCGTGAGCGATGTGACGCACCGAACGAAGGAGAGCATGGTGCCCGATCTCGCTTATGTTTCCGCCTTGGACCTCGCCGATGCGATCCTTCGGCGGAAGGTCTCCAGCAGGGAAGCGCTCGAGCATTTCCTCCGGCGCGTCGAGATGCTCGACAAAACCATTCATAGCGTCGTCACAATCGACGCCGACCGTGCGCGCGCCGAGGCCGATGAGGCCGACAGAGCCCTGGCGCGAGGGGAAGGGCGCGGTTCGCTTCACGGTGTACCGATGACGATCAAGGATTCTCTGCAAACGCGAGGAATGCGGACGACATCGGGTGCGCCGGAGCTCGCTGACTTCGTGCCGCAGGAAGACGCCTGGCCCGTCGCGCGAGTGCGCGAAGCCGGCGCGGTGATCTTCGGCAAGACCAATCTGCCGATCTATGCCGGCGACCTGCAAAGCTACAACGACGTGTTCGGCACTACGAACAATCCCTACGACTTGACGCGGACGCCGGGAGGATCGTCCGGCGGTTCCGCCGCTGCGCTTGCCTGCGGATTCACTCCATTGGAGCTGGGCAGCGACATCGGCGGCTCCATCCGTCTACCGTCGCACATGTCCGGTGTCGTGGGACACAAGCCGAGCTACGGCATCGTGCCCGCCCATGGGCAGATCCCCGGGCCGCCCGGAACCCTGACGCTGGCTGACCTCGCCGTCGTCGGACCGATGGCCCGTACCGTCGAGGACCTCGAGCTCGGCCTCGAGATCTTGGCGGGACCGAACCGATGGGAGAAAGCCGCTTGGCGCCTCGAGCTGCCTCCGCCTCGACGAAAGAAGCTCGAGGACTATCGGATCGCCGCCTGGCTCGACGATCCTCGCTGTCGCGTCGAACCCGACGTCAAGGCGCTCCTGGAGAGGGCGGCGCGCAAGCTCGCCGATGCCGGCGTCGCGCTCGACACCGAAGCGCGGCCGGACTTCTCGCTGGAAAAGGTCGCCGGGGTCTTCTTCGCGCTCCTGCAAGCGGCCTTGGCGGGCGGCACCCCGCGAGATCGCATCGAAGCCTATGCCGCTTCGACGGAGGACACTCCGACGGCGAACACACGCCGCCTCCTCGCCATGCGGCACCGCGACTGGCTCAGCCACAACGAACGCCGTCTGCAGATGAGACGACGCTGGGAAGAGTTCTTCGAGCGCTGGGACGTCATGCTGCTGCCGGTGATGCCCTGCCCCGCCATCCCTCACGACCATTCGGAGCCACAGGCCGCGCGGTTGGCGTGGGTCTGCGGAGAGCAACGGCCGTATTGGGATCTGGTGACGTGGATGGCCCCGGCGGGGGCGTGCTACCTGCCCGCGACGGTCGTACCGGTCGGACGCTTGAGCAACGGACTACCCGTCGGCATCCAAATCGTCGGGCCGTACTTGCACGATCGCACCACTCTCGACCTGGCGAAGCATCTCCTCGCCATCGTCGGCGGCTGCCCTCGACCCACCGGGTTCTAGGCTTTCGTCGAGCGGGACCACTCTCAGCCTTCGAAGATGGCCTCAGGGACGAGTGCCGAGACTACGTAGTTCGGCACGTCGACCACGTTGCTCACTCCGCAGATCGACCGCGACGCTGGAGATGATGTAGGCCTGCTCGCGCGTCCAACCCCTCTCCTGCAGCAGATCGATCATGTTGAGCAGCGCGTTGCGGCAAGCCAGCGTGAGATTCTCGCCCTCGTTCACGCCGTCCTCGCGGATCGGCATGCCGGTCGCGGCCAGGAAGCGTTTCGGGGCTGCCCACTCCGGCGGGGCGAAGTAGTCGCGGTGGCGGAAGCGGGGGCCGCGCGCGAGGCGTTTTGCCGGCGTCCTTGATCACCTGGAAGCGCACCGCGGCGGTGGCGCCCATCTCGACGGCGGTGACGCACACCTCGCCGTCGCCTTGCGCGAAGTGCGCGTCGCCCAGCGGAGAACAGCGCGCCCTCGACGCCGACCGGGCAATTGCAGCGTCGAGCCCTTGGTAAGCTGCTTGACGTCCATGTTGCCGCCGTTCTCGCGCGGCGGGATCGTGCGCAGGCCCTCGGTGGCGGCCGGCGCCCCGGCTCGGTACCGCGCCCGCCGGGTCCGGCGTCATGACGAGCCCGCCCTGGTTCAACAGGGCCTGCTCACGCTTCGCCCACGCGGCGACCTGCTCCCGCGATGGCGCCACCCCGATGACGCCCATGAACGGTGCGCCGGGAATCCGCACGCCGGGAAGCGCCGTCGAGGTGGCCCAGCCGTCGGCGATGCGCCAGTGCACGAGGTAGGGTTCGTGTACAGGTCGCGCAGGAAGCCGAGCCCGGGCACGATGCCGGTGATCGCGTGCGCTGCGGCAGGATGTCGATGAACTCGACCTCGAGGAGGTCGCCCGGTCTGGCGCCCTTGACCAGCACCGGCCCCGTGAGCGGATGGATGATGCCCGCGTCCATCGTCGCGAGGCTGGCGGCGGTCGCGGACGGGGCCAGTTGGCCGTCGAGGGCGTCGCGGGTCTCGAGCACGACCTCTTCGCCCTCGTTCACCTCGAGGACGGGCGGAATATCCGGATGCCACCGGTTGTGGCCGGTGTTCGGCTGGTCGATGAGACGCTTGCTGCGGTCGATTTCTACGCTCTTCATCGATTCTCCTTCGACGATTCGTGTGCAACGGCGCTTCGAGCGCCGGCGAATCGAACGGTCGAGCTCTCTTCGCGTACGGGCGCGCTTCGACGAATCGCGTAGCATAGCCGTAGGCGGAACCCCAAGGCAGCGCCCCGCACGAGTGACACCAGCGGCCTCGATGACCACGAGTTGCGCGCCGGGGTACCAGATGGCCGTCGGCGGTCCTGCATGGGCCGCCGATCGGTCGCTACCGCCGGTTCAGCCCATGTGCAATGAAGCGGCGTCATGAGAGTCTGCCTCTGCCGCCGGGGTGCGGCCAAGATCGTCGAGTTGCTGCGCGGCGAGCTTCCGCGAGATGAGATCCTCGAGTGCTCGCCCGAAGAGGTCACGCGCGTCGCTCAGCAGGTGGAGGTGCTCGTGCCCCTGATCGCGCGAGTCGGCGAAGAGGCCCTGGCGTCGCCGCGCCTGCGCCTCGTCCAACAGTTCGGCGCGGGGCTCGACGGCGTGGAGGTCGAAGTCGCTTCCCGCCACGGCATCTACGTCGCCAACGTTCCGAGCGGTGATACGGCAAACGCCGACTCGGTTGCCGAGCTCGCGATCCTGCTGATGATCGCGCTGGCTCGTCGCTGGCCTCGAGCGCAGGAGAACCTGCGAGCACGCCGCGTCGGCGCGCCGGTTGGCACGACCCTCATGGGCAAGACCGTGGCGATCGTCGGCTTCGGCGGCATCGGCCGGGTACTGGCAAGGCGGCTACGCGGCTTCGGCGTGCGCATCGTCGCCGTGTCTCGGCGGGGGCCCCGAGGCGAGGAAGGCGAAGTGGACCTCCACGTAGCGGTTTCGGCGCTCGAAGAGATTCTCCGGCAGGCCGACTTCGTCGTCGTGGCGACCCCGCTCAACGAGGAAACCCGCGGCATGATCGGCAGACGAGCGTTTGCGAGCATGAAGCGGGGGGCGTTCCTCATCAACGTTGCGCGCGGCCCCGTGGTCGAGCGCGAAGCGCTCGTCGCGGCGCTCGAGTCGGGCCAGCTCGCCGGAGCGGGGCTCGACGTCTTCTGGGAGGAGCCGCCGGACCCCGCCGACCCGATATTCGGCCTCGAGGTCGTCGCAACGCCGCACATCGGTGGCGCCACCGACATTTCCCTGCAAGAGATCGCGCGGGGAGTCGCGAGAAACGTGAGCCTACTTCGCCGGGGTGAGGTTCCCCGCAACTGCGTCAACACTTCGTCCGTCGATGCGGTGGCGTTGGCGGCAAAGCGGAATCGTCGACCCATGGCGCGCAACGGCTCCGGTACCGAGTAGTTTGCTCCGATGGACCGGGCGCGGGTTGCCAGCCCGGCGACCGACGCGTTAGAAGCCGACCCTCGCATGAGCCTGGTGGTGATATCGCGGGAGATGGGAAGCGGAGGGACGCAGCTCGGCCGCGTCGTGGCGCAGCGCCTCGGCTATCGCTTCGCCGACCGCGAGCTGATGCTCGAGGCGGTCAAACGCTACCGTCTGCGGGAAGAACGGTTGAGCCACCTCGAGGAGGGACGGCCGAGCTTCTGGGAGCGCTTCGACCGCGATCGCGAGCAATACCTGGCCTACCTGCGAGCCGTGGTCTACGCATTCGCCGCGGGCGACGACGCGGTGCTCACGGGGCGCGCGGCGCCGTTTTTCTTCGGCGGGGTCAACCACGCGCTGCGGGTGCGGGTGACGGCGCCGCCGGCTGTTCGCGCAGCCCGGCTCGCCGAAGAAGCGAAGGTCTCGCTGGCCGAAGCCGAGGAGCGCATCGAGCGCTACGACCGCGACTCGGCCGCCCGTCTCGAGCAGGTCCTGGGGGTCGATTGCAACGCAGGACACGGGTACGACGTCGTGTTGAACACGGAGCGAGGAACGCTCGACGGGTACGCGGCCGTGCTCGCCGAGTTCGTACGACACCCGCCGTTTCGATCGACACCCGAGTCGGTGCAGGCGCTGCGCGACCAAGCCATCGCCGCGCAGGTCCGAGCCGAGCTGATGCAGATTCCGGAGCTGGATACCCCGACGATCCGGGTGCGCTGCGAGGCGGGTCGAGTCCACCTCGAGGGCGCGGTGTTCGGGCCGCAGTGGGAGGCGCGGGCAATCGCGGCGGCGCGCACGGTGGGCGGCGTGCGTGACGTGGTGTGTCAGTCCCTCGATCCGGCCGCTGGCTACGTCGTCCCACGCTGATCCGCTCGGCCGCCGCACGTGGCGAGTGGCTCAGTGCGCGGTGGCCGCCGCGCCGTCGCGGCTTCGACCGAGCCAAACGAGCATCGGCACCATCGCCAACGCCACGTAGGTGAGGATCACGAAGACGTCCGCGAACGCGAGCACGGCCGCTTGGCGCTGCACGAGCCCGTAGATCATCGCCGCGGCCTGCTGCTCGGCGTGGACCGGCGGAGCTCCGCCGGCAATGGCCACGTTGGTCGCGCCCTGGAACGCCAGCTGAGCAGCCGGGTTCGTCGGATTCACGTGCATGCCGAGGACCGCCTGGTGAAACTGCGATCGCCGAACGATGAACGTACCGGCGACGGCGATGCCCACGGAGGCGCCGGTGTTGCGCATCAAGTTGTACAACCCCGAGGCATTGCCGATCCGCGCCACGGGCACCGACGCTAGCGCAGTGGCCGAGAGCGGCACGAAAGTCAGGCCCATGCCGAGCCCGTGGACGAGCGACGGCCAGACCATGCCCCAGAAGCTCGACTCGACCGTGAAATGCGCCATCTGCCAGCTGCCGAGTCCGACCAAGAGAAAGCCGCTCATCAGGATCAGCCGCGTGTCGATCTTACCGTACAGCTGGCCGACGAAGAACATGCTAATCATCGTGGCGAAGCCGCGCGGGGCCATCGCCAGCCCCGCCTGGAGCGCGGGATAGCCCATCACCTGCTGGAGATAGAGCGGCCACGTGACGAGGCTCCCGTAGAGAGTGAACGCGAGAAGCGTGCTCATCCCCGCTCCTGCCGCGAATGGGCGATAGCGAAACAGCGAGAGGTCGACGACCGGGTGCTCGGTGCGAAGCTCCCAGACGATCAGCGTGACGAGCGCGAGCATCGATACGGCGGTCGCGATCCACACCCAGTTGGCCGCAAACCAATCCGCCCGCTCGCCGCGATCCAGAACCATCTGCCCCGCTCCGATCGCGAGCACGACGAGTAGCAGCCCCAGATAGTCGATCCGTTCGATCTTTCGCGTCTGGTGCGGGGATTCCGGAATGAAGGCGCCCTGCAGGAACAGCGCGACGATGCCGAACGGGAGGTTCACGTAGTAGATCCATCGCCAGCTGTAGTTGTCGGTGATCCACCCTCCGAGCGCTGGCCCCAGGATCGGCGCCGCCATCAGCCCCATGCCCACACCGCCATCGCCAAGCCGTGCTGCGCGGGGGGAAAGGCCTCCATCAGCACGGCCTGCGACATCGGAATCATCGCCGCGCCGCCCATCCCCTGCATGACGCGGAAGAACACCATGCTCCTCAGGTCCCACGCCAAGCCGCAGAGCATCGAGCTCACGGTGAAGAGCACGGTCGAGCCCATGAAGAATCGCTTGCGGCCGAATAGCGTGGACAGCCAGCCCGTCAGCGGCACGACGATGCCGTTCGACACCAGGTAGGAGGTGAGCACCCACGTCACTTCGTCGACGGACGCCGAGAAGCTCGCCTGCATGTGCGGAAGCGCGACGTTGCCGATGGTGACGTCGAGCACCTCGAGGATTGTCGCCAGCATCGCCGCGAGGGCGACGAGCCACTTGTTCGGCGCAGCGGCGCTCACGGCGCGCGCGGCTCTGCCTCGGCCATCGAGCGTTTCGGCTCCGCCACCTCGCCGCTCACGTCGATCGTGGCGACGACCGAGAGGCTGACTCGCAGCGGGTGGTCGTCGTGAGGCGGCTCATCGAGCGCGATCCGCACCGGCACGCGCTGCACGACCTTCACCCAGTTGCCGCTCGCGTTCTCGGGAGGGAGCAGCGCGAAGGCCGCGCCGCTGCCCGGAGCGAGGCTCTCGACATGGCCACGATAAACGAGTCCCGGATAGACGTCGGCGACGATTTGCGCTGGCTGGCCGACGCGCACGGCGGCGAGCTGGGTCTCCTTGAAGTTCGCCACCACGTACACGCGCGACAGCGGCACGATCATCGCCAGCGGCTGGCCCGACTCGATCCGCTGGCCGACCTCAACCGTGCGCCGGGCGACCACGCCGGTGATCGGAGCACGGATCTCCGTGTACGAAAGCTGGAGGGCGGCGAGATCGCGCGCCGCCTGTGCCCGACGAACGCTCGCCTGCTCCGTTGCCGGAGCGTCGAGCGGCACGCCGAGCGCAGCGCGCGCCCGCGCCTCCTCTCGGCGGGCGGCTTCGACGCGCGCCTCGCCGGCGCGGAGCGCTAGCACGAGCGCTCGACGTCCCGCTCGGTCCGTTCCGGACGTGGATCGCGCTGCACGAGACCACGCACGCCTTCGAGTTCGAGGCTCACCCATGGCTGCGTCCGTACCTCGCGGAACGGCTCGAGCGGCACTCGGCTCTGGGGCGAAGGCGAGCGGACTCGGCCGGGAGGCGCTAAAGAGCCTTGGCCGGGCCATCCGCGGCGAGGCAGATAAGGCCGGCGCGGAGCATTGGATCGAACGGTTGATGAACGATGAGCAGCGCCGGCTGTTCCGCGAGACGCAGGCCGTCATGAGCCTGCTCGAAGGGTTCAGCGACTACGTGATGGACGAGGTCGGCCGGGACCTGCCCCGTGGTCGAGCGGATCAGCGCCCGCTTCCACGAGCGTCGCCACGCCCGCCGGTCGCCGTTCGAGCGGGCGATCATGCGCCTGACCGGGATGGACGTGAAGCTCGAGCAGTACCGAAGGGGAGCGCTTCGTCCGGATGATCGCCGAGGCCGGGGGGCCCGCAGCCCTCCGCCGGCTCTGGGACGGACCGAATCGCTGCCCCGCCACGGCGAGATCGACGAGCCCTCGAATTGGATCGCCCGGGTCATGCCGGAGGCTATCGCATGAGCGCCGGCGAGCCGGCCGGCCTAGGCACGGCCGGGCCGGGCAGCGGCGCCGACGGCGTTCCGGCGGCGATCGCCCTGTCGCCGATCCTGTCGGCCCGCTACCGTGCCGGCGATATCGAGCGGATCCGCGCGGCGGCGCCCGGCTCCCGGATCGTGACCCTGTCCGTCGAGGGCCTGTCCGACGAACCGGTCGAGCGTCGAGGTGCTCCTGCACGGCTGGTTGTCGGCCGATGCGTTCGATCGACTGCTTGCCCGCGCCCCGCGATCGTGTGGGTCCACTCGGCCTCGGCCGGGGTCGAACGGGCCCTGACTCCGGCCTCACGCCAGCGCGGGATCGTCATCACGAACGCCCGCGGCGTCTTCTCCCGCCCATCGCCGAATACGTGATGATGATGATCCTGGCCGTCGACGAAGCTGCGGCCTGCTGGAGCTGCAGCGCGAGCGCACGTGGCAGCCGCTCGAGGGTCGTGCTCCGCGACGTGACGGTCGGCATCGTCGGGCTCGGATCGATTGGACGAGCTGTCGGGGCGCTTGCGACCGCCTTTGGATGTCGGGTCATCGCCACCCGCCGCCGGCCGGAAGCCGCGGCGCAGTCCGAAGGCGACGCGTCGGCCGACGAGCCATCCTTCGGCGAGGCGATGCTCGATCGTGTCGGTGGCCCCGAAACCCTGCCGGCGCTTCTCGCGGAGTCGGACTTCGTCGTATTGGCCGCGCCGCTGACCCCGAGACCGAGAATATGATCGACGCTGAAACACTGGCCGCGATGAAGCCTGGGTCGTGGCTGATCAACGTGGCCCGCGGCCGGCTAGTCGACGAACGAGCGCTCCTCCGGGCGCTCCGGGATGGGCCGCTGGGCGGCGCGATCCTCGACACGTTCCGCGACGAGCCCCTCCAGCCCAGCTCGCCGTTCTACGACCTACCGAACGTCATCGTCACGCCCCACACGTCCTGGTCGAGCAGCCGCGTCCTCGACCGCAGCGTGAGCTCTTCTGCGACAACCTCCGTCGCTTCGCAGCCGGCGAACCGCTCCTCAACGTCGTCGATCCTCGCCAGGGCTACTGAGTGCAGATCGCCATCGTCGGGCTTGCCGGATCGGGCAAGACGACCGTCTTCAACACGCTGACCCGCGGTCACGCTGATACCGGCGGATTCGGCGGCCTCGAGCTCCATATCGGCGTCGTCAAGGTCCCCGACGAGCGGCTGGATCGCCTCGCGGCGATCTTCAAGCCCAAGAAGCTCGTCGAGGCCGACGTCACGTACGTCGATCTGCCGGCCCCGCCGGCGTCGTCGGAGGGCAAGGTCGGCGCCGAGGAGCTACCGGCGGAGCACCTCGCCCGGCTGCGCGAGTCGGACGCCCTGCTCCACGTCGTCCGCGCCTTTGAGGACCCGAACCACCCGCATCCCGATGGCTCGGTCGACCCCGCCCGCGACCTCGAGCGGCTGGACTTCGAATTCGTCATTGCTGACCTGGCGCTCGTGGATCGGCGGCTCGATCGGCTGAAGGCGAGCGGTCGACACGGTACACCCGCCGAGCGAGAGTCGAACGAGCGTGAGGAGGTGGTCCTCGTCCGGTTGAAGGAAGCGCTGGAGGCCGGCCGGCCCATCCGGGACGTCGAGCTCGACGAGGACGAGGAGAAGGCGATCCGCGGCTTCCGGTTCCTCTCGCAAAAGCCGGTCCTGGTGCTGCTCAACGTCGGGGAGAGCGAGTTGGCCACCGCCGACGAACAGGTTGCCCGGATCGTCGCGGGCTACGACCATCGCCAGGCGATCGTCGAGCCCTCTCGGCACGGATCGAGATGGAGCTCGGCGAACTGGAGGCCGACGAGGCCGCGGTGTTCATGGAGGAGCTGGGGATCGCCGAGTCGGGCCTCGATCGGGTCATCGCGCTGTCGTACCGCCTTCTCGGGCTGATCTCGTTCCTTACCGCCGGGCCTGATGAGGTCCGGGCCTGGCCGATCCGCGACGGCTCGACGGCAGTCGATGCCGCGGCGGCGATCCACACGGACCTTGCCAAGGGCTTCATCCGGGCCGAGACCGTGGCGTACGAGGACCTGCTGACGCTGGGCTCGATGGCCGACGCGCGGAAGGCCGGCCGCCTCCGTTCGGAGGGCAAGACCTACCGGGTCCGCGACGGAGACGTGGTCGAGATCCTCTTCAGCCGGTAGGGGAGGACCCGGCCGTGCTCAGTTTGTGCCGGCCTCGCCATGCGGGTCGAACTCGGCGATGATCGCCCGGTAGTCGGCGGCACGTCCTCGTCGTCTTCGTCATCCTCGTCGTCGGCAGTGATGAGGACGTTTTCGGTCTCGATGGGGGAAACGTTAACCGCTGCAGTCAGCCGGTCGTCGCACCAGGACGAATCCTCGTCGCGCTCCAGCTCGGCGGCGATCGCCTCGATCAGCGTATCGTGCTCGTGGGTGTCCTGGACCCGGCGGCGAATCGACTGGACGAGCCGAAGAAGCCGTCGGGCTCCATCTCTGTCTCGCGCACGAGAAGGAGTCCGAGAAGATTCGTCGTCGCCTTCGTGAAGCTCGTAGAAATACACGCTGACTCCGGTCGGGAAGGGGAAGGGTTGGACGGCAAGTATACGGTCGCACCTCGCCCAGTCCTCTCAGCCAGTTGATGATCGAACCGACGGTGGCAGGCCCGCCGGTCGTCGTCGTCGTCGGCGCGGCCGCGCGAGACATCGCCGAGGACGACCCGCGCGGCTGGCGGCTGGGCGGCGGCGTGTCGTACAGCGCGCTGACGGCGGCCCGGCTGGGCATTCCGACGGCCGCGTCATCGGCGTCGACGAGGAGGCGAGCCGGGCCCTCGAGCTCGACCTCCTGCGTCAAGCCGGTGTCGGCCTCGAGCTCGTGCCGCTCGAGAACGGCCCGGTCTTCGTCAACCTCGAACGGCCGGAGGGCCGCCTCCAGTGTGCATTTCCCGCTCTGACCCGATCCCGGTCGGCGCGGTCCCCGAGGCGTGGCGCTCGGCCCGCGGCTGGATCCTCGCCCCGGTCGCGGCGAGCTCCCGAGGCCTGGGCGGACGTGCCTTCGGCGACGGCGATCGTCGCCGTGGGGTGGCAGGGGCTCCTTCGCGACCTCGTCCCGGGCGAAGCCGTCCGCCACGTCGACCCGCGGCCGAGTCCGGTCATCGCCCGGGCCGATATCGTCGGGCTCAGCCGCGATGACGTCGACCCGGCCACTGAGCTCGCCTGGCTGTGCCGGCTTCTCGTCCGGGCTCGACGCTTGCGGTCACCCGCGGCGATCGCGGCGGCTTGGTCATGGACGGCGGTCCGGACGGGCCCGGACATCCGCGCCACTACCCGCCGGTCCGCAGCCACAACCCGATAGATCCGACCGGTGCCGGTGACGTCTTCCTCGCGGCCCTCGCGGCGGCCCGGATCGAGCCGCGCCTGATTGCAGGGCGGGTCGACGCCGGGTTCGACCTCCTCCTGGCCGCCGCGGCTGCCTCGCTGGTCCTCGAGGGCCCGGGACTGCTGGGCGTCCCGGATCGGAGTGCCGTGATGGAGAGGATGGCCGCCGCGCTGCGCGAGGGCTCAAGCCGGCCGGTCTGACGCCGCTAGCCCGTCGCCGTATCCGCGAGGTGCCGGCCCCGTCGAGCCGCGGACCTCGAGCCAGACCGGGAGTATCACGTGGGTCGCGGGTCGCTTGCTGGAGACCTCGGCGCCGCCGCCGGCCCTGGCGACCGCGCGATCGGCGAGCTCCGCCGCCAGCTGGGTGACGGCCCAGCGGCCCAACTGCGACGTTGCCTGGGCGCGGTCGTCAGTGGCGGGTCCACGTATCCCGCCAGGTCGACGTTGTCGAACCCGACGACGCTGACATCCGAGGGGATGCGCAGGCCCGCGGCACGGACCGCCCGCATCGCGCCGATC
>CAWDCT010000015.1:0-609043 GCA_963800905.1 uncultured Solirubrobacteraceae bacterium
CAGCGGCTGCTCGGGCTCGAGTACGGCGTCGACGCCCCCGACCGCGTCACGCTCACCTTCCCGCGCCGCCGCAACGTCGCGCCGCCGGGCTGGTACATGGTGTTCGCGATCTCCGCCGACGGCGTGCCGTCGGACGGCCAGTTCGTCAAGCTCGGGCTAGATCGCGCGCATCCGGTTGTTGCGCGGGTTGTGCTCGACCTCGGCAAGGCCCAGCGCCTCCATCACCGGCGGGACGTAGTTGGCGAAGCGGCCGCGCATGCCCTTCTTGAGCCCGTACCAGCCGCCGACCGGGTTCTCCGGCGAGCGCGCCCACGCCTCGACCGTCCCTCGGCGGCCGGCTTCTGCTCGTCGGCGCTGCCGAGCGGCATCCAGTCGCCGTGCTCGTTCAGCATCGCGTGCAGGTCGTCGAGGCAGCGCAGGTGGTAGCGCAGCTCGCGTCTTGCCGACCTGGACCACGAGCGCCGGCGGGTCCAGGCTCTCGTCGCGGAACGCCGTGTACTCCGAGCCGCCGCTGGGCGTGGTCAGCGTCCACGGATCCTCACGTGTTCCCTCGGTTCCCATGGCCGACAATGGTAACCGAATGGCTACCAACGAGCGGGGGTGCCGCATTGCGATTCGCCAGGGAGTTCCTTCGGTCGCGATGCTCGGTAATCAGCGTGTCGATCAGCTTGAGGCGTTCGGGCTCGAGCGTTCGGGCCCGACCGTCATCGAAGTGCCCGCCTACGGCTGAAAGGGGTACAACTCCGGCAGCGGGCAACGAGCAGGGGGAACTTCGCATGCGCACCTCATTGGTGGCTGCGCTCGTCGCGCTGGCGGTGGGAGCCGACACGGCGGCGGCGCAGGAGGTCACGGGTCTGGACGTCCGGCAGGGCGACGGCTTCGCGACCCTGAGCTGGGCGCCGGTGGCCGGCGCGACCTCAACGACATCGAACGCACGCCGGTGGGCGCCGACGACGTGGCGACGGGCCCACCGGCGATCGTCGGCGTCTGGCGGCCGAACCGGACGCTGACGCCCGAGGCGCCGACGTTCGCGGACGCGGGCTTCAACCCGGGCGACCGCTACCAGTGGCGCGTCCGCGCGACCGACGGCAGCCGTTCTCGGCGCCCGTGTTCGCGACCACGAACCCGCCGTCCGGGGCGACCCGAGACCCCGCACGCAGTGGGAGCTCACCCAGGCCGCGCAGTACACGAGCGACGCGGGCGAGTACGAGTACACGGCGGCGCTCGACGAGGCCAGCGAGCGCGTGCGCGTGGTGGAGATCGGCCGCACCTTGCTCGGGCGCCCGATCAACATGTTCGTGATCGGCTACCCGAAGCCGCCGCGCACGGCGCGCGACGTGGCGAAGGGGACGGCGGCGCTGATCAACTGCAACGTGCACGGCAACGAGCCGTCCTCGCGCGAGGCGTGCATGATCCTCGCCCGCGAGCTCGCGTTCAGCCGCGACCGCCGGACCCGGACATCCTCGACGACGCGACCGTGCTGATCGTGCCGACGATCAACGGCGACGGCCGCGCGCTCAACATGCGCGGCAACTCGACCGGGCAGGACCTCAACCGCGACTACTCGCTGATCCGCCAGCCGGAGACCTTCGCGTTCGTGAGATGATGCGCGACTACACCCCCGAGGCGGCGTTCGACGGGCACGAGTTCGGCAACAGCCGCGCCGGCGACCTGCCGGTGCTGCCGCCGCGGCACCTGAACGTGGCGAAGTCGATCTTCGACACCTCGCGCGGGATGATCGAGGGCTGGATGTACGGCCACGGCTCGCGCGACGGCTGGTGGTTCTGCCCGTACGGCTGCGAGAACGGCGGCGCGGTTGGGCTCAGCCAGGAGACGATCCTGCGCAACACGATGGGGCTCAAGAGCGTCGTCGGCTCGCTGCTGGAGACGCGCAGCTCGGGCGGAGCGACGCGCCCGAACGAGACCAACACGCCGAACAACCGGCGTCGCAAGACCTACTCGGCGCTCTACACGTACCAGCAGTTCCTCGACTACCAGCACGAGAACGAGCGCTCGATCGAGCGGGCCATCGAGAAGTCGATCGCCTTCCAGCGCTCCAACCGCGGGCGGATCGTGTTCCGCGGCTCGTATCCGATCCCCGCCCAGCCAGGCCCGGGCGAGAGCCCGCCGCCGGACGAGCCGGCCGAGGGCGTGCTCGAGGAGCCGCCGTGCGGCTACCTGCTCGACGAGCTGCAAATTAAAGGGGCCGCAGCCGGACGGGCGGCCGGTCGGCGAGCGCCTGGCCGCGCACGGCATTCGCGTGCTGCGGGTAAGCGGGACCGCTACTTCGTGCCGATGCGACAGGCCCAGCGCGGGCTGATCCCGCTGCTGCTCGACGGGGAGGCGGCGGAGCCGATGGTGGCCGCCCGGAGGATCACCTGCTGAGGACGCCGTCGATGACGTGGATGCGGGCGTTGCCGACGTCGTAGTCGGCGCAGACCGTCGTGGCGCGGCCGCCGAGCCGCGCCATGGCGCCCGCCTCCGTGACCTCGAGGGTGTCGCCGGCGCGGGTGGTGACCTCGCCCGCGTCGAGCAGGTCGGAGAGCGAGCGCTCGTCCTCCACGACGTGCGCCTCGAGCAGCTCGCGCGGGCGCTCGAGCAGCAGCTCGTCGAGCTCCTGGCGGCCGTAGGCCTTGGCGAAGGCGTCGTCGGTGGGGGCGAGGATCGTGGTGCCGTCGAGGGACATGCCGGATGCGCGGGCGGCTGCCTCGAACGTGGTCACGACGGGGATCCAGCTGAGGGCGACGTCGGCGGGCTCGTCGCGCAGCGAGGCGGGCGCGCCGGGGTCGTCGCCGCTCGGCAGCTGCGCGCACAGCGGGCCGCTGACCGCCGTGGGCTCGTCAGATCCGCCGCATCCTGCCGCGGCGAGCGCGAGCAGGATGCAGAGATACCTCACGCCTCGGCGCGCGCGATCAGGGCGCCGAAGGCGTCGAGGACCTCGCGGTGCGGCGCGTCGTCCTCGTCGACGCCGGCGAGCAGCTCGATCTCGATCCCCTGGAAGAGGTTGGCGACCAGCGACGCGAGCGCGCGCGGGCGGCAGCGGGAGCTCGAGGTCGAGCTCCTCCGACCCAGGCCTCGAAGACCGACGTGATGAGGTCGCGCCAGCCGGCCATCGCCGCGCGCCAGCCCGCCGCGAGCTCGGGGTCGGCGAGGCCCGCCGCCCACAGCTCCCACAGCACGCGCACGTAGCCGGACCCGAGGTCCTCGTCGAGCAGGTCGCAGGCGACGCGCCACTTCTCCGCCAGCGGGCCGGGCGCGGCGTAGAGCTCGCGCTGGCGCTCGAGCAGCTGCTCGTTCTCGCGCTCGAGCACCTCGACCAGCAGGCCCTGCTTGCCGCCGAAGTGGTAGTGGACGAGCGAGAGGCGCACGCCGGCCCGCTCGGCGACCGCGCGCGTGCTCGTGCCGCCGTGGCCGTGCTCGACCAGGACGTCGCGCGCCGCGTCGACGATCCGGTCGCGCGTGGCCTGCCCCGCGGAGGGCCCGTCCGTCGGTGGTCGGGCTTGACATCGGCGGAAGCGTACCATAAAGTTCGGTCGGTCGAACGACCAACTATCACTCAGGAGGTGCTCACCAATGCCGATGGTGAACGTCAAGCTCATCGAGGGTGTCTTCGACGACGAGCAGAAGCACGAGATGATCGAGAAGCTCACCGACACGATGGTCGAGATCGAAGGTGAGAACATGCGCGGCGTGACCTGGGTCGTCATCGACGAGGTCAAGAGCGGCGACTGGGGCATCGGCGGCCAGGCCGCTGACGACCGAGGCCGTCCACGCCCTGCAGGCCGGCGTGCCCGCCTGAGCCATGGCCGTCGCGGACGCCATCGACTCGCTCACGGGCGCTCGCGCCCGCCCAGGCGGGGTTCGCCGAGGTCGACGGCGTCCGCATCGCCTACGAGGTCTTCGGCGAGGGCGAGCAGACGCTGCTGCTGCTCCCGCCGTGGGCGATCGTCCACTCGCGCTTCTGGAAGGCGCAGGTCCCCTACCTGGCCCGCCACTTCCGCGTCGTCACCTTCGACGCGCGCGGCAACGGCCGCTCCGACCGCCCCGACTCCGCCGAGGCATACGGCCCGCGCGTGACGGCGCAGGACGCGCTCGCCGTGCTCGACGCCGCCGGCGTCGAGCACTGCGTGATGGTCGTGCACTGCGGCCCGGCGCCGGCCGGGCTGCTGCTCGCGCGAGCAGCCGAGCGGGTGCGCGGCGCGCTCTTCATCGTCGCCCGCGCTGCCGCTCACGCCGCCGCTGCCGGAGCGCACCGGCCACTCCTTCGACGCCGAGCTGCCCGCCTACGAGGGCTGGGCGAAGGCCAACCGCCACTACTGGGAGCGCGACTACCGCGGCTACCTCGAGTTCTTCTTCGACCGCTGCTATCACCGAGCCGCACTCGACCAAGCAGATCGAGGACGCGGTCGGGTGGGCGCTCGAGACGACGGCCGAGACGCTGGCGCACACGATCGACGCGCCGGGGCTCGACGAGGCGACGATGCGCGAGCTGCTGGCGAGCATCTCGTGCCCGCTGCTCGTCGTCCAGGGCGACGAGGACGAGCTCATCCCGCGCCGACCGCGGCGCCGCCTTCGCCGAGCTGACGGGCGCCGAGCTGGTCGACCTTCGAGGGCGTCGGCCACTGCCTCCACGCGCGCCACCCGGTGCGCTTCAACCACCTGCTGCGCGACTTCGCCGAGCGCGCCTACGGGCGCCGGCCGCCGCGGCGGCGCTGGCGCCGCGCGCTGACGCGGCCCAAGCGCGCGCTCTACGTCTCCTCGCCGATCGGCCTCGGGCACGCGTGGCGCGACGTCGCGATCGCGCGCGAGCTGCGCGACCTGCACCCGGACCTGGAGATCGACTGGCTGGCCCAGGAGCCGGTCACGCACGTGCTCGAGGCGTGCGGCGAGCGCATCCATCCCGGCAGCGCGCTGCTGGCCAACGAGTCGCGCCACATCGCCGCGGAGTCGCGCGAGCACGAGCTCAACGTCTTCCAGGCCTGGCGGCGGATGGACGAGATCCTGCTCGCCAACTTCATGGTCTTCGACGACGTCGTGCGCTCGCAGGAGTACGACCTGTGGATCGGCGACGAGGCCTGGGAGCTCGACTACTACCTGCACGAGAACCCGGAGCTCAAGCGCGCCGCCTACTGCTTCCTGACCGACTTCGTCGGCTGGCTGCCGATGCCCGAGGGCGGCGCGGAGGAGGCGCGCCTGACGGCCGACTACAACGCCGAGATGATCGAGCAGATCGCGCGCTTCCCGCGCGTGCGCGACCGGGCGATCTTCGTCGGCTCGCCCGAGGACGTCGTGCCCGGCGACTTCGGCGCCGGGCTGCCGGCGATCCGGCCCGTGGGTGGAGGAGCACTTCGACTTCAGCGGCTACGTGCTGGCGCCCGGCGGCGGGCCGAGCCCGGCGCCGCGCTCCGACGGCCGCGCTCTGCCTCGTCACCGTCGGCGGCTCGGGCGTCGGCGGCAGCCTGCTGCGGCGCGTGATCGACGCCTACCCGGCGGCGCGCGAGCGCGTTCCCGACCTGCGCATGAAGGTCGTCTGCGGGCCGCGCATCGACCCGGCGTCGATGGCCGCGCCGGAGGGCGTCGAGCTCGTCGGCTACGTCCACGACCTCTCGCGCGAGCTCGCCGCCTGCGACGTCGCCGTCACCCAGGGCGGCCTCACCACGTGCATGGAGCTCGCCGCCGCCAAGCGCCCGTTCCTCTACTTCCCGCTGGACCGCCACTTCGAGCAGAACCTCCACGTGCGCCACCGGCTCGAGCGCTACGGCGCGGGCCGCGATGATCGACTACGCCGACGTCCACGCCGGAGTCGATCGCCGACGGGCTCGCCGCCGCCCTCGAGGCGGCGCGAGCCCGCCGACGTCGAGCGCGACGGCGCCGCGCGCGCCGCCGCGGCTGATCGCCGAGCTGCTCTAGTCGTAGTGGTTGATCGTGCGCACGCTGAGCGCGAGCATCAGCCCGCCGAGCACGACCACGACGCGCGAAGCCGGGCAGGATCGTCGCTCCAGTCGAGGTCCTGCAGGATCAGCGAGCGCAGCGCCTCCATCACGTAGGTGACGGGGTTGAGCGTCGCGGCGATCTCCATCGGCCGCGTGAGCAGCTCGCGCGGCACGAAGTTCGGGGTCAGGAACAGCAGCGGGAAGAAGATCAGGCTGGCCGAGTTGGTGGCCGCCGCGCTGCGCGTCTTGAGCGCGATGATCTGCAGGAAGCCGAGGAAGACCACCGACCACAGCGCGGTCAGCAGGACGAGCAGCACGAAGCCGAGCGGCCCGCTGGCGATCTCGATCGCCGAAGACCAGCCCGAGCACGATGCACCGCCGTCGCGATGACGAGGCCCTTGGCGAACTCCGCGATCAGGCGCCCGAGCACGATCGCCGTGCGCGGGATCGGGACGGCTCGCAGCTTGTCGAAGTAGCCGCCCTCGATCTCCTCGACGAGGAACAGCGCGGCCGTCCCGAACGAGGCGGCGAGCAGCAGCGAGACCGGCAGCTGGAACGCGGCGTAGCTCTGGCCGTTCGAGGAACTCCGTGCTCTCGCCGGGGAAGATCTTCGCCGCCTGGCCGGTGTTGACGACCAGGAAGAAGAGCGGGATGAAGAGGGTGGGGAGGAGGGCGTCGGGCGTCCGCCACGCCTCGCGCAGCGCGCGCTGCCCGAGCAGCCATGCGACGTCATCACGACACCTCCTGCACGTCGCCGGCGACGCGGCTGCGGGTGCGGCCGGTCGCGTCGAGGAACACGTCGTCGAGCGTGGGATCGCTGTCGAGCCCCAGCCGGTCACGCAGGTCGGCCTTGAGTGCGGCGGGCGTGCCCTCGCGGACGATCCTGCCGTCGTCGATGATCGCCAGCCGGTCGCAGAGCGGCGTCGGCCTCCTCGAGGTACTGCGTGGTGAGGAACACCGTGGTGCCCTTCTCGTTGATGCGCCGCACCTCGTCCCAGACGGTGAGGCGGCTGGCGGGGTCGAGCCCGGTCGTCGGCTCGTCGAGGAACAGCACCTCGGGCCGGTGGACGAGCGCCGAGGCGAGGTCGAGCCGGCGCTTCATGCCGCCCGAGTAGCCCTTGATGCGGCGGTCGGCGGCGTCCTCGAGCTCGACCAGCTCGAGCAGCTCGACGGCGCGCTGCGGCGGCGTCGGGGGCGCGACAGGCCGAACAGCCGCGCCTGCAGGACGAGCAGCTCGCGGCCGGTCTGGCGCGGGTCGAGCCCGGCCTCCTGCAGCGCGACGCCGATCCGCTTGCGCACCTCGTCGGGGTGCTCGGCGACGTCGACGCCGGCCACTTGCGCGGAGCCGGCGGTGATCGTCAGCAGCGTCGTGAGCATCTTCACCGTCGTCGACTTGCCGGCGCCGTTGGGTCCGAGGAACCCGAACACCTCGCCGGCCTCGACGCGCAGGTCGACGCCCCGAACCGCCTCGACGTCGCCGTAGGTCTTGACCAGCCCTTGGGCATGTACGGCCTCTGGCAATGCCTGCTCCTCGGTTCGTTTCGACGTCAGACCGAGGCGGTTCGGAGAACTCATCGGCCGACGGCGAAACCTAACGCGGCCGCGCGGCGCTGTCTTCTCCAAAGCTGCTGATCGGTGCACCTGGGTAGGGCGACGAGGGGCCGGCGGGCCGGTATTGCTCGAGCGGCTGGCTCCGCAACATCCCTACCCAGCCGCCCCTCGCCGACTGAACACCTGCTCGGTACTTACATCTAGGCAGCCAACTTCCGCGGCCGACCGAGGAGTCATCACTGCGAACCCCAGGAAAGGACGCCGCCATGCTCCGCGCCACCCTCGCCGTCATCGTCGTACTGCTCGCTGCCGCCGCGCCCGCCGGCGCCGGCACCGCTGTCGGGAATCCCGGCGACCGCGAGACCCGCACCATCTGCGCGTTCCCGGATGTCTGCAAGACCGAACTAGGGGGTCAGACCCCTTGAGTCACCCCGACTCAAGGGGTCAGACCCTCAACCGTCAGCCGCCCTGGGCCTGGATCGTGCGGTCGAACTCCAGCTCGCCGCCCGCGACGCGGTAGACGCCGTAGTCGCTGAGCGTCGTGTCGCCGTTCTCGTCGATCGAGTACGTGCCGAGCACGCTCTCGCGGTCCTTGGTGTCGAACAGCGCCGCGAGGATGTCGGCCTTGTCGCCGGTCTCCGAGCGTGCGATGGCGTCGAGCGGGCCCACCGTGCAGGAGCTGCGCCCGGCGATGCGCGACCTCGCCGCGGCCACGCCGGATCTCACGCGCACGTTCCGGGTGGTCAACCGGCTCGTCAACACGCTCGCCTACAACCCGTCGGGCCGCTGGAGGAGGGCTACCTGTTCTGGCTCGCGTGGGCCAACCACGTCGGGGCGACCGTGTTCGCGACGCAGGACGCGCACGGCCCGATCCGCCACGGCCTCGTGGTCTTCTGGTGCAAGACGGCCCAGCTGCTGAGACGCTGGCGCAGGCCAACCCGCAGCTCGGCACGCTGGTCGACCTCCTCAACGGCCCGACCGCGGAGCAGATCTGCCCGCAGTCCACCCAGGACCCGGCGGGGGACGCCGTGAACAAGGCCGCTCCCTCGTTCGCCCGGATCGCCGCGATGGTGGTGTTCGCGCTGTCCTGCTTCGGCCTGCTGCTGTACCTGTGGCTCGCGTTCGGCGGCCCGATCCCGCTCAAGCCGCAGGGCTATCGCTTCCCGACCTCGTTCGCCGAGGCGACCACGCTCGCCAAGGAGGCCGACGTGCGGATCTCCGGCGTGCCGGTCGGCAAGGTGAAGAAGATCGACCCGGACGGACGACGGGCCGCTCGAACGTCGAGATCGAGCTCAGGGCGACTACGCGCCGATGCCTCGGACGCGCAGGCGATCCTGCGACAGAAGACGCTGCTCGGCGAGACCTACGTCGAGCTGACGCCCGGCAGCCCGAAGCCGAGCCGGTCGCGGAGGGCGGGACGCTCGCGGAGTCGCAGATCGCCGACACGTGCAGCTCGACGAGATCTACCGCACGTTCGACTCGGAGACGCGGAGGCGTTCCAGTCGTGGATGCAGCAGCAGGCGCGGGCGATCGGCGGGAACGGGCGCGACGTCAACGAGGCGCTCGGCAACCTCGGGCCGTTCGCCGAGGACACCGCCGAGATGGTGGACATCCTCAACCGCGAGGAGGGCGCGCTCACGAGCCTGGTCTCGAACACGGGCGTCGGGGTTCGAGGCGCTGACCGAGCGCCAGGGGCAGCTGCGGTCGCTGATCGAGAACTCCAACCGTGTCTTCTAGGCACGACCGCCTCGCGCGACGGGAGCTCAAGGAGGCGTTCCTCGCGCTGCCGACGTTCGAGCGCGAGTCGCCGGAGACGCTCGAGCGGCTGGCGGAGTTCGCGCGGGACACCGACCCGCTGATCACCCAGCTGCGGCCGGCGGCGCGCGAGCTGAGCCCGACGCTGGAGGACCTCGGCGCGCTGTCGCCCGACCTCGAGGCGCTGTTCCGCGAGCTCAACCCGCTGATCGACGCGTCGGTGAGGGGTTCCCGGCGGCCGAGCGGGTGCTCGAGGACGCGCGGCCGCTGATCGCCCAGCTCGACCCGGCGATGCGCCAGCTCGGGCCGATCGTCGACTTCATCGGCCTCTACAAGCCCGAGCTGACCGCCTTCTTCGCCAACACGGTCGGCGCCACGCAGGCCAGCGAGCAGCAAGACGCGCGTCCACTACCTGCGCACGACGAACCCGCTCAACGCCGAGAACCTGGCCGTCTATCCGCGCCGCATCGGCACGAACCGCCCGAACGCCTACACCAAGCCGGGTAACTTCAACCAGCTCGGCCAGGGCCTGGCCGTCTTCGAGAACCGGCACTGCGGCTCCGGGAGCCCGGGCATCACGAACGTGCCCCTGCCGCCGCTGCCGCCCGCGGTCGCGGACGAGATCCCGCGAGGAGCTGCTCGACCGCATCATCACCTTCGCCTTCGCGGGCGACCCGAGCAACGTCCCGCGCGCCCTGCCGCCTCCAGGGTCCCTACGACTTCGGCGGCGAGATCACGCAGTACCCGCACGTTCGGGCGCGCTGAGGCGTTTACCCTCGATGGAGATGACGGGGTTCGAGAGGATCGTGCGCGGGTCGGCGCGGCGGCCGGCGCGGGTGCTGGCGGTCGTCGCCGTGCTGGCGGTGGCCGGCGGCGTGCTGGCGCTGCGGCTGGAGCCGAGCGCGGCGATGGACACGCTCGTGGGCCGCGGCGCGGACAGCTACCAGGCGACGGAGACCTACCGCGAGCGCTTCGGCGACCACTCGGTGATCGTGCTCGCCCGCGGCGACCTGCCGAATCTCGTGCTCACCTCCAACCTCGGGCCGGCTGGTCGGGCTCGAGGGCTGCCTCTCGGGCAACAAGCCGGAGGGCCAGGAGGCGCCGGGCGGCGCCGGGTCGCCGTGCGACCGGCTGGCGCAGACGCAAGCCGGTGCAGGTCGTGTACGGGCCGGGCACCTTCATCAACGCGGCGGCCGGCGAGATCGACGACCAGATCCAGGTCCAGATGCGCACCAAGGCGGCCGAGGCCGCGCGGGCGGCGCGCGCCGCGCGGCGGGTCGCCCGCGCGCAGGGCAAGTCCGCGGCCGAGCAGAAGCGGCTCGGCGAGTCGGCGCGCCAGCTCGTGTACGCGCAGTTCGTCCGCGACCTGCTGCAGATCAACCTGCGCTACGGGCTCGGGCTCACCCGGCTGCCGAGCATCGACGACCCCGAGTTCGTGTCCGCGCTGGTCTTCGATGCCACGCGCGGCGCCAGCACGCCGAAGGCGCGCTTCGCCTACCTGCTTCCCGTCCTCGGAGTCGGCGCTGATCCAGGTCCGGCTCAAGCCCGGCCTGACCGACGAGCAGCGCGAGGAGGCGGTGGCGCTCGTGCGCGAGGCGGTGCAGATGCCGAGTGGAAGCTGAGAGGGCCGACGTACACGGTGACCGGGGCGCCGGTGGTGGCGGACGACCTCGACCGGCGCGCTGGCCGGCTCGACGCTGCGGCTGCTCATCGCCGGCCTCGTGCTGATGGCGCTCGTGCTCGCGCTGGTGTTCCGCAGCCGGCTGCGGCTCGTGCCGCTGGGCGTGGCGCTGGCCGCGGTGGCGATCACCTTCGGGGCGACCGCGCTGCTCGGCCTGCCGCTGACGATGGCCTCGATCGCCGTGCTGCCGGTGCTGCTCGGGCTCGGCGTCGACTACGCGATCCAGTACCAGGCGCGCGTGCAGGAGGAGGGTGGGCCTGAGCGGCGGCGCGGGTCGCGGTGCCGGTGATCGCGACCGCCGCGCTCGCGACCGGCGTCGGCTTCCTCGTGCTGCTGCTCTCCCCGGTGCCGATGGTGCGCGGGTTCGGCGCGCTGCTCGTGGCCGGGATCGCGATCGCGTTCGCGCTGGCCTTGACGGCCGGGACCGCGGCGCTCTCGCTGCGCGCCGCGCGACGGCGCCGTGTCACGCTCGCTGCGCGGCGCCGGGCGAGCTGACCGACGGCGGCGGCGCGGGCGATCGGGCGGCCGTGGCCGGGCCGGCGACGCGCGCCGGCGACGCGGCGGTGCGCGGCGCGCTGCGCCGGCCGGGCCGCGTGCTCGTGCTGGCGGCGGTGCTCGCGGCGGTCGGGTGGGGGTCGACAGCGGACCGAGGTCGTGTCCGACATCGACCGGCTCGTCCCGCAGGACCTGCCGGCCGTGGAGGACCTCAAGACGCTCCAGCAGGCGACCGGCGTGGCCGGCGAGATCGACGTCGTCGTCGAAGGCCAGGACCTCACCGACCCGGCCGTCGTGAAGTGGATGCGCGACTACCAGTCGGGCGTGCTCGAGCGCTACGGCTACTCGTCCGAGCGCGGCTGCGGGCGCGCCGACCTCTGCCCGGCGCTGTCGCTGCCCGACCTGTTCCGCTCCACCGCAGGCGGCGGGCGACCGCGAGCGGATCCGCACGCTGCTCGACGCGGTGCCGCCCTACTTCTCGCGCGCGGTGATCACCGCCGACCGCAAGACGGCCAACCTCGCGTTCGGCGTCCGGCTCACGTCGCTCGAGCGCCAGCAGGAGATCATCCGCGACCTGCGCGAGCGGCTCGACCCGCCGCCCGGCGTCACCGCACGCTGGCCGGCCTGCCGGTGCTGGGCGCGGAGGCGAACGCGACGCTGTCGGACCCGCTGCGGCGCGCCGGGACGCTGGTGATCGGCCTGGTCGCCGTCCTGCTCGTGCTGCTGCTCGTGCGCCGCCGGTCGAGCGGCTCGTGGCGGCGCGCGTGGGAGCGCGCCTGGGTGCCGGTCGTCCCGATCGCGCTGGCCACCGGCTGGTCGGCGCTGGTGCTGTGGCTGCTCGGCGTGCCGCTGAACCCGCTGTCGGCGATGCTCGGCGCGCTGGTGCTGGCGATCTCGACCGAGTTCGCCGTGCTGCTGTCGGCGCGCTTCGAGGCCGAGCGCGACGGCCGGCCACGCCGCCCGCGGACGCGATCCGCCGGACCTACCGCTCGACCGGCGCGACGGTGCTGGCCTCGGGCGCGACGGCGATCGCCGGGTTCGCCGTGCTGGCGCTGTCGGACGTGCGGATGCTGCGCGACTTCGGCGTCGTGACGGTGGTCGACCTCACGGTGTCGCTGCTCGGCGTGCTGGCGGTGCTGCCGGCGGTGCTCGTGCTCGCCGAGCGCCGGGCGGCCGTGCGGCGCGCGCCGGAGCCGGCTGCGGCCCCGGCGTGAAGCGGCCGGGGACGATCGTGGGCGTGCTGGCGGTCGCCGCTGATCGCCTACATCTCCTACAACTCGATCACCACCGAGGGGCCCGGCTCGCGCGGGGTGGAGGCCGGGAGCGAGCTGCCCGCCTTCGCCGCGCCGCTCGCGCCTCTCGGACCTCGAGGGCGACGCCGACATGTCGTGCGCACGAGTCCGCGGCGCGGAGATCCTCAACGTCTGCGAGCTGGCCGAGCGGGGTCCGGTGGTGCTGGCGTTCTTCGCCGAGCCGATCGCGCGCTGCGTCGACCAGATCGACGTCCTCGACGCCTGCGCGCCCGCTTCCCGGAGGTCCAGTTCGCGGCCGTCGCGACGGCGGGCGACCGCGCCGACCTGCGCGAGCGCGTGCGCGAGCGCGGCTGGGGGCTGCCCGTCGGCCACGACCAGGACGGCGCGGTGTCGAACGCCTACGCGGTCGCCGTCTGCCCCCAGATCACCTTCGCGCGGCGCGGCGGCGAGGTGACGCGGACGACGTTCGGCAGCCAGAGCGAGGCGCAGCTGATCCCGGCGATCGAGGAGCTGTGAGCGACGAGCCCGAGATCCGCCGCGGCCTGGTCCGGAAGCGGTCGCGGCCGAGCACCCGGGTCTGTGGCTCGCGTGGACGGAGGTCGAGGCCGCCCCCGCGCCGACTCCGCGCGAGCTGCGCGACCGGCTGCGCCGCATGGCCGACCGCATGACCGGCGCCGAGGCGATCGCCATGCGCCAGCGCGAGGTGCCGCACGCCCATCGCGTGTTCTTCCGCCACATCGGCCTCGACCCCGACGTCGTGCGGACGCCGGTCGAGGCGCTGGTGCTGCGCCGGATGTCCGAGGGCGGCCTGGGACCGCAGGGGCTGATCGCCGACGCGCTCAACGTGGCCGTGCTCGAGACCGGCGTCGGCGTGTGGGCGTTCGACGGGCTGGCGGGCGCGCCGCGGATCGAGGAGGACGGCGGCCGGCTCGTGCTGGCGGACGATGAGGGGCGGCTGGCGGTGCTCTTCGGCGAGCCGGAGCGCGCCGCCGTGTCGAAGGCCACGCGCCGGCGTCGCGCTCGTGGCGATCGCGCGTGCCCGGCGTGGCCGACCTCTACGTCGAGGAGGCGCTCTGGATCGCCTGGGACATCCTGCGCTGAGGCGGCCCCGGCGAACGTCAACTGCGGCTGGGTAGGGGAGCTGGGGTGCCGGCCACTGCGCGGTCTCCAAACGCATGGCGCTTTGACCGGCATATGTCCGTTCAACGCGCCAGGGACCGCCCGCGCGGCCGGCATCCCAGTCTCCTCACCCAGCCGGGGTTGACGTTCGCTAGACCCGCGCGGCCACCGGCGGAGGCTCGGCGGCCGTCGTCCGCCCCAACCGAGGCCCGTCGGGCCCGTACACCGCACGCGGCTCCGGCGCCACCAACAGGAACACGACGTACAGCACGGCGGCCAGCACGATCGCCACCACCAAGGAGATGTCGACGCCCGCCAACCGCGAAAGCCCGAGGTCCTCGGCCGTGTTGCGCATCGGCCCCTCGAACTGGCCGGGGATGTTCATGAACAGCAGGCCGATCACCGCGGCGGGGATCCAGGCCGCCATCCCGCGGTAGTTCACGCCGCCCGTGAACCAGTAGCGCCCGCCGCGCTGCGCCGGTTGAAGACCTGCAGCGCGTCGGGGTCGTACCAGCCGCGCCGCACGATGAAGCCGAGGGTCATGATCACCACCCACGGCGTCGTGCAGATGATGATCAGCGTCGCGAACGTGACGATCGTCTGCACGAAGTCGAGCGCGAAGCGGCCGAGGAAGATGAAGCCGATCGAGAGCGTGCCGATCAGGAGGGTCGACTGGAAGCGCGAGAAGACCGGGAAGACCGACGAGAAGTCGAGCCCGGTGCCGTAGAGGGCGGTGGTGCCGGTCGAGAGGCCGCCGATCAGGGCGAGGAGGCAGACGGGCAACAGGAACCACCCGGGCGAGATCTCGACCAGCCCGGCCGCGAAGTTGCCCGCGGCCGCCGTCGTCGGGCGCGGCGACGGCGATGATCGAGGCGGTCGCGAGGCCGAAGAGTGAAGGGGATCAGCGTCGCCACTGGGCGCCAGGAAGGCGGCCAGCATCAGGTGCTTGCGCGAGGCCGAGGCGGGGATGTAGCGCGACCAGTCGCCGAGGAAGGCGCCGAACGACAGCGGGTTGGCCATCACGAGCAGCGTCCCGCCGATGAAGGCGGGGATGAGCGTCGCCGAGTCGCTGCCCACCACCCCCGCGTAGCCGGCGTCGAAGTCGCCCGCGAAGGCGATCGCCCCCACCAGGAACAGCGCGGTCGCGCCGATCACGCCACCTTGTTGACGACAGCATGAACTGGAAGCCGTAGAGGCAGATCACCAGCACGACGACCGCGAAGAAGCCGTAGCCGATGGCCAGCAGCCACTCCGAGCTGCCCGGGCCGAACAGCCGTCGAGCGGCGCCGATCAGGATGTCGCCGCACGTGTAGACCGAGATCGGGAAGAAGGTGATCGCGGTCAGCAGCGACAGGAAGGAGCCGACGATGCGGCCGATGGACGCCGAAGTGCGCGGCGGAGGAGACGGCGTTGTTGGTCCCGTTGACGGGGCCGAACAGCGCCATCGGCACAGGATCAGCGCGCCGATCACGACGCCGAGGACGTCGCGGCCAGGAAGCCCTGCCAGAACGAGAGCCCGAGAGAGGATCGGGAAGGCGCCGAGCACCACGGTGGAGAACGTGTTCGCGCCGCCGAAGGTCGAGCCGGAAGAGGTCCAGCGGGGTGGCGGTGCGGTCGCTCCGGCGGGATCGTCTCGATGCCGTGGAGCTCGACCTCGGTGATCGGCGGCGCCTGACCCGGCTCCCTCATGCCCTCTCCTTCGTCTTGGCCACCGCGCTGAGCGCGAGCAGCTCGTACCCGATCGCCGCGGCGTTGACGGCCGTCACCTGACCCGGCGCCGTCGAACTGCGGCGACACCTCCACCACGTCGTAGCCCACGAACTCGACCCCGGCGAGCGACCGCAGGAAGGCCAGCGCCTCGTGCGGCAGCAGCCCGCCGACCTCGGGCGTGCCCGTGCCCGGCGCGAAGGCGGGGTCGAGCACGTCGATGTCGAACGACAGGAAGGCCGGCCCGCCCGCCAGACGCTCGCGCACGCGCCGCCCGTACTCCTCCGCCGGCCAGCCGCGCAGCTCGTCGCAGGGCACGATCTCGAACCCCCACCCGCGCGGCTCGTCGAGGTCGGACGCCGCGTACAGCGGCCCGCGCATGCCGGCCAGCAGCGACCGCTCGGGCGCGATCAGCCCTTCCTCCAGCGCGCGCCGGAACGGCGTGCCGTGGAAGTAGCGCTCGCCGTAGTAGCTGTCCCAGGTGTCGGCGTGGGCGTCGAGCAGGACGACGCCGAGCGGGCCGTGGCGCTCGGCGTGCGCGCGCAGCTCGCCGAGGACGATCGAGTGGTCGCCGCCGAGCACGAGCGCGGTGGCGCCGGTCCCGACCACGGGGGCCAGGCCGTCGGCGATCTGCGCGGCGGTGCGCTCGGCGTTGCCCGGTGTGACGGCGAGGTCGCCGCCGTCGATCACCGACAGCGTGTCGAACACGTCGACGGCGAGGGCGGGGTGCCAGGGGCGCAGGAGCTGGCTCTGCTCGCGGATGGGCGGCGGGCCCGAAGCGCGGGCCGGTGCGATAGCTCGTGGCCGTGTCGAACGGCACGCCGAGCACGGCGACGTCGGCGTGCTCCCAGTCGTGGTTGTGAGGGCAGCGCGCGAAGGTGCGGATGCCGGTGTAGCGCGGAGCGGCGGAGGCGTCCGGAGGCCCATAGTGGTTTGCCACGGCAAAACCGTATGCCGCACATGACGGCGGCGTCAAGCGGGAACGGGTTTTCTCAGCGCAAACTCGGAGCGAGGACCCACAGCACGCGTGAGGGTCGCGCCGAGGACGGGTTCCACCAGCGATGCTCGGCGCCCGCGTCGAAGGTCAGCGAGTCGCCGGCCGCCAGCCGGTAGCGCGTCCCCGCGACCTCCACGTCCAGCATCCCCTCGAGCACGTGCAGGAACTCCGCATCGCTCTCGAGCCGGTACGCGTCGTCGCCGCTGCCGCCGCCGGGCGCGACCTCGGACTCGAGCACGAGCAGCCGCGTCTCCTGCGCCGGGGTGAGCTGGTACTCGGTCACGCCCTGGCCGCCGAACGCCACCGGCGCCCGCTCGGCGGCGCGCACGACCGGGCCCTGGCCGCCGCTGAAGAGCTCGCCGACCGGCAGCTCGAGCGCCGCGCACACGCGCAGCAGGGCGCCCACCGACAGCGAGGTGAGGTCGCGCTCGACCTGCGACAGGAATCCCTTGGTCAGCCCGCTGCGCTCGGCCAGGTCGCCCAGCGACAGGCCGCGGCGCTTGCGCGCCTCGCGCAACCTTCGTCCAATCGGCGGTCCGGCCACGGCGCGCAGACTAGGCTGTCCCACTCATGCGCCGCGCGCTGCTCTCGCTCGTCCTGTTCCTGGCGCTGGCGCCCGCCGCCCATGCGGAGACCCTCGACGTACCGGTTCGGGCCGATCCACGTCAGCCCCGGCCAGAACACGATCGAGTTCCAGGCGCAACGACCTCAAGCCGCCGGTCGACGGCTGGATCACCGGCTTCAAGCCGAACCTGACGTACGCCGACGGCGTCGTCCCGCGCGTCGACGTCGTCCACCTGCACCACGGCGTCTGGCTCTCGAACTCGCGCGCCCGCTGTTCGCGGCCGGCGAGGAGAAGACGGTCCTGCGCGCGCCGCCCGGCTACGGCTGGCGCTACCGCACGAGCGACCAGTGGGTCATGAACCACATGATCCACAACCTCACGCCGACGCCGGCCGACGTCTACATCGACTACGAGCTCGAGTTCGTGCCCGACAGCGCGCCCGAGGCCGCCGCGCATGCAGCGAGGTGCGCACGCTGTGGCTCGACGTCCGCAGCGGCTCAGCCCTACCCGGTGTTCGACGTCCACCGCGGCGCGGGCGGCCGCGACGGCCGCTACACGTATCCCGGACGAGTCGAGCGAGCGCAGCGCGCACCGCGCAACCGCTGGACGGTCGCCGCAGGACGGCGTGCTCGTCGGCACCGGCGGCCACCTGCACCCGGGCGGGCTGTGGACCGACCTCGTGGCTCGAGCGCGGCGGCAGACAGGTGCGCTGTTCCGCTCGCGGGCGCAAGTACTTCGAGCCCGCCGGCGCGGTGTCGTGGGACGTGGCGATGGAGGTCACGCCGGCCGGAGTGGCGCGTCGGCGTCAAGGCGCGGCGACGTGCTCTCGATCTCGGCGACCTACGACTCCAAGCGGGCGTCGTGGTACGAGGCGATGGGGATCATGCGGTCGCCTTCAACCCGGGCGGCAGCGGGCCGGACCCGTTCGCGACCGACGTCGACGTCCGCGGCGTGCTCACCCACGGCCACCTGGACGAGAACCGCAACCACGGCGGCGCGTTCGGCGGGCTGCGCCGACCCGCGCAAGCTGCTCGGCGCCGGCGCCGCGACGCCGCACGGTCGGCGATCAACGACTTCGTCTATGGCGCGCGGCGACCTGCTGCGGACCGGCAAGCGCGGCCGCCCGCCGGCCGTGCGCCGCGGGCCGCTCGCTGAAGTTCGTCAACCGCGACGCGCGGCGCGGGGATCCTGCACTCGATCACCTCGTGCAAGCGCGCCCTGCAACCGCACGACGGGCATCGCCTACCCGCTGGCCAACGGGCCGGTCAGGTTCGACTCCGGCAACCTCGGCTTCGGGCCCGGCGGCGGACCGCCGCGGCGAACCGCGCGACGTGGAAGACGCCGCAGGAGCCTGCGCGCCGGGGACCTACACGTACTTCTGCCGCGTGCACCCGTTCATGCGCGGCGCGTTCCGCGTCAAGCGCTCGGCACAGCGCGGCGCTGAGCCGGTCGGTCGTGGCGGCGCCGTCGCGCAGCGCGACGCGCACGTGGCTGCTCGTCGCCCCACGCGCTCGCCGGGCGTCACGTAGATCCGCTGCGCCGCGAGGCCGGCGGCGATCGCGGCGCCGTCGTGCTCGGTCGGCCGAGCCACACGAGGGGCCTGGCCGGCCGGGAACGAGAACGGCGTGTCGCGCAGCGCGTCGGCGAGCCGCTCGCGCTCGCGCGCGGCGGCGGCGCGGCGGCGGGCGACCACCGGCTCGCCCTCGCGCGACCGCCCACAGCATCGCCGCCTGCGCGGGCGCCGAGACGCCGCCGGCCGGGCAGAGCCGGTCGAGCAGGCCGGCGTCGTTGGCGAGCGCGTAGCCGGCGCGCAGGCCCGCCATCGCGTGCGCCTTGGAGAACGAGCGGACGACCAGCACGCGCTCGCGCGCGGCGAGCAGCGTCGGCGGCGTCGCTCGTCGGGCGCCGAACTCGGCGAGCGCGGCGTCGACGATCAGCCAGACCGCGCTCGGGCGAGCCGCTGCGGCGCAGGCCGCGGACGTCCGGTCACCGCGCCGGTCGGGTCGTTCGGGCTGCAGAGCACGACCGCGCTGCGTGTCCGGCTCGACCGCGGCGCAGCGCCTCGAGGTCGGGGGCGCCGCCATCGGTCAGCGGCGACCGGCACGGGCGCGCCGCCGGCCTCGTGCGACGAGCCGCGGGCAGCGGGCCCCAGCCGGGCCACGGCGATCGCGACTCGCCGCCGGCGGCGAGCGCGCGGAACGCGGCGCGCAGCAGCTCGCCCGCGCCGTGGCCGGGCGCGACCTGCTCCTCGCGACGCCGTGGCGGTCGGCGAGCGCCGCGCGCAGCGGCGCGAGTCGTCCGGGTAGGCGTTGACCGCGCGGCGCAGCGCGTAGGTGGCGGCGTTGACCGCCTCGGCGTGCGGCGGCTCGTGCCAGGCCGGCGTCGTCGAGGTCGAGCGGCGGGACCTCGGTCAGCGCGCTCGCCGCGCTCGGCGTCGCGGCGCTCGCGCAGCTCGCGGCTGATCTCCTCCGGCGAGAGCTCCTCGAACTGGCGGTAGTAGTCGCGCAGCCGCCGGATCACTGCGGCGCGAGGCTCGGAGCCGGGCCCTCGAGGATGCAGGAACCAGACGACGAAGGCGAGCGCCGGCGACGACCGCGGTCACCGCGAAGATCCGCACCGAGCACGCCCTCGCGCTGCTCGTGGCCGGCGGCGCGGCGCAGGATCCGCCACGCGCGGTCGAGCCGCGTCGCGAGCGGCGAGCGTGAGCATCAGCGTGCCGATCATGCCCGCGAAGGCGACGGCGATGCCGAGCGTCACCGAGCCGGTCTGGTAGTCGACCTGCGAGCCGACCCACAGCCACGCCAGCGGCTGCGGGCCCCACAGCGTCAGGCACAGCAGCGACCTCGAGCACGAGCACGCGCGGCGGCGAGCGCGCCGTCGGTCCGCCGGCGGCCGGCGCCGCCGCGCTCCGGCGCGCCGCGGTAGTGGAGCGGCCCGGTTCCGGGGCGGCGGCCGATGAACAGGCCGCCGGTGTCGGTCGGGTCGTTGCGCGGCATCGGCTGAGAGCGAGGATACGGCTCGATCCCGCTGGTACGCTGCGCAGTCGAGGTCATGGCTGCGATCGACGAGATCCGCGCGACGATCGAGCACGTGCGACGAGCGGGCCGCACGCCGCACGCTGCGCGACCAGATCGCGCGCCTCGAGCGCCAGCCACGCCGCGATCGTCGCCGCCTCGTATCCGCGGCTCGATCCCGGGCCGCCGGTCCCTCGCTCGCCGGCCCGCGGCTGCTGTCGCTCGGCGAGCTCGAGCGCGTCCGCGACGCGCTGGCCGCGCCGCGTGGCCGCGCTGCGGCGCGGGCGCGAGGCCCAGGCGGCGCGCCAGGCGATCGCCGCGGCGCGAGCTCGAGGCAGATGCTCGCCGACCCGCCGGCCCACAGGTGGAAGCGGCTCGCGAACGCCGACCTCGGCCGGCCCGGCTGCACGACCTACCACGTCCGCCCGCGCGCGGGCCTGCTCGGCATGCTGATGGGCTGGTGGGCGGTGAAGATCTCCGGAGGCTGTCCGTAACCGACGCCGGAGCGGCCCGAAGGCGCCCTGGCATCCGTTCCCGCTCGTCGAGCTGTGCGTGCTCGCCGGCATCGTCCTGCTCGTCCTCGGCCTGATCAACTTCGACACCGAGCGCGGCCGCGCGATGCTCGTCTGCGGCATGCTCGCTCGGCTCGCTCGGCGGGCTCGACACCGCGCTGCGCGAGCACTTCTCCGGCTACCGCTCGCACACGACGATGCTCGCCGGGCGTGCCGCGCCGTCGGCGTCGCCGCGGCGCTGTTCTTCGCCGGCGCGCCGTGGGTCGCGGTCGTCGCGGGCGCGGCGGTCGCCCTCGCGCTCGGCGTGCTGGCTGTTCGCGCGGGCCGTACAGGCGCCGTACGCTGCCACTAGGCTCCCCGCCGTGGCCGAGCCAGAAGCGCATGCAGCTCCGAGGGCTGCACCACCTCACGGCGATCTCCGCCGACCTCGAGCGGACGATCGCGTTCTACCGCGACCTGCTCGGCCTGGCGATCGTCCACGACGGCCCGTCCGACGACGATCCGAACACGCGCCACGTCTGGTTCGGCGCGCTCGCACGGCGGCGCCGGGATGCTGCTCAGCTTCATGCAGTACCCCGAGCTGCCGAAGGGCATGGTGGGGACGGGCTCGACGCACCACTTCGCGCTGATCGTCGACACGGCCGACGAGCAGCGGCGTGGCGCGACTACCTGCGCGGCCAGGGCGTCGAGTGCACCGAGTCTTCGACCGCGGCGCGTTCCGCTCGATCTACGTCCGCGACCCCGACGGCCACATCGTCGAGATCGCGACGCGCGGGCCGGGCTTCCCCGGCACCGGCGGCGCGGCCGCGTAGCGACCGCGCCGCCGGCGCCTAAAGTCCTCCGGTCTAGCGTCGTCCAGGAGAGCTCGGCGACCGCGTACACCCGGTCCCCCGCCAGGAGTCGCGGCGAGCGCACGGCGCTGGCGGTCGGTCATCGAGCCGACCGTCTTGGTCTCGGACATGGGGATCGCCGCCAGGAACCGCCGGCAGCGAGTGCGGCCCCAGCGGTGCTGGCTCATCAGCAGGTCGCTGATGGTCATGCTCTCGGCCTCCCACGGGCACTCGAGCACGACATCGGCGACCGAAGCCTCTCCCTCTGCCACCTGCCGCTTGAGCTCGGCCCGAGCCAGCCGAACCCGATTCGCCTGCGCAAGCGCCCGCATGTGCTGCGCGGCAGGTGCCGTCGCAGTTGCGTTCATGAAACCTCCCCGCATGGCGACGCCCACCTTCATGGTGTGGTCGCCCGTCGACATTGACATCTACTGACCGGCCGCGTCCACGCACGGACGAACGACGCAGCCTGGCGACCGGCGGCTCACCGGAGCGTCCCTCCAGGCCACGTCCCTTAGTTCGTTCCCTCTCCCGTCCGAGGCGCAGAGACAACGGCCGAGGGCGCAGGCTAGACATCCGCCGGGGGGATGGTCAACCGGTAACCGCCCCGAAAATTCGCAAGAAGCGGGTGATTTCTGAGCGTCGGGAAATCACGCGCCAGCGCGGAATTTGTGCTATAGGCGCGATCCGCCCGGCAGCGGTCCGTGCTCGGCCTCGAAGCGCTCCTTGACCGTTGCGAACGGCTCCAGCGCGCGGTCCAGCGACGGCCCGGTCGTGGGTCGCCATGACGCTCGTCCGCAGCAGCGCGCCGGCCGGCGGCACGGCGGGGTGCAGCGCGACGTTGACGTACACGCCGGCGTCGTAGAGCGCGCGCCAGAGCAGCACGGCCTTCCAGTCGTCGCCGACCACGACGGGCACGATCGGCGTCGTCATGCCGGCAGGCCGACGTCGATGCACCTCGAAGCCGAGCTCGCGCAGGCCCGTCGCGCAGGTAGCGCGGCGTTGTCGAGCACGCGCGCGAACAGCGCCGGACCCTCGTCGGAGCGGACGATCCGCAGCGCCGCCAGCGCCGCGCCGACCGCCGCCGGCACGGCCGCGGCCGTGAACAGGAACGCGCGCGAGCTGATGCGCAGGAAGTCGATCACCTCGTGCGAGCCGGCGATGAAGCCGCCGCAGCGACGCGAGCGACTTGGAGAACGTGCCCATCCGCAGGTCGACGTCGGCCTCGACGCCGAGCAGCTCGCAGGCGCCGGCCCCGCGCGCGCCGAGCACGCCGGCCGCGTGCGCCTCGTCGACCATCAGCCGCGCGCCGTGCGCCTTGCACAGCTCGACGATCCGCGGCAGGTCGGCGACGTCGCCCTCCATCGAGAACACGCCGTCGACGACCACGAGCACGCCGCCGCCGTCGTCGCCGGCGCGCTCGAGCATCTTCTCGAGCTTGTCGAGCCGGCCGTGCCGGAACGGGCGCAGCTTCGCCCGCGAGAGCAGGCAGCCGTCGAGGATCGAGGCGTGGTCGGCCGAGTCGGCGATCACCGTGTCGCCGGGCGCCAGGAGCGTGCCGAGCGTCCCGACGTTGGCCTGGTGGCCGGTGGTGAAGACGATCGCCTCCTCGGTGCCCATCCACTCCGCCAGCTCGCGCTCGAGCTCGAGGTGCAGGTCGATCGTGCCGTTGAGCAGCCGCGAGCCGGTCAGGCCGGTCCCGTAGCGCTCGAGCGCGTCGCGGGCGCCCGCGATGACGCGCTCGTCGCCGGTCAGGCCGAGGTAGTTGTTGGAGCCGAGCATGATCCGCTCGGCGCCCTCCATCGTCACCACCGGCGCCGGCCGGCGACTCGAGGCGGCGGAAGTAGGGAAGGAGGTCGGCCTCGCGGGCGGCGCGCAGCTGCTCGGCGCGCTCGTGCCCGCGGACCTTCGCGAAGACGTCGATGGCGGTCGGCATATAGGGTGCCGCTCTCGTGTCGGTTGTCGTGCGTCCCGTGCGGGGGCTGGCGGGACCTGCGGGAGTTCATCGACCTCCCGTTCCGGCTGCACTCTACTTCGCCGGTCTGGGTGCCCCCGCTGCGGCTCGAGCGCCGCCTGTTCCTCAGCCGCCGCCTGAACGCGTTCTTCAAGCACGGCGACGCGCAGCTGTTCCTGGCCGAGCGCGACGGCCGCGTGGTGGGCCGCATCAGCGCCCAGTACGACGACAGCCTTCAACGCCTATCCACGACAACCGCTGGGGGATGTTCGGCTTCCTCGAGCTCGAGGACGAGCCCGACGTGCTGCCGGCGCTGCTCGAGGCCGCCGAGGGATGGCTGAAGGCGCACGGCCGCGACCGCATGGTCGGCCCGATGGACTTCACGATCAACGACGAGTTCGGCGTCCAGATCGAGGGCTTCGAGCGCGAGCCGATGATCCGGCAGCCCTGGCACCCGCCGTACTACCCGCCGCGCTGCGAGGAGGCCGGGCTCCGAGAAGGCGATGGACACTGCTGATGTGGGAGCTGCACATCGCCGACCGCTCGAAGATGCTGCCGGTCATCTTCAAGCTCGCCGAGCGACGTCGAGCCGCGGCACGGGATCCGCCTGCGCAAGATGACGCGCCGCTCGCTGCGGCGCGACATGGACCGCTTCGCCGAGGTCTACAACGCGGCGTGGAGCGAGAACTGGGGCTTCGTGCCGTACTCGCAAGGCGCGACCTGGACGAGTACGCCCCCGAGCTGCAGCTCGTCTTCGACCGCCACTGGTTCATGGTCGCCGAGACGGCCGAGGGCGAGACCGTCGGCGGTGGCGATCACGGTGCCGGACATCAACCAGGTGCTCAAGCGCATGAACGGCCGCCTGCTGCCGCTCGGCTGGTGGCACTTCCTGCGCGCGCCGCAAGATCATGGACCGCGTCCGGGTCGGCTTCCTCGGCGTCAAGCCCGAGTTCCAGCACACCGGCGTGGCCGCGGAGATGTACGTCGAGCACTTCGACATGGCGGCCGCGACGCCGCAGACGTGGGGCGAGATGGGCTGGATCCTCGAGACCAACCGCAACATGAACCGCGCGATGGAGGCGATGGGCGGGCGGGTCGTGCGCCGCTTCCGGGTCTACGAACGGACCTGGCTTCCAATTAGGCGGCCCTAACAGGTACCGTTTGGACATGCGGCGCTCGGATCTCTTGAAGGCCTCGCCGCCCATGTTCGAGTCGAGGTTCCTCGACCGCTTCACCCGCGTGCACCCCGTCGTGCCCGTGCTCATCTACGCGCCCCGTCATCGTCGTCATGCTCGTCCTCGCCGTCGGCACGCGACGGGTGGTGGGACACGGCCGGGCTCGTCGCTCGATCGGCTACGTCCTGTGGACGCTGTTCGAGTACTGGCTGCACCGGATCGTCTTCCACTTCGAGCCCGAGGACGGCATCGGGGCCAAGCTGCACTGGATGATCCACGGCGTCCATCACGACCACCCGAACGACCCGCTGCGGCTCGTGATGCCGCCCGCGGCCAGCATCCCGCTGGCGATCGTCGTGGTCGGCGCGATCTTCCTGGTCGCCGGGTCGGTGCACGGGCCGGCCGTCGCGGCCGGCTTCCTGATCGGCTACCTGGTCTACGACGAGATCCACTACGCCCTGCACCACCACGTGCCCGAAGACGCGGCTCGGCAAGCGCCTGCGCGAGCTGCACATGCGCCATCACTTCCAGGACGACGAGAAGGGCTTCGGCATCAGCGCGCCGTACTGGGACGTCGTCTTCCGGACCTACGCGCCGCGAGCGCTGACGCACGCGTCCGGGCGAGTGGTCATGCTGTCGGACCCGTGAGTCAGTTCGAGGAATCGAAGACGAAGGCGAGGTCGTCGACGGCCTGCCCGTCGTGGCCGAGACGCGCGGGCATCGAGCCCGCACGCGGCCGCTCGTGCCCGCCCGCCAGGCCGCCGCGCTGGCGGCCACCGGCTTCGTGGCCGGCGCGGCGACCGTCGCCGTCGTCCAGCGCCGCGCGCTGGCGCGCCCCGCGCCGGCGCCGCAAGGCGCGCGGGCTCGGCGAGATCGTCGCGTCGAACTCCTTCCTGGTCGACGTCCACCTGATCCGGCGGCGGGACTGACCGGTCGAGCTCGAGCCGTCCGCGTGAGCGAGGTGCGGCCGCCGTGGCCGTTCCGGCTCGGCGGCGCCTCGATGGACGGGCTGGCGCGCCGCCGCGGCGCCGGCGCTGCAGCGGCTGCTGCGGATCGACGGCGAGCCGGTGCTCGTCGGCGATCGTGCAGCCGGCGCGCCGACCGCGTGCTGTTCGCCGCCCGCGCGGAGACCGAGGCGGCCGCGCGCGCCGGCATCGCCCGGATGCGCTTCGCCACCGGCGTCGACGACGACCTGCGCCCGTTCTACGACCGCTTCCGCGACGACCCCGTGATCGGGCGCGGCGGTGCGGTCGCAACCCCGGCCTGCGCGTCCGCCGCCAGCCGCAGCCCGTGGGAGACGCTGCTGGGCGCGATCACCGAGCAGCTGATCGAGCTCCAGCGCGCGATGGAGATCCAGCGCCGGCTGATCCGCGCCTTCGGCTACCGCTGCCCGGCGACCGGCCTGCGCGACGCGCCGACGCCCGCCGACGATCGCCGCGCCAGGCGCCGGCGCGGCTCGTGTCGTTCGACCTCGCGCCCAAGCGCGCGCTGGCGCATGCGGCGCTGCGCCGAGGCGGTCGCGCGCGGCCGGCTCGACCTGCGCGACCACGACCTGCGGCGGCTGCTGTCGATGCGCGAGATCGGCCCGTGGACGTGCGAGATGCTCGCCCTCCACGGCCAGGGCCGCTACGACCTCGTGCCCGCCGGCGACCTCGGCTTCCTGAAGATCGTCGGCCGCCTGATGACCGGCAACCCGCGGGCCCGCGCCGACGAGGCCGAGGTGCGCGGCTTCTTCGAGCCCTACGGCGAGTGGAAGGGGCTGGCCGGCGTGCACCTCATGCACGCCGCGGCGCGCGGGCTCACTCCAGCCCGGATGTCCCCGGGTCCAGCCCCTCGCCCGGCAGGAACTCGTTGGTCAGCGGCGCCCGCTCGCCGGCTGGCTGCTTGAGCAGGTCGTTCGTCGCGCATCCAGCGCTCGTAGGCGGCCCACTCGCCGGGTCCTGGCAGCCGAACGGCCGCTCGTCGTCCTCCGGGAAGAAGACCGGCAGCGTCGCCTTGCACGGCGGCCTCCTGGAGCCCGCGGTCGAGGCCCGGGTCGGCCTCCAGCAGCGCGTCGACGCCCTGCCCGGGTCCGTCCTCGCAGCAGCTCGTGGCCGCGCGCCGTGGCCTGCAGGAAGCGGCGCAGCCTGCGAGCCGCCCTGCTCGTCGAGGTCCGCGCGGCGGGCGACGAAGATCAGCTCGTCGTAGGTCGGGACGCCGAGGTCCTCCATGCGCAGGATCTCGGGGTCTTGCCGCGCCGCTGCGAGGTCGACGCCCTCGTAGTTCCAGAACGCGCCGAGCGTCGCGTCGACCTGCTTGGAGAGCATCGCCTGCGTGAGCTTGAAGCCGACGTTGATCTCCTTGACCGAGCCGGGGTCCACGCCCGCCTCGTCGAGGATCGTCTGCAGGTACGCGGACTGGTAGGGGAGGCCGGAGGTGCCGACGCGCTTGCCCGCGAGCTGCTTCGGGTCGGTGATCGCCTGCGTCGCCGAGCGACATCAGCGACGTCAGCGGCTTCTGCACGAGCGCGCCGACCGCCACGAGGTCGGCGCCCTGGTCGCGCGCCAGCAGCAGCTCGGGCTCGTAGGAGATCGCGAGGTCGACGCGGCCGGCCTGCAGGAGCTTGAGCGGCGCGGCGGCGTCCGGCGGCGCCTGGATCTTCACGTCGAGCCCGGCGCGCTCGTACTCGCCGCTCGCCTGCGCGGCGTAGATGCCCGCGTGGTCGGCGTTCGGGAAGTAGTCGAGCATCACCGTGAACGGCTCGGTGCTGCGCCGAGCCGGCGGCGGCCGGCTCGGCCTTCTCGCCGCAGCCGGCGAGCAGCGACGAGCAGGACGAGCAGGGCGAGCAGCAGGCGGGTCATGGTCCTCCGGGGTCGGATCGGGGCGTCCAGCCGACGACGCGCCGCTCGAGCAGCGCGAAGGCCCCGTAGAGGCAGATGGCCAGCAGGAACAGCAGCAGCGTGGCGGCGAACGCGCGCGCGGTCGCGAGCTGGCCGTTGGCGGTCAGCAGCGCGTGGCCGAGGCCCTCGCTCGAGCCCGACCACTCGGCGAACACGGCGCCGATGACCGCCACCGCGGCGGCGATCTTGATGCCGGTGAAGGTCGGCGGGCAGCGCGCTCGGCAGCTCGAGCATGCGCAGCGTCTGCCAGCGCGTGGCGTCGAGCGAGCGCAGCAGCTTGCGCGCGTCGGGGTCGGTGTCGCGCAGGCCGTCGTAGAGGTTGATGGCGACCGGGAAGAAGCAGACGAGCGCGACGAGCAGGACCTTGGGCGCGAGCCCGAAGCCGAGCACGAGCACGACGAGCGGCGCGATCACGGGGACCGGCACGGCCTGCGAGCCGATCACCAGCGGGCGCAGCGCGCGCGCGGGCGGCGGGCGAGAGGTGCATCGCGATGCCGAGCGCGGCGCCGGCGGCGATCGCCGCGGCGAGGCCGAGCACGACCTCCCACGTGGTCACCGCGAGGTCGGGCGCCAGCAGGCGCGCGGTCGGTCCACAGCGCCTCGAGCACCTGGGTCGGCGCGGGGAGGATCAGCTCGTCGACGACGCCCGAGCCGGACGATCGCCTCCCAGCCGGCGAGCCCGACGAGGACGATCGAGCGCGCGCTCACGGTCACGCGCCCGAGCGCCTCCAGCGCGCGCTCGCGCAGCGCGACGACCTCGGGGTCGGTGCGGTGGCGCGGCCGCGGCAGCGGCACGTCGAGCGTCGCCACCACGCGGCCGGGGCGCGGCGAGAGCAGCACGATCCGGTCGGCCAGCAGCACCGCCTCCTCGACGTCGTGCGTCACCAGCAGCACGGTGCGCGGCTCGCGCTGCGAGCGCGCTCGGCGAGCCAGCGCTGCATCTGCGTCGCGCGTGAGCGCGTCGAGCGCGCCGAACGGCTCGTCGAGGCACAGCAGCGGCCGGCCGGCCAGCAGCGTGCGCAGGAACGCGACGCGCTGGCGCATGCCGCCCGACAGCTCGCCCGGCCGCGCGCGCTCGAAGCCCTCGAGCCCGAAGGCGGCGAAGTGCTCGTGCGCGGCGGCCGCGCGCCTCCGCCTTGCCGACGCCCGGCCACGCGCAGCGCCAGCGCGGCGTTGTCGAGCGCGCACAGCCACGGCAGCAGCCCGTCGCGCTGCGGCATCAGCGCCGCCGGCGGCGCCTCGACGTGCCCGCGTCCGGCTGCGCGAGCCCGCAGACGAGCTCGAGCAGCGTCGACTTGCCGCAGCCGCTCGGCCCGACGACCGCGACGACCTCGTGCGGGGCCGCGCGCAGCGACACGCCGTCCAGCGCCGTGACGGCGCCGAAGGCCTTCTGCTACTCCGGCGACGGTGACGCCGCCTGAAACGTCGCGAGGCTCCACACCGGGAGCCTCGACCTCGGTCCGCATCGCTCCCTCCGCGGGCATTACCCCACAGGTTCGAAGGGTCAGGTCCAGCGAGGACCTATCTCAGCCGGGCGTTCTCCCCAGCCCCCCTGGGTTTTCGATCGCGATCAGCTTACTGGAGGGTGGACGCCGCCGATCACGTGCAGCGCGGCCGCGAGGCCTTCGCGCGACGGGCGTGGAAGGACGCCCACGCCGCGCTGTCGGCGCCGGAGGCGCTCGGCGCGCGAGGACCTCGAGCGGCTGGCGACCGCCGCCTTCATGCTCGGCCGCGACGACGAGTACCTCGACGTGCTCGAGCGCGCGCACCACGCGCACTTGGAGGCCGGCGAGGTGGAGCCGCGCCGTGCGCTGCGCGTTCTGGCTCGGGCTGATCCTGTCGTTGCGCGGCGAGGCGGGCCGCGGCGAGCGGCTGGCTCGCCCGAGCGCAGCGGCTGCTCGACGCGACGGGCGCGACTGCGTCGAGCGCGGCTACCTCCTGCTGCCGGAGCTTCGCGCGCCGGACGCCGGCGAGCGACGGCGCGCGCGCCGCCGCCGACGGCGCCGGCGATCGGCCGAGCGCTTCGGCGACGCGGACCTGCTCGCGCTGGCCGTCCACGAGCAGGGCATCGCGCTCGTCGCGGCTGGGCCGGATCGACGGAGGGCCTCGCGCTGCTCGACGAGGCCATGGTGGCCGTGGCGGCGGCGAGCTGTCGCCGATCGTCACCGGCCTCCTGTACTGCAGCGTGATCGACGGCTGCCAGCAGCGTGCACGAGCTGCGCCGCGCGCAGGAGTGGACCGCCGCGCTGACGCGCTGGTGCGAGCAGCAGCCCGACCTGGTCGCGTTCACCGGCCGCTGCCTCGTCCACCGCGCCGAGATCATGCAGGTGCGCGGCGCCTGGGACGAGGCGCTCGCGGCGGCGCGGCGCGCGCGAGCGCGCGAGCCGCGCCGACGTGCGGCGGCCGGCGGCGCGCTTCTACCGCCAGGGCGAGCTGCACCGCCTGCGGGGCGACTTCGCCGCTGCCGAGGCGCCTACCGCGAGGCGAGCCGCCACGGACCCGAGCCGCAGCCGGGACTGGCGCTGCTGCGGCTGGCGCAGGGCCGCGGCGACGCCGCGGCCGCCGCGATCCGCCGCGCCGTCGGCGAGACCGCGCGAGCCGCTCGCGCGCGCCCGGCTGCTGCCCGCGCAGCGTCGAGATCGCTGCTCGCCGCCGGCGACGCCGAGGCGGCGCGCGCCGCCTGCCACGAGCTCGAGCGGCTCGCCGCCGCGCTGCGCGTGCGCGCTGCTCGACGCGATCGTCGCCCACGCGCGCGGCGCGGTCGCGCTCGCCGCGGCGACGCCGCGGCGCGCTGACCGCGCTGCGCGAGGCGGAGGCGGCCTGGCAGCGAGCTCGACGCGCCGTACGAGGCGGCGCGCGCGCGCGGTGCTCGTCGCGCGCGCCTGTGCGGGCGCTCGGCGACGAGGACTCGGCGGCGCTCGAGCCTCGACGCGGCGCGCGCCGTGTTCGAGCGGCTCGGCGCGGCGCCGGACGTGGCGTCGACCGCTCGCCGCGCGCGACGAGGCGCACGGGCTGCTCGCCGCGCGAGCTGCAGGTGCTGCGGCTCGTGGCCGCCGGCGCGACGAACAAGGCGATCGCGGCCGAGCTGGTGCTCAGCGAGCGCACCGTGGAGCGCCACGTGAGCAACATCTTCGCCAAGCTCGGCCTGTCGACGCGCGCGGCGGCGACCGCGTTCGCGTACGAGCACGGGCTGGTCTGACTGCGTGGAATCACCCATCGCGGCGGCGCCGCGGATTGGGTGATCGCCCCGAAGTCGCGCGCGCCGCGCGCTCGTAGCGTCGGCGCATGACCACCGACCACCCTTCGCGAGCAGCTGCTCGAGGGCGTTCCCGTCGCCGAGCGGCGGCTGACGATCGCCGGCGCCGAGACCGTCGTGCTCGAGGGCGGCGACGGGCCGCCGCATCGTGCTGCTGCACGGTCCCGGCGGCAACGCCGCCCACTGGGCACGCGTGCTCGGCCCGCTCGCCGCCACCCACCGCGTGATCGCGCCCGACCTGCCGGGCCAGGGCGCGTCCGAGCCCGTCGAGCCCGACCGGGTCGCTCGCCTGGCTCGGCGAGCTGATCGAGCGCACGTGCGCCGAGCCGCCGGTGCTCGTCGGCCACGCGCTCGGCGGCGCGATCGCGGCGCGCTACGCCGCCGCAGGCACCGAGCTCGCCCACCTCGTGCTGGTCGACGCGCTCGGCCTGCGCGTCGTTCGAGCCGGCGCCGCGGTTCGGCGCTGCTCTGCACGCGTTCCTGGCCGAGCCGACCGAGCGCACCCACGACGAGCTGTGGCGGTACTGCGCGTTCGACCTCGACGGCCTGCGCGAGCGGACCGGCGACTGGTGGCACGCCGTTCGCGGCCTACAACCTCGACCGCGCGCGGACACCGGGCGTGATGGCCGCGCTCGACGCGCCTGATGGAGCGCTTCGGCGTGCCGCGCGATCCCCGATGCCGAGCTGGAGCGGATCGCGGTCCCGACCGCGCTGATCTGGGGCCGGCACGACCTGGCGACGCCGCTCGAGGTCGCCGAGGCGGCGAGCGCCCGCCACGGCTGGCCGCTGCACGTGATCGAGGACTGCGCCGACGACCCGCCGGTCGAGCAGCCCGAGGCGCTCGTCCGCGCGCTGCGGCGGGCGCTCGCCGAGACCGCCGGCCGGCTTCCTGCGGCCCCACGACGACGGCTTCGCCGAGGCGACACTGCTCTGGAACGGCATGATCGCGACCAGGCCGGCCTACGTCGTCCAGCCGGCGGGCACGGGCGACGTGGTGCGCGCCGTGAGCTTCGCCCGCGACCACGGCCTGCCCGTGGCCGTCCGCGGCGGCGGCCACAACATCGCCGGCACCGCGCACGCGCCCGGCGGGCTGACGCTGGACATGTCGGGCCTGCGCGGGGTCGACGTGGACCCGATCGCGCGCACCGCCACCGTGCAGGCCGGGCTGCCTGCTCGGCGACGTCGACCGCGCGACCCAGGAGCACGGCCTGGCCGTGCCGCTCGGCTTCTACTCCGAGGTCGGCGTGGCCGGCCTCACGCTCGGCGGCGGGATCGGCTATCTCTCGCGCCGCTTCGGCTGGACCGTCGACAACCTGCTCGAGGCCGAGATCGTCACCGCCGACGGGCAGGTGCGCCGCGCGAGCCGCGACGAGCACGCCGACCTGTTCTGGGCGCTGCGCGGGGCCGGAGCGCGGCTCGGCGTGGTCACCGAGTTCACGTTCCGGCTGCACGAGGTCGGCCCGACCGTCGTCGGCGGCCTGATCGCGTGGCCGTTCGAGCGCGCCGCCGAGATCTACGACGCGTACCGGACCTTCAGCGCCGAGGCGCCGCGCGAGCTCGCGGTGTGGCTGCTCGCCGTCCGCGCCCCCGCGGCCCCGTTCGTCCCGCCCGAGTGGCATGGCGAGCGCGTCTGCGCGATGGCCGTCTGTTACAGCGGCGACCCGCGCCGAGGAGGCGCTGGCGCCGATCCGCGCGCTCGGCGAGCCGGTGTTCGACGTGGTGGCCGAGCGGCCGTACACCGAGGTCCAGTCGCTGCTCGACGGCAGCGAGCCCAAGGGCGAGCACTACTACTGGAAGAGCGAGCTACCTCGCCGAGCTCAGCGACGGCTTCCTCGAGACCTTCCAGGAGCTCGCCGGCGAGTGCCCGATACCGCTCGCGCAGATCGGCATCCTGCACCTCGGCGGCGCGCTCAACGAGCGCGAGGACGACGACGGCGCGGTCGGCAACCGCGATGCCCGCTACGTCTACGGCCTGATCGGCGCATGGGCGCCGGACGAGCCGCAGGCGGATGCGTTCCGCGACTGGATCCGCGACGGGCTGGCGAGCGCGTCCGGCCGTTCGGCACCGGCGGCAGCTACATCAACTTCCAGAGCGCCGACGAGGGCGAGGACCGCATCCGCGCGGCGTACGGCGCCAACTACGACCGCGTCAATGGAGATCAAGCGGGCCTACGACCCCGGCGACGTGTTCGCTGGACGCGCGCCTCGTAGGCGGCGCGCTGCTCGGGCGTGGTCCCGGCCGTCGCGCGCTCGGCGCCGGCGAGGCGCAGCACCGCCTCGCGGGCGCGGCGCGGCAGGAGCTGGCCGACGGTCGAGATCGCGGCGTAGGCGCGCGGCACGTAGACGTCGAAGCGCGGGCGCTCGATCGTGGCGACGATCGCCTGCGCGACGTCCTCGGGCCGAGGACCAGCCCGCCCTTCAGCGTCCCGCTCGCCAGCTCGGTGCGCACGAGCCCGGGCATGACCACCGACAGGTCGACGCCCGAGCCGCGCAGCTCGAGCCGCACGGACTGCGAGACGCCGAGGACGGCGTGCTTGCTGGCCGCGTAGACCGCCTCGCGCGGCACGCCGATCTTCGCCGCCGCCGAGGCGACGTTGATCACGTGGCCCGAGCCCGCGCGCGACCATCGCCGGCAGCGCGAGCTTCATGCCGAGGATGACGCCGTGCAGGTTCACGTCGATCTGCCGCCGCGTCCACTCGTCGCTCTCCTCGAGGAACGGGCCGACGTGCATCACGCCGGCGTTGTTGATCAGCACGTCGAGCGGGCCGGCCGCGTCGAGCCAGGCGGCGAACGACTCGCGCGAAGTGACGTCGAGCTCGGGCAGGTCGCCGGTGATCACGCGGGCGCCGCGCGCCTCCAGTGCCCGGGCGGTGGCGTGCCCGATCCCGCGGGCGCCTCCGGTCACCGCGACGACCAGGCCGGCTATCGGTCGGCGCTCGGGCACGGCGCGGACTGTACCTTCCGGGCCGACATGGACTGGGCGGCAGAAGGACTGCTCGACAGCTGCGCCGACGAGGCGGCCCGCGACGCGCGCCGCGCGCTGCTCGACAAGCTGCACGCCGACGGCGTGCCGGTCGAGGAGCTTCGCCGCGCGGTCGCCGAGGAGCGGCTCGCGCTGCTGCCGGTCGACCGGCTGCTGACCTCGGAGGCGCGTTACACGGCGCGCGAGATCGCCGAGCAGAGCGGCCTCGACCTGGACTTCTTCCAGGACCAGCGGCGCGCGCTGGGGCTGGCGGTGCCGGGACCCGACGAGCGCGTCTACGGCGAGCGCGACCTCGAGTCGGCGCGCCTGGGCAACCAGTACCGGCAGGCCGGGCTGCCGGACGAGGAGGCGATGGAGGCCCAGCGCGTGCTCGGCCGCGGCATGGCCCGCTACGTCGAGGCGATCACCGCGCTGGTCGGCCAGTCGGTGCTCGAGGGCGGCACCGACGAGCACGAGCTCGCCGCCCGGCTGGAGGCGGTGTCGAAGATGCTGCTGCCGCTCGCCGGCCCGTGGCTCGAGCACGTGTTCGCGCTGCACCTGCGCGAGGCGCTGCGGCAGGAGGTCGTCACCGCCGAGCAGCTCGCCAGCGGGCGGCTGGACGCGGGGCGCGACTGCGCGGTCGCCTTCGCCGACCTCGTCGGCTTCACCGAGCTGGGGGAGACGATCCCGGTCGAGGAGCTCGGCAGCGTCGCCGGCCGGCTCTCGCGGCTGGCCGAGGAGGTCATCGAGCCGCCGGTGAAGATCGTCAAGGAGATCGGCGACGCCGTGATGCTCGTCTCGCCCGAGCCCCGCGCCGCTGGTGGAGGCCGGCGCTGCGGCTCGTGGAGGGCTCCGACGGGCGAGGACGGACTGCCGGCGATCCGCGCCGGGATCGCCTACGGCCCGGCCGTCAACCGCTGGGGCGACTGGTACGGCTCGACCGTCAACGTCGCCAGCCGCCTGACCAGCCGCGCCCGCCCGCTCTCGGTGCTCGCCACCGAGGCCGTGCGCGACGGCGCCGACGGCGCATTCGACTGGTCGTTCGCCGGCGAGAAGAAGCTCAAGGGCCTCTCGTCGCCGCTCAGGACGTACCGCGCGCGCCGGACCGAAGGGCTGACGACAGGGTTTCGGCAGGGTTGCCCGCGCACGATGGCGCGCCATGACCCGCTTCCTATTCCTGGCCTTCGCGATCCTCGGACTCGCGACGATGGCCTCGATCGCGGCCGGCAACGGCGGCCGCGACCACTCGAAGCGCTCCTCGCACGAGGTCTGGACGGTCGACCAGTCCAACAGCGCAGGCAAGGCGACCGGCGGGACGCTGTACGTCTTCGATCCGCAGCGGCTGGACAGAGCCGGAGAAGATCGACCTCGGCGGCGAGGCCGAGGCGCTCTGCCTCCAGCAGACCGACCACCGCGCCGGTCCGGCCGCACATGCTGCTCTTCAACCGGTCCGCGCACGCACGCGATGCTGCGCCAACGTGGCCAGCGGCCACGTCGTGTTCTTCGACGCGGCGAAGCGCAAGCCGGTCGGCTGCGTCGACGCCGGCGTGCAGGCGCACGCGGCCGTTCCCTCGCCGGACGAGAAGTACGCCCTGGTCGCGAACCAGAACGGCAAGCTGCTCCAGCGCATCAGGACCGACTACAAGCGCAACGCGTTCACGCTCGAGGACGCGGCCACGCTCGACCTCGCGACGGGCACCACGCCGAGCGGGGCACCGCGGCAGGACCCGGCTCTGCGGCCCGACAACGCGCCGATCTGCACGCTGATCGAGTCGGGCGAGCCGCTTCGCCTTCGTCACGCTGCGCGGCGGCGGGCTGTTCGTCGTCGACGCCCGCGCGACGCCGATGCGGATCGTGGCCGAGTACGACAAGGACGCGATCCACGGCAACGGCTGCGGCGGTCTCGAGGCCGCCGGGAAGATGTACGTGAACTCCGGCGGCGGGACGATGGCGAACCTGCGCGAGTTCGACGTCTACGCGTTCCCGCTGCACAAGTTCTGGAAGCTCGCACAGGCCGAGCGCCGCCCAACACGCCGGCGGCGAAGCTCGTGCTCAGCCTCGACGAGCACGAGCACACCGACTCCCACGGGGCGACGCTGACGCGGTTCGGCCGCTACCTGTGGATCGCCGATCGGATGGGCAACCGCATGATCGTGATCGACACGTGGACGGACGAGCTGGCGAACGAGATCCCGCTCGTCGGCCCGCTCGTCGAGCGATCCGGCGCCCGACCTGATGGACGCCTCGCCGCGCGGCGACAAGGTGTACGTCTCGCTGCGCGGCGCGATCCCGCTGTCCGGCGACCCGCACGCCTCGACCGGCAACACGCCGGGCCTGTGCGTGATCAAGGTGTCGAGGACGCGGCCGCAGCGGGCGAGATCGAGTCGATCGCGCGGATCGCGAACGTCGACACCGCCGGCGTCGACCGCGCCGACCCGCACGCCCTGCGCGTGCGGGAGCTCAGTCCCAGGTGGGCCGGGTGAGCGCCTTGACGAAGTCCTCGAGCTGGCGCGTCGTCCAGCACTCGTGGGCCTCGCAGAAGCGCTCGTAGGTGGCGATCACGGAGTCCCCGTAGTTCCAGTACAGCCGCGGCTCGGGGTTGAGCCAGAACGTGCGGCCCGCGCGATCGGCGATCTTGGCGAAGACGTCGGCGCGCGGGTCGCGGCCGTTGGTGCGGGCGTCGCCGAGCACGATCACGGTCGCGCGCGGGTGCAGGTCGTCCTCGACCTGGATCAGGAACTCGTTCCAGACGCGGCCGTAGTCGGTGTAGCCCGAGACGTCGGCCACGCCGGCGTCCTTGGAGATCGCCTCGGAGGCGGCGCGGAACGAGCGCTCGCGCTCGAAGACGTCGGTGACCTCCGAGATCCGCTCGACGAACACGAACGAGCGCATCTTGCGGAACGCGTCGTGCAGCGCGTGCAGGACGGACAGGAAGAAGACCGAGGCGCTGGTGACCGAGGTGGAGACGTCGCACAGCACGTAGAGCTCGGGGCGGCGCGGGCGGCGCGGGCCGGTACTTGAGCACGACCGGCACGCCGCCGGTCTGCAGCGAGGCGCGCATCGTGCGCCGCACGTCGACGTGCGCGTGGCGCTTGCGGCCGCGCGCCTCGTGGCCCTGGGTGGCGAGCCGGCGCTTGAGCTGGGCGACGACGCGGTGGACGGCGGCGAGGTCCTGCAGCGGGCCGGTCGGCAGCGCGCGGTCGAGCTCGGTCAGCGGCCGCGAGGGCGGCAGCGACTGCGTGCGCTCGATCTGCGCGCGCTCGAGCTCGCGCCGCAGGTGGGCCTCGAAGCGGCGGATCTGGTCGCGCGTGAGCTCCGGATCGTCGCGCTCGACGTCCTGCACCGGCCCGCCGGGCTCCGAGCGCAGGCCGAGCGCGCGGCGGATCCGCTGCACGTCGACGCCGAGCACGCCGGAGCCCTCGCCGCGGCGGCCGAAGGCGGCGATCGCCAGCCGCGCGAGGTCGCGCATGGCCGCCTCGTCGCCGTCGCGGATCGCCTGCAGGAGCTGCTCGCGCAGGTTGTCGAGCTCGATCCGCTCGCCGCCCGTGATGCCGTCCTCGGCGCCTTCGCGGACCTCGTGCCGCAGCGCCTGCTGCCTCGGCGGCGCGGAAGAAGAAGCGCTCGAACACGAGGTCGAAGATCCGGCGGTCCTCGGGCGACTTGGCCAGCGTGGCGGCGAGCGCGGCGCGGAAGTCGGCCGGCGCCGTCCACGGCACCTGGTCGAGCGCCGCGAACGCGTCGTTGAGCTCGGACGTGCCGATCGCCACCCCCTCGGCGCGCAGCGCCTCGCCGAACTGGAGGATCCGGGCGTCGAAGCTCACGCGGCGCGGCAGCCGAGCCGGACCCCGACGCGCTCGGCCACCGTGTCGAGGTCGGTGCGGTGCTTGACGATGATCGACATCGTGTCGCGGAACACGTCGTGCGAGATGTCGTCGGCGCCGAGCAGCAGCAGCGCGCGCGCCCAGTCGATCGACTCGGCGATCGAGGGCGGCTTCTTGAGGTCGAGCTCGCGCACCTGGTGCGATGAGGTCGACGAGCTTGCGCGCCACGGTCTCGGCCAGCTCGGGCGCGTGCAGGCGGACGATCTCCAGCTCGTGCTCGGTGTCCGGGTAGTCGAGCCACAGGTACAGGCAGCGGCGCTTGAGCGCCTCGGTCAGCTCGCGCGTGTTGTTGGAGGTGAGCAGCACGACCGGGTGCGTGCGCGCCTCGATCCGGCCGAGCTCGGGGATCGTGATCTGGAAGTCGCACAGCAGCTCGAGCAGCATCGCCTCGAACTCCTGGTCGGTCTTGTCGATCTCGTCGATCAGCAGCACGACCGGCTCCTCGGCGGCGATCGCCTGCATCAGCGGGCGGCTGAGCAGGAACTCCTCGCCGAAGATGTCGTCCTGCACGGCGTCCCAGCCGGTGCCGTCGGCCTCGGCCTGGATCCGCAGCAGCTGCTTGCGGTAGTTCCACTCGTACAGCGCCTTGGCCTCGTCGAGCCCCTCGTAGCACTGCAGCCGCACGAGCCGGCGGTCGAGGTAGCGGCTGAGCGCCTTCGCCAGCTCGGTCTTGCCGACGCCGGCCGGGCCCTCGACGAGCACGGGCTTGCCGAGGCGCGCGGCCAGGTAGCTGACCAGCGCGGTCGACTCGCCGGGCAGGTAGCCGGCGGCGCGCAGGCCGACGGCGACGTCGTCGACGGAGGTCGGGGAGGGCGCTCATCGCGCCCCGAGTCTAGGCTGTTCTCGCCGTCGTGTTCGACCCCGACCCGCTGCCGTTCATCGCCCTGATGGGGCTCGGCTTCGTGATCGGCGTCGCCGGCCACATCTACAAGTCGCGGACGGCGGTCGCCACGGGGATCGGGATGATCTTCGTCGCCACGCTGCTGCTGCCGCTCGGGATCTATCTCGGTGATCGCTGACCTCGAGGTCGGCGGCACGGGCCGGCCGGACGGGCGCGTGCTGGTCTTCCACGTCGGGACGCCGAACGCGCCCGTCGCGTTCCCGCTGCTGACCGACGCGCTCGACGAGCGCGGCTGGCAGCTCGTCGCCTACGCGCGGCCGGGGTACGCCGGCTCGCCCCGGCGCGAGGGGCGCAGCGTGGCCGACGCGGCGGCCGACACCGCGGCGGTCCTCGACGGCCTGGGCCTCGACCGCTTCGTGACGATCGGCTGGTCGGGCGGCGGACCGCACGCGCTGGCCTGCGCGGCGCTGCTGCCGGACCGCTGCGAGGCGGCCGCGAGCCTCGCCGGCGTGGCGCCGTTCGATGCCGAGGGGCTCCACTTCCTCGCCGGCATGGGGCCTGAGAACGTCGAGGAGTTCGGCGCCGCCGCGCCGCTCGCGCGACGAGCTCGAGGCGTTCCTCGAGCCGGTTCGCGGACGGGCTCTCCACGGTCACCGGCGAGGAGATCGGCGCCTCGCTGGGCGACCTGGTCGACGACGTCGACCGCCGCGCGCTGACCGGGGAGCTGGCCGAGGCGATGGCCGCGCATGTTCCGGCGCGCGCTGTCCACGGGCATCGCCGGCTGGCTCGACGACGACCTGGCGTTCGTGAAGCCGTGGGGCTTCGACCTCGCGGAGATCACCGTGCCCGTCTCGATCTGGCAGGGCGCCCACGACGCGGATGGTCCCGTTCACCCACGGCGAGTGGCTGGCCGCACACGTCCCGGGCGCCCGCGCGCACCTCTACGACGGCGAGGGCCACATCTCGCTCGTCCAGCAGCTCCCGCGGATCCTCGACGACCTCGCGCGATGACCCTCGAGCGGCTCACGATCCCGATGCCCGACGGCCGCGACCTCGAGGTGGTGCGCCACGGGCCGGCGGACGGCCGCGTGCTCGTGTCGCACGTCGGCACGCCCAGCGCGCCCGACGAGTTCCTGCCGCTGATGCGCGCGGTCGAGGAGCGCGGCTGGCAGCTCGTCTCGCACGCGCGGCCGGGCTACGCGGGCTCGACTCGGCGCCCGGGCCGGACGGTGGCCGACGACGCCGCGGACGTCGCCGCCGTGCTCGACCGCATGGGTCTCGACCGCTTCGTCACGCTCGGCCGCTCCGGCGGCGGGCCGCACGCGCTGGCCTGCGCCGCGCTGCTGCCCGATCGCTGCGAAGGGGCCGCCACGATCGCGAGCATCGCGCCGTGGGAGGCCGAGGGGCTCGACTTCACGGCCGGCATGGGCCCCGAGAACGTCGAGGAGTACGGCGCCGCGGCGAGCTCGGCCGCCGAGCTCGAGGCCTTCCTCGCCGACGCCGCACCGGGGATGGCGGAGACGACGGGCGACGGGATCGCCGACGCCCTCGGCGGCCTGGTCGGCGACGCCGACCGCCGCGCCCTGACCGGCGAGATCGCCGACGGGATCGCCCGCCAGGTGAGGCGGGCGCTGTCGGCGGGCACGGCCGGCTGGTTCGACGACGACATCGCCTTCGTGACGCCGTGGGGCTTCGACCTGGATGCCATCGGCGTGCCCGTGTCGGTCTGGCACGGCGCCGACGACCAGTTCGTCCCGTTCTCGCACGGCGAGTGGCTCGCCGCCCACGTCCCGGGCGCCCGCGTGCACCTCTACGAGGACGAGGGGCACATCTCGCTGGTCGGTCAGCTGCCGCGGATCCTCGAAGACCTGGTCAGCCGCACAGGCGCCTGACGAGGTCCGCCCAGCCGGCGGCGATCCGCTCGTCGGACATCTCGCGCACGGTCTGCAGGTAGCGGATGTGGTCCACGCGCATGGCGGCGAGCAGGGCGTCGGCGATGTACTCCCAGTCCTCGTCCGGCGCGGCTTCTGCGACGAGCGTCTGCACGTGGAGGCGGTAGAAGGCGAACGGCGCCGAGCGGTAGCGGATGGCGCCCTTCTCGGCCGCGGCGATCAGCTCGCCGTGGCGGGCGTAGTGCGCGAACAGCCGCTCGCCGAAGGCGATCAGGCGCTCGACCGGCGGCGCGCCCGGCCCGAGCGGCGCGGGCCCGCGGATGACGTCCTCCTGCAGGCGGCGCTCCTGCTCGGTGAGCAGCGCCAGCACGAGGCCGGCGCGGTCGCCGAAGCCGCGGAACAGCGTGCCCTTGCCGACGCCGGCCTCGGCGGCCACGGCGTCCATCGACACGCAGTCGGGCCCGTGCTCGGGGAACAGGCGCTCGGCGGCGGCCAGCACCTTGTCCCGGTTGCGGGCGGCGTCGGCGCGGAGCGGGACCTCCTCCTGGATCACCGGAAGCTCTTGCACGAGGTGCTGACCGTAACCGACACGACCTCCAGTATAGAACCGGACCGCAGTCCGATTCTTGTGCTACAGTTGTCCTCGTCACGAAACCGGACCGCAGTCCGGTCCGTCTCAACAAGGGGAACAACCGCATGACCGCCATCGCCACGGCCCTTCCGGCCGGCACCTACACGTCTGATCCCGTCCACTCGAGCGCCGGCTTCGCCGTCAAGCACATGCTCGCCACCTTCCGCGGCAGCTTCGCGGCGTTCAACGCCACGCTGATCGGTCGACGAGGACGGCCGCGCCACGCTCGTCGGCTCCGTCCCGGTCGACACCGTCGTCGTCAAGGACGAGAACCTCGTCGCGCACCTGCAGTCGCCCGAGTTCTTCGACGCCGAGCAGTACCCGCGCATCCGCTTCGAGTCGACCGACATCGCCATCGAGGACGGCCGCCTCACCTCACCGGCGACCTCACGATCAAGGGCCACACCGAGCGCGTCACCGCGACCGGCTCGATCGCCGGCCCGGTCGAGGATCCGTTCGGCAACACCAAGCTCAGCCTCCAGCTCGAGACCGTCGTGGACCGCACGAAGTTCGGCCTCAACTGGAACGCGCCGCTGCCCAAGGGCGGCTTCATGCTGGCCAACGACGTCACGCTCTCCGTCGACCTCGAGCTCGTCCAGGGCTAGTCCGATGCGAGTCCTCGGCATCTCCGGCTCGCTGCGCGCGGACTCCTACAACTCCGCGCTGCTCCGGGCGGCGGCCGACGTGCTGCCGTCCGGGGCCGAGCTGGAGGTCTTCGACGGCCTGAAGGCGATCCCGCCCTACGACGCCGACGACGACCTCGACTTCGGGCCGGCGCCGGTGCGCGAGCTGCGCGAGGCGATCGAGGCGGCCGACGCCGTCCTGATCGCCACCCCCGAGTACAACGCGTCGCTCCCGGGCGTGCTCAAGAACGCGCTCGACTGGGCCTCGCGGCCGCACGCCACCAACCCGCTGCGCGGCAAGCCCGCCGCGGTGGTCGGCGCCTCGACCGGCATGTTCGGCGCCGTCTGGGCGCAGGCCGAGGGCCGCAAGGTCCTGGCCACGATCGGCGCCCGGGTGCTCGACGCCGAGCTGCCGGTGCCCGAGGCCGACGAGCGCTTCGACGGCGGCCGGCTGACCGACCCCGAGGTCGAGGAGCGGCTCGGCGAGATCGTCGCCGAGCTCGTCGAGGCCGCCGAGGTGCGTGCCGCCGGGCCTCGGCCGCCCGCGCTGCCTAGAACAGCCGGTCGTCCTCGATCCTGAGCGAGCGTCGGCGCCTCGTCGTCGTCGCTCAGCGCGCGTCGGCGCCTCGTCGTCGCCGCATCCGCCGCGTCGGCGCCTCGTCGCCCGCCGGCCGCGCCCGGCCCGGCGGCTCGGGCGGCTCGCCCGACCAGTCGGGCCGCTCGCCGAGCACCTCGGTGACCGCGGCCGGGTCGGCGCGGCGGCGCGGCGGCCGCGGCTCGCTCGGCGGCGGGCCCTCGTCGGCCGCCGGGTTCGGCGGCTCGGGCCGGTGCGCCGCGCGCACGCGCAGCCCCATGGCCAGCAGCGCGCCGGCCGCGGCGAGCGCCGCGAAGATGCCCCACTGGAGCCAGTAGTCGGTGCTGTCGTTCGGCGCGTCGGGCTTGTCGAACAGCCGCCAGACGATCAGCAGCAGCGCCCAGCCGCCGGCCAGCGCGATCGCCGTGCCGTCGCCGCCCGGCAGGTGGAAGCGCCTTCTTCTCGCTGCGCGCCCAGACCAGGAACAGCACGCCGGCCGCGACCAGCAGCACGGCCGCCTCGACGAAGGTGAAGACGCCGAACGCGCTCACGTTGCGCTGCACGAACTCGCGCGAGCCCTCGGGCACGTACGACTGCTGGTACCACGGCAGGAACAGCGTCAGCGCAGCGCGCGCCGCGGCGATGCCCGGCGTTGCGCAGCTCGGGCGGCAGCTCGCGCAGGCGTGCTGCAGCGCGCTCGGCACGGCATGCCAAGTCTGTCATTCGACCGGGATGTCCTGCACGTCCGGCGCCGGCGGCTCGCGGCGGCTCGAGCCGCGGCGATGTACCAGTCGAGCACGGCGCGGATGGCGATCAGCAGCTCGCGCAGCGCGTCGGCGAGCTGGCGCGCGAGCTCGGGCGGGACGACGCCGCGCAGCGACTCGACGAGCGCGGTCAGCTGCGCGAGGTCGAACGGCCGGCGGCGCGGCTCGTCGCCCGGCACGCTCCAGCCGCGCGGCGGCACCTCGCGCGCGGCCGCCTGCCTCGGCCGCCGCGCTGCGCCTCGCGCACCAGCCGCTCGGCCTCCTCGTACTGCGCGCGCACGCGGTCGGCCTCAGCCACCCTCGAACCCCACCACGAGCGAGCCCTCGGCGAGCTTCGCCGACGTCGGCTTGAAGCCGGCCAGCGCGCCCGGCAGCACGATCGTGCGCTTGTGGCCGTCCACGCGCACCACCAGCTCGAGCCCGATCTTCTTCAGCGCCACGTCGCCCTTGCTCGACGAACGGCAGGTCGAGCCGCAGCTCGGCGCGCGGCCGTCCTCGAGCGCCAGCTCCTGCGCGAGCCGGTCGTGCAGCACGGCGCCGGCGTCGCGGCCGTCGAACAGCGCGTCGCCGAGCCGGTCGAGCATCGCGGCGCCGAGCACCTCCTGCTCGAAGTACGGCGCGCGCAGCACCGGCACCGGCGCGAAGCCGGACTCGACCAGCGCGAGCTGCTCGGCCTGCACCTCGCGCCAGGCGCCGAAGTACGTCGCCGACCTCCTCCGGGAAGACGCGGTTGACCACCACCGCGTCGCACAGGTAGCCGTACAGGTTCAGGTAGGTGAACGTGCGCATCGCCTCGGCGACGACCATGCGGTCGGGCGTCATCACGAGCCGGATCGTCACGCGCTCGGCGTCGCGCAGCAGCTCGTGCATGGCGATCAGGTTGCGCACCAGCCGCTGGACGTCGTCCATCACGCGCTCGTCGGGCAGCGAGAGGTCCAGGAACGCGCGCGCGAGCGGCCGCGCGGCCGACAGCAGCGCGTTCTCGCGGCCCAGCACGCGGTCCAGCCACCAGCGCGCGGCGTCCGGGAACGAGAGCAGCCGCAGCGTCTCGCCGGTCGGCGCGCAGTCGACGATGATCGCGTCCCACTCGCCCGACTCGGCGTGGCGCTTGAGCTGGAGCAGGCTGAACAGCTCGTCGGCGCCGGGCGGCACGGTGAGCTCCTCGGCGGCGATCCGCTCGACGCCGCGCTCGGCCAGCACGCCGCCCAGCCAGTCCTGCACGGCGGACCAGTTGCGCTCGAGCTCCTCCTGCGCCTGCACCTGCTGGGCCCACACGCCGCCGCCGACCTCGGTCGGCTCGCCGCCGACCGGCGCCTGCAGCGACTCGGCGAGCGAGTGCGCCGGGTCGGTCGAGAGCACGAGCGTGCGGGCGCCGGCCGCGGCGCAGCGGCGGGCGGTGGCGGCGGCGACCGAGGTCTTGCCGACGCCGCCCTTGCCCGTGTAGAGGATGATCCGCGGGCGCCAGAGCCCCGGCAGTCCTACGAGTCGCTGCTTGCGCTTGGGCTTCAGGACCGTCACACGCGCCGTGGCGGCGGCCGGCGTTGCCGGCGAGGTCGCGCGCCGTCAGCTGCACCGTGTAGTCGCCCGCGCCGGCGCGGGACGTCCCAGCCGAACGTGCGCTTGCCGTAGCCGACGGCGCCGAACGGCCGCGCCTCGCACGAGCTTCGCCGCCGCGCGTGATCGCAGCGTCACGGTCGAGATCTTCGACAGCTCGAAGCGCCACGCGGCCGGGCTGGCCGCCGCGCAGCGGCGCGGCTGCACCGCGACGCGCCGGCGGCTCGCGTCTTGTAGGCGACGAAGTGCTCGGCCGTCGTGCAGTAGACCGCGGCGTCGGTCCGCTCGCACAGGTTCGTCGAGGAAGCCCTGCAGCAGGTCGTGGTAGCAGAGGTCGGACTCGCGCGTGGAGCTGCCGCGCGAGTACAGCGACCAGGCGCCGGTGTCGTAAGTCGGGACCTCGCGCGCGCGCCTGCGGCTCGGCGGCCTGCGAACAGCGCGCGCGCCGCGCGGGTCGCCGGCGAGCCGCGCGTAGTCGTAGAGGCCGATCGAGCGACTGGATGAAGCCGTTGAGCACCCGCAGGCCGGGGGCGAACGAGTAGATCGCGTAGTGGTCGCCGTGCTCGGCCGGCACGCGCACGCCCTGCGGCGTCGGCGCCTGCGAAGATCGCCAGCGCCCGCTGGGCGACCGGCAGCACGTCGGCCTCGCGGTGCAGCCGCGGTCGCGCGCGCGCGCGAGCGCCTGCACGGCGGTGCCCTGGGCGAGGCCGCTGACCCACGGCGGCGCGGCCGCCGCCGAAGCTGAAGTAGTACTCCCACGCCAGGCCGCCGCGCGCGCTCGGCGGCGAGCGGCAGCAGCTCGTCGAGCATGCGGCGAGCCGGGCGTTCGTCGCGGCCGCCCCAGAGCCCGTTGAGCTTGCCGAAGTTGCCGAGCATCTGGAGCTGGAGGCCCTGGCCCGGGTAGTACTGCCAGACCAGCTCGGAGCCCTCGAACTCGACCCGCTGGCCGATGCGCAGCAGCGGCCCGTGCGTCCACCACTCGAGGTTGCGCTCGAGCGTCAGCCACAGCGGCGCGAGGCGCGAGGCGGTCAGCTGGCCGCGCGCGGCGATGCCCTCGACGCGTGCGCAGCACCGCGCGCATCTCGTCTCGCGCACGCCGCGCGAGCTGGCGGGCGCGGCGCTTGACGTCCGTCGTACGCCGCGCGCCGCGCGGCGTAGTCCTCGGGCGTGATCGCGCCGGCGTCGCGCAGCCGCTTGAGCTCGCCGATCACGGTGCGCTGCGCTTCTTCGCGCGCGGCCGCGCCGGCCACGGCGCGCCCGCGCGCGGCGGCGCGCGGCATCGCGGCGGCCGGCAGGACGCGGTCGTCGCGCGCGCGCACGCGCCCGTCCTTGCCGAGCACGAGCACGTCGTCGGCCGCCGCCGGGGCGGCGCGCAGCAGGGCTGCGCAGCACGGCAACAGCAGACGCAACGTGCAATTCGCATGACACCCATGACCCCGATGCTAGGCTCGAAGTTGCGGCGTGCTTGCGCTGCAACTCGTCTTCATGCCTGCGCACGCTCCTGCCTCCTGCTCCTCGCCCTGCTGTCGCCGGCTGCGTGGCCGGTGGCGGCGACGGCGACGACGGCCGACTCGAGCACCGACGTCGACCAGCTGCTGCAGGACACGTTCTCGCGGCGGCAAGGCGATCAAGTCCGGCAAGCTCGACCTCGCGCTCGACGTCACGGCCGAGGGCGGCAGCCGGCCCGGTCGACGCGTCAAGGTCACCGGCCCGTTCCAGAGCCAGGGCGACGGGCAAGCTGCCGCAAGCTCGACCTCGACGCCTCGCTTCGAGGGCGGCGGCCAGAGCTCGAGGCCGGCGTCACCTCCACCGGCGACCAGGCCTTCGTGAGCTTCGACGGCACGCGACTACGAGGTCTCCGGCCCGGTCTTCAAGCAGTTCAAGGCGGGCTACGAGCAGCGGCCAAGCAGGCGCCGGCGAGAAGGACCAGTCGCTGGCCACGCTCGGCATCGACCCGCGAAGTGGCTGACCAACGCCAAGAACGAGGGCGAGGCGAAGGTCGGCGACACCGACACGATCAAGATCACCGGCGACGTCGACGTGCCGAAGCTGCTCGACGACGTCAACGCGCGCGCTCGAGAAGATCCGCTCGCTCGGCGTGCCAGGGCGCGGACCAGCTGCCCGAGCAGCTCACCGAGCCGAGCAGAAGCAGCAGGCCGCCGACGCGATCAAGGACCTCAGCGTCGAGATCTACACCGGCGCCGACGACCAGATCCTGCGCCGCATGGTCGTCGACGCTCGGCCTCGACGCGCCCGAGCGACGCGAGCGACGGCCGCGCAGTCGGCCGACGTCAAGCTTCGACCTCCAGCTGCTCGACGTCAACGAGGACCAGGAGATCGAGGCGCCGGAGAACGCCAAGCCGTTCGCGGAGCTCGCTGCGCAGCTCGAGCGGCCTCGGGCTCGGCGGCCTCGGCGGCCTCGGCGGCGCGGGTCCGGCGGCGGCGGCGCCGGCGGCGGCGGCGCCGACGCCGGAGAACCTGGAGAAGTACTCCGAGTGCATCCAGGAGGCCGGCGGCGACAACGACGAAGGTCCGCAAGTGCGCGGACCTGCTGACGACGCCGTAGCGGCTCACGCCGCATAATCCCGCCGGTGAGTCAGGCGCGGGCCTCCTTCAACCTGCGGCGCTTCCTGCTGAGCGGCGACGGGGTGGCCGTACCTGCTGGTCCCGTTCATCCCGATCGCGATCGCGCTCGAGCTCGCGCACGCGGGCGCGACGCTGATCTTCGTCACCTCGGCGCTCGGCGTGATCCCGACCGCCGCGCTGATGGGCCGCGCCACCGAGGAGCTGGCCGCGCGCTCGGGCCCCGGCATCGGCGGCTTCCTCAACGTCACGTTCGGCAACGCGCCGGAGCTGATCATCGCCTTCTTCGCGCTCAACGAGGGCCTGCAGGAGGTCGTCAAGGCGTCGCTCGTCGGCTCGATCCTCGGCAACATCCTGCTCGTCATGGGCGCCGCGATGCTCGTCGGCGGCCTCAAGCGCGAGCGCCAGTACTTCGACCGCACGGCCGCCAACGCGCAGTCGCTGATGCTGCTGCTGGCCGCCGTCGCGCTGGTCATGCCGGCGATCTACGAGCTCGTGATCGGCGGCTCGCTGCCGAGCCCGACGGACGAGCGCAGCAGTTCCCGGCCGACCTCGAGCAGATGTCGCTCGCCGTCGCGATCGTGCTGCTGCTCTCCTACGCCGCCGGCCTGCTCTTCTCGCTGCAGACGCACCGCGACCTCTTCAACCCGGCGCACGGCGAGGACGACCACGGCGGCGAGCCGTGGACGGTGCGCAAGCGCCGTGCATCGCGCTGGCGCTCGCCGGCGTGGCGGTCGGCGTGATGTCGGAGATCCTCGTCGGCTCGATCGCCGAGGCGTCGGAGTCGATCGGCCTGTCGCCGTTCTTCGTCGGCATCATCGTCGTGGCGATCGTCGGCAACGCCGCCGAGCACTGGGTCGCGATCTACTTCGCGGCGCGCGACAAGATGGACCTGGCGGTCAACATCGCGATCGGCTCGAGCGCGCAGATCGCGCTGTTCGCCGCGCCGGTGCTCGTGCTGCTGTCGTTCTTCGTCGGCCCGTTCCCGATGGCGCTGGTCTTCAACGGGCTCGAGCTCGGCGGCGATCTTCATGGCGATCCTGATCGCCAACCAGGTCACGCAGGAGGGCGAGTCGACCTGGTTCGAGGGGCTCCAGCTGCTAGCTGTGTACGTCGTGCTGGGGCTCGTCTTCTTCTTCGTCGGATGACGCTCGGCGTTCATCAGCGGGCCCGGGCCGTGGCTCGTCGCTGGCCGGCGTCACGGTCGTCGCTGCTGGCGGTCGACCTGCAAGCTGTTCGCGCGCGGCCGCGAGCCGACGTTCCGCGAGGGCGTCGTGCTGGTCGATCGGCTGGCTCGTGCTGGCGCTGCTGGTCGCGCCGGTCGTGTGGGTGCTCTCGAACGCCGACGACGCGATCACCTACACGACCGTCTACTTCATCGAGCGCTCGCTGTCGCTCGACAACCTGTTCGTCTTCCTGCTGCTGTTCAGCTACTTCGCCGTGCCCGAGGAGCACCGCGCGAACCTGCTGTTCTGGGGCATCGTCGCCGCGCTGGCGCTGCGCGGCCTGGCGATCCTCGGCGGCGTCGCGCTGATCGAGCAGTTCCACTTCGTCATCTACATCCTCGGCGTGCTGCTGCTCGTGCTCGCGTGGCGGATCCTGCGCGGCGTCGAGGAGGACGTCGACCCGGACAAGAACCTGATCGTGCGCGGCGTGCGCAAGGTGTTCCCGGTGTCGAGCGACTTCCACGGGCACCACTGGTTCACGCAGCATCGACGGCAAGCGCTACGCGACGCCGATCTTCGTCTGCCTGGCCGCGATCGTGGCCGCCGACATCGCGTTCGCGATCGACTCGATCCCGGCCGCGTTCGCGATCACGCGCGACTCGGTGCTGATCTGGATGGCGCAACATCTTCGCCCTGCTCGGCCTGCGCGCGCTGTTCGTGCTCGTCGAGGGGCTGATCCGGCGCTTCCGCTACCTCGACGAGACGATCGCGGTCGTGCTCGCGCTGGTGGCGGTCAAGCTGCTGATCGAGGACGTCTACAAGGTCGGCCCGGTCGCCTCGCTCGCCGTGGTGGCGCTCGCGTTCACGATCGGCATCGTCGCCTCGCTGATCGCCGACCGCGCGACCCGGACTCCGACGCCAAGCGCGCCGAGCGGGCGGAGCGCACGACGGTGTGAGCGTCCGGCGCGCCGGCCCGGGCGACGTCCCCGCGATGGCGCTGCTGCTGGGCGAGCTCGGCTACCCGGTCGAGCCGGCCGCGCTCGCGCGGCGGATCGAGCGGCTCCCGGAGAGCACCACCGTCTTCGTCGCGGACGCCGGAGAGGTCGTCGGGCTGGCGGCGCTCGACGTCCGCCCGGGCCTCCAGAGCGATAGCGATAGCCGTAGAGCTGCACGGTCAACCGCTGCTCTACCCAGCGGCAGTCGACGCACCGGTCCGCCGGCCGGCCGGTTGGTCAGCGGGAAGCGGCAGCCCCGCGCCGCGCAGCAGCGCCAGGAACCGGCGCTCGAGCCGCGCTGAGCGAGACGTGCACGTCGCCGCGGAGCACGCGCCGCAGATGCCGTCGCGCCACGGCTGGTCGACCGCCGCGCCAGGATCGCTCGAACTGCGCCGGCGCACGTTTCGGTAGCGGATGCCGGCTACGTGGCAAGCGCGTGCGATTTCTCCCCATCTGCGAGCCGACGGGAGGTCGATTAGCGTGCGCGCCGGGGTCGTGACCGGGATGCCGCGCCAGACGCGTCGCCGTCGACGTGACCGCGGCGCGGATGCGTGGGGAGCCCGGAGATGCGCCGCTCGGTGCGCGCCGTCACTCGGGCATCGAGGGAGGCGTAGCGAGGATGCCGAGCAGTTGTCGCCGCCACGCGGCCGCTACGCGACGCACCTCGCCGAGACGCCCAGAACGCCGCGAGGTACCGCGCCTCGACGCTGGAGCTCGGTGACCGACGCGGTAGACGCCGCGGTACTCCGGGAGCAGCGCGCCACGTCGCAGACGGCTGCTTGATCTCGCTCGGGCGTCAGAGCCGGCGCTCAGCAGTTGCGCGCGCGTCGACGCACGCCGTGCGACGAGCTGGCGAGTCGCCGCCAGCGTCCTGTGCTGGTGGTCGGCATCACGACCTAGGCAGGCTCGAGGAACTAGGCGGCTACCAGCGCTCTGGCGCGGCTGCGGATGCCCAGGAACGGCGAGCAGCGCCGCGAACGAGAGCCGGACGAGCCCGGCGAGCAGCGCGCCCCAACCGGCGCCGCGCAGGAACCCGAGCTCGGCGCCGGCCTTGACGCCGGCGTCGACGGCCGCGCGACGCGTCCTCGTTCATGACCACGATCGACCAGTCGCCGTCCTCGACCTCCCAGGTCGATCGTCTGGGTGCCGGCGCCGTGGGCGGAGGCGGCCCAGAAGCGCTGGGCGGCCGGGCGTCGGGCCGCGGCGTCGCCGGCGAGCTGGCGGTAGTCGGCGCTGAACGGGCGAGTACTCGACGTCAGTCGACGAGGGCGTGGTTGGTGCCGGCGCAGGTAGCGCGCCACGTCGGCCGTGCGCGCGATGCCGACGAACAGGGGCTCGGTCGTGCGCGGGTCGACCTTCACGCGGATCTTGCCGCAGCGGTCGCGGCCGAAGACCCAGTCGGCGCCCGTCGAGGTCGACGTCGAGCTTCTCGGTGGCCATCGCGTACGTGGTGGTCGCGAAGCGCTCGGTCGCGGTCGAGAGATAGCCCTGCTCGTCCTTCTGCGAGTCGCCCCACAGCAGCGAGGCGCCGCCGGCGGCGAGCAGGCCGAGCGAGAAGAGGCCGACGAGACCGGCCGCGACGATGGCGGCAATTCGAGTCGGCATCACAGCGTGCCAGCGCGCCGGTCCCGCTTCGCGGCGGGATACCAGGCGTCCGCGGGTGAGGCCTACCGCACGAAGGCCCGGCGGATCACGCCCATGCGCATCCGCTGCGGGTGGTCGCCGACCGGGATGCGCGCGACCTCCTGGCCGGTCCGGTAGGAGATCACCGAGACGCGGTCGTCGCCGCTGACCGAGACGAAGCAGCGCGGCCGTCGCCGCTGTTGGTCGCCCAGTACGGCTTCTCGCCGACCTGCGATGAGCTTGTACGCGAACGCTCGGCGGTTCACGATCGCCGCGTAGTCGGACATCGTGCCCGCCACGCACAGCTTCGTCGCCGCTCGGGTTCATCGCCAGGCCGTGGTGCGCGGAGTCGAGCAGGTACTGCTCGCGCCGCATCTGCTGTGCCTCCTCGCGAGCGGGAGGCTGGGCGATCCGCAGCGGGCGGTCCTCGCCAGGTCGTACTCGACGAAGCCGTGCAGGAACGAGAGCTGGAAGTAGACGTAGCGCTCGTCGGGCGATGAGCGCCATCGGCCGCACGGCGGCGCTCATGTTCGGCCAGCCGGCCTCGGCGAGCTTGTCGCCCATGTCGATCCGCTCGCAGCACCTGCAGCGTGCTCGCGTCGACGACCTCGAACCAGCGGTCGCCCTTGGTGTCGTCGAACAGCGGGTCGTCGAGCGGCGTGTAGACCGTGCCGATGCTGGCGTGGTAGATCAGCTTGCCGTCGCGCGAGTAGTTGTTCTCGTGCGGCTGGTCGCCGGACTCGAAGCTCGCCGACGATCCCCCGTCCGCGTGTCGATCACGTGCACCTTGCGCGCGGTCGAGGCGGACACGAGCAGGCGCCTGCCGTCCGGCGAGATCGCCATGTGGTCGGCGCGGTAACCCTCGATCTGCACGCGCCAGACGATCCGCCCGTCGCGCAGGCTGATCGCCACGACGTCGGCCAGGCTCGGGCGCGAGACGAAGAGCAGCCGGCCGTCGGCGAGGTGAACGCGTCGTCGACGTACTGGTCGTGGCCCTCGCCGACCAGCTGGCGGATCCCCAGGAAGTAGCCGAGCGCGGCCGGGATCGGCCTGGATCTCGGCCATCCGCTCGGCGATGTCCGGGATGATGTTGATGCGCTTCAGGCGCTTGAAGCGCTTCGGGTCGACGACGTCGGCCGTGCCGTCCCAGTTGTTGCGACCATCAGCACGGGCCGGGTCTTCTTCTTCGCCGCGGCGGCCGGCACCGGTCGTCGCGAGCACCATCGCAACAGCCGCCGTGACCACCAGGAGCGCTCTCATGCGCCGGAATGTAGTCAGCCGAGCTCGCGCAGGCGCCGGTCGACCTCGGCCTCGACGTCGAGCGGCTCCTCGCCGCGCGCCGACGCGGCGCGCGTTGCGTCGCCTCGACCAGCGTGCGGACCTCCTCGCGCAGCTCCGGATCGTCGGCGCCGTCAGCGCGCGTAGCTCGGCGTCGACGTCCAGCGGCGCCTCGCCGCGCGCCTCGCGGCGCGCGTTGCGGGCCTCGAGCATCTGGCGGATCTCGGCCTCGCGCTCGGCGGGCGTCGACTCGCCGGCGGTCGAGCGCCATCCCGCCGCGGCCGATCTGGTCGTACGAGCCGCCGCTCGTCGCGAGCGCCCAGACGGCCACCACGAGGCGACGCCCACCACCACGAAGAGCACGATCGCGAATGCCTCCTGCATGCGGCCTACATTGTCGTCCATCGGCTAGGCACAGCGGTTCGTTCTTGTTCGGCCGGTCGGGGTATGTACCCTTTCCGTAGCTGTTGACTGACCAGTCAATCTGGGAGCTGAAACCGTGGTGGACTTCACGCTTACCGACGAGCAGAAGGCGCTGCGCGAGATGGCGCACGACTTCGCCGAGAAGGAGATCCGTCCCGTCGCCTGGGAGTACGACCGCGACGGCACGTGGCCCGAGGACATGCTCCGCAAGGCCTGGGAGCTCGGCCTCATGAACGGCCACACGCCCGAGGAGTACGGCGGGCCCGGCCTCAGCTACCTCGAGGGCGCGATCGTCGAGGAGGAGCTCTCCTGGGGCTGCTCCGGCATCGCCACCTCGATCGGCGCCAACGGCCTCGCCTCCGCGCCGCTCGCCCTCGCCGGCTCCGAGGAGCTCAAGAAGCAGTACCTCGGGATGCTGACCGAGGACTACAAGCTCGCCTCCTTCTGCCTGACCGAGCCCGACGCCGGCTCCGACGTCTCCGGCATGCGCACGACCGCCGTCCGCAAGGGCGACAAGTACGTCATCAACGGCTCCAAGTGCTTCATCACCAACGGCGGCTACGCCGACTGGTTCACGGTCTACGCGAAGACCGACAAGGAGGCCGGCCACCGCGGGATCTCCTGCTTCATCGTCCCCCGTGACGACACCGTCACGGTGGACAAGAAGGAGGACAAGATGGGCCAGCGGGCGTCCAACACCGCGACCATCACGCTTCAACGAGACCGAGATCCCCGCCGACCACCTGATCGGCGAGGAGAACAAGGGCTTCAAGATCGCGATGATGACCCTGGACCGCACGCGCCCCGGCGTGGCGGCCATGGCCACCGGCATCGCCCGCGCCGCCTTCGAGTTCGCGACCAACTACTCGAAGGAGCGCATCCAGTTCGGCGTGCCGATCGCGATGCACCAGGCGATCCAGTTCATGATCGCCGACATGGCGACCAAGGTGCACCTGTCGCGCCTGGCCACCTGGAACTCGGCCGTGCTGCTCGACCAGGGCAAGCGCAACACGCTCGAGTCCTCGCACGCCAAGCGCTTCGCCGCCGACAGCGCGATGGAGGTCACGACCGACGCCGTGCAGGTCTACGGCGGCTACGGCTTCATCAAGGACTACCCCGTCGAGAAGCTGATGCGCGACGCGAAGATCATGCAGCTCTACGAGGGCACGTCGCAGATCCAGCGGCTCGTGATCGCGCGCGAGACGCTGCTGCCGCGGCGGATCGAGGAGCCGGCCACGGCTTAGCCGGTGGCGATCTCCTCGAAGATCCGCGTCACCACGATCGCCTCGACAGGCTCGACGAGCGCGGCGTTGATCGACCGCTCGTCGGGCCAGCCGGCCTCGAGCATGCGGGCGCCGGCGGCGGCCGCGTCGTAGGCGGTGCTGCGCAGCTCCGGGACGCCGTCCGCGACCCACAGCCAGCGCGCAGCGCCGTCGCCCTCGTAGGGCAGCCCGACGCTGCCGGCGTTGACGAAGCGCACGCTGCCGACGACCCGGTCGTCCTGCTGGTGCGTGTGGCCGGCCACGACGAGCGCGGCGTCGACTCCGCTCAGCACCTCGGCCCAGCGTCTGGGCGACAGCCGGGTCAGCATCTCGTCGTCGCGGCGCGGGCTGGCGTGGCAATAGAGCACGCCCTCGAGCTCGATGGTCAACGGCAGCCCGCCCAGCTCGCGTGCCCGGGCGTCGCCGAGCTCGGCGGCGGTGAGCGCCGCCGTGAGCGCCACGAGATCGTCGTCGGCCGGGGCGGGCGCGCCCACGGCCTCGGCGACCTCGCGCTCGCCGTTGCCGCGGATCCACTGCGCCTGACAGAGTCTCCAGGCGAGCGAGCGTCGCGCGCGCGAACGGGCCCGGCACGGCGTCGCCGCCGACCAGCACGACGTCCGGATCCTGCGCCCGCGGATCGGCGAGCACGGCCTCCAGCGCGTCGATGTTGCCGTGGATGTCGTAGAGGGCGAGGACGTCCACTTCCGGCGATGCTATTCCCGATGCTCGACCGCGACACGCTGAACGGCGGTTCGCCCGCGGCGACGCGTGGTTCGACACCTCGCCGCTCTATCGGGTGCTGTCGAGAGCCGTGGTCGCGGACGAGGATCTGCTCGACCTCGCCGCCGAGGCCCGACCCGGCCAGCAGCCGGCCAACATGCTGATGGCCGCCACCCACCTGCTCGTCCTCAAGGACCCCGGGCTGCCGTTCGCCCGCTTCTTCGCCTCGGTGCGCGGCGACGACGCCGAGCCCCCGGAGGCCGCCGGCGCCGAGTTCGGCGCCTTCTGCGCCGAGCACCGCGACGAGCTCACCCGGATCCTCCGCGAGCGGCTGGTGCAGACCAACGCCCCCGGCCGCGGCGTCGCGGTGCGCCTGGCGATGCACGAGTCGGCCGGCGCGTCCCCGGGCCGGTCACCTTCCTCGAGATCGGCCCCAGCGCCGGGATCCAGCTGCGCTTCGAACGCTGGGCGGTGCACACCGGCGGCCGCCGGTTCGGACCCCCCGACGCGCCGCTGACCCTGTCCCCGGAGTGGCGCTCCGACCAGCCGCCGCCGGATCTCGACGACATCCCGCCCGTCCGCGACCGGCTCGGCGTCGACCTCCATCCCGTCGACGCCACCGATCCCGAGCAGCGACTGTGGCTCCAGGCGCTCGTCTGGCCCGAGCACCGCGATCGCTTCGCCGAGCTCGCCACCGCCCTGGACGCCGTCGCCGCCGACCCGCCGACGATCCTGCAGGGCGACGCGATCGAGCTGCTGCCCGGCCTGCGAGGCTGCCCGACGAATCCCGGTGGTCGTGTTCCACGCCATGGTCCGCATCCACGTCCCCGCGGACCGCCGGGCCGCCTTCGACTCGGCGATCGCCGCGCTCGGCCGGCGGCGGCGCGTGCTGCACGTCTCGCTCGAGATCGGACTCGCCGGAAGCAGCTCCCTGCTCGCCCTCCGCGACTCCCGAGGCGCGGACCGCGACCTCGCCCGCGTCGAGGGGCACGGCCGCTGGATCCAGCCGCTGCCGTGAGGCGGACACGCTACCCTGGCTGGGTCAGACAGCGAGGGCAACCTGAGGGCGAGACCTTCAACTGAACGTCCCCTTCCCGCGTAAGCCGCCTGATCTTCTGATGGCCGAGAGTCCACCCAAGGGTGGGCTTTCCGCGTTAAAGGCCGGATCACGGCAGGATGTCGTTCAGCGCCGCCGCGAACCGCTCGCCCGACTCCTCGAGCTCGCCCTCGATGTGCAGGCGCGCCGGGCCGGTCTCGGTCCACAGGTCGAGGAAGTAGGCCCAGCCCGGCTCGTCCGGGTCGTCGGACTTCGTGAGCGCCTCGACCCCGTAGATCTCGCGCGGCGGCAGCACCAGCGCCTCCGGGCAGTCGTCCTCGACGCGACGGCGCAGGTCCTCGACCTCGAGCCGATCGCGAGACAGCGGCGCGGAGCTCCTCGTAGTCGCCGTCCACGACGAGCTCGACGATGTCCTCGAGCACCCGGTACATCGCGTCGGGCATCAGCTCGAGCCTTTCCGCGCTCGCTTCGCGTCCGCCCAACTCGTCGCTCGGCGGCAGGCTGAGCCGGTTGTAGAAGTAGTCCTCGCACGCCGCGCGGGCCTGGCGGCGGATGCCCTTGGACAGCCCCGCGGCGCCGAGCGCGAAGATCCCCGCCTCGAGCGCTTCCTCGAGCGTCCCGTGGTGGCGCGTCAGCTGCGCGGTGACCGCGCGACCGTGCTCGGTGTCGCGCGCGATCGACGAGCCGTCCATCAGAATCGAGGGAGCCTCGTGGCGGTTGTAGCCCGCGCACGCCCGCACCGCGGAGTGAAGAACGATGAGGTGGTCGCCCATTGCGCTGCATCCTACGAGCGCGGCGAATGCCGCGCGGGCCAGAGGGGTAACCCGAGCCCCATGGCCGATGAATCGATCGAATGGGAGGCGATCGAGCGATCGCCCGACTTCCGCGCGCTGGTCGCGAGCCGGCGTCGCTTCGTGATGGTGTGGGGAGGTGGCGTGACCGCCGTTTGCGCGGCCTTCGTCGTGCTCGCCTATCTGGCGCCCGACCTGTTCGGCGAGGCGTTCGGCTGGGTCGTCGGGGTCGCGCTGATCGTGTCCACCTGGGTCGTCTCGTTCGCCTACCTGCGCAAGAGCGACCGCGAGTGGTCGCCGATGGAGCGAGCGGATCGCGCGCGAGCCGGCGTGAGCCCAGCGGGCGCTTCGAGCGCACCGCCGAGCGGGAGCGGGTGTCATGAACGAGCTCGCGCTCGCCGTCTTCGCCGTCGTGCTCGCCGTGACGCTGGCCGTCACCTACTGGGCGTCCAAGCGCACCAGCACCGCGACCGAGTTCTTGGCCGCCGGGCGCGGGATCTCCGGCGTGCAGAACGGCTTCGCGATCGCGGGGGACTACATGTCGGCGTCGTCGTTCCTCGGCTTCGCGGGGCTGATCTTCTTCTTCGGGCTCGACGGCTTCATCGGCCTCGTCTGCGCGCTCGTCGCCTTCCTGCCGGTGCTGCTGCTGCTCGCCGAGCGCATGCGCAACGCGGGCAAGTTCACGATGGCCGACGTGCTGGGCTTCCGTCTGCGCGAGCGCCCCGCGCGCATCGCCGCCGCGCTCGGCACGCTGTCGGTCGCCTTCGTCTACCTCGTCGCGCAGATGGTCGGCGCCGGCGTGCTGATCCAGGCGCTGGCGGGGATCGACTTCGCCCTCTCGGTCGTGCTCACCGGCACCTTCATGGTCGTCTACGTGATCTTCGGCGGCATGCTCGCGACCACGTGGGTGCAGATCATCAAGGCCGGGCTGCTGATGACCGCCGGCGTGGTGCTCACCGTGCTGGTGCTCGCCAAGACCGGCTTCGACCTGTTCGAGTTGTTCGCAGGCGGCGCGGAGAGCGCCGACGGCGAGGCCTTCCTGCCGCCCGGGCTGCAGCACCCCGACGCGATCAACGGCATCTCCTTCGGCCTGGCGTTCCTGCTCGGCACCGCCGGGCTGCCGCACATCCTGATCCGCTTCTTCACGGTGCCCGACGCCGGGCCGCGCGCGCAGCTCGGTCTGGTGGGCGGTGCTGCTGATCGGCGCTCTTCTACATGATGATCATGATCGTCGGCGTCGGCGCGCGGGCGATCCTCGGCGCCGGCGCCGAGGAGGCGAGCGCCGGCGGCAACCTCGCGGCGCCGCTGCTCGCCGAGGAGCTCGGCGGCGGCGCGGGCACCGTCGGCGGCGACCTCTTCCTGGCCGTCGTCAGCGCGGTCGCGTTCGCGACGATCCTCGCGGTCGTGGCCGGGCTGGTGATCTCCGCCTCGGGCGCGATGGCCCACGACCTGTGGACCAACGTCGTGCGCCGCGGCCGGCGGCCGACGAGCGCGAGGAGGTGCGCGTCGCCCGGATCGCCGCGATCGGTCTCGGCGTGCGTGGCGATCGGCGTGTCGATCGTCGGCCGGCGAGGGCTTCAACGTCTCGATCCTCGTCGGGCTGGCCTTCGCCGTGGCCGCGAGCGCGAACCTGCCGGCGCTGCTGCTGCGCGCTGTTCTGGCCGCGCTTCAACACGATGGGCGCGGTCTGCGGCGTGCTCGGCGGGCTCGCGGCCTCGCTGGTGCTGATCGCGCTCAGCCCCGCGGTGTGGCCGGGGCCGGACTCCGAGGGCTCGCCGATCCCGCTCTCGAACCCCGCGATCTTCTCGTTCCCGATCGGGTTCCTGTTCTGCTGGCTGGGCACCGTGCTGAGCCGCGAGCGGGCCGAGCAGGCCTACCACGAGCTGCACGTGCGGGCCGAGACCGGCCTCGGCGCCTATTAGTGGACGATCAGCAGGCTGACCGGCGTGTTGTGCGAGAGCTTCGCCGACACGCTGCCGAGCGCGAAGCGCCGTAGCGCTCCCTGACCGCGGGCGCCGACTGCGATGAGGTCGGCGCCCTCCTCCTCGGCGACGTCGAGCAGCGTCTGCGCGGGGTCGCCCTCGCGCACGTGCTTCTGCGACCTCGAAGCCGGCCTCCCGGAAGCGCCGCTCGTCGCGCGCGACGACGTCGGCGGCGACGCCGCGCAGGTCGACGGGGTCCGTCTTGGCGGTCAGCCCGATCCGCTCGAGCGTCGGAGCGGCCGGGGTAGGCGCAGACCACGTGCACGGTCGCGCCGCTGCCGCCGGCGATCTCGATGACCTTCTGCACCGCCGCCTCGGCGCCCTCCGATCCGTCCGTTCCCACGACGATGGCGTTCATGACATGAGCCTACGCGCCGTGTAGCCTTGGCGCGAGCCTATGAGAGCCGCCGCGGAACATCACAAGTAGCGCCGCCCCGTTCCGTTCTCTCTCATAGGAGGTCCCCGCTTGTCGCGCGTGAAGCGCGCCCGGCGCCGTCAGAGCACGTTCCGCTGCCGCCACTGCCGGCTGGACGTGCCGCTCGACGCGCCCGGCACCATGCATCGAAATCACTGTCCCAGCTGCCTGTGGAGCCGGCACCTGGACGAGCACGTCCCCGGCGACCGCGCGGCGGCGTGCGCCGCCTCGATGGAGCCGATCGCCGTCAGCGTCCGGGACGACGGGGAGTGGGCGGTCGTCCACCGCTGCCGCGGCTGCGCCGCCGTGCGCGTGAACCGCATCGCGGGCGACGACAACTCGCACGTGCTGCACAATCTCGCGAATGTCCGCTGACCAAGCGCTGATGGCGGCCGCGATCGGCTGGGGCGCGCTCGCCGCCTCGTCGCTGATCCTCGGCGCGCTGCTCGGGCTGGCCCGGGCGTGGCCCGAGCGCCTCGTCGGGCTCGTGCTGGCCTTCGGCGCGGGCGCGCTGATCAGCGCCGTCAGCTTCGACCTGGCGGAGGAGGGCCTGGAGTCGGCGGCCCCGGCGCTGTCGCCTCGGGCTCGCCGCCGGCGCGTTGGCCTTACTACGTCCTCGACGGCGCCCTTCGATCGCGGCGGCACCAACGCGCTGGCCATCGGCGCGCTCCTGGACGGCATCCCCGAGCAGCTCGTGCTCGGGATCGGCTCGCGGCGGGAGACGGCGTCAGCCTCGGCCTGCTCGCGGCGATCTTCGTCTCCAACCTGCCGGAGGCGATCGGCTCGGCCACGGCGATGCGGGAGGCCGGCACCCGGCCGGCCGCGATCCGCCGGCTGTGGGGGCTGATCGCGGTCGGCTGCGCGATCGCCACCCCGGTCGGCTTCGCGCTCGCCGACGTCACCGGCGGCGACCTCCAGGCCGGCATCAACGGCTTCGCCGCCGGCGCCCTGCTCGTGATGCTGATCGACTCGATGATCCCCGAGGCCAGGGACAAGGCGGGCCGCGCCAGCGGCCTCGTCACGGTGCTCGGCTTCGCCGTCGCCACGGGGCTCTCGAACGTGAGGGTGAGCCCCACCCCCTGAGGGTGGGTGGCCGCTGAAGATCGAGGGGGTCGCCCCATGGTTCGGGGGTCCCCGAAGATCGGAGACTGCTGCCATGTCGCTTCCGCCCAACACCAGCCAGCGTGATCTCGTCCGCCTCGCCGTCCTGCTCTGCGGCGAGCGCACCAGCGCCAAGTACCGCGCGCCGGTCAAGGCCCTCGGCAACTAGCGCCTCCGGAAGCCCGTCGGCGCCGGATCGGCCGGCAGCGGGCTGGACGGCAGGTCGGCGGCCGGCGTGTCGAAGTTGTAGCCGCCCGGCGCCGACGTCGTTCGGCCCCTCCGGGTGGAAGAGCGAGGCGAGCAGCTGGATCTGCCCGCGGCCCACGTCGAGCTCGCCCATCCCGCCGCCGTACGTGATCAGGCCGCGCTCCTCGACCGCGGCGTAGACCTCCAGCAGCGAGCGCACGTCGCCGACGCGGCAGGGCTTGATGTTGACCGCCTGCGGCGGCAGCGGGGTGGTGTCGAGGTCCGCGACGCCGTAGATGGGCGAGTCGTAGGAGATGCGGTCGCCTCGGCCTCGAGCAGCGCGGTGACCTCGGGCAGGTCGTGCGCGTCCTCGAGCAGCGCGTCCGGGAACGCCGCGATCACGCGCTCGTACATGGCCAGCAGCTCGGGCAGCTCGCCGGTCTCGAGGCCGTAGTGGCCCTTGAAGTCGACGATCTCGACGGCGCCGGTGGCGGCCACCTCGTCGATCAGCTCCGGCGACCAGGCGGGCGTGACGTCGAGCTTGAAGCGCAGGTCGGGATGGACGCTCGAGCCGGCGCGCGGATCGGGTCGAAGGTCGGCGGCTCGCCGAGCCCGAGCGAGTTGACGAAGCGCAGCGGGCGCGGCTCGCGGCCGACGGCCTCGTGCAGCGGGACGGCCCGCCTGGTTGAGCGCGAGGTCGAGCGCGGCGGACTCGAACGCCCAGTTGCGCCAGCGGCACGGCCGCGTGCCAATGCGGCGGCACCGGCCACAGGTCGAGCTCCGCGAGCTGATCGGAGAACGACTCCAGCGTCCACTCGCCGGTCAGCGGCAGCTCCGGCGCGGTCACGTGCAGCGTGTCGTCCTCGCCCTCGAACGGCGAGACGTCCTCGCCGAGGCCCTCGGCGCCGTCGCCGCGCAGGCGGACCAGCGTCGTCACGCGCTCGAAGGTGGGGCGATAGGTCGCCGACCGGCGCTCGAACTCGTAGGACTCCACGTGCAGCGGCAGGGCGCGGAGCCGATCCCAGGCGGATTGCATTCCCCTGACCCTAGAGTGGACGACCATTCGGGAATACTGTCGCCCCGTGAGCCGCGTCGTGGTCATCGGTGCCACCGGGCACGTCGGCACCTACCTGGTGCCGCGGCTGGTGCGCGCCGGCTATGAGGTCGTCGCGCTCAGCCGCGGCGAGCGCGAGCCGTACCGGCCGGCGCCCGAGTGGCGTGCGGTCGAGCGGATCGCGATCGATCGCGAGGCCGAGGACCGGGCCGGCTCGTTCGGCGACGCGGATCGCCGCGCTCGAGGCCGACGCCGTGATCGACATGATCTGCTTCGACGCCGCCTCGGCCCGCCAGCTCGTCGAGGCGCTGCGGCCGAGCCGGCCGCTGCTCGTGCACTGCGGGACGATCTGGGTCCACGGCGCCGTCGCGCGCGTGCCCGTCACCGAGGACGAGCCGCGCACCGCCTACGGGGAGTACGGCACCGGCAAGGCCGAGGTCGAGGCGCTCCTGCACCGCGAGACGATCGCCGGCGGCGTGCCGAGCATGGTGCTCCACCCGGGGCACATCACCGGGCCCGGCTGGCCGGTCATCACGCCCGCCGGCAACCTCGATCCCGACGTCTGGCACCGGCTGGCGACCGGCAAGCCGCTCGCGCTCCCCGACCTCGGCCTCGGCGTGCTGCACCACGTGCATGCGGACGACGTCGCGCAGGGCTTCCAGCGCGCGCTCACGCGGCCCGAGGCGATCGGGTCGAGCTTCCACGTGGTGTCCGAGCAGGCGATGACGCTGCGCGGCCTGGCGGCCGGCGTGGCCGCCTGGTTCGGCCGCGAGCCGGTGCTCGAGCTGGTCGAGTGGGCGGAGTTCGAGCGCCGCGTGGGCGCCGAGCACGCCGGCGCGACGCGCGAGCACGTCGGCCGCAGCATCGCCGCCAGCATCGAGCGGGCGCGCGCCGTCCTCGGCTACGCGCCCCGCTACAGCTCGCTCGACGCCCTGCACGAGGCGCTGACCTGGCTGGCCGCCAACGGGCAGTCGACGTGGGAATAGCGCCGGGCGGCCGGACGTCTGGCCTTCAATGAGCACAAGGATGCAAGACCTGATGGCCGAGGCCCGCGGCCTGCTGCGCCACGAGCCGGTCGAGCGACGCGTACGGGCGAGCCTCGAGGGACGACCGGTCGCCGACAGCACGCGGGCGATGCTCGTCTGGGAGCCGCGCCGCATCTGCCCGTCCTACGCCGTGCCGGCCGAGGACCTGCTCGCCGAGCTGGCGCCGGCGCCCGCGAGCGAGGGCTACAGCCCGGCCTGCTGCACCCGGGGATCCCGTTCAGCGTGCACTCGGCCGAGGGCGATCCGGTCTCGGTCGCCGGCCGCGTGGGCGCCGGGTACCGGCTCGCCGACGACGACCTCGACGGCTACGTGGTGCTCGACTTCGACGCCTTCGACTGGCTGGAGGAGGACGAGCCGATCGCCGGCCACCCGCGCGACCCGTACCACCGCGTCGACGTCCGCCGCAGCCTGCGGACGGTGCGGATCGAGCTGGACGGCGAGGTCATCGCCGAGACGACGGGCGCCCGGCTGCTGTGCGAGACGAGCCTGCCGATGCGCTTCTACGTGCCGCGCGAGGACGTCCGTGCCGAGCTGCGCGCCAGCCCGAGCCGCAGCTACTGCCCGTACAAGGGCGAGGCCTCGTGGTGGTCGATCGAGGGCCACGAGGACATCGGCTGGACCTATGAGCAGCCCATGCCGGAGCTCCCGCGATCGCCGGCCTGGTGGCGTTCTGGGACGAGCGCGTCGACGTCTTCGTCGACGGCGAGCCGCGGCGAGCGGCCCGGCAGCGTCTTCTCGGAGGTGCTGCTCGAGGAGTTCGGCGCGCTAGAGCCCGCACCAGCGGCGCGCGAGCTCGAAGAACCCCTCGGCCGCGGCGTCGATCTTCTCGGCCGAGGCCCACTCGTCGGTCTGGTGGGCCTGGGCGGCCTCGCCCGGGCCCCAGATGACCGTCGGCGGCGAGCCGTAGGCGGGCGTGAGGGCGGCGGCGTCGGTGAAGTAGGCGAGGCCCGCGCCCCGGACGAGCCGGCGACGTCGGCCGCCGACCGCACGACGGATCGTCCGGATCGGTGGACACCGGCGGCAGGTCGAGGATCGGCTCGATCGTGACGTCGGCGCCGGCCAGCGAGCGCAGCCGCTCGAGCACGTCGGCGCTCCGCAGGCCGGGGACGGTGCGGATGTCGATGCCGCGCCTCGGCGCGGTCGGGGACGAGGTTGATCCCGGAGCCGCCGGCGATGGTGCCGACGTTGAGGGTCGGCTCGCCGAGGATCGGGTGGGGCTCGACGTCGAAGTCCAGCTCGGACAAGCGCGGCGACCGCGGCCGCCAGCGGGTAGATCGCGTTGCGGCCGAGCTGCGGCGAGGAGCCGTGCGCCGACTTGCCCTCGGCCGTGGCGCGCGCCCACAGGACGCCCTTGTGCGCCACGTGGGGGACGCCGCCGGTCGGCTCGGCGACCAGGACGGCGCCGGCGCGGCCCAGCGCGCCCGAGGCGGCCAGGTGCAGCGCGCCCTCGCAGCCGGTCTCCTCGGCGGCGCACAGGACGACTTCGAGCGACCCGCGGCCCAGCGCCGCGACCCGCTCGGCGGCCACCACGATCGCCGCCACGCCGCCCTTCATGTCGCTCGACCCGCGGCCGTAGAGGCGGCCGTCGCGCAGCTCGCCGAACGCCTCCACGCTCCACGGCGCGCCGCCCAGCGGCACGGTGTCGAGGTGGCCGGTCATGCACAGCGCCGGCCCGTCGCCGCGCCAGCCGCGCCACGACGCTCGGACGGCCGGGCGCGTGCTCGTGGAAGGCGACGTCGAACCCGGCGGCGCTCAGCCGCTCGCCCAGCAGCGACGCGGCGGCCTCCTCGCGGCCGGGCGGGTTGACGGTGTCGAGGCGGACGAGCTCCAGCGCGAGGTCGACGGCGGTCATCGCGCGATAATCGCATCGTGCCCAGCGCGAAGGCGGCCAGCGCCGACCCGCTCGTCGGCGACCTCCGTCGCGCCGGCCTGCTGCCGCTGCTCGTCCTGCACTACAGCTCGCAGGAGCCGATGTACGGCAACCGGCTGATCGAGCGGATCGAGCAGCTCACCGAGGGCGCGCTGGTCGTCAACCCGAACACGATGTACCCGCTGCTGCGCTCGCTCGAGGAGCGCGGGCTGCTGGCCGGCGAGTGGGAGCACCCCGAGCGCCGCTCGCGCCGCTTCTACACCATCACGCCCGGCCGGCGAGGTCGAGCGGACGCGGCTCGCGGCCGAGCTGGAGCCGCGGCATGGCGCGGATCGCGCGCTCGATCCGGGCGATCCGCAAGGAGGTCCTGTGAGCCGGGCGCAGGCGACGGCCGTCGTGCCGGGCCGCATCATCGAGGCCGAGGAGCTGTGGTACGACCAGCACCGCTGGGCGGCCTGGGTCGACGGCTTCGGCCACGTCAACAAGCTCGAGGGCGACTGGCCCGACGTCGGCGCCCGCCTGGTCTGGGACTCGCCGCCGCGCGGCCGCGGGCGCGTCCAGGAGGTCGTGACCGCCTACGAGGCGCGCACGGGCCAGACGCGCGAGGTCGAGGACGAGCGCCTGCGCGGCACGCAGACCGTGGCCTTCGAGTCCGCCGGGGCCGACGAGGTCCAGGTCACGCTCACGCTCGACTACGAGCTCAAGCAGCGCAACGCCTTCACCCCGCTGCATGGACCGCCTGTTCATCCGCCGCGAGCTGACCGAGTCGCTGCGCCGCACGCTCACCCGCTTCGGCCACGAGCGGCGCGCCGAGCTGTAGATCACCGGTTCTTGACCGGCGCCGCGGCCGCGCTCTGGTCGGGTGCCGGTCCATGCGAACGCTGATGATCGCCGTTGCGGCCTTCCTGGCCCTCACCGCCACCGCGAGCGCGACCGAGCCCGAGCTCGAAGCCCGCGCCATCCTGCCCGCCGACGCGACGTGGCCCGCGCCCTTCCCGGGCGTCCCGAACACCGAACCCGGCGCCCGCGCCGGGCTCCACGCAGCCGGTCGGCGGCTTCTCCGCGCTGCTCGACGCCGGCCACGACCGCTACTGGGCGATGCCCGACAACGGCTTCGGCAACAAGGCGAACTCGCGCTCGTTCCTGCTGCGGGTCTACAAGGTCCGCCCGAACTGGGAGACCAGGCGCGGCGGCTCGGGCAGCGTCCAGATCCTCGACCAGATCACGCTGCGCGACCCCGATCTGAAGGTCCCGTTCCCGATCGTCAACGAGACGACGCCCGAGCGCCTGCTGACCGGCGGCGACTTCGACATCGAGTCGATGCGCATCGGCAAGGACGGCACGCTGTGGTTCGGCGAGGAGTTCGGGCCCGTTCATCGTCCACACCGACGCCACCGGCAAGGTGCTCGACGCGCCGGTGCCGACGCCGGGCGTCATGTCGCCCGACAACCCGTTGCTGCTCGGCCGCACGCCCAACCTCGCGGGCTCGAACGGCTTCGAGGCGATGGCGCTCTCGAAGGACGGCCGCACGCTGTACCCGATCCTCGAGGGCCCGCTGGCCGGCGCCGACCCGCTCGATCGCGTCGTGTTCGAGTTCGACGTGCGCGAGCGCCGCTTCACCGGCCGGCGCTGGACCTACCGCATGAGCACGCCCGGCACGCTGGTCTCGGACGCCACGGCGCTCGGCCGCGACCGCCTGATCGTGCTCGAGCGCGACAACAACCAGGGCCCGGCGGCCGCCTGGAAGCGCGCGTTCACGATCCCCGTGCCCGGTCGCCACGCGGTGCTCGAGAAGCGCCAGGTGCTCGACCTGCTGAACGTCCGCGACCCGCACCGGATCTCGCTGCCGGCACGGCCGGGCGACTTCGGGCTCGGCGACCCGTTCTCGTTCCCCTACGTGACGGTCGAGGCGGTGCTGCCGGTGGGCGGCGACGAGCTGGCGATCGTCAACGACACCAACTTCGGCTCGACCGGCCGCAACGCCGGCCTGCCGGACTACAGCGACTTCATCGTCGTGGAGGTGCCGCGGCTCGGCTAGGCAGGTACTAGCCTGCCGGGCCATGTTCGTATTCAAAGCAGGAGTCGTCGGCGCGGGGGTGATGGGCGGCGAGATCGCCCAGGTCATCGCCGCGTCGGGGATCCCGGTCGTGCTCAAGGACGTCGACGAGAAGTTCGTCGACGCGGGACTCACCAAGGCGCGCGAGGTCACCGAGGGCCAGGCCGCCAAGCTGGTCAAGAAGGGCAAGCTCGACGAGGCGCAGGCGTCGGCCCAGGCGGAGCAGACGCTCTCCCTGATCACCGGCACCACCGACTACGACGAGTTCGGCGACGTCGACTTCGTCATCGAGGCCGTGCCCGAGAAGATGGAGATCAAGCACGCGGTGTTCGCGGAGCTCGACGCGGCCACTCCCGGCCACGCGATCCTCGCCTCCAACACCTCGGGCCTCTCGATCACCGAGATCGGCGACGCCACCAACCGGCCCGACAAGGTGGTCGGCTTCCACTTCTTCTGGCCCGCCTCCTACATGCGGCTGATCGAGGTCATCGAGGGCGAGGACACCTCGCCGGAGACCGCCCAGGCCGCGGCCAACTTCGCCCAGGCGATCAAGAAGATGCCGGTCCGCTGCCACGAGTGCCCCGGCTTCGTGGTCAACCGCATCCTCGTCTCCACCGCCAGCGAGATCTGGCGCTACCAGGACGAGAGCGGGATCGACGTCGAGGAGCTCGACAAGTTCATCACCGAGAAGGCCCAGATGCCGATGGGCCCGTTCCGGGTCGCCGACATGTCGGGCCTCGACACCGTGGTCAAGGTCGCGCGCGACATGCAGGAGGCCTACGGCGACCGCTTCTACGTCCACAAGGGCATGGAGGAGATGGTCGAGCGCGGCGAGCTCGGCGCCAAGTCCGGAAAGGGCTTCTATGAGCACGCCTGAGACGACCACTCAGATCGACGAGCGGATCGCCGACCGCTTCCAGCTCAAGGCGCTGGTCGAGGCCTGCCTCGTGCTCGACGAGGGCATCGCGGGCGTCCGCGACATCGACCTCGGGATGATGATGGGCACCGGCATGGTCCCGGGCCCGTTCGCGCGCGCCGACTTCCGCGGGCTCGACGACGTCCTGGCCGCGCTCGAGCAGGCCGAGGAGGAGTGGGGCGAGGGCTTCGAGCCGCCGCTGATCCTGCGCCGGCTGGTCGCCCAGGGCCGCCTCGGGGCCAAGAGCGGGCAGGGCTTCTACCCCTACCCGCAGCCCGACGAGGGCTGGGAGCAGAGCCCGGTCAAGCTCGACACGCGCGACGACGTCGCGATCCTCTGGCTCGACAACCCGCCCGCGAACTCGCTCGCGCCGCAGGTGATCGAGGCGCTCGAGAAGGCGTGGAAGTCGATCGAGGGCGGCGGCGTGAAGGCGATGATCATCGCCTCGCCGAACCCGGCGCTGTTCTGCGCGGGCGCCGACATCAAGGCGTTCACGCAGATGGACGAGGCCGGCGGCAAGGACCTGCTCGACCGCGCGCACGCGCTGTTCCGCGGCTGGGAGCAGTCGCGGATCATGACCATCGCGGCGGTCAACGGGCTCGCGCTCGGCGGCGGCTGCGAGATCGCCATGGCCTGCGACGTCCGCCTCGCCGCCTACAGCGCCTCCTTCGGCCAGCCCGAGATCAACCTCGGGATCATCCCCGGCTTCGGCGGCACCCAGCGGCTGCCGCGGCTGGTCGGCCCGGCCAAGGCGCTCGAGATGAACACGGTCGGCGAGCCGATCTCGCGCCGAGGAGGCCTACGAGTTCGGCCTCGTCAACCGCCTGGTGGCCGACCACGAGCTGTTCGACACCGCGCTGGCCTGGGCGCGCAAGTTCGCCGGCCAGGCGCCGGTGGCGCTCGAGCAGATCAAGCGCGTCTCGCACGCGGGCGACCTCGACGAGGGGATCGAGGCCGAGAAGGCCGCCTTCGGGGCCGCGTTCGGCTCCGAGGACGCGCGCGAGGGCATCGGCGCGTTCCTGCAGAAGCGCAAGCCGGAGTTCAAGGGCCGGTGAGCAGCGGCCACGACCGCCTCGCCGAGCTGATCCGCTCGGCGGGGTCGGTCGTCGCCCTCACCGGGGCGGGCATCTCCGTCCCCTCCGGCATCCCGGACTTCCGCTCGCCCGGCACCGGGCTGTGGGCGAACGTCGACCCGATGGAGGTCGCCCACATCTCGGTCTGGCGGCGCGACCCGGAGCGCTTCTGGGGCTTCTACGGGCAGCGCTTCGCCGCGCTCGAGGGCAAGCAGCCCAACGGCGCCCACCGCGCGCTGGCGCAGCTCGGCATCCCGGTCATCACGCAGAACATCGACGGCCTGCACGCTGCCGCCGGGTCTCAGGATGTGATCGAGGTTCACGGTTCGATCGCGTCGGCCTCGTGCCTGACGCTGCGGCGCGACGCTACCCGCTGGCCGAGACGCGGCGCCGGCTCGAGGAGAGCGGCGTGCCGCGCTGCGACTGCGGCCGCCCGCTGAAGCCCGACGTCGTGCTGTTCGGCGAGATGCTCGACGAGGCGGCGATGAGCCGCGCCTCGGCGCTGGCCGCGCGGCGCCGACCTGATGCTCTGCGTCGGCTCCTCGCTCGAGGTCTGGCCGGTGGCCGAGCTGCCCGAGATCACGCTGACGCGCCGGCGGGGCGGTGGCGATCGTGACCCAGAGCGCGACGCCGTACGACGGCCACGCGGTCGTGCGCCTCGACGGCGACGTCGTGGACGAGCTCGAGGCGGTGCTGGCCGCGCTGTAGGCCGACCCGGCATCGACCGACGAGCCGGAGGCTCGCGGCGACTACCCACTCATCCGCTCGACCTGCGCGAGCCCGGCAGCGCCGCCTCGAGCCGCTCGAGCGTCGACGCTGACGTCCGCCATCCGATCGGCGTCGACACCGCCCGCCAGCGCCGCCCGGGCGGCCTCCGCGACCGCCGCGCGCCGGTCGTCGAGCTCGTCCAGCCGCCGCGCCATGTCGCCCTGCTCGCGCCACGCCTCGAGCTCGGCCAGCGCCGCGTCGAGCGCGATCGCGAGCTGGAGCGCCGCCTCGCGCGCGCGGCCGTGGTCGAGGTCGCCGCGGGCGCGCAGGGTGAGCTCCTCGCAGGCGAGCGCCGCGTCGCGGCCGCTCGAGAGCGCGGCCAGGCGCTCCTGCGGCGAAGCACGAGCGACCGCGCGCTGGGCGGCGCCGGCAGCGGCAGCTCGACGCGCCGCCTCCCACTCGCCCTCGGCCACCTGCTCGCCGGTCCCGTAGCCGACGCGGCAGACGAGCGCGTGGGCGGGGTCGGCGTCGGGCACCCACGGGTCGGCGCTCGCCACCCGGTGCCCGGCGACGGCGCGGTTGAGCAGCGCGAGCGCGTCGCCCGTCGACCCGCGCGCGTCGTCGCCGGACGCCCGCTCCAGCCACGCGTCGGCCGCGTCGAGCTCGCCGAGCGGCGTCGCGTCGATCACCGTCGCGCGGGTGAGCTCGACGCTCGTCGGCCCCGGGTCGGCTCGCGGCGCGCGCGGCGGCGGCAGCCGGCGCGGCGGCGTCGAAGCCGCCGATCACCAGCACCTGGCGCACGTCGTCGCCGGCGTAGCGGCGCACGACGTAGCGACCGGCGGTCGGGCCCCACGCGGCCGGGGAACTCCCACTGGACGAAGCCGAAGCGCGGCAGGGTGGGCGGAGGCTACTCGCCCTTGTGGGCGTCAGACGCCGGCGTGCGCGTACTTCGACGGCTTGCGGCGGCACCGTCGGGTTGTCGATCTCGCCGAGGCGGTCGATCAGCTTGATCCACTGCTTGGGCTTGAGGATCGCGTTGACCTGCTTGGCCATCTTCGAGTTGGTGCCGTAGAGCGGCCGGAAGCCGACGTGGATGTGGTCGTCGTGGTCGCCCATCGCGAACGTGTTGTCGGCGCCCTCGAACTTCATCAGCGAGATGATCTGGTCGGGCTGCATCGTGCCCTGCAGGGTCAGCAGGCGCTGGATCGTCATCTCGGTGATCGAGCCCGCGCCCTGGGTCGCCGGCGAGATCGTGATGCCGTTGACCGCCGCGATGTCGACCGCGTTGCCGGACGAGTGGTGCGACACGTTGCCCGAGCGTCGTGTAGAAGCCGTGGCCGCAGCTTGCAGCGAGGTGACCGTCGGCCGCAGGCCGGAGGCGGCGAGGAACTCGAGCGTGGCCAGGACGCGGCGGTCGATCTGCCCGGTCTGGATGTCGTGCCGGCCGCAGTCGTAGATGTCGATCCGCGGGTTGGCGAGGACGTGCTGGACGAGCGCCTCCTTGCTCATCAGCAGGATCTGGCCGATCGACGGGTTGGCGGCGTCGCGGCCGAAGAACGGGTTCTTGCCGGCGGCGCGGTAGATCGCCGTCGACTCGAGCAGCTTCCAGCCGTCGAGGATCGGCTTCGGGTCGATCCGCGGCGCGCCCTGGCCGGCCGGGCGGATCTCGAAGCGCAGGTACGGGGCGCGGCGGCCGTCGCGCTCGCCGAGGCGGCCGAGGATCGTGCCCGGCCACGACGCGCGAGCCGACGCGCAGGCGCTTGAGCTGGATGTCCTTGCGGCCGAGGCCGAAGACGCGCCGGAAGTAGCCGGCGAAGGTCTCCTCGCCGTCGATCTCGCCGGTGCGCTCGAACTCCTGCTGGGCGCCGCCGGCGGCCGAGGCGTTCGGCCGCGCCGGGTTGGCGAACAGCCGCTGCTTGTCGGCGGCCGGAGCCTCGGTCTTCTTGACGTCGGGCGCGGCCTTCTCGGCGAGCTTGCGCTTCGGCGCGCGGCGCGGCCGGGCGCGACGTGTTGCGACGCGGCCTCGGCCGGCTGGGCGTCGCGCGTCGGCAGCTCGAGCTGCTCCTCGACCTCGCTCGGGTCGAACTCCTGCGGCTTCGGCGACGGGTAGCGGCGGTCGACCTTGCCCAGGTGCCCGTACGTGTACGTGTTGCCGTAGACGTCCTGCAGCATCACGTAGTTGCCGAGCGCGCTCGGTTGTGGCCGATGCGGACGATCTGCCGTCGTTGACGGCGACCACGGGCGCGCGCTCGCGCGAGAAGATGCGGATCCCGCGCCGGCCGCTCGGACTCGACGACCATCGCCGCGTTGCCCTCGCGGACGCTTGCGGCCGCGCGTCTGGATCTCGCCGGCGTAGGTGGCCTTGGCCTGGATCGGGAAGCGGCCCTGCGTGAGGCCCGTGAGCGAGCCGACGAGGTTCGACGGCAGGCCGCCGATGACCTGGGCGCGCAGGAGCACGGAGTCGACGTACCAGTCGGCGTGGTTGTAGGCGAAGACCGCCTGGCGGATGTCCTGGTCGGCGCCGGCGGCGCGTCAGGTAGCGCGCGGCGGCGAAGATCGCGTCGACCGGGTTGTACGGGTCCGCGACGCTCGTCGCCGTTGGCGTCGACGCCGTACATCGCGCCAGGTCGAGGGCAGGAACTGCATCCAGCCGAGCGGCGCCCGCGGAGCTCACGTTGAGGTTGCGGCCGTAGTCGGTCTCGATCTCGTTGATCGCGGCGAGGATCTCCCAGCGGACGCCGTACTGGATGCCGGCGGCCTGGTAGATCGGGAGCAGGAAGGGCGGGATGCGGAACTTGTCGATGAAGAAGTTCGGGACGCCGATGCGCGCCGGGGCCGGGGGTCGACAGCGAGAAGGTCGGGTTGGCCGGGTTGGGCGAGCCGTCGGGGTTCGTGGCCGCGCTCGGCGGCTTCTCGTCACCTTGTCGCGCGCGCGACCGCACGCGTGAGCGCACGTGCTGTCGGCCCGGTTGACGGCGCTCTCGTCGCCGGTGTCGACCGTCGGCGGCTTGGCGTTGCCGGTGCCGCCGCCCGCGTTGCCTGCCGCCGTCCGCCGCCGCCGCCGTTGTCGCCGCTGCCGGGCGTCGTCGCCGGGCGTCGGGCGTCGACTCGGGCACGTCGACGTCGGCAGGTCGACCTCGGGCACGTCGACCGGCGGGGCCGTCGGCTCGGGGTCGGGGTCTCGACCGGGCCGAGGTCGACGATGTCCTGGACCGGCGCCGGCAGACCGGGGATCTGCACCTGCTGGACCGGCGTGCCGGGCGGACGTCGACCGTGAGCGTGAGGGTCTGGCCCGTGACGAGCGTCACCTGGACGCGGTGCAGCTCGGCGGATGCGGACGCGACGAGAACCACCGCGTACAGGGCGGCGGCTGGCGGTCGCGATCGTCAGCAGCTTGCGGCTTGTCATCCCCGGTCTGGGCCCCCTCCCGCGGCGCCGGCGGAGTCTCGACATCCTGCGAGTGCCGGGCGCGGAACCCTCTGAAGTGGATCTGAGGCTATCGGTCGCATGGGGCGTGATGCAATCTCGAACGGTCTACCGGGCCGTCTCTTGCGGTAATTCGCTCGCAACGCGATGAAGACTGGCTAAGCCTAACCTTCGAGTTGAGCCTTAGGTTCGCAGTCGTTCCATGCCGGCATCGCGAGCTTGACTGCGCTAGCTTCCCCGCGGCCTTCGAAGCTCGAACCTCGGAATCCCCGAGGAGGACACCATGGCAGACGACACCCAGAGCGGGCTGCGCGACCGTATCGCCCGCCAGGGCGAGGACGCGCTGGGCAAGCTCGCCCAGGAGCTGCTCGAGAACCCGCTGGTGAACTCGGCGATCGCGCGGGCCTTCGAGGCGCGCGAGAAGGCGGTGCAGGCCCAGGAGGCCGCGATGGGCGCGCTGAACATCCCGTCGGCGGCCGACATCGAGCGCCTCACGCGCCGGCTGCGCTCGGTGTCGCAGCGGATGGAGGGCATCGAGGAGGCGGTCGACCGGCTCGACCAGCGGCTCGCCGCCATGTCCCAGTCGAGCCTCGACGAGCGCCTGGCGGGCTCGAGGGCCAGCTCGGCAAGCTCGTCGATCGAGATCTCCCACCTGGCCGCCGCGCTCGACGCCGCGCCCGCCGCCTCGCCGCGCGAGCAGGAGCGGCTGAAGGTGGACGAGCGGAGCCGACGCCGGCCGCCGCAGGCGACGAGCAAGCCGGCTAAGCGCAAGCGCCTCAGCCGCGACGCGGCCCGAGCTCCGCCTCGGCCGCTCGGCAGCGCCTCGTCGCGATGCGCCGAGCACGCGACGCGAGCGGGCACGCCGTGCACGCATGCGCGGCCGACGCCGAGACGCTCGCCGACGCGAGGTCGAGCGCCACGGCGCCGCGCGCCGCTCCGCCGCCCGAGCGACGTCGGCCGTAGAAGATCGGTCGACGACCACCGGCGCCGTCGCCCGGCCGCCCGCAGCGCGGCGAGCAGCTCCGGGTCGGGGGCGAGCGGGCCGTCGGCGCCGAGCGCGCGGCTGGTGCCGTCGTGCGGCAGCGACGGCCTCGGCGATGATCGCGAGCCGAGCTCGTCGACGAACGCGCCGCACGTCCCGACGCGCACGAGCCGGCGGGCGCCGAGCGCGATCAGCTCCTCGACGACGATCGCCGCGCTCGGCCCGCCGAGGCCGGTGCTCTGGATCGTCATCGGCGCGCCGTCGGCCGCGATGCCCGTGTAGCCCCACAGGCCGCGGTTGTGGTTGAGCATCTTCGGCTCGTCGAGCAGCTGCTGGGCGAGCCGCAGCGCGCGGCCGGGGTCGCCGGGGAGCAGCACGCGCTCGGCGACCTCCTCGTGGGGGCGCAGGATCGGCACGGGCGGCTGAGAATAGAGTCGCGCTATGGCCAAGAAGGACAAGAAGAAGAAGGACAAGCAGAAGGGCTCCGACGCAGCGGACGCCGTCGAGGCTGTCCGCAGCGCCGTCGAGCGCACGTTCCAGGCGACCACCGAGGGCGCGGCGAGCACGTCCAAGCGCACGCGCAGCCTCGTCGACGAGGTCGCCGCCGCGGCCTCGCGCATCCGCGAGACGATCGAGGACCTCAGGATCCTCGAGGACGTGAAGGGCCTGCGCGCCGAGATCGAGGCGCTCGCCCGCCGTGTCGCGGCGCTCGAGGTCCGCAGCGAGGCGCCGTCGCGCCCGGCGCCCGCCAAGCGAACGCCGCGTCAAGCGCACCGCCGCCAAGCGGACGCCGGCCAAGCGCACGACCGCCAAGCGCACGGCCGCCAAGCGCACGCCCGCCAAGCGCACGCCGCGCCAAGCGCACGCCCGCGAAGCGCACCACCGCCAAGCGCGCGGCGAAGGCCAAGCCGCGGGCGAAGCCCTCGAGCAGCTCCTGACCATGGGCGCGGAGTTCTCCTCGCCCAAGGAGTTCCGGACGGTCATGGACCGGGTCTTCTCGATGATGAGCGAGGACCCGGACATGGGCCCGAAGCTGCGCGACGCGGACGTTCCGCAGCGCTTCGAGTTCACCGACGTCGACCTCGTGGTCAACATCCGCGCCGCGCGGCGACGGCGAGGACGGCAACCTCCACTGGGAGTGGTCCGACGACGTCGACTGGGAGCCGCAAGGTGAAGATGACGATGTCCTCGGAGACCGCCAATCGCTATTTCCAGGGCAAGGAGAACGTCGCGATGGCGCTCGCCCGCCGGCGCATCAAGTCGGGCGGCGACGTGAAGGCCGCGCTGAGCCTGATCCCGATCACCAAGCCCATCTACGCGCGCTACCGGGAGTACCTCGAGAGCGAGCACCCGCACCTCGTGGTCTGACCTCGGTCAAGCCGGTTGACACACCGGCGGTTCCCGCGCTAGACCTTGCCGCACCCGAACCAGGCAATAGGCCGGGAAGTGGGTGGCCTTCGGGTCGCCCGCAAGGCGTCGCCGACAGACGAACGCCGCCGGCCGAGGCAGCGGGCCGCATTGCCCGCAAGCGGCGGGACCACGACCGCGGTCCCGCCGCTTTCATGTCCGGGGTCATGTCCGATCTGACGCTCAGCGAGGTCGCCCAGCGGGTCGACGTCTCGCCCGCCACGCTGCGCCGCTGGGTCAAGGACGGGATCGTCCCGCTCGGCAACGGCGCGCTGGACGCCGGCCGCCGTCGCCCACGCGCGCATCGTCGCGCGCCTGCGCGAGCGCGGGTACTCGCTCGACACGCTGCGCGAGGCGGCGCGCTCCGGCCGGCTCGCCTACGGCTACCTCGAGGACCTGTTCCCGGCGCCCGGACGCGCACGCGCACGCTCGCCGAGGCAGCGGAGGAGAGCGGCCTCGAGCCGGCGCTGATCGAGCGCATCTGGACCGCCGTCGGCTTCTCGGCGGACGTCGCTCGAGCGGATCGGCGAGGAGGACATCCAGCTCCTGCGCTACATGGCCGCGGTGCTCGAGGCCGGCTTCCCGCTCGTCGCCTTCCTCCAGCTCGTGCGCGTCTACGGCCAGGCGCTGGCCCAGATCGCCGACGCCGAGGTCAAGCTCTTCCACCTCTACGTCCACGAGCCGCTGATGCGCGACGGCGTCGCCGGGCTCGAGATCGCCGAGGACGATGGAGGGCATGGCCTCGCGAGCTGCTGCCGCTCGCCTCGCCGATCATGGACCGCGTGCACCAGCGGATGCTCCAGCACTTCGTCGGCCAGGACGTCGTCGGCCACCTCGAGCTCGAGGGCGGCGGCGAGGAGCTCGGCCGCGCTGCGCGTGGCGATCGCCTTCGCCGACCTCGCCGGCTACACGCGGCTGACCGAGGAGGCGGGCGAGGAGGAGGCGCTCGACGTCGTCGAGCGGTTCGTCGAGTCGGTCGAGGACACGCTGCCCGACGAGGCGCGCGTGATCAAGACGATCGGCGACGAGGTGATGGTCGTCGGCGCCGACCCGGCCGCGCTGGTCGACTGGGCCGTCGGCTTCCAGGCAGCTCAACGCCGGCCAGCGGCCGCTGCCGCGGATCGGCATGCACGCCGGCGACGCGCTCTACCGCGACGGCGACTACTACGGCCGCGCGGTCAACCTCGCCTCGCGCGTGGGCGCGCGCGCGGCGGGCGGCGAGGTGCTGGTGACCGACGCGGTCGTCGCGGCGGCCGGCGCCCACCTCGAGTTCGAGCCGATCGGCGAGGTCAAGCTCAAGGGCTTCAGCGAGGCCACCGAGCTCTTCCTGGCGACGGCGCGGCGTGGCGGCCGCCGTCGAGGTCCGTCGTCCTGCTGTCTCCGGCGGGCGCGACTCGGTCTGCCTGCTCGACCTCGCCGTGCGGCGGCGAGGCCGTCACGGCGCTGCACGTCAACTACGGGCTGCGGCCGTCGGCGGACGAGGACGAGGCGTTCTGCCGCGAGCTGTGCGAGCGGCTCGGCGTGCCGCTGCGTGGTCCACCGCGCCGGCCCGCCCGTCGGGCAACGTGCAGGCCTGGGCGCGCGAGGTGCGCTACGCGCGAGGCGGCGCAAGCTCGGGGCCGGTGGTGGCCACCGGCCACACGGCCACCGACCAGGTCGAGACCGTGCTCTACCGCCTGGCCGCCTCGCCGGGCCGGCGCGCGCTGCTCGGCATCCGCGACCGCGGCCGGGCGTGATCCGCCCGCTGCTGGGCTGGACGCGCGAGGAGACCGCGGCGTACTGCCGCGAGCGCGGGCTGGCGTGGCGCGAGGACGCGAGCAACGACGTCCGGCGACTTCGCGCGCAACCGGGTCCGCAACGAGCTGCTGCCCGCGCTGCGCTCGATCCACCCGGCCGCCGAGGCGAACATCCTGCGCACGCTGGAGATCCTGCGCGACGAGGCCGAGGTGCTCGACGTCGCTGATCGACACCGAGCCGAGCGTGCGAGCGGATCGCCGCGCTGCCGCCGGCGCTGCGGCGGCTGACGGTGCAGGCGATCGCCGGGGAGCGCGGTCGGTGGGCGCCCGCGCCGACGAGATCCTCGCGCTCGGCTCGCGCGGCGGCACGGCGACGCTCGACCTCGGCGGCGGCCTGCGGGCGGTGGTCGAGTACGGGCGGCTGCGGTTCGACCACGGGCCGTCCCGCGCCGCCGCAGCCGGCGCGCCTGGCGGTGCCCGGCGCCGTCGCGTTCGGCGCCGGCCGCGTCGACTGCGAGCTCGCCGCCGACGGCCCGCTGGACGCCGACGCGCTCGGCGCCCGAGCTCGAGGTGCGCCCCTGGCGCGCCGGGCGACCGGATGCGCCTGCCGGCTCGACGACGCTCCAGGACCTGCTTCACCGACCGCAAGGTCCCGCGCGAGCGGCGCCATCAGCTGCCGGTCGTGGTCTCCGACGGCGAGATCGCCTGGGCCATCGGCATCGTCGGCGAGCGCTTCCGCGCCACGCGAGTCGACCACGCGCCGCGTCGCGACTGACGCTGGGACGCTCTAGACTGCCCGCCGCATGCTGCGCGACGAGCACATCGGCGAGATCATCGTCCAGGCCGACGAGCTGCAGCACCGGATCAAGGAGATGGCCGCCGAGGTCTCGCGCGACTACGCCGGGCAAGGACCTGCTGCTGATCGGCGTCCTCAAGGGCGCCGTGTTCTTCCTCGCCGACCTCATGCGCCACCTGGACATGCACTGCGAGGTCGACTTCATGGCGGTCGCCTCCTACGGCTCCTCGACCGAGTCGTCCGGCGTCGTGCGGATCCTCAAGGACCTCGACGCCCCGCTCGAGGGCCGGCACGTCCTGATCGTCGAGGACATCGTCGACTCAGGGCTCACGCTGCAATACCTCATGCGCACGCTGGAGGCCCGCGGCCCGGCCTCGCTCGAGGTCTGCGCGCTCCTCACGAAGCCCGAACGGCGCCAGGTCGAGACACCCGCGCGCTACGTTGGGTTCGAGATTCCTGACAAGTTCGCGATCGGATACGGGCTCGACTACGCCGAGCGCTACCGGAATCTGCCCTATGTCGCGGCCTTGACCGGGATTGCGGAATAAGAACGACATTCCGTGCCGATTAGGAGATCCATAGGAAGCCATCCCACACTGGCTGCCGGGTTCGTCCCTCGACCACTGGTAGCCTTGATCGACTTGTCCAGCAGTTTCTTCCTCGCTCCTGCCCGGGTGCGCCCATGAGCCGCTTCTTCAAGAGCGCCGCCTTCCCGATCATCATCGTGATCGTCCTGGCGTTCTTCGCGTCCAGGCTGATCTCGGGCGACCGACCGGGCCGAGCCGAAGACCTTCGGCCAGTTCCTGACGCAGATCGAGCAGAAGAACCAGATCAAGTCGGTCACGCTCGACACGAAGGACAACTCGGTCGAGGTCGTGCTGCCGGACGACAAGAAGTACGAGGTCGGCTTCCCGGACGCCTACGGCGACGTGCTGGTCAACCAGCTCAAGGCCAGCGAGGAGGCCGGCAACATCCAGTCGTTCGACGTCAAGCCGGCGCGGTCCAACGTGATCCTGTCGCTGCTGACGTACGTGCTGCCGTTCCTGATCTTCATCGGGTTCTGGATCTTCCTCATGAACCAGGTCCAGGGCGGCGGCTCGAAGGTGATGTCGTTCGGCAAGTCGCGCGCCAAGCGGATGTCGGTCGACTCGCCGAAGATCACCTTCCGCGACGTGGCGGGCGCCGACGAGGCGGTCGAGGAGCTGCACGAGATCAAGGAGTTCCTCGAGAACCCCAAGAAGTTCCAGGCGCTCGGCGCGCGGATCCCGAAGGGCGTGCTGCTGTACGGCCCTCCGGGCACCGGCAAGACGCTGCTGGCCCGCGCCGTCGCGGGCGAGGCGGGCGTGCCGTTCTTCTCGATCTCCGGCTCGGACTTCGTCGAGATGTTCGTCGGCGTCGGCGCCTCACGCGTGCGCGACCTGTTCGAGCAGGCCAAGCAGAACTCGCCCTGCATCATCTTCATGGACGAGATCGACGCCGTCGGCCGCCACCGCGGCGCCGGCCTCGGCGGCGGTCACGACGAGCGCGAGCAGACGCTCAATCAGCTGCTCGTCGAGATGGACGGCTTCGAGGCCAAGGACAACATCATCATGATCGCGGCCACCAACCGGCCCGACATCCTCGATCCCGCCCTGCTGCGTCCCGGCCGCTTCGACCGCCAGATCACCGTCGACCGCCCCGACCGCGCCGGCCGCCGCAAGATCCTCGAGGTCCACACGCGCGGCAAGCCGCTCGCGAAGGTCGATCGAGCTCGACGCGCTGGCCGGCCAGACGCCCGGCTTCACCGGCGCCGACCTGGCCAACCTGGTCAACGAGGCCGCGCTGCTCGCCGCCCGCACGGGCAAGAAGGAGATCACCCAGGTCGAGCTCGAAGAGGGCATCATGCGGGTGGTCGCCGGCCCGGAGAAGAAGACCCGGGTCATGGGCGAGAAGGAGCGCCTGATCACGGCCTACCACGAGATGGGCCACGCGATCGTCGGCCACTACCTCGAGCACTCCGACCCGGTCCACAAGGTCTCGATCATCTCCCGCGGCCAGGCGCTCGGCTACACGATCTCGCTGCCGGCCGAGGACAAGTTCCTCACCACGCGCGCGGAGCTGACCGACACGATGGCGATGACGCTCGGCGGCCGCGCCGCCGAGGAGATCGTCTTCGGCGAGATCACCACCGGCGCGTCGAACGACCTCGAGAAGGTCACGGCGACGGCCAAGCAGATGGTCATGCGCTTCGGCATGAGCGAGAAGCTCGGCCCGCGCGTGTTCGGCCACGACCACGGCCAGCCGTTCCTGGGCCGCGAGTTCTCGTCCGAGCCGGACTACTCCGACGAGATCGCGCGCGAGATCGACGACGAGATCCGCCGCATCGTCGAGGGCGCGCACCAGCAGGCCAAGGACATCCTCGCCGAGCACCGCGAGCAGCTCACGACGATCTCCGAGCTGCTGCTCAAGCGCGAGACGATCGAGCGCGAGGAGTTCGAGGCGCTGCTCGAGGGCAAGGCCGAGGAGGAGGTCTTCGGCTCCGAGGCTCCGCCGCCGCCCGGCACGCCCGAGCGGCCGGAGCTCCCCGGCGCGACCGCCCCGGCGCCGCCACGGCCTGCTGCCGCGTCCCGGGCCTCGCCGGCGGCGCCGCGGAGACGCGTGGGCTCGGGCCCGAGAAGCCCGACCTCGCCTGACCGCGGGCGACGTCAACCCCGGCATTGAGGGGACGGGATCGGCCGCCGCGCGCGTCCGGTGATGGGTTTGTCGGTCTCAGGTCGACAAACCCATCAATCGGCAGGGCAAGCGGCCAATCCAGCCGCCGCCCCACCCAGCCGCAGTTACGCGGCGAGCCGCCGCCCGGCGATCGCCGCGAGCACGGCCGGCGCAGCCTCCACGGACGGCAGCGCCCGCGCCGAGGCGGCAACCCGGCGGGCGGCGCGCCCGAACGACGGCTCGCCGAGCACGCGCCGGACCAGCGCACCGAGCCCCGAGACATCCGCGGCGTTCGTGGTCGCCGCCATCGGCAGCGCGAGCCCGGCGCCGACCTCAGCCACCCGCGCCGCGTTGCGCCCCTGGTCGGCGAACAGCGGCGCCACCACGAGCGGGACGCCGTCGGTCAGGGCGCCGATCGTCGTGCCGTAGCCGCCGTGGCAGACGATCGCCGCCGCGTGCGCGGTGACGTCGGCCTGCGGCACCCAGCGCTCGACGACCGCGTTGGCCGGCAGCGGCCCGAGGTCCGCGAGGTCGCCGTGGTTGCCGATCGTCATCAGCACCCGCACGGGCAGGTCGCCGAGCGCGTCCAGCGCCGCGCGGTAGAGCCGCGGGTAGAGCGGCGTGCCGGCCGTGACCGAGCCGAACGTGACGTAGACGAGCGGCTCGCCCCAGCGGTTCGGGCCCCGAGGCAGTGGCCTCGGCCGGAAGCGATGCGACGACTGGCCCGTCGTCGAGCGCCGGCGGCGTGAGGCTGAGCAGCGGCGAGGCGCGGATCGCGGCGACCGGCACGTCGCCGGCGTGGCCCAGCAGCCAGTCCTCGGTCGAAGCCAGCCCGGTGGCCACCCGCACGTGCGGGATGCCCGCGCGCTCGGCGGCGACGACCGAGGCGAACTCGTAGCTCTCGCGCACGATCGCGTCGGGCCGCCACGTCCCGATCATCGCCTCCACGCCGGGCAGCGCGGCCGCGGCGCCGAGCCGGCCGAAGATCTCGCCGATGACGACCGCGTTGGCCGCCTCGGCCGGCATGCCCGCGGTCGGGGCGAAGACCGACCCGACCTCGTCCTCGGGCGGGTCGGCGAACGGCCAGAACGGCAGGCCGGCACGGCGGACGACGTCGCCGCGCGAGCGCGGGCCGGCGACACGAACCTCGTGGCCGGCGCGGAGGCAGGCGCGGGCGAGCGGGACGAGCGGGAGCACGTGGCCGGCGTGGCCGGTGGTGGTGAAGAGCAGGCGCATGGTCAGGTAACCTTCCTATATCGGACCGCGCAGGGTAGACAGGTAGCCTGACCAATGTCAAATCCCACGAACATGGGCGCGCTGCTGCGCGACGCGTTCGGCGAGCTGACCGAGCACATCCACGCGCGCCTGGCGGAGCAGGGGCATCCGCAGGTGCGGGTCGCCCACGGCAACGTGTTCCAGTTCGTCGACGACGAGGGGACGCGGGTCAGCGTCCTGGCCGAGCGGGCGCAGATGACCAAGCAGTCGATGGGCGAGCTCGTCGCCCACCTGGAGTCGCACGGCTACGTCGAGCGCGTCCCCGACCCCAGCGACGGCCGCGCGAAGCTGGTGCGGCCTGACGGCGAGGGCCGAAAGACGTACCCGGTCGCCCTCGAGGCGATCGCCGAGGTCGAGGCGCGCTGGGGGGAGCGGATCGGGGAGGTCAAGCTCCGCCGGCTGCGCGCGCTGCTGGAGGAGCTCAGCGACCGAGCGTGACGCGGGGAGCGCTCGTCACGTAGGGGTCCAGCCGGTGCGCCGTGCGCTGGAGGAGCAGCGCGGCGGCGCGCCGCGGCCGGTGCGGGAGCGACGCTCGCGCGCGGCTCGGTGAGCGCGCGGCGCGTGGACTCGGTGGCCATGAGAGCGGCGATCGGGGAGCTGAACATGGGGAGGTCTCCTTTCAGGGAGCGGGAGCGGTGGAGGCTCGGACGACGAGCTCGGTGGGGAGGAGGACGGATTCGGCGTCGGGGCTCGATCAGGAGCCGGACGGCCTCGGATCCCTTGCGGTGGTGGGGTTGGCGGATGGTGGTGAGGGGAGGGACGGCGCGGGCGGCCTCGGGCACGTCGTCGAAGCCGGTGACCGACAGCTCGCCGGGGACGGCGATGCCGCGCTCGCGGGCGGCCTCGAGCACGCCGACGGCGAGCACGTCGGAGAGGGCGATGATCGCGGTCGGGCGGTCGGCGCGATCGAGCAGGCGCGCGCCCGCGACGCGGCCGCCCTCGCGCAGCTTGCCCGGGCCGCTGGCCACGGGCACGCTGCTCCAGTCGATGCCGCCGGCCTCGAGCCCGGCGCGCCAGCCGGCGAGCCGGGACGCGGTGACGTGGTGGAACGCGGCCTCCTGCGCCTCGGGACCGGTGCCGCCGGGGAGCTCGTGCGGCAGCGCGATCCCGAAGCGCCGGTGGCCGAGCGCGGCCAGGTGCTCCGCCGTGGCGCGGGCGGCGCCCTCGTCGTCGATGTTGACGTCGAGATGGCCGGGCTGGGGGTCGAAGTCGACGCGCACGTAGGGCAGGCTGCGGCCGCGGACCGCGTCCATCCGCGGGTCCTCCTCCGGGACGCAGTAGAGGACGAAGCCGTCGACCAGCGCCTTCTGGACCAGGGCGGCGCCGCCGCCCTCGATGCGCGGCACGAGCGACAGGCCGAGCGCCTGCTCCTCGCAGCCGGCGGCCACGCCGTGCAGGAACTGAACGGTGCCGGGATCGGTGAACGCGATCGTGAGCGGGTAGTCGAGCACGAGCCCGACCGAGCCGGTCTTGCCGCGCGACAGCGTGCTGGCGACCGGATCGGGGCCGGCGTAGCCGAGCTCCCGGGCGGCCGCGAGGACGCGGTCGCGCAGCTCGGGGGAGAGCTGGTCGGGCCGGTTGTAGGCGTTGGAGACCGTCATACGCGAGACGCCGACGGCCTCGGCGACGGTGGCGAGCGTGACGCGGTGTGTCGTGCGCGGGCTCATCTGTACCGGTAAATGTACCGGTACAGACTCAGTCTGTCAAAGGCTCGCCGCTCCGTCGAGCCGTCGCGGGAATGGATCACGAGCTCGCCGACGCCGTCGGCGCCGATCGCCGCGATCGCGCCGGCCGGACCGTGAGGCTCACGACGCCTCCTCGTTCGAGCGGGTGAGCCGCGGGCTCGCAGTCCTGCGCAACCTTGGCGCACGACGCTCTCCGAGCAGCGCAGGCGCGCCGCGATCCGCTCGTACGGCACGTCCTGGATCACGCGGGCGCGGATCGCCTCGGCCTGGGCCGGCGCGAGCTGCGCCAGCATCTGCTCGACGCGCTCGTCGCCGCCGAGCCGCTCGATCCGCTCGTCGCCGATCGGCAGCGGCGGCATCGCCAGCCGGGCGGCAGTTGTGACGGGTTTAGAGTGGGAGCGGGGAGCTCGGCTTGAGCTCTTCGAGCCGGAGCAGCGTGACCAGTCGCGAGGCGCCGCGCGTCGACAGCCGGTTGAGCACCCGCTGGAGCTCGGCCACGTCGCGCGCGACGACCATCAGCACTCCGTCGACCTCGCCGGTCACCCAATCGGCGGCGATCACGTGCGGGATCGCGAGCACGGCCTCGCCGAAGCGCCGGTTCGCGACCTCGTCGTGGCGGGCCAGCGTGACCAGCACGTAGACCTGGAGCGGGAAGCCCGCGGCGGTGCTGTCGACGCGCGCGGTGATGCGCCGCAGCACCCCCGACTCCTTGAGCCGGCGAACGCGATTCAGGGTCGCCGCGGGGGAGAGCCCGACCAACCGCGCGAGCTCGACGTTGGGGCGATCGGCGTCGGTCTGCATCTCCGCGAGCAGCTGGACATCAATCGGATCAAGCGAAACGGCCATTTGACGAAATATTATTTCGTCAGAAGGGCGAACCGTCAAATCCTGCTTGAGAAATGCGCCGTTTCGCCGATGCTCATAGGTATGAAGCAGCAGCGCACCGCAATCGTGGCGCTGGCCGCGGCCGGCGCCCTCTGGGGACTGACCGTCCCGCTGTCCAAGCTCGGGCTCGAGTGGCTCGGCGCGGGCTGGCTCGCGGTCGCGCGCTTCGCGATCGCGGCGCCGCTGCTCGCGGTCGTGGCCCGCGGGCGGCTGCGCGCCGCGCTGACCCCCGGCGTGATCCTGGCCGGCGCCGTCGGCTACGGCGGCGTGATCCTGCTCCAGAACGCCGGCATCGAGCGCACGAGCGTCAGCCACGCCGCGCTGATCGTCGGCGCCGTCCCGGTGCTCGTCGTGATCATCTCCGCGCTGCTCCGGCGCGGCTCGAGCGACGCGCCCGCCTGGGCGGGCGCGCTCGTCGCGCTGGCCGGGGTCGGCCTGGTGGCCGGCGGCGGCGGCGCGGGCACGACCCTCGCCGGCGACCTGCTGGTGCTGCTGTCGGTCACCGGCTCGGCCGTCTTCATCGTCTTCCAGCCCGGCCTGCTCGCCGGCCGCGACCCGGCCGCGGTGACCGCCGTCCAGCTCGGCGCCGCCGGCCTGGCGGCGCTGCCGGTGGCGCTCGTGCTCGAGGGCGCTCCGCCGGCGCCGGCCGGCGCCGACGCGGTCGTCGCCGTGCTCGCGCTGGCGCTGACCGGCACCGCGCTCGCGTTCTGGCTGTTCGCCTGGGCGCAGGCGCGCGTCCCCGCCGCGGTGGCCGGCGCGTTCGTGAACCTCGAGCCGCTGGTCGGCGCGCTCACCGGCGCCGTGGCGTTCCACGACGCGGTCGGGCCCGCGCAGCTCGCGGGCGGCGCGGCGATCCTGGTCGGGATCTTCCTCGGCCTACCACGGGATCGGCCGGCCGTCGCGGAAGAACCCGCCCGTCGGCCCGCCGTCCGGGAGCGTCGCCGCCCAGACGATGCCGGCCGCTCCGTCCGCAAGCGGGCGACCGCCCGGGCCGCCCATGTCCGTCGCGACTATCCATCCCACCCACCCGCACACCGCGTTGACCAGCACGCGGGGCGCGAGCGCGTCCGCGAGCATGATCGTCAGCGCGTTCAGCGCAGCCTTCGAGACTGAGTAGGCCGGGTTCGAGTCGCGCATGCCGGTCAGCGCGCCCGCTCCCGAGGACACGTTGACCAGCCGGCCCGCAGGGCTCGCCCGCAGCAGGTCGGCGAACGCGATCGCCAGCCGCCACGGCCCGAGCGTGTTCGTCTCCAGCGCCTCGCGGACGACGCCGAGGTCGGCGTTCAGCGTGCGCTCCCACGTGTCGTAGTGGATGGCGGCGTTGTTGACCAGCACGTCGAGCTCGTCCAGCCGTAGAGCGTCGATCGTGCCCTGGTCGGTGACGTCGAGCCGGACGGCGTGCAGGTCGTCCGGCACCGAGCCCGGATCGCGGGCTCCGGCCAGCACGTCGTAGCCACGGGTGGCGAGCTGGCGCGCGACCTCGAGCCCGAGGCCGCGATTGGCGCCGGTCACGAGCGCTGTGGGCACCGGCGGATTATCCGCCGCGCGGTGCGCTTCGGGAGACGCGCCCCGCTCACGGCCGCGCGTCTCCCGAAGCGCAGTGCGCGCTACGGCGAGCTGACGAGCTGCTGAGCGGCGCTCGACAGCTCGAGGATGACGTCGGCCTGGGCCGCCGGGGTGGCGTCCGCGGCCGCCGCCTTGACGTTCGCGCGCTCCATCGCGTCGTGCGCGCCCTGGACCGTCATCGAGAGGATGCTCATCGCTGCTTGTGCCTGGACTTCCATGTCGGGGGCATCGGCCGCGCGGCTCGGAACATCGAGCCGAGCGGCCATACGATGGACGGATGTACACGATCATGGGCGTCGTCAACGTCACGCCGGATTCGTTCTCGGACGGCGGCGTGTTCGACGACGAGCTCGCGGCGATCGCCCATGCCCGCCGGCTGATCTCGGAAGGCGCCGCGATCGTCGACGTCGGCGGGGAGTCGACGCGCCCGGGCGCCGATCCCGTCCCCGTCGAGGAGGAGCTCGAGCGTGTGATCCCCGTCGTCGAGGGCATCTCCGGCGCCCAGATCTCGATCGACACCATGAAGCTCGCGGTCGCCGAGCGGGCGCTCGACGCCGGGGCCAGCTACGTCAACGACGTCACCGCCTTCCGCCACGATCCCGAGCTCGCCGGCCTGGTCGCCGACCGCGGCGTCGACTGCTGCCTGATGCACATGCTCGGCGAGCCGCGCACGATGCAGGACGACCCCCGCTACGACGACGTGGTCGACGACGTCAAGGCCTTCCTGGAGGAGCGGATGGCGTTCGCCGTCAAGGCCGGCGTGCGCGAGGAGCGGATCCAGCTCGACCCCGGGATCGGCTTCGGCAAGACGCTCGAGCACAACCTCGAGCTGCTGCGCCGGCTCGACGAGCTGGTCGCGCTCGGCCGCCCGATCGTGGTCGGCACCAGCCGCAAGAGCTTCCTCGGCAAGCTGACCGGGCGCGACGTGACCGAGCGCGTGCACGCGACGGTGGCGACGAACGTGATCGCCTTCGAGCGCGGCGCGCGCGTGTTCCGCGTCCACGACGTGGCGGCCACCCGCGACGCGCTCGCCGTGACGGCTGCTACGTTCGCGCGATGGCCTCCGATCCCGACGAGGACTACGACGACGACGAGCTGAACGACGATGACGACGACGAGGAGGGCCCCGAGGTAGGGGTCACCGTCGAGATCGTCGGGCTCTCGCTGTACACCCACCACGGAGTGACCGCCGCCGAGCGCGAGATCGGCCAGCGGCTGGTGCTCGACGTGCGCTTCGACGTCGGCGAGCCCGACGCCCTGATCACCGACCGCGTCGAGGACACGGTCGACTACGGCGAGGTGTGCCAGGTGATCGCCCTGATCTCACAGCAGCGCTCGTACAAGACGCTCGAGCGGCTGTGTGCGGTGATCGCCGACCGGCTGGCGTCGCAGTTCGGCGCCGAGAGCGTGACGGTGAAGGCGTCGAAGCCCGAGCCGCCGATCCCGCTGCCGGTCGAGGAGGTCTCGGTGGAGGTCTGGCGCGAAGAGCGTTAGTAATCACTAACATGACGGGCATGCGCAAGTCGGCCGAGGTTCGTCGCGAGGAGATCCTGGCCGTCGCGCTGCGTCATTTCGCCGAGGGCGGCTACCACGGCACGTCGACCGAAACGATCGCCAAGGAGGCCGGCATCTCGCAGCCGTACCTCTTCCGCCTCTTCCGCACCAAGCGCGAGCTCTTCCTGGCCTGCAACGACCGCGCCTGCGAGAAGGTGCTCGACGCGTTCCGCCGCGCCGCCGCCGAGGCGCCCGAGGGCGAGCGGCTCCACGCGATGGGTCATGCATACGTGACCGAGCTGCTGCCGGATCGTCACGCGATCCTGATGATGATGCAGGGGTACGCCGCGGTCTCGGATCCCGAGATCCAGCAGCACGTGCGAGAGCGCTACGGCGACATCGTCACCAAGGTGGCCGCGCTCGCGGACGCCGGCCCCGAGGAGGTCTGGAGCTTCTTCGCCACCGGGATGCTGCTCAACCTCGTCGCCGCGCTGGACCTCGAGCACACCGACCATCCGGTCTTCCGGGCATGGACCGCCTTGCACGACTGATCTTCCGCCGCCGGCGGCTCGTCCTCGGCTTCACCGTCGTCTTCGTGCTGTTCGCGGGCGCCTACGGCGGCCCGGTCGTCGGCCTGCTGGACTCCGACGACGACTTCGAGGACCACGGCTCGCAGTCCGTGCTCGCGCGCGCCGCCGTCGAGCAGGCCACCGGCCGCTCGGCGTCGCCCGACATGGTCGTGCTGGTGCGGCTCGGCGCGCCGGTCGACTCGCCGCAGGCCGAGCAGAAGATCGCCCGTGTCGCGCAGGAGCTGCGCCACGAAGACGTCGCCGAGGTGGTCGCCGTCCGCGACGGCGAGCCGGCCGAGCTGGTCTCGCGCGACCGGCAGTCGACCTACCTGCTCGCCACCTTCCGCACCGGCGCCGACGACGACGCGCTCGCCGAGGAGCTCCAGGCACGCGTGGAGCGCGAGCCGGGCGTGACCGCCGGCGGCGGCCAGCTGGCGTTCACGCAGGTCGGCGAGCAGGTCGAGGAGGACCTCGCGCGCGCCGAGATGCTCGCCTTCCCGCTGCTGTTCCTGCTCTCGCTCGTCGTCTTCCGCAGCGTGGTCGCCGCGCTGCTGCCGGTGCTGGTCGGCGGCACGACGATCATCACGACGTTCGTCTGGATGCGGCTCGTCAACGAGGTCGAGCCGATGTCGGTGTTCGCGATCAACCTGATCACCGGCGCCGGGCTCGGGCTGGCGATCGACTACTCGCTGTTCGTCGTCTCGCGCTTCCGCGAGGAGCTGGCGACCGGTGCCGACACCGCCGAGGCGCTGCGCCGGACGATGCGCACCGCCGGCCGGACCGTCGTGTTCAGCGCGGTCACCGTCGCCGCCGCCATGGCGGCGCTGATCGTCTTCGACCTGCGCTTCCTGTTCTCGATGGGCTACGGCGGCGTGCTGGTGGCGCTCACGGCGGCGCTGGTCTCGCTGACCGTGCTGCCGGCGATGCTCGCCGTGCTCGGGCCGCGCGTGAACTCGCTCAGCCTCAAGCGCTGGAAGCAGTCGCTCGAGCGCGACGCCTCGCACGTGCAGGAGGGGCCCTGGTACCGGTTCTCGCAGTGGGTGATGAAGCGGCCCGGGCCGATCGCCGCCCTGACCGCGGCGCTGCTGATCGCCATGGGGCTGCCGTTCCTGCGGGTCGAGTTCACCGGCGTCGACGCCAGCGTGCTGCCGACGGACCGCTCGGCGCGGGTGGTGCAGGACGCGCTCGACACCGAGTTCCCGCCTGGCCGCACGTCGCCGATCTACGTCGCGGCCGAGGCCGGCGACGACTCCGGCGTCGTGGGCGCCTACGCGGAGCGCCTCGAGCAGCTCGAAGGAGTCGAGGCCGTGCCGTCGCCCCAGCAGGCGGACGGCCTGTGGCGGATCGACGTCGCTGACCGGCGACGATCCGCTGTCCGACGAGGCGCAGCAGCTCGTGCGCGACATCCGCGCCGAGCAGGCACCGTTCGACTTCCGGGTCGGCGGCGAGACCGCGTCGTTCATGGACCAGCAGACCTCGCTCGAAGAGTCGCTGCCGCTCGCCCTGGCGCTCCTGTGCGGGTCGACGCTGCTGATCCTGTTCGTGATGACCGGCTCGGTCGTCCTGCCGGTCAAGGCGCTGCTCATGAACCTGCTGACGTTGAGCGCCGCCTTCGGCCTGCTCGTGCTGATCTTCCAGGACGGCCGATTGGAGGGGCTGCTGGCCTACGACTCCCAGGGCGCGCTGGAGTCGACGCAGCCGATCCTGCTCTTCTGCGTGGCGTTCGGGCTCTCGACCGACTACGGCGTGTTCCTGCTCACCCGCATCAAGGAGGCCCGCGACGGCGGGCTGCCGGACCGCGAGGCGGTGGCGGTCGGGCTCGAGCGCACGGGCCGGATCGTCACCTACGCGGCGCTGCTGTTCTGCATCGCGATCGGCGCCTTCGCGACCTCGGAGGTCGTGTTCATCAAGGAGCTCGGCATCGGCACCGCGCTCGCCGTGCTGATCGACGCCTTCCTCGTCCGCGCGCTGCTCGTGCCGTCGCTGATGGCGCTGCTCGGCAAGTGGAACTGGTGGGCGCCGCGGCCGCTGGCCCGCCTGCACGCGCGGCTGGGGCTGGCCGAGTCGTGACGCTCGACGCCGACACCGCGCTGGAGCCGATCACGCCGACGCGCTGGCGCGGCGAGATCAGCGACCGCTGGTGGGTCGTGCGCGGCCCGTTCGGCGGCTACGTCGCGGCGTTCCTCACGCGGGCGATGGTCGCCGCCGTCGACGACCCGGCCCGCCGGCCGCGCTCGCTCACCGTCCACTACGTCGAGGCGCCGCAGGCCGGGCGCGCTCGACGTATGCGCCACCGTCGAGCGCGCGGGGCGGTCGTCGACGACCGTCAGCCTGCGGCTCGAGCAGGACGGGCGGCCGGTCGCGCTCGCGCTCGGCTCGTGCGCCGCGTGGCGCGACGGCGAGCCCGAGTGGGCGGACGCCGCGCCTTCCGCGCCGCCGCCCGGCGAGTGCGAGCGACTGGAGCGCGTCGACCCGATGCCGGGCTTCCTCGACCGCTTCGAGATCCGGCCGGTCGGGCCGATCGTGGGCGGCGAGGCGCGCAACCTCGCCTGGCTGCGGCTCGATCCGCCGCGCACGCTCGACCATCTCGCGCTGACCGCGCTCTCGGACGGCTGGATGCCGGCCGCCTTCTCGAAGCTCGGCCGCCCGTTCGGCGCGCCCACCGTCGACCTGACGATCCACTTCCGGGCGCCGCTGGCCAGCGAGGACTGGGTGCTGGCCGACTACCGCTCGCGCTTCTCGGCGGGCGGCACCTGGGAGGAGGACGGCGAGCTGTGGGCGCCCGACGGCACGCTGCTCGCCCAGTCGCGCCAGCTGGCGCTGATCCGCGCATGATGCGGCTCGGCTACCTCGGGCTCGGCTCGAACGTCGGCGACCGGCGCGCCAACCTCCAGGCCGCCGTCGAGGAGCTGTGGACCCACGGCGTGATGGTGCTGGCGTCGTCGTCGGCGTACGAGACCGAGCCGGTCGGCGAGGTGCTCGACCAGCGCGAGTTCCTCAACGCGTGCGTGCGGATCGAGACCGAGCTGGAGCCGGAGCCGCTGCTCGACGTCTGCAAGGCGGTCGAGCGCGCGCTGGGGCGGGAGCCTGGCGGAGTGCGTCACGGGCCGCGGCCGATCGACGTCGACCTGCTGCTGCTCGAGGACGTGGAGTACGAGTCCGAGCGCCTGCGGCTGCCGCACCGCGAGGTCATGACGCGGCGGTTCGTCCTCGTGCCGCTGCTCGAGCTGGATCCGGACCTGCCGGGCGCGGCCGCGGCGCTGGCCGCCCTCGAGGCGCCAGGAGGTCCGGCTCGCCGGCCCGCCGCTCGACGTGCGTGGTTAGCCTTGGCCAGTGGTGAGACGTATTGCGCTGCTGGTGGCAGCACTGGCGCTCGTTCCCGCCGGCGAGGCGCAGGCGGCGACCTTCTGCGTCGGCACGACGCTCCCCGGCTGCGTCGACCAGCCGAGCGCTGGCCGCGGCGGTCGAGGCGGCGGCTGACGCGCCGGGGCTCGACACGATCCGCGATCGGCCGCCGGACCGACGACGCCGACGTCACGGACGCGGCCGGCGAGCCGGTGCGGGTGGTCGGCGCGGGCCGCCGCGTCACCGAGCTCAGCGGGCGGGTCGACCTCGGCGAGGACCGCTCGTCGGTGGCCGCGCTGACCGTGCGCGGGACGCGCTGGCGGTGCGCGGCGAGGCGACCGACCTGCACGTGGTGGGCCGGGTCCGGCTGCGGGACGGGTCGGCGATGCGGTCGTCGTCGGTCGAGGGCGGCGTGGTGACGGCGGGCCGCGTGCGGATGCACAGCGTGCAGCTCGCGGGCCGGTCGACGTGGAGTCGGGCACGCTGACCGCCGCGCACCTGACCGTGTTCGGGACCGGGGCGGCGGGCGTGCGCGTCGCCTCCGGCGCCCAGGCGAACCTCGCCAACACGGTCGTCTGGGGGTTCCAGGCCGGCGTCACCGGCGCCGCGACGATCACGCAGTCGCACCTGCCCGAGAGCGGCGTCGACCCCGGCTTCGTCGCGTCCGGGCGACCTCAGGCTGCGTGCCGACTCGCCGCTCGTCGACGCCGGCGACCCGCGGCCGCTCGACGCCGACGAGCCGGAGCTCGACGCGCTCGGCGGCGTGCGGGCGATCGACGGCGACGGCGACGGCACGGCGCGGCGCGACATCGGCGCCGCCGAGCGCCGCCCGCCGCCGCCCCCGCCGACGGCGGGCAACCTGCTGGCCAACCCCGGCGCCGAGCTCGGCACGCCCGCCACGGACGACACGGCGTCGCCGGCGCTGCCGCGCTGGCGGCGCACCGGCGGCTTCACGAGCGTCCGCTACGGCACCGTGGTCGGCCTGGTCGCGTTCCCGACGCTGGACGTCGCCTCGATGCTCGGCGCCGGCGACGCGTTCTTCGCCGGCGGCCCGTCGGGCGCGGCGACCGCCACCCAGGTGGTCGACGTCTCCGGCTGGGCGCCGGAGATCGACGGCCGTGCGGGCGTCACGGTGCGGCTGTCGGCGCTGCTCGGCGGCTACCGGCTGAGCGACGATCGGGCGGTCGTCTCGGCGCGCTTCCGCGGCCCGTCGGGCGGGCGGCTCGGCGGATTCTCGCTCGACGCGGTGACGGCGGCCGAGCGCGGGAACGCGACGATGCTGATGGCGCGGCTGGCGAGCGCGCCGGTTCCGCGGCTGACGCGGTCGATCGCGGTCAGCGTGCGCTCCGGGGCGCCCGGCGGCAGCTACAACGACGCCTACGTCGACGACATCGCGCTCGTGCCGCGGGTCCCGCCGCTGCGAGGCGTGCCGCCGCGACGCGCCCGCGCGCGCAGGCCGTTCGGCGGCGTCGCAGTGATCTCGCGTCGCGTGCGCGTCGCGCGCGGCCGCGCGCGGGTCCGGATCGCGTGCCCGAACGCGTCGGTGCGCCGGTGCGCCGGCATCGTGACGCTGGCGCGGCGGCGGTTCGTGATCCTCGGCAGCCGCCGGGTGTCGCTGCGGCCGGGCGAGACGCAGCGCGTCCGGATCCCGCTGTCGCGGCGCGAGCGTCGCAGTCTGCGGCGACGCTCCCGCGGGCACGTGTACACGGCGGTGCGCGACGCCCAGGGGCTGACGCGCACGGCGACCGCGCCGGTGCGATTATCGTCCGCCCGGATGGCGCCCGGTGAGGTCAGGGCGTCGCCCGGACGGCGACGCGGCATTCTCGCTGATGCTGCTGGTCGTCGACGTAGGCAATACGCAGACCCATTTCGGGACGTTCCGCGACGGCGAGCTGCTCGAGCACTGGCGCTTCGCGACCGATCGCGACTCGACCGCCGACGAGCTGGGGGCGACGCTGCGCAACCTGCTCGGGCTGCGCGGGGTCGTGTTCGACATGATCGACGCGTCGATCGTGTCGTCGACGGTGCCGCAGCTGGCGCCCGAGTGGTCGTCGATGGCGGAGCGCTATCTGGGCCACCAGATGCCGGTCGTCGGCCCGGGGCTGAAGACGGGCATGGCGATCCGGATCGACAACCCGCGCGAGGTCGGGGCCGACCGGCTGGTGAACGCGGTGGCCGCGCACGACAGCTTCGGCGGGCCGTGCGTGGTGGTCGACTTCGGCACCGGCCTCAACATCGACGTCGTCTCGCGCGAGGGCGAGTACGTGGGCGGCATGATCGCCCCGGGGATCGAGATCTCGATGGACGCGCTGACCGCGCGCGGCGCCAAGCTGCTGCGGGTCGACCTGGAGACGCCGCGGGCGCTGATCGGCAAGTCGACGGTCGAGGCGATCCGGTCGGGCGTGGTCTATCGGCTACGCGGCGATGGTCGACGGCATCCTGCGGCGGCTGCGCGAGGAGCTGGGCGAGGACACCGCGACGATCGCCACCGGCGGGCTGGCGGGCTACGTGGTGCCGCACTGCGAGCTGGTCGACGAGATCGACGATCTGCTGACGTTGCAGGGGCTGCGGCTCATCTGGGAGCGCAACCAGCTCGCCTAACCTTGTGAGTCGTGCGTTCGCTGCATGACTCATGGGAGCTGGGCGGCGTCACGATCCCGAACCGGGTCGTGCTCGCGCCGCTGGCCGGCATCGGCAACTGGTTCGTGCGCCTGCAGGCCAAGCGCTACGGCGCGGGGCTGGCGGTGTCGGAGATGGTCTCCTCGTTCGCCATCCACTACGGGAACCGCAAGACGCACGACGAGCTGCTGCGGGTGGACCCGCGCGAGCGCGAGGGCGGGCCGGTGGCGATCCAGCTCTTCGGGCAGGACCCGGAGATCATGCGCTCGGCCGCTGCGCACGTGGCGGGTGTCGGGCGCTGACCTGATCGATCTGAACATGGGCTGCCCGGTGCCCAAGGTGATGAAGACGGGCGCGGGGGCGGCGTTGCTGTCGGATCCGGATACCGCGGTGGCGGTCGCGCGGGCCGCTGTCGAGGGCTCGGGGTTGCCGGTGACCGTGAAGCTGCGCGCCGAGGGAGTGGAGGTGGCTCGGCGGCTGGTCTCGGAGGCCGGCGTGGCCGGGATCACCTTCCATCCGCGCACGATCAAGGTGCGCCACAAGGGCACGCCGGACTACGACCTGGCTCGTTCGCTCGTCGAGTCGCTGCCGGTGCCGGTGATCGTCACCGGCGGGATGGACGACCCCGACCACGTGCGCTGGGTGTTCGAGTACACCGGCTGCGAGGCGGTCATGCTGGCCCGCGGGTCGCTCGGCAACCCGTGGCTGTTCGAGCAGGTGCTCGGGCCGCGCGACGCGGAGCCGTCGACAGACGAGATTCTGGAGGAATGGCACTGGGTGCTCGACCGCGCCGAGGAGCATCTGGGCGCCGATCGCGCTGCCCGTTACTTGCGGAAGTTCCACCCGTGGTACGCGGAGCGGCTCGATGCGCCGCACGCCGTGCAGGACGCCTTGCAGCGCGCTCCGACGCTTGACGAGCAGCGCGTGATCATCGCGGATTTCGGTGCTACCATGCTCGGCCGCGCCGCCGTCTAGAGCGCACTCCCTCGTCCGCCCATGTGCGGGCGTTTTCTTTCTCCGGACCCCAGCCCCAAGGACGACGACATGCAGAGAGACGTCCTGCTCACACCCGAAGGCCTCGAGAAGCTCAAGCAGGAGATCGAGTACCTCTCGACCGACAAGCGGCGAGAGGTCGCCGAGCGGATCAAGGAGGCCCGCGAGTTCGGAGACATCTCCGAGAACTCCGAGTACGACGACGCCAAGAACGAGCAGGCGATGCTCGAGGCGCGGATCGCGTCGCTCGAGGAGAAGCTGCGCTCGGCCTCGGTGATCGACGCCAAGGAGCTGTCGAACGACGTCGTGCGCGTCGGCTCGGTGGTCAACGTCAAGGACGAGGGCTCCGGCAAGTCGCTCCAGTACACGATCGTCGGCTCGACCGAGGCGAACCCGGGCGAGAACAAGCTCTCCAACGAGTCGCCGGTGGGCAAGGCGCTGCTCGGCAACAAGCGCAACGACGTCGTCGACGTGCAGCTGCCGAACGGCAAGGCGCGCAAGCTCAAGATCACCAAGATCGACGTCGCGAAGGTGTGAGCGACGAGCTCGTCGACCAGCGCAGGCGCAAGCTCGCCGCGCTGCGCGACGAGGGGGTCGAGCCGTTCCCGCATGCGTTTCGCGGGCGTCGTTCCGATCGCCTCCGTCAAGGAGCCGTGGGACGAACTGCCTGCAGGTGAGGAGACCGATGTGCGAGCGCGGGTGGCCGGCCGGCTGGCCGCGCGCCGTGGCCAGGGCAAGGCCGCGTTCCTCGATCTCGTCGATCGTTCCGGCCGTCTGCAGCTGCACGCGCGCGCGGACGTGCTCGGCCAGGAGTCCTTGGATCGGCTCGTCTCGCTGGACCTCGGCGATCTGCTCGGCGCCGAAGGAACGGTCTTCCGTACCCGGCGGGGCGAGCTGTCACTGAAGCTCGACGAGTGGACGCTCTCGCGAAGTCGCTGCGGCCGCCGCCCGAGAAGCACCACGGGCTGTCCGACGTCGAGACGCGCTACCGCCAGCGCGAGCTCGACCTGATGGCCAGCGAGGAGGCGCGCGAGCTGTTCATGACCCGCGCGCGCGTCATCAGCGAGATGCGGCGCTTCCTCGATGCCGAGGGGTTCGTCGAGGTCGAGACGCCGATCCTGCAGCCGATCTACGGCGGCGGCATGGGCCGGCCGTTCGTCACCCACCACAACGAGCTCGACCGCACGCTCTACATGCGGATCGCCACCGAGCTCTATCTCAAGCGGCTGATCGTCGGCGGGCTCGAGCGCGTCTACGAGATCGGCAAGGACTTCCGCAACGAGGGCGTCTCGTTCAAGCACAACCCCGAGTTCACGGTGCTCGAGTGGTACGAGGCGTACGCGGACTACCAGGACGTCGCGGCTCGCTGCGAGCGGCTGGTGTCGTCGGTCGCCCGTGCCGTCGGCGCTTCAGGGTTCGAACCCCCTTGGAAGCGCGAGACGCTGGGTGGCGCGATCCCGTCTCGTACGGGGATCGACGTGTATGCGCACCGCGACACTGCTTCATTGAGGGAGGCGATGGTGGGGGCCGGGCTCGATCCGGCGGAGCACGAGGCGACGTGGGCGCGGCTGGTCGACCACCTGCTCGCGAAGTACGTCGAGCCTCACTTGTCGAGCCGACGTTCCTGTTCGACTACCCGGTCGAGCTGTCGCCGCTGGCCAAGGTCCACCGGTCCGAGCCCGGGCTCGTCGAGCGCTTCGAGGCGTTCGCCGGCGGGATGGAGTTCGCCAACGGCTACTCGGAGCTCAACGACCCCGACGACCAGCGCGCCCGGTTCGAGGCCCAGCGCGCCGACGCCGCGGCCGGCGACGAGGAGGCCATGCCGTACGACGAGGCCTACGTGCGCGCGCTGGAGCACGGAATGCCGCCGACCGGCGGGATCGGGATCGGCATCGACCGCCTCGTGATGCTGCTGACCGGCCGCGACACGATCCGCGAGGTCGTGCTCTTCCCCGCGATGCGTGACGAGTCTGCTCCTTCTTCGTGACGATTTGCCGCGGTTCTTCGAACTGCGGCATTGAGGGAGGCACGATGGGCGGGTGGCCGTGCGACGGGGAGTTTCGTGAAATCCGAGGCGGTCTCGCGCCGCCGATTTCACGTTGTTGCTCGTCTGGAGCAATAACGTGCGATCTGGCGGCGCGGGGAGGCGGCGAATTGCACGTAACTCCCCGCGGCCGACGCGGCGGTCGTCGCGCTGGCGCGCCGCCAGCACGGCGTCGTCACGTCCGCCAGCTCCGTGACGCGGGCCTCGGGCCGCACGCGATCGACGGCGAAGCGTCGCGCGCGGCTGGCTGCGGCGCGTGCATCGCGGCGTGTACGTCGTCGGCGCGCTCGAGTCCGAGCTGACGGCCCCGACCGCCGCGCTTGCCGCGTACGGCCGCAACGCGATCCTGAGCCACCGGACCGCGGCCGTCGATCTGGCGTCTCCTGCCGGCCCGCCCCGCCGACCCGGTCGATGTCACTCTCCTCAATGCCAATCGCCGGCCCCGCCCCGGCGTCCGGGTCCACCACGCCCGGGCAGCCGCCACACGACGCAGGCACGGGCTGCGACTCACGTCGCCGGCGCAGACGCTCGCCGACCTGCCGCCCGCCGAGCTCGAGCGCGCCTACAACGAGGCGCTCGTCCTCGACCTGGTCACGCACCAGGAGGTCCGCGCCGCCGCCTCACGAAGCCGCGCCCTGCGAGAGCTGGTCGAGGAGGCACCCGGCATGACCCGCTCGAGGATGGAGCGCCGACTGCGAGCCCTCGTGAAGCGGCCGGCCTGCCCGCCCCGCAGAGCAACGTCAAGGTCGCCGGCTACGAGGTCGACCTGTACTGGCCCGCCCACCGGCTGGTCGTCGAATTCGACGGCTGGAACACGCATTCGAGTCGCACCGCTTTCGAGTCCGACCGCCTCAAGGACGCCGCGCTCCAGCTCGCCGGAGAGCGCGTGATCCGGGTCACCGGACGCCAGCTGGAACGCCGTCCGCACGAGCTCGTCGCCCGCCTGGCGGTCGCGATATCGACCATCCGGCCACGCGACGCCCCGTTGGTAAACTGACCCATGGCCGCAAAGCGAACCCCGAATCGTTCATCCCGCGAGGCGCGGTTGCCGAATACGTGGATGAAGGATCGGGGTATTTTCGTCTTCCGACCCCAAGTCCGGACCGCCGAAACCGACCGAGCGCTAGCCATCAAGTAGCAGGAAGGACTGCGCACCCACCATGTTCGAGCGATTCACAGAGCGCGCGCGCCAGGTGGTCGTCCTCGCCCAAGAGGAAGCCCGAACCCTCAAGCACAACTACATCGGCACCGAGCACATCCTTCTCGGCCTTCTCCGTGAGGAGGAGGGTCTCGCCGCCCGCGTCCTCGAGAGCCTGGACATCACCGTGGAGCGCGTGCGCGCCCAGGTTGTCCGCATCGTGGGCTCGGGCGAGGAGGTCACGTCCGGCCAGATCCCGTTCACCCCGCGCGCCAAGAAGGTGCTGGAGCTGGCGCTGCGCGAGGCGCTGAGCCTGGGCCACAACTACATCGGCACCGAGCACATCCTGCTCGGCCTCGTGCGCGAGAACGAGGGCGTCGCCGCCCGCATCCTGCTCGACTTCGACGCCGACAGCGAGAAGATCCGCAACGAGGTCATCCGCATGCTCTCCGGCCCAGGCGGCCGCCGCCAGTCCGGCTCCGGCGCGTCCGGCGCCGCGGCGGGCGCGGGCGGCGCCCAGGGCGAGGGCAAGAAGTCGTCGAAGCTGCTCGACCAGTTCGGTCGCAACCTGACCAAGCTGGCCGCCGAGGGCAAGCTGGACCCGGTCGTCGGTCGCGAGACCGAGATCGAGCGGATCATGCAGATCCTCAGCCGCCGCACGAAGAACAACCCGGTGCTCGTCGGCGAGCCCGGCGTCGGCAAGACCGCCGTCGTCGAGGGCCTCGCCCAGCGCATCACCAACGGCGACGTGCCGGAGCTGCTCAAGAACAAGCAGATCTACACGCTCGACCTGGCCGCGCTGGTCGCGGGCTCGAAGTACCGCGGCGAGTTCGAGGAGCGCCTGAAGAAGGTGATGAAGGAGATCACCCAGCGCGGCGACATCATCCTGTTCATCGACGAGCTGCACAACCTCGTCGGCGCGGGCGCCGCCGAGGGCGCGATCGACGCCGCCAGCATCCTCAAGCCGGCCCTGGCCCGCGGCGAGCTGCAGACCGTCGGCGCCACGACGCTCGACGAGTACCGCAAGTACCTCGAGCGCGACAGCGCGCTGGAGCGCCGCTTCCAGAAGATCACGGTCGACCAGCCGTCGATCGAGGAGACGGTCCAGATCCTCAAGGGGCTCAAGGACCGCTACGAGGCGCACCACAAGATCAACATCACGGACGAGGCGCTGGAGGCGGCGGCCGAGCTGGCCGACCGCTACATCTCCGACCGCTTCCTCCCCGACAAGGCGATCGACCTCATCGACGAGGCCGCCTCGCGCATGCGCATCAAGTCGATGTCCTCCCCGCCCGTGTACCGGGAGCTCGAGGAGGAGATCGAGACGACGCGGCGCGACAAGGAAGCCGCGATCGAGAACCAGGAGTTCGAGAAGGCCGCGCAGCTGCGCGACACCGAGCGGCGCCTCACGAACAAGAAGCGCGAGCTCGAGGACGCCTGGGAGTCCGGCGAGGGCGGCGAGCGCCCATCGATCGGCGAGGAGGAGATCGCGGACATCGTCTCGATGTGGACGGGCATCCCGGTCTTCAAGCTCACCGAGGCCGAGACCCAGAAGCTGATGCGGATGGAGGACGAGCTGCACAAGCGCGTCATCGGTCAGCACCAGGCGATCGAGGTCGTCTCGAAGGCGATCCGGCGCTCGCGCGCGGGCCTCAAGGACCCGAAGCGGCCGACCGGCTCCTTCGTCTTCCTCGGCCCGTCCGGCGTCGGCAAGACCGAGCTCGCCCGCACGCTCGCCGAGTTCCTGTTCGGCGACGAGGACGCGATGGTCCGCATCGACATGTCGGAGTACATGGAGAAGCACGCCGTGTCCCGGCTCGTCGGCTCGCCTCCGGGCTACGTCGGCTACGACGAGGGCGGCCAGCTCACCGAGGCCGTGCGCCGCAAGCCGTACAGCGTGCTCCTGCTCGACGAGATCGAGAAGGCGCACCCTGACGTCTTCAACATCCTCCTGCAGATCCTGGAGGACGGCCGGCTCACGGACTCGCAGGGCCGCACCGTGGACTTCCGCCACGCGATCGTGATCATGACCTCGAACATCGGGGCGGGCGAGATCGCGCGGAACACGCCGCTCGGCTTCACGGTCGGCGACGAGGACCACGGCATGACCTACGACGACATGAAGAACCGGGTCACGGGCGAGCTGAAGAAGGTCTTCCGCCCCGAGTTCCTCAACCGCATCGACGAGGTCATCGTCTTCCACAAGCTGACCAAGGAAGAGATCAAGACGATCGTCGACCTGCTGCTGCGCCGCATCCGCGGCCAGCTCGCCGAGCGCGAGCTGCAGCTGGACCTGACCGAGGCGGCCGAGGACTTCCTGGTCGAGAAGGGCTGGGATCCGGCGATGGGCGCGCGGCCGCTGCGCCGTGCGATCCAGCGCTACATCGAGGACCCGCTGGCCGACTTCGTGCTCCGCGCGGAGCTCGAGCCGCAGGCCACGGTGCTCGTCGAGAAGGCGCCGGAGGAGGACGAGCGCGACCTCGTGCTCACGGTCGTCAAGCCCGAGAAGCCGGTCCCGGCCGCCGTCGGCGGCGGCAAGACCGACGAGCCGGAGGAGGGCGTCGACGACGGCGGCGCGCTCGACCAGCCGGCCGTCGAGCCGGCGCCCCCGGCCGACGAGTAGTCACAACTCTGCGAGAAACGACGCGACCGCGAGGGCGAAGCCCTCGGGGTCGTCGTCGTGGATCGTGTGGCCCGCGCCCGGGAACTCGACCAGCCGTCGTGTTCGGTCGCGGCGCGCGGCCATCTCGCGCGCCATGGCGGTCGGGAGCGTGTCGCTCTCGAGCCCGTGCAGGAGCAGCACCGGGTGCTCGCCGGCGAGCCAGTCGGCCCAGTGGTCGCCGCCGAGCAGCCGGCGCGACGCGTTCATCTCGTCGGGATCGAAGCGGAAACCCCAGCCGCCCTCGTCCTCGACCGCGCTCTCCCACAGCGCAGGCTCGGGGACGGCTGCTCGCAGCTCGCCGAAGCTCGCGAACGGTCGGCCGTCCCAGAGGTCGTGGTCCGGCCGCACCGGAGGCTCGGCCGGCGCGTCCTCGACGATCACCGCGCGCACCAGCTCCGGCCGGCGCGCCGCGAGCTGGTAGGCGTTGACGCCGCCGAGCGAGTGGCCGAGCACGACGGCGGGCGCGAGGCCGAGCTTCTCGATCAGCTGCGCGGCGTCGGCCACGTAGCCCTCGCGGCTGTAGTCCGGTCCGCGGGCCCGTGAGCGCCCGTGGCCGCGCTGGTCGGGCGCCACGACCCGCCAGCCGGGCAGCGCCTCTCGCCAGCGGCGCCCAGACGCGCCCGCGGCCGAAGTGGCCGTGCAGGGCGAGCAGCGGCTCTCCGTTACCCCACTCGTGGTAGGCGAGACGCATGGCTGGGATCATGCCGGGCCATGCTCGCCGACCGCCTCTACAGCTCGATGACCGCCACGTTCGACCTGCTGGCGGTCTACGTCGGCGAGCGGCTCGGCTGGTACGCCGCGCTCGCCGAGGCGCCGCGGACGGCCGCCGAGCTGGCGGCCGCCACCGGGACCAACGATCGCTACGCGCGCGAGTGGCTCGAGCACCAGGCGGCCGCCGGGATCCTCGAGGCCGACGACGGGCGCTACACCCTGCCGCCCGAGCACGCCGAGGTGCTGCTCGATCCCGAGTCGCTGCTCTACGCGGCGCCGCTGGCGCGCTTCGCCGTCTCGCTGCCGCTGGGCGACCTGCTGCGCGCCTACCGCGAGGGCGGCGGCGTCCCGTGGGAGGCCTATGGCGCCGACGGCCGCGAGGCGCAGGCGGCGCTCAACCGGCCGCTCTTCACCCACCTGCTCACCCAGGAATGGCTGCCGGCGATCCCCGACGTGCACGAGCAGCTCCAGAAGGGGGCCCGCGTCGCCGAGCTGGCGTGCGGCGGCGGCTGGGCGAGCATCGCGATCGCTCAGGCATATCCGCACGCCGAGGTCCACGGCTTCGACGTCGACGAGGCGTCGATCGAGCTGGCACGAGCGAACGCGGCCGGCGTCCCGGTGCGCTTCGAGGTCCGCGACATCGCCGTGGTGAAGGGCGACTACGACGTGGTGTTCGTGTTCGAGGCGATCCACGACCTGGCCCGGCCGGTCGAGGCGCTCGCGGCCATGCGCGCGCTGCGGCGGCACGGCGATCGTCATGGACGAGCGCACCGGCGACCCCGAGCACGAGCGCCTGCTGTACGGCTTCAGCCTCTTCTGCTGCCTGCCGACCGGGATGTCCGAGACGCCGTCCGCGGCGACGGGCACGGTCATGCGGCCGGAGACCATGCGCCGCTACGCGCGCGAGGCCGGGTTCGGCGACGCCACCGTGCTCGACATCGAGCACGAGAGCTTCCGTTTCTACCGGCTGAACTGAACCGCGCGCTCCTGCGGGCCCACGGTCCCGATCGGCTCGAGGCCGCGCAGCAGCCGGCGGGACATCCCTTCGAGCGTCGCCTTGCCGTAGGCGTGCGACGGGTTGTTCACAGTCATCACCGCGATCGACACGCGGTCCTCGCCGCGGCGCAGCAGGCCGACCTGGTGGTCGACGGCGCCGCTGCCGGAGCCCCAGCCGCCCTTGAAGTGCAGCGTCCAGCCGTCCGGGATGGTCTGGCCCATGCCCCAGCGCTGCGACGGCACGATGTTCTTCAGCAGCCGCAGCGCGTACGCGCCGGTGGCGGTCCGGGAGCAGCTCCTCGAGCCGCAGGAAGAACAGCGACTGGTCGCGCGCCGTGGTCAGCGACAGCCCCCACACCGGGTTGACGGCGAAGCGCGTCATCCCGGCGCGGCGGGCGAGCCGCACCAGCGCCCCGTTGCCGACGATGTCGCGGATCCGCGTGGCGGTGACGTTGTCCGAGCGCCGGATCATCGGCCGCAGCAGCGCCCGGTCGCCGCCGTTCAGCGGGCGGTCGCTCGCCTGCCGCAGGTAGGCGGTCATCAGCATCGCCTTCAGCACGCTGGCGGTCGGGAACTGCTGGTCGAGCCCGCGGCCCCAGAGGCGGTCGCCCGTGCGGACCGCGAAGGTCACCGTGCCCTGCCGCTTCGCCGCCCAGGCGGCGGCGCCCGCCACGTCGGGCTCCCAACCCTGCGCAGTCGCCGGCCAGGCCAGCGCGGCGAGCAGTATCGCCACCGCGAGGCGTCGCATCGGCCGGAGACGTTACCGTCGCGCGATGAGCCACGGACCCAGCACCCGCGCGGCCCACGCCGGCCTGCCCAAGCCGCGCAGGGGGAGCCGTTCCTGCCGGGCCCGGTGCTCGCCGCGCCCTACCACCTGCGCGGCGACCCGCATTCGACGCCCTACGGCTACGGGCGCGACGCCAACCCGACCTGGACGGCGCTCGAGCGCGCCATCGGCGAGCTGGACGGCGGTCGGACCGTGGTCTTCTCCTCGGGCATGGCCGCCGTGGCCGCCGTCGTGCTGCCGCGCCTGCGCCCCGGCGACGTGCTCGTCGCGTGCGGCGACGGCTACCCCGGCATCCGGCAGATCTCGGAAGCGGACCTGCGGCCGAAGGGGATCGAGGTGCGGATGGTGCGGACCGACACCGAGGAGATCGTGGCCGCCGCCGACGGGGCGACGCTCGTCTGGGTCGAGACGCCCTCCAACCCGCGGCTCGACGTCTGCGACCTCGACGCCGTACGCGCGGCGACCTCCGGGCTGCTGGCGGTCGACAACACGGTCGCCACGCCGCTCGCCGTCCAGCCGCTCGCCCACGGCGCCGACTTCGCCGTGACCTCGGGCACCAAGGCCCTGACCGGGCACTCCGACGTGCTGCTCGGCGCCGTCAGCGTGCGCGACCCGGCGCTCGTGCAGGAGCTCGTGGACTGGCGCATCCGCACCGGCAGCATCCTCGGCCCGTTCGAGGCCTGGCTCGCCCACCGCTCGCTGGCCACCCTCGGACTGCGGCTCGAGCGCCAGCAGGCCAACGCGCGCGCGCTGGTGGAGGCGCTCGAGGGCCGCGTCACGGATCTCCGCTGGCCCGGGGTCGGCCCGGTGATCTCGCTCGCGCTGCCGACCGCCGAGGACGCCCAGGCGTTCCTCGACGCCTGCGAGCTGGTCAGCGAGGCGACCAGCTTCGGCGGCGTCCACTCGACCGCCGAGCGGCGCGCCCGCTGGGGCGGCGACGACGTGCCGGAGGGCTTCATCCGCTTCTCGTGCGGGATCGAGGACACCGAGGACCTCGTCGCCGACGTGCTCCAGGCGCTTCCCACACGATGAAGGGCCCGCCTCGCGGCGGGCCCTTCACGTGTTGTGGGCGGATGGCCGCGGGTCAAACGGCGTCCGCCTCGCGGGGCCGCCCGAGGGGTGAGGGGTAGGGCGGCTCCCAGTTAGCCGGGGATCGCGGGTCAGACGATCCCTTCGGAGGGGTTGCGGGGTGTGAGCCCCGCATATGTGGTTCGCAACGTCCGTGTCGCATCCGCGGCGACGGATGTCCATCCCGTCACCGCGAAGTGAATCTTGCGGCACGTCCGTTGGCGAAACCTTGGAGAAACCTTGGCGGCGCGGTAGTTTGGCCTGCGCGTGGGTCAGGAAATGGGGTGGACGATACGGCTGTGCGGGCCGGTGGGACTCGATCAGGACGGTCAGTCCCGGGCGGCGGCTCTCCCTGGGAGGCAGGGGCGGCTCCTGTTCGCGTACCTCGTGCTCAACCGCGATCGCGACTGCGGTCGCGCCGAGCTGATCGACCTGCTGTGGCCCGAGCAGCCGCCCGCCGCGGCCGACAGCGCGCTCAGCGCCCTGCTCTCCAAGCTGCGCCGCGCGCTCGGCGACGGCGCGCTCGCCGGGCGCTCCGAGCTGCGTCTGATCCCGCCCGGGCCGATCGACGTCGACGTCGAGATCGCCGCGTCGGCGGCCGCCGAGGCCGAGGCGGCGATCGACACGCACGAGTGGCTCGCCGCGGCCGCCGCCGCGCGTGAGGTCCTCGCCACCGACCTCCAGACCTTCCTGCCCGACTGCGACGGCCCGTGGGTGGCCGAGTGCCGGCGCGAGCTGGAGACCGTGCGCGTGCGGGCGCTCGAGGTGCTGGCCGAGGCCGGCCTGCACCAGGGCGGCCGCGAGCTCGGGACCGCCGAGCAGGCGGCCCGCGGCGCGGTCGCCGCGATGCCGTTCCGCGAGTCCTCGCACCGGCTGCTGATGGAGGTCCACGAGGCGGCCGGCAACCCGGCCGAGGCGCTGCGCGTCTTCGAGGAGCTGCGGGTCCTGCTGCGCGACGAGCTCGGAACCACCCCGGGGCCGGCGGCGATGGCCGTGCACGAGCGGCTGCTGCGCGGCGAGGCGCCCGCGGCGCGGCCCGCCCCCGGCGTCGAGAAGATCACGGCGGTCGCCTGGCCGGCGCCGCTGGCCGCCGCGCTCGGCCGGCACGCGCTGGTCGGCCGCGCGCGCGAGCTCGACGTGCTCGAGGAGTATTGGGACGAGGCGGTCAGCGGCACGCGCGAGCTCGTGCTGCTCGCCGGCGACGCCGGCATCGGCAAGACGCGCCTGGCCGCCGAGCTGGGCCGGCGCGCGCACGACGACGGCGCCCTCGTGCTCTACGGTCGCTTCGACGAGGAGACGATCGCGCCCTACCAGCCGGTGGTGGAGATGGTGCGCGGCTGGTCGTCGGGCGCCTCGCTCGATCCGCTGCGCGAGTGCCTCGGCTCGCGTGCCGCCGAGCTGGGGATCCTGTTCAGCGAGCTCGGGCCGCCGCCCGCCGACAGCGGCCGAGGGCGACCGCCTGCGGTTCTTCGACGCGGTGGCCGCGCTGCTCGGCGAGGCCGGCGCGCAGGCGCCGCTCGTCCTCGTGTTCGACGACCTGCACTGGGCCGACCGCCCGACGCTCCAGCTCCTGCGCCATCTCGTCCGCGCGCCGCAGCCGGCCCGCGCGCTGCTGCTCGGCACCTACCGCGAGGCCGAGCTCGAGCCCGGCCACGCCCTGCACGAGCTGATCGCCGACGTCCGCCGCGACGGCATGCTCAAGCACCTCGCGCTGGCCGGCCTGGCCGAGGCGGAGGTCGCCGAGCTGGTCAGCGCGCTCGGCGTGCCCGGCGCCGAGCCCGCCTTCGTCCACGCCCTGCACGGCGAGACCGACGGCAACCCGTTCTTCATCGAGGAGGTCGTGCGCCACCTGCGCGAGGGCGACCGCGAGCTGTCGGCCGGCATCTCGCTCGCCGACGCGGGCGTCCCCGACGGCGTGCGCGAGGTCACCGCGCGCCGCCTGCGGCGGCTCGACGCGGAGTCGCGCCAGGCGCTCCAGGTCGCCGCCGTGGTCGGGCGGGAGTTCGACTACGACGTTCTCCAGGCGGTCGCGCCGCTGGAGGAGGACGCGCTGATCAGCGCGCTCGAGGAGGGCGTCGAGGCGCGCGTGCTGCGCGAGGCCGGGCGCGTCGGCCGCTACGCGTTCACGCACGCGCTCGTGCGCGCGACGCTCTACGACGGGCTGTCGCAGCTGCGGCGCGCGCGCCTGCACGGCCAGGTCGGCGAGGCGATCGCGCGCCTGCGCGGCGCCGACCTCGATCCGCACCTCCCGCAGCTCGCCTACCACTTCGCGCAGGCCGCTCCGGTCGAGCAGCCCGAGCGCGCGATCGACTACGCGCTCGCCGCCGCGCGCCGCGCCGACCGCCAGCTCGCCTGGGAGGAGGCCGCGCAGCACTACCGCGCCGCGCTGCGGGCGCGCGAGCTGACCGGCGCCTTCGAGGATCCGGTGCGCGCCGAGCTGCTGCTCGCGCAGGGTGCGTCCGAGGATCGCGCCGGCATGGAGGCGGCGGCGCGTACCACGTTCCAGACCGCGGCCGCCACGGCGCGCGTGCTGCGCGACCCGTCGCTGCTCGGCCGCGCGGCGCTCGGCTTCGCCGGTCAGTGGTCGGTGCTCGGCCGCGTCGACGAGGCGCGCCTGGCGCTGCTCGAGGAGGCGCTGGCGTCGCTCGGCGACGAGGACAGCCCGCTGCGCGCGCGGCTGCTGGCCCGGCTCGCGCTGGAGCTCTACTACTCGGGCGACCCGGATCGCCGCCTGGCGCTGTCCGAGCAGGCGGTCGACCTCGCGCGCCGGCTCGGCGACCCGCGCACGCTGGCGACCTGCCTCGACGCCCGCCACTACGCGCTGTGGCGGCCGGAGAACGTGAACGAGCGGCTCGAGGTCGCGGCCGAGCTGCGGCGCGTGGCCGAGGAGACCGGCGACCCGGAGCTCGAGCTCGAGGGCGCGGGCTGGACGGTGGTCGACCTGCTCGAGCTCGGCGACATCCAGGGCGCCGACATCCAGATCGCCGCCGCCTCGAAGCTCGCCGAGGCGCTCCAGCGGCCGATCTGGCGCTGGTGGACGTCGCTGCTGCGCTGCACCCGGGCGCAGCTCGACGGCCGCTTCGAGGACGCCGAGCAGCTCGCCGACGAGGCGCTCGAGATCGGCCGCCACGGCCAGGCCGAGAACGCCGTCAACGCCTACTGGCAGGCGATGTTCAACATCCGCCGCGAGCAGGGCCGGCTCGCCGAGGTCGAGCCGTCGGTGCGCCGCTTCATCGACCTCTACCCGATGCTCAAGGCCTGGCGGGCGGCGCTGGCGCTGCTGCTGATCGAGCTCGGGCGGATGGACGAGGCGCGGGCGGAGTTCTCGTCGCTGGCGGGCGACGACATGCCGCGCGACGCGAACTGGCTGATCGGCGTGACGCTGCTGGCCGAGGTCTGCGGTGCGCTCGGCGACGGCGCGCGGGCCGAGCCGCTGTACGCGCAGCTGGAGCCCTACGCGGGCCGCAACGTGGTGGTCGGCCGGGCGGCGACCTGCAACGGCGCCGCCTCGCGGCTGCTCGGCACGCTGGCCGCGGCGATGCGCTCGTGGGAGGTGGCCGAGGGGCACTTCATCGACGCGCTGGCCATGCACGAGAACATGGGCGCGCGGCCGTGGGTGGCGCGGACCCAGCTCGCCTACGCCGAGATGCTGCTGGCGCGCCGGCGCCGGGGCGACAAGGCGCGGGCGCGCGACCTGCTCGCCGACGCCGTGCTGACCGCCGACGCGCTCGGGATGGGCGTGGTCGCGCAGCGGGCGCGCGATCTGGTGCCGGCCGGCGCGGCCGGGCCGGGTGGGCGCGTGATCTCCAGCTCACGGACGTGAGCCGTGCTGCTGTTCGCCGATCAGCGGCGGCTGGCGTACTACGCGGACGGTCTCGAGCGCGACGGATCCGAGCAGGAGGTCTTCTTCAGCCTCGACGAGGGTGAGCCCATCCCCGACGTCCCGGTCGAGCGGGCACTGGAGGTCGTCGACGGCGCGCTCCCGTCGCTCGAGGCCCGCGGGCTCCTGGTACGGGGCGCGCTCACGCTCGACGACCCGTGGATGACCGCGCGGGCGATGACCACCGACGGCACGTTTCGCTACGAGGAGACCGTGGCGCGGCGCATCCGGCTGGCGCACGCCGGTGGCGGCGAGCGCGCGTTCTGGTGGTCCGACACCCCGGGCCGGCATCTGATCCTGTGGGAGGACTCCGCCGAGCTCGACGGACTCGTGGACCGCAGTCGCGACCACACGCTCACCGACCGCTTCACGCTGCTCTTCTTCCGCGAGATCCAGGAGACCCTGCCGGGCTTTCAGGAGATCGCCGTCCACGGGCTCGACGAGCTCGCCCGGCTCGGCGCCGACGTGTCGGCGCCCCGGACGGTGCGAATCCTCTACCGCGTCCGGCATGTCTGCGAGCCGGTGTCCGGCCTGCCCGGCGTGCTCGCGGTGTTCGGTGCCCCGATCGCGGTCTGGGGCGCGGACGCGGGCGCGGCGGCGGCGCTGGCGGCCGCCACGACGTGGGAGGACGCCGAGCGCTGCCTGCACGAGCACACCGACGCGTTGTTCGCCGGCGGCGCTCTGGCGGAGGTCGCGGAGGCGATGGGCGAGTCCCACCCGCCCTGGGACCCGCGGGCGCTGCTGGCTGCCGCGCACCGTCTCGGCGTGCCGGGCGCGTACGCCTACGTCCGGCTGATCGGTGTCCCGGCTCCGCATTCCGTGACGGCGCCGATCGCGGCCGCCGCTCAGCGACATCAGGCACTCGGGGCGGAGCCGGAGCCGCGCGACGTGATCGCGCAGCTCGAGCCGCTGATCGGACAGATCGACGCTCGGCTCTACCCGGCGCAGAAGGGCGAGCTGCACCGCACGGTGGCGAGGGCGTACGAGCAGCTCGGCGACACGGATCTCGCGTTCTCGCACCTCGAGGCGGCGGTCGCGATCCGCGTGCCCGAGCGCGACCCGATCGGCTGTGGCGTCGCCCGCGTCGAGCTGGCGAAGGCGCTCGTCCGGCACCGACGCTACGAGGAGGCGGAGGACGCGTACCGGGTGGCGGTCGACGTGCTCGATCCCGCCCATCTCGACGATCCGCTGCTCGCGTTCTTCTCGCCGCGCACGGCAGACGACGTCGCGGAGCTGCGGTTCGGCGCGCGCCTCGGGCTCGCGGAGGCGCTGCTGCTCCAGAACCGCGAGCTCGGCGAGGTGCGGGAGATCCTCGATGACGTCGAGCGCACGGGCAGCGCGTCGCGGGCGGCGATGGCGTGCCTGCTGGCGGGCGAGCTGGCGGAGCGCGGCGAGGAGCTCGACCCGGACGCGCGCGGCGCGGCGGCCGACGCCGCCTGGCGGCGCGGGCTGGACCACCTCGGCGAACCGGACACGGACCCGGGGATGTACGCCCAGCTCCAGCGCCGGCGCGCCCACTGGCTCAACCGCATGGAGGCGTACGGCCGCGAGGAGCGGCTCGACGAGGCGCAAGGATGCATCGAGGCCGCGCTGGCCGCGGTCGGCGCCGGGGAGATCCGATGCCTCGTGCTGCTCACGGGCGTCCAGGTCGTCGAGGACCGCTCGCCGGCGCTTGCGCGGAAGTGGGCCGCCGAGGCGCTCGAGCTCGCGCGGACGCCGCAGCTCGCGGCCGAGGCGCTGGCCGCTCGTGCCCGAGTGGAGCCCGGCGACGCGGCCGAGCTGCACGAGCACGCCGCGGAGGCCTACGCGCGGGCCGGCGACCGCGACGGTCAGATCATCGAGCTGCGGCACGTCGCGGAAGCGCATGCCGCCGACCGGAGCTGGGAGCCTGCGCTGGATGCCTACGAGCGCGCGATAGCGGCCGTCGAGGGCCGCATGGCGGGCGGGTGGGCGGACCGTGTTCTGGCCGAGTCGGCGCGCGACAGCGCGCTCTACCCCGCCGCCGCCCTGTGCGCCGTGCGTGCCGGGCGGCACGAGCGGGCGTTCCTGCTCATGGAGGGCGGGCGGGCGCGGTTCCTCAAGCGCTACCGGGCGGATCGGATCGGCGACTACGGGCTCGACATGCTGCTCCAGGCGATCCCGGCCGGGGGTGCTGTGGTGTCGGCGGTCGTGGGCGATGAAGGCACCGCGGCGTACGTCGTCCCCGCCGGCGCCGAGCGGGTCGGTCCCGAACACGTCCTCGAGCTGCCGCTCGAGCGGCGTACGGCGATGGGCATGGACGAGGGGATCGGCCTCGCCTGGTGGGTCAACGCATATCTCGACTTCCTGCGCGAGCGGGACTTCACCGGCTGGGAGGCCGCGGTCGATGCCGCCTGCGACGGGGCCTGGAGCCATCTGATGGGTCCGCTGATGGCACGACTCCAGGCGATCGGCGTCGAGCGGGGGGCCGAGGTGGTGTGCGCGGCGCCGAACCTGATCGCCCCGCTCCCGCTCCACGCCGCGCGCGCACCGGACGGGTCGCGGCCGTTCGTCGACCACTACCGGCTCTCGTTCGTCCCGAGCCTCGCGATCGCGGCAGCAGCGGGACGGGCCGCGGAGGCGAGCGGCGTGGTGGCGGCGATCGACCCGCAGGGCGACCTGCCGTTCGCGGCGTACGAGCGTGCGGTGCTGGAGGCGCACGGAGCCGCCGTGCTCGCCGGCCCGGAGGCGATGACGGAGGACGTGCTGGAGGCGTGCCGCGGCCCGCGCTATCTCCACTTCGCCTGCCACGCGATCAACGACTGGCGCGACCCGCACTTCTCCAAGCTCGTGCTGGCCGACGGCGCTCTGGGCGTGATGGCGTTCGGCGGCGACCCGGTCGACCTCGAGCCGACGCGGCTCGTGGTGCTGTCGGCATGTGAGACCGGAGTCAGCACCGCGCTTCGCCGGCTGCACGGCAACACGATGACCGGGGGCGGCGAGGAGTTCGTGAGCCTGCCGGCCGCGATGCTCGCGGCGGGCGCCGGGCACGTGCTGAGCACGCTCTGGCCGGTCGAGGACTATCCCGCCGCGCTGTTCGTCGAGGAGCTCTACCGGCGGCTGTTCGATGAGCAGGAGGCGGTGCCCGAAGCCGTCTCGGGCGCGCGGGGGCACCTACGGACGCTCACGGCCGCGGTGCTCCGCGCGGACGTGGAGCGCCGGCTCGCCGGGGCGCGCCCCGGAACGGACCTGCACGATCACCTCGAGGCGATCCAGGCGCTGCTCGCCGGCGAGTACGCACCCGACGAGACGCCGCTGGACCATCCCGGCACGTGGGGGGCGTTCGTGCTGTCGGGTCAGTCGTAGTCGTCGTAGTCGACGTCGGCGAGCGTCTCCGGCGTGCGGAGCGGCCCGAAGCGTGCTCGGCCGACGATGCGCCGGCGGAACCCGAAGCAGCGGAACAGTGGTGTCAGGCCCGACTCGGCGACGATCTGCGTGCCGATCTGGCTGCTGTTGACGAGCGCGAGGCCGGCGCCGGCGTCGACGAGGCTCGCGGGGCCCAGCCCGACCGCGGCATTGGCCCGGAACGTCGCCGTCGCGCCGCTCGCCGAGGAGATCAGGACGGTCGTCGCGTCCGACTCGACCACCTCGGTGACCAGCACGTGGTCGTCCGGCCAGTCGCCGCTGCCGTGCAGCTGCGTGATCCGCTCGCCGACGGAGTGGCGATCCTCGATCTCGCTGATCCTGCTCTCGCCGAGCCGGAACAGGATCGCGCCCGCCGAACGGAACTCGACGTCGAAGCGGGCTCCGACGTCGGCGAGCGCTCCGAGCGCGCCGGGGACCGTGGCGTCGGCCTGCGGCCGGAAGCTCACCTCGTTGGCCGTGAGGTGCTCGAACGACGTTCGCGCAGGGCTCGTGCGGGTGGTGAACGTCAGGCCGAAGTCAGTCGCGGACGCCACCCGCTGGTACGAGTGCCCGCGCAGGAGCCCGACGTCGCCGAGCCGGACCTGGACGGCGGGTAGCCACGTCGCGACGTAGCCCAACGAGGCACGCAGCTCCTTCGTGTAGGTCTTCGCGCTCAGGGCTGCCGATGCTACCCGAGCGGGGGCGAACTCGTCCGCCCTCGCGCCTACTGTCCCCAGGCCCATGGCCAAGTCCTCGTCCGTCTTCGTCTGCTCCGCCTGCGGCACCGAGTCCGCCAAGTGGCACGGCCAGTGCCCGGGCTGTGGCGAGTGGAACACGCTCGCCGAGGAGGCCGCGAAGGCGCCCGCCAGGCGCGCCGCCGGCCGGGCGGCCAAGCCCGTACGGCTGGCCGAGGTGCGGGCGGAGCGCCACGCGCGGCTGAAGACCGGGATCGGCGAGCTCGACCGCATCCTCGGCGGCGGCCTCGTCCCCGGCTCGCTCGTGCTGATCGGCGGCTCGCCGGGCATCGGCAAGTCGACGCTGACCTCGATGGCGCTGGGCAACCTCCAGGGCGCCGGCCGCCGCACGCTCTACGTCTCGGGCGAGGAGTCGGCCGCCCAGATCCGGCTGCGGGCCGAGCGGCTGCCCGGCGCGGCGCTCGAGGTGCCGGTGCTGGCCGAGACCGACCTCGAGACGGTGCTCGCGACGCTCGACGCCGAGCGCCCGGAGGTCTGCGTGATCGACTCGGTGCAGACCCTGCACGCCGCCGACCTCACCGGCGCCGCGGGGTCGGTCGGCCAGGTGCGCGAGGTCGCGGACCGGATCACGCGGCTGGCCAAGGCGCGCGCGATCGCGGTCCTGCTCGTCGGCCACGTCACCAAGGAGGGCGCGCTGGCCGGCCCGCGCGTGCTCGAGCACCTGGTCGACTGCGTGCTCCAATTCGAGGGCGAGCGCGAGCGCACCTACCGCACGCTGCGGGCCCTGAAGAACCGCTTCGGCTCGACCAACGACGTCGGCGTGTTCGAGATGCGCCAGGGCGGCCTCGTCGAGGTCGCCGACGCGTCGGCGCGCTTCGTCGGCGAGGCGACGAAGGCGCCGGGCAGCGCGGTGCTGGCCGCCATGGAGGGCTCGCGGCCGCTGCTCGTCGAGGTCCAGGCGCTCGTCTCGCCGTCGGAGCTCGTGCCGCCGCGGCGGGTCGCCAACGGGATCGACCGCAACCGGCTGGCGCTCGTGCTGGCGGTGCTCGCCCGCCACGCCGGCGTCGCCGTCGGCTCGGCCGACGTGTTCGTCAACGTGGCGGGCGGCGTGCGGGTGGACGAGCCGGGCGCCGATCTGGCGGTCGCGCTCGCGGTGGCGAGCGCCCAGCGCGGGGTCGCGCTGGGGGACGGCGAGCGGCCGGTGGCGTGCTTCGGCGAGGTCGGGCTGACGGGCGAGCTGCGGTCGGTCGGGCACGCGGATCGCCGGCTGGCCGAGGCCGCCAAGTTCGGGTTGTCGCCGGTGATCGGGCCGCCGCAGTCCGGCGGCGTCGAGGCCCCGACGCTGCGGGCGGCGTTGCGTGCGGCGCTGCCGCGGCAGGAGCGGGCCGCGCGGGCGGCCTGAGCCGCGACTGAATCGATCCAGTTGGCGTCACTCTGGGGTTTAGACTCCGTTAACCCAACTGCTAGAATTGAGAGGTGATGACGCCGCGATCCGGGGAGGAGCTCGCTGAGCTCGAAGCGCGGCAGGAGCCCCGGTTGGTCAAGGCCTTGGAGATGGTCGCGCCCGGCACCGCGGTGCGCGAGGGCATCGACAACATCGTCCATGCCCGCACCGGCGGACTGCTGGTGATCGGCGACCCGGACGAGCTCGCATTCCTCTTCTCGGGCGGCATCAAGCTCGACATCGACTACTCGCCGGCGATGATCTACCAGCTGGCCAAGATGGACGGCGCGATCGCGCTCAACGGCACGGCGACCAAGATCGCCTGGTGCAACGTCCAGCTGATGCCGGACCCGACGATCCTGTCGATGGAGACCGGCACCCGTCACCGCACGGCCGAGCGCGTGTCGAAGCAGACCGACGCGCTCGTCATCGCCGTCTCGCAGCGGCGCGACGTGGTCAGCCTCTACGTCGACGGCGCGAAGTACATCCTCGAGGAGATCCCCGCCGTGCTGGCCAAGGCCAACCAGGCGCTGGCGACCCTCGACAAGTACCGCTCCCGGCTCGACCAGGTCAGCACCCGCCTGACCGCGCTCGAGTTCGAGGGCGGCGTCACGCTGCACGACGTCCTCACCGTGCTCCAGCGCGCCGAGCTGGTGACGCGCATGGCCGTGGAGATCGAGCGCTACATCGTCGAGCTCGGCTCGGAGGGCCGGCTGATCGAGATGCAGCTCGAGGAGACCATGGTCGGCGTCGCCGGCGACAAGGCCGCGCTCCTGCACGACTACCTGGCCGAGCCGCGTGACGACGCGTTCGCCGTCGCGCTCGACGGCATCGCTCGGCTGGCCCATCAAGACTTGCTGGACTTCGGGCGGCTGGCGGAGCTGCTCGGGTATGACCGCAAGGTCAACACGCTCGACTATCCCGTCTCGCCCCGCGGCTATCGCATCCTCGGCCGCATCCCCCGGCTCCCGAAGCTGGTGGTGCAGAACATCGTCCGCGAGTTCCGCGGGCTCGACGAGATATTGGCGGCGACCGACCCCGAGCTGGAGTCGGTCGACGGCGTGGGTGAGATCCGGGCGAAGGACATCCGCGAGGGCCTTCGCCGCCTACAGGAGATCAACCTCGTGGACCGCTACCTGCAGACATGAGCGCGCGCTGCGCGAGACGTACGGTCGTCCGGCATCCGGACGAACCCTGATGAAGGAGGACACCATCCCCACCGAGACAGCTACCGAGCAGATCGAGGACCTTGAGATCACCCGCGAAGCGGAGTGCATCGACTTCATCGGTCGGTGACAACGTCGTCTATCCCCATCACGGGGCCGGGCAGGTCATCAAGAAGGAAGCGAAGGAGATCCTGGGCGAGACGCGCCAGTACCTCACGATCAAGATCCTTCATAACGACATGACCGTGATGGTCCCGTGTGAGAACGCCGGCAAGGCCGGTCTCCGCCGGGTCATCGACGAGGACACCGTCAAGAAGGTGCTCGCGGTGCTCTCCGACGACGTGTCGGAGATGCCCAAGAACTGGAACCGTCGCTTCAAGCACAACCGCGACAAGATCAAGACCGGCGACATCTACGAGCTCGCCGAGGTCGTCCGCAACCTCGCCGTGCGCGAGCAGGACAAGGGTCTGTCGACGGGCGAGAAGCAGATGTACACGCGAGCCAAGAAGATCCTCGCCTCGGAGATGATGTACGCCTTGGAGAAGTCCGAGGACGAGGCCGAGGCCTACCTCGACGACCTCCTGACGCGCTCGGACAAGCTGGCGGCCGCCTCCTAGGCGCCCCGCACCTCGGACGATGGCGGTCGCGCTTCTCGTGGCCGCCGGCAGCGGTGAACGCCTTGGCGCCGGACGGCCCAAGGCGTTCGTCGTCTTGGCCGGCCGCCCGATGATCGACTGGTCGCTCGACGCGCTGCGCGCGGCCGGGATCGACGAGATCGTGGTGGCCGCGCCGCCGGGCCACGAGATCGCGGGCTGCGTGACCGTGCCGGGCGGCACGACGCGCTCGGAGTCGGTCCGCGCGGCGCTGGCGGCCGCGCCGCCGGGGGACGTCGTCGTCCACGACGCCGCGCGTCCGCTGGTCACGCCCGAGCACTTCCAGCAGGCGCTCGCCGCGCTCGCGGACGCCGACTGCGCGGTGGCGGCAGCGCCGGTGACCGACACGGTCAAGGAGGCCGGCCCGGACCGGCTCGTCGTCGCCACGCTCGACCGCTCGCGCCTGTGGGCGATCCAGACGCCGCAGGCGTTCCGGCGCGAGGCGCTCGAGCGCGCGCTGGCGGTCTCGGGCGACGTGCTGGCGCAGGCGACCGACGACGCCTGGCTGGTCGAGCGCACGGGCGGGACCGTGCGGGTCATAGAGTCCACGCCCGCCAACCTGAAGGTCACGACCCCCCACGACCTGGCGATCGCCGAGCACCTGCTTGCTGACCGACTACCACGTCCACCTGCGGCTTGACGACAGTCCCGAGCGGTTCGAGGAGACGTTCACTGCCGCCAGCGTCGACCGGTACCGCGAGACCGCGACCGAGCGCGGGATCGCCGAGCTCGGCGTCGCCGAGCACATCTACCGCTTCAGCGCCGCGCTCGACATCTGGGAGCACCCGTTCTGGCGCCGCTATGCGTTCGACGACCTCGACGCCTACTGCGGCTTCGTGCGCGAGGAGACCGACCTCAAGCTGGGGATCGAGATGGACTTCGTGCCGGGCCGCGAGGACCGCATCGCGAGCGTGCTCGACGGCTGCGAGTGGGACTACGTGGTCGGCTCGATCCACTTCCTGCGCGACCACTCGCTGGACACCGAGGACTTCTCGATCTGGGGCAGCGGCGAGTCGCCCGAGAAGGTCTGGCGGCGCTACTTCGAGACGCTCGCCGAGTCGGCCCGCTCCGGGCTCTACGACATCATCGGCCACCCCGACCTGGTGAAGGTCTGGGGCCGCGCGGCGCCGCTCCCGGACGGCGACCTGCGGCGCTACTACGAGCCCGCCGTGGAGGCGTTCGCCGACACCGGCGTGGCGGTCGAGCTGTCGACCGCCGGCTGGCGCAAGCCGGTCGGCGAGCAGTACCCGTCGGAGCCGTTCCTGGACATGCTCGTCGATGCCGGGTGCCCGATCGCGCTGTCGAGCGACGCGCACACGTCGGACCAGCTCGGCTTCGAGTACGAGCGCGCGGTCGAGCTGCTGGAGAAGGCCGGCGTGAGCGAGATCGCGGTGTTCGAGCGGCGGCAGCGGCGGCTGGAGCCACTCGGGTGAGGACCGGCATCGGGATCGACTCGCACCGCTTCGAGGAGGGCCGCCGGCTCGTGCTCGGCGGCGTCGAGATCCCGTTCGAGCGCGGCCTGGCCGGCCACTCCGACGCCGACGTGCTCGCGCACGCGATCGCCGACGCGCTGCTCGGCGCGGCCGGCCTGGGCGACATCGGGCAGCACTTCCCGGACACCGAGGCGGCCTGGAAGGACGCCGACTCGATGGAGCTGCTGCGCGACGTGGTGGCGCGCGTGCGCGCTGCCGGCCACGAGCTCGTGCACGTCGACGCCACGGTGATGCTCGAGCGTCCGAAGCTCGCGCCGCACCGCGAGGCGATCCACGCCTCGCTGGGAGCCGTCCTCGGCTCGGTCAACGTGAAGGCGACGACCGGCGAGGGGATGGGCTTCGTGGGCCGCGGCGAGGGCGCCGCGGCGCTGGCGGTGGCGACCCTCAGGTGAGGACCGCGACGGCGTCGGGCGCCGCGTCCTGGAGCGTCGAGCCGCGCAGCACGACGGTGACGAGCGCGACGGCGCCGGCGATGCCGGCGAGGACGAAGGCGGCCGCCGGGCCGGCCTGCTCGGCAAGGATGCCGGCGACGGAGGCGCCTGCCGCGGTGCCGACCGAGAGTGCGGTGGCCAGCCACGCGAAGGCCTCGGTGACCGTGCCCTTCGGGGCGACCTGCTCGACCATCGCGTAGACGCTCGCGCAGGTCGGCGCGATCGCCGCGCCGGCGACGAAGAGGGCGGCCGCGAGCGCGCCGGTGCTGCCGGTGGCAGCGACCAGGGCGAGGTGGCCGGCGGCCAGGAATGCGAGCACGAGCGCGAGCCCGGCGGGGGTGTGGGCGCCGCCGCCGCGGCGGGTCGTGATCACGCCGCCGGCCAGCGAGCCGAGGCCCCACAGGCCCATGAGCGGGCCGGCGAGCGCCTCGTTGGCGGCCGGCACGCCGACCTCGACGGCGCCGAAGAGCATGCCCGCCGCCGTCAGCACGCTCACCAGCGTACGCATGCCCGGCGCGCGCAGGGAGCCGCCCGCGGGGCGCTCGCGGCCGGGCGCGGGGCGCCAGTTGCGCGACGCCGGCTGGGCGGCGAAGGCGATCGTGCCGAGCAGCATCACGGCGCCGGCGGCGGCCAGCGCGCCGCCCGTCGACCACAGCGCGCCGACCGCAAAGGCCAGCGGCGGGCCGAAGACCCAGGTGAGCTCGACGGCCGTGGCGTCGACGGCGTACGCGACCCGGACGGTGTCCTCGTCGACCAGGCCGGGGAGCAGCGTGCGGACGCACGCGCCGAGCGGCGGCGTGGCGAAGCCGATGCCGGCCGCGAGGCCGAGCAGCAGCGCGAGCGGCGCGCCGGCCGGCAGCGCGGCGGCGCCGGCCAGCAGGCCTGCGGCGGCCAGCACGCTGGGCACGAGCACGATGGTCTGACCACGGCGGTCCACGAGGCGGCCGAGCAGCGGGCCGCCGACGCCGGCGGCGACGGCATAGGCGCCGGCGACCAGACCGGCGGCGGCGAAGGAGCCCGTCACGTGGCGGGCGTGGACCAGCAGCGCGATGCCGAGCATCGCGAGCGGCAGGCGGGCGATGACCGAGCTGCCGAGGATGCGAGTCGCGCCGGGCGTGGAGGTCAACGTGGTCATGCGGCGTATGCTCACGTTCCGCTGGGGCATATGGAAGATCCACCTTCGCGGCGTTGAATGAGACCAGTCAGCCGGTAGAGCTCCTGCTCTCGGTCAGCCGGGGCAACGGCACGCTGGGCGCCCAGGTCGAGGACCAGCTGCGCCGGGCGATCCGCAGCGGGGCGCTCCGCCCCGGCACGCCGGTGCCGTCGACGCGCGACCTCGCCCACCAGCTCGGCGTCTCGCGGCGGATCATCGTCGACGCCTACGCGCAGCTCGCCGCCGAGGGCTACCTGCTGTTGCGCCAGGGCACCCGGCCGCGCGTGTCCGAGACCTCGGCGGCAGCGCCGGCGGCCGAGGAGCCGCAGGCGCCGCCGGTCCGCTACGACTTTCGGCCCAGCATCCCCGACGTCTCGACCTTCCCGCGCCAGGCCTGGCTGCGCTCGCTGCGCGAGGCGCTCTCGACGATGACCGACGCCGACCTCGGCTACGGCGACCCGCGCGGGGTCGGCGTGCTGCGCGCCGCCCTCGCGGACTACCTCGGCCGCGTGCGCGGGGTCGTGGCCGAGCCGTCGCGCGTGATGGTCACGTGCGGCTACTCGCAGGGCCTGGACCTCGTGTGCCGGACGCTCGCCCGGGCCGGCGCCCGGCGGATCGCGTTCGAGGACCCCAGCTACCCCGAGCAGAAGGAGCTGGCCCGGCGCGCCGGCCTCGAGCCGGTCGCGGTCGCGGTCGACGAGCTCGGGATCCGCGTGGACGACCTGCCCGCGGTCGACGCCGTCGTGCTCACCCCGGCGCACCAGCACCCGACCGGCGTCGTCCTCGCGGGCGAGCGGCGGACCGAGCTGCTGGCCTGGCTGCGCGACCACGACGCGATCGCCATCGACGACGACTATGACGCCGAGTACCGCTACGACCGTGCGGCGATCGGCGCCCTCCAGGGCCTCGACCCCGAGCGCGTCGTCTACGCCGGATCGGCGAGCAAGACGCTGGCGCCGGCGCTGCGGATCGGCTGGCTCGTGCTGCCGTCGAGCCTGATCGAGCCGATGGCCGACGCCAAGCGGCACGTCGATCACCAGACCGACCGCATCGAGCAGCACGCCTTCGCCGACTTCCTCGTCCGCGGCGAGCTGGACCGCCACCTCCGCCGCATGCGCGGCAGCTACCGCGCCCGCCGCGACGCGCTCATCCAGGCGCTCGCCGAGGAGCTGCCCGAGACCTCGGTGAGCGGCATCGCCGCCGGGCTGCACGCGACGGTCGCGCTGCCGGACTCCGACGACGAGGACGCGATCGTCGAGGAGGCGCGGCGGCGGCGGATCGAGGTCAGCCCGATGGCCGAGAACTGGGCCGACCCGACCGGCCGCCCGCCGACGCTGCTGCTCGGCTACGGCCAGATCCAGGAGGCCGCCATCCGGCCCGCCGTCCGCGCGCTGGCCGAGGCGGTCATGAGCGTTCGCTCATAGCGACAAGGCGGATGCGCATTGGACGAGGCGTGCAGCGCCCGCGAGGCTGCTCGCCATGACCGTGATCGCCATCGTCGGGGAGCGGATTCCCGACTTCCCGCCCCACGTCGCCACCGACGACGCCATCGCTCACTCCGCCGCGGCGCTCGGCGTCGAGGTCGAGGCGCGGTGGATCGCCACCGACGAGGAGCTGCCCGAGGCGGACGCCATCTGGTGCGCGCCCGGCAGCCCCTACCGCAGCCTCGACGGCGCGCTGGCCGCGTTGCGGCACGGACGCGAGCAGGGAGTGCCGACGCTCGGCACGTGCGGCGGCTGCCAGCACATGCTGCTCGAGTTCGCCCGCAACGTCCTCGGCTTCGCGGACGCGCAGCACGCCGAGTACGACCCGTACGCGTCGCGGCTGTTCGTCACGCCGCTCACCTGTGAGGTGGCCGGGCGGACGATGCACGTGACGCTCGATCCCGCCGGCCGCCTGTACGGCGGCGCGACCGAGGCGGAGGAGCAGTACTACTGCAACTTCGGCCTCAACCCGGACCACCGCGAACAGCTCGACGCCGCCGGCTTCCGCATCACGGGCGTCGACGCCGACGGCGACGCCCGCGTGTTCGAGCTCGAGGACCACCCGTTCTACGTCGCGACGCTGTTCGTGCCGCAGATGCGGTCGGAGCCCGGGCGCCCGCATCCCGTGGTGACCGGGTTCGTCGCCGCCGCGGCGGCCGTGCGAGCATGAGGCCGTGACCTTCGCGCAGCTCCGGGCTCTGCATGCCGTCGCGCTCACCGGCAGCGTCACCCGGGCCGCCGAGCAGCTGCTCATGACCCAGCCGGCGGTCAGCCACGCGATCCGCGGGCTCGAGCGCGAGCTGGGCGTGTCGCTGCTGGTGCGCCACGCCAACGGCGTCTCACTGACCTCGGTGGGCGAGAGCGTCGCCGAGCGGGCGAGCATCATCCTCGCCCAGCTCGAGGGCCTGCGGGCGGACGTCGCCGCAGCCGCCGAGCAGCACGCGACGACGCTGCGGATCGGCGTGCTGTCGAGCGTGAACGCCCGGATCATGCCGTCCTTGCTGCGGGAGTTCGCGGCTGCGCATCCCGACGTGCGCGTACGGGTGCTGGAGGGGTCGGACTCCGAGGTGCTCGACTGGCTGCGGACCGGGGCGGTGGACGTCGGCGTGGTGGCCCAGCCGTTCGACGACCTGCTGACATCCCCGCTCGCCAGCGACGAGCTGCTGGCCGTCCTGCCCATCGACCATCCGCTCGCGGACGACGGGGCGGTGCCGATCGCCGCGCTGGGCCGGGAGCCGTTCATCATGCCCGCCGGCGGCTGCGAGCCGATCATCTCCGGGCTCGCGCGGGCGGCCGGCGTGCGCCTGCGGCGGCACTACGAGGTCCGCGACACGGTCAGCATCGCCGCGATGGTGCGCGAGCGCCTCGGCGTCACGATCATGCCCGAGCTCTCGATCCCCGACGACCGGTCGGGGCTGCGCGTGCTGCCGCTCGAGCCTTCTGCCGAGCGCCGGCTCAGCCTGGCCGTTCTGCACGACGCAGAGCCGCTCCCCGCGGCGCTCGCGCTGATGCGACTCCCCGAGGCCCCGATCAGTCCCGATCGCGAAGCTGCGCTCTGATCGCGACCGCGACCCCCCTCGTCACACGGCGCGCCCTGGCAATCGTCGCCCCCCAGTCGACGACGAACAGCGCGATGCCGCCCACGATCACGATCGCGGTAAGGTCCGCCGCGGTGCGGACCATCAGGCTCTATGACACGGGGGCGCGGGAGCTGCGGCCGTTCGAGCCGCGCGACGCGGGCAAAGTCGGCATCTACGCCTGCGGCCCGACCGTCTACTCGCGCGTGCACGTCGGCAACGCGCGGCCGTACGTCGTCTTCTCGCAGCTGAAGCGCTTCCTCGAGCACGAGGGCTACGGCGTGACGCTGGTGGCCAACATCACCGACATCAACGACAAGATCTACGACGCCGCGCGCGCGGCGGGGCGCGAGTCGGCGGACCTCGCGCGCGAGATGACGGCGCACTACGTTGCCGACACCGAGCGGCTCGGGCTCGGCCGGCCCGACCACGAGCCGCTCGCCTCCGAGTACGTCGAGCCGATCCTCGACCTGATCGGCGCGCTGGTCGAGCGCGGGCACGCCTACCCGGCCGGCGGCGACGTCTACTTCCGCGTGCGCACGCTGCCCGAGTACGGCTCGCTGTCGCGCCGCGACGTCGACCAGATGGATCAGGGCGAGGGCGTGGAGGGCGCCGACCTGAAGGAGGACCCGCTCGACTTCGCGCTCTGGAAGGCGCACAAGGAGGGCGAGGACACCTCATGGGACTCGCCGTGGGGCCGCGGCCGGCCGGGCTGGCACATCGAGTGCTCGGCGATGGCCGAGGCGCTGCTGGGGCTGGAGTTCGACATCCACGGCGGCGGCATCGACCTGGTCTTCCCGCACCACGAGAACGAGGTCGCGCAAACGGTGGCCGGGCGCGGGAAGCCGCTCGCGCGGCTGTGGATGCACAACGGCATGCTCGAGGCGTCCGAGGGCGAGAAGATGGCCAAGTCGGTCGGCAACATCCGCGGGCTGGCCGACGTGCTCGACGAGGTCGGCGGCGCGACGCTCGTCCTCTACTTCTCCACCGGCCACTACCGGCAGCCGCTGAGCTTCACGCCCGAGTCGCTCGAGGCGGCGGGCAACGCGGCGCGGCGGATCCGCGAGGCGGGCCGCCGGCTGAGTGAGGGCGAATCGCCCGAGCAGCTGGCCGTGCACCGCGACGCGTTCTTCGACGCGCTGGCCGAGGACTTCAACACCGCGCGGGCGCTGCCGGCGCTGTACGAGTGGATCGGGGCGGCGAACAAGCTGCCCGAGGGCACCGGCGACAGCCACCTGCGCGAGATGCTCGGCGTGCTCGGCATCGAGTCGCTGCTGTCGGAGGAGGCGGGGCCGCCGCCCGAGGCGGTCGAGCTGGCCGAGCGGCGCGACGAGGCGCGGGCGGCGAAGGACTGGGCGGAGGCCGACCGACTGCGCGACGAGCTGCGCGACCTGGGCTGGGAGGTGCGCGACGGCCCGCAGGGACCGGAGCTCGTCCGGGCGACCTGAGCGCCGCGGGCGGCGGCCGCCGAAGCGTGACGCGCACCCGCCGCGCGAGGATCGCGGCCCGCGCGAGGACGGCGACCGCCACACGGTCATCTACGGCCGCAACGCGGTCCGCGAGGCCCTGCGTGGCCGCCGGAAGGTCCATCGGATCTGGGCGACCGAGGCGGCGGCCGCCGAGGGCTGGTCGGGCGCGCCGGTGTCGGTCGTGGCCGCCGACGAGGTCGAGCGGCGGTGCGGATCGGACGCCCACCAGGGCGTCTGCGCGGAGGTCGACCCGTATCCGTACGCCGACGACGCCGAGCTGCTCGCCCAGCCCGACCCGCTGATCGTCGCGCTCGACGAGGTCACCGACCCGCAGAACCTCGGCGCGGTCGCCCGCACGGCCGAGGCGGTGGGGGCGACCGGGGTCGTGATCCCCGAGCGGCGCTCGGCCGAGGTCACGGCGGCGGTCTGCAAGGCGTCGGCCGGCGCCGTCGAGCACCTGCCGATCGCGCGCGTGCGCAACCTGGCCGACTTCCTCGCCGACGCGAAGGCGGCCGGCGCCTGGTGCTACGGCGCCGCCGCCGGCGCCCGCACGTCCTACCGCACGCCCGACTACTCCGGCGGCGTCGTCCTGGTGCTCGGCGCCGAGGGGAAGGGGCTGCGCCCGCGGGTGGCGGCCGCCTGCGACGACCTGGTCTCGCTGCCGCTCCGCGGCCGCATCGAGTCGCTCAACGTGAGCGCCACGGCGGCGGTCCTGCTGTACGAGATCTTGCAGTCAAGGCTTGACGCGTCCACATAAGCGTGCAACCCTGCACGATATAACGTTGAGCTTGAGGGTTATTGATGGGCCTCGAGGCAACGATATTGGGCGCCGGGGGAGGTGTGCGCCACGACAAAAGGACCCAATTTGCGGGTTCTGGAAGGGTGTGATCGTGGCCAGATTGTCTCCAACACGAGCTCAGGCTCAAGTTCAGCTTGAGGATGGGTATCTCATAGCGCTCGCCAAGCAGGGCAGCGCGGATGCCTACGACCGCCTCGTGCGGCGCTACTACTCGTTCGTGCGCCTGAAGGCGTCGTCGTACTTCCTGGTCGGCGGCGACTCCGAGGATCTGATCCAGGAAGGGCTCGTGGGTCTCTACAAGGCGATCCGCGACTTCCGCAGCGACCGCGAGTCGAGCTTCCGCAACTTCGCCGAGCTCTGCATCACGCGCCAGATCATCACCGCCGTCAAGACGGCGACTCGCAACAAGCACACGCCGCTCAACGGCTACGTCTCGTTCTCGGCCGCCCCCGCGGGCGCTTCAGACTCCGAGCCGACGCTCGACGAGGTGCTCCCCGGCTCGACCGTCCACGATCCGGTCAACCAGGTCATCTCCTCGGAGGAGCTGCGCTCGCTGGTCGCCTGCCTCTCGACCGTGCTCTCCGAGCTCGAGTCGCGCGTGCTCTCGCTCTACCTGGACGGACACTCCTACACCGCCATCGGCGAGAAGCTCGGCTGCGACTGCAAGACGGTCGACAACGCGCTCCAGCGAGTGAAGCGCAAGGTCGGGGCGCACCTGATGTCGCGCAACGTCGTGCTGTAATGGCGCCGTGCCGACCTGGCTGATCATCGTCATCGTCGTCCTGCTGGTGCTGGCCATCGGCGGCTACTTCGCCCGCAAGGCGCAGCTCGCGCGTTCGCGCCCCGCGTTCGAGCGGTCGCTCGAGCAGGTCAACCGAGACCTCGCAGCGGCCGCCGCCGCCGACCGCGGCTGGGACCGCGACACGCTCGAGGCGGCCGCGCGCCGGATCTACTCCGAGCAGCACGGCGGCTCCGAGCCGCCCGAGCTCACGCTCGTCGAGGTGCTCGACCGACCCGGGCACCGACGAGGACCAGGCGGTCTTCCGTTGCGGTGACGAGCGCCTGACGCTCGGGCGCCGCGACGGCGAGTGGGTGCACGAATCGCTGACGTAGACCGGTGGTGTCATGCCGGCGAACTGCGGCTGGGTGGGGAGGTGAGGGGCCGGCGGGGCGGATTTCTTCGACGAATCCTGCCTAGGGGTTCGTATAGCGACCCCAGGGCAGGACTCGATGCCGAATCCCGGCCGATCCCGCCCCCTCAATGCCCGAAGTTCAGCCCGCCAGTACGCGCACGTGGTTGCCCGACGGGTCGACCACCACGGATTCGGAAGCGTCGGGCAGCACCAGCTCGAAGTCCTCGAGCCCGCGCGAGCCGGGCGGCGGCGCCGGCGCGCCCTCGCCCTGCCACGTGTTCAGCCCGATGTGGTGGTGGTAGCCGTCGCGCGACAGGAAGAGCGCGCCGGGGTAGCTGCGGACCGTCACGTCGAGCCCGAGGTCGCCCGCGTAGAACGCCTCTGAGGACGGCGAGGTCGGCCACGTGCAGGTGGACGTGGCCCATCCGCGTGCCTTCCGGCATCCCGTCGTCCCCGCCGGGCGGCAGCTCGGACATCACGGAGTCGATGTCGAGCGCGACCGTTCCCATCTTCAGCTCGCCGCCAGGCCCGTACTCCCACTCCGACCGCGGCCGGTCGCGGTAGATCTCGATCCCGTTGCCCTCCGGGTCGCGCAGGTAGAGCGCCTCGGACACGAAGTGATCGGAGGCGCCGGTGAAGCGCTCGCCCGACTGCACGACTCGCCGCACGGCCTGCGCGAGCGACCCGCGGTCCGGAACCAGCAGAGCGAGGTGGAACAGCCCCGTCGACCCGGCCGGCGCCGGCGGCGCGTCGGGGTCGTCGATCAGCTCGATCAGCGACGTGTCGGCGCGCAGGCCGATCGTGCGCTCGTAGTACGACCGCATGCGGTCGGCGTCGGCGACGCGCAGCCGGACGCGGCCGATCATGCCGCCCGCGGCCGCCGGTGACGGACGTCCTCGAGGATCGTCAGCACCTCGTCCGCTTCGTCGCACACGTGCAGGGCCGACACGTCGGACGGCGAGATGTTGCCCTCCGCCATCACGGTGTCGCCCAGCCAGTCGATCATCCCGCTCCAGAACGAGCGCCCGATCAGCACGATCGGGAAGTAGCGGATCTTCTCCGTCTGCCGCAGCGTCGCCGCCTCGAACGTCTCGTCCAGCGTCCCGAACCCGCCGGGGAAGACGACGAAGCCGCTCGCGTAGCGGACGAACATGACCTTGCGCGCGAAGAAGTAGTGGAAGTCGAGCTCGACGTCGACGTACTGGTTGACGCCCTGCTCGTTCGGCAGGTCGATCCCGAGCCCGACCGAGGGCACGCCGGCCTCGCGCGCGCCGCGGTTGGCGGCCTCCATGATCCCCGGCCCGCCGCCGGTGATGATCGCGTAGCCCGCGTGCCCCAGCATCCGGGCCATCTCGCGCGCCGCCTGGTAGCGCGGATGGTCGGGCGGCGTGCGCGCGGAGCCGAAGATCGAGACCGCCTTGCCGATGTGCGACAGCGTCTTGAAGCCGGCGCGCAGCTCGTCCTGGATGCGCAGGACGCGCTGCGCATCGGTCAGCTCCGAGAGGATCGCGGTGGTCTCGGCCTCGAGCAGCTCCTCGTCGGGCGTCGTCGGGTGGCGGGGCGGGTGTGGCTCGTCGGCCATCCCACTAGCGTAGTCCCGGCACATGGCTACGCCCGCCTACACACGTCTAGGTGTCGACGAGCGGCGCCGCCGGCTGCTCGAGCCGGAACCGAGCTGTTCGCCCGCCACGGCTACGAGGAGCTGTCGATGGCGCGCATCGCGCGCGAGGCCGGGATCTCGAAGGCCCTGCTCTACCACTACTTCCCCTCCAAGCAGGCCTACTTCGCCGCCACGCTGGAGCAGGCGGCGACGGAGCTCGCCGAGGCCACGCGGCCGGACCCGGACAAGCCGCCCGTCGAGCAGCTTGCGGCCAGCCTGGACGCGTTCCTCGCCTGGGTCGAGAAGCACATGGGCGCGTACGACAAGCTGATCCGCAGCGTGGGCGCCGTGCCCGAGGTGCGCGAGCTGGTCGAGCGCGTCCGGGCCGAGACTGCGGAGCGGATCCTGGCCGGGCTCTCGAACGAGCCGACTCCGGAGCTGCGTGCGGCCGTCCGCGGCTGGCTGTGGTTCATGGACGGCGCGGTGCTCGACTGGATCGAGCACCGCGACATCGACCGCGCTCGCCTTCACGGCCTCCTGCTCGGCACGCTGCTCGGCGCCGTCACGGCGTCCGGCGCGCCGCTCAGCTACTGACCTTCAGCACCAGGATCGCGCGGTCGTCGCGCGAGTGGTCGGGCTCGAAGGCCGCCACCGCCTGGTCGATCGCCTCCGCCACCGCCTCGGCCGAGCCGCCCGCCGCGGCGTCGACCGCCGCGTGCAGGCGCGCCTCGCCGAAGCGCTCGCCGGACGGCTCGCGCGCGTCGACCACGCCGTCGGTGTAGAGCACGAGCGTGTCACCGGCCGCGAGCTCGAGCGACACCTGCTCGAGCACCGGCTCGGCCTCGACGCCGAGCAGCGTGCCGCGCACGATCACCTCCTCGGCGCGCCCGCCGGGGCGCACCAGCAGCGGGTAGGGGTGGCCGCCGGAGGCCAGGCAGGCGGTGAAGCCGCCGTCGGACGGGTCGAGCCGCACGCAGCCGACCGTGCAGAAGGCCGCCTCGGACGACTGCCGGCGCAGCGCCTCGTTGAGGAAGCGCAGCACGTCCTGCGGGTGCTCGTCGCGCAGCGCGATCGCGCGCAGCGTGTGGCGGGCGAGCCCGGTCAGCACGGCCGCCGCCGTGCCCTTGCCCGCGACGTCGCCGACCAGCACCAGCCAGCGGTCGTCCCGGATGTCGAAGCAGTCGTAGAAGTCGCCGCCGACCGTGCCGCCGTCGGCGATCGAGTGGTAGCGGACGGCGACCTCGAGGCCGGGGATGTCGGCGAGCCGCTCCGGCAGCAGCCCGTCCTGGAGCGTGCGCGCGATGTAGGCCCGCTCCTCGTACAGCCGCGCGCGCTCGAGCGCCTGCGCCGCCTGGTCGGCGAGCTGGCCCAGGAACGCGCGGTCGGCGGACATGAAGCGCCGCGCCTCGCGGTTGCACATGACGAGCGCGGCGAACACGCGGCCCGCGAACGCGATCGGGATCACCACCATCGCCTGGAAGGCGCCGGTGATCACGTCGCGCAGCAGCGGATAGCGCTCCCAGTCGTCGAGCGTCTCGAGGTACACGGGCTCGCCGGTGCGCAGGGCGTCGCAGACCGGCGCGTCGATGTGCAGCGGGAAGCGCCGCCAGCCGCCATCACGGTCTCCTCGAAGCCGCGGTCGTAGCGCATCTGGACCTCGTCGCCGATCCGGAAGGCGAGCGCGCCGGCGGCCGCGTAGAAGTCGTCGACCGCCTGGCCGACGACAACCTCGCCGACGTCGTCGGCGGAGCTGGCCGCCGACAGCGCGGCCGTCACGCGCTGGAGGCGCGCGCTGCGGTCGGCCGCCAGCTCGGCCTCGCGTCGCGCCTCGCGCTCGCGCGAGAGCAGCAGCTCGCGCTCGCGGTCGTGCGCGCGCCGCTCGCTCAGGTCGATCACCACGGCGACCACGCGCAGCGGGTTGCGGTCGAGCGTGACGCCGCTGAGCAGCACCGGCACGCGCGTGCCGTCCGGCCGCACGTACTCCTTCTCGTACGGCGCCACCCAGCCCTCGTCGTCGAGCTTGCGCGTGACCTGGTCGTCCTGCGCCGCCCACTCGGGCGCCGTGATCGCGCGCCAGCTGATCTCGCCCGCCTCGAGCTCCTCGCGCGTGCGGCCGACGATGTTCAGCCAGGCGTCGTTGGACTCGAGGACGCGTTCGTCGTCCGAGATCGTGACGCCGATGACGTTGGCGTCGACGAGCCGCCGGTACCGCTGCTCGTCCTCAGCGGTCGGTCCCGAAGATCCGGTCTCCGGCATCGCCCAATCCCGGGCGGATGTAGCCGTTGTCGTCGAGCTCGCGGTCGAGCGCGGCGGTGAGGATGGGCACCTCGGGATGCGCCTTCTTCAGCGCCTCGACTCCCTCCGGTGCGGCGACGAGGCAGGTGAAGGTGATCCGTTGCGCGCCCGCTCGCTTCATGCGCGCGATCGCCTGCGTCGAGCTGCCGCCGGTGGCGAGCATCGGGTCGACCACGAAGACCTCGGCGTCGGCGACGCCGGAGGGGATGTTCTCGTAGTAGCCGACCGGCCGGAGCGCCTCCTCGTCGCGGTACATGCCGAGGTGGCCGACGCGGGCATCGGGCACGAGCCGCAGGAAGCCGTCGACCAGGCCGAGCCCGGCCCGCAGGATCGCCACGATCACGACCTCGTCGGCCAGCCGCGTGCCCTGCGCGCCCTCGAGCGGCGTCTGGAGCTCGTACTCGTCGTGGCGCAATCCGCGCATCGCCTCGTAGGCGAGGATCATCGCCGCGTCGTCGAGCGTCTGGCGGAAGACGCCGTGCGGCGTGCCTGCGTCGCGCAGGATCGACACCAGCCTGCGCAGCAGCACATGATCGACAACCGTCACGCCCTCCATCCCTGGCCCAACCTACTAGGCTCGCGCCGGTGTCCGCTGCACGTCGCAACGTGGAGCTCAAGGCGTTCGACCCGGATCCCGCGCGGTCGCTGGCCGTCTGCCGCGAGATCGGCGCCGAGGACCGGGGCGTGCTGCGCCAGCGCGACACCTACTTCCGCGCCCGCAGCGGGCGGCTGAAGCTGCGCGAGGAGGAGGGCGCCGGCGCGGTGCTGATCCAGTACGACCGTCCGGACGCCGCGGCCGCCCGCGAGAGCCGGTACCGGCTCACGCGCGTCGAGGACCCCGACGACCTCCGCGCATCGCTCGACGCCGCGCTCGGAACGCTCGTGGTGGTCGACAAGGAGCGCCACCTGTTCCTGTGGGACGGCGTCCGCATCCACCTCGACACCGTGCAGGGGCTCGGCTCGTTCGTCGAGCTCGAGGGCGTCGCGCCGCCGGAATCCGACCTCGGACCCGAGCAGGAGAAGGTCGCGCGGCTCCAGCGCGAGCTCGGCATCGAGGAGGTCCTGACCGACTCCTACAGCGATCGCCTGCTCGGCGCCGAGGCGCTGGTCGCCGCCGCGCGCGAGGCGATGGGCCGCGCGCACGCGCCGTACTCGCGCTTCCACGTCGGCGCCGCGCTGCGCGCCGAGGACGGCTCGATCCACGCCGGCGCCAACGTCGAGAACTCCGCCTACCCGCAGGGCCAGTGCGCGGAGGCGTCGGCGATCGGCGTGCTCGTCGCGGCCGGGCGCACGCAGCGTGCTCGAGGCGGCGGTGATCGCCGACTCGGAGGAGATCTGCGTGCCGTGCGGCGGCTGCCGCCAGCGGCTGCGCGAGTTCATGCCGCTCGACGGCACGATCCACCTCTGCTCGGCGAGCGGCGAGCGGCGGACCACCACGCTCGAGGAGCTGCTGCCCTACTCCTTCGGCCCGGAGTTCCTGCCGTCATGAGCGACCGCATCGCCGCCCGCGCGCCGCGGCTGGGGATCATCCTCGGCTCCGGTCTCGGCGCCGTCGCCGACGCGCTCGAGGACGCGGAGGCGATCCCCTACACCGAGCTGCCCGACTTCCCGGCGCCGAGCGTCCACGGGCACGCCGGCACGCTCGCGCTCGGCACGCTGTCCGGCCTGCCGGTCGCCGTCCTCCAGGGCCGTCGTCACGTCTACGAGGGCGGCGACCCGGGCGCCATGCGCGGCCCGGTGCGCGCGCTCAAGGCGGCCGGCGCGGAGGCGCTGTTCGTCACCAACGCGGCCGGCTCGCTCAACGCCGACGTCGGTCCCGGCTCGCTGATGGCGATCGGCGACCACATCAACATGCTCGGCGTCAACCCGCTCACGGGCCCGAACGACGACGCGATCGGCCCGCGCTTCCCGAGCCTGCGCGACGCCTACGACCCCGAGCTGCGCGCGACGCTGCACGAGGCCGCGGACGCGCTCGGCGTCGCGCTCGCCGAGGGCGTCTACCTGGCCACCGCCGGCCCAAGCTTCGAGACGCCGGCCGAGATCCGCGCCTTCCGCACGCTCGGCGCGGACGCGGTCGGCATGTCGACCATCCCCGAGGTCATCCTCGCCCGCCACGCCGGCCTGCGCGTGGCGGCCGTGTCGGCGATCACCAACCTCGCCGAGGGCATGGGCGGCGAGGAGCTCTCGCACGAGCAGACCCTCCGCTACGCCAACCAGGCGGCCGGCGACCTGACCCGGCTGATCATCGAGTTCTGTGCTCGCTTCTGAGGTCATCCGCCGCAAGCGCGACGGACACGCGCTGACCGCCGAGGAGATCGGCTTCCTCGTCGACGGCATCACCGACGGCTCGCTGTCGGACGCCCAGGTCGGCGCGCTGGCGATGGCGATGTTCCTGCGCGGGATGGAGCGCCGACGAGCGCGTCGCGCTGACCTCCGCGATGACGCACTCGGGCGAGGTGCTGAAGTGGGACCTCGGCCGGCCGGTGCTCGACAAGCACTCGACCGGCGGGGTCGGCGACAAGGTGTCGCTGATGCTGGCGCCGATCGTCGCCGCCTGCGGCGGCGCGGTGCCGATGATCTCCGGCCGCGGCCTCGGCCACACCGGCGGCACGCTCGACAAGCTCGACACGGTCCCCGGCTACGACACGCGGCCCGACGTCGAGCGGCTCCAGCGCGTGGTCGACGAGGTCGGCTGCGCGATCGTCGGCCAGACCGCCGAGGTGGCGCCCGCCGACCGGCGCCTGTACGCGATCCGCGACGCCACCGGCACCGTCGAGTCGATGCCGCTGATCGTCGCCTCCATCCTCTCCAAGAAGCTCGCCGCCGGGCTCGACGCGCTGGTGATGGACGTCAAGTTCGGCTCCGGCGCGTTCCTGCCCGGGCGCGAGCACGCCGAAGAGCTGGCGCGCGCGCTGGTCGAGGTGGCCGGCGGCGCCGGACTGCCCACGGTCGCGCTGCTGACCGACATGGACGAGGTGCTCGGCACCACGGCCGGCAACGCCGTCGAGGTGCGCGAGTCGATCGACTACCTCACCGGCGCGGCGCGCGAGCCGCGGCTGCACGAGGTGACGATCGCGCTCGCCGGCTCGCTGATCGAGCAGGGCGGGCTCGCCGAGGACGGCCGCGCGGCCGCCGAGCAGGCGCTCGACTCCGGCGCCGCCGCCGAGCGCTTCGCCGCCATGATCGCCGCGCTCGGCGGGCCGGCCGACCTGCTCGAGAACCCCGGCCGACTCGCCGCCGCGCCCGTCACCCGCGCGGCCCCGCCCGAGCGCGCCGGCGTCGTCGAGCGCATGAACTGCCGGGCCGTCGGCCTCGTGGTCACCGGCCTCGGCGGCAACCGCCGCCGCGAGGACGACGTCATCGACCCCGCGGTCGGGCTGACCGAGATCGCGCCCGTCGGCGCCGAGGTCGGGCCCGATCGCCCGCTGGCGATCGTCCACGCCGCCGACGAGGCGGCCGCGGACGAGGCCGTGCGGGCGCTCAACGAGGCGGTCACGGTCGGCGACGAGGCGCCGCCGGAGCGGCCGGTGATCGCCGGGAGCGGATCGCGTGAAGGTCCCGCCGCCCGACACCGCGCTGCCCAAGGTCGAGCTGCACGTCCACCTCGAGGGCACGGCGCCGCCGTCGCTCATCCGCCGGCTCGCCCAGCGCAACGGCATGACCGTGCCCGAGGGCGTGTTCCGCTCGGACGACGAGTTCGAGTGGAGCGACTTCCTGCACTTCCTGCGCACCTACGACCTCGCCGCCAGCGTCATCCGCACGCCCGAGGACTACCGCGACGTCACGTTCGAGTACCTGTCGTCGTGCGCGGCCGAGGGCGCGATCTACGTCGAGGTCATCGCCTCGCCCGACCACGCCGCCGCGGTCGGCCTCTCCGACGCCGACCACTACGCCGGCATCGCCCAGGGCATCGACGACGCGCGCGGCGGCCCACGGCATCGAGGCGCGGATCGTGGTCGCCGCCGTGCGCAACTTCGGCGTCGAGGCGGCGGAGGCGATCGCCCGCCGCCACGCCGACGACCGCCACCCGTACGTGGTCGGCTTCAACCTGGTCGGCGACGAGGCCGCCTGGCCCGCGAGCCTGTTCGCGCGCGCGTACGAGATCGCCGCCGGCTCGGGGCTCGGCTGCACCGTCCACGCCGGCGAGCACGACGGCCCGGATTCGGTCCGCGCCGCGCTCGAGCTGCCGATCACGCGGATGTCGCACGGCGTGCGGGCGATCGAGGAGCCCGCGCTGGTGGCCGAGCTCGCCGAGCGCGGGCATCGTCCTCGAGGTGTGTCCGAGCTCGAACGTCGCCACCGGCGTCTTCCCGAGCTACGACGGACCATCCGCTAGGTGCGCTCCGGGAGGCCGGGGTACGGGTCACGCTCGGCTCCGACGATCCGCCCTATTTCGGATGTAGTATCGGCGCAGAGTACGCCGTGGCGCGCGAGCATCACGGCTTCGAGGAGGAACAGCTGATCGACGTCACGCGGCTCGGCGTGGAGGCCGGTTTTGCGGAAGATGCGGTGAAGGAGGGTCTCCGCGCAAGACTGGATTTCCACGGCGGACGCAGGACCGACTAGGCTGCCGCCGCCTCAGGACCCCCTTACTTTCTGGAGGACGTAGAGAGTGCCAAAGCGCAGCCTCGCCGCCATCTTGCTGGCGGCCTTCGTGCTCATCTTGGGACTCGTCGCCGCCGGATGCGGCGAAGACGAGGAGGAGCCCACGACAGGCGGGTGCGGGCACATCGCAGGAAGAGGAGAAGCCGGCGATCAAGGTCGGTCTCGTGACCGACATCGGCGGTCTCAACGACCGCTCGTTCAACCAGCTCGCCAACGAGGGCCTCGAGCGGGCCAAGTCCGAGCTCGGAGTCGAAGGCCGGGTGCTGACGTCCGAGTCGGACGCGGACTACGTGCCGAACCTCTCGACGCTCGCCCAGCAGAAGTACGACCTCGTGATCGGCGTCGGCTTCCTGATGTCGGACGCGGTCAACACGGTCGCCAAGCAGTTCCCGGACACGAACTTCGCGATCATCGACTTCCCGCAGGCGGGCTCTGAAGGACAAGCCGGCCAACGTGCGCGGCCTGCTGTTCAAGGAGAACGAGGCCGGCTATCTCGTCGGCTACCTCGCCGCGCTGGTCACCAAGGAGAAGGGCGGCGACGCAGGTGATCTCCTCGGTCGGCGGCCAGAAGATCCCGCCGGTCGACGCCTACATCGCCGGCTACCAGGCGGCCGCCAAGGCGGTCGCCGCGCGGCATCAAGACGCTCAACGGCTACTCGCAGGACTTCGTCGACCAGGCGAAGTGCAAGGAGATCGCGCTCAACCAGATCGCGGAGGGCTCGCAGGTCGTCTTCCAGGTCGCCGGCCAGTGCGGCCTCGGCGCGCTCGACGCGGCCAAGGAGAAGGGCGTGCTCGGCATCGGCGTCGACGCCGACCAGGGCTACCTCGGCGACCACATCCTGACCTCGGCGCAGAAGAAGGTCGACGTCGCCGTGTTCGAGACCGCCAAGGCGGTCCAGGACGGCGCCTTCGCCGGCGGCGAGGACCAGATCTTCGACCTCAAGCAACGACGGCGTCGGGCTCGGCAAGCTCAACGCCGACGGCGAGAAGTTCGCCGATCAGATGGAGGAGATCAAGCAGCAGATCATCGACGGCGAGATCACCGACATCCCGGCGGAGGTCAAGTAGCCAACACGCAGAAGCATCACGCCGATGCCCGGCGACACGCCCGCCCTCGAGCTGCGCGGGATCACGAAGCGCTTCGGCTCGCTGGTCGCGAACGACGCGATCGACTTCGAGCTGAAGCGCGGCGAGATCCACGCGCTGCTCGGGGAGAACGGGGCCGGCAAGTCGACGCTGATGAACGTCCTCTACGGGCTCCACCACCCGGACGAGGGCGAGATCAGGCTCGACGGCGAGCCGGTGACGATCGACTCCGCGCGGGAGGCGATCGGGCTGGGCATCGGCATGGTCCACCAGCACTTCATGCTCGTCCCGGTCATGACCGTGGCCGAGAACCTGGTGCTGGGGACCGAGCCCTCGCGCGGGCCGCTCCTGGACTACAAGGAGGCGGTGCGGCGCGCGCGTGAGCTGTCCGAGCAGTACGGGCTCGCCGTGCGCCCCGAGGCCAAGGTCGAGGACCTCGGCGTCGGCGCCCAGCAGCGCGTGGAGATCCTGCGCGCGCTGTTCCGCGGCGCCAAGGTGCTGGTGCTCGACGAGCCGACCGCCGTCCTCACCGCGCAGGAGTCGCAGGACCTGTTCAAGGTGCTGCGCACGCTGACCGCGGGCGGGACGTCGGTCGTCTTCATCTCGCACAAGCTCAACGAGGTGCTCGACATCGCCGACCGCGTGACCGTCCTGCGGCGCGGCAAGAAGATCGACACCGTGCCGACGGAGGGCGCGACCGAGCGCAGCCTGGCCACGCTGATGGTCGGCCGCGACGTGCTGCTGCGGGTCGACAAGCCCGAGCACACGCCGGGCGAGCCGGTGCTCGAGGTGCGCGACCTGCACGTGGTCGACGACCGCGGCCTGCCCGCCGTGCGCGGCCTCGACCTGCAGGTGCGGGCCGGCGAGATCGTCGGCCTGGCCGGCGTCGACGCCAACGGGCAGAGCGAGCTGATCGAGGCGATCACGGGCCTGCGGCACGTCGAGTCCGGCGAGATCCTCATCGACGGCGAGGACGTCACCGGCCGCAGCCCGCGCGAGATGATCGACGCCGGGATCGGCCACATCGCCGAGGACCGCCACCGCCGCGGGCTCGTGCTCCAGTTCGACCTCGCCGAGAACATCTCGCTGCACGGCTACCGCAGGCCCGACATGGCGCGCTGGGGCTGGCTGTCGCCGAAGAAGATGGACGACCGCGCCCGCGGGCTGCTGACGGAGTACGACGTGCGCGGCGGCAAGGTCGAGACGCTCGCCTCGTCGCTGTCGGGCGGCAACCAGCAGAAGGTCGTCATCGCGCGCGAGATCTCGTCCGACCCGAAGGTGCTGATCGCCGCCCAGCCGACGCGCGGGCTCGACGTCGGCGCGATCGAGTTCGTGCACCGCCGGCTCGTCGAGGAGCGCGACAAGGGCCGCGCGATCCTGCTCATCTCGCTCGAGCTCGAGGAGGTCCGCTCGCTCAGCGATCGCGCGCTCGTGATCTACGAGGGCCAGATCGCGGCCGAGCTCGACCCGTCGGCCTCCGAGGAGGACTTCGGCGTCTACATGACCGGCGGCGGGCGCAAGGAGGCTGGCGGCGTGAGCGCCGAGCCCGACGACAGACGTACCGATCACCGTCGCCGGCCGCCTTTCGACCTACCTGCGCGGCGGCGGGATCATCACGCCGATCATCACGGTGATCTTCGCCTTCATCGTCGGCGGCCTCGTCGTGCTCGTCACCGGCGGCAACCCGATCGAGACCTACAAGGCGATCTTCGACGGCACCGGCCTCAACTGGTTCTTCCCGTGGATCAGCGAGGACGACCGGATCGTCGCCGAGCTGAACCTCCAGCAGACGCTGCTCATCACGACGCCGCTGATCCTCACCGGCCTGGCCGTCGCCTTCGCCTTCCGCTGCGGCCTCTTCAACATCGGCGGCCAGGGCCAGTACCTCGTCGGCACCTACTTCGCGGTCTGGGTCGGCTCCTCGTTCGCGTCGATGCCGGCCCTGCCCCACGTCCTGCTCGCGATGGTGGCGGCCTGCCTGGGGGGCGCGGCGTGGGGGGCGATCGCCGGCCTGCTGAAGGCCGTCTCGGGCGCCCACGAGGTGATCTCGACGATCATGCTCAACTACATCGCGCTCTGGACCGGCGTGTTCCTGTTCGGCCTCGGCGGTCCGCTGCAGAGCGACACCAACACGTCGGTCCCGATCTCCAACGACATCGCGGAGGGCGCGAAGCTGCCGGTGTTCTGGGGCGAGCCGCTGCTCCAGGGCCTGCACGTCGGCCTCTTCATCGCGCTCGCCGCCCTGCTCGTCTTCTGGGTGCTGCTCAACCGCACCCGCACCGGCTACGAGGTCAGGGCCGTCGGCTTCAACCCCGAGGCCGCGCGCACGGCCGGCATCTCGGTCGGCAAGAACTACGTCCTCGTGATGGCGGTCTGCGGCCTGTTCGCCGGCCTGGCCGGCTCGCTCGACGTGCTCGGCTGGCAGTTCCGCGTGGCGACCAACACCATCCAGATCAGCACGATCGGCTTCCTCGGCATCGCCGTCGCCCTGCTCGGGCGCAACACGGCGACCGGCGTGTTCTTCTCGGCGCTGTTCTTCGGGGCGCTCGTCACCGGCACCTCGGTGCGCAACCTCGACCCGGCGGTGTTCGAGCCCGCGCTGGCCTCGAACCTCACGCTGATCATCCAGGGCCTCGTGATCCTGATGGTCAGCGCCGACATCCTCGTCGTCTACCTGTGGCGGCTGCGCGGCAAGCTGCGCCGCGGCGGCGCCCCGCCGGCGGAGGCGCCCGTATGACCCTGGTCGAGCCTCGGCCGGCCCCGCCCGCCGAGCAGGAGGAGCGCGGCGGCTGGCTCACGCCGCGCCGGGTCGGCTGGGCCGGCGTCGTGCTGGCGTGCCTCGCCTTCTTCGTCGCGCTCCCGCCGATCCTGATCCGGTCGCCGATCCCGAGCGTGGTCCTGGGCCTGGCCGGCATCGCCGCCGGCCACTGGGCGACGCGTCACGGTGAGAAGCGGCTCGGATGGGGCGCGGTGGCGGCCGCGATCGTGGGCATCGCGCTCGGCATCGTCGCCACCAAGTCGGGCGAGACCAACCTCGAGCGCGTCTTCGTCTGGTCGGCGCTGCTGGCGGCGATGCTGCGCTACGCCACGCCGCTGCTGTTCGCCGCGCTCGGCGGCCTGTTCTCCGAGCGCAGCGGCGTCATCAACATCGGGCTCGAGGGCATGATGCTGATGGGCGCGTTCTGGGGGCTGTGGGGCGCCGAGGTGACCGGCTCGTGGGTCATCGGCCTGCTGGTCGGGATGGTCGCCGGCGTGCTGCTGGCCCTGATCCACGCGCTCTTCTCGGTCACCCTGCGCGCCGACCAGATCGTCTCCGGCTTCGCGATGACCTTCCTCGCGGCCGGGCATCACCGGCTTCTTCTACGTGAGCATCTACGGCACGGAGGGCACGCCGGACAACATCCCGCGCGCGCCCGACGTGACGATCCCGTTGCTCGACGACATCCCGTTCATCGGCGACGTGATCGGGCGGATGAACATCCTGATCTGGCTCGGGCTGCTGACCTGCCTGCTGACGTGGCTGGTGGTGTTCCGGACGCCGATGGGGCTGCGGCTGCGGTCGGTCGGCGAGAACCCGCTCGCGGCGCAGACGGCCGGCGTGTCGCCGGTGCGCGTCCGCTACGTCGCGGTGGTGATCTCGGGCATGCTGGCCGCGATCGGCGGCGCGTACCTGTCGATCGGCTTCGTCGGGTCGTTCGTCGAGAACATGACCGCGGGCCGCGGCTACATCGCGCTGGCGGTGCTCATCTGCGGCCGCTGGCTGCCGAGCGGCGCGCTCGCCTTCGCGTGCCTGTTCGGCTTCTGCAGCGCGCTCGCCCAGCGGCTGCCGGTGTTCTCCGAGTCCGCCGCCACGCTGTTCCAGGCGCTGCCCTACGTGGTCACGCTGATCGCCGTGGCGGGCGTCGTCGGCCGGTCGATCCCGCCGGCCGCGATCGGCCGTCCCCTGGATCGCTGATCGCTCTGCGAAAATCGAGTCATGCGCCGCTCGTGGATCGCGCCGCTGCTCGCCTTCGGCCTGGCCGGCTGCGGCTCGATGAGCGACTCGGAGCGGTTCAGCCCTGACCACGCCGGGGACCGACGACATCCCGGTCCGCGAGGTCCAGGGCAGCGCGAAGCCGCCGCCCGAGAAGCCGACCCGCGGCGAGGTGCGCGTCATCCGCGGCTGGGCCGACGCGCTGCGGGCGGGTCGCGTGAACAAGGCGGCCGACTTCTTCGCCGTCCCGGCGTTCGTCCTCGACGGGACCAACCCGCGCCGCCGGCTGCCGAACCTCAACGCGGTCCGCGAGTTCAACCGCGGCCTGCCGTGCGGCGCGCAGCTCGTGGAGACCGTGCGCGGCCAGGGCTGGTTCGTGATCGCCACGTTCCGCCTCACCGAGCGCAGCGGTCCCGGCGCGCGCCCGTGCACCGGCGCCGGCAACCTGGCGGCCACCGCGTTCCTGATCGAGGACAAGCACATCACCCAGTGGCTACGCGCGCCGGACCCCCGGTCCCTCCGGCGGGCGAGACGACGAGTCGTAGGGAACACTGGCTCAGAGGGCCAGGTTCCTTGCGGGTATCGCCCAGAGGCGAAACCCGTAGAGCCGGAGAGGGGACTCGAACCCCTGGCCTACGACTTACAAGGTCGTTGCTCTACCAGCTGAGCTACTCCGGCGCGGGAGCACGAGTCTAGGACCCGTGGCGCGCACCGGCAGGCGACCGCGCAGGCGGACGGCGTGGTGGGCGGCCGGCTCGTCGCCGTCGCGCACGAGCCGCGCGTAGACGCCGGTGAGCGCCGCGAACGCGACCTCGTGCCCGCAGTGGCGCGCACCGGGCCCGACGGCGTCGGCCCGGGGTCGGTCGCGGGGTCGATCAGCCACAGCCGCTCGGGCTCGCCGATCCCGGCGTACCAGCCCCACGCGGTCGAGCAGATGCCGACCGACAGGCCGGCGCGGCGCCCGATCTCGGCCGCGATCACGGCGAGCGCGAGCGGATGGCCGGAGCGTCGCTCGAGCGCCCGGTCGAGCCACAGCCCGTCGAGCGAGGACTCGTCGCGGCGCAGGCGGACCTCGTCGGTCAGCAGCGCCGCCAGGGCGCGGGCGGCGGCGCCGGGGTCGCGCTCGGCGGCGACGGCGAACAGCGAGCGCGCGAAATCGTCGAGCCGGAAGCTCGTGCGCGCGGCGTCGACGGTGCGGAACTCGGCCGCGATGGCGAGCAGCGCCTCGCCCGGCGGCGGGCAGCAGGCGGAATCGACCAGGCGCTCGAACGCCCCTGGCTTCGTCGCGCCCAGCGCGTCCCAAGGTCGCGGCTCGGTCAATTCCGACCGAAGGTATCAGAATTCTTAGGGTTCCCTAACTGTGGGGCCTGGCGGTGGGACGAATTCGTGCTCAATGCCAGATGTTGACGTTCTCGGCCGGCTAGTCGCCGACCCAGAAATGCTCGTACTGCCGCCGCTCCGCCTCGAGCCGCGCCGCACGCCGCTCGGCCGTCCACAGCGAGTCGCGCTCGCGCCTCAGCTGGGCCTCGACTCGGCGCTCCGCCCGGGCCGCACGGCGCTCCGGAGCCGGCAGTCGCCACTCGCGGACGATCACGGCCGGCGACCGGTGCTTGTGCCACATGCCACAAACGGTACGCCGCACCGGCTACAACGGTCAAGCTGGCGCGTTCGCGGGTCGATAGACCACAATGTGATCGCCCAGCAAACCCCGGCGCAGAGGGGCGGCACTGCGCTGGATGCCCTCATCGATGCCGCAGCCGGGATCCTGGCCGCTGACTCGTTGAAGGACACGCTGGGACGGATCGCGCACCACCTGCAGGCCCTGCTGCCGTACGACGACCTCACGGTCTACGAGGTCGAGGACGACGGCGCAGTCGCTGCGGCCCGTGTTCGCGCTCGGCACCTGGGTCGAGGAGATCATGGCCGAGTCGCTGTCGGTCAACAGCGGCACGACCGGCTGGGTCGTCCGCAACCGCCGCACGCGAAACGTTCCCAACAGCCGCTTCGACACGATCAGCACCGTCGTCCCGGGAACCGAGAACGACGACGAGGCGTTCGTCTGCGTCCCGCTGCTCGCCCACGATCGCGTCGTCGGCACCCTGAACGTGTACCGCACGGGCGACGACCGGGCGTTCACCGACGCCGAGGTCGCGCTCGTCGAGCGCTTCGCCACGATGGCGGCGCTCGCCTACGAGGCCGCCCGCCAGCGCGAGCACCTGCGCCACCAGGCCGCCACCGACGGGCTGACCGGGCTGCTCAACCACCGCGGCTCGCAGGAGGTGCTGCGGCGCGAGATCGAGACCGCCGCCGCGGCCGGCACGCCGCTCAGCGTCGCCGTCGTCGACCTCGACCACTTCAAGCGCATCAACGACTCGCTCGGCCACGCCGAGGGCGACAAGGCGCTCGCCGCCGCCGCCGCCAAGCTGCGCTCGGTGGTCCGCGCCGGCGACGCCGTCGGCCGGCTCGGCGGCGAGGAGTTCGTGCTCGTGCTGCCGGGCGTCGCCGGCGAGGTCGCGGCCGAGGCCGCCGACCGCGCCCGCGCCGCGCTCGCCGACGTCCAGGCGGGCCGGATCCGGCTCCAGTCCTCGGCCGGCGTCGCGACGTATCCCGAGGACGCCCAGAGGCCGCCGAGCTGCTCGAGCGCGCCGACGCCGCCCTCTACGCCGCCAAGCACGCCGGCCGCCGCCAGACCCGCCGCTACGCCGCCAACCTGGCGGCCCGGCCCTCGCGCGCCGACGAGCGCAGCGAGGTCGAGGCGCTGCTGCGCCGCGGCGAGGACGCGATGCACATGGTCTTCCAGCCGGTGCTCGAGCTCGCCACCGGCCGCGTCTGCGGCTACGAGGCGCTCGCCCGCATCGACGGCGAGCCCGTGCGGCGTCCCGACCAGTGGTTCGCCCAGGCCCATCGCGCCGGCCTCGGCGCCGAGCTCGAGGCGCTCGCCCTGCGCGCCGCGCTCGCGGTGCCGGGCCGGCCCGTCGGCACGTTCCTGGCGCTCAACGTCAGCCCCGGCGCGCTGCTGGCGCCGCCGGTCGCCGACATCCTGCCCGCCGACCTCTCCGACGTGGTCATCGAGCTCACCGAGCACGAGCTGTTCACGGCCGAGGAGACGCTCGAGGCGTGCCTGGCCGAGCTGCGCGAGCGCGGCGCGCGCGTCGCGCTCGACGACGCCGGCGCCGGCTACGCCGGGCTCCAGCAGGTGATCCGCATCGCGCCGGACATCCTCAAGATCGACCGCTCGCTCGTGCACGGCGCCCACAGCGACCCTTCGCGCTACGCCCTGCTCGAGGCGCTGGTCTCGTTCGCCGGCACCACCGGCGCCGCCGTCTGCGGCGAGGGCGTCGAGGACCTCGCCGACCTCGCCGCGCTGGCCGACCTCGACGCCACCTACGCGCAGGGCTACGCGCTCGCGCGGCCCGGCCGACGCGTGGGCGGGGCTCAGCTCCGACGTGGCGGCCACCGCCGACGTGCGCCAGGGCGTCCGCGTGGCCGCGACCGCGATCAGCAGCGGCGCCGGCTGGGCGCGCGAGCTCGCCGAGCTGGGCGACGACCTCGCCGACGTCACGAGCACCGACGAGCTGGTCAGCGCCGGCCGCCACGCCGCGCGCCTGCTCGGCGCCGAGGACGTCTCGCTGATGTGGGTCGTCGACGACGCGCTCGAGCTGCTCTCGGACAACAAGGACAAGCCGGGCGAGCGCTGGCAGCTGACGGACTTCCCCGCCACCGGCGGCTGCTCGACGAGCACGTGCCCGGTCAGGTCGTGGTCGGCGATGCCGAGAGCGATCCCGACGAGATCGCCGAGCTCGTGCGGCTCGGCTACGGCGCCGTGCTGATGGTGCCGGTGCGCGTCGGCCGCGGCCAGCGCGCGCTGGTCGAGGTCTACCGCGATGCACCCGCAGGCGTTCACCAGCGCGGAGGTCGACCGCGCGCGCGTCGTCGCGCAGCAGTTCGGCCCGGTGCTGGCTAGGCTCGCCACGACGCCAGCGAATCGCTGAGCGTCCGGGCGAGCTCGTACTCGGGCTCCCAGCCCGTGGCCGCCCGCAGCCGGTCGTACGAGCCGCGCAGCTCCATCACCTCGTGCGTGCGAACGAGCGCCGGATCGACGACGCGCTCGACGGCGACGCCGGCCGCCTCGGCGAGTCCGGCCACGAGCTCGCGCGGCCGAGGCCGTGCGGCCCGAGCAGACGTTGTAGATGCCCGGCTCGGCGCGCTCGGCCAGCAGCCGGTAGGCGCGCACGACGTCGCGTACGTCGGTGTAGTCGCGCCGCGTGTCGGGGTTGCCGGTGACGATCCGGACCGGGTCGTCGACCGACTCCGCCATCTGCTTGGCGAACGAGGCGATCGCGTACGTCGGCGCCTGACCCGGGCCCGGAGTGGTTGAACGCGCGCGCGCGGATCACGCGCAGGCCATGGGCGTCGGCGTAGAAGCCGGCCAGCAGGTCGGCCGACGCCTTCGAGACCGCGTACGGGTTCTGCGGGCGCAGCGGCGCCGACTCGTCGACCGGCAGCCGCTCGGGCGGGCCGTAGACCTCGCCGGAGGCGACGGCCACCACGGTCGCCTCGGGCGCCTCGGCGCGCACCGCCTCCAGCACGTTGAGCGTCATCGCCACGTTGTCGTGCAGCGTCCCGGCGGGGTCGCTGCCACGACTCGCCGACGTGGGCGCGCGCGGCGAGGTGGTAGACGACCTCGGGCCGCGCGCCGGCGATGACGCGCGCGCGTGGCGCCGGCGTCGCGCAGGTCCGCGACCGCGCGGCCGACCCGCACGACGTCGTCGCCCGCCGACTCGCACGCCGCGACCAGGTGCCGGCCGGAGAAGCCCGACGCGCCGGTGATGAGGACGCGCGTCAGTGCGGACCGCTCGCGACCAGGTGCGCCGCGGAGCCGTGGCCGTTCGAGGCGACCGCCGCCTCGTCGACCGGCTCGAGCTCGGCGGCGGGCGGGTTCAGCCGCCGCTCCAGCTCGCCGAGCGACGGCGCCGAACAGCAGGTGGCGCCAGGCCGACATGGCGAAGGCGCGCCCGTTGCGCAGCAGCGACGGCTCGACGAGCGCGATCGCCGGCCAGGTCGCGAGGTGCTCGAGCAGCGCGGTCAGCGGGCCGCGCAGGGCCGGGTGGACCGGCAGGCTCGGGGCGACCTGCGCGTACAGGGCGCCGAACAGCGCGCCGTTCTGGATGTGCAGCGCGGCGCCGACGGCCTGCGCCTCGGGGCGCCCGCGGGCGACGAGGCGGCCGAGCAGCTCGGCGTCGTCGTACTCGACGCCGAACAGGCGCTGGTCGAGCGGCTGGGAGGCGAGCCACACCGCCGCGCCGATCGAGCCGGCGAGAGCGCCGCGCACGGTCCGGGTCCGGTCGAAGGCCATGGCCGCACTGTAACGAGCCCCGCCTCGCCGGGTAGGGCTGTCTGTGAGGGACATGACCTCGGCGCGCGCCGACTCCAACCGCCTGCACGCACGCGCCCGGCAGCGCGGCGTCAATCCGATCGTCTACTGGCTCACCCGCGCGTTCTTCCAGCCGTTCGCGCACCTCTACTGGCGGATGTCGCGGATCGGCCGCGAGCACATCCCGACCGAGCGGTCCGGTGATCTTCGCCTCCAACCACCGGTCGTTCCTCGACCCCTTCGTGATCGGGACGATCGCCCGCCGGCCGCTCTACTACGTGGCCAAGCAGGAGCTGTTCCGCCACCGGCTGATCGGCTGGTACCTGAACTCGATGGGCGCCTTCCCGGTCAACCGCGGCGCCGCCGACGCCGACATGCTCGAGACCGCGCACGCGATCCTCGACCGCGGCGACTGCGTCCTCATCTTCCCCGAGGGCACGCGCACCCGGCCGGGGGCGCTCGGCCGCCCCAAGCGCGGCCTCGGCCGCCTGGCGCTCGAGACCGGCGCGCCGATCGTCCCGGTGGCCGTCATGGGCACCGAGGCCGTCCGCAAGGGCTGGCGGATCCGCCCGCACAAGGTCGCGCATCCGGGTCGGCCGCCCGCTCACCTTCCCGCAAGGTCGAGTCGCCCTCGCCGCAGCTCGCCGCCGCCGTCACCGACCGCGTCTGGCCCAACGTCGATGCTCCAGTGGGAGTGGCTCGGCGGCCTGCCGCCGCTGCGCCGCGCGGCCGTCATCGGCGCCGGCGCCTGGGGCACCAGCGTCGCGGTCATGCTCGCCCGCGCCGGCCTCGAGGTCGACCTCGGCACGCGCACGCAGGAGCAGGCCGAGGAGATCGCCGCCGCGCGCGTCAACGAGCGCTACCTGCCCGGCGTCGAGATCCCGAAGTCCGTCAACCCGGTTCGGGCCGCCGACCTCGAGCTCTCGCGCCACGACCTCGTCGCGTTCGCCGTCCCCGCCGCCGCGCTGCCCGCCACCGTGGCCGCCCACGCCGGCGCGATCTCCACGCGCGCCGGTGTCCTGGTCATGTCCAAAGGGCTCGTGCCGCCGCTCGGCACGCTGCCCGCCGCCTTCGTCAGCGAGCGTGTCAACGCCTGGGCCGTCGGCGCGCTCGGCGGTCCCGCCCACGCCAAGGCCGCGCTCGAGGACGGCGCCTCGCTGGTGCTCGCCACCAAGGACCCCGCCTTCGCGCGCCAGGTCGGCGACGCGCTCGCGCGCCGCCGGCTTCGACGTCGCGACCACCGAGGACCTGATCGGCGTCGAGCTGGCGGGCGCGGCCAAGAACGCCGCCGCCCTGGCCGCCGCCGCCGCGGCCGCCGCCGGCCCCAACGCGGCGGGCGCCGCCGCGGGCAAGGTCTTCGCCGAGGTCGACGCCTACGCCCGCCAGGCGGGCTCGCAGCCCGAGACGTTCGCCGGGCTGGCCGGGACGGGCGACCTCGTCGCCACCGTGCTCGCCGCCGGCTCGCGCAACCGCCGCGCCGGCGAGCTGCTCGCCCAGGGCGTCTCCGGCGACGAGATCTGCGCACGCGCTCGGCCAGACCGCCGAGGCGGTCGACTCCGTGCCGCTGCTGGCCGCGCGCATCCGCGAGGCCGGCGTCGACGCCCCTGTGCTGGGCTCGCTGGCCGGGCTGATCGAGGGTCGCGTGGAGCCCGCCCGCTTCACCTCGTCGGTCACCGCTCCGAAGAAGAAGGCCAAGGCGGGCGCGGTCCGCGCCGCGTAGGGGTTACTGTCCATGACGGATGGAGGGCAGCCCACCACCCGACAAGGCCAAGCTCGACGCGGCCTTCACGGAGCTCTACCGGGCGCACCTGCGGGACGTCTACTCCTACTCGTACTACCGGGTGGGGAATCACCACGACGCCGAGGACCTCACGGAGCAGACGTTCCTGCAGGCGTACCGGCACTTCGAGCGCGCCCAGCGCGAGTCGAAGGGCCGGCCGCTGCGGCCGTGGCTGATCCGCATCGCGCACAACCTGGCCGCGAACTACTACCGCGACCGCTCGCGCCGGCCGCAGACCACGATCGACGACGCGGGCGCGCTCCCGGAGCTGCACACGACCGAGCGGCTGGTGGAGGACCGCGAGGACCTCAATCGAATCCTCGAGTGCGTGCAACGGCTGCCGGACGATCGCCGCGAGGCGCTGATCATGCGCTTCGCGCTGGGAATGGACAACCGCGAGATCGCGCGGGCGCTCGGGCGCACCGACGGCGCGACCAAGGTGCTGATCCACCGTGCAATCAAGCAGTTGGAGGAACTGGTGCAGGCCGAGGCGGGTACTGAGGCGGTATGAGCGAGACCTGGGACTTCGAGGTGCGGCTGCGGCAGGCGCTCGCGCCCGTCGAGCCGCCCGCCGACATGGAGGAGCGGCTCCAGACGACGCTCGGCTCGCTCGTCGAGCTGGCGGCCGACGAGCTGGAGGCGTGGGAGCTGAAGGCGATCAAGGACCCGCGCAACTGGCCGCGCGCCGCGCTCGGCCCGGCCGCAGCCGTGATCATCGGAACCGGCGCCGCCGCCGGCCTCGTCGTACTGCGCACCCGCGGCAAGCGCCACAAGCGCCGCGCCCAGTCGCACGGCGCGCTCGACCTGGCGGAGCGCACGCTGCGCGACGCCGGCCGCGAGGCACTCCGCGTCTTCCGCGACGTCGCTCGCTAGTGATCCGCTCTGGCCCCTGATACGAAGAAGGGGTCATGGGGCAAGATCTGCGCTCACTCGCCGACGAGGACGTCATGCAACTCGTCCGGCGTGGTGACGCACGTGCCTTCGAGGTGATCTACGAGCGCCATTCCGCCGCCGCCTTCTCGCTCGCCTACCGGATGATGGGCACGCGCGCCGGCGCCGAGGACGTCACCCAGGACGCCTTCCTCTCGCTCTGGCGGTCGGGCGCCCGCTATGACCGCGCTCGCGGCTCGGTCCGCACCTGGGTGCTCGGCATCGTCCACCACCGGGCGATCGACGCCCTGCGGCGCGCCACGGTTCACGACCGCCGGCGGGCGAGCGACGAGGGCATCGAGGAGCGCTTCGAGGCGCGCGAGCGCACCGACGTCGAGGCCGCCCGCCGCGAGGAGGCCGGCTCCGTGCGCGGCGCGCTGTCCTCGCTCCCCGCCGACCAGTCGCAGGTGATCGAGCTGGCGTACTTCGGCGGCTTCACGCACACGGAGATCGCCGACATGCTCGACGCGCCGGTCGGCACGGTGAAGGGACGCATGCGCCTCGGGTTGAAGAAGATGCGTGCGCAGCTCGGAGAGGGTCAGGTGACCGTATGAACGACCACGAGCGCTGGAACGACACGGCCGCCGCCTATGTGCTCGGCGCCATGGCCGTCGCCGAGCGGGAGGAGTTCGAGGCCCACCTGAGCACCTGCGCGATCTGCCGCGAGGAGGTCGACGAGCTGCGGCCGGCGGCCGAGGCGCTGCCGATGGCGTCGCCGCTGATGGCGCCGCCGCCGGAGCTCAAGGACCGCATCATGGCCGAGGTCGAGCGCGAGGCCGAGCTGCTCGGCGCCGCGGGCGCGGGCGCCGATCGTCCCGAGCGGACGGCGCCGCCGGCGCGGATCGTGGCTCAGCGGCTGGCGGCTCGCGCCGGTCGCCGCCGCGCTGATCATCGCGGGCGTGCTCGTGGGCACCTCGTTGAGCGGGCCCGAGCAGCGCACGATCTCCGCGAACGTCGAGGCGGCGGGCGCGAGCGCCGAGCTGGAGATCGACGGCGACCAGGCGACGCTCGTCGCGGAGAACCTGCCTGCCCCTCCGGAGGGGCAGGTCTACGAGGTCTGGCTCATGCCCGAGGACTCGGACACGCCCGAGCCGACCGACGTGCTGTTCACGCCGCGCGGCGACGGTTCCGCCGAGGCCGCGATCCCGTCGGTGGACGGCGTCCGACAGGTGCTGGTCACCAACGAGCCGCGCGGCGGCTCGCGACACGCCGAGCGGCGAGGTGCTGATCAGCGCGGACACGTCCTAGAGCGCGGCGGCGCGCCGGATCGAGGCGCGCGTCACGTGCGCGGCGAAGGGCGAGGCCGAGCAGCATCGCCAGCCAGCGCACGACCTGGAGCGTGAGCGAGGCGTCGCCGAGCGCGGCGAGCACGTCACCGAGGTCGGCGGTGGCGAGCCGCCAGAGCCAGAACACGGTGGCCGCCGCCGCGAGCCGGGCGTCGAGCACGCCGAGGGCGAGCAGGACGAACGGGACGACGAGCGCGACCGGCGACGCGGCCACCAGGATCGCGATGACGGCGGCCAGCGCCGCGCCCTGCAGCCACACGGCGCGGGCCGAGGCGGGGCGAAGCGCGAGCGCGAGCAGGCTCGCGAGCTCGCGCCAGCCGCGACCGTCGGCGGCGCGAGGCGCGCGCCGTCGGCGACGATCTCGTCGCGCCGCTCCGGCGCGAGAAGCCGGCCGGCGAGCCCGAGCAGCCGGCCGGTCATGCCGTCCGCGGCCTCGCGCGCCGCAGCCCGTCGCGGACGAGCTTCGCGTTGTCGGCCAGCCGGCGGCCCTCGTCCTCGAGCAGGTCGACGCCGGCGGGCGTGAGCCGGTAGTACCGCCGCGGCGGGACCGCCCTCGCTCACCTCGCGGTCGAGCGCGACGGCGCCCGCGCCCTCGAGCCGCTCGAGGGCGGCGTACAGCGTCCCCGCCCGCAGGCGCACGCGCCCGTCCGACATCTCCTCGACGGCCTGGATGATCCCGTAGCCGTGCAGCGGCTCCGGGAGCAGGGCCGTGAGGATGAAGAAGGTCGGCTCGCGCAGGGGCGGCGCGTCGCCCATGGCGCCGATCCTATCAAGCTTGACGGTATACCGATGATCGGTATAGGCTCGTGACATGGACAGAAACCGCATCGTGCTCGGCCTGGGGGCGCTCGCCGCGCTCCAGGTGCTCCACCTGCTCGACGAGCTGCGCACCGACGACGACCGCCGGCCTCGCGGACGTGCTGCTGCGCCCGCAGCCGATCCTCGGCATCGGCGGCACCATCGCCGCGCTCGTGGCCGTACGGCGCGGGTCGCGGTTCGGCCGCCCGCTCGCCCTCACCGCGGCCGGCCTCGTGGCGCTCGGCTTCGTCCTCTCGCACGGGGTTCCCGGCGGGAGCGAGCCCTACTGGGGCGACGGCTCGGCGGACGTGCTGCAGTGGCTGGGCGTGACGCTGATCCTGGCGTGCTGCGCCGCGCTCGCGGTGCTCCTGCTGCGGCCTAAAGAAGCCGCATAACTCGCGCTGCTAGCTTCCCGCGGCGAGATGGCCGCCTGCTACCGCCACCCCGGCCGGGAGACCGGCGTCTCGTGCTCGAACTGCGGCAGGCCGATCTGCCCGGACTGCATGACCTCGACGCCGGTCGGCATGCGCTGCCCGGAGTGCGCGCGGCAGAAGACGCCGGTCCGGACGCTGCGCAACGTCTACGCGCAGCCGACCGTGACGTACATCCTGATCGGCATCTGCGTGCTGCTCTTCTTCGGCACCGAGCTCTCGACCAGCGGCACGCGTGTTCTTCGACCTCGCGACGGTCGGGTTCACGGCCGGGCAGGAAGGGCAGCCGATCGGCGTCGCGCAAGAGCAGTACTGGCGGCTGATCACCGGCGGCTTCCTCCACGACGGTTTCATCCACATCGGCTTCAACATGTACATCCTGTACTGGCTCGGGACGATGCTCGAGCCCGCGCTGGGCCACGTGCGCTTCACGGCGCTGTACTTCGCCTCGCTGCTGGCCGGCTCGTTCGGCGCGATCGTGGCCGACCCGAACGTCCTCACGGTCGGCGCCTCGGGCGCGGTGTTCGGCCTCATGGCGGCCGCCTTCGTCTTCCAGCGCGCCCGCGGGATCGACCCGTGGCGCTCGGGCCTCGGCCCGGTCATCCTGCTCAACCTGGCGCTGCCGTTCATCTTCACCGAACCTGAACATCTCGATCGGCGGGCACATCGGCGGCCTGGTCGGCGGCGCGATCGCGGCGCTGGCGATCGAGCGGCTCGGGGCGATGCGGCGCGGCGACCTGCTGCCCGTGCTCGCGTGCGCGGCGGTCGGCCGTCGTGTCGATCGCCGGCGCGATCGCCGTCTCGAACGCCGAGGCGGCCCAGTTCGGCTTCTGATCGGCTTTCGTATTAGGATGCCCTAATTGGCCGCGCCCGGGGTGCACGCGCCCGACTAGAGCTCACGTCATGCACCGGGCCGGGTGCCTCGGGCAGCCGGTCCGGGTGCAGGATGTGGCCGAGCAGCTCGAGGCCGTCGACCAGCCGCGGGCCGGGGCGCGAGAAGTAGGCCGCGGCGTCGACGGCCACGACGCGGCGGGCGCCGAGCGAGGCGAGCTCGTCGGCGTAGCTCTCGGCCTCCTCGAGCGCGCGGTCGGCGTCGTAGCCGCACGGCATCACCACGACGACGTCCGGCTGCGCCGCGCGGACCTCGTCCCAGCTGCGCTGCTCGGAGTGCTCGCCGGGCAGGCCGAGCACGTCGAAGCCGCCGGCGTACTCGATCAGCTGCGGCGTCCAGTGGCCGGCAACGAACACCGGGTCCAGCCACTCGAGCGCGGCGACGCTGACGGGCTCGGCGGCGCGCACCGCCAGCCGGACACGGTCGATCCGCGAGGAGGCGTCCTGCACGAGCGCCACGCCGGCGTCCTTGGAGTCGGTGGCCTGCGCCAGCGTCCGGACGTCGCCCAGCATCTCGCCGAGCGTGCTCGGGTCGAGCGAGAGCACCTGCGGCTCGGGGTCCATGCGCTCGGCCAGCGCGCGCACGTCGTCGTAGGAGACGGCGCAGACCGCGCACAGCGCCTGGGTGACGATCAGGTCGGGCTGAAGGCGCCGGAGCGCGTCCTCGTCGAGCTCGTAGATCGCCCTGCCCTGCTCCGTCAGCGCGCGGACCGCGCGGTCGATCTCGTCCGGCGGCAGTCCGGGGCCGATGACGTCGCGGGTGACGTTGGGCAGCTCGAGCGCCTCCGGCGGGTGGTCGCACTCGTGGGTCACGGCGGTTACCTCGTCGCCGACCCCGAGGGCGAACAGCATCTCGGTGGCCGACGGCACGAGCGACACGATCCGCATCGGGGAGAGGATATGAGCGGCCCGTCGCATCGCCGCGCGGTGACCCGGGTACCATGTGGCGCGTCGCCTGATGAACGACGACGACAGCTCCCGAAGTAGCGGCGCGCCCAGCGCGCGCCCCAAGGTCCGCCGATGACCGTCCTGCTGCTGCTGGCCGTCGTCGTCCTCGTGCTGCTCAACGGCTTCTTCGTGGCCGCGGAGTTCGCGCTCGTGCGCGTGCGCCGCTCGCAGGTCGAAGAGCTGGCCGAGGAGGGCAAGCGGAGCGCCGGTCTGGTGCTGCGACAGCTCGACGACCTGTCGCGCTATCTCGCTGCGTGCCAGCTCGGCATCACCTTCACCTCGCTGGGCATCGGCTTCCTCGGCGAGCCCGCGGTCGCCGACCTGTTCGAGGGCGTCTTCGGCGATGAGGCGCCGAAGTGGGTGTCCTACGGCGTCTCGATCGCACTGGCGTACCTGATCACGACCTCGCTCCACATCACGATCGGCGAGCAGGTCCCGAAGATCTACGCGATCAACCGGGCCGAGAACGTGGCGCGCTGGATCGCGCGGCCGCTGCACCTGTTCACCCAGACCTTCAGCCCGTTCATCCACGTGCTCAACGGCGCGTCGAACTGGATCCTGCGTCTCGTCGGCATCCGGGCCATGAACGAGTACGAGGAGGGCGGCTCGCCCGAGGAGCTCAAGGTGCTGATCGCCCAGTCGCTGACCGGCGGCCAGCTCGACGTCGGCGAGGCGCAGATGCTCACCGGCGTCTTCCATCTGCACGAGCAGCAGGCGCGCCAGGTGATGACGCCGGCGCCCGCGGTGGTGACCGTCGACCTGTCCGAGAACGTCGAGACCGCGCTGCGGCGCTGCGTCTCCTCGGGCCACACGCGGCTGGTGGTCACCGAGGACGAGAACCACGATCGCGTGAAGGGGATCGTGCACGCCAACTCGCTCGCCCAGCTGCTGCTCACCGAGGGGCCCGAGAGCCGGATCGACGACCTCGTGCGGGAGGCGCCGATCGTGCCCGAGACCAAGCCCCTGGACGACCTGCTGGCCGACCTCCAGCGCCAGCGCAGCTCGCTCGCCGTGGTGATCGACGAGTACGGCCGCACCGCCGGCATCGTCACCGTCGAGGACATCATCGAGGAGGTCGTGGGCGAGATCGACGACGAGACCGATCCGCTCGGCGGCGCCGTCCGGCGGCTGGCCAACGGCGACTGGTTCGTCCGCGGACACGTCGCCATCACCGACCTCGTCGACTACGGGCTCGAGCTGCCGGTCGACTCCGACGCCTACAACTCGGTCGGCGGCTTCGTGTTCGGCGAGCTGGGCCGCCTGCCCAAGCGCGGGGACACGATCACGCACAACGGCTACTCGATCCGCGTCGAGTCGGTGCGCGAGAACCGGATCGAGGCGGTCCGGATCCGCCGAGCGCGCCGTGCCGTCGCGCCGGAAGGCCTCACCTAGAGCTGCCTGACGCGAGCCGCTCGCAGCGCGCCCCGCCGAGGTGGATCACGTCGCCGGCCCGCACCTCGGCCTCGGCGACGAAACGGCCGTTGACGTAGGTGCCGTTCGACGAGCCGAGGTCGCGCAGCAGCCAGCGGCCGTCCTCGAAGCGCAGCTCGGCGTGGCGGCGCGAGACGGTGTCGTCGCCGAGGACGATCTGGCACGCGCTCGAGCGCCCTATCAGCAGATGCGCACCGACGAGATCGGGCAGCGCGCGCGGCGCCAGGCGGGCGCGCAGGCGCGCGAACATCGTGCCCGCGGCGGCGGGCAGGTCGGCGGTCAGCCCGCGCAGCTGCTCGCGGCTGTCGCCCTCGAGCGCCTGGTCGAGCCGGTGCAGGAACGTGTCCGTCCCCAGGCGGCCCGCGACGTACGCGCGCAGCTGGACGATCGTCGCCTCGCGGGTGTCGTGCGAGGGGCGCACGGCTCCGGCCAGCCTACTCCGACGACCAGAGTTGCGAATCGAAACTTCGCGCGGAATTGCACAAACGTCGCCGACGCGCTACCTTGCCCGGCAACCGACTGGCCGCTTCGGCGGTTGAGGAGGAGAGAGGGAGATCCTGGGGAGGATCGACCGAGAGAACACAAGAGCCCGGCTCAGGGGAGCGAGCCGGGCTCAAGTGTTTCTGGAGGAGGGGTGCGATGAGGGTACGTTCGTCGCACACGGCAATATCCCAACCTTCTCTCAATGTGATCTAAACATTCGGTGATCGTTTGACACGTGTCAAACACGCGCGATATCGTCCTTTGACACGTGTCAAAGGAGGTCCCGGATGCCGTTCACGAGCAGCTATGCGCCGGTCGAGGCCGGCGGCACCACCTTCCACGAGCTGGTCGGCGCCACCGCGGCGCGGCAGCCTGACCGCCTCGCGATCGACGGCCTGACGTACGGAGCGCTGTCCGCGCGGGTCGAGCGCGTCGCCGCGCTGCTGGCCGCGCGCGGCTTCGGGCCCGGCGACGTGCTCGCGATCAAGGCGCCGAACATGGCGCCGTGGGCGGGCGTGGCGCTGGCGGCGATGAGCCGCGGCGGCGCGGTGACGGGCATCAGCCCGGCGGCCACGCGGCCCGAGGTGGAGCGCCAGCTCGCCGACTCGGGAGCCTCGATCCTCATCACGGAGGACGACTTCACTGCCGACCTGCTGGCCGTGGACGGACCGGCACGGGCGGTGCGGGTGACGCCGAACGACCTCGCGCTGCTGCCGTACTCGAGCGGCACCAGCGGGCTGCCGAAGGGCGTCGTCCTGACGCACGCCAACCTCGTCACGGCGGTCCGCCAGGCGCAGCGCGGCCTGCGGATGACCCCGGACGACGTCGTGGCGGTGCTGCCGCCGCTCCATCACGTGATGGGCTTCGTCATCGCGCTCGGCTGCGGGCTCGCGGCGGGCGCCCGGCTCGTGATGCTGCCGCGCTTCGACGCGGACACCTTCGTCGCCGCGATCCAGGACGTCACCGTCCTGATCGTGCCGCCGCCGGTGCTCCGCTTCCTCGTCGCGCAGCCCGCAGACCTGCCCGCGGCCCAGCTCATCGTCTCCGGCGGCGCACCGCTCGGCGCGCAGCTCCAGCAGGCGGTCGCCGAGCGCTTCCCGCACGCGGTCGTCGGCCAGGGCTACGGGCTGACGGAGAACACCGGCGGTCGGGGCGCTCCCCGATCGCGAGCTCGGCACCGTGCCCGGCTCGGCGGGCCGGGTCCCGCCGAACACCGAGCTGCGCGTCGAGCAGGGCGAGCTGATGATCCGCGGCCCGCAGACCATGAGCGGCTACCTGCGACAGCCGGCCGATCTCGTCGACGCCGACGGCTGGCTGCACACCGGCGACCTCGGCCACGTCGACGCCGACGGCAACGTGTTCGTGGTCGACCGGCTCAAGGACCTGATCAAGGTCAACGCGTACCAGGTCGCACCCGCAGAGCTCGAGGCGGTGCTGGGCGACCATCCCGCCGTCGCCGAGTGCGCCGTGGTCGGCCGCCCGGACGAGCGCCGCGGCGAGGTGCCGATCGCCTTCGTCGTGGCACGCGACGCGGTGGACGGCGACGCGCTGCTGGCCTGGGTGGCCGAGCGCGTCGCGTCCTACAAGTGCGTGCGCGAGATCCACTTCGTCGAGCGGCTGCCCCGAACGCCGGCGGGCAAGCCGCTGCGCCGGCTGCTTCAGCCGTCGTACGTGTAGAAGCCGCGCCCGGCCTTCCGCCCGAGCTCGCCGGCCTCGATCATCCGCTCGATCCGCTCAGGCACGTCGGCGCCGATCGTGCGCCCGATCGCGGCCGAGACGTCGAGGCCGACGAGGTCGAGCAGCGCCAGCGGCCCGAGCGGGTGGCCGGCGCCGAGCTTCATGCAGGTGTCGATCGCCTCCGGCTCGAGGCCGGTCCGCTCCATCAGCCGGACCGCCTCGAACAGGTACGGGAACAGCAGCCGGTTGACCACGAAGCCGGCCGTGTCGGGCACCTCGACCGCGGTCTTCCCGAGCGCCTCGCACAGCGCCCACGCGCGCTCGCGGGTGCGCTCGCTGGCCGCCTCCGGGAAGGCGAGCTCGATCAGGTCCATCTTCGGGACCGGGTTGAAGACGTGCAGGCCGACGAAGCGGTCGGGCCGGCCCGACGCCTCCGCCAGCTCGGAGATCGAGAGCGACGACGTCGTGCTGGCCAGGATCGTCTCCTCGCCGACCTGCGCGCCGAGCTCGGTCATCAGCGAGCGCTTGGCCGCCGGATCCTCGACGATCGCCTCCACGACGAAGCTCACGCCGGCCAGGTCGGCGCTGTCGCACGTCACGCGCACGTTGCCGTTGACGCTGACGCCGGCCTTCTCGCACAGCGCCCTGACCCTGCGGTCGGCCTTCTCCGCCGAGCCGCCGGAACGCGCGAGTACCACCACGTCGCCGCGCTGGGCGGCCACGGCCGCGAGGCCGCACGCGATGGCTCCACTTCCGGCGATTCCGACTCGTTCAGACACTGCTGGCTCCCGGTTGGCTGACTGGTCAGTCAATGGGCTTACACTACGCCTAGGCGCCACCCTGTGCGCCGGTCGAAAGTGGAGGCTCTGAACATGAAGGCCAACGGCCGCGAAGTCGTCATCGTCGAGGCGGTCCGCACCCCGATCGGGCGTGGGCACCCGGAGAAGGGCTACTACAAGGACACGCATCCGAACGAGCTGCTCGGCAAGACCTACACCGAGGTCATCGAGCGGGCGGGCATCCCCGCCGACTCCGTCGAGGACGTGATCTGCGGCTGCGTGCAGCAGTACGGCGAGCAGATGTTCAACGTCGGCCGCAACGCCTGGCTCCAGGCCGGGCTTCCGATCGAGACGCCGGCCACGACGGTCGACCGCCAGTGCGGATCGGCCCAGCAGGCCGTCAACTTCGGCGCCGCGCTGATCGCCGCCGGCGTGCACGACGTGGTGATCGGCGGCGGCGTCGAGCACATGGGCCACATCCCGATGGGCGTCGGCTTCAAGTGGGTCGACGACGTCGGCTCCCCGTGGCCGCCCGAGCTGCTCGAGCGCTACAACCTCGTGCCGCAGGGGATCTCGGCCGAGATGATCGCCGACAAGTGGGAGATCCCGCGGTCGGAGATCGACGAGCTGGCCGTGCGCTCGCACCGGCTCGCGGCGCGGGCCACCGAGGAGGGCCGCTTCGAGCGCGAGACGATCCCGTTCCAGGTCAACGGCTCGACCTACGTGTCCGATCAGGGCATCCGGCCGGACACGAGCCTCGAGGCGCTCGCGGCCCTCAAGCCGGCCTTCAAGGAGGACGGCAAGGTCACGGCCGGCAACTCGTCGCAGATCTCCGACGGCGCGGCCGCCCTGCTGCTGATGAGCGCCGACAAGGCGGCCGAGCTGGGCGTCAAGCCGCGGGCGCGGATCGTCGACCAGACGACCGTCGGCGTCGACCCGGTGATGATGCTCACGGGCCCGATCCCGGCCACGCGCAAGCTGCTCGAGCGCAACGGCATGACGATCGACGACATCGACCTCGTCGAGATCAACGAGGCGTTCGCCCCGGTGGTGCTGGCGTGGCAGCGCGAGCTCGATCCGGACATGGATCGCGTGAACGTCAACGGCGGCGCGATGGCGCTCGGCCACCCGCTCGGATCGACCGGCGCGCGGCTGCTGACGACCCTGCTCCACGAGCTCGAGCGGGCCGACAAGGAGATCGGTCTGGTGACCATGTGCTGCGGCGGCGGCCTGGGCACCGGGACACTCGTCCAAAAGGTGTAATGGAGAACCCCTTTGAGGGGTACATTGCGCGCCATGTCCGAGACGAGCACCACCACTCCCACCGCCTTCCGCGAGGAAGCCGCCCCACGGGCGATCTCTACCGCTCAGCTGATGGGCCAGGTCCTGTTCCTGGTCGCCATCGCGCTCGCGTTCTGCGCCGCCGGCACGTTGATCGGCAAGGACCTGGAGCCAAGCACAGCGCGGCTCTTCTCGTTCGCCGGCTTCGGAATGCTGCTCGTCTCCTCGTTCGCCGGGGAGCGGTTCCGCGTCGGTACCTTCGCGATGGGCTGGCTGTTCGCGACGGCGCTGGCGATCGGCATCGGGCTCGGCCCGGTGATCGCCTACTTCGCCAGCGTCGAGACCGCCGCGCTGACGCAGGCGTTCGCCGGCACGGCGGCCACGGTGGCCGGGGCCGGCGCCCTCGGCTTCGTGCTGTCGAAGGACCTCGCGCGCTGGATGCGGCCGGTGTCGCTGCTCGTGTTCGCGGCGTGCTGCGGCACGGTCGTCTGGACGCTGGTCGGCGGCGAGATCAGCCCGATCCTCAGCCTCGGGATCTATGCCCTGTCGGCGTTCCTGATCGTCATCGACTTCAACTACCTGCGCAAGCACGGAACGGAGCGCGACACGATCTGGCTCGCGACCGGCATCTTCGTGTCGATCATCAACATCTTCATCTCGCTGCTGAACATCTTTTCGGGCGACTGAGGGTCCTGTAGGCTCGGTCAGTGGAGTCCCCACTCACACTCGGCCAGCCGACACAGGAGGAACTGGAGGCGCGAAGGGCCGCCGAGCGGATCGGCGATCCCTTCCTCGTCTACCGCGACGACACGGGTCGTCAGCACATCTTCTCGCTGGCCGAGCGGACGCAGAGCATCACGCTCGGCCGGCGCGAGGAGGCCGACATCGCGATCCCGTGGGATCCCGAGATGTCGCGGCTGCACGCCGAGCTGGAGCGGCGCGCCGGCGAGTGGACCGTCTGCGACGACGGCTTCTCGCAGAACGGCACCTGGGTCAACGGGCTCCGGCTGGTCGGCCGCCGCCGGCTCGCCGACGGTGACCTGCTGCGGGTGGGGCGGACGATCTTCGCCTTCTGCGCGTCGAGCGAACCCTCCACCCTGGGCCCGACGCTGGTACCGGGCGAGCTGAGCGCGACGCCGCGCTTCTCCGAGCAGCAGCAGCGTGTGCTGCGGGCGCTGTGCAAGCCGCTGTTCACCGACGGCGAGGGCATCAACCCGGCGACCGACGAGGAGGTCGCCGAGGCCACGGGCATCCCGCTCGACGCGGTCATCTCCGAGCTCGACCACCTCGGGCGGGCGATGGGGCTCGAGGACATGCCGCACGGCGACCAGCGCGCGGAGATCGCGCTGCTGGCCCTGCGCAGCGGGCTCGTGAGCGCCGACGAAGGAGGGTGAGCGCGTACACCCGGCTCGCGCGGCCGCTGCTGTTCCGGGCCGACCCGGAGCGGGCGCACGAGTGGGCGGTCCGGGCGGCGGAGCTGGCCAGCGGCCGGCCGGCCGTGTGCCGTGCGCTGGCATCGCGCGCGGTCGTTGATGAGCGGCTGGCCGTCGAGGTGGCGGGCGTGCGCTTCCTCAGCCCGCTCGGGTTGGCGGCGGGGTTCGACAAGAGCGCGCGCGGCGTGCCCGCGCTGTGCTCGCTCGGGTTCGGGCACGTCGAGGTCGGCTCGGTGTCTTCCGATCCGTCCGCCGGCAACCCGCGCCCGCGGCTGTGGCGGCTGCCCGGCGAGCGGGCGATCCTCGTGGCGTACGGGGTGCCCAACGACGGCGCCATGCGGGTCGGCGCCCGCCTCGCGCGGGCCTCCGCGGCCGTCCCGGTCGGCGTCAACGTGGTCAGCACGAACCGCGGCCGGGACGAGAGCGACGATGCGGTGATCGCCGACTACGTCAGCTCCGTGGGACTGCTGGCGCCGCTGGCCGACTACGTGTGCCTCAACCTCAGCTGCCCGAACACGCGCGACGGGCGCGGGTTCTTCGCCGACCGCTCGCGGCTGCGCGAGCTGCTCGGCCGGCTCGCCGTGGACCGCCCGCTGTTCATCAAGGTCGCGCCGTTCGGAAGCGCGGCCGAGCTCGACTCGTTGCTCGCGGCGGCCGACGCGCCTTTCGTCACCGGCTTCTCGGTCAACCTCCCGCCCGGCGAGCGCGGCGCCGTGAGTGGGCCGCCGTCGGCGGCCGCCGCGCTGCGGACCGTGACGGAGCTGCACCGGGCCGGACGCGTGGTCATCGGCTCGGGCGGCGTGTCGTCGGGCGCCGACGCGTGGCGGATGATCCGCGCGGGCGCTTCGCTGGTGCAGGTCTACACGGCGCTGGTGTACGAGGGGCCGGGGCTCGTGCGGCGGATGACGCGCGAGCTCGCCGGGCTCGTCGCGCGGGATGGCTTCGAGCGGGTCGGGGACGCCGTCGGAACTGCGGCTGGGTAGGGAGGTGAGGGTGACGGGCTGCGCTTTGGGTCGCTATGCGACGCAAAGTGCCAGGGACCGCCGGTGCGGCCGAAACCCTCGCTGCCCCACCCAGCCGCAGTTCGCCGACAGCTACGCGGCCTCGGCGGACAGCCGCGCCACCAGCTCGTCCAGCCGCAGCTCCTCGAGCCCGCGCCCGACCGCCTCGAGCTCCGCGGCGCAGAACTCGACGAGCCGGCGGCCCTCCTGGCACAGCTCGAGCGTCTCGCGCAGGCCGGCCTCGCCGGAGTCCAGCCGGGCGATGATCGCCTCGATCCGCTCGCAGGCGGCCTCGTAGGTCAGGGTGTCGGCCTCGGCCATCGGACGGGTCACCCTACGGGCGGCTCCGGACGCACCGGGACGCGGCCGTCGTGCAGCCGCAGGACGAGGGAGCGCTGCGCGCGCGCCGCGGCGGCCGACACGACGGGCTCGCCCGCGCCGTCCTCGACGAGCGCGTAGCCGCGCTCGAGCGTGCGCTGCGGATCGTGGGCCGCGAGGGCGACGAGGAACCGGTCCAGGTCGCGGCGGCGGCGCTCGACCGCGGCGGTGGACGCCCGCTCCAGCGCCATGCCGTCCGAGCTCGTGCGCAGCTCGCCGCGACCGCGGGCGAGTGCGGCCGCCGACGCCTTGCGGGTGAGCGCCGACGAGTGCGCGCGCACGGCCCGCTCGCCGGCTGCCACGCCCCGCCGCGCACTGGCCCGCAGCTCGCGCAGGTGCTGGTGCAGGCGCCCTCGGTGGCGCTCGATGTGCGCGGCCGGAGCGCGCGACAGTCGCGCGAGCGTGCGCGCGCGCTCGACGATCGCGCGCCGGCTCTGGCGCTCCAGCCGTCCGGCGGCCGTGGCCAGCGAGCGGCGGGCCGCGGCGCAGTCGAGCGGCACGGCCGCCTCGGCGGCGTGCGTCGGCGTGGAGCACGCGACGGCGGCGACGTCGTCGAGCAGCGTGCGATCGGTGTGGTGGCCGACCGAGGAGATCACCGGCACGCGCAGCAGCGCGACGGTGCGGCACAGCGTCTCGTCGCAGAACGCGAACAGGTCGGCCAGCGAGCCGCCGCCGCGGGCGACGACGATCGCCTCGACCTCGGCGCATGCCGCCAGGTCCTGGAGCGCGCGCGTGATCGCCGGTGCGGCGTGGCGATCCTGGACCGGAGCGAACGCCCACACGACGCGACCGCGCCAGCCGCGGCGCTCGAGCGCGGCCACCAGGTCGTCGCGCGCCTTGCCGTTCTCCCCGCACACCACGCCGATCGTGCGCGGGAGGACCGGCCGGTGGAGCTGCTTCTGGTGCGCGAACAGCCCTTCGCCGTGGAGCGCCCGGCGCAGCTGCTCGAGCTGCGCCAGCAGGTCGCCCTCGCCGGCGATCCGCAGCCGCGACACGGCGAACGAGAAGGAGGGGGAGGCGGTGCGCGAGCCGGGGTAGTAGTCGCAGCCGCCGGCCGCCACGACCTGCACGCCGTCGGCCAGTGGGCCGAGCCCGAGCGCGTCGAAGTCGGTCCGCCACATCGAGCACGGCAGCGCGCCCGAGCCGTCGCGCAGCTCGAACCACACCTTCGCGCGGCCCGCCTTGAAGGAGACCACCTCGCCGAACACCTGCACGCGCGTGAAGCCGCGCAGCTGGTCGCGCAGCGCGGCTGCGTAGTGGCCGACCGGCCACGGGCCGGTGAGGGTGGAGCCGGGGATTCCGGCGGGGCGCGCGGGCTCTGGCATGGTCCGCTCAGAACCCTATGGGCCGCTGCGGCCGGATCTCGCCCCCCGCCGCGAGTTTGGCCGGGGGTGTGGTGGGGGTACGCGCAAGCACCACCCCGGTCTTCACATGTGGCCCGAACCTGAGCGCCGCGGAGCTCCCCGTCCGCACGCATACGATCTGTTCGAGGACGCTCGCCCCGTCGGGCGGCTCGAGTGGCGCACCCGTCCGCGCCGGGACGTCGGCTGGTACGTGACGCGCCCGCCGCAGCCCGCGCACCGCCTCCACGTCGACCCGTCGATCGACAGCCTGGCGCGCGACGCCGCCTCCCCCGACCACGACTGGGACCTGAACGCCGAGCTGTCGGCGATCCTCAGCACGGCCCTCGCGGTCGACGCCGCGGAGCGCTTCCTGCACCCGCAGGCGGCCCACGCCCGGCAGCGCTTCAACCGGCTCCAGACCGGCCCCTACGAGATCCACGTGACCGGTATCGAGCCCTACGTGCTCGCCCACGCGGTCCCCGAGCTGCCGCTCACCGCGGTGTCCGACGTGCGCATCCTCGAGGGCGAGCTGCACGAGGACGCGCTCAAGGGCGCGCTGCGCCGGATCGCTCTTCTCGGCGGTCGTGTCGTTGCCGTCTTCCGCACCGACCCCGAAGACGGTTAGCTTCTCCACGCTCTGTCTCTGATCCTGAGATACGCCGCGGGCACCGATCCCGGACCGGTGCGGCCCAACAACGAGGATGCGTTCTTCGCGGGCCCGCGCCTGCTGGCGGTCGCCGACGGCGTCGGCGGCCACGCGGCCGGCGAGGTGGCGAGCGCGACGATCATCGACGCGCTGTCGCCGCTCGGCGACAGCGAGCCGGGCTACGACCTCGTCGGCCGCCTGCACGAGGCGGTGGTGGCCGGTAACGCGGCGATCGCCCAGCGCGTGGCCGAGGACGCGCGGCTCCAGGGCATGAGCACCACGCTGACCGCGATCCTGTTCGGCGACGCGCGGTACTGCCTGCTGAACATCGGCGACTCGCGCACCTACCTGCTGCGCGACGGCTCGCTCGAGCAGCTCACGCGCGACGACAGCTACGTGCAGCTGCTGGTCGACGAGGGCCACATCACGCAGGAGGCGGCCGGCAGCCATCCGCAGCGCAACCTGGTGCTCCAGGCGCTGACCGGCGAGGAGGTGATGGAGCCGGCCATGACCGTCCACGAGGCACGCGCCGGCGACCGCTTCATGCTCTGCTCGGACGGGCTCTCCGACGTCGTCGACCACGGCACGCTGGCCTCCACGCTGAGCGAGGGCGATCCTCAGGAGAGCGTGGCGCGGCTGATCGAGCTTGCGCTCGAGAACCGCACGCGCGACAACGTGACCGCGATCGTCGCGGACGTCATCGAGGAGGAGTAGGCGCGTCCTCCGGGCCCTCGGCCTCGGCGAGCCGGCTGCGCAGCTTCTCGCGCAGCTCCTCGGGGTCGTACTCCTGATGCTGGCGGCGATTGCGGGCGACGACGGCGCCGGTGGCGGCCACTCCCGCGAGGCTGGCGAGGCCGACGAGCTTCCAAGGGATCTTCACGGACCCGTAGGTTACGGCCCGTGATCTCGCTCGACGATGCGGTCGACACCGCGGCGACCGGCGACATCTGGCTGTTCCGCGGCCGATCGCTCGCCGACCGCGCGATCCAGACCGTGACCAACAGCCCGGTCAACCACGTGGGGATGGTGGTCGCGCTCGACGACCTGCCGCCGCTGCTCTGGCACGCGGAGCTCGGGCGCTCGCTGCCGGACGTCTGGACCGGCGAGCGCCAGCGCGGCGTGCAGCTCCACAAGCTGCGCGACGCCGTCACCACGTGGGACCAGCGCTACGGCCAGCGCGCGTTCATGCGCCAGCTCGAGGGTGAGATCCGGCGCGAGCACGAGGACCGCCTGATGGAGGTCATCGAGCGCTTCGACGGGCGCGCCTTCCCGACCACGCCGGGCCTGGCCCGCCAGTGGGTCACCGGGCGCGTGCGCCGGCGCGACTCGTCGCTGGAGACGATCTACTGCGCCGAGCTGGTGGCCACGACCTATCAGCACATGGGGCTGCTGCCGCAGCGGCGGCCGGCGAGCTGGTACGACCCGGGCAAGTTCTGGAGCGGCGATCGCATCGACCTCGTGCCGCCGTTCTCGCTCAGCAGTGAAATCGCAGTAGCGGAATAAACGCGCCCGCGGGGCCGTTCTTATTCCTTGTGCGGACCTCGACCCCTCTCCCGGTGCGGATGCTCCTGCACACCGACGGCACCGTCACGGCGCTGCTCGAGGCCTGCTTCGGCGCTCCGGTCGTCGTCGACACGATCGCCAACGAGGTCGACGACCGCCTCCCGACCCCGCTCGAGCTCGAGCTCGAGCCGCACCGCCCGGTGCTGTGGCGCCAGGTCGTGCTGCGCATCGACGACCGGCCTGTCCTGCGGGCGAGCTCCGTGCTGGCGCTCGACCGCCTCGACGACCGCGCCCGCGCGGCGCTGCTGGCCGGCGACGAGCCGATCGGCACCGTCCTGCGCCGCTTCGACACCCGCCGCCAGCTGCTCTCCCGCGCCGACGGCGAGGCGACGGCGGCCGACCAGCTCGACCTCGGCGTCGATCCCGACGAGCGGGTGCACGCGCGCACGTACCGGATCCTCAGCGCCGCGCGCCCGCTGGCGATCGTCACCGAGCGGATCCCCGCGTCGATCTTCGACCCGCTCGAGTCGTGACGTTCACGCTGATCGCCGGCCCGTGCACGGTCGAGTCGCGCGAGCAGACGCTCACCACCGCCCGCTGCGTCGCGGCCGGCGGCGCGACGATGCTGCGCGGCGGCGCCTACAAGCCGCGCACGAGCCCGCACAGCTTCCAGGGGCTCGGGCGCGCGGCGCTCGCCATCCTCGCCGAGGCGCGCGCGGAGACCGGGCTGCCCGTGGTGACCGAGCTGACCGACGTCCGCGAGCTCGACGCCGTGCTCGAGGTGGCGGACGTGATCCAGGTCGGCGCGCGCAACATGCAGAACGCGGCGCTGCTGACCGAGATCGGCCGCTCCGGGCGGCCGGTGCTGATCAAGCGCGGGCCCGCGGCGACGATCGACGAGCTGCTGCACGCCGCCGACTACGTGCTCGCCGAGGGCAACGAGGCCGTGACGCTGTGCGAGCGCGGGATCCGCACGTTCGAGCGCTCGACCCGCTACACGCTCGACCTGTCGGCGGTGCCGGTGCTCAAGGAGCGCACGGACCTGCCGGTGATCGTCGACCCCAGCCACGCCGCCGGCCGGCGCGAGCTCGTGCGGCCGCTCAGCCTGGCGGCCGTCGCGGCCGGGCGCGGACGGCCTGATCGTCGAGGTCCACCCGGACCCGGCGGTGGCGCTGTGCGACGGCCCGCAGGCGCTCACCACGGCCGAGTTCGCGGACTACGCGGCCGAGGCGCTTGCGATCGCGCGCGCCGTGCGCCCGGTCCGAGCTCGCCGCGGCATGAGCGCCACCGCCTGGCGGGCGCTGCTCGCCGGGCATCGGACTGATGATCACGGGCGTCCTGCCCGCGTTCCTGACCGCCAGCCTGGCGTCGCGGATCCCGGACGACTTCGCGTTCGGCGACTCGCGGCTCGGCCTGGCGATCGCCGTCTTCCACGTGATGTGCGCGCTGACCTCGACGCCGGCGGGGCGGCTGGTGGAGCGGATCGGCGCCGTCCGCGGCATGCGGCTGGCGGCGATCGCGACCGCGATCTCGTGCCTGGCGATCGCCGCGCTGGCGCAGTCGGCGGTGAGCCTGACCGCGCTGCTGCTCATCGGCGGCCTCGCGAACGCGCTCGGCGGGCCGTCGGTCAGCGCGCTGCTCAAGCACGAGGTCGCCGTGCACCGCCACGGGCTGGCGTTCGGCGCCCAGAACTCGGGCGCCTCGCTCGGCGCGTTGCTGGCCGGGCTGGCCTTGCCCGCCGTGGCGATCCCGTTCGGCTGGCGCTGGGCGTTCGTGCTCGTGGCCGGGCTCGCCCTGGCCGCGGCCGCGCTGGCGCCGGCGGGTGACGGCGAGGATCGCGCCGCGGCCGGTCCGCCCGCGCGGGCTGAGCACCGTGCACGCGCTGGCGGTGGCGGCCGCGCTGGCCAGCGCGGCCGGCGTCGGCTTCGTCTCGTTCCTCGTGCTCTACGCGGTCGAGAGCGGCATGAGCCAGGCGGCGGCAGGGCTGCTGCTGGTCGCCGTGAGCCTGGCCGCGACCGTCAGCCGGGTCGGCGTCGGCGTCGTCGCCGACCGGCGCGGCCAGGAGCCGCTGCGGCCGGTGGCGGCGATGCTCGTCGTCAGCATCGCCGGCTACCTGCTGCTGATCGCCGGCGAGCCGGCGCTGATCGTGGTGGCCGCGCTGCTGGCGGGCAGCTTCGGCTGGGCGTGGCCGGGCGGGCTCACGCTGGCCGTCGTGCAGCGCAGCCCGGCGCGCGCCGGCGTGGGCGGTCGGCGTGCTGATGGCCGGCCTCTTCAGCGGCGCGATCGCCGGGCCGCTGCTGGTCGGCGTGCTCGCGGCGCAGGAGCAGTTCGCGCTCGCCTGGGGCGCCTGCGCCGGCTTCGCCCTGCTGGCCGCCTGCACGGTGCTCGCGGTACGGGAGCTACCCGCACTGCGCTGACGGCCGCGGCGCCGGTACGGTTCCGGTCGTGCTCACCACGCTTCTGCACCTGATCACGGACGCCCGCTGAGTCGGGCCCCGGCCGCTGAGCGGCCGAGGCCCTTCCCGCGTCCCTGTTCTCGTGTTAGAAGGAGCTTTGAGTTGTCTCATCACCCGCTCGCGCGCCTCGGCTGGCGCGCGGAACTGGAGGACAAGATCCCCGACGGTCACGTCCCCGCGAGGGTCCTGGCCGTCGATCGCGGCAGCGTGGTCGTCGACGCCGGCGACCACTCGTGGCGCGCGCCCCTGGCCGGGCGCCTGCGGACGATGCCCGCCACCGGCGACTTCGTCGCGGCGCTGCCGGACGGCTCGGTGCGGGCCGTGCTGCCGCGCCGCGGCGTGATCGCGAGGCGCGGCGCCGGCGGACGCGCCGAGGTGCTCGCCGCCAACGTCGACCTCGCGCTGCTCGCCACCTCGCCCAACCGCGACCTCAACCCGCGCCGGCTCGCGCGCTTCCTCGCCATCACGGCGCGCGGCGACGTCGAGGCCGTCGTGCTGCTCACCAAGTCCGACCTGGTCCCGGATCCCGCTGCGGTCGCAGCGGACGTCCACGCCGGCCTCGACGGCACGCCGGTGCTGCCGGTCAGCGTCGTCGACGGCGCCGGGCTGGGCGAGCTGCGCGCGCTGCTCGAGCCCGGCCGCACCGCGGTCATGCTCGGCACGTCCGGGCGTCGGCAAGTCGACGCTGCTCAACGCGCTGCTCGGCGAGGAGCGGCAGCCGACGCGGCCGATCCGTGCCGGCGACGACCGCGGCCGCCATACGACGGTGCGGCGTGAGCTGGTGCCGCTGCCGGGCGGCGCGTCTGCTGATCGACACGCCCGGGCTGCGGCTCGTGGCGCCGCTCGAGGACGCCGACGAGGACGTGCCCATGCTCGACAAGGCGGAGCTGAGGCGCGAGCGGCGGGCGCGCGCGCGAGAGTTCCACCGCGGCATCTATCGCGAGATGCGGGCGCGCAAGCGCGACCGGGAGCGCAGGGAGGGGCGCTAGGCCGTCGCCACGACCACGAGCCGGGTGTCGGTGGTGAACTCGCCGCCTTCGAGGTTCCCGAGGCAGCGCGCGCCCGCGAAGCCGGCGCGGTGAACCATCGCCACCAGCTCGGTCGCCGAGTAGACCCGCAGCGACCAGGTGCGCGACTCGCGCTCGCCGCTGCCGTCGATCAGCGTCTGCGTCGTCTGCGCCACGCCGGAGGCGGGGTCGAAGGCGCCCTGCTCGAGCAGCAGCCGGCCCTCCGCGACCCGATGCCAGCGGTGCTCGAGGAAGTTGCGGGCCAGCCAGTCGCGATGCATGGTCTCGATCACGAGCCGGCCCTCCGGCCGGAGCACGCGGCGGATCTCGGCCAGCACGCGCGTGTCCTGCTCGTCGCCGAGGTAGCCGAGCGAGCTGAACAGGTTCAGCGCGGCGTCGAACCTCGCGTCGGGAAAGGGCAGCTCGCGGTAGTCGGCGCGCACGAGCTCCGCCCCGCGCTCGCCCGCCGCGCGGCGCGCCGCCTCGTCGAGCAGCACCTGCGAGCGGTCGACCGCGGTCACGCGGTAGCCGGCCCGCGCGAGCGGCAGCGAGTGGCGGCCGAAGCCGCACGGGACGTCGACCAGCGCGCCGCCGTCCGGGCAGCCCGCCAGCCGCGCCGCCGCCAGCGCCTGGCCCTCCGCCTGCTCGTCGCGCTCCTCGGTCGCGTACGCGCGCAGGTAGAACTCGTTGAAGACGGTGTCCCACGCCTCGGCGGAGCTGGTGGTGAAGTCCGTCACGTCGCGCAGTCTGCCAGCCTGCCGCCATGGATCTCACGCTGATCAGCTTCGACGAGCCGACCGAGGTTCGAACCTTCGACAAGGGCCGGTTCGAGACCTATGCGATCGGGCCGATGACGCTCGGCCGGGCGACCTACGAGCCGGGCTGGAGGTGGTCCGAGCACGTCGGCGCCGCCTCCGGCGAGTCGATGTGCCAGGTCGAGCACGTCGGGCTCGTGCTGAGCGGTCAGGCGGCCGTGAAGATGGACGACGGCACCGAGAAGGTGATGCGCGCGGGCGAGTTCTTCTACGTGCCGCCCGGCCACGACAGCTGGGTCGTCGGCGACGAGCCGTACGTCTCGCTCCACATCATGGGCAGCGAGGACTACGCGACGTGAGCTCCGCGGTCGGCGAGGCCTTCTTCCAGGAGCTCCTGTGGGTGCACGGGATGATCCGGCAGGACCTCGAGGCCGTGCGCGAGCTGGCCGCGCAGGTGGCCGGCGGCCTGGCGCCGGGCGAGGTGGAGGCGCAGGTCGCCTCGCTGGCGGCGAACGGGCCGCTGTGGGCGCTGAAGGTGAACTGCCTGCACTACTGCCGCTTCGTGCACGGTCACCACCGGCTCGAGGACGTCGCCCTGTTCCCGGTCCTGCGCGAGGCGGACCCGGACCTCGCCCCGCTCGTCGACCGGCTGGAGGGCGACCACCGGCGGGTCGCCGAGCAGCTCGACGAGGTCGAGGCGGCCGTCGGCGCGCTCAACGGCGACGAGGGCGAGCGGGCGCGCGTGGTCGAGGCGCTGAAGGTGCTCGCCGACGACCTGCTCGCCCACCTCGACCGCGAGGAGGACGGCATCGGGCCCGCGCTGCGGCGGATGGACCGCCACCCGTTGTCGCCGCGCGGTTAGTCTGCGCCCGCATGGCGATCCTCGCGCAGCTGAGCGATCCGCACATCCGGATGCCGCCCGAGGACGAAGGCTCCGGCGCCGCGCTCGAAGCGGCCGTGCGATCGGTGCTCGCGCTCGATCCGCTGCCCGACGCGGTGATCGTCACCGGCGATCTCGCCGACGGCGCGGCACCGGCCGAGTACGAGCGCGTGCGCGAGTTGCTCGAGCCGCTGCCGATGCCCGTCTACGTCCTGCCCGGCAACCATGACGACCCGCGGTCGTCGAGGCCGGCTACGTCGTGCGGGTCGGCGAGCTGCGGCTGATCGGGTGCGACAGCACGATCGCGGGCCGCGACGACGGTGAGCTCGACCTCGACTGGCTGGCGGGGCGACTCGCCGAGGACCGCGAGACCCCGACGATCGTCGCCATGCACCACCCGCCGATCCTGACCGGCATCGGCGGCCTCGACGCGATCGGCCTCACCAACCGCGCGGCGCTCGCCGGGCTGCTCGAGCGCTCACCGCACGTCCGGCGCGTGATCGCCGGCCACGTCCATCGCGGCGCGTTCGGCGTCGTCGGCGGCTGCGGCGTGGTCGCCTGCCCGAGCACGAACCTCCAGGCCAAGCTCGAGATCGGGACCGACGGCTTCACGACCGTGCGCGAGCCGCCCGCCTTCGCCGTCCACGCCCTGCTGGACGGCGAGCTGGTCTCCCACCTTCAGTCAGTGACCTGAGCCGTCGTCGACCAGCGGCGCGGCGTCGAGCTGCACGCTGGGCAGCGCCCGCTGGCCGTCCTGGTAGCCCTCGCCGCGGACCTCGCCGTCGTAGGCGAGGCGCTCGAGCCGGGCGATCTCGTGCTCGCCGAGCAGGCGCGCCGGGTCGTCCTCCGGCAGCCCGTCGATCAGGCGCTGGATGCGGGTGCGGATCTGGAGCGCGAAGTGCGGCGTCGAGCTGCCCATGAGCTGGCGCACGTCGTCGACCGTCACGGGACGGCGCAGGCGTTCGGGCTGCTCGGCTTCGGCCATGTCAGTCGCCTTCGGTGTCGACGGGCTGGATCTCCAGGAGGGCGTCGATGCGCGACTGCACGTCCGCCGAGATGGCGGCCTCGTCACCCATGAGCCAGCCGTGATTGTAGACCCCGCGCACCGGGTCCTCGTCGTAGCCGGGCTGGATGTCGAGCAGGTAGTCCTGAAGCTCGACGGGCAGCGAGGTGGCGTCGCTGAGCAGCAGCAGCGGGCCGTACTGGCCCGACCCCGAGAACGGCGCGCCGGCCACCGCGTCGAGCGTGCGCGAGACGTTCGCGAACACGAGCCCGTGCCCCGGGTCGACGACGTTCCAGCCGAAGCGGCCGCCGTCGGAGTAGCGGGCGAAGGCGATCGCGTTGGTCACCGGGTCCGGGCCGGAGACGCGCTTGGTCGGCCCGAGCTTGTCGAGCTCGTCGACCACCGACTCGGCGATCGCGTCCTCGGGCCCGAGCACGTAGATCCGCGGCTTCTTGTGCGCCTCGATCGCCGCGCGGGTCTCCGGCGGCAGCGAGTCCTTGAGCGTCCACAGCACCGGCTGGCCGGACCTGGCGGCCCAGCCGGCGGCCGGCATCGCGAACTCCGGGCTGTCGGCGGGGGCGACCAGCACGGCGTCGGTCGGGTCGCCGGCCACGTCGATCTGGAAGCGGTCGATCGCCTGGGCGAGCGAGGTCGAGCTCGAGCCCTCGATCGTCGCCACCTCCTGGTTCTCGGGCTCGGCCGCGTCGCCGATCCGGATCACCTGCGCGCCGTCGGCCTCCTCGGCGCCGGACGGCGCGAGCTCCTCGAGCGCCTCCTGCGCTGGCCGCCGGCAGCTCGCCGCCGTCGGAGAACAGGACCGGCGCGCGCAGCGGCCGCGCCATCAGCTGCGCGGCCGAGATCGCCGCGCGCCAGTCGTCCTGCTCGACGATGACCACGGCGCGCGGGCTGCTCTCGTCCGTGCGGGCGGGGTAGACGGCGCGCGCCGCGCCGGCCGCGTAGGCGATCGCATCGGCGCCGGCGACGCGCGTCGTGTTCTTGGTGGCGAAGACGGGGAAGCCGAGCGCGGACGCGTCCTCGGCCTGCTCCTCGTCGCCTCCCGCGCCGAGCACGGGCTGCGAGCCGTCGCCGCCGTCGCCGCCCGATCCGTTGCCGTCACCGCCGCCGCAACCGGCGATCAGCGCGAGCAGGAGGACGGGCAGCAGGCGTCGAAACACCGCGATAAACCTAGCGACACGGCCTTTCAGCGCTACAGTGGCGCGCCGGCCGATCTAAAGCGGGGCTCAAGTTCCCGCAAAGAGCGGCCGAGTATCCACTAGACATAAATCCGCGGTATGCAATATGGTGCCGCGCCAAGCCGAACCTCAGGGCAGGAAGCTCTGGGGGCGGGGGAACCAAAAGCAGTTTGGGGCGAGTCACGACCTTGAGCGTCGTGAGGCGCAGGCTCTTTCAGCGCCAGCCCGTCAGCTAACCCCGTAGGCCGACGAGAGAGGTTGTTGAGCTTGTCCTCGCTACGGGGCTTCGCCCTATCGATTTTCGTATTTCTAGTTGTGCCCGCCGCCGCTCAGGCGCAATCCACCGGTGGAGCGGAGTACGTCCCGCCGCCGCCGGAGAACATGGTCGTCGCGGGCACCGCCGCGAAGCTGCTGCCGGACGGCAGCGCCGCCGCTCCCGCCGACGCGCCGCCTCAGGTCCAGCAGGCCATCTGGGCCGCCAACAAGCTCCAGGACAAGCCGTACAAGTACGGCGGCGGCCACGCCAAGATCGAGGACACGGGCTATGACTGCTCGGGCACCGTCTCCTACGCGCTGATCGCCGCGGGGCTGCTGACGTCGCCGCTGCCCTCCGGGCCGTTCATGCGCTGGGGCGAGCGCGGCAAGGGCCAGTGGATCACCGTCTACGCCCACGGCGGCCACGCCTACGTGGTCATCGCCGGCCTGCGGCTGGACACCAGCGCGTACGCCTCGCGCACCGCTCGTCGCAGCCAAGACCGTCGCCCGCTCTGCCTTTGAGCGCGGGCCTCGCTGGCGTCCCACCGCGCGCCCGGCGCGCGGCTTCCGCGCGCGCCATCCGCTCGGCCTCTAGCGCCGATCCAGACCGGCGACGGCGCGGCCGTCATCGGCCGCGCCAGCGCCGGACGGTACGCTTGCTCCTGGACCCCAGACACCAGGAGGAAGCCGTGCCCGGCATGGGCGGACGCATGTCCGCCGTCATCAAGGCGAAGATCAACAAGCTCCTCGACCGGGCGGAGGATCCCGCGGAGACGCTGGAGTACAGCTACCAGAAGCAGATGGAGCTGCTCCAGAACGTCAAGAAGGGCATCGCCGACGTCGTCACGTCGAAGAAGCGCCTCCAGCTCCAGCAGCAGAAGCTCGAGCAGCAGGTCGTCAAGCTCGACACGCAGGCGCGCCAGGCGCTCTCGCAGGGCCGCGAGGATCTCGCCCGCACCGCGCTCGAGCGCAAGCAGTTCGCGCAGGGTGAGCTCCAGTCGCTCGACCAGCAGGTCGCCGAGCTGGAGTCCCAGCAGGCGTCGCTGATCGAGAAGGAGCAGAAGCTGCGCTCCAAGATCGAGCAGTTCCGCACCAAGAAGGAGGTCATCAAGGCGCAGTACTCGGCCGCCGAGGCCTCCGTGAAGATCTCCGAGGCGGCCAGCGGCGTCGGCGAGGAGATGGCCGACGTCGGGATGGCCATGCAGCGGGCGCTCGACAAGACCGAGAACATGCGCGCCCGCGCGGGCGCGATGGAGGAGCTCGAGGCCGCCGGCGCGTTCGACGACAACCTCGCGCTCGGCTCCGGCAGCACGGACGACATCGACCGCGAGCTGCACCAGCTCACGTCGCAGAGCGCGGTCGACGACGACCTCGAGCGCCTCAAGGCCGAGCTCGGCGCGGGCTCGCCGCCGCAGCAGTCGCTGGAGTCCGGCTCGGCGAGAAGGAGCGCGAGGCGTGATCGTCCGCATCGCCACCGAGGGCCAGTACCGGCTGCCCGAGGACGACGCGGAGGCGCTGAGCGAGCTCGACAACGAGGCCGTGGCCGCCGTCGAGGCGGGCGACGAGGATCGCTTCCACGAGGTCTTCGAGCAGATGCTCGACCTCGTGCGCCGCGCGGGCACGCCGCTCGGCGAGGACGAGCTCGAGGAGTCCGACGTGATCATCCCGCCGCCCGACATCTCGTTCGTCGAGGCGTCGGCGGAGTTCACCGGCGAGGGCCTGATCCCCGACTGACCCAGGTCTCCGTCACCCGCTCGCGCCTGGCGGCCGACCTGCGCGGCCTCGGGGTCCGCGCGGGCGGGGTGACGATGGTCCACACCCGGATGAGCGCGCTCGGCTGGGTGATCGGCGGCAGCGAGACGGTGGTGCGGGCGCTGCTCGACGTGCTCGGGCCATCCGGCACCTTGATGGCGTACGCGTCGTGGGCCGACCACGTCTACGCGATCTCGGACGGCCCGACGAGCACCGTGCGGCGTACCGCGCCGAGCCGCCGCGATGGGATCCGGCCACCGGCGAGGTGGATCCCGACTACGGCCGGATCCCGGAGCGCCTGCGGACCTGGCCGGGCGCGCTGCGCAGCGTGCATCCCGAGGCGAGCGTGGTCGCGGTCGGCCCGCGGGCGGCGTGGCTGACCGCCCGCACGAGGACGGCTACGGGGCGGGCAGCCCGTTCGCGCGGCTGGTCGAGGCCGGCGGCGACGTGCTCATGCTCGGCGCGCCGCTGGAGACGGTCACGCTGCTGCACCACGCCGAGGCGATCGCCTCGGCGCCGGGCAAGCGGACGGTCACCTACGAGATCGCGCTGGCCGACGGCACGACGCGCTCGTACACGGACATCGAGACCTCGGGGGGCGCGTATCCGTACGCGTCGCTGGGGTTGGAGGCCGACGAGTTCGAGGTCATCGCGCGGGACGCGCTGGCTGCGGGGATCGGCGTGCGCGGGACGGTGGGCGCGGCCGAGTGCCACCTGTTCCCGGCGGCTCGCGCTTGATGCGGTTCGCGGTGGCGTGGATCGAGGCGCGGTTCGACTGAACGTCAACTGCGCTGGGTGGGGAGGCGGCTGGGCCGGCGTGGGCGAGGGTGCATTTCTGCCCGATCTCGCGCTCGTCGTGCGCCACTTGGGGAGTTGCGCACCCATACGGTGCGCATCTCCCCAAGCTTCGAGAACCTGCGGGTTTGGGGAGAATGCCCGGCAACCGGACCCGCCTCCCTACATGCACGCTGTTGACGTTCGCTCGCTACGCGGGACCGCGGCGCGGTCCAGGACCGCCAGGAACGCCCGCGACCACTCCGGCATGTCCGGCCAGCCGCGGCAGGAGACCATGTTGCCGTCGACCACGTCGGGCGCGTCGACGAACGTCGCGCCGGCGTTCTCCATGTCGCCCGCCAGCGGCGGGAAGGCGGCGGTGCGGCGGCCGCGCAGGAGCCCGTAGACGGCCGGCACCTGCGGCCCGTGGCAGATCGTGCCGACCGGCAGGTCGTGCGCGAAGAAGTGCTCGGTGATGCGGCGCACGTCCGGTCGGTGCGGATGTACTCGGGCGCGCGGCCGCCCGGGATGACCAGCGCGCCGTAGCGCTCGACCTCGACCTCGGCGAACGTCAGGTCGACGGGCAGCCGGCGGCCGGGCTTCTCCGAGTAGGCGTCGTAGCCCTCGTCGAAGTCGTGCACGACGAGCTGGACCGGGCGGCGGGTGAGCGCGGCGACGTCGACGTCCCAGCCGGCCTCGCGGAGCCGGTACAGCGGGTACATGGCGTCGAGGTCCTCGGCGGCGTCGCCGGTGATCATGAGCGCGCGCGGCATCGCGCTCCTCCCGATTCGTCGTGACGACCGACGAATGCTCAGATCGGGATGCCCCAGAGGGGGAACCAGCGCTCGAGCTCGGGCTCGACCGGCAGGTCCTGGCCGATCTGGGCCTTCAGCCGCAGCTCGCGCTCGTTGTCGCGCTGCTGCTCGCCGCCGGCCGGCACGAACGGGTAGAAGGCGCCGCGCTTGTAGTTGTAGATCCAGTAGAGCGGCCGGTCCTTCTCGTCGCGGAAGGCGAACACGGCGGCGAGGATGCGGTCGCCGTAGCCGCCGCCCTGGATCTCGTTGGAGACCGCGTTGACCCCGACCACGAGGTCCTCGAAGTCGGGGTCGGCCGATGACCATCCAGCGGTAGCCGTGCTCGTCGTCGGTGCTCTCGACGCTGCCCTGGTTCTCGCGAGCCGGTGCTGCGGACGATCTCCTCCATGTCGCGCACGAGCTGCTCGAAGTCGGCGGTCGCGAGCGGCTGGAAGACGATCGCGGCCTTGCCGGTGCGTGCGTGATGCTCGAGCTCCATCTCGAGCTTCACGTAGGCCGTCGACATCGCGAACAGCCGGTCGGGCGCGGGCTGCTTGAGCTCGCGCTTGCCGCGGAGGACGTCGAGGAAGCCCACGGGCTAGGCCGCGATCTGGCCCTGGAGCTGCGCCTCCAGCCGCGCCAGCGCCGCGATCCGCTTCTCCATCGGCGGGTGCGTCGCGAACAGGCCGGAGACCGAGCCCTTGGCGGCCGGGAAGATGAAGAACGCCTGCAGCTCGCCCGCCGCGCGCAGGTCCTTCTGCGGGATCTGGTGCATGCCGCTGGAGATCTTCTGCAGCGCCGAGGCGAGCGCGCTCGGGCGGCCGGTGATGATCGCCGCGCCGCGGTCGGCCGCGAACTCGCGGTAGCGCGAGAGCGCCTGCATGAGCAGGAACGAGACCACGTAGACCACGAGCGAGACGAGCAGCAGCACCATGAAGCTGGGGTTGTCGTCGTCGTCGCCCATCGAGCCGCCGCCGAAGAAGAAGCCGAACTGGACGATGTAGGCGGCGATCGTGGCGAAGAAGCCGGCGAGCGTCATCACCAGCACGTCGCGGTTGGCGACGTGGGTGAGCTCGTGCGCCATCACGCCCTCGAGCTCGGCCGGGCGTGAGCAGCTCCATGATGCCGGTCGTCGCGCACACGGTCGCCGACTTGGGCGAGCGGCCGAGCGCGAACGCGTTCGGCATGCGCGTGTTGGCGACGGCGACCTTCGGCTTCGGCAGGTCGGCCTGCACGCACAGGCGCTCGACCATCGCGTGCAGCTGCGGCGCCTCCTGCGGGGTGACCACGCGCGCGCCCATGGCGGCGAGCGCCAGCTTGTCGGACGCGAACAGGTTCAGCGCGGCGAGGCCGCCGGCGATGATCGCCACGGTGACGCCGCTCGCGCCGACGTACGAGCAGCGCGACGATGAGCGCGACGTAGACGAGTCCGAGCAGGAACATCGTCATCGCCATCCGGACCTGCAGTCCGGTGTCCTTGCCGAATGAAGTGGGTCTGGGCATCTGTGACAGAAGATGGTGGCAGACCGGCAGCCCGCTTGATCAACTTATTAACCGCCGCGACCGCTGGTAGATTGCGGCTCGCCGAGTCCACGGGGTGACCAGCCCGTGGAGCGGGGGAACCAAGGAGGTTCTGGGGCGAATCGCGGCCTGATGGCCGCGTAGCGCACGTTCGCGAGCCCGTCAGCTAACCCCGTAGGCGACCGGAACGATGTCGTCGCGCATACGAGGAAAAGCCCTGCATCGTGCAGGATTCGTTGCACGCTCCATAACGAGGGGCGATGCGCTGGTACCCGGCCGGAGGGGCGCCTAGCATGGCCCGCCGCATGGGTCGTCGACTCAGCCTCCTGCTGCTCGTGGCGGCGCTGCCGCTTGCGCTGTGGGCCGTGCTCCCGCTCGGCTCGAGCGGCCAGAACCTGCAGAACAAGATCGATCGCGGGCGCGCGAAGATCGAGCAGCACAAGGGCCGCGAGCGCGTGCTGACCTCGCAGGTCAGCGCCTTCACGAGCAAGATCAGCAGCCTGCAGTCCGACATCACGGTGCTGCAGACCAAGCAGGTGCGGCTGCAGGCGAACCTCGACGCCAAGCGCGCCGAGCTGGCGCAGATCCAGGAGGATCTGCGCCGCGAGCGCCTGCGCCTCGCGCGGCTGAAGCGGCGTCTGGCGGAGGCGCGCGTGGAGCTCGCCAACCGGCTCGTGCAGATCTACAAGGAGGACTCGCCCGACGTCGTGACCGTCGTGCTCGAGGCCGACGGCTTCGCCGACCTGCTCGAGCGCACCGAGTTCCTCGCAGCGAACGTCGGCGCAGGACGCCCGGATCATCGACCGCGTTCGCGACGCCAAGATCGGAGACCAAGGCCACAGCCGACCGGCTGGACCGGCTCGAGAAGCGCGCCGAGGAGGTCGCGGCGGCGATCGAGGCGGAGGTCAACCAGGTCGTCGAGGTCAAGGGCCAGCTCGTCGCGCGGCCGCGAGAGCTACGCCGCCGTGCGCGCCGACAAGGCCGCAGCTGCTGGCCAACACGCAGGCGAGCCGCCACGAGATCGAGGACCACGTCGCCTCGCTCGAGCGCGAGCAGGCCGCGGTGCTCGCGCGGCTGCGCGGCCCGGCTCGCAACGGCATCGCCGGCCCGATCCGGCAGGGCTCGGGCAGCCTGATCTGGCCCGCCAGCGGCTCGATCTCGTCCGGCTTCGGCATGCGCTGGGGTCGCCTGCACGCGGGCATCGACATCCCGCTGCCCGAGGGCACGCGCGCTGCGCGCCGCCGACGGCGGCACCGTGGCGATCGCCGGCTGGGTCGGCGGCTACGGCAACTACACCTGCATCCAGCACGGCGGCTCGCTGTCCACCTGCTACGGCCACCAGTCGAGCATCAGCGTGTCCGTCGGCCAGTCGGTCAGCCAGGGCCAGGTCATCGGCGACTCGGGCAACACCGGCCACAGCACCGGCCCGCACCTCCACTTCGAGGTCCGCATCAACGGATCGCCCGTGGATCCGCTGGGCTACCTCTAAGCCTCAGTTCGTGCATGCAGCCCGAGATCGATCTAGGGCCCATCACGCTGCAGACGTTCGGCCTGATGATGGGGCTGGGCTTCGTGGTCGCCGGGCTCGCCGCGTCGCGCTTCCTGAAGGAGATCGGCAAGCCCGTCGACTGGGCCTACGAGATGGTCTTCGCCGCGCTGGTCGGCGGGATCGTCGGCGCGCGGCTGTGGTGGGTGGCCGAGAACTGGTCCGACGCGCAAGGACGACATCCTCGGCAGCCTGTTCTCCGGCTCCGGCCTCGTCTGGTACGGCGGGGCGATCGGGGGCGCCATCGGCGGTGCTCCTGTGGGCCTGGCGGCGCCACTTCCTCACGCTCCAGATGCTCGACGTCGCGGCCGTGCCGCTGGCGATCGGCTACGCGATCGGCCGCATCGGCTGCCAGCTCGCCGGCGACGGCGACTACGGGATCCCGTGGGACGGGCCGTGGGCGATGGCGTATCCGAACGGCACCGTGCCGACCACCGAGGAGGTCCACCCGACTCCGGTCTACGAGACGATCGCGATGGGCCTCGTCGCGCTGCTGCTGTGGCGCTGGCGCCACCGCTGGCGGCCGGGCACGCTGTTCGGGCTCTACCTCATCTTCGCCGGCGCTCGAGCGCTTCCTCGTCGAGTTCGTGCGCCGCAACGAGGACGTGCTGGCTCGGGCTCACCCAGCCGCAGCTGCTGTCGATCGTGATGATGGCCGGCGGCGTCGTCTGGATCGCGCTGGTGCATCGCCGCGCGGAGTCGCGGGCGCCCGCCGCCGCCCGCGCGTAGATAGCCTGCGCGGCCGTGTACCCCCGGGACTCCTCGGTCACGGACGGCGTGCTCAGCATCGGCGGCTGCGACGCGCGCGAGCTGGCGCGCGAGTTCGGCACGCCCGCCTACGTGGTCGCGGAGGAGGACCTGCGCGCCGGGGCGCGCACGTTCGTGCAGGAGCTGGCCCGCGTCCACGACGGCCCCGGCGAGGTCGTGTTCGCCTCCAAGGCCTTCCCGTGCACGGCGGTGCTGCGCGTCTTCGCCGAGGAGGGGCTGGGCTGCGACGTCGCCTCCGGCGGCGAGCTGCACCTCGCGCTGCGCGCCGGCTTCGCCCCCGAGCGGCTCTACCTGCACGGCAACGCCAAGTCGGAGGCCGAGCTGGAGATGGCGCTGCGCGAGCCGGCGTCGGCACGGTGGTGCATCGACAACGAGCACGACGCCGAGCGGCTGCAGGCGCTCGGCGGCGGTCCGCGCCTGCTGATCCGCGTCGTGCCGGGCGTCGACGCCGACACCCACGAGCACATCCTCACCGGCCAGGCCGGCTCGAAGTTCGGCATGCCGCCGGACGCGGCGCGGGCGCTGGCGGAGCGGATGCCGGTCGCCGGGCTGCACATGCACATCGGCTCGCAGCTGCGCTCGCTCGATCCGTACCGCCGCGCCGTGGCGGCGCTCGCGCGGGTCGGCGAGTTCGAGGTCTACGACCTCGGCGGCGGGCTCGGCGTCCGGTACCGGCCGGGCGACGACGTGCTCTCGCCGGCCGAGTGGGTGACCGGCGTGGTGGCGGCCGCCCACGCCGAGCTGGGCGCGGACCGGTCGCTCGTGCTGGAGCCGGGGCGGGCGCTGGTGGCGAACGCGGGCGTGACGCTCTACCGCGTCGAGTCGGTCAAGCCCGGCGTCGCCGGGGAGCAGATCGTCGCGGTCGACGGCGGCATGTCCGACAATCTCCGTCCGATGCTCTACGGCGCCGCCTACGACGCCGCGCTGGCGGACCGGATCGGCGCCGGCGGCTCCGCGTGCACCGTGGTCGGCAAGCACTGCGAGTCCGGCGACGTCCTGGTGCGCGACGTCGAGCTGCCCGACCCGCGCCCCGGCGACGTGCTCGTCACGCCGGTCACCGGCGCCTACGGGCACGCGATGGCGAACAACTACAACGGCGTGCCGCGGCCGCCGGTGATCTTCTGCTCGGGCGGCGACGCCCGCGTCGTCGTGCGGCGCGAGACCTACGAGGACCTCAGTGACAGAGACGTTTAAGGTCGGCCTGCTCGGCCACGGCACCGTCGGGTCGGCGTTCGCCGAGCTGCTCGCCGAGCGCGCCGACGCGATCCAGCCCATCACCGGCCTGCGGCCCGAGATCAGCGGCGTGCTGACGCGCTCGCGCGGATCGTTCGACGAGGTGCTCGAGAGCTCCGACCTGATCGTCGAGCTGATCGGCGGCATCGAGCCGGCGCGCGAGTACGTGCTGCGGGCGATGAAGGCCGGCAGGCACGTCGTGTCGGCCAACAAGCAGCTGCTGGCCGCCGCACGGCGAGGAGCTGTGGGCGTGCGCGCGCGAGAACGGCGTGCAGCTGCGCTTCGAGGGCGCGGTGGCCGGCGTGGTGCCGGTCATCCGCGTGCTGCAGGAGTCGCTCGCCGCCGCCCGCGTCGAGCGCATCCACGGCATCGTCAACGGCACGACCAACTACATCCTCAGCGAGATGGCGCGCTCGCGGGCTGTCGTACGAGCGAGGCGCTCGGGCAGGCGCAGGAGCTCGGCTACGCGGAGGCCGACCCGACCGACGACGTCACCGGCCGCGACGCCGCCGCCAAGATGGCGATCCTCGCCCGCCTGGCGTTCTCGACGCCGGTGCACCTCGACCAGGTCGTCTACGAGGGCATCGAGCACCTGACCGCCGAGGACATGGAGTACGCGAAGGAGTTCGGGCTCGGGTTGAAGCTGGTCGGCACCGCCGAGCGGGTCAACGGCGGCATCAGCGTGCGCGTGCATCCGGCGTTCCTCTACGCCGGCGCATCCGCTGGCCTCGGTGCACGGGCCGTTCAACGCCGTCACCGTGGAGTCGGACGAGATCACCGAGGTGACGCTGAGCGGTCCGGGCGCGGGCGGGCCGCAGACCGCGACCGCCGTGCTGGGCGACGTGGTGTCGGCCATGATCCCGCCCGCGTCGACGCCGGAGACGACCGAGGCGCTGCCGGTGGTCAACGACGTCGAGTCGGCGTTCTACCTGCACCTGGAGGTCGCCGACCGGCCGGGCGTGCTCGCGCAGGTGGCCGAGCTGCTGGGGATGCAGGGCGCCTCGATCCGCTCGGTCGTGCAGAAGGGGCTGGGCGAGAACGCGCGGCTCGTGCTGATCATGCACCCGCTGCTGGAGTCGCGCTTCTACGCCGCCGTGCGGCTGATCGGCCAGCTCGACTTCGTCCGCTCCGCTCCGCGCGCGATCCGCGTGATCGACGAGGAGTTCACTTGACGGGCCTGATCGAGCGCTGGCGCGACCGGCTGCCGTTCGGGCCCGACGACCCGGTGGTCTCGCTGTCGGAGGGCTCGACGCCGCTGGTGCTGGCCGAGCGGGTGTCCGAGCGCGCCGGCTGCGAGGTGTGGCTCAAGCTCGAGGGCGCCAACCCGACCGGCTCGTTCAAGGACCGCGGGATGACGTGCGCGGTCTCGGCGGCGGTGCGCGAGGGCGCCGAGGCGGTGATCTGCGCCTCGACCGGCAACACGGCGGCTCGCGCCGCGGCCTACGCGGCGCGGGCGGGGCTCACCGGCGCGGTGATCGTGCCCGAGGGCAAGATCGCGACCGGCAAGCTCGCCCAGGCGCTGATGCACGGCGCGCGCGTGGTGGCGCTGCGCGGCAACTTCGACGAGGCGCTGAGGCTGGTGCGCGAGCTCGTCCAGCGCCACCCGATCGCGCTGGTCAACTCGGTCAACCCGTACCGGCTGGAGGGGCAGAAGACCGCGGCGCTGGAGGTCGCCGAGGAGCTCGGCTCGATCGACGCGCTGGCGATCCCGGTCGGCAACGCCGGCAACATCACCGCGTACTGGAAGGGGTTCCAGGAGGTCGACGAGCGGCCGATGATGCTCGGCTTCCAGGCCGAGGGCGCGGCGCCGCTGGTGCGCGGCGAGCCGGTGCCGAACCCCGAGACGGTCGCGAGCGCGATCCGGATCGGCAACCCGGCGCGCTGGGAGGAGGCGATGCAGGCGATGACCGCCTCGCACGGCGCGGTCCGCGCGGTGTCCGACGCCCAGATCCTCGAGGCCTACCGGTTCCTGGCCGCGCACGAGGGCGTGTTCTGCGAGCCGGCCTCGGCCACCAGCGTGGCCGGCGTGCTGGTGCACGGCGCCCAGGGAGCCGAGCGGGTCGTGTGCGTGCTGACCGGCCACGGGCTGAAGGACCCGCAGACGGCGCTCGCCCATGCCGGCTCGGTGGTCCCGTGCGAGCCGGAGATCGACGCCGTCGAGAGCGCCGTCCTCGGCTGATGCGTCCGGGTCCGCGTCCCCGCGTCCTCGGCGAACCTCGGGCCGGGGTTCGACGTGCTGGCCGCGGCGCTCGGCGTGCACATGGAGCTGGAGGTCGAGGAGACCGGCAGCCGTTCGAGGTGCGGACCGACCTGGCGATCGCCCGCGACCGCCGCAACCTGGCCGTGCGCGGCTTCGCGGCGCTGCGGCCGGTCGACGACGTCCGCTTCACGATCCGATCCGAGATCCCGCTGTCGGGCGGGCTGGGGACCAGCGCGGCCGCGTACGTGGCGGGGCTGGCGGCCGCCGACGCGCTCAACGGCGGCGGCGCGGACCTGCTGGCGGAGGCGGCGCGGCTCGAGGGGCATCCGGACAACGTCGCCGCCGCGCTGCTGGGCGGGTTCGTGATCTGCGCCGGGTCTGCGGGCGGAGCGACTGGAGCCGCCGGCCGGGCTGTCGGCGGTGCTCGTGGTGCCCGACCGGGCGGTGCGGACGACCAAGGCGCGGGCGGCGCTGCCGCCCGAGGTGCCGATGGGCGACGCGGTGTTCAACGTCGGCCGCGCGAGCCTGCTCGTGCTCGGGCTGGCGCGCGGCGATCTCGACCTCGTGGCGCGGGGGCTCGAGGATCGGCTGCACCAGCCGCGCCGGGCGTCGCTGTATCCGCGCTCGATGGACCTCGGTCGAGCGCGCGCCGGCGTTCGGCGCGCTGGGGGCGACGATCTCGGGCGCGGGGCCGACGGTGCTGGTGTGGGTCCGGTCCGAGGACGCCTCGTCGGTCGCCGCGCGGCTGGAGGGTGAGGCGGCCGGGTGGGCGCGGGTGCTGGCGCTGCCGTTTGCGGCGCGAGGCGTCGAGGTGTCGTACCGGCGAATCGCAGCCGCGGCGCGAGGGCGCGTGGCGCCTTGACGTCGCTATGCGACGCAAAAGCGCCAGGGACCCGCCCGCTGAGGCCGATTCCCTCGCCGCCTCCACCCAGCCGCAGTTGACGTTCTCCTCAGGCCACCACGACGACCGGGGCGCCCAACGGCACCCGCCGCATCAGCACCCGGATGTCCGCGTCGTGCGCCCGCATGCACCCCAGCGACGCCGGCTGCCCGACCGTCTCCGGGTTCGGCGTGGCGTGGATGGCGAGGCGGTCGCCGCCGGGCCAGCCGGGCAGCAGCTTCGTCTGGTGCCCCGACAGCGCCACGAGCGCAGCAGCCGTAGGGCGAGTCCGGGCTCGCGGGTCCGGAGCCGGTCGGTGACCGCGAAGCGGCCGAGCGGCGTCTCGGTGCCCGGGCCGGCCGACCGCCACCGGCAGCCGCCGCAGCACCCGCGAGCCGCGGCGCAGCGTCAGCTCGCGCCGCGAGCGGTCGACGCGGATCCAGACGTCGGTGCTGCCCAGCGCGGGCCGCCGAGGCGCGGATCCAGCCGTGCTCGCCGTTGCGGCGCTCGGACGCCGTCACGCGCAGCCAGCCCGCCCGGCTGCCCGTCACCGCCAGCACGCGCGGCGAGCCGAACTCGGTCTCGCGCCCGATCCGGGCCAGGACGTGGCCGCGCGGACGCCGCCCGCAGCGTCGTCCGCCGCATCACCCGCGCGGTCGTGAAGCGCCCGCGCGGGCGCTCGGCGCGCCTCGGGCTCCGGCGTCGAAGTGCGCCTTGACGTCGTCGCTCGCGTCGGCCGCCGGCGCGGCCGGCGGCGGCGCGGCCGCCCGCTCGGATCCGCAGCCCACCACAGCGAGCACCGCGGCGAGCGGCAGACCGGCGCGCATGGCCGCAGTATGCACTCAGCTCGCCAGCAGCGGCTTCAGCGCCCGGCGGGCGTCGCGCAGGCCGATGCGGTCGAGGACCTCGTCGGCCAGCGCGAGGTAGTCGGAGCCGAGGTCCGGCCGGTGGTCGAGGATCGACAGCCCGCGCTCGGCCGACTCGGCGTACGCGATCGAGGAACGGATGATGGTCTCGAACACCTTGTCGCCGTAGTGCTCCTGGAGCTGCGAGTACGCCTCGCGCGAGTGCACGGTCCGCATGTCGGCGATGTTCATCACCACGCCGAGCCACTCGAGGTCCGGGTTGTAGAACTCCTTCGCCTGCTCGATCACGTCCAGCGCGCCCTGCACGCCCTGCAGCGCGAAGTACTGCGCCTCGGAGGAGATCAGCGCCCAGTCGGCGGCCACCAGCCCGTTGATCGTCAGCAGGCCCGAGCGCCGGCGGGCAGTCGATCAGCACGACGTCGTGCTGCTTGCGGGCGTCCTTCAGCGCCTTGCGCAGCACCAGCTCGCGCCCCATCTTGCCCGACAGCGAGCGCTCGACCTCGGCAAGGATCGGCGAGGCGGGCACGATCCCGTCGTGCACCGCGGCCTTCGCCTTCGCGTCGCCCGACAGGACGTCGGCGATCGTCGGCGTCGCGTCAGGCGGGACGTCGAAGTAGTCGGAGAGGTTGCCCTGCGGGTCCAGGTCGATGGCGAGGACGTCGAGGCCGACGCGCCGGAGCACGTCGGAGAGCGTCCGCACGGTGGTGGTCTTGCCCGTGCCGCCCTTCAGCGACAGGACTGCGATCGTCTCGGCCATAGAGGCCGAGCACGATACGCAGGGCTCAGCTACTCGGCTGCGACGGCGGACTCGCGGGCCGGGCGAGCCGACCGTCGCGGTGTCCATGAAGTACAGCGTGTGGCGGCCGATCGCGACCTCGTCGCCGTCGGCCAGCGGGCTCCACTCCACGCGCCGCCCGTTGACGTAGACGCCGTTGAGCGAGCGGTCGTCGAGCACGCGCACGCCCTCGGCCTGGCTGACGACGAGCGCGTGGCGGCGCGAGACCGTGGCGTCGTCGAACCGCAGGTCGGCGGCCATCGAGCGGCCGATCCGCGTCCACTCGCGCGAGAGCGCGACCACGACGTGGCGGCCGCTCTCCTCGTAGGCGAGGTACTTGCCCGGCTCGTTCAGGCCGGCCCGAGCGTCTTCGACCCAGGACGGCCGCTCACGGCGCGCCGGCTCGTCGGCTCTCGACGCCGCGTCGGGCAGAGCTCCGGTGTTCTCGACGTCGGTGATGCGCTCTTCCATGGCTCCGCCTTCCGATCTTAGGGACCGGGTCAATGGAGGTCTCTCGGTGCCCAGCGCGAATCACATTCAAACCATGCTCGCGCTGACCCGCCACAGGAATCCCCTGGTGGAGATCTCGCTCCTCCGCCACAGCGTGGGCGCCCTCAGCGCCCGCCGCCACGGTTGCGTTCACTGCCATCGTACCCCGCTCGTCGGCGAGGTCGTCCACATGTACGGCGATCAGCTGGTCTGCGAGCTGTGCCGGCCGCTGCACCGCGAGCCGCCGGCGCCGCAGCGAGCCGGTCCGCTCGCCGGAGCACCAGCGCGCCGTCCGGGCGCGCCCCGCGCCGCCTGATCCGCTCGCCGCGGACTATGCTTCCGGCCGCCGTGGACCCCGTGACCGTCAGCGTCAAGATCGGCCGGCCGCGCGAAGAGGTGTTCGCGTACCTGTCCGACATCGCGAACCACGCGGAGTTCAGCGACCACTACCTCGAGCAGTTCCGGCTGACGCGGATCGACTCGGTCGGCGCGCGGCGCCGGCGCCCGCTTCAAGCTTCGAGACCCCGTTCCAGCGCTTCGCCTGGGCGGACATGACGTTCTCCGTGGTCGAGCCGCCGCACCGGATCGTCGCCGTCGGCCGCGGCGGCAAGTTCAACCGGATCCGCACGACGGCGATCTGGACGCTCGACCACGCCCCCGGCGGCGGCACGGAGGTCGAGTACATGATCGAGTCCGAGCCCGCGCTGCCCGACCGACCGCATCGTCGAGGCCCTGAGCGGCCAGCGCGGCTGGTTCAAGCGCAAGGCTCCGCAAGGCGATGAGCCGGCTCCAGGCGATCCTCGAGGAGAACGAGGACCGCGGGGCGCGCGCGACGGTGGCCGGGGTCTAGAATCCGCCCGCGATGGCGCGCCTGATCCGCATCGCCCTGGCCACCGCGCTCCTCGCCGTCGTCGCGGCCGGCTGCGGCAACGAGGACGAGGAGGTCACGGTCGCCGAGACCGAGGGCATCTACCTCGACATCAACGGGCTGAAGTACCAGATCGAGATGTCGCGGTACATGAACCCGAACGACATCGAGGACTCCGAGTACCTGATCGGCCTGCCCGAGAGCTCCGCGCCGCCGACCGAGGACGAGATCTACTTCGGCGTCTGGGTGCGGGTCGAGAACGTCTCCGAGGACGAGACGCGGCCGGCGGCCAGCAACTGGGAGATCCACGACACGCAGGACAACGTCTACCGGCCGATCGCGATCGACACGGAGATCAACCCGTTCGCCTTCGAGGCGGTCGACGTGCCGCCCAAGACCGTGCTCCCGCTGGCCAGCTCGGCCGCCGGCCAGGGGCCGATCCAGGGCTCGCTGCTGCTCTTCAAGATCCGCAACGAGTCCTTCCAGAACCGCCCGCTCGAGCTGACGTTCTCCAACGGCGGCGGCAGCCAAGAGGGCGTCTACGACCTCGACGTCTAGCCGACGGCCGCGTCGATGACCTGCGCGGCCGCGGGCGCCGCCACCTCGCCGCCCGCGCCCTGGGCGATCAGCAGCACGGCGACCGCGATCCGCGGGTTGCCGGCCGGCGCGTAGGCGGCGAACCAGGCGTCGGTGTCGGTCGGGTCGTCCTCGGGCGGCGGCTCGCCGGGCTCGACCGGCGCGGGGTCCTCGCTGACCGTCGACCGCAGCTCCGCGGTGCCGGTCTTGCCCGCCACGATCACGCCGCGGCAGCCGGGCGCCGACGCCGGTGCCGCTCGTCACCACCGCGCGCATCGCGCGGTCGACGAAGCGGGCGACGCCGGGCCGCGTCGCCTCGCTGGCCTCGGTCGTCTCGCCGCGGCGCAGCGTCGGCCGCATGCGGCGGCCGTCCTCGCCGATCGCGGCGGCGATCAGCGCCATCTGCAGCGGGGTCGTGAGCACCTTGCCCTGGCCGATCGCGGTCGAGCCGACGGCCAGGTCGTCGCCGATCTCGGCCGCCGCCGGGATCGTCGAGCGGGCGGCGCCCTGCGAGCCCGGGGTCCTCGTTGAAGCCGAAGCGCTCGGCCGCCGCGACCAGCTTGTCGGCCCCGAGCTCGGCGCCCATCGGCGCGAACACCGAGTTGCACGAGTGCGCGAACGAGTTGATCAGCGAGCCGCCGCACGACTCGCCGTTGGCGTTCTCGAGCTCGATCCCCTCGAGCGTCGCCGCCGTCTGGACCGGGAAGCTCTCGTTGCGGCGGACCGTCCGCGCCTCGAGCGCCGCGGTCAGCGTGACGATCTTGAACACCGAGCCCGGCGGCTGCGGGGCCGAGAAGGCGACGCCGGCCAGCGCGAGCACCTCGCCGGTCCGCGGGCGGACCGCCGCGATCCCGCCGTAGCGGCCGGCGAGCGCCGCGCACCGCCGCGCGCTGGACGTCGGGATCGATCGTGGTGCGGACGCTCTCGCCGCGCTCCGCCGCGACGCTCGCCAGCACCCGCGCGCCGGCCCGCAGCTCGCCGCCGGGCGTGCCGGCCAGCTCGGCGTCGAACTCGCGCTCGAGCCCGCTGATGCCGACCGGCGCGTCCGCCGGCACGCCGCGCGCGGCCAGCTCGTCGGCGCGCTCGGGCGGCGCCGGGCCGACCCGGCCGGCGATCTCGGAGGCCTCGGGGTCGAGGTCGGACAGCCGGTCCTCGCCGTAGGCCATCGCGCGAGCCGTCGCGGGCGCGGATCGTGCCCCGCGCGGGCATGTAGGTCTCGCGGGTCAGCTCCTCGCCGCGGCGGAGGCCGGGGAAGACCAGGTGCGGCGCCCACTCGATCGCCGGCTCGCCGCCGACGTCCTCGCCCAGCGGCAGCGTGACCGGCGCCGTCGACCTCGCCGAACATCCGCGTGCTCGCGGTCATCGGCACCGCGACCGCGTCGTCGACCGGGTCGCGCGCGCGGCCCGGCGGTCAGGCGCCTCAGCGTCGCCGTCGTCGCGGCCCGGCGGTACGCGCGCGCGAACCGGCGCAGCGAGGTCTCGGCGCGCGCCTGCGGCGTGAGCATCGCGTACATGTCCGCGTACTGCTCGCGCTCCCAGGCCTGCGCGAAGCGGTTGGCGAGGCGGCGCTCGGTCGGCTCGTGGCGCGCGCCGGCGACCAGCCCGCCCGCGAACGCCCCGGCCGCGAGCACGAGCAGGGGCACGAGCCGGCGCAGGCGCCGTGACCGTGGGGGCGAGGTCGAGGGGCGGGACACGGCGACCATGGGGCGCCGCTCAAGGGTACGGGGTACGCTCGCACGACGATGGTCGCATCCAAGACCACGCCGGGGCATGACCGGCATCGACTGGGTCATCCTCGGCGCGGTCGTGCTGCTGGCCCTGTTCGGCTGGGCGCAGGGGTTCCTCGCCGGCGTCCTGGCGCTCGCCGGATTCGCGGCCGGCGCCTGGCTGGGCACGCGGCTGGCGCCGCTGGTGCTCGAGGGCGGCCGCGAGTCGCAGTGGGCGCCGGCGTTCGCGCTGGTCGGCGCGCTGGTGGCCGGCGGCGTGCTGGCCGCGAGCTTCGAGGGGGTGGGGGCGCGGCTGCGCGCCAGGTTCTCGTCGCCGGCCTTCGCGGCGGTCGACGGCGCGCTCGGCGCGGCGCTGACCGCGTGCGTCGGGCTGCTGATCGCCTGGGTGCTCGGCGCCGTGGCGCTGCAGGCGGGGCCCGACATCCGGCGCGACGTCCAGCGCTCGGCGATCCTGCGCCAGCTCAACGCGGTGCTGCCGCCGACCGGCCCGCTGCTCAACACGCTGCGCGCGCTCGACCCGTTCCCGCGGATCGACGGCCCCGAGGCGCGCGTGCCGCGCGCCGCGGGCGGCGATCGCGCGCGACCCGCAGGTCGCCGCCGCGCGCGACAGCGTGGTCAAGATCCTCGGCACGGCCTGCGGCGTCGGCGTCGAGGGCTCCGGCTGGGTGGCGTCGCCCGGCGTGGTGGTCACCAACGCCCACGTGGTGGCCGGGCAGGACGACACGCGCGTGCTGCGCGCGCGGCGACGAGCCGGGCCTCGACGCCGCAGGCGATCGCGTTCGACCCGCGCAACGACCTCGCGATCCTGCGCGTCGACGGGCTCGACGCGCCGTCGCTCGAGCTGGCGCGCGACCCGAAGTCGGGCACCTCGGCGGCGATCCTCGGCTTCCCGCTCAACGGCCCCTACGACGTGCGCGCCGGACGGCTCGGCGAGACGCGCGAGGTCGTCAGCCAGGACGCCTACGGGCGCGGCCCGGTGCGGCGCGAGATCGTGTCGCTGCGCGGCGCCGTCCGCTCCGGCAACTCCGGCGGCCCGATGGTCGACGGCGCCGGCCGCGTGGTGACGACGATCTTCGCCGCCACCACGAGCGGCCCGCGCGGCGGCTACGGCGTGCCGAACGCGATCGTGCGCGACGCGCTCGCGGGTGCGGGCGGCGCGGTCGACACCGGGCCTTGTGGTGGCTGAGCTACCCTGCGGCGACTGTGGGCAAGACACTGGTCATCGCCGAGAAGCCGTCCGTCGGGCGCGACCTGACGCGCGTCGCTGCCGGGCGCGTTCCAGAAGCACGAGGGCTACCTCGAGTCCGATTCGCACGTCGTCACGTGGGCGGTCGGCCACCTCGTCCAGCTCGCCGAGCCGGACGAGTACGACCCCAAGTACAAGAAGTGGCGGATGGCCGACCTGCCGATCGTGCCCGACGAGTTCAGGCTCGTCGTGCGCGACGAGCGGTCGAAGAAGCAGTTCAACGTGATCTCCAAGCAGCTCCGGCGCGACGACGTCGACGTCGTCATCAACGCCTGCGACGCCGGCCGCGAGGGTGAGCTGATCTTCGCCTGGACCTATCGAGAAGGCGAAGGCGCAACAAGCCGGTCCAGCGGCTGTGGCTGTCCTCGATGACGTCCGCGGCGATCAAGGAGGCGTTCGGCACGCTGCGCCCGGCGCAGGAGCTCGCGCGGCTCGAGCAGGCCGCGCGCTCGCGCTCGGAGGCGGACTGGATCGTCGGCATGAACTCCACCCGCGCGGCCACGATCCGGCTGCGCTCGTCGTTCGACGGCGCCGTCTCGCTCGGCCGCGTGCAGACGCCGACGCTGGCCATCCTCGCCCGCCGCGAGGAGGAGATCCGCGCGTTCGTGCCGGAGCCGTACTGGCTGGTCGACGCCACCTTCGAGCCGACCGAGGGCGAGGGCGGGCGGCGCTACCACGGCCGCTACCACGCCGGCTGCGCAGCCGCGGATGAAGACCGCCGCCGAGGCCGAGGCGGTCGTCGCCGCCGTCCAGCGGCCAGCCGGGCGAGATCACCAAGCTCGAGACGACGACCAAGAAGGAGCGCGCGCCGCTCCTCTACGACCTGACCTCGCTCCAGCGCGACGCCAACACGCGCTACGGCTTCTCCGCGCGCCGCACGCTGGCGGCCGCGCAGCGCCTGTACGAGGAGCACAAGGCGCTGACCTACCCGCGCACCAACTCGCGCTTCCTGCCCGGCGACATGGTCGGCGAGCTCAAGCCGACCGCCGCGCTGCGTCGGCCGCCAGCGCGAGTACGCGCGCGCGGCCGAGTACGTGACCGGGCTCGACGTGCTGCCGCTCGGCCGCGTGGTCAACGACGCCAAGGTCACCGACCACCACGCGATCATCCCGACCAACGCCGCGCACCGCTGTCGACAAGATGAGCGACGACGACCGGCGCGATCTACGACATGGTCGTCCGCCGCTTCCTGGCCGTCTTCCACCCCGACGCCGTGTTCGAGAACACGCGGCTGGAGACCACGGTCGCCGAGCACGTGTTCCGCACCCGCGGGCGCGTGCTGGTCGTGCCCGGCTGGCGCGGCGTCTACGGCGAGGGGCTCGAGCGACGGCTCGGCGGCCGACGACGACGAGGGCGGCGATCAGCAGCTGCCGAAGCTCGAGCAGGGCGAGGACGTCCGCACGCTCGAGGTCGAGTCGCTCGAGAAGGTGACCAAGCCGCCGCGCCGCTACTCCGACGCGTCGCTGCTCGGCGGCGATGGAGACCGCCGGCAAGCTCGTCGACGACGACGAGCTGCGCGAGGCGATGAAGGACTCCGGGATCGGCACCCCGGCCACGCGCGCGGCGATCATCGAGCGGCTGATCGACGTCGGCTACGTCGAGCGCGAGGGACGGGCGCTGGTGGCCACCGAGAAGGGCACCAACGTCATCAAGTTCCTCGGCGAGCACGCGCTGACCTCGCCGTCGATGACCGGCGACTGGGAGCACCGGCTGGGCCGGATCGAGGAGGGCGAGGAGTCGCGCGAGCGGTTCATGAAGCGACATCGCCGAGTTCGCGCGCGAGACGGTCGGCGAGCTCGACGCCAAGCTCAAGGAGGTCCGCATCCCGCGCGCCAACCTCGGGCCGTGCCCGGTCTGCGGGCGCGACATCGTCGAGAACCGCAAGGGCTTCTCGTGCTGGTCGCGCGAGGATCCCGGCTGCGGGTTCGTGATCTGGAAGTCGAAGGCCGGCAAGACGCTGCCGATCGCCGTCGCGCGCGAGCTGATCGCGCACGGCGCGCACCGAGAAGGCCGTCACCGGCTTCAAGGGCCGCTCGGGCCGCTCGTTCCGCGCGCAAGCTGGCGCTGATGCAGACCGAGGACGGCAAGTGGCGCGTCGAGTTCGACGAGCCGTGGGCGCGCGAGGGCGCCAAGCCGCCCGAGGGCGAGGAGCAGCCGCAGCAGAGCGAGGGCGAGGGCGAGGCCGCGCAGGCGGCCTGAGCCGACGTCAACTGCGCGGGGTAGGGAGGCGGCGATTTCGGGCGGTTCCGCGGTCCAATCCTGGATACGGGTCGCTATCCGACCCTAGGACAGGTCGACGAAGGAAACGGCCGCGCCGGCGTCCCCGCTTCCCCTACCCAGCCGAAGTTCGCGCCCGAGTCAGCGCACGGACTCGCGCCCGGCACCGGCGTCCGCGTCCTCGCGGATCGCAGCGCGCGACGGCTTGCCCAGCATCGCCCGCCAGAAGGCCGCGAAGCCGGCGCGCACGGCGCCGAGAAGCTCGCCGCATGCTCGCGCGCAGCACGGCCTCGACCTCCGGAATCGCCCCCGGACCGCTCCATGCGTCCAGGTGACGTAGAGGTCCTCGCTGCCGACGACCTCGGCCAGGTTGGCGGCGAGGACGAGGTCGGCGTCCGTGTGATCGATCGGCAGGTGAAGGTGCGGCATCTCGGAGCTCTCCCGTGGCACGACTCGCAGTCCGAGTAACGGCATCCAGCCTCGCAACTTGAGTCACAAACGGCGGAGAAATCCGTCTCGGACCGGGATCGAGGCGGTGAACGTCTGGTGCGCGCGCGACCCTGTGGGGCCGTCATGGCCCTCACGCTGATCACCGGACCCGCGAACGCCGCCAAGGCCGGCGCCGTGCTCGAGCGCTTCCGGACCGCGCTGCCGCGCGAGCCGGTGCTCGTCGTGCCGACGCCGGCCGACGTCGAGCACTACCAGCGCGAGCTGGCGGCCGAGGGGATCGTGCTCGGCGCCGAGGTCTCGACGTTCTCGTGGCTCGTGCGCGGGATCGCCGAGGCCACCGGCGTGCGCGCGCGCGTGCTCGGCCCGGTCGCGCGCGAGCGCGTCGTGCGCGCGGCGGTCGCGGACACGCGGCTCGACGTGCTGGCCCGCTCGGCCGCGGCGCCCGGCTTCGCCGGCGCCGCGGGAGCGCTGTTCGCCGAGCTCGGCCGGTCGCTGGTCGAGCCCGGCGCGGTTCGCGCGCGCGCGTGCGCGACTGGGCCGACGGCGCCGGCCCACGCCGGCGAGCTCGCCGCGCTCTACTCCGCCTACCACCGGCGGCTCGAGCGGCTCGGCGCGGTCGACTCCGAGGGGCTCGCGCGGGCGGCGCTCGACGCGCTGCGCGAGCGCCCGGCCGCGTGGGGCGGCCGGCCGGTGTTCCTCTACGGGTTCGACGACCTGACGCCGCTCCAGCGCGACGCGGTCGAGACGCTCGCCCGCCACGCCGACGTCTGCGTGGCGCTCGCCTACGAGCCCGGCCGCGCCGCGTTCGCCGGGCGGGCGGCGACCGTCGAGCTGCTCAAGCCGCTGGCCGAGCGCCACGAGCTGCTGGACGACCGCTCCGAGCACTACGCGCGCCGCCGCCCGCGACGCGCTGCACCACCTCGAGCGCGGGCTGTTCGAGCCCGGCGCCGGCCGGCGGCCGCCGAACGGCGCGGTGCGGCTGCTGGAGGCGGGCGGCGAGCGCGCCGAGGCCGAGCTGGTCGCCGCCGAGGTGCTCGAGCTGACCGGCTCGGGCGTCGTGCCCGAGGACATCGCGGTGCTCGTGCGCGGCGGCGCCGCCGAGGCCGGCGTGCTCGGCCAGGTGCTCGAGAGCTACGGCGTCCCGGTCAGCCTCGAGCGCCGGATCCCGCTCGGCCGCACGCGGCTCGGCGCCGGCGTGCTCGCCGGCGCCCGCGCCGCGCTGCCGGGCGGCACCGCGGCGGACGTGCTGACGTGGCTGCGCACGCCCGGCCGGCTCGCCGACCCCGAGGCCGCCGACGCGCTCGAGGCCCACGTGCGCCGCGCCGAGCTGACGACGGCGGCCGAGGCGCGGGCGCGCGATCGCCGACGACGCGCTCGTCGCGCATGGCCGCCGCGGCCGGCGACGGCCGGAGGCGTTCCTCGACGCGCTCGCGGCCGAGGCCGAGGCGATCTGGACCGCGCCGCACCGGCGCGCGGCTGCCGTGCTCGGCCCCGACGCGGCGGCCGACGCGCGTGCGGCCGCCGCGCTGCGCCGGGCGGCCGACGAGCTGCGTGGCCTGGCGGCGGCCGACCCGGCGCTGGCCGGCACGCCGCAGGAGCTGCTGGCCGCGCTGGCCGACGTGCCGGTGCGCGAGCCCCAGGCCGAGGGCGCGGTGCTGGTCGCCGACCCGCTCGCGATCCGCGCCCGCCGCTTCCGCGCCGTCTTCGTCTGCGGCCTCCAGGAGGGCGTCTTCCCGCGCCACCCGATGCCCGAGCCGTTCCTCGACGACGCCGCGCGCATCTCGCTCGCCCGCGCCAGCGGGCTCGTGCTCCCGCGCCACGAGGACGTGCTCGCGCGCGAGCGCTACCTGCTCTACGCGGCGGTCTCGCGCCCCGAGGAGGTGCTGTTCCTGTCGTTCCGCTCGTCCGACGAGGAGGGCGACCCGGTGCAGCCGTCGGCGTTCGTCGACGACGTCCGCGCGCTGTTCACCGACGAGCTGTGGACGCGGCGCGGGCGGCGGCTGCTCGGCGAGGTCACGTGGCCGCCGGCGGCGGCGCCGACGCCGCACGAGCTGCGGCGGGCGCGCGCGGTCGCCGAGGAGCTGCCCGAGCCGCCGCCGCTCGGGGCGCCGCTCACCGAGCCCGTGCTGGGGCTCCTGGCGGCGCGCGACACCGAGGCGGCGCGCGGGCTGGAGAGCTTCGCCGGCTGCGGCGTGCGCTGGCTGATCGAGAGCGTCCTGCGCCCGCAGCGGACCGAGCCGGACCCCGAGCCGATGCGGCGCGGCTCGATCGCGCACGCCGTGCTCGAGCAGACGCTGCGGCGCCTGCGCGAGCGCGAGGGATCGGCCCGCCTCACGCCCGCGTCGCTGCCGGCGGCGCTCGAGGAGCTCGACGCCGCGATGGCCGACCGCCGCGCCGCCGCGGCCGGGACACGCGCCCGCGCGGCGCTGCGCGAGCTCGAGGTCGACCTGCGGCGGCTGCTGCGCCACGAGGCCGAGACCGGCCCGGCGCTCGAGCCGCGCTGGCTGGAGTGGAGCTTCGGCCGCGACGGCGACGAGCACGGCCCGCTGCCGCTGGCAGGCGCCGGCATGGGCGTCACGGGCCGCGTCGACCGGATCGACGTCGACGCGGGCGGCCGGGCGCTGGTGCGCGACTACAAGGGCCGGACGGTGAGCGCAGGCGCGCGCTGGGCGCGCGACCGCCGGCTCCAGGTCGCGCTCTACACGCTCGCCGTGCGCGAGCTGCTCGAGCTCGAGACGGTCGGGGCGCTGTACCAGCCGGTCGGGCACCGCGACGTGCGCGCGCGCGGGCTGGTGCGCGACGACGTCCCCGGCTCGTACGTGAACGGCGACGTGGTCGACGGCGAGAGCTTCGACGCCGCGCTCGATGAGGCGCGCGCGACCGCCACGCGCGCGGCCGCCGACATCCACGCCGGCCGCGTCCGCGCCTGCCCGGACTCGTGCCTGCCGTCCGGCGGCTGCGCGTACCCGGCGATCTGCCGCGCCGGCGACGGCGAGGAGGCCCCGGCGTGACCGCGCTCGCCGCCAGGCCGGCCGGCACGGCGGGCACGGGCTTCACGCCCGAGCAGCGGGCGGCGGTCGAGGACCGCGTCGGGCTCGGCGCTGCTCGCCGCCACCGCCGGCTCCGGCAAGACCGCGGTGATGGTCGAGCGGTTCGTCGAGGCGGTGCTGCGCGACGGGGTCGCGGTCGGCTCGGTGCTCGCGCTCACGTTCACCGAGAAGGCGGCCGGCGAGCTGCGCGAGCGGGTGCGGCGGCGATTGACGTCGCTCGGCGAGATCGAGCGCGCGCGCGAGGCGGAGGCGGCGTGGATCGGCACCATCCACGGCTTCTGCGCCCGCGTGCTGCGCGCCCGGCCGCTGGCGGCCGGCCTCGATCCGCGCTTCACGGTGCTCGACGAGCCGGCCGCCCGACGGCTCGCCGAGCGCGCCTACGAGACGGCGCTCGAGGCCTGGGCCGAGGCCGGCGGCGCTCCCGCGCTCGACCTCGCCGCCGCCTAGGGGCCGGCGCTGCGCGACCTCGTGCTCGCCGCCCACGAGACGCTGCGCAGCCGCGGCCAGACGCATCCGCGGCTGCCGATCCCGCCGCCGCGGCCCGAGCCCGACCCCGCCGCGCTCGCCGCCGCCCGCGCGGCGGCGGCGGCCGCGCTGGCCACCGCCGCCGACGGCAAGAAGGTCGCCGCCGCGCGCGAGGCGCTCGACGGCGTGCGAGCGGTTCGCCGCCCCGGGGCCGGTGCCGTGGCCCGGCGACCTCGACGTCGCCAAGCTCGTCAGCGGCGCCAAGGCGCTCGAGCACGACGCGTGCGCCGCCTACCGCGAGGCGTGGGAGGCCTACCGCACGCGCCTGCGCCGGCCATCACGCCCGCGCCGCGCTGATCCTGCTCGACGACCTGCTCGACCGCTTCGGCGGCGCGTTCGACGCCGCCAAGGCCGCCCGCGCCGCGGTCGACTTCTCCGACCTCGAGCTGCGGGTGCGCGACCTGCTCGCCGACCCCGCCGCCCGCACCGCGTGGGCCGAGCGGTTCGAGCTGATCATGGTCGACGAGTTCCAGGACACGAACCGGCTCCAGCTCGACGTGCTCGAGGCGCTCGAGCGCGACAACCTGTTCGCGGTCGGCGACGAGCTCCAGTCGATCTACCGCTTCCGCCACGCCGACGTGTCGATCTTCCGCGAGCGCCGGGCGCGGCTCGGCGAGGCCCGCGTGCGGCGGCTGTCGCGCAACTTCCGCTCGCGCGAGGAGCTGCTCGACGTGCTCAACGGCGCGTTCACGGCCGAGCTCGGCGCGGCGTTCTCGCCGCTGGTGGCCGGCGCGGTCGCCGCCGACGGCCCGCTGCGGCTCTTCGACCCCGACCCGGTGGCCGCCGATCCGGCGGTCGAGCTCCTGATCACCGACACGCGCGGCTGGGACGACGCCGACCTCGGCCTGACGGGCTTCGCCACCCAGCCGTGGCGGCGCGCGGAGGCGCGGCTGGTCGCGCACCGGCTGCGCGACGGAGGTCGACGACGGCCGCCGGCCCGGCGACATCGTCGTGCTCGTGCGCGCCACCGCCTCGCTGCGGCTGCTCGAGCAGGCGCTCGAGGAGCAGGGCCTGCCGACCTACGTCGTCGGCGGCCGCGGCTACTGGTCGCAGGAGCAGGTCCGCGACGGCATCGCCTACCTGTCGGCGCTCGCCAACCCGCTCGACGAGGAGGCGCTGCTGGCCGTGCTCGCCTCGCCGTTCTGCGGCGTCGGCACCGACGCGCTGGTGCTGCTGACGCAGGCCGGGCGGGAGAGCGGCCGCGGCGCCTGGGCCGCGCTGCGCGAGGCCGAGACGGCGGCCTGGCCGGCGGCGCTTCCGGAGGCCGAGCGGGAGCGCCTGCACGGCTTCGCGCGCTTCTTCGCCGCCGAGCGCCCGCGCGCCGAGCGGTCGCCCGCTGAGGAGCTGCTCGAGCGCGCGATCGTGGCCACCGGCTACGACCTCGCGGTCCTCGCCCGCAGCGGCGGCGAGCGGCGGCTCGCGAACCTGCGCAAGCTGATGCGGCTGGCGCGCGAGTACGAGCAGGCCGAGGGGCCGGACCTGCGCGGCTTCATCGCCTTCGCCGCGACCCAGGACCTGATCGAGGCGCGCGAGGGCGAGGCGGCGCTCGAGTCCGACGGGCTCGACGCCGTGCGGCTGATGACGATCCACCGCGCCAAGGGGCTCGAGTTCCCGGTCGTCTGCGTGGCCGATCTCGGCCGCGCGGCGGGCGGGGCTCGCGACCGGCTGCTGCTCGGCCGCGACGGCAGTGTCGGCCTGCGGCTGGCGCCGATCGGGGGTGGCGAGCTGGTCTCTGCGCTCGACTGGGACCGCCTGGCGGAGATCGAGCAGCAGGAGGAGGCCGAGGAGGAGCGGCGCCTGTTCTACGTGGCGATGACGCGCGCGTGCGAGCGGCTGATCCTGTCCGGCGGCGTCGACTGCGAGAAGTGGCCGGTGCCGCGCTCTGAGCGGGCCGCCGATCGACTGGATCGCGCGAGCCCTGACCGGCGGCGAGCCGGCCGCCGCCGCGGCCGTGCCAGAGACCGTGCTCCAGCGCGGCGGCGCCCGGCTCCTGTGCCGCCTCAACGCGCCGGCGACGGTGGGCGAGGTGCTGCCCGCCCTGAGCCCGGCCGGCCGGGTGCGGGTGGGAGCTCCGGGCACGGCGCTGCCCGACCCTCCCGGCGTGCTCGAGGCGCCGGGGGCGCGCCCGCGCCCCGCGCCGCAGCGGCTCTCCTACAGCTCGCTCGGCGCGTACGCCCGCTGCGGCTACCGGTTCTACCTCGAGCGCGTGCTGCGGCTGCCGCGCGTGCAGCCGCCGCCGCGGGCGGCCGAGCCCGGCGAGCCGGCAGGCGGGCTCGACCCGCGCGTGCGCGGCTCGCTCGTCCACCGGCTGCTCGAGGACCTCGACTTCGCGCGCCCGGAGGTCCCGTCGCCCGAAGCCGTGCTCGAGCTCGGCGGCGCGTGGGCCGTCGAGCTCGCCGAGCCCGAGGTCGAGGACATCCGCGCGCTCGTCGCCGCCTTCGCCGGCTCGCCGCTGTGCGCGCGGCTGGCCGGCGCGCGCCGGCTCCGCCGCGAGGCGCCGTTCGCGTTCGCGCTCGAGCGGGCCGGCGGCGGCCCGCTGGTCAACGGCTTCCTCGACGCCGTCGCGTACGAGGACGACGGCGGCGCGCTGATCGTCGACTACAAGTCGGACCGGCTCGAGGGCGCCGAGCCCGAGGACCTCGTCGAGCGCGACTACACGACCCAGCGGATCGTCTACGCGCTCGCCGCCCTGCGCGACGGCGCGCCGCGCGTCGAGGTCGCCTACTGCTTCCTCGAGCGCCCCGGCGAGCCGGTCACCCGCGCGTTCACGGCCGCCGACGAGCCCGCTTTGGCCGAGCGGCTCGCGGGCCTGGCGGAGGGCGTGCTCGAGGGCCGCTACGAGGTCACCGGGGTGCCGCACCGCGAGCTGTGCGGGGACTGCCCGGGCCGGGCGCGCGCTGTGCTCGTGGGGCGAGGAGATGACGCTGCGCGAAACGTCAACTGCGGCTGGGTAGGGCGGCGAGGGATCCGGCCGGGCGGACTATCTCCGATCCCGTGGCGCTTTTGGGTCGCATACCGACCCTTAAGCGCCACGGACCGCCGGCGAGGCCGGCTCCCTCGCTTCCCCACCCAGCGCAGTTGACGTTCTAAGGCGCTTCGTACGGCTCTTCGAACAGCGCGATCGCGGAGTCGCGGTCCGGGACGCGGAGCTTGCGCAGGACCGCGGCGACGTGACTTCGCACCGTGGCGGGCGAGACGAACAACCGCCGCGCGATCTCGTTGGTGGCCAGGCCCTGGCGCAGGAAGTCGAGCACCTGCCACTCGCGGCTGGTGAGCTGCGCCCCCGTGCCCTGGCCGAGCAGCGCCCGCCGGCGCGGCGCGCTGTCGCGGAACTCCTCGACCAGGCGGACGACCAGCTCGGGCGGCATCGCCACGCGCCCCTCGAGCACGCCGGCCAGCTCGTCGCCGATCGACTCGAACGGCATGTCCTTCAGCAGGTAGCCGGAGGCGCCCGCGCGCAGCGCGGCGAACAGGTCCTCGTCGCTGCGCGAGACGGTCAGCATGACCGCCCGCGTCCCCGGCAGGCGGGCGGTGATCTCCCACGCCGCGGCGGCGCCGCTGCCCGGCATCCGCATGTCGAGCAGCGCGACGTCGGGCCGCTCGCGCAGGGCGGCCTGGATCGCGTCGGCGGCGTCGGCGGCGACCGCGACGACGGTGAAGCGGGGGTCGGCCTCGACCGCGGCTCGCACGTCCTCGCGGGTCGGCGCGTGGTCATCCGCCACGAGCACCCGCGACGGCGCGCTCATCGCTCGGTGGGCACGTCGATGGTGGACCGCGTCGCGGGAGCCCTCGCGGAAGGGCTCATCGCAGCTCCACGGCCACCTCGGTGCCGACGCCGGGACCTGAGCGGACGCTGAGCTCGGCGCCGACCAGCTCAGCCCGCTCCCGCATGCCGCCGAGCCCGAAGCCCCCGTACCGGGCGCTCGGGTCGAACCCGGTGCCGTCGTCGACCACGCGCAGCCGCAGCGGGTGGGTCGACAGCTCGACGTGGACGAGCTTGGCGTTGCCGTGACGGGCGTTGGTGACGGCCTCGCCGAGGATGCGGGCCAGCGCCTCGCTCACCTCGGGGCCGACGTGCTCGATCGTCCCCGTCGTCACGAACGTCACGGCCACGCCGGTGCGGGCGGCGATCGCGGCGGCGTGGCGGGCGAGCACGCGCTCGAGCGGCTCGTCGGGCGCGCGCGCAAGGTGCTCGATCGCCCAGCGCGAGTCCTGGAGCGCCCGCTCGGCGGCCACCACGATGTCGGCGGCGTCCGGCTGGCCGGTCAGGCGCTCGGCGCGGCGGCGGATGAAGGCCAGCTCCTGCGCGACGCCGTCGTGCAGGTCGCGCGCGATCCGCCGGCGCTCTCGCGCCGCCGCCCGCGCGGCGACCGCGCCGGCGACCTCGAGCACGGCCGCCCACAGCAGCACGACGCAGAACAGCAGGCGCAGCACGTCGCCGAGGTGGACCCACTCGTGCGTGACCGGCGGCAGCAGCGCGTAGTGCAGCATCGAGAACGAGAAGAACACGGCGGCGAGCCCGAGCCGGCGGGCGAACGCCTCCTCGGCGCGGATCCCGCGGCCGGTCAGGCCGACCGACGCGGCGGCCAGGCTGAGCGCCATCGTCATCTGGAGCACGACGGCCGCGAGCGGCTGGCTGAGCAGCGTGCGCGTCAGGTCGGTCTCCGGCGGCGGCTGCTGGCCGCGCCACTCGTCGAGCACGAGCTCGACCGGCACGACCCCGACGGCCAGGGCCGCCGCGACCACGACGAGCATCGTCGCGGCGGCGGCCGCCGGCCGCACGAGCCGGCGCGCGGGCGCGAACGCGCCGACGCCGATGAGCAGCGAGCCGACGAGCATGCCCGGTCAGCCCGACGAGCCCGCGCGGACCGCCGCCCGGCGAGATCGAGACCATGGTCGCGAGCACCGCGCTGGTGACGGCGATGACGGCGAGCCCGGCGGCGATGATCAGGCGGTCGAGGCGCGGGCCGTCACGCCAGCCGCGGACCACGATCGCGGTCGCGACCAGCCCGATCAGCGCGGTCCCGGTCTCGAGCGCCACGTGCAGCGACGGCGCCGGATACGCGAACCGCAGCGGCGCCGCGAGCGGCACGGCGACGGTCGCCGCGAGTGCGGCGCCGGCGGCGATCGCGAACACCAGCCAGCGCCGCGCGAATCCGAGGCGCTGAGGAGCCGGCCCGGCGAGGCCGGACCATGGGGCAGGACGTGCTGCCGCGCTCAACGCGGAGAATCCGGTCGCTCGGGCCCGGTATCGGTCGCCTTGGTCACCCCTCAACTCCCCTCGGACGGGGCTTTTGGCCCTCCGAAGATGCGCGGTGCTTGTGGCCCGCGCACTGACGTTCGGTGTTCTACCGGACGAAAGGCGTAAGTGGCAAGGTCTGCCGGCACAACCCACCCGAACGGCGGGCTCCGTCAGCTGTCCGGCGGGTCCTTCGGCGGCAGCACCGGACCGTCGTAGCCTGGCGGCAGATCCGGGTCGCGGCGCAGGTCGACGACCGCGTTCAGCTCGGCCCCGAACAGCAGCACCACATTGGTGAGCCAGAGCCAAATGAGCAGGATTACGACAGCGGCGAAGGCGCCATAGGTGGCCGAGTAGCTCGCGAACTCCGAGACGTAGAAGAAGAACCCGGCCGAGGCGACGATCCAGGCCGGCACGCCGAACGCCGCTCCCGGGGTGATGTAGCGCCAGTTGCGCACCTCGACGTTCGGCGCCGCGTAGTAGACGATCGCGTAGATCAGCATCGCCGACAGCAGCGCCGCCGGCCAGCGCACGTAGGCCCACACCGTCGCGGCGTTGTCGCCGAGCCCGATGAGCCCGAGGACGTCGGCCGCCAGGTCGCCGCCGAGGAACACCAGCACGAGGCGTGACCAGCATGAGCGCCAGCAGCGTCAGCGTCCACAGCAGGTTGTCGAGCTTGCGCTTGACGAAGCCGCGACCCTCCTCGACGCGCCAGACCCGGTTGAGCGCCTGGCCGGCGGAGTTGAAGGCGCCGGTGGCTCCCAGCAGCGTGGTCGACGAGGCCGAGGACGAGCGCGCCGGCCGCGGTGCTGCGCTCCCGGATGGCCGATTCGAGCGCGCTCGTGATCGCGTCGACCGTCTCGGGCGGCGCGCCCACTTCCTTCAGGTAGTCGGCGGCCTCGGTGACCAGGCTCTGCTGGCCGAAGTAGCCGAGCACGGCGACGGCGAACAGCAGCGCCGGGAACAGCGACAGCAGCGAGTAGTAGGTGAGCGCGGCCGCCCACTGCGTCATCGAGGTCGTCCAGGAAGCGGTCGAACGCCCGCTTGAAGTCGCCGAGCGCGATCACCGGGCCAGGGCGATCCGCCGGCGCGCGGCTCATGGGCGCTTCGGCAGCAGCGCGTGGCCGTCGAGCACGGACTGGGCGACTTCGACGACGCGGCGGCCCGTGGCGCGCGAGTGGTCGCGCAGCAGCTCGAAGGCCTCTCGCTCGCCGACGCCGTGGCGCTCCATGAGGATCCCCTTCGCGCGCTCGATCACGCCGCGCCGCTCGAGCGCGCCCTCGAGCTGGTCGACCTTCTCGTACAGGCGCTGGGCCTCGCGATAGCGGCGCACGGCGACCTCGATCGCGCCCTGGACCGACTCCGGGTCCATCGACTCGACGTAGGCCGAGATGCCGCGGTCGGCCGCGCGCGACAGGAAGTCGACGTCGGCGTCCGGCAGCTGAGCGATCACCGGCCCGGACGCGTACTCGACCGCCTCGCCGATCAGCGCCAGCGCGTGCTCGTCGTCCTTGTGGACGACCACGATCGCGACCTGCGGGTCTTCCTTCGCGATCAGCTCGACCGCATCGCGGACCGAGACCGCGTAGGGCGTCACCTCGTGGCCGAGCTCGGCGAGCACCTCGTGCAGGCCGCGCAGCGCGGACTCGTCCTCGTCCGCGATCAGCACGCGCAGGTTCGTCTCCTTCAGGTTCCCGGCGGCCGGTGTCATCGTGGGTACTACACTAGTTCTGCTGCGGCCCAGCGACCTGCCGCGGCACGTTTCGCGCCCGAAACCCCGGCGCCCACTGCATCGCGAACGGGGAAGGGCGTGGAGACGATCGATTATCGGCCGGGCAACGGCGGGACGCGCCCCAGCGGCGGACCGCGAGTCCCGAACGCGCGAGGATCGCCGGCTGCTCGAGCGCTACCACCACGGCGGCGATCCCGCGGCGCGCGAGGCGCTCGTGGACCGCTTCCTGCCGCTGGCGCGCCAGCTCGCCCGACGCTACCAGCGCGGCGGGGAGCCGCTCGACGACCTGATCCAGGTCGCCTCGCTCGGCCTGCTCAAGGCGATCGACCGCTTCGAGCCCGACCGTCCCAGCGCGTTCTCCTCGTTCGCCGTGCCCACCATCCTCGGCGAGCTCAAGCGTCACTTCCGCGACCGCGGGTGGTCCGTTCGCGTACCGCGCGACCTCCAGGAGATGGCCGTGCGCGTGGAGCGCGTCGCCGAGGAGCTCTCGCGCGGGCTCGGCCGCGCGCCGACGCCGGGCGAGATCGCCGAGCACATCGGCGCCACGACCGAGCAGGTGCTGGAGGCCCGCGAGGCGGCCGGCGCCTACCGCGCGGTCTCGCTCGACCGCCCGCGCGACGACGACGAGGACAGCGAGGGGATGAGCGAGTCGATGATGGGCATCGAGGACCCGGGCTTCCGCCTCGCCGAGGACGCCGCGACGGTCGAGCGCCTGATGAGCGTGCTCGGCGACCGCGAGCGCGAGGTGCTGCGGCTGCGCTTCGAGGAGGACCTCACCCAGTCGGAGATCGGCGCGCGCGTCGGCGTCTCGCAGATGCACGTCTCGCGCCTGATCCGGCAGGCGGTGACGCGGCTGCGCGAGGCCGCCGAGCTGACGGAGGACGACGCAGCCTGACCTGATCGGTACGATCGCGCCCATGGAGCACTGGGATCTGCGATCGCTCGCGGTCGAGCCGCGCCGCCCGCAGATCCTGCATTCCGCGCGTGGCGAGGCTCGCTCGATCGCGATCCAGCTGCCCGAGGGGGACTCGCTCCAGGAGCACCAGGTGCACGAACGCGCCTACCTGGTCGTCGATCGACGGCGAGGTGGAGGTGCGCGACGGAGGCAGACTCCGTCAATGGCGGCGCTGGGTTCGCCGCCGTGTTCGACCCGCACGAACGCCACGAGGTGCGCGCGACGAGGGACGCGCGGCTTCTGCTCGTACTGGCGCCATGGCCGGGCGACGGCCATCCTGGGGCCCGCGACTAAGGGGAGGAACGTAAGGCGATGGCAGAGATCCAGTTCAAGGGGATCACGAAGCGGTATCCGGACGGGTTCGAGGCCGTCAAGGCGATCGATCTGGACATCGGTGACGGCGAGTTCATGATCCTCGTCGGTCCGTCGGGCTGTGGGAAGTCGACGGCGCTGCGGATGATCGCGGGGCTGGAGGACATCACCGAGGGCGACCTGATCATCGGCGGCGAGCGGGTCAACGATCTGGCGCCGCGCGATCGGGACATCGCGATGGTGTTCCAGAACTACGCGCTGTATCCGCACATGACGGTGCGCGACAACATGGGCTTCGCGCTCAAGCTCGCCAAGACGGACAAGAGCGAGATCGACAGCAAGGTCACGGAGGCGGCGCGGATCCTGGATCTGGAGCAGCATCTGGAGCGCAAGCCGGCGAATCTGTCCGGTGGTCAGCGTCAGCGGGTGGCGATGGGTCGGGCGATCGTGCGCGATCCGAAGGCGTTCTTGATGGACGAGCCGCTGTCGAACCTGGACGCGAAGCTGCGGGTGCAGATGCGCACCGAGGTCGCGCGGATCCAGAAGCGCCTGGGCACCACGATGGTGTACGTGACGCACGATCAGACCGAGGCGATGACGCTGGGCGATCGCGTGGCGGTCATGCGCGCCGGGATCATCCAGCAGGTCGACACGCCGGCCAACCTGTACGAGAAGCCGCGCAATCTGTTCGTGGCCGGCTTCATCGGCTCGCCGTCGATGAACTTCCTGCCCGGCCGGCTGGAGGGCGAGGTGGTGAAGACTGCCGATCGGCGACATCCCGCTGTCCGGCAAGCTGCGCAGCGCCGTGCAGGCGGACACCGGCGGCGCGCCGCGAGGTGATCGTGGGCATCCGCCCCGAGCACTTCGAGGACGCGGCCGTCGAGGCCGAGGAGCACGCGGACCGGATGAAGTTCCGGACCAAGGTCGACGTCGTCGAGTCGATGGGCTCCGAGCTGTACGTCTACTTCGACGTCAAGACCGAGGAGATCCATACCGCCGAGCTCGACGAGCTGGCCGCCGACGCCGGGATGGAGGACCTGCCCTCGCACGGCGACGGCCAGCAGGTCGTCGCCCGCCTGTCGGCGGAGAGCAAGGCCACGCCAGGCGGCGAGGTCGAGCTCACGGTCGACACCAGCCAGATCAAGCTGTTCGCCGCCGACAGCGGCAGGAGCCTGACGGCTGCCGCCTAGCGCTCCGCTGCACCGTCCCCCGCGGCTCGGCCGCGGGGGCCGGGGTCCCTGGCGGGTGGAGCAGGTTGTTGACGCCCTTGATGCCGTCGACGTGGCCCGCCTCGTCGCCGAAGCCGGGTGATCCACTGATCGTCGGCCACCTCGCCGCGCAGGTTGACGACGCCGGCCTGCACGTCGACCGACACGTCGCCCTTCGGCGCGTCGGCGGCGCGGAAGATCTCGGTCTCGACCTTGTGCGCGAGCGTCTTGTCGTCGGGCTCCTCGGCGCCCGTCGCGCCCGGCACGTGCATCTTCGAGACGGCCTGCTCGCGGATCTCGTGGCGGCGGCGCCGGCCGCTCTGCGGGTCGAGGAAGTGCGCGGCGGCCGCGCCGATCGCGGCGCCGAACAGCAGCGTGATGAGTCGGCTCATACGGTCTCGGCCTACCCGGAGGCAGGGCCAGGAAACGACCTCGGTCAGGAGGGTGGCCGGCGCCGCGGCGACCGCGGCGGAGTGCGCCGGCGGCGGCGCTGGCGGCGGTCCTCGCGGCGCAGCCGCTCGAGCACCTCGTCGCTCCACTCGTGCGTGCGCAGCACGCGGTAGCGGTCGGCGGCCACCCGCATGTACGCCTCGGTCTCGGTCTCGTCGTCGTCGATCAGGTCGCCGGCCCGCAGCAGCTCGACGACCGGCTCGTACTCCTCGGTGAACCAGTGGTGGGCCACCGACGGGCGGTCCATGTAGGTGCCGCGGTTCTGCATCGCGCGGAAGCCCCACGCCTCGACCGCCTCCGACAGCATCCCGAAGTCCCACGGGTCGGTGAGCTCGATCCGCCGGCGCGCGTCGGCGGGCAGCGGCACGCGCTCGCGGAACAGCCGCTCGTGGTCCTTGAGCGGCAGGTCGGAGACGAGCGTGTCCTCGCCGAGCCGCAGCCGCGTCGTCGACCTCGACGACGTAGGCGTCGATGTCGCTGCGCCCGAGCGACTTGGCCGACCGACACGCGGTGGTGGCCGTCGCGCACGAAGTAGAGGTCGCCGATCTTGTAGAGCGAGACCGGGCGGCAGCGCCTCGCCGCGCCGCTGGGCGGCGGCGATCCGCTCCCAGCGGCTGCGCAGCCGCGCCGAGGTCGGGCGCAGCCCGCGGTCGAAGTCGACGGCGCGGTCGACGCGTGCCGACGATCGCGTCGAGCGGCACGACCTGGAGCCCGAGGTCGTGCTGCCCGGTGCGGCCGAGCGCCTCGACGACCTCCTCGAACGGCAGCATGAGCGCGACGTCGTCGGGCTCGCGCCGGAGCCGGCGGCCGATGTCGGCGAGCAGTCGCGACCGGCGGGCGCGGGAGAAGTCTGACTGGGCGTCGGACTCGGGGAAGCCGCTGCTCAACCCGCGGCGGGGCCTCACCCGCCCGCGCTGACGGCATCGCCGTCGAGCGCGTCGTCCAGCGACCGAACGAGCGTGAAGACTCCATCGAGACCGGTGATCCGGAACGTCTTCACGATCGCGTCATTGTCGCAGACGACCACGAGCGAACCGCCGCGCAGCTTCAGGCGGCGGTGGGCCCCGATCAGGACGCCGAGGCTGGACGAGTCGATGAACGTGGTCTCCGAGAGGTCGATGACCACGTTCGAGCGGCCGGCGTCGATCGGCGCCGAAACGCGCTGCTTGAACTCGGGCGCGGTGAACAGGTCGATCTCACCGGTGACCGCGACGACGTGGGTGTCGTCGTCGAGCTGGCGGTCCGTGATCGCGAAATCGATCGCCATGGGGCCTGTACGTTCATGCCCGGCCGCAGCCGGTTCGAATCATCGCCCGTTGGTGTAGGCGAGCCGGACGTGGAGGAACTCGGTCTCCCCCTCCGGGCGTGACGGAGAGCTCGTCCGCGAGCTGCTCGATCACGTTACCGACACCGGGCACGGCGGCGTCGACGATCAGGGCCTGGCCGCCGCCCTGGCGCAGCGGGCCGACGCGCAGCAGCAGCGAGCGGTCGCCCGGGTCGAGCGCGACGTTGATCTTGTCGTCGATGCTGTGGGCGGGCGCGCGCGCGGCGATCAGGTCGGCGACCAGCACGGCGTCGTCGAGGCGGTCGAGCGGCAGGTCGGCGCGGGCGGCGAGCATGCCGACCACGCGGCGAAGGATCGGGCCCACGAGCGGGCCGGAGGCGATGGAGACCGTCGTCGCGGGCTCCGGGCCGGTCACGCGACCCCCAGTCGCGGGCGGCAGCGCGAACGACATCGCGAGGCGGCTGCCGCGGATCGGGCGCGTCCTGGATCTCGATCGAGTCGGCGAGCGCGGCGATCAGCGGGAGCCCGAGGCCGGGGCCGTCGACGTCCGGGCTCGGGCCCATGCCGCGGCCGCGGTCGGAGACGATCAGGTCGAGCTGGTCGCCGTTGCGGCTGGACCACGACGTCGATCGTGCCCGGATCGCCGTCGTCGTAGGCGTGGCGCACGACGTTGGTGCAGGCCTCGGTGACGGCCAGCCGCATGTCCTCGACCACGTCGGCCGGCAGCCGCAGCGCCTCGGCGAACGCGCCGAGCACGTGCCGGATCACCGCGATGTTCTCGGCCTGCGGCCGGGAGCGTGAGCCGCACGTCCGACGCCGCCGTCGCAGCGCGCCCTGATGGGCTGCGGCGAAAGCGATGCGTCGCGGGAGTCTCTCGTGCGCTCCCACGCAGGCTGTGGGAAGTCATGTCGCTGCCCATAGGACTTGATCTGCTGTACCCCGGCTCAGGAACGCGGTAACAGAGCGACGCGCGGTGGTTTCCGAGTGAACCTCGCTTCGCGGGGCGGTCGGGAGCATGACACGTCCTCGCTCCCTATGATCGCCGGGCGTGACGTCCCCGTCGCCGTACACCATCGCCGAGGGCGCCTCGAACGAGCGCGTGCGCGTCCTGACGCTGGAGGGCGAGCTCGATCTGGCGGCCGCGCCGAGGCTCCAGGCGAGGGTCGCCGAGACGCCGTCGGGACGGGCGCTCGTGCTCGACCTGTCGCGCGCCACGTTCATCGACTCGGCGGTGCTCAAGGAGCTGCTGCGGGCGCGCGCCGAGCTGGCGGAGCGCGACGTGCGGCTCGTGCTCGCCGGCGTCGCGCCGCCGGTGCGCCGGCTGCTCGACCTGACGCGCACGTCTGAGCTGTTCGAAGACGCGCCAGACTCGACGAGGCGCTCAAGCGGCTGAGCTGAGCGCGCGGCCGCCGGCCTGGGCCTCGTGCTGCCGCGTGTTCGCGCCCGCGCACAGCCACGAGAAGCCGGCGTGCAGCATGTCGCTGCCGGCGGAGGCGGCGAGCACCGTGGCGACCGTCCGGCCGGTGGCCGGCGCGTGCAGCCGCAGCGCGGTGAGGGCGAGCGCGCTCCAGGCGCCGGTGCAGCGCGTGCAGGTCAGCAGCTCGCCGACCGCGTAGCGCAGGCGGCGGCCCTTCGGCCGCCGCGCGCCGTTGCGCTCGTCGACGAACGGCTGGCGGATCCAGGTCTCGACCTTCTCGTGGACGATCAGCTTCGACAGCGCGAACGTGGCGGCCGCGAGCACCGGGACCTCGGAGCGCGGGACCGGCTCGCGGCCGCGGGCGCTGACGGCCGCGGCGCCGAGGAGGGCGCCGTAGACGCGTGGTCAGGGCGGCGTAGTCGGTCGCCTCGGTCGGCGTCTGCGCGACGGGGCGCACGACGTCAGATCGGGCGCGGGTTGGGATCGGGCGGCAGCGGCCCCGGCTCGGGCGTCGGGCTCGGCGGGGCCGGCGGCGGCTCCGGCCGCGGGATGGGGGAGGGAGCGGTCACGTGACTCGCGTACCCACCTGGATCGAGGCTTAACGACCGAGGCGCCCCATATGGAGCGCCTCGGTTGATGAGGAGGAGGGTTTACCGCGCCGGCCGGAGAGTTGGAGGGCAGTCCCGCGACGCGATATCGTGGTAATTCCCTCTGGACGGCCTAACCAAACCGACCGGTGCGTCCAGACGGAGTTGGCGCGTTACCGCTCGCGGTCGGCGAGGCGCTCGGACTCCGGCTGCACGGGCGCGCCGCTCTCGCCCTCGCCGCCGACGCCGCCCTCGCCGGCCGGCGGAACCGAGCCGCGCGTGGTCCCCGTCGTCCCGCCCTGACCCTCTGCCGGCTCGTCGGCGTGCTGGTCGGTGTCGCCGAGCGGGGTCCGCTCGTCTGGCGCGACGATGGCCGCCTCGCTGCCGGGCGCGCCGCCCTGGTCGGAGTCGGCGGCGGCGGAGCCGCGCTCCCTGCGGGCGGCGTTGAGCACGAAGAACGCGACGCCGGCGGCGACGATCAGCAGGACGAGGATGGCGGCGATGACGTACTCCATGCGAGGTGGCCTACCCGCGTTTGCATCCGGCGATGCGGCGGTAGCCGAGTAGCAACCCGAACGAAAGGAGCCACCATGGCGGACAAGCTGCAAGGCAAGCGCATCGCATTCCTCGCCGCACCCGAAGGCGTCGAGCAGGTCGAGCTGACCGAGCCCTGGAAGGCCGTCGAGAGCGAGGGCGGCAGGCCCGAGCTGCTCTCCACCGAGGAGGGCGAGATCCAGGCCTTCAACCACCTCGACAAGGCGGACACGTTCAAGGTCGACCGGACGGTCGAGGCGGCCGACGCCGGCGACTACGACGGCCTCGTCCTGCCCGGCGGCGTCGCCAACCCCGACTTCCTGCGCATGGACGAGAACGCCGTCGCCTTCATCCGCTCGTTCTTCGAGCAGGGAAAGCCGGTCGCCGTGATCTGCCACGGTCCGTGGACGCTGGTCGAGGCCGACGTCGTGCGCGGCCGCACGATCACGTCGTGGCCGTCGCTGGAGACCGACATCCGCAACGCCGGTGGCAAGTGGGTCGACGAGGAGGTCGTGGTCGACGAGGGGCTCGTCTCCTCGCGCAACCCCGACGACCTGCCGGCGTTCTGCGCCAAGCTCGTCGAGGAGTTCTGCGAGGGCGTGCACGAGGGCCAGCGCGAGAGCGTCGGCTCCGCCTCGTGAGCGGGCCGCGCAAGCGCGGCAATACGGCGGCGATCCTCGACATCGACGGGACGCTCGTCGACACGAACTACCACCACGCGATCGCGTGGTACCGGGCGTTCCTCCAGAGCGACAGGGTGCTGCCGCTTTGGCGCATCCACCGCCACATCGGCATGGGCGGCGACCAGCTCGTCGCCGCCCTCGCGGGCGACGAGTTCGACGCGGAGCACGGCGACGACGTGCGCGCCGCCGAGAAGGCGCTCTACATGGCGCTCATCCACGAGGTGCGCCCGCTCGAGGGCGCGCGCGAGCTGGTCGAGGACCTCAAGCGCGACGGCCACGCCGTCGTCCTCGCCTCCTCGGCGCAAGCCCGACGAGGTCGACCACTACCTCGACCTGCTCGACGTGCGCGACCTGGCCGACGGCTGGACGGACTCGGGCGACGTGGAGCGCACCAAGCCCGAGCCCGACCTCGTCCGCGCGGCGATCGAGAAAGCGGGCGGCGGCCCGGCGGTGATGGTCGGCGACTCGACCTGGGACTGCCTGGCGGCGGGTCGCGCCGGGATCGCGTCGGTCGCTGTGCTGACCGGTGGTTTCAGCGAGGCGGAGCTGCGCGAGGCGGGCGCCGAGTGCGTATTCCGCTCTGTGGCTGAGCTTCGTGCCGAAATCCGGAGCACTCCGCTGGCCTGACCCCGTCCGGGCGCGGTAGCCTCCCTGGTCCCGTGCGACGCGCCTCACGGCGAGGACGCGCGCGGGACGCCCACCCAGTTCCATGACTCCGAGCACTCCCGAGCGGCCGGTTGCCGCCACCGAGGCGGAGATCCCCGGCCCGACCCGTGCCGAGGAGGATCGGCGGCTGCTCATCCGCTACCACCGCCAGGGCGACAAGGTGGCGCGCGAGCAGCTGGTCGAGCGGCTGCTGCCGCTGGCGCGCCGGATGGCGCGCCGCTACCGGCGCTCGGACGAGCCGCTCGACGACCTCGTGCAGGTCGCGACGCTCGGTCTGATCAAGGCGATCGACCGCTTCGACCCGGCGCGAGAGACCGCGTTCTCGTCCTACGCCGTGCCGACCATGCTGGGCGAGCTGAAGCGCTACTTCCGCGACAACGGCTGGGCGGTCCACGTGCCGCGCGGGATGCAGGAGCGCGTGATGCAGGTCGACAACGCGGTCAAGGACCTCTCGCGCCGGCTCGGGCGCTCGCCGTCGGTGGCCGAGATCGGCGAGACGCTCAACCTCAGTCAGGAGCAGGTGCTGGAGGCGATGGAGGCAGCGTCGGCGTACGACGCGGTTTCGCTCGAGTCCTACCGGTTCGGCGACGAGGGCGACGGCGAGACCTACGCCGAGTCGATCGGCGTCGACGACGAGCGCTTCGAGCTCGTCGAGTACTCCGCCACGATCGCGCCGACGCTCCAGGCGCTGCCGCCGCGCGACCGGATCGTGCTGCATCTGCGCTTCGTCGAGGACCTCACCCAGGCCGAGATCGCCGAGCGCGTCGGCGTCTCCCAGATGCACGTCTCGCGCCTGATCCGGCGCGCGCTCGAGCGGCTGCGTACGGTCGCGGACCACGCCGGTTGATGCCCGGACGCCCTGGGTAGGGCTGGGGCATGGGAATCACAGACAAGATCACCGGACGCATCAAGAAGGCCGCCGGCGACCTCGCCGACGACCCGTCGCTGCGCCGCGAGGGCCGCCAGGAGGAGCGCAAGGGCGAGGCCAAGGAGGAGCGCGACCGCGCCCACGAGAAGGCCGACCGCAAGGCCGAGGAAGTCGCGGACCTCGAGCGAAAGACCTGACGGGCGCGTGAGGGCTCGCGCGCAAGCACGCGACTGATCCGGCGTGTCCCGCACTCGCCGGGCGGGTATCTTCACCGCTCGGAGGTAGTCAAAGGGGTCGGGAATGTCAGCGGTCGAGCAACAGATCGATGTTGCGGTGCCCGTCGATGCCGCCTACGACCAGTGGACGCGATTCGAGGAGCTGCCGCGCTTCATCGAGGGCGTCGACGAGGTTGAGGAGCTCGACGAGACGCACCTGCTCTGGCGCGCCTCGCACGACGGCAGCCGTGCCGAATGGACCTGCGAGGTGGTCGAGCTGCGCCCGCAGGAGCGGATCGCGTGGCGCAGCACGTCCGGCGTCACGCACGGGGGCGTGCTGACGTTCCTGCGGCTCGATGAGGCACGACCCGGGTGGTGGTGATGGCGGAGATCGACGGCGGCGACCCCACCACCGTGGCCGAGCGCGTCGACGCCGCGCTGACCGGCTTCAAGGCGCTGATGGAGCGCCGTTAGGCGAGACGCGCAGCGCCAGGACGGCCACGTCGTCCCGGACCGCGGGCAGCGAGCCGATCGTTGCGCGCATCAGCCCGTCGACCGTGGCGGCCGGCGGTCCGCCGGCGGCGGCGCGCGCAGCCTCCGCCAGCTCGTCCGGCGACCACACGCGCCTCGGCGCTTGCGCCTCCGTGAGCCCGTCGGTGTAGAGCACCAGCGTGTCGCCCTCGCGGAGTTCCGCCGTCCGGTCCTGGAGGTCGGGCTGCGCGACCAGGCCGAGCAGCGTGCCGGGAGCGCCGACCTCCTCCGAGCTGCGGTCGGCGCGCACCAGCAGCGGCAGCGGATGGCCACCGCAGGCCACCGTCACGCGTGCCGGCGAGCGGGCGAGGTCCAGCTGGGCGCAGGCGATCGTGCAGAACCGCCCGCCGCCGCCCGACTGCTGGAGCATCGCGTCGCTCAGCCAGCGCAGGATCGCGGCCGGCGACCGGCGGCGGACGGCCGCGGCGCGGATCGTGTAGCGGGCCAGCGCGGTCACGGCGGCGGCCTCGGCGCCCTTGCCGCAGACGTCGCCGATCACCAGGTACCACTGGTCGTCGGCGGTGCTGAAGACGTCGTAGAAGTCGCCACCGACCTCGAAGCCCTTGCCGGCCGCCCGGTACGCGGCCGCCAGCTCCATGCCCGGGAGCTCGGGCAGCACGGGCGGCAGCAGCGACGTCTGGAGCGTATGGGCGATCGTCGACGCGGTCTGGAACAGGCGCGCGTTCTCGATCGCGGCGGCGGCGCGCAGCGCCAGGTCCTCGGCCAGCGCCAGGTCGTGCTCGTCGAACAGCCGGCCGGATTCGGCCGACACGAAGGAGATCACGCCGAGCACCTCGTCGCGCAGCGTCATCGGCGCCAGCATCGCCGAGCGCAGCCCGACGTTGCGGATCAGCTCCAGGTGCTCCTCGTCGCTCGCCGTCTGCACGAGCAGCTCGTCCGGGATCTCGCGGTACAGCTCGGCGAGCCCGCGCCGCAGCACGCCCCAGACGCCCGTGTCCGCGCTCGGGTCGGCCGGATAGCGCTCCTGCACCTCGCGCGCCAGTGCCACGCGCTCCGGGTCGACGTGCTCGACCGCCACGCGCTCGAGCTCGTCGCCCACCCGCACGTCGACGGCGCACCAGTCGGCGATCTCGGGGACCGCGAGCCGGGCCACCGCGCGCAGCGTCTCCTGGTAGTCGAGCGACCGCGCCAGCTCCTGGCTCGCGCTCGACAGGAAGCGGTGGCCCTGCTCGGCGCGCTTGATGTCGGTGATGTCCTCGATCACGTTGATCGCGAGCCGCACGCGACCGTCCTCGTCGAACACCGGCGTCGACTGCACGCGCGACCAGCGGATCTCGGTGCTCGCCTGCTGGCGGTAGCGGACCGTCATCGGCGGCGGCCGCTCGCCCGCCAGCGCGCGCCGGCCCGGCAACTGGTCGAGCGGGATGTCGTTGCCCTGCTCGTCGAGCATCTCGAAGCGCTCGCGGAACTCGGTCGGCGGCGCCGACAGCAGCGCCTCGGCGTCGGGGTAGCCGAGCAGCCGGACCGCGGCGTCGTTGGCGTACACGAGCCGCCCGTCGGTCGACTGGGCGGTCACGGCGTCGGCCACGCCCTCGACGATCGCCTCGAGGTCGTCGCGCGAGCGCTTGGCCTCCGTATGCAGGCGAGCATTGTCGATCGCCAGCGCGCAGCGGTCGGCCAGGTCCTGCGCGCGCGGCAGGTCGTCGTCGGTGTAGCGGCGGCCGGACACGCTGTGGGCGAGCGCGATGTCCCCGATCACGGTGCCGCGCACGCGCATCGGGACGACGAGCGCCGAGACGATGCCGACCTCGCGCAACAGCCGGTGCTGCTCGGGGTCCTGCGCCACCGCCTGCCAGAACTCGTCCGGGATGTCGCTCAGCAGCTCCGGCTCGCCGGTGCGGATCACCTTCGGCGACCCGATCGGGGAGTCCGGGTCGAGCGGGTAGCGGCGGTCGTACTCCTCGATGAACTCGCGCTTGGCCGGGTCGGCGTGCTCCATCACAACGCGGTCGATCCGCCCGTCGGGCATCAGCAGCTCGACGAAGCACCAGTCCGCGTACTCGGGCACGGCGAGCCGCGCCACGGCGGTCAGCGTCTCGCCGTAGTCCAGCGAATCCAGATTCGCCGCAGGCTCTCGACCCACGGAACTGACTCTATGCGAGGCCCTCCGCCTCGTACTCGCGCAGGTAGCCCTCGAACAGGCGGCGGTGGCCCTCCTCGTCGTGGAGGATCGTGATCACCATGTCCTGCGTCACGAAGTCGACGCCGTCGGTCGCCTCGATGATCGCGTTGTAGTGCTCGATCGCGCCGGTCTCGGCCTCGATCACGCCCTTGATCACGTGCACGATGTCGGTCTGGTGCTCGGGCGGCTGGAGGTAGGCCTGCTCGGCCGTGAAGTCGAGCGAGCCCGGCACGACGCCGTAGAGCTCCTTGATGCGCCGCGCGAACTGCTGCGCGTGCCCGAGCTCCTCCTGGACGTCGGCCTCGAGCGACTCGATGATCTCCTGCGCGCGGACGCCGTCGGGGTTGATCGAGTTGGCGATGTAGCTCATCACCGTCTCGATCTCCATCCAGTACGCCTTCCTGAGCATCTCGATGATCTGCTCGCGCGCCTCCGCCTTGTCGTCGGACAGGATGCCGGTGGTGCTGTTTCGGGTGGCCATTGGGTCTCCCTTCGGGTGCGGAGCTCGTCACGAGCCGGCGCCGCGGCGCCGCTCGAGCAGATCATTGCGCTCGCCCGGCTCCAGCGCCTCGCGCAGCCGGTCCATCGCCGCGATCAGCGAGTCCGGGTCGACGTCCTCGCCCTCGCGGGCGAAGCGGCGCGACGGCCGGAGCATGTCCTGGCCGCGCAGCTCGGCGGCCGTCGGGCGGCGCGCGAGCGTCTGTGCGTCCGGCGGGTCGCCGCGCAGCAGCCACGAGCCGTCGGGCCGGCGCACGAGCTCCTCGCGCTCGGCGAGCTCGCTGAGCGCGGTCGAGACGGTCGGGCGGCGGGCGCCGACGAGCTGCCCGAGGATCCGGTGCGTCAGCGCCAGCGGCACGACGACGCCGTCGCCGGAGACGCGGCCCCAGCGCTCGGCGAGATGCCAGAACAGCGCCTTCAGCCGGCGGTCGACGCGGGTGAGCTGCGAGATCGCCTGCGTGGTGGCGAGGCGCAGCGAGCGCTCGCCCAGGCGGTCGAAGAGGGCGGCCGTGATCTCCGGGTAGCGCGCCGCCTCGGCGGCGAAGCGGCGGTCGAGCACGGCCAGCGTCACCGTCGAGAGCACCGACCAGACGGCTTGCACGGGCAGCAGCCCGGCGCCGCTCGAGGCCTGCCAGGGGCGGACCAGGTCGCCGGGTCCGAGCAGCTCCGCGCTGACGTGGTCGGCGACCACCAGCTCGCGCGAGATCACGCCGTCGAGCACCAGCAGGCCGACGTGGTCGGCGCTGGCGCCGGACAGGCGCGTGACGTCCCACGGGCCGACCGACAGCCGGTGCGTGCGGACCACGAGCTCGCGCTCGGCGTCCGCCCGCCGACCGCCGGTCAGCAGGGAGCCGAGCTCGGGGTCTGCCTCGAGCAGACGCACGGTCTCCGTGCCCCTCGACATGCGCGCGGCGCTTGCGTTCACGTTGCTTCGCCTACCCGACGCGGTCGGATTCCAGACCCCCGCCATGCTACGCCCACTTTCAGTCGACGAATCCGGCGCGATCGACCTTGCGGTGATAGCGCTCGCCCGCCTTGCCGCCCGCCACGGCGGCGATCAGCGTGCCGACGACGATGATCGCGAGCGCGAGCGCGCCACCGGTGGCCAACTCGGAGTCGCCGACCGGAACCGCCGGCAGCTCGAGCCGCTCGAGCACGTTGTACTCGGAGCCGAGCACGGCGCCGACGACGGCGAGCACGATCGTCACGGCCAGGCCCAGCAGCCACGTTCCTACGCCCTGGCGGGCGCCGTCGAAGCGCGACATGCGGCCCGCCACGTAGCCGCCCGCGAAGTAGGCGACGGCGAGCGCCACGAGCAGCGCGATCGCGCCGCCGAGGCCGATCTCGGTCGTGTCCGCCTCCGACAGGGCGGTCAGGCCGACCGCCGCCCCGGCCGCGGCCAGCAGGCCGACGAGCAGGGCGCCGAGGCCGACGGCGACGAGCCAGCCGAAGAACGCCGCTCCCCAGTTGATGCCGCCGAACTCCTCGCGCTGGCGGGCACGTACAGCGTGCATGTGCTCGCGATCCAGCGGTGCCGCGACCATGGTTGTGGTGCCGTTTTCGTGCGTGACGGGGCGGTCGGCCACTGTCGTGCCGCCTTCCCCCGTGCGCTTGAAGCGCTCGAACATTGAGTCTCCCTCCCGAATTGGGGCTGCCTATGGTGTTCCCGACCGCGGGGCGCGACCAAACGCCCCGGGTTGCAGTGCGGAGGCGTTTATGCCGATGACATACCGGTGACGAGGACTTCGACAATGAGCTCGGGCCAAGACGCGTTCAGCGGTGCTCTAGCCGCGCTGATCGACCGCGGCGAAGATCGCGGCTGCCTCGAGCTCAGCGAGGTCGACGAGTTCGCCCAGGCGCTGGAGCTCGAGGAAGGCGATCTCGGCGGGCTGTACGAGCAGCTCGACGCCCGCGGGATCACCCTGAAGGACGACTGCGGCCGCGAGTCGGCGCCCGCCGCGCCGGTCGACGACGCCGCGCTGGCGCACGTGACGACCGACACGCTGCAGCTGTTCCTGAACGAGATCGGCCGCCACCGGCTGCTGACGCCCGACGAGGAGATCGACCTCGCGCGCAGGATCGAGCGCGGCGACCTGGCCGCCAAGGAGCGCATGATCAACGCGAACCTGCGCCTCGTCGTCTCGATCGCCAAGAAGTACCAGGGCTCCGAGCTGACGCTGCTCGACCTCATCCAGGAGGGCATCCTCGGCCTCATCCGGGCCGTCGAGAAGTTCGACTGGCGGCGCGGCTACCGCTTCTCCACCTACGCGACGTGGTGGATCCGCCAGGCCGTCGAGCGCGGGATGGACGCCAAGGCCCGCACGATCAAGCTGCCGATCAACCTGGTCCGCGCGCAGCGCAAGGTCGCGCGCGCCGAGAACGCTCTGACGCTGAAGCTCGACCGCGCGCCGACCGACGCCGAGATCGCCTCCGAGGCGGACATCTCGCTCGACGACCTGCACGCGCTGCGCGACGCCGCCCGCACGGTGACGTCGCTCGACCGGCCGCTGGGCGAGGAGGACGACGCCTCGTTCGGCGACCTGCTGCCGACCGACGCGCCCGGCCCCGAGGACGAGGTCCACATCTCCCTGCGCGAGCAGGCGCTGCGCCACGCGCTCCAGGAGCTGCCCGAGCGCGAGCGGACCGTGGTGGCGCTGCGCTACGGGATCGACGGCGGCGAGCCGACCCCGCTGCGCGAGATCGGCCGCCGGCTCGGCATCACGCCCGAGCGCGTGCGCCAGATCGAGTCCAAGGCGCTCGGCCGGCTCGGCCGTATGCGCGAGCTTGACGCGCTGCGCCAGGCCGCGTAGCGGTTGATTTCCCGGCTGGCGTGTTGTGACGCCGGCGAACGTCAACGGCGGCTGGGTAGGGCGGCGGGGGAGCCGGCCGCGGCGGCAGATTTCGGCGTCCGATCCTGTCTAGGGGTCGGTATACGACCCCAGGACAGGATTCGTCGACGAAAACCGCCCCGCCCCGCCGGCCTCTCGGCTGCCCTACCCAGCCGCAGTTGACGTTCGCCCGCGCTCGCAACCCGCTGTGCAATCAGTCGTCTAGTCGCTGGAAACGCCACGGTTAGATGACGCCAACATCCCGCCGGGAGCCTCCGCGCCATGGCCTCACAACCCATCGCCCTCCGCTTGCGTACTGCTGCTCCGCGCCGCCTGTTCGCCGGCCCGCCACCCCAGTCCCGGCCCCGCGAGACCGCGGTCGTGGCGCTCGACACGGCGATCGACAGCTGGACCCGCAAGGCGCATTGGAACAAGCGCGCCGCCCGCCGCGGGACGCGGGCGATCGTCGTCAGCAGCGCGGCGATCCCGGTCGTGCTGCTGATCTCGGGCGACGTCGAGGGGATGCAGGTCGGTCAGGTTCTCGCCGGCCTCCTGGCGGCGATCTCGACCGCCGCGGCCGCCTTCCTCCAGTTCAACCGGCCCTACGCCGACTGGCGGCTGTACCGCGAGTACCAGCGCTGCGGCGAGCGCGAGCGCTTCATGTTCGACAACGGCCTGGCGCCGTACGACAAGCCGGAGCCCGCGCAGAACGAGCGGCACCTCGCGGAGCGGCTGCTCGACCTCCAGCGCCGGCTGGAGCTCAAGTGGGCGGCGCTTCAGCCCGAGGACGGCGACGTGACGCGCAACGCCGCGACCACCCGGCGCTGATCAGCCGCCGGCCGGGGCGCCCTGCGACGGGGCGTCCGGGTCCCAGCGCCCGTCGATGCCGACCGTGCCCGTGACCGGGTTGGAGTCGGCGGGGTCGTTCTCGCGGTTGTAGGCGAACGTCATCCGCACCTCGGTGCCGCTGCCGGCGCTGCCGCGCAGCTCGAAGGCGTCGGACAGGGCGGCGATCAGCGGCAGGCCCAACCCCAGGGCCGGCGGCTCCGAGCGCGCCGGGCGCGGCTGGATGCCCGTGCCGTGGTCGCGCACCACGATCGTCAGCCCCTCGTCGGTCGCGCGCATCTCGACCTCGAGCATGCCCGTGTCAGCCTCGTAGGCGTGGACCACCACGTTGGTGCATGCCTCGGTGACGGCCATCTTCATGTCCGCCAGTACGGAGGCCTCGAAATCCAGAGCGTCGGCCATCCCCGCCAGCGCCTGACGCACGACGCCCACGCCCTCGGGCCGGGCCGGCATCGTGAGCAGCACCTCGGGCCGCCCGGTCATGTGCTTGCGCCGTTCGACCGCGCCGCCTCGATCGCCTCTTCGCGCCTGCGCAGTACGGGAAGGACCGGGACCAGGCCCGTGATGTCCAGGATCCGCTGCACGCCCGGCTCGACGGTCTCGCCGACGCAGACGACGAACCCCTGCTTCGCCTCGAGGGCACGACGGCGCGCATCGAGCAGCGCGCCCAGCACGGACGAGTCGACGAACGTAGCGGCCGTCAGGTCCACGACGATGCCTCCGCCGCGGTCAAGGGCCTCCTCCAGCCGCTCGCGCAGCGTGGGGGCGGTGTAGATGTCGTGCTCTCCTTCGACGACGACCACCACGACATCCCCCGCGGTGTCGTCGAGCACGATGGGATTGGCTTCCATACGGGCATGCAAGATACCCGCATCCCCGGCCGCCTAACTCCGAAGGCCCATTACCCGCAAACCAATGTCCGGCAACCTGGATTCGTATCGACGCAAACGGGACTTCTCGGCGACCCCGGAGCCGCCCGGAGGCGCTGACGCCTCCGACGAGCGCACCGCGCGGTTCGTCGTGCAGGAGCACCATGCGCGCGCCCTGCACTGGGACCTGCGGCTCGAGCACGACGGCACGCTGGCCTCGTGGGCGGTGCCGAAGGGGATTCCGCCGGACCCGCGGCGCAACAACCTCGCGGTCCGCACCGAGGACCACCCGCTCGAGTACCTGGACTTCCACGGCGACATCCCCAAGGGCGAGTACGGCGCGGGGACGATGAAGATCTGGGACCGCGGGACCTACGAGACGCACAAGTGGCGCGAGGACGAGGTGATGATCACCTTCCACGGCGAGCGCGTCCGCGGCCGCTACGTCCTGTTCCGCACCGACGGCAAGAACTGGATGATCCACCGGATGGATCCGCCTCAGGATCCGGACCGCGAGCCGATGCCCAAGCGGATCGAGCCGATGCTGGCCCGCACGGGCGAGCTGCCCAGGGACGACGAGAACTGGGCGTACGAGATCAAGTGGGACGGCGTTCGCGCGGTCGGCTACGTCGACGGCGGCCGGCTGCGGCTCGAGGCCCGCAGCGGGCGTGACATCACTCCGCGCTACCCGGAGCTGCGCGGGCTCGGCCGCGCGCTTGCGGGCAATGACGCGATCCTTGACGGCGAGGTCGTCGCGTTCGACGACGGCCGGCCGAGCTTCCAGAAGCTCCAGGGCCGCATGCACCTGACCTCGGAGAGCCACGTCCGGCGGCTGTCCCAGAGCGACCCCGTCAACTACGTCCTGTTCGACCTGCTGTGGCTCGACGGCCACTCGCTGACCGACCTGCCCTACACCGAGCGCCGCGAGCGGCTGCTCGAGCTCGGCCTCCAGGACGCCCGCTGGCAGACGCCGGCGCACCACGTCGGCGACGGCGCCGCGATGCTCGAGGCCTCGCGCGCCCAGGGGCTCGAGGGCATCATCGCCAAGCGGCTCGACAGCCCGTACTACCCGGGCAAGCGCTCGCACGGCTGGGTCAAGGTCAAGAACGTCCTCGAGACCGACGTCGTGATCGGCGGCTGGCTGCCGGGCGAGGGCCGGCGCGCGTCGCAGTTCGGCGCGCTCGTGGTCGGCGTCCACAAGGACGGCGAGCTTCGGTACGCGGGCCGGGTCGGCACCGGCTTCGACGAGCGCGAGCTGGACCGCCTCGGGGCCATGCTGGCCGAGCTCGAGCGCGACACCAGCCCGTTCGAGGGCCGCCGGCCGCCGAAGGAGACCCGCTTCGCCGAGCCGGTGCTCGTCGCCCGCGTCGGGTATGGGGAGTGGACGCAGGCCGGCACGCTGCGCCACCCGCGCTACCTCGGCCTGCGTGACGACATCGACCCCCAGACCGTGGAGCGCGAGGAAACGTGAGACAGATCGCCGGCACCGACATCTTCCCGATCGGCCTCGGCGCGATGCCGATGTCGCTCTCCGGCCGACCGCCCGAGGAGCAGTCGATCCGCACCGTCCACGCCGCGCTCGACGCCGGCGTGAACCTGATCGACACCGCCGACGCCTACTGCGTCGACGAGAGCGACGTCGGCCACAACGAGCGGCTGATCGCCAAGGCGCTGCGCGGCCGGCGCGACGACGCGTTCGTGGCCACCAAGGGCGGCCACACGCGGCCGGGCGGAGCCTGGGAGCTCGACGGCCGGCCCGAGTACATCAAGGCCGCCTGCGAGGCCTCGCTGAAAGCCCTCGACACCGACCGGATCGATCTCTACCAGTACCACCGGCCCGACCCGGACGTCCCGTACGCGGAGACGATCGGCGCGTTCAAGGAGCTCCAGGACGAGGGCAAGGTGCGCTGGATCGGGATCTCCAACGCCAACGTCGAGCAGATCGAGCTCACCTGCTCGATGGTCGACCTGGTGGCCGTGCAGAACCAGCTCTCGCTCGAGTACACGGACCCGATCGGCAAGGGCGAGGTCGCGCTGTGCGAGCAGCGCGGCATCGCGTTCATCCCGTGGTCGCCGATGAAGGGTGTGTCGCGCGCTCGGGCGGTGGCGGACGAGCGCGGCGTCTCGCCCCATCAGGTGGCGCTGGCCTGGCTGCTGTCGCTCAGCCCGGTCGTGATCCCGATCCCGGGCGCCAGCCGCCCCGAGTCGATCACGGACTCGGTGCGGGCCGTCGAGCTGGAGCTGACCTCCGAGGAGCTGGAGCGGATCGGATGATCGACGTCGTCATCACCCCGTACCGCGACGGGCCGCTGCTCGTCCGCGGGCCGGTCAAGCTGGCCGACCAGGACGGCAACGAGATCAGCGTGGATCGCGGGACGATCGCCCTCTGCCGCTGCGGCCGGTCGCGCATGCGGCCGTTCTGCGACGGCACGCACAAGCTGGTTCGGTTCCGCGCGCCCAGCGCTGCTGAGGACCGTTAGAGTCCGCGCGTGCGCCTGCTGACCGCGATCGTCCTGGCCCTCTCGCTGGTCCTGGTCGCATGCGGCGAGGACGAGGAGCAGGAGCCCGCCGCCCAGTCGACGCCCGCCGCCGACGCGTGCGAGAGGCCAGCTCGAGACCGTCGCGCCCGGCACGCTCACGGTCGGCACCGACAAGCCGGCGTTCCCGCCCTACTTCGTCGACGACGACCCGACCAACGGCGAGGGCTTCGAGAGCGCCGTCGCCTACGCGATCGCGCGCGAGCTCGGCTTCGACGAGAGCGAGGTCAAGTGGACGGTGGTGCCGTTCAACGCCTCCTACCGGCCGGGCCCGAAGGACTTCGACTTCGACGTCAACCAGATCTCGATCACGCCGGCACGCGCCAAGCGGGTCGACTTCTCCGAGCCGTACTACACGGCGCCGCAGGCGGTCATCGCCACGAAGGACTCGCCGGCCGCCGGCGCGTCGAGCCTGGCCGACCTCAAGGACGTCAGCATCGGCGTGCAGATCGGCACCACGAGCCTCGACGCCGTAGCCGCCTCGATCCAGCCGACCACGCAGCCGAAGGTGTTCGACGACTCCAACGCCGTCGTCACCGCGCTCAAGCAGGACCAGGTCGACGCCGCGGTGGTCGACCTGCCGACTGCGTTGTTCCTGACCGCGGTCGAGATCCCGGGGGCGAGCGTCGTCGGCCAGTTCGACGCGCCCGGCGGCGACGAGTGGGGCGCGCTGCTGGAGAAGGACTCGCCGCTGACGGACTGCGTGAACGAGGCGATCGCGACGCTGGAGGAATCGGGTGAGCTCGACGAGATCACCCAGCAGTGGATGAGCGAGTCCGCTGACGCACCCGTCCTCCAGTAACCGCAGAGCCATCAGGGCCACGGCCCGGCGGCGGCGCTCGCAGCGCGGCGCGGCGATCGCCGCGCTCTCGACCGTGGTCGTGATCGGCGGCCTGGGCGCGATCATCGTCACGAGTCCCGGCTGGGAGAACGTCCAGGAGACGTTCTTCTCCTGGCCGGACTTCAAGCGCGCGTTCCCCGACGTGCTCGCGGGCTTCTGGCTCGACGTGAAGATGTTCTGCGTGATCGAGGTCGTGGTGCTGATCGGAGGCCTCGCGGTCGCGCTGGTGCGGACCTCGCGCGCGCCGGCGCTGTTCCCGCTGCGGCTGATGGGCGCCGTCTACACCGACGTGCTGCGCGGCGTGCCGACGATCCTGCTCGTCTTCCTGGTCGGGTTCGGGGTTCCCGCGCTCGAGATCGAGGGCCTGCCGACCGGCCCGGTGGTGCTCGGCGGCGCCGCGCTGGCGCTGTCCTACTCCGCCTACGTCGCCGAGGTGTACCGCGCGGGGATCGACTCGATCCACCCGAGCCAGCGGTCGGCGGCGCTCGCGCTCGGGCTGACCGAGTCACAGACACTGCGCCACGTCGTGCTGCCGCAGGCCGTGCGGCGCGTCGTGCCGCCGCTGCTGAACGACTTCGTGGCGCTCCAGAAGGACGTGGCGCTGGTGTCGGTGCTCGGCGTCATCGAGGCCTTCCGGGTCGCGCAGATCGACGCCTCCTCGAACTTCAACTACACGCCGCTGCTGGCCGCCGCGCTGCTGTACCTGTGCGTGACGGTTCCGCTGGCCCGCGTCGTCGACCGGATGCAGCGCCGATGACTGCCCCCGTGCTCGAGGTGCAGGGCGTGACGAAGGCCTACGGCGACGTCGAGGTCCTGCGCGGCATCGACCTGGCGGTGAACGAGCACGAGGCGGTCGCGCTGATCGGCGCGTCCGGCTCTGGCAAGTCGACGCTCCTGCGCTGCGTCGACCTGCTCGAGGAGATCGACGACGGCGACGTCTTCCTCGACGGCGAGGTGATCACCGACCCTTCGGTCGACCCGACGGCGATCCGCCGCCGGCTCGGCATGGTCTTCCAGAGCTTCAACCTCTTCCCGCACATGTCGGTGCTCGACAACGTCGCGCTGGGGCCGGTGCGCGCCCAGGGCGTCGCGCGCGCGGAGGCGCGCGAGCGGGCGCGCGAGCTGCTCGAGCGCTTCGGCCTCGGCGGCCGGAGGACGAGCACCCCGACCGGCTGTCCGGCGGCCAGCAGCAGCGCGTGGCGATCGTGCGGGCGCTGGCCACCCGCCCGCGCGCGCTGCTGCTCGACGAGGTCACCAGCGCGCTCGACCCCGAGCTGGTCGGCGAGGTGCTGGCCGTCATCCGCGACCTCAAGGCCGAGGGCATGACGATGCTGATCGCCACGCACGAGATGCAGTTCGCGCGCGACGTCGCCGACGAGGTGTGCTTCCTGCACGAGGGCCGCGTGCTCGAGCGCGGCGCGCCCGAGCAGGTGCTCAGCGCGCCGGAGCGGCCGGAGACGCAGCGCTTCCTGCGACGGCTGCTGGAGGCGCGCTAACCGATCAGCGATTCCCTGAGGTCCCGGAGCCGGTGCCCTCGGGGAGCGAGTCGGGCGGCGCGGCCGCCTCACCGGCGGAGCGCGGGAAGACCACGTGCTGGTGGCCGAAGCCCGCCTCGATGTTGATGACGTCCAGCTGAATCGCGGCCGTCGACCAGGTGCGTGCGGCAAGGTCGCGTTGCGCGCGCGCCCGCTCGAGCAGCGTCGCCCGGGTCGCGGGCTGATCGAGGGCCAGCTTGTAGGTCTCCACCGCCTCGAGCAGGACGTCCACGGCATTGGCGAGGGCGTTCCGCGCGACGTTGGTCGCGGTCTCCCCGGACACCGTCTCGGCGAAGTACTCGTCCGCCTCGCGGACCCGACGGAGCCAGTCGTCGACCTCCGCTGCGCTCGCGAGCGGGCCGACCCCCTCCGTGGCCGGCGGCAGCGTCTTCCCGAGCCCGGCGACCACGGGCGCGAACCCGTCGACCATCGAGCGCGCCCGAGACGTGAGCTCCTCGATCTGCTGCTTGTCACGCGCCGCGAACTGCCGCTCCAGCTCTTCGGGGTCGCTCACCACGGGCGTCGCCGTGGCGTCGGCGGCCGGGTCGTCGTCGCGGCTGCCGAGGACCAGCACCGCGACGACGGCGAGCGGGATCAGCACGGCAGCGCTCACCAGCACCCCTGACCAGAAACCGCGCTCCCGCTCAGGGGGTGCCAAGGGCGCCGCAGGCTGCGCCTGCCGCGCTCGAGCCTTGCGAACGCTTCGCTTCGCCATGGCGTGCCAGGCTAGCGACCACGGTCGGTCCGTACAGCGAGCTCTCGCCGGCCTCCCAGCTCGCCAGCAGGTGACGGGCGAAGCGCCCCTCGAGCTCGACCAGCGCGGCGGCGCCCCACAAGATGTCGGGCGCGAGCCGGGGGTCCTGCGCGGCCAGGCCGCCGGCGAGGTCGACGGCGGCCACGTTCTCGTGGACGGCGTCGGCCACCACGTGCTCGTCGAAGAAGCCGGTCGCCTCCGGCACGCCGATCCGGCGCAGGGCGTTGGCGTAGCGGCGGTTCGGGATCGACGAGGTCATCTCGAACAGCGCGAGGTGGCCGACGATCGCGCCGCGCAGGCGGCGGTGAAGCCCGAACATCGACATGAGGTTGACGGTTGCCAGCGTGACCGCCGGGATGCGGTCGACGTAGGCGCCGTAGCGGCTGTCGAGCCCGAGCGCCTCCATCGCGTCGGCGAACAGCTGCGCGTGGATGCGCCGCGGGTCGCCGCCGCCGTACTCGTCCGCCTGGATCTCGACCAGCGCCGCCTTCGGGCCGCCGCTCAGCCGCGGCAGCGCCCACGAGTGCGGGTCGGCCTCCTTGAGCTGGTAGGCCGAGCGGTGGACGACGAACTCGAGGAACTGCTCGAGCGTGCCGTGGCGCTCGAGGTGCTTGGACAGCGAGGGCGCCTCGTCGGCGGCCTCGATCTCGCGCAGCGCGAGGTCCATCGCGCCGCCGCCGGAGGGCACCGGCACAGCGCGCCGCAGGTCGAGCCTCGAAGCGCGCTTCGAGCTCGGCGCGCAGCGCGAGCAGCGTCGGCTGCCACTCCCAGCGATCGTCGACGCCGGGCAGGCCGCGGTAGTGCAGCTCGTAGCAGAGGTAGAGCGCGAGCTGGTGGTCCTCGTCGCCGTCGGCGGGCGGCGCCGCGGGCAGCGGCGCGACCGGGCGGGTCAGCGCGTCGAGCAGCAGCTCGGTGACGGCCCCGCGGGGCTCGGGGAGCGAGAGCACACGTGAGCCCTACCCGACGAAGCCGTCGGCCAGCCACGCCACCAGACCGCGGACGCCGCGCTCGACGGCGACCTCGCGCTGGCGCGCCGCTCCGTCGCCGGCGGGCATCGCCACGCCGAGCCGGTCGACCAGCGCCGTGACCCGGTCGCGGGTCGGACGGCGCGCGCCCGTGACGAGGTCGATCAGCTCGCCGTCGAGGCCGTGCCGGCACGCCGACCAGCGGTTCTGGTCGATCCGCCACGAGTCGGCGACGAGCAGCGATTCGCCGGCGTCGTGGTGGTCGGCAAGATGGGTGGCGAGCGCGTATACGACTTCGGCGATCGCCGCCGTCTCGGCCACCGTGCGCTGCGCGTCGGGCACGCGCACTTCGACGGTCCCGAACACCGGGTGCAGGCGCAGCTCCCACCACCACTGGCGCGGGTCGTCGAAGCCGCACCAGCGCAGCGCCTCGGCGTAGGCGTCGAAGCTCTCCAGGGCGGGCGGCACGCCCTGCCGCGGCAGCAGACCCGAGACCCGCGAGCGGACCGACGCCAGGCCGCTGTCGCGGCCTTCGTAGAACGGCGCGTTGGCGGCCAGGGCGGCGAGCTCGGGCAGGTAGGAGCGCAGCGCGTTGTAGACGGCGAGCGCGCGGTCGGCGCCGCGGATGGCGACGTGCACGTGCAGCCCGAACACGAGCTGGCGGCGGGCGACGGAGGCGTACTCGGCCTCGATCGCCTCGTAGCGCGTGCCGGGGTTGAGCGGACCCGAGCCGGACGCGAACGGATGCGCGCCGGCGCCGGCCAGCCGGAACCGGCCCTCGACCGCTGCGGCGAGGTCGGCGCGAGCCCGGGCGAGCTCGTCGGCCGCCGCCGCGACCGTGGGCTGCGGGGCGGTGACGATCTCGAGCTGCGCGGCCGGCATCTCGAGCTTGAAGCGCGCGTCGCCGCCGAGCCCGGCGATCGACCTCGGCGGCGTGCGGCGCGAGGTCGAGCGTCTCGGCGTCGAGCAGCATCAGCTCCTCCTCGAGGCCGACGGTGACCGGGGTGGGTGGGGACGGTGTCTCGAACGCGGCCCGCAGCGAATCGCGCACGGCCCGGGAGGGTAGGGCGCTGGCGTGCGGCTGGTCACCCTGCCCGGCGTCTTCCGTCCGATCAGCGACACATGGCTGCTCGCCGATGCGCTCGACGGCGAGGACCTGCCGCGCGGCGCGCGCGTGCTCGACCTGTGCTCGGGCAGCGGGGCGCTGGCCGTCCGCGCGGCGCGTCACGGGGAGGTCACCGCGGTCGACGTCTCCCGCCGCGCGGTCGCCACGATCCGGCTGAACGCCCTTCTCAACGGCGTCGAGGTGCGGGCGCTGCGCGGCGACCTGCTGGCCGCGGTGCCCGGCGAGCGCTTCGACGCGATCGTCTCGAACCCGCCCTACGTCCCGGCGCCCAGCGACGACCTTCCCGCGCGCGGGAGAGCGCGGTCCTGGGACGCCGGCCGCGACGGCCGGGCGCTGCTCGACCGCATCTGCGAAGAGGCGCCGGACCACCTGCGGCCGGGCGGCGTTCTGCTCGTCGTGCACTCGTCGCTGCTGGGCTACGGGCGCACGGCGGACCTGCTGTCGCGGCGGGGCCTCGACGTCGACCTGGCGGCGCAGGAGCACGGCCCGCTCGGCCCGCTGATGAACGGCCGCCGGGCGCATCTCGAGGCCGAGGGCCTGCTCGATCCGGGCCAGGAGGGCGAGGACGTGCTCGTCGTCCGCGGGCGCCGTTGATCGCTCGGGTTTCCTGAGCGCGCGCGGCGGGTATTCAGCCGACGCTTCGGAATGGAGGAAATCGGGGGACGGGGGAAGCCTTGAGGGCACTGACGCTCACCTTGCTGGCGCTGGCGACGACCGCTGCGCCCGCGCAGGCCGCCGCCCCCGACCGGCTGCTGGTCTCCGTCGCGCCGGGCGCGTCCGCGTCCGACGTCGCCGCCGACGCGGGCGCGCGGCTCGGCGAGCGGATCCCGCACACGGGCTTCCGCGTCGTGCGCGCCACCGACCGCAAGGCCACCGAGCGGGCACTGCGGCGCGACCCGCGGGTGGAAGTGGTGCAGCGGGACCACGCGCGGCAGGCATTCGTCGCTCCGAACGACCCGTACTACGCGAAGTCGGGCGACCAGTATCTGCTCGACCTCGTGCGCTTCCCGGAGGCATGGGACATCACGCACGCCACCGGGCAGGTCGTCGCGGTGCTCGACACCGGCGTCGACCTCGAGCACCCCGAGCTCTCGCCCGTCCTGCTGCCGGGCGTCGACTTCGTCGGCGCCGACACGCGCCCCGACGACGACGACCACCACGGGACACAGGTCGCCGGGATCGCCGCCGCGGTTACCGACAACGCGCGCGGCATCGCCGGCGCCGGCTGGGGAGCGCGGATCCTGCCGGTCAAGGTGCTCAACTCGTACGGCAGCGGATGGGACTCGGACGTCGCCGCCGGCATCGTCTGGGCGGCCGACCGGGGCGCCGGCGTCATCAACCTCTCGCTCGGCGGCCCCGCCGACTCGCCGGTGCTGCGAGAAGCGGTCGCCTACGCCGTCGGCCGCGGCAGCGTCGTCGTCGCCGCGGCCGGGAACGAGGGCGACGCCGCGCCGCACTACCCGGCGGCGATCCCCGACGTGATCGCGGTCAGCGCCACCCGGCGCACCGGCGAGGCGTGGATCTCCACGAGCCACGGTCCATGGGTCGACCTCGCGGCTCCCGGCGTGGGCATCTACTCGACCCACCCGCTCGACATCGACGAGACGTACGGCCCCTCGGACGGCTACGTCTCGGGCTCGGGCACGTCCTTCGCCGCGCCGATCGTCAGCGGCGCCGCGCTGCTGCTGCGCGCCGCCCACCCGGACTGGATGCCCGCGCAGGTGGCGGCACGGCTGCGCGCAACCGCGACCGACTACGGCCCGCCCGGCTTCGACACCGTCTATGGCGCGGGGCTGCTCGACGTCGCGGCTGCCCTCGGAGCCCCGCCCAAGCCGTATTCGGCGACGGTCCGCGCCGACCAGCACGAGCCCGACGACGTGCCGGCGCGGGCCGCAGAGGTCGCGCCCGGCGCCGAGCACAGGGCGACGCTGGCGGTCGGCGACGTCGACTGGGTCGCCGTCGAGCTCAGCGAGCCGGGCTGGTACTGGGTCGAGCTCGAGGAGAACGGGCAGGACCTCCACACGCTGTATTCGGACGTCGAGGTGCTCGACCCGCAGGGCCGGCGACTGCTGAGCAGCGAGCGGGACGCCGAGGCGGACCGCGGCTACACGTTCCTCGTGCGGAGCCCGGGCCGCCACCTGATCCGCGTGGAGGACGACCGGCCGCTGCCCGTCAGCTACGGGCTGCGCGTGCTGCGCTCGACCACGACGCGCGGCGACCTCTTCCACAGCGGGCTCAGCACGGACGTCCCCGGCGTCTGGGGCGGCCTGGCGACGGCCGACCTCACGGGAGACGGGCGGACCGACCTGCTCGCGTCGGCCGATCGGGGCGCCGCGCTGCTGGCGCAGCGGCCCGACGGGACGCTGGCCGAGCCGACCGAGCTGGCCGGCAGCAGCTGGGGCCTCGACGTGGCAGCCGGCGACGTCGACGGAGACGGGCGCGCCGACGCGGTGATCGCCACCGCCGCCGGCGTGGACGTGTGGCGCGGCTCCTCGCACGAGACGGCGCTCGCCGGTCGCGACGTGCGGCGGGTCCTGGCGGCCGACTTCGACGGCGACCCGGCCGTCGAGCTGCTCGCGGACGACGGCGACGTCGTCGTGCTCGACCGCGCGCCGGGCGGCTGGCGGCGCGACGTCGTGCTCGAGCGCGGAGCGACCGGCCCGTGGGGCGAGCTGGCGACGGGCGACGCGACCGGCGACGGCATCACCGACGTGCTGGCGCTGCGCGAGGAGGACGGCATCTTCCTCGCCGCTGGGCGGGCGGGCGGCGGCTTCGAGCCGCTCGTGCGGCTCGGCACGGGGCTGGACGCGTACTGCTGCGAATCGGCCGCAGTCGGCGACGTCACCGGCGACGGCCGCAACGACGTGGTGGCGTCCGGCACGGGAGGCTATGCGAGCCGCCTCAGCGTGTTCCCCGGACGGCCGGGCGGCTTCGCGCCGGTCGTCACCCACGTCGGCGCCCCCGGGGACGCTCTGGCGATCGCCGACATGACCGGCGACGGTCGCGACGACGTGGTGCTCGGCCAGGGCACCGACTACGACGTGGTGCGCATCTACGCCCAGACGGAGGCCGGCGGGCTGGCGCCGTCGGACCTCTACGGTGTCGCCGGGATCCTCGAGGCGATGGCGATCGGGGACCTGACGGGCGACGGCAGGCTCGACGTCGCGACGGCCGCGCCTTACGACGGTCTCGTCTCGGTGCTCGCTCGGCGGAAGCCGAACTGGCCGGCGGGGCGGCCGGGCCCTTGGCTGTGGTCGACGACGCCGGCGAGCGGCACGACCGGCGTGGCCGGCGACGTGCAGCCGCGCTTCGAGGCGGGGCGGGCGCTCGACGCGGCGACCGTGACGGCGACGCTGGTCGATCGCACCGGCGCGCCGGTCGCCGCCACGGTCGGCTACGACGATGCTTCGCGGACGGTGACGCTGCGGCCGTCCGCTCCGCTCCCGGCCGGGTCGTACGTCGCGACGCTCACCGGCGCGCGCGACACCGCCGGCCGCACGATGGCGAGGCCGCACGAGCTGCGCTTCACGGTCGGCTCCGCGGGCGTCGACGACGACCCGCCGGAGACGCGGATCACCTCGGGGCCGGGGCCGCTCTCGAACGGCTCCTGGGTGCTCGACACCGACGAGCCCGGCACGGTCTTCGAGTGCACCTACGAGGACCGGCCGTGGATCCCGTGCGAGTTCGACGGCTTCCGGTTCAACGCCACCGCCTACACGGTCCGCGTACGCGCCCGCGACCTCGCGGGCAACGTCGACCCGACGCCGGCGGTCCGCTCGTGGCGCTACGCCGCGGCGCCGGAGAACAGGTATGTGTGGGCCGCCGCGGACATCACGGGCGGCTCGGGCTCGACCACGGCCACGCTCTACGGCGCGCTCTGGTACCGGTGGACGGCCCCGGCGTCGGGCCCGGTGCGCTTCGACACCCGCGGCAGCGAGCCCGACACGCTGCTGACCGTGAAGCTGCACCGCGGCGCCGACAGCGATCAGCTCTACCTCGAGGACGACGAGTTCGAGGTCCTGGGGAAGAATGACGACGCCTACCCGTCGCGCGCCGCGGCCGTCGAGCTCGACGCGGTCGCGGGGACCACGTACTGGATCACGGTCAGCGGCTGGCAGGGAGGCCAGGCGCGGCTGAACTGGAACGAGACCGCCGCCGAGCCCCTGTGGGCCGCGACGGGCGGGGTGACGGAGCTCGACGCGACGGTCGCGACGCTGCACGGGACGCTGAGCCGGCAGTCGGCTTGGCGCTTCGAGTGGGGGCCGGTCGACGGGCCGGTCACGAGCACGCCGCTGCGCACTGGCCAGGGACCGGTGGAGGCGTCGGTGTCCGGCCTCTTGCCCGACACGGCGTACCGCTTCCGGCTCGTGACCGCCGAGGCGGCGGGCGAGGAGGTCGTGTTCACGACGCCGGACGTGCTCGGCGTGGAGACGGCGCCGGCCGAGGGCGTCACGCCATCGTCGGCGACGCTGGTCGCCACGAATGCCCGCGGCGAGCGGCACGACTGCTTCTTCGAGTGGGGCGAGACGACGGCCTACGGCAACGTCGTCGAGATCTGGGATTGCAGGTACTGGGAACCCCGCTTCACGAAGACGATCACCGGGCTCCGCGGTGGCACTACCTACCACTACCGCGCGTTCGTGCGCCAGGACCACCGGACGTTCCGGAGCGTCGACCGGACGTTCACGACGCCGGCGCCGGCGGCGCCGGCCGTCTGGAAGGCGGGGGCCGGCCAGCACGACGTCGATCCGCCGCAGGCCGAGAGCGCGATCCTGCGCGGCCAGGTCGATGGGCAGGGGACCCCGGCGACCTACTGGTTCGAGTACGGGACGACGACCGCGCTCGGCAGCCGTACGCCGGAGCGCCAAGGCGGCGTCGGCCTCTCGTTCTACTACGAGCCGGTGAGCGGGCTCACGCCCGGGACGACGCACTACGTGCGCCTGGTCGCGCGCAATGCGGTCGGCACGACCTACGGCCCGACCGGCCAGTTCGACACGAAGCCGGCGCCGCCCGTGGCGGTGACCGGCACGCCCGGCGTCGTGGGCTCGCGATCGGCGACGCTGCGCGGCACGGTCACACCCGGCAAGGGTGAGGGGGACACCGGGTGGTCGTTCCAGGCCTACGAGGAGGGCGAGTGGATCGCGCTCGGCCGCGGCGGGACGCTGGCCAACGGCGGCCCGGCGCAGGAGGTGAGCTTCGAGTCCCGAGGCCTGCCGATGGCCAGGCAGACGTATCGGATCGCCGCCACGAGCGTCGGCGGCACGCGGTTCGGCGAGCCCGTCACGTTCACGTTCGGACCGGACGCCCCGGAGGTGAGCATGCCGGAGGCGAGCGTCCAGTCGGACACGGTCGCGCGCGCGAGGGCGAGGGTGAAGCCGAACGGGCTCGACGGCACGTACTGGATCGAATACGGCCCGACGACGACCTACGGCGCCGCCTCGCAGCCGGTGGCCTACGCCACCGGCGCCGATCGAGCGCTCGCCGTCCAGCTCACCGGCCTCGTCCCCGGCACGACGTACCACTGGCGCGCCGCGGCCCGCAACGAGCGCGGTACCGCCTACTCGGCGGACGCGACGTTCAAGACGCTGCCGTCGGCAGCTCCGGGCGCCGACCCCCAGCTCTACTCGTACGAGGACGACAACGCCGTGGTGACCGCGTACGTCGAGCCGCACGGGCTCGCGACGACGTATCGCGTCGAGTACGGCGAGACGACCGGCTACGGATCGAGCACCCCCGAGCGGCAGACCGGTCCGATGTACGGGTGGACGAGCACGCGCGAGGCCTTGGCGGGCCTGCGGCCGAACACCGTCTACCACTACCGGATGGTGGCCACCAACGCCGCCGGGACCAGGCAGAGCGCCGGCAAGACGTTCAAGACGCTGCGCCGCCCGCCGGTGACCGGCGCGGCCACCGGCGTGGCGGGCGGCCGCGCGACGATCAACGGCGTCGTCGACCCTCAGGGCGCGGCGACCAAGTGGTACTTCCGCTACGGCCCGACCGAGCGCTACAGCAAGGTCACGCCGACCCGGACGCTTCCCGCCACGGCCGGGCCGACCGCCGTCTCCGAGGGCCTCGCCGAGTTGCTGCCGGGAGCCACGATCCACTACCAGCTCGTCGCGATCGACGGCGCGGTCTTGTACGCGGGCGACGATCGAGCGTTCGTCGTCGACGAGGGGCCGCTGCCGACCCCCACACCAACGGCCACGCCGACGCCAACGCCAACGGCGACGCCGTCGCCGACCACGACCGCCACGCCGATGCCGAACACTGCGCCGGATGCGACGCCCACCCCGACGCCGGCGGGGACGACCGACACATCGTCGCCGCCGGTCGCTTCGGGCGAGACCGTCGCGCTCGAGAGCGGCCCGCCGACGCCCGTGCTCCGGCTCGACGCGCCGCGTGCCGTCCGCCTCGGAACGGTTGCGACCACGGTGCAATGCGAGGAGGCATGCACCGCCCTGCTGCGGCTCCGCGCCGGCCGGCGCACGCTCGCTCGACGTGACGTGCTGCTCGACGCGGGAGGCGCCGAGCGGGTCGTGCTGCGCGCCGGCGCGGACGCCCGTCGCTGGCTCCGCCGGCACCCGCTCGCGCGGGTGACGGTGACCGCCACGACCCCGCAAGGGACCGTGCGCGTGTTGCTGCCTCCGCGCCGTCGGTCAGAATAGGGGGATGGCCCGATCGATCTGGAGCGGCGCGATCTCCTTTGGACTGGTGAACGTGCCGATCAAGCTCTACTCCGCTGTGTCTCGCAAGACCGTGCGGTTCAACCAGCTCAACTCCGACACCGGCAACCGCATCATGCAGAAGCGCGTTGACCCGGACACCGGCGAGGAGGTGCCCTTCGACCGGATCGTGAAGGGCTTCGAGCTGACCAAGGACCGCTACGTCGTCATCACCCCTGACGAGCTCGACGCGCTCGACCCCGAGCGCTCGCGCACGATCCAGATCGAGGACTTCGTCGACCAGGTCGACATCGACCCGATCTACTACGACCACCCGTACTACCTGGTGCCGGACAAGGGCGCCGCGAAGGCGTACGGGCTGCTGCTGAACGCCATGGAGGCGTCGGGCAAGGTCGCGATCGCCCGCGTGGTCATCCGGTCCAAGGAGGCGCTGGTCGCCATCCGCCCGGCCGGCGAGATCCTGATGATGGAGACGATGATCTTCCACGACGAGGTCGTCCCGCACGACGAGCTCGAGGACCTGCCCGACGCCAAGGACCTCAAGGTCTCCGACCGCGAGGTCAAGATGGCCCAGCAGCTCATCGACTCGCTTTCGAGCGAGTTCGACCCGTCCCAGTACCGCGACGAGTATCGCGACAAGGTGCTCGAGCTGATCGAGAAGAAGGCGTCGGGCGAGGAGATCGCCGTCCAGCCCGAAGCGCCCAAGCCGGACAAGGTGCCCGACCTCATGGCCGCGCTCGAGGCCAGCCTCGCGGCGGTCAAGGACGACGACGGCGGGAAGAAGGACGGCGCGAAGAAGCCGGCCAAGAAGGCGCGAGAGAAGGCCGGCGCGAAGTCGTAGACGTTCTGCACGCGATCAGACAAAAGCCCCCTTGACCGGCAGCGGAAATCGGATAGCTTCTGCGGTGGTTGACATCGCCGCGACGAGGCCGGTAATTTGTTGCGGCGTTAGCCAAATAGGCTGAGGAGAGGCGCGCCGGGACCGGCGCGTCGGGCTGGCAATAAGAGGGATGGGGGAGAATTTCATGCGTCGGATGACGTTCGCGGTGGCGGCCATAACTGCCACGCTGTGCGCCCTGCTGTTCACCGCGAGCGTCGCTGGAGCCCAGGCTCCAGCCGCCACGATCAGCGTCACGGGGTCGGAGACCACGTGGTCGCCTCCCGCCGTGACGGTCACGACCGGGGAGACCGTCCGATGGTCGTTCACCGGATCGACCCTGGCCCACAACGTCCGCGGGAACAGCGCGAACTGGAACCCGCCGCTGAACTCGACGATCGGGACCAACCAGGCCCCGGTCGACTACACGTTCACGGCACCGGGCGTCTACACGTTCATCTGCGACGTCCACGGCTCCGGGATGTCCGGCACCGTGACCGTCGAGGACCCGGCCGCCGACCCGCTCGAGAACGTGCTCGTGTTCTCGAAGACGGCCGGGTTCCGCCACACCTCGATCGACGAGGGCATCGCGGCGATCCAGGCGCTCGGCACGGCCAACGACTTCACGGTCACGGCCACCGAGGACGGCGCCGCGTTCACCGACGCGAACCTGGCGCAGTACGACGCGGTCGTCTGGCTCTCCACGACCGGCGACGTGCTCAACGACGCCCAGCAGGACGCATTCGAGCGCTACATGCAGGCCGGCGGCGGCTATGTGGGCATCCACGCCGCGGCCGACACCGAGTACGCGTGGGGCTGGTACGGCCAGATGGTCGGCGCGCTACTTCAAGAACCACCCAGCCGGTGTGTACCCGAACGGCGGCCGCGACGGATCGGTCGACATCGAGGACACGAACGAGCCCTCCACCGAGGGACTTCCGGTCCGCTGGAACCGGATCGACGAGTGGTACAACTACCAGTCCCCGGACAACCCCTCCGTCGGCGGCGGCGGCGCCGACTACAGCCCCCGCAACAGCGACGTCCACGTCCTCGCCACGCTGGACGAGACGACGTACGACGAGGCGGATGACTCCCCGGCCGCAGACGACCACCCGATCTCGTGGTGCTCGGACTTCGACGGCGGCCACATGTGGTACACGGGCATGGGCCACACCGAGGAGTCGTTCGGCACCGAGCCGGGCAACCTCCGCTCGCACATCCTCGGCGGCCTGGAGACCGTGACCGGAGCCGAGCCGTCCGACTGCGGCCCGCCGCGTGAGGCGGCACCCGAGGCCGAGGACTTCGAGAAGGTCACGCTCGACGACGACACGCAGAACCCGTTCGAGCTCGACATCGCGCCGCGACGGCCGCGTGTTCTACATCGAGCGCGACGGGCGCGTGATGATCATCAACCAGGAGACCGGCACCACGGTCCAGGCGCTGTCGATCCCGGTCGATCAGTCGCAGGAGAACGGCATGATCGGCTTCCAGCTGGCGCCGGACTTCGCGACCAGCAACTGGGCGTACGTCGCCTACTCCGAGCCGAGCAACGCGACCCGCCAGAACACGAACGTCGTGGCGCGCTACAAGGTCGTCGGCAACACGCTCGATCCCGCCTCGCGCCAGGAGATCTACACGTGGACGCACCAGCGCGCGGAGTGCTGCCACACGTCCGGCTCGCTCTACTTCGGGCCCGACGGCACGCTCTACATCTCGACCGGCGACAACACCAACCCGTTCGCCTCCGACGGCTTCGCGCCGATCGACGAGCGGCCGGGCCGCGAGGCGTGGGACGCGCAGCGCACGTCGGCGAACACGAACAACCCCAACGGCAAGATCCTGCGCATCCGCCCGAACCCGGACACGCCGGGCTACACGATCCCGGCCGGCAACCTGTTCTCCGTCGGCACGGCGCAGACGCTGCCCGAGATCTTCGCGATGGGCTTCCGCAACCCGTTCCGGTTCACGGTCGACTCCGAGACCGGATGGGTGCTGATGGGCGACTACGGCCCTGACGCCGGGGCGACCGTCGCCGGCAAGGGCCCGCAGGGCAGCGTCGAGTTCAACACCGTGACGACAGCCGGGCAACTACGGCTGGCCTTACTGCATCCGTGACAACACGCCGTACAACGACGCCAACTTCTCGACGTCGCCGATCACCTACGGCGGCCTCTTCAACTGCGCGGCGCCGATCGAACAACTCGCCCAACAACACGGGCCTGACCAACCTGCCGCCGGCGATCGGCGCCGACGCCTGGATGGGCTACACCGAGCAGGACCCGCGCCACGTGCCCGACCTGGGCGGCGGCGGCGCCCCGACCGGCGGCCCGCGCTACCACTACGACCCGGCCGGCCCGCCGACCAAGTTCCCGGCGTTCTACGACGACCTGTGGTTCAACGGCGAGTGGAACAACGGCTGGATCAAGACCTTCGAGCTCAACGGCTCCGGCGCGCGTGACCGACGTCGAGCCGTTCGCGCTCGGCACCGGCTACCTGCGGCCGATGGACCTCGACTTCGGGCCTGACGGCTCGCTGTACGTGATCGAGTGGGGCTCGGGCTTCGGCGGCAACAACGCCGACTCGGGCATCTACCGGATCGACTACGTCGCCGAGGGCCGGCGCCCGATCGCGCACGCGACCGCGACGCCCGACAACGGCCAGCCGCCGCTCAACGTGCAGTTCTCGAGCGCCGGCTCGATCGACCCCGACGGCACCGCGCTCACCTACGCGTGGGACTTCGACGGCAACGGGTCGACCGACTCGACGGCCGCCAACCCGACGCACACCTACAACACGGCCGGCGCCTTCAACGCCACGCTGCGCGTGACCGACCAGTCCGGCCAGACGGCCACCGATCAGGTCCGCGTCGTGGTCGGCAACACCGCCCCGACCGTGACGATCGAGATCCCGGAGGAGGGCCAGTTCGCCGCCTTCGGCGAGACCGTCCCCTACCGGATCGTCGGTCACCGATCCCGAGGACGGGACGATCAACTGCAGCAACGTGACGCTCAACATCTCGCTCGGGCACGATCTGCACGCCCACGAGCTGTCCGAGCAGACCGGCTGCGAGGGCACGTTCCTGACGGCGACCGACAGCGGCCACGGGGCGGACGCGAACACGTTCCCGGTGATCGAGGCCGTCTACACCGACAAGGGCGCCACGGGCGCGCCGCGCGCTCACCGGCCGTGACATCCACGTCCTGCAGCCCAAGCGCAAGCAGGCCGAGTTCTTCACGACACCGGCCGCGCGCCGGGCGTGACCGGCGGCGGTGACCCGGGCGTGCAGACCGAGGCGACCGGCGACACCGCCGGCGGCGGCCAGAACGTCGGCTTCATCGAGAACGGCGACTACGTGTCGTACACGCCGATGAACCTCGAGGGCATCTCGGGCCTGCGCTTCCGCGTCGCCTCCGGCGGTGCCGGCGGCACGATCCAGGTCCGGCTCGACGCCGCGGACGGCCCGCTGGTGGCCGAGACGGCGATGATCACGCCGACCGGCGGCTGGCAGACCTACAAGACCGTCGACCTGGCGCTACCCAACCCGCCCGAGGGCACGCACCAGCTGTTCTTCGTGTTCCGCCACCCGACGGACCAGGGCGGGCTGATGAACATGAACTGGATCGACTTCCGCGGCAAGGGCGCGGCGACGACGGCCGCGCCGGAGGTCGAGGCGACCGCCGAGCCGACCACCGGCGCCGCGCCGCTCAACGTCAGCTTCGACAGCACGGTGCTCGATCCGGACGCCGAGGCCGGCGACACGCTGACGTACGCGTGGAACTTCGGCGTCCCCGGTACGGATACCGACACCTCCACCCAACCCGACCCGACGTACACGTACGAGCGGGTCGGCACCTACACCGCGACGCTGACGGTCACCGACCCCGACGGCGGCAAGGGGAGCACCTCGCTCCAGATCCGCGTCACCGCCGGTGACCAGTGCCCGGAGAACAACCTCCGCTCGGACGAGTTCGACGGCACGGCGATCGACAGCAACCGGTGGACGATGATCCGGCCGGACGCCACGCGTCCGCCCACGGTCGAGGGCGGGTTCCTGCGCTTCCCGATCGACAACGGGTCGATCTACGGCGCCGGCACTCAGCGCTCGCAACATCATGGTCCAGCCGCTGCCCGACGGCGACGTCGCGGTGACGGCGAAGATCTCGACCCAGCCGCTGACCGAGAACTACCAGCAGGCCGGCCTGCGGGTCTACCAGGACGACAACAACTGGGCCTCGATCCACATGATCTCGGCCGGCGGTGGCCGTGACTTCGAGTTCATCTACGAGAACAACGGCAACCCGCGCAACGAGGGCGCCGGACAAGCTCGGCGGGATCCCCGCCGACTCGCCGCACGAGTACTGGGTCCGGCTGATCTCGGACGGCTCGCAGCTGCGCGCCGAGTACTCGTTCAACGGCGTGAACTACTCGCCAGTCGGCCGCAACGCTGACATCTCCGGCTGGGCGAACCCGCAGATCGGCCCGGTGGCGCTGTCCGACCAGGCGCCGAGCTTCCCGGTCGCCTCCTTCGACTGGATCCGGTTCGATCCGGATCAGCCGATCGGCGGCGGCGGTGGCGGCGGCGGCTCGGACACCGAGCTGTTCGCCGACCAGTTCGACGGCACCGCCCTCGGCGCGGGCTGGGAGGTCATCCGCGGCTCCCAGGCGCTGAGCGTGTCGGGCGGCGCGCTGCGCATCCCGTCCGTCATGGGCGACCTCTACCAGGGCAACAACACCGCCGCGAACCTCGTCGTGCGCGACCTGCCGGCGAGCGGTGCCTGGACGGCCACCTCGAAGATCAACTTCGAGGGCGTCGCCCAGTACCAGCAGGCCGGAATCATCATCCGCGGGGACGACGACAACTACCTCAAGCTCGGCCGGATCGCGCACACGACCGGCGGTGACGAGAAGTTCGAGTTCATCCACGAGGCCGCGGCCGCGCCCGACAACACGGCCGCGGACTCGACCGCGAACATCGCGGCCGACTTCCCGGACGACTACTGGGTGCAGCTGCGGTCCGACGGGACGAACGTCACGGGCTGGTACTCGAGCAACGGGTCCGACTGGACCCAGGTCGGGCGCCCGTGGGGCCTGCCGGCGAACCCGAAGGTCGGCCTGTTCTCCTTCGGCTACACGGCGGCGACCGCCGCGCCGGAGGCCGCGTTCGACTCCTTCCGGATCGCCCGTCCGGGCGCGCCGGCCGGCCCGAGCCGCGACGACGAGTTCGACGGCTCCAGCCTCGACAAGACCCGCTGGAATGCGATCGTGAGGGAGAACCCGGGCTCGTACAGCGTCTCGGGCAGCAACCTCACGATCACGACCGAGCCGGGTGACATCTACTCCACCGACACCAACCCGCCGCCGAACAACTTCATCCTCCAGTCGGCCGACCACGCCGGCGAGGACTGGGTGATCGAGACGAAGATCGACTCGAGGGTCAACGGCGGCTACGGTCAGGGAGGTCTGCTGGCCTACGTGGACGGCCAGAACTACGTCAAGCTCGACCCGATCGCCGATGCCGGCCAGACGCGGATCAACCGCATCGAGCTGCGCACGGAGGTCAACGGCACGCCCGACCGGTCCGGCCAGCGATCCGCAGATCGCGGACGGCACCGGCACCGTGTTCTGGCTGCGGCTGACGAAGAGCGGCACGAACTACGTCGGCGAGTTCTCGCGCGACGGCACGACCTGGCTGCCGGCCGGGACGGTCGTCAACGCGATGCGCCGACCCGTCGTTCGGCGTCTTCGCCTTCGGGCCGCAGGCCGACGGCCAGGGCGACACGGTGGCGTTCGACTACTTCCTGCTCGACGGCCGTGACGCCGGCGAGCCGTGCGACTGCGTCCCGGGCAAGGGCGACGAGTTCGACGGCAGCGCGCTGGACAAGGAGAAGTGGAACGCGATCGTCCGCGAGCAGGAGAGCCTCTACTCGCTCGACAACGGCCAGCTCCGCGTCCAGACGGTCGCCGGCGACATCTACACCAACGCCGATCCGGCGACGACGAGGAACTTCTTCCTCCAGTCGGCGGACCACGCGGGCGCTGACTGGGTGATCGAGACCAGACTCGACATCCGGCAGCTCAGCGACGGCTACGAGCAGGGAGGCCTGCTCGTCTACAAGGACGACAACAACTACATCAAGTTCGACCCGCTGTCCGACGACGGGCAGACGGTCGTCAACCGGATCGAGCTGCGGTCCGAGGTCAACGGCGTCATCCAGGCCAACCCGGCCGACCCGCAGGTGCCGGCCGGCACGACCCACGTGTCGCTGCGTCTGACCAAGACCGGGAACAGCTACGCCGGCGAGTACTCGTACGACGGCACGAACTGGACGGCGCTCGCGTCGCCGGTGACCAACGCGATGGTCGACCCGAGCTTCGGCATCTACACCATGGGCGTCCAGAGCAGCGGCCACACGGTGACCTTCGACTACTTCTCGGTCGACGGCAACCGCGGCGAGTGCGAGGAGCCAGAGCCCGAGAACCGGGCGCCGGTGATCGACGCCGCGGCCGCTTCGCCCACCACGGGCTTCGCCCCGCTCCAGGTGCAGTTCACGAGCGCGGCGAGCGACCCCGACGAGGGCGACGAGGTCAGCTACGCGTGGGACTTCGACAACAACGGGACGACCGACGCCGCGACGGCGAACGCGACCCACACGTACACCACGCCTGGAGAGAAGCAGGCCAAGCTCACCGTCTCCGACGGTGAGGCCGACCGCCTCGCGGACACTGACCGATCAACGTCCTCGAGGCCGACGACGCGGGTGCGCGGTTCCGGGTGCTCGTGTTCTCCAAGACCGCGGGCTTCCGTCACAGCTCGATCGACGAGGGTCACGCGGCGATCGAGCAGCTCGGCGACCAGCACGACTTCCAGGTCGATCACACCGAGGACGCGACCGCGTTCCGCGCGGACGTGCTCTCGCACTACGACTCGGTCGTCTGGCTGTCGACCACCGGCGACGTGCTCAACGCCGCCCAGCAGACCGCGTTCGAGGACTACATCAAGGCCGGCGACGGCTACACCGGCATCCACTCCGCGGCCGACACCGAGTACGACTGGAAGTGGTACGGCCGGCTCGTCGGCGCGTACTTCCTCAGCCACCCGCCCGGGCTGCCGACGCCTCCGCAGCAGGGCGGGCGCGATGCAACGGTGATCGTGGAGGACACCGACCGACTACTCGACCCAGGGTCTCCCGACACCCGAGTGGGACCGGAATGACGAGTGGTACAACTACAAGCCGGTCAACTTCGAGGAGACCGGCAACGTGGACTACAGCCCGCGTGCGAGCGGCGTCCACGTCCTGGCCAAGCTCGACGAGTCGACCTACGACGAGCAGGACGGCAACACGACGGATGACGACCATCCGATCTCGTGGTGCCAGCGCTACGACGGTGGCCGATCGTGGTACACCGGCATGGGCCACACCGAGAACATCGTTCACCGAGGCCGGACGCCCTCAACCACATCCGCGCGCGGCATCGAGGTCAGCGCCGGGGTGGCGCCGTCCGCCGCGTGCGGAGCCGTCGATCCCAACGCACCGCGGGTGCAGGCGTTCGGCGAGCCGACGACCGGCTCGGTCGCCGCTCACCGTCGAGTTCAGCTCGACGGCGATCGACCCGAACGGCACTCGCCTGGCGGACTCCGCGTTCAGGTGGGAGTTCGGCGACGGCTCGAGCCGCGTTCGGCCGCACGCCGGTGCACACGTACACCAAGGTCGGCGCTTACACGGCGACGCTGACCGTGACCGATCCGGAGGGCAAGAAGGGCACCGACACCGTGGAGGTGACCGTCAACCCGCAGGGCAACCTGCTGCCGACGGTCGACGCCGCGGCCGACCCGGCCTCCGGGAACCCGCCGCTGACGGTGGACTTCGAGGCCGTCGGGATCGATCCCGACGGTCCCGAGGACCGGATCACGTACGAGTGGGACTTCGGTGACGGCACCGGCGGCCAGTTCGGCGCCAAGGTCAGCCACACGTACCGCTCGGCCGGCAGCTACACGGCCAAGGTCACGGTGACCGACGAGCGCGGCGGCACCGCCACCAAGACGCTGCCGATCACGATCGAGGACCCGCCCGGCAACCAGGCGCCGACGGTCCGGGCGCTGGCCGACCCGAAGAGCGGAGCCGGCTCCGCTGCGGGTGCGGCTCAGCTCGGCGCCGGCCGACGTGGAGGACGGCGACAACCTGTTCATCACGTGGGACTTCGGCGACGGTGCGAGCGGTGGCGGCGAGGCCGTCATCCACACGTACACCACGCCGGGGACCTACACCGCCACGGTGACCGTCGAGGACACCGGCGGCCTGACGGCGACGGCCTCCGTGCAGGTCGTGGTCACCGGGCCGCAGGGCGGCGGCCAGGGCGTCGCGCCCGACCAGGGCGGCGTGGCCGGCGAGACCGACAGCCGCGCGCTGGTGCGCCTGACCAAGCGCCAGAACGTGGCGCGCGTGGTCAAGCGCGGCCTGCGGTACACCGTCGCGTGCGACGCGGCGTGCAGCGTCAGCGCGACGCTGCGGATCGCCTCCGGCGACCGGCAGCGGCTCGGCAGCGACCGCCCTGCGCCGGGTCAGCGCGGGCGACTCGCGCAGGTTCGTGCTCCGGCTCGACCGCGATGTGCGGCAGAACCTCGCCTCCGCGATGCGCAAGGCGAAGCTGCGCAACCTGCGCGCCACGCTCGTCCTGAAGATCAGGACCGCCGACGGCACGACCACGGTCCGCAAGGCCGTCGTACTCAGGCGCTAAGCCACGACCCGCCCGGCGGCCGCCCTCACGGGAAGGCGGCCGCCGGGCACCGTACTTCGACCCGACCGCGGCCACGAGCCGTTCGATGAAAGGATCCGCGGCATGGCCGAGAACCTCACCCCACGACCCGAGCATCGCTTCACCTTCGGTCTCTGGACCGTCGGCAATCCCGGGCGCGATCCGTTCGGCGGCCCGACGCGCGAGCCGATCGACCCGGTCGACTCGGTCAAGAAGCTCGGCGAGCTCGGCGCCTGGGGCATCAGCCTCCACGACGAGGACCTGATCCCGTGGGGGACGCCGGCGACCCGAGCGCGACAAGATCGTCGCGCGCATGAAGGCCGCGCTCGACGAGGCCGGCATGGGCGTCGGCATGGCCACCACCAACCTGTTCGGCCATCCGGCGTTCAAGGACGGCGCGTTCACGTCCAACGACCGCCGCGTGCGGCGGGCGGCGATCGGCAAGGCGATGCGCTCGATCGACCTCGGCGCCGAGCTGGGCGGCGAGGTCTACGTCTTCTGGGGCGGCCGCGAGGGCACCGAGGCCGGCGCCGCCAAGGACCCGCGCGACGCGCTCGAGCGCTACCGCGAGGCCGTCAACGTGCTCGTCGACTACTCCGAGAGCCAGGACTACGGGTTCCGCTTCGCGCTCGAGCCCAAGCCCAACGAGCCGCGCGGCGACATCTTCCTGCCCACTGTCGGGCACGCGCTGCACTTCATCACCACGCTCGACAAGCCCGATCTCGTCGGGCTGAACCCCGAGGTGGCGCACGAGACGATGGCGGGCCTGTCCTTCCACCACGCCGTCGGGCACGCGCTGTGGGCCGGCAAGCTCTTCCACATCGACCTCAACGGCCAGGACGTCGGGCGCTACGACCAGGACTTCCGCTTCGGCTCCGAGGACCTCAAGGAGGCGTTCCTGCTCGTCCGCCTGCTCGAGCGGGCGGGCTACTCGGGCCCGCGCCACTTCGACGCGCACGCGTACCGCAACGAGAACGTCGAGGGCGTGTGGGACTTCGCCGCCGGCTGCATGCGCACCTACCTCGCGCTCGCCGAGAAGGCGCGTCACTTCGACTCGCTGCCGGAGGTCCAGGAGGCGCTGGAGGCCGCCTCCGCGCCCGAGCTCGCGCAGGCCAGCGTCGACGGCGACGCCCCCGACACGCTCAAGGCGCGAGTCCGACGCACTCGACGCGCTCGCCGAGCGTGGGTACTACAACGAGCAGCTCGATCAGATACTCGTTGAGGTTCTGCTCGGATTGCGCTGAAGTCGCTTGACTTTCTGACCCTCCCGCGGATATTAGTTGCGGCACTAGCCTAATTCCAGGTGAGGGGGAGAGTCATGCGTCGTACCAAGGTGGTGCTCGCGCTCGTTGCCGGGGTGGGCTTGTGCCTGTCGATGGCGGCGACAGCGTTCGCACAGGCCACCAATCAGCCGCCGACGGTGAGCGCCTCGCGCAACCCGACGGGCAGCGTGCGCGTCGGGGTTCCGATTGCCTTCACGGCGACCGCGGCAGACCCCGACGGTGACACGCTGACGTACTTGTGGGACTTCGGCGACGGCACGACGTCGACCGAGCAGAACCCGACCAAGCACTATCTGGCCGCGGCCACCCGCACGGTGACCGTGACCGTGTCGGACGGCAAGGAGGGCGGCACGGTCACCAGCGCGCCGCTGAGCGTCCAGGTGCTGTCCAACCGCAACCCGTCGGCCAACGGGCTGACGATGACGCCGCAGGCCGGCAGCGCGCCGCTGACCGTCAACTGGGGCGGGGCGGCGACCGACTCGGACGGGCCGAGCCACGTGCTCAGCTACGCCTGGGACCTCGACGGCGACGGGGTCGACGACAGCACGGCCCAGAACCCGAGCTTCACCTATGCGACCCCCGGCACCTACTTGCCGCGCGTAGTCGTGCGCGACCCATTCGGCGGCTCCGCTACGCGCACCTTCACGGTCAACGTGATCGAGGTCGCGCGCGATCCCAACGCCCGCTTCCGGATCCTCGTCTTCTCCAAGACGGCCGGGTTCCGGCACTCGTCGATCGACGAGGGAATCACGGCGCTGAAGCTGCTCGGCACCCAGAACGGGATCCAGGTGGACGCGATCGAGGAGTCGTCGCTGTTCACGGACGAGGTGCTCAACCGCTACGACGCCGTCGTCTGGCTGTCGACGACCGGCGACGTGCTCAACGACGACCAACAGGCGGCGTTCGAGCGCTACATCCGCTCCGGCCACGGCTACGTCGGCATCCACTCGGCGGCCGACACCGAGTACCTGTGGCCCTGGTACGGCCAGCTGGTGGGCGGCTACTTCCGCAACCACCCGAGCGGACTGCCCGGGATGCAGGGCGGCCGGCCGGCCGACGTGATCGTCGAGGACGGCGAGCACCACTCGACGCGCCACCTGACGGATCCCTGGAACCGCGTGGACGAGTGGTACAACTACCAGTCGCCGGTCAACCCGATGGTCAACGGCGGCGGCGTCGACTACAGCACGCGCAACACCGGCGTCCACGTGCTGCTGACCCTGGACGAGTCGACCTACGCCGAGGCTGACGGCAGCGACGGGGTGGACGACGATCACCCGATCTCGTGGTGCCACAGTACGACGGCGGCCGAGCCTGGTACACCGGCATGGGGCATACCGAGAACTCGTTCCTCGAGCCCAACGTCCTCCAGCACATCCTCGGCGGCCTGGAGGTCGCGGCCGGCGTGGTGACCGACAAGGAGTGCGGCGTGACGTCGCGCAGCGTGCCCGCGACGTCAGCGGCACGGTGCCGGGGACGCTCTCGCTCACCGTCGGCGGACCGGCGAGCTTCGGCGCGTTCACGCCGGGCATCGCGCGCGACTACGCGACCACGCTCGCCGCCAACGTGCTGTCCACGGCCGGTGACGCGGCGCTCAGCGTCGCCGATCCGGACGCAAGCGCGCCCGGCCGTCTGGTGAACGGCGCCTTCGCGCTCGCCTCGCCGGTCAAGGCGCGCATCGGGGCGGCCGCCTTCGAGCCGGTGAGCGGCAGCCCGCTGGGGCTGAAGAGCTACGACGGGCCGGTCAGCAACGACGCGTTGACGATCGATCTCCAGCAGACGGTCGGCGCGAGCGACCCGCTGCGGACCGGGACGTACTCGAAGACGCTCGTCTTCACGCTCTCGACGACGAGCCCGTAAGGGGGGACTGGATCGACGGGCGGTCGCCTACGCGGCGGCCGCCCGGCGGTCGAGCTCGAACCACACCAGCGTGCGGTCCTCGGAGTCGACGCCCCAGCGGTCGGCCAGCTCGGCGACCAGGTAGAGACCCCAGCCCGACGGCCGCGCGGGGTCGGGAGACGGGGCCGACGGCACGAAGCCGCCGCCCGGGTCGTGGACCTCGACGCGCAGGGCGTCGTCGGCGAGCTCGACGACGAGGCCGATCACGTCGCCGTCGCCGAGGTTGGCGTGGCGGACCGCGTTCGTGACGAGCTCGGATACGAGCAGCCGCACGTCGCGCATCCGGCCGCCGGCCAGCTCGGAGTCGAGTCCGTCGAGCGCGTGGCGCGCCTCGGATGCGGCCTCGGGGCTGACGGGCAGCTCGCGCTCGAGCCTCACCGGACGTCCTCCGGGTCGTCGACGAAGTCCAGCCGGTCGCTCATCCGGGTGATCTCGAACACTCGGTGCACCGTCTCGTCGCCGCGGATCAGCGAGAAGCGGCGGCCGGCCTCGCGCGCCCGCATGTCGGCGACGACGACCAGGCGCAGGCCGCTCGAGTCCATGAACTCGAGCCCGCGCATGTCGAGCACCACGGTCCCGAGCTCCGGGTCCTCGGCGAGTCGGTCGAGCTCGGCCTCGAGGATCGCGGCCCCCGACAGGTCGAGCTCGCCGGTCGGGCGAACGATCGCGACGGTGCCGTTCCGCGTGGTCTCGAGCTCGAGCTTGGGCATCGCCGGTGCGCAAGCTTAGTCCTCGGACCCCCGGGAAGAGTGTGTGGGACGTGACGAGACTGCGACGATCCGACTGCTCAGGCCCCGGCATCTCGCGCCGCGGCCGCGGCCGCGGCTTCGAGTACCGCGACGACGAGGGCCACCCGATCACCGATCCGGAGGACCTCGAGCGGATCCGCGAGCTGGGCATTCCGCCCGCGTGGCGGGACGTGTGGATCTGCCCCGACCCGCGCGGGCACCTCCAGGCCACGGGCGCCGACGCCGCCGGCCGCAAGCAGTACCTCTACCACGAGGCCTGGCGCACGCGGCGCGACGCCGAGAAGTTCGACGACATGGTGCGCTTCGCGCGCGCGTTGCCGGACCTGCGCGAGCACGTCGAGGCCGGTCTCGAGGGTGACGAGCTCACGCGCGAGCGCGTGCTGGCGTGTGCCGTGCGCCTGCTCGACCGCGGCTTCTTCCGGATCGGCTCCGAGCAGTACGCCGTCGAGAACCGGTCATACGGGCTCGCCACGATGTGCAAGGAGCACGTGACCGTCTCGCGTGACGGCGAGATGGTCTTCGACTACCCGGCCAAGAGCGGCGTCCGCCGCGTGCAGGCGGTCGTCGACCCGCCGGTCGCCGACATCGTCGCCGCGCTCAAGCGCCGCCGCGGCGGCGGCGACGAGCTGCTCGCGTTCAAGGAGGGGCGGCGCTGGCGCGACGTGCGCTCGGACGACATCAACGAGTACGTCAAGGAGATGACCGGCGACGACTTCTCGGCCAAGGACTTCCGCACCTGGAACGCGACCGTGCTGGCCGCCGTCGCGCTGGCGGTCAGCGGCGAGGTCGCGGGCTCGAAGACGGGCCGCAAGCGCGCGATCACGCGGGCGATCAAGGAGGTCGCGCACTACCTCGGCAACACGCCGGCCGTGTGCCGCGCGTCCTACATCGACCCGCGCGTGTTCGACGCCTACCAGGGCGGCCTGATCATCGGCAAGCCGCTGTACGAGGCGGCCGCCGTCGACGACGAGGGCGAGCTGCCGATCCACCAGCGCGAGATCGAGGAGGCGGTCCTCGACCTGGTCAACGAGCGCGAGCGCTCGCCGGCGATCGAGAAGGTCTAGTTGTAAGCACCGAGCAGGTTGTTCATTGGCGAACTGCGGCTGATTTCGGCGTCGAATCCTGGATAGGGGTCGCTAGACGACCCCAGGGCAGGACTCGTCGAAGGAAAACCGCCGCCGTTGACGTTCGCCCGTCGGGCACGGCGGCCGGAGGGAACAACGTGCTCAGAAGTACAGCTAGTCCGGCTGGAGCGGCGGCGGGTCGTCCGGAGGCGGCGCGTCGGGCGGCTCGGCCGGCGTAGCCGGCGCCTCGCGGTCCGGCGTCGGCGCGGCCGGGGTGGTCGGCTCGTCGGGCACGACGGGCTGCGGCGGATCGGCGGGCGCCGGGACTTCCACTACCTGGCCTTCCCGTAGGCGTAGAGGCGCTCGAGCGAGCTGCGGATGATCCGCGACACGTGCATCTGCGAGCAGCCGACCCGCTCGGCGATCTCGGACTGGAGCAGGTCCTCCTTGAACCGCAGGCGCAGGATCTCGCGCGCGCGCTCGTCGAGGATCCCGGTCATCCTCTCGATCGTCACGCCGGCCTCGACGCGGTCGAACTCGGGGTCGTGGCTGCCGAGCAGGTCGCCGGCGCTCGCGGACGTGCCCTCCTCCTCGTGCACCGGAGCGTCGAGCGAGCGCACCGACCGGCCCTCGGTGGCCTGGAGCGCCTCGACGACCTCCTCGGGCGAGCGGTCGAGCCGCTCGGCGATGTCGGCGACCGTGGGCGAGCGCCCGAGCTCGCCCCACAGCGTCTCGCGCGCCTCCTCGACCGACAGGCACAGCTCCTGGAGGTCGCGCGCCGGGCGGACGTCCCACGTGGCGTCGCGGAAGTAGCGGCGCAGCTCGCCGAGGATGGTCGGCACGGCGTAGCTGGAGAAGGCCAGTCCGCGCTCGGGGTCCCAGCGGTCGACCGCCTTCACGAGCCCGACCGAGGCGACCTGGACGAGGTCGTCGAGCGGCTCGGAGGCGCGCCGGTAGCGCAGCGCGAGGCTGCGGGCGAGCGGCATGTAACGCTCGATCAGCTCGTCGCGAGCGCTCGCGTCGCCCTGCTTGTGGCGCCGCATGAGGCGCTGGTCATCGCGCTGGCGTCGCGCGCGCTCTGAGGGTGGCCGGCGGCCCGCTGCGGGCCGCTCAGCGACAAGGCTCTTGGCCATTGCTGATACTCGCTACCCGGCCCGTGAGCGCGTCCGGGCATGCCGTTGTCCGTTTCCGAACGTCGTCGCCCGAGCCCCCGCCGCCGCGACGCTGATGGATGCCCGCGACGGTCTCGCGCAGGGCGGCGACCAAGGTGTGGTGCTGCTCGATCAGGGTGGCGCTGTCGTGCAGCACCAGCGTCGCCCGTTCGATCGGCGATCAGGAGCCGATCGTGCAGCGACGTGCTGGCGCGTTCGGGCTCCATGTGAAGAGCTTTTCGCCGGCGGCGCGCCCCGGAGCGGCGTCCGTCAGCGCCGCGACCGCACGGGGGTGCCACTGCGGTCAGATGTCGGTCGTGGTCCAGCTCCGTCGGCGGGGAGTGAGCCGCTGCGCACCCCCCGCACTGACGGGAGAGACCCGAGCGCGCGGCCCGATGAGCCGGTCCGCGGACATGCCGCGGTCTCGATGTGGGCAGCGTCCCAACGAGCCGCGCGTCGGTGCAGGTCACTTGTAGGCCACCGCGCGCCGTCGCGCCAGGCCCTTATCGCCCTTCTGACCGTAGGACGGCGATAAACTCGCGCTCCGTGGGCGAGTCCGAGCCGAGCACCCCGCCGACCGAGCTGCGCTGCGAGGTCGCCCGCAACGGGAGCATGGCCTGGGTCCAGCCGTTCGGCGAGCTGGACCTGGACAGCGTGCACCGTGTCGAGGCGGCGCTCGAGGGTCTCCGCGACGAGGGCTGCCCCGAGGTCGTGCTCGACCTGCGCGGCCTGACGTTCATGGACTCGACCGGCCTGAGGCTGGTCATCCGCTGGGACAACGCCGCGCGCGAGGGCGGCTTCCGGTTCGCGATCGTGCCCGGCACGGACGTCGTCCACCGCGTGTTCAGGTTGACCGGGATGGACGACCATCTCGAGATCGCCGATCCGCCGCCGGATTCCGCGCGGTGAGCGCCCCACAGGCGTAGGCTCCGAGTGTGGATCAAACAGCCGCCGAGCGCGGCCTGACGCGTGTGGTCGGCGTCGGCGCCTCCGCCGGCGGCGTGGACGCGCTGATCCGGATCGTTCGCACGTTGCCGGCCGAGCTCCCCGCGGCGATCTGCATCGTCCTGCACGTGCCCGCCACCGGGCGCAGCCTGCTCGCGCCGATCCTCGATCGCCAGACGGCGCTGACGGTCGTCGTGCCCTCGGACGGCGAGGCGATCCGCGCCGGGACGGGTGTACGTGGCGCCGCCCGATCGCCACCTGACCGTCGCGGGCGGCAAGCTCGCGCTCGGCCGCGGGCCCAAGGAGAACGGCGTCAGACCGGCGGTCGATCCGATGCTGCGCTCGCTCGCGGCGGCCTACGGGGAGCACGCCGTCGCGGTCGTCCTGTCGGGCGCGCTCGGCGACGGCAGCACCGGGGCGCTCGCGGTGAAGCAGGCCGGGGGCGCCGTGCTCGTGCAGGATCCGCACGACGCCACCGTGCCGAGCATGCCCGAGAGCGCGATCCGCGCCGTCGGGGAGGTCGACGAGGTGCTCGCGGCCGCGGACATCGGGCGTGCGCTCGGCGGGCTCATCGGCGCGGCGCCGCAGATCGGGGAGGATCTGGTCATGAACGGCGTCTCAGCGCCCGCAGCGCCCGGCGGGCCCTCCGTCGGCGTTCACCTGCCCCGAGTGCCACGGCCCGCTGTGGGAGGTCACCGAGGGCGATCACGTGCGCTATCACTGCCGCGTCGGGCACGCCTACTCCGAGGACTCGATGGTCATCGAGCAGGGCAGCGGCGTGGAGGCCGCGCTGTGGTCTGCGCTGGAGGCGCTCGAGGAGCGCGCCGAGTTCCTCGCGCGCATGTCAGCTCGCCACGCCGAGACGCGGCCGCGGCTGCACGATCGCTACGCCGGCGCGGCCGTCGATGCGCGCGAGCGAGCCGAGCTGATCCGGCAAGCGCTCGGGATCCGGGGCGAGACGCCGAGGGCGTTCGACATGCAGAGCGCCGAGGTCGCTGAGTGAGCACGTCCCAGAGCGACCCCGCGTTCGAGGCGCTGCTCGAGTTCCTCAAGCGCTCGCGCGGCTTCGACTTCACGGGCTACAAGCGGACGAGCCTCGAGCGCCGCTTCCGCCGGCGGATGGACGCGATCGGCTGCGAGAGCTTCGGCGACTACCTCGACTACGTCGAGGTCCATCCGGAGGAGTACGAGCAGCTCTTCGACACGCTCCTGATCAACGTCACCGAGTTCTTCCGCGATCCGCCGTCATGGGAGCACCTCCGGCAGGATGTCCTGCCCGCGCTCCTGGCCGCCAAGGAGCCCGCCGAGCCGATCCGCGTCTGGTGCGCGGGCTGCGCGACGGGCCAGGAGGCCTACACCGCCGCCATGGTGCTGGCCGAGCTGCTCGACGAGGACGCCTTCCTCGAGCGCGTGAAGATCTACGCCACCGACATCGACGAGGATGCGCTCGCGACCGCGCGGCTGGCGACGTACACCCAGAAGGAGGCCGACGGGCTCCCCGAGCCGCTGCGCGAGAAGTACTTCGAACGCGCCGATCAGCGGCTGGCCTTCCGCAAGGACCTGCGCCGGACCGTGATCTTCGGGCGCAACAACCTCGTCTCCGACGCGCCGATCTCGCGGCTCGACCTGCTGATCTGCCGCAACACGCTCATGTACTTCACGGCCGAGACCCAGGGCCAGGTGCTGCGTCACTTCCACTTCGCGCTGCGCGACCACGGCATGCTGATGCTCGGCAAGTCCGAGATGATGACCACGCACCGCGACATGTTCACCGCGGTGGATCTCAAGAGGCGCATCTTCCGCAAGGTCGAACGGAGCCCGTCGCTCCAGGCGCGCCTGACGGGCATGACCAACGGCGAGGCCGTCGGCGCGCTCGCGTCGCCGGCCGACCGCTCGAGCCGCGACGCCGCGCTCGAGATGGGCCCGCATGCGCAGGTGATCGTGTCGGGTTCGGGCGCGCTGGTGTTCGCCAACCTGCCGGCGCGCGCGCTGTTCGGGATCGGCCCTGAGACCGTCGGGCGGCCTCTGCGGGACTTCGAGCTGTCGCAGCAGGCGACGGAGCTGCGGGCGGCGATCGACGAGGCCATGCGCGAGCGCCGCCGCGTCGCGCTCGGCGAGCAGCGGTTCATGCCGCGCAAGGGCGACGAGCGGGTGCTCGATGTCACGGTGGCGCCATTGCTGCCCGACGGCGGAGCCGCGCTCGGGGTCAGCATCGTGTTCGAGGACGTCAGCGGCTACGCCAGCCTGCGGCGGGAGCTGGAGGGCAACCGGCGCGACCTCGAGCTCGCCTACGAGGAGCTCCAGTCGACGATCGACGAGCTGGAGACCACCAACGAGGAGCTCCAGTCGGCCAACGAGGAGCTCCAGACCACCAACGAGGAGCTCCAGTCGACCAACGAGGAGCTCGAGACGATGAACGAGGAGCTCCAGTCGACCAACGAGGAGCTCGAGACGATCAACGACGAGCTGCGCGACCGGACCTCCGACCTCAACCAGGTCAACGACTTCCTCGAGGCGATCCTCACCTCGCTCGGCATCGGCGTCGCGGTCGTCGACCGCCAGCAGCGGGTGCAGATCTGGAACCAACGCGCCGAGGACCTGTGGGGACTGCGTCAGGACGAGGCGGTCGAGCACCACCTGCTGTCGCTCGACATCGGGCTGCCGGTGGAGCAGCTCGCCGGTCCGCTGCGGACCGTGCTGAGCGGCAGCAGCGGCCGCGAGGAGGCCGTGCTCGAGGCCGTCAACCGGCGCGGGCGCATGATCGAGTGCGCCACCACGATCATGCCGCTGGTGTCCACCGGCGACGGCGACGGCGCGTCGCCGCGCGGAGCGATCGTGTTGATGGAGGACTCGCCGCCCGGCGGCTGATCAGGCGTCGGCGGCGCGCTCGGCGATCGGCGGCGCGGCCCCGCCGCGAGTCTCGCGGCAGCGCTCGCGCAGCTCCGAGGTGCGCTCAGCGAGGCGGCTCGTCGTGAGGAACACGACCCGCATCTCCTCGACCTGAAGCTCGCATTGCTCGCGCACGCGCTTGAGCGCCGCGGTCATCTCGACGGCGTCGGGTGTCGCGACGCGGTTGTCGGGGAGCGGGATGACGGTCGCGGGCGGTCGCTCGGGGGCAGCGCGCACGGGCGGCTCGGGTGGCAGCAGCCGCCGGCGCATCGGGATGACGCGCTCGATCTCCGGCGCCGGCCCGCCGACGGGCTCGCCGGTCAGCAGCCAGGTCCCGTCGTCGCGGCGGGCCAGCTCGCCCTCGCGGACGAGCTCGCCGAGGGCGGTCGAGACCGTCGGGCGCCGGGCGCCGACGAGCTGGCCGAGCATGCGGTGCGACAGCGTCATCGGCAGCGCGACCCCGCCGGTGGTCATGCGCCCCCAGCGCTCGGCGAGGTGCCAGAAGAGGGCGAGCAGCCGCCGGTCCACACGGTTGAGCTGCGAGATCGCCTGCGTCACCGCGAGGCGCAGGGCGCGCTCGTTCACACGGTCGATGATCGCGGCGCCGACCTCGGGGTAGCGGCCGAGCTCCGCGCTCAGGCGGCGGTCCAGCAGGGCGAAGCGGCTGCGCGACAGCACGTTCCAGCGGATCGTGTGCCGGAGGAGGTTGGAGGCGTCCAGCATGCGCCACGGGCGGACCACGTCGCCAGGGCCGAGCAGCTCGGTGCTGACCGTGTCGGACACGAGCACCTCGCGTGCGATGACGCCGTCGAGGACGAGCAGGCCGAGGTGCTCAGGGCTGGCGCCGGACAGCCGGTCGACATCCCACGGACCGGTCTCCAGCGTCCGGACCACCACACGCAGCTCCCGCCTGGCGGCGGCCAGCCGCTCCTCTGGGAGGAGCTGGCCGAGATCGGGGTCCAGCTCCAGAAGCGGTGTGGTCAGTCGGTCCGTCAACAGTGACTCCGTCCTTCGGTGTTACGGAACGGACAGTAGCCCCTCGCGTCCCCGGGCGGTCGGCGAGTCACATACCGGACCATAGTGAGCCGAAGCACCTTTGGTCAGACGACTGACGGGGCACGTGCTGGGTATGGAGACGTTCGCCGTCGAGGCCAACGTTCCCGGAGGCCCCAAAGCTGCGTCACGTGCGCGTCGACTGGTCCGCGATGAGCTCAGTGGTCGCGTCCCCGAGGACGTTCTGCCTGACGTCGCCCTGCTGGTCACCGAGCTGGTGGCCAACGGCGTGCGGCACGGCGGCGCCCATGCGGGAACGGAGCTCCACGTCGTGCTCGAGGTCCGCCCGCGCGCGCTCCACGTGGAGGTCGCACAACCCGGACCACGAGGCGGGCCCGGTCGGCCAGCGCCCACCCGACCTGGCGGGCGGCGGGGGTCTCGGGCTCCACATCGTCGAGCGGCTGGCCAGCCGCTGGGGCGTGCGCGAGGGCCGGAGCACCGCCGTCTGGTTCGAGCTCGACTGCCCGTCGGCCACGCTTCTCTAGTCTGCCGGGGGTGGCCGCCCCCAAGCGCGTCGAGGTCGAGATCGAGGGGCGCACGCTGTCGCTGTCGAACCTCGACAAGCCGATGTACCCCGAGGCGGGGTTCGCCAAGGGCCACGTCATCGACTACTACACGCGCGTGTCGCCGGCCCTGCTGCCGCACCTGCGCGGTCGGCCTTTGACGCTGAAGCGGTATCCCGACGGGGTCGAGGGCCCGCACTTCTACGAGAAGCAGTGCCCGTCGCACCGGCCGCCGTGGGTCCAGACCGTCGCGGCGGACAGCAGCCGCGCGCGCGGCGGCAAGATCGACTTCTGCGTGGCCGACGACCTGCCGACGCTCGTCTGGCTGGCCAACCTCGCCGACCTCGAGCTGCACGCCTCGCTGGCGCTGGGGGAGGACTACTCGCAGCCAACGGTCGTGGCGTTCGACCTCGACCCGGGCGCGCCCGCCACGATCGTCGAATGCGCCGAGGTCGCTCTGGAGCTGCGCACGGTCTTCGAGCACCTCGGGATGGAGGCGTTCCCGAAGACGTCGGGCTCGAAGGGGATGCAGGTCTACGTGCCGCTGAACACGCCGGCGTCACGTACCAGCGAGACGAGCCCGTTCGCCAAGGGCATCGCCGAGCTGCTCGAGCGGCGGAACCCGAAGCTGGTGGTGTCGGAGATGAGCAAGACGCTGCGCAAGGGCCGCGTGTTCGTCGACTGGAGCCAGAACTCGCGCCACAAGACGACGGTCTGCGTGTACTCGCTGCGGGCGCTGGCGCAGCCGACGGTGTCGACGCCGCTGGGGTGGGACGAGGTCGAGGCCGTCGCGCACTCACGCGATCCGGACGATCTCGTGTTCACCGCGCCCGAGGTGATCGAGCGCGTCGCCGAGCACGGCGACCTGTTCGGGCCGGTCGCCTCGCTCGAGCAGCAGCTGCCGAAGAGCTTGTAAGGCAGGACCTCTCGCGTGTAGCGCCCGGATGCGCTTACATGCGCTCATGGACCTCGAAGAGCGCACCCTCGAAGACACGCTCGAGCGCACATGTGCGGTCTGCGGAGCCCGGCTGACGGGGCTGGAGATCGAGGCCGCGCGCGAGGCGGGCGGCCCGTTCCTCTGCAGCGTCCATGCGGCCGAGGAGCTGCCGGCCGAGGCCATCGGCGACGAGACCGAGGACTAGGTACACGCGGACGACGGACCGCGCGGCGGCGGCGATCGCCTCCGCGTCGATGCCGGCCGCGTGCAGCAGCTCCTCCGGCGTGCCGGACACCGGCATCTCCCGCACGGCGAGCTTCGTGACCGGCGGGCGCTCGTCGGCGTCGGCCAGCGCCTCCAGCACGGCGTCGCCGAGGCCGCCCTCGGGCCAGTGGTCCTCGACGGTGACGATCGCGCCGCAGTCGCGGGCCGCGGCGCGCAGCGTCCTCGGCGTCGATCGGCTTGACCGAGTAGCAGTCGATCACGCGCGCCGAGACCTCGCCGTCGAGCGCCTCGGCCGCGCGCACCGCCTCGTCGACGGTGATGCCGCAGGCGACGATGGCGACGTCGTCGCCCTCGCGGGCGATCCGGCTGCCGCCGATCCGCACTGTCTCGGACGCGGGCGTGCGCACCGGCGTCTTGCCGCGCAGCGTGCGCAGGAACGAGACGCCGGGCGTGTCGGCCATCGCGGCGACGAGCTGGGCCGTCTGGTTGGCGTCGCTCGGGTGCAGGACGGTCGAGCCATGCACGGCGCGGAAGGCCGCGAGGTCCTCGAGCGCCATCTGCGACGGCCCGTCCTCGCCGATCGAGACGCCGGCGTGCGAGCCGGACAGCCGGATGTCGGCGCGCGAGACGGCCGCCATGCGGACGAAGTCGTAGGCGCGCGCGAGGAAGGCGGCGAAGGTGGAGGCGAACGGGACCCAGCCGCGGACCTGGAAGCCGACCGCGGCGGCGACCATCTGCTGCTCGGCGATGAACATCTCGAAGTAGCGATCCGGATGGGCCTCGCGGAAGTCCTCGGAGTGGGTGGAGTTGGAGACCTCGCCGTCGAGCGCCACGACGTCGCCGCGGCGAGAGCCGAGCGCGGCCAGCGCCTCGCCGTAGGCCTTGCGGGTGGCGACCTCCTCGCCGAGCTCCCAGCTCGGCAGCTCGGCGTCGGACGTCTCGAAGCGGTGCGGCGCGCCGCCCGCGGGCGGCGCGAGCTGCACGCGCAGGTCGCGCTCGCCGCCGAGCTCCTCGATCGCCGCCTCCGGGTCGTCGAGCGGCTTGCCGTGCTTGCCCGGCTGGTCCTCGACCGCCTTCACGCCGCGGCCCTTCAGCGTGCGCGCGACGATCGCGGTCGGGCGCTCGCGGATCGCCTCCGCCTCCGCGTAGGCGCGCTCGATCTCCTCGACGTCGTGGCCGTCGACGGCGATCGCGTGCCAGCCGAACGCCTGCAACCGCTGCACATACGCGTCGAGGTCCCAGCCGAGCATCGTCTCGCGCGTCTGGCCGAGGCGGTTGACGTCGATGATCGCGGTCAGGTTGTCGAGCCCCTCCCAGGCGGCGTGCTGGATCGCCTCCCACATCGAGCCCTCGGCCATCTCGCTGTCGCCGCACAGGCACCAGACGCGGAACGGCAGGCGGTCGAGCCGCTTGCCGGCCAGCGCCACGCCGGCGGCGATCGGCAGGCCCTGGCCGAGCGAGCCGGTCGCCACGTCGGTCGGCGGGATGCGCGGCGTCGGGTGGCCCTCGAGCCGCGAGCCGAGCTTGCGGAAGGTCAGCAGCTCCTCGTCGTCGATCCTCCCGGTGGCCTTGAGCATCGCGTAGTAGAGCGGCGACGCGTGGCCCTTGGAGAAGATCAGGTGGTCGTCGGCCCGCAGGTGGCCGTCGATCAGGACCGCGATCAGGTCGGCCGCCGACATCGACGAGGTGGGATGGCCGGAGCCGGCAGCAGCGCTGGCGCGGACCGAGTCCACGCGCAGCTGCTGCCCCAGCTCCCGCCGGAGATCCCTCACGCCGCCACGAGCTGGTCGCGCTTGGCCTCGAGGTCGGCGAACAGCTCGCGGAACGACTTGGCGAACTTCTCGACGCCCTCGCGCTCGAGCGTCTGAACGACGTCCTCGTAGTCGATGCCCGCCTCGGCGAACGCGTCGAGCACGCGCTGCGCGCCCTCGACGTCGCGGTCGAGCGTGCGCTCGACCTTGCCGTGGTCCTGGAACGCCTCGACCGTCTCGCGCGGCATCGTGTTGACCGTGTCGGGCCCGATCAGCTCCTCGACGTAGATGACGTCGCGGTACTCGGGGTTCTTGGTCGAGGTCGAGGCCCACAGGCAGCGCTGCGGCGTGGCGCCGGCGGCGGCCAGCTTCTCCCACTCGGCCCCGGAGAAGACCTCCTGGTAGGTCGCGTAGGCGAGCTTGGCGTTGGCGATCGCGAGCGTGCCCTTGAGCTCGTCGTGGCCGCCGATCTCGTCGAGCCGGCGGTCGGCCTCGGTGTCGACGCGGCTGACGAAGAAGGACGCGACGGAGGCGATCCTCGACGGGTCGCCGCCGCTCTCGACCAGGCGCTGGAGGCCGCGGATGTAGGCCTCGGCCACCTCGCGGTGGCGCTCGAGCGAGAAGATCAGCGTGACGTTGACGGGGATGCCGGCGGCGATCGTCTCCTCGATCGCGGGCAGGCCCTCGGGCGTCGCGGGGATCTTGATGAACAGGTTGGGCCGCTCGACGAGCGCGTGCAGGCGCTTGGCCTCGGCGATCGTGCCCTCGGTGTCGTGCGCGAGGTTCGGGTCGACCTCGAGCGACACCCAGCCGTCCTTGCCGTTGCCCTCGTCCCAGACGGGCCTGAGGACGTCGCAGGCGTCGCGGATGTCGTCGCGCGCGAGCGCGAGGAAGATCTCCTTCGGATCGGACTCGGTGGCCGACAGGTCGCGGATCTGGTCGTCGTAGGCGTCGCCCTCGGCGATCGCGCCCTGGAAGATCGTGGGGTTGGAGGTCACGCCGACGACGCCGTCGCGGACGAGGCCGGCGAGGTCGCCGTCCTGGACGAACCGGCGCGACAGGAAGTCGATCCAGACGCTCTGGTCTTGCTCTGCGAGCTGCTTCAGCGGGGTCATGGTCTCTCCTGGGGTTCGGGGGGTGCCCCTCACATGAAACCGTGCCCACGCCCGGACGGCGTGAAACGCCAGCGGTGCCCACCTCCGCGGGGGGCGGACCACGGCTTCGAGAACGCTGGACCGGGCGCTAGCGCGGGCGCCCGGCCAGTTCGCGCAGCCAGGCGGCTACGGCCTGCTCATCACGGCGCGCCTCGCGCTGACGCGCCGCCCGTGCCTGACTGGCGGTGATGGTGTTCGCGGCCGGGGGACCTCCCGGTCGCGAGAAGCGGCTCGCGGCCGCAGCAGCTGTCTTCCCCGTCAGCGACTGGCGTCCCGGCCGCTCGGCGTCATAAGCCAGCGACATCCGGCGGGACATTACTCCCCGTCCGGCTAGTCGTCCACTCCAAAGTGTCCACCGAACAAACCTCGACTTCGACTGATGGTCCACATTTGCATGTGGAAAACGTTCACCTTGCAGGGGATTGGCTTCACCGGTGAGAAACACCGATCCTCGCTCGTTTGTCCGCGCGCGAACCAGAAAACGGTGCTACGCGGCCAGCACCGCGGCCGGGACCAGCGCGTATTCCAGGAAGAACAGCGCCCAGACCCGCAGGTAGAACCTGGTGAACGCGGCCGGGTCGGCCGGGTCGGCGCGTCGCGCCCACACGAGCAGCAGCGCCAGCGCGAGCCCGTGCCCGGCCGCGAGCACCGCCCCGTCGGCGTCGTGCACCAGCATTGGCCCGAGCACCACCATCCCGGCGTAGGCGAGGACCAGCGCCCCCAACCCCAGCCGGAACGCCCGCCGCGGCCCCAGGCGCACGGTGAACGTGGCGATCCGGAACCGGCGGTCGCCCTCCCTGTCGGGCACGTCCTTGAGCACCGCGATCGCGAACGAGAACGGCAGCACGAACGCCGTCAGCGCCCACACCGCGCCCGGGATCTCCAGCGAGCCGCCGAAGGCGATGCTGAAGTGGCCGTACATGCCGAGGTTGACCGCGATCGCGCGCACGCCCGAGATGCACAGCGACGCCACCACCGGGAAGCGCTTCAGCCGCACCGGCGGCAGCGAGTAGGCGGCGCCGACCGCCAGCGCGCCGACCACGGCCGCGGTCTCCAGCGCGCCCTGGGTGAGCGCGAGCACCAGCGGCAGCACTGCGGCCACGGCCACGATCCGCCAGGCGGCGTCACGCGAGAGCTCGCCGGCCGCCAGCGGCAGGTGCGGCTTGTTCACGCGATCGATCTCGACGTCGGTGATCTGGTTCACGCCGACGATCGCGAGGTTGACGCCGGCGCCCGCGACCATCACCCAGAACAGCTGATCGAGGCCGGAGCCCGGCAGCTCGGCGACGGCGATCAGGTACAGCCCGGCGGCGCTGATGAAGGTGCCGATCAGCGTGTGCGGGCGCGAGAAGCGCCACAGCACGCCCAGCGCGCCCGTGCGGCCGACGGCCGCGGCGTGGCTGGTCACCGGCGCTCCCGCAGCTTCATCACGAGGGCGATGGGCACGAAGGCCAGGCCGGCCAGCGAGCCGACGGCGAAGCGCAGCACCGAGCGCGCACGGCCGCCCGGCGCGTCCAGCCGCTCCGCCGGGGGCGGCAGCGCCAATGACGAGGGACCGGCCCCCGCGACGCCGGTGATGGCGACGGCATACGGCACGCGCGTGTCGCGGTACCAGTCCGGCGCCACCGGGACCACCTGCACGTCATCGAAGCCCGCGCGCTCGAACCATGTCCGGTAATCGGAGACGGAGGGGAAGAGCATCCACAGGTCGGCCAGTGCGCGCACGATCCGGCCGGCCGGGCGCACCGGCCCGATCACCACGCCGACGCCGCCTTCGCGCAGCACGCGGTAGGCCTCGGCGATCCCGCGCTGCGGGTCGGGCCAGTACTCGATGCTGCCGGCCGACACGTAGCGATCGAACGCGTCGTCGGCGAACGGGAGCGCCTCGGCGTCGCCCAGCAGCCGCCGCACGCCGGCCAGCGCCGGGCGGCGCGCCGCGCGCGCGAGCTGGTGCGGGCTCTGGTCCAGCATCGTCACGCGCGACGGATCGATCCGCTGCACGATCCCCTCGGTCGTGAAGCCGGTCCCGGCGCCCGCGTCGAGCGTCTCGAGGTCGCGCTGGTCCAGCCGCGCCGCGGCCAGCGACTGCTCGCGCATGCGCGGCGTCCAGAACAGCGGGTTGACCCAGTCGTCGTAGCCGAGCGAGAGGAATCGGTAGAACCAGTAGGCCTCCCGCTTGTGCTGGATCAACCGCATGCAGGCCGCCGACGATACCCGCCGCCTCGACGCCTGGCTCCCCGAGCCGGTCGTACGCACGCACCACCGGCGCACCGCCGCCACGGCGCCGGACGAGCTCTGGCGCTCGGCCAACGGCGTGCGCCTGTCCGACACGCGCACGCTCGGCCGGCTCGTCCGCTGGCGGATCCCGGGCCTCGACGGCCGCCTCACCTACGGGGAGCTGTTCCGCGACTACCCGTTCACCGTGCTCGACGAGGGCGAGCGGCACCTGCTGGCCGGCCTGTGCGGGCGGATCTGGACGCTCGCGCGCGACTACCCGCGGCTCGACGGCCCGGACGCCTTCGCGAGCTGGGACGAGCCCGGCACCGTCCGGGTGCTGTTCGGGCACTGGGTCGAGGACGCCCCGGAGGGCAGCGCGCTCGTCAGCGAGGCGCGCGTGCAGCCCGTCGACCGCACCGCCGGCCTGCGGCTGCGCGCGCTGTGGAAGGTGATCGGGCCGTTCGAGCGCCTGGTGGGCGCCGAGGCGATAACACGCGCTACCGAGAGATCTCCGCGTGGGTGACGGGGACGCCGACGCGGTCCTCGGCGCCCTCGACCTCGTCGCCGCGGGCGCGCGCGACCAGCACCGCGACGTCGTCGCGCACCGCGCCGCCCTGCGACTCGAGCGCGTCGCGCTCGACGGCCTCCGCGATCGCCGCGGCGTCCTCGCCGGCATGGCCCGCGAGCAGGGCGGCCAGCCGGCCGGGGCCGGTCGCCCGGTCGGCGGCGGTCGCCTCCGTGACCCCGTCCGTGACGAGCACGAGCGCGTCGCCGGGGCCGAGCTCGAAGGCGTGCTCGCTGATCTCGGGGTCGTCGAGGATCCCGAGCAGCGAGCCGGGCGAGCCGGCGGTCTCGACCTCGCCGCTCGCGCGCAGCACCCAGGGCAGCGGATGCCCGCCGGTGGCCAGGCGCACCTCCACGCGACCTTCGCGCGGCGTCAGCGAGGCGTAGAGGACCGTGCAGAAGCGGTAGCCGAGCTGCTGCCGCAGTAGCGCCTCGTTGAGCTCGAGCAGGACCGTCTGCGGGCGGCGGGTGTGCTGCGCGGCGGCGCGCAGCGTGTAGCGGGCGAGCGCGGTCAGCGTCGCGGCCTCGGCGCCCTTGCCGCACACGTCCCCGATCACCAGCGCCCAGTCGCCGCCGCCGGTGTCGAAGCAGTCGTAGAAGTCGCCGCCGACCTCGTTGCCCTCGCCCGCCGCCACGTAGCGGCCGGCCAGGTCGACGCCGGGGACGTCCGGCAGCGCGCCCGGCAGCAGCGAGCGCTGGAGCGTGCGCGCGACGTGGTCGCGCTCCTCGTACAGCCGCGCGTTGTCGAGCGCCAGCGCGGCGCGGCGGGCGAGGTCCTCGAAGAGGGCGAGCGCCTCCTCGTCCTCGGCGCTGCCGAGGTCGTCGAAGCCGGCAACCAGCACGCCGTGGGCGCGCCCGCGCGCCCGCAGCGGCACGATCACCGAACGCGCGGTGCCGAGACCGGCGGGCGTGGCCGCCACCTGCCCGGCCCCTCCCCGCATGACCTCGGCGATCGGGCCGCCGAGATGGGGCTCGCGCTCGAGCGTGGCGATCAGCTCGCGCTCGCGTGCCTCGTCGCGCGCCGCCGCGACGACGCCGCGCTCGCCGAGCGCGATCACGCAGGTGTCGGCGATGTCGCGTACGCACAGCTGGGCGACGCGTCGCAGCGTCAGCTCCTTGTCGAGCGAGCGGTCGAACAGCTCGCTCGCCTCCGCCAGCAGCGCGGCGCGCGCGAGCAACCGCTCGCGCTCCTCCGCCGCCCGGCGACGGGCCGTGACGTCGCGGACGACGACCACGAACTGCCGCCGGCCCTCGACATCGAGCGGCGTGCGGCCGACCTCGAGGTCGACCCAGGTGCCGTCGCGGCGGCGCAGCGTCCGCGGGACGATGCGTCCCTCGATCCGCTCGACGTCTCCGACGAGCTCGAGCACGGACTCCATCGCGGCCAGCTCGGGGAACGTGTAGCCGCTGAGCTGCTCGAAGGCGGCGTTGGCGTACACGCAGCGGCCGTCGCTCTCGAGCACGAGGAGCCCTTCGCCGGCCTCCGCGAGTGCGAGCAGCAGCGCCTCGTAGCGGTCGGTCTGAGCGCGCAGGGCACGCTCGGCGGCGCGCCGCTCGGTGACGTCGGCGAGCACGAGGCCGACGCCGACCGGCGGGCCGCCTGGTGTGCGCCGCACCGGCCAGTAGGAAGCGATCCAGCGGCGCTCGGCCCCGCTGATCTCGATCTCGCTGAGCGACGTCCCCGTGCGCGCGACCCGAGCGGCGTCCTCCCGCACCGAGGCCGGCAGGTCGGGCAGCAGCTCCTCGATCGTGCGGCCCCGGTGCGCCGCGGCCGAGACGCCGGCGATCTCGGCCAGCCGGTCGTTGACGCGCAGCAGGCGCAGGTCGCGATCGAGCAGCGCGATCCCGACGGGGGCGTGCGCGAACACGACGTCGAGCAGCCCGAGCGCCTCCGCGAGGCGGGTGCGCAGCGCGGAGATCGCGACGGCGAGCGCCGATCCCGCCGCCACGGTCAGGACGCGGATCAGGTCCTGCGCCGCGAAGTCGTCGTCCTGGAGCAGGCCTGCGAGGCCCAGGACGGTCGCCACGATGCCGACGACGAAGGTCGGGCGCGGACCGGCGGCGAGCGCCACGAGCAGCGGGCCCAGCACGTAGCCGGGGACGAACACCATGTCGTCGCCGGTCAGCGCGTCGAGCGCGAAGAGCGCCGCCATGACGACCGCGGCGGCGACAGTTAGGACGGGCGGGCGCAAGGCCCGCTTCTATCACGCGGGAGGCGCGGCGGCCACGGGTGCGGGCTCGGCGCTGACCGTGAGCGCGCGATGCCAGCCGGCGGCCAGGCGGGCGAGGCTGGCCTCCCAGGAGCGGTCGGCGACGGCGGCGAGCCCGCCGCGCGCGAGCCGCTCGCGGGCCTCGCGCGAGCCGGCCAGCGAGACGACCGCGTCGGCGAGGTCGTCAACGTGCGGGGGCCGGAGCAGGCCGCTGCGCCCGTCGGCGACGAGCTCGGCCGGACCGCCGGCGGCGACCGCGACGACGGGCAGTCCGGAAGCCTGCGCCTCGAGGATCACCTGGCCGAAGGTGTCCGTCTCCGAGCAGAACAGGAAGACGTCCGCCGACGCGTAGGCGGCGGCCAGCTCGTCGCCCGACAGCCAGCCGAGGAACGTGGCGGCGTCGCCGAGGCGGGCGCGCAGCGCGTCCTCCTCCGGGCCGCCGCCGGCCAGCAGGAGGTGCAGCCGCGGGTCGCGCGCGCGGGCGGTGAGGAAGCTGTCGGCGAGCAGCTCGACGCCCTTCTCGAGCGCGAGCCGGCCCGCGTACAGCACGTCGATGCGGGAATCGCCCCCCGGGCGATTTCCGCGGCGGAGTTCGCCCCCCGGGCGAACTCCGCGACGCCGCGGTCCCAGCGGCCGATCCGGTCGATCCCGAGCTCGCGTAGCCGGGCGTCGGCGGCGTTGGACGGCGAGAGGACGACGTCGCACTGGCCGTAGAAGGTCGACAGTGCCATCCGCATGCCGGCCTCGAGCAGCGCGTCGCCGCTGCGCAGCGCGGCATAGGCGGCCAGCTCGGTGTGGTAGGAGCCGGCGACGGGCAGCCCGAGCGCGCGGCCGGTCAGCAGCGCGGCCACGCCGGCCGGGCCGGGCGAGCAGACGTGCAGCAGGTCGTAGGCGCCGCCGGCCAGCGCGTCGACGACGGCGAGCAGGCTCGGCACGCCGACCGTCAGCCCGGGGTAGAACGGGATCGGCGCCTCGGCGACCGCGCTCAGGCGGCGGTCGACGCACGCGTCCGTCCCGATCACCTCGACGTCGAAGCCCGGAACGCCCCGCTCGCGGATCTGGGCCAGCGTGCTCGTGACGCCGTGGACGGCGCCGAGGCCGTCGGCCACCAGCGCCACACGGGCGCGCTCGCGGTCGCGGCTGGGGTGGGTGGGGGCGGATATACGGCGGCGCTCGCGCGCGAGGAACGCCGTGGCCGGCGCGTAGGGCACGGCCGCCACGCACGCCTCGAAGACGCCGGCGGCGACCGCGTTCCAGTCGGCCGTCTCGCCCACCAGCTCGACGGCGGCGGCGAGCTTGCGCTCGTGGCAGCGGCGCGCCCGGCGCTCGAGCGCGGAGTGCGAGAAGCCCTCGGCCTGGAGGTGGCCGAGCAGGACCCGCTCGTCGGTGTCGAGCTCGACGGCCTCGAGCCACGCGCGCAGCACCGCGCGGGCGTCGCGCGGCCCGAGGTCGCCGCCCTCCGTCTCGTCCTTGGTCACGATCCGCTCGATGATCCGCATGACCGCGCTGGGGTCGGGCGGCGTGTCGTCGTCGGCGCGCCCGAGCGAGCGGACCGCGAGCGCCATCGCCGCGTGCGCCCACTTGGCGGCCGAGCCCTGGTCGCCGAAGGCGCCGGCGCGGCCGGCGCGCACGTGGGCGAGGAAGTCGGCCGGCGTCGTCGCGTGCGGGGTCTCGGACCACGTGCGGCCGATGTCGACGCCCGCGTGGTCGTCCGAGCCGCCGATCCCGATCCCGCCGTGCGTGTCGATGTAGATCGCGGCCGGCAGGTTGAGCTCCCGCGCGCGCGAGCCGTTGCGGACCTCCCAGATCGGGAACAGCTCGGCGAGCCGGCGCCGGTGGCGGGCGGTCAGTGGCGCCTCGACGGCGAAGAACGGGTGCGCCAGCGCGCACGTGATCTCGTGCTCGTTCAGGTAGGCGGCGACGGTCTCGACGTCGCTCGCGTGAGCCTGGAGCCAGTCGTGGTCTGCGGGCGTGATGCCGAGGCACAGCACGTGCACGGCCTGCGGCTCGCCGCGGAAGCGCGCGGTCAGCTCCTCGGAGATGAACACGTCGGGCCGGTCGGCGATCTCGAGCACGCCGGCGATCGTGTCGTGGTCGGTGATCGTCACGAAGTCCATGCCCCGGCGCTTGGCGAGGGCGTAGACCTCCTCGGGCGGCGTGGCGCATTCGGGCAGCCCCAGCTCGCGCTGGACACCCAGCTTCGAGACCTCGGAGGCCCATGAGTGGCAGTGCAGGTCCGCTCGGCTCATGGGGCCGACAATGGCCTGCAAACCAGAGGGTTTCGTGAAGGCTCTGCTATCGAGCGGTGACCGTCATGTGAACGCCGGCGCGCGCTCAGAAATCGTCCGGCACGAACGCGCTCGCGATCGCGCCGCGCGCGTAGCCCGCGCCCAGGCAGGCCATCAGCTTGATGCGGGCGGCGGCCGGGGTGAGCGCGGCGGCGCAGATCAGCGGGCCGGAGCGCAGGTCGCGCTCGGCGCCCTCGAAGGCGTAGGTGCCGCGCAGGATCGAGCCGCGCTCCGGGCGCACGGTGACCACGACCGGCACGCGCGCCGCGGCGCGTCTGAGCGCCGCCAGGAACGGCGGCGGCGTGTGCCCGGCGCCCAGGACGACCCCGACCAGGCCGTCGGCGCCCGCCTCGAGCGCGGCGTCGACGAGCGTGCCGTCGGCGCCCAGCGCAGTCGGGACGATGTGGACCGTCGCGTCGAGCGAGGCGACGGGCACGGGCGGGAAGCGCTCCACGCGGCGGGCCATCCAGGCGCGGCCCTCCTGGACGCGCCCGATCGGACCCAGGCGCGGCGAGGCGAAGGCGTCGGGGGCGGTCGAGTCGGCCTTGCGGACGGCGCGCGCGGCGTGGACGGCGCCGGCGAACGAGACGAGCACGCCGAGGCCCTCGGACCCCGCGGCGCCCGCGACGACGACGGCGTCGAACAGGTTCGCCGGGCCGTCGGCTCCGAGCGCCGCGGCGTGGCGCATCGCGCCGGTGAAGACGATCGGCGAGTCGCCGGCGTAGAGCAGGTCGCACAGCAGCGCGACCTCCTCGAGCGTGTCGGTGCCGTGGGTGACGACCACGCCGCGGCCGGAGTCGGCCGCGCCGGCGGCGGCGCGCGCGATGTCGAGCGCCTCGGCGGCGGTGAGCTGCACGCTCGGGCGGGTGTTGACGGTCCGCGCCCGCAGCCCGACGACCTCCGCGAGCGCGGGCACCGCCTGCACGAGCGCGTCGGCGTCAAGGCTCGGCACGGCGCCGCCGTCGCCCTTGGGCGACATGCCGATCGTCCCGCCGGCGGCGAGCACGGTCACCTCGCGAATTGGCGCCTCGAGCACCCACGCAAGCCTTTCACAGAACGTTTTTCCCCTGGTAACAGGGCATTTACGGCGTTCGCGCCTGCGCCGCCGATGCTTGGTTCCATGGCAGTCCCGCACCTCGCGCCGGCCGACGGACGGAGCCGCCGCGGACGCCTCCTGCTCCCGGGAGGCGCCAGGACCACGGTCTACGTGGCCTGCTACGACGCCGAGCTCACCGAGATCCGGGTCGTGGTCCTGCCCGGTCAGGAACGGCTCGAGCCCTGGTGCCGCGCCAGCGGCGTCCGCGAGGCGCTGATCGGCGGCTTCTTCCACAAGCCCGACGGCCTGCCGCTGGGCGAGGTCCGCACTCATGGCGTCGGGCGCGAGCACGTCCCGTTCGACGCGCCCTGGCACACGGTGCGCCCCTGTGTGCACGTGGAGGGCGGGCAGGCGCGGATCGCGCGTCGCGACGCGCTGGAGGACGAGCCGCGCGGCGATCTGCTCCAGGCCGGGCCGCTGCTCGTGGCCGGCGGCGAGGTCGTGTACGACCCGGACGCCGACGACGAGGGCTTCAAGGCCGCCGCGCACCAGTTCGATCCGGACCCGACCGAGGGCCGCCATCCACGCGCCGCGCTCGGCCTCGCCGGGGACCGCATCTTCGCCGTCGTCTGCGACGGCCGCGCCCATGACGAAGCCGGCCTCACGCTCCTCGAGCTCGCTCGCCTGATGGTGGGGCTCGGCTGCCGCGACGCGCTCAATCTCGACGGTGGCGGCTCGACATCGCTCGTCTCCGGGGGGCGGCTTCAGAACTTCCCGCGCGGCGACTTCGAGACGCCCGAGCCGGGCGGCCGGCCGATCTCCACGGCGCTGGTGCTGGGCAGCTGACTCACCCGGGCCGCGGCCGGGTATGGTCACGGCCTGGTCACATCTCGTTCACATCGGCGGCGAGCGGTGATGGGGCTCGCCTTCTTCCCGCGCGGAGGGTCCGCGCACGTCGCGCGCAACCTGGCGGCGGCGCTCGGCGGCGCCGGCTGGGACGTGACCGTGCTCTCGGGCTCGCTGACGCGACCCGGGGAGCCGGGCGACGCGCGCGAGTTCTACGCGCGGCTGGACGTGCGGCCGGTCGACATGACGGCGGCGGTGTCGGCACCCGACCCGATGGCGGTTGATCCGCCGATGCATCCTTCGTATGAGGACCGGCCAGGAGCGCCGGATCGCGTCTTCGCCGCGTTGGACGACGACGAGTACGAGCGCCAGGTCGTCGCCTGGTGCCGGGCGCTCCAGTCCGTCGGCGCGGCTCGCGCGGACCTGCTGCACCTGCACCACCTGACGCCGATCCACGAGGCCGCGGTCCGTGTGGCGCCCGGCGTGCCGGTGGTCGGGCACCTGCACGGCACCGAGCTGCTGATGCTGGAGGCGATCGCCGCCGAGCCGGGCCGCTGGGCGCATGCGGCGGCGTGGGCGGAGCGGATGCGGGCCTGGGCGGCCGGCTGCGAGCGCGTGATCGTGCTGTCCGAGACGCAGGTCGCGCGCGCGGAGGAGCTGCTGGGCCTCGAACCCGACCGCTGCGTGCTCGTGCCCAACGGCTACGACCCGGTCGCGTTCGCGCCGCGCCACCTCGACCACGCCGCGCACTGGCGCCGCCATCTGGTCGACGAGCCGCGCGGGTGGGGGCCCGGCGGCGTGCGCGTCGCCTACGACGAGGCGGACCTCGCCGCGTTCTCCGACGAGGAGGGCGAGACGCCCGTGCTGCTGTACGTCGGCCGCTTCACCGAGGTCAAGCGGCTGCCGGTGCTGATCGAGGCCTACGCGCGCGCCCGGCCCGGATTCATGACGCGCGCGCCGCTGGTGATCGTGGGCGGCTTCCCCGGCGAGTGGGAGGGCGAGCATCCGCTCGAGGCGATCGAGCGCATCGGCGCCGAGGACGTCTTCCTGGCCGGCTGGCACGGCCACGACGAGCTGCCCTCCTTCCTGGCCGCCTCCGACGTCGTCGTGCTGCCGTCGGTGCGCGAGCAGTTCGGGCAGGTGCTCGTAGAGGGCATGGCGTGCGGGCTGCCGGCGATCGCCGTCGACGCCTGGGGCCCGGCCGACATCGTCAGCCACGGCGAGACGGGCTGGCTCGTCGAGCCCGACGACGTGGTGTCGCTGGCGAACGCGCTGGTGCACGCGGTCAACGCCCCGGCCGAGCGTCGGCGGCGCGGCGCGCGGGGCGCCGAGGTGGCGCGGGAGCGGTACTCGTGGCCGGCGCTGGCGGGTGAGGTGGCAGCGGTCTACGACGCCGTCTGCGAGCCTCAGCCCGCGGTTTCGTAGCGCCGGCGAACGTCAACGGCGGCTGGGTAAGGACGCGGCGAGGTCTGCGCGGCCGGTCGTCCGTGGCGCGAAAGGGTCGGTATGCGACCCAAATGCGCCACGGAGGCGGACTGCCGGCGCGGCCGGCTGCCTCGCCCGCCTTACCCAGCCGGGGTTGACGTTCGTTCGAACCCGGCGCTACTCGCCGAGCTCACCGTCGAAGGCGTCAGCCTCGGCGGTGGGGATGCCCAGCTCGATCAGGCGCGAGACGGCGCCGGCCATCCGGCGGTCGACGTCGCGGGTGTCCCAGGCCATCATCGCGTGGAACGCGCGCATCGCGCGGCGCGTCTCGGGCGTGTGGCGGTACCGGTTGCGGACGTAGGCGCGGACCTGCGCGCAGACGTCGGCGGCGGGCAGCGCGGCGAACCCGGCGTACGTGCGGCGCAGGCGGCGCCAGCCGGTGCGGCCGCTCGTGAGCGCCGCGTCGGTCGTCGCGACCCCGTGCAGCTCGTTCGACGCGCGCGTGAGCACGGGGGCGACCGTGCGCGTGAAGCCGGCGATCGTGTGCGCGATGTTGAGGCTGTTGCGCAGCTCGGTCACGCGCGCGCGGCGCTTGCGCGGCACGTTGACGTTGCAGTGCACCGGCTCGCCGAGCGCCTCGAGCTGCTGCGACGCGGCCGCGATCTCGGGCTGGGCGCGGAGCGCGGCGTCCGTGAACAGCCGGGCGGCGGTCGTGTCGTCGACCGGCGCCTGGGCCGCGGCCGGGGCCGCGAAGATCAGGACGCTGAGCAGGGAAAGTACGAGCACGCGCTGCATGCCCTCATCATCGGCGCTTCCGTACGCGGACTGAAGCGTCTACGGTCATTTGGGCGATGCCAAGCGATGCAACGATTCCCCGCCGCGACGCAACAACGTTGCGTGGACAAGGGTTGTCAAGCGGGTGATCGCTGCAAGCCGCGCATAAATTTGGCGCGTGCCCCGGGACAGTCGCCTGGGCCACTGCTACCTTTCCGCGACCTCCGCGGAGTCCGCCCGCCAGCTGGAGCAACACATGTCTCGCATGCCAAGACCGACCCGTCCGGTCGGTCTCTACGACCCGACATACGAGCACGACGCCTGCGGCGTCGCCTTCGTGGCGCGCCTGAGCGGGGACCCCACGCACGAGACCGTCCAGCGGGCGATCATGGCGCTGGAGAACCTCGAGCACCGCGGAGCGGCGGGGGCGGACCCGAACACGGGCGACGGCGCCGGGATCCTGCTCCAGATGCCCGACGAGCTGATGCGGGCCCTGATCGGCCAGGACCTGCCGCCGCCGGGCGCGTACGGCGTCTGCGTCTGCTTCCTGCCGAAGGACGAGGAGCGCCGCGCCGAGTTCGAGGCGCTGCTGGAGGAGAAGGTCCGGGCCGAGGGCCAGCGCGTCGTCGGCTGGCGCGACATCCCGGTCGACAAGGACTACGTCGGCATCACCGCCAACTTCTACGCGCCCTACATCAAGCAGCTCGTGGTCGCCGCCGAGGGCGACCTCCAGCACGACCAGGACGCGTTCGAGCGCAAGCTCTACGTGATCCGCCGCATGGCCGAGCTGGCTGCCGGCCCGGAGCTCGTGATCCCGTCCTTCAGCAGCCGCACCGTCGTCTACAAGGGCATGCTCACCGCGCCCCAGCTGCTCGGCTACTACCCCGATCTGCAGGACACGCGGACCAAGTCGGCGCTCGCGCTCGTCCACTCGCGCTTCAGCACGAACACCTTCCCGAGCTGGGAGCTGGCGCACCCGTACCGGATGATCGCCCACAACGGCGAGATCAACACGCTGCGCGGCAACGTCAACTGGATGCGCGCGCGCGAGTCCCAGCTCGCCTCCGAGCTGTTCGGCGACGACCTGCCGAAGATCCTCCCGATCGTGCGCCCCGGCGGGTCCGACTCGGCGACGTTCGACAACGTGCTCGAGCTGCTCACGCTCGGCGGCCGCAGCGTCCCGCACGCGGTGATGATGATGATCCCGGAGGCCCACGAGGGCCGGGACGACATCCCAGCGGACCTCAAGGGCTTCTACGCGTTCCACTCCTGTCTGATGGAGCCGTGGGACGGCCCGGCGGCGGTCGCCTTCACCGACGGCCGCGTGATCGGCGCCACGCTCGACCGCAACGGCCTGCGCCCCGGCCGCTGGCTGGAGACCAAGGACGGCTGGGTGGTGCTCGGCTCCGAGACCGGCGTCATCGACGAGCCGCCCGAGAACGTGCTCCGCAAGGGCCGGCTGCGGCCCGGCAACATCTTCCTGGTCGACCTCGAGCGCGGCCGCATCGTCGAGGACGGCGAGGTCAAGCGCGAGATCGCCGGCCAGCAGCCGTACGGCGAGTGGTTCGAGCAGGGCATCGTGAACCTCTCCGACCTGCCCGACCGCGAGCCCGCCCACGGGCAGGACGAGCCGCTGCGCCAGCTCCAGCTCGCCTTCGGCTACACGCAGGAGGACCTCAAGGTGCTGCTGGTGCCGACCGCGGCGAAGGGCGAGGAGCCGATCGGCTCGATGGGCAACGACCTCTCGCTCGCGGTGCTGAGCGACAGCCACCCGCCGCTCTACTCGTACTTCAAGCAGCTCTTCGCGCAGGTCACCAACCCGCCGATCGACTCCATCCGCGAGGCGATCGTCATGAGCGTCTCCACCGGCGTCGGCTCCGAGCGCAACCTGCTCGACGAGACGCCCGAGCACGCTCGCCAGCTCGGCATGCAGACGCCGATCCTGCGCAACCACGAGCTCGAGAAGCTGCGCCAGGTCGACTCCACGGTCTTCCACGCCCGCACGCTCGACATCACGTGGCCGGTCGCCGAGGGCCCGGAGGGCATGGAGGCGGCGATCGACCGGCTGTGCGCCGAGGCCGACCAGGCGCTCGAAGAGGGCGCCAACGTCCTGATCCTGTCCGACCGCGCGGTCGGGCCCGACCGCGCCGGCATGCCCGCGCTGCTGGCCGTCGGCGGCGTCCACCATCACCTCGTGCGCGAGGGCACGCGTCTCCAGGCCGGCCTCGTGCTCGAGTCCGGCGAGCCGCGCGAGGTCCACCACTTCGCCACGCTGATCGGCTACGGCGCCAGCGCCATCAACCCGTATGTGATGTTCGACTCGCTCGGCGAGCTCGTGCTCGACGGCAAGGTGGGAGGCGTGGACGATCCCGACACCGCCGAGAGGAACGTCGTCAAGGGCATCGCCAAGGGCCTGCTGAAGACGATCTCCAAGATGGGGATCTCGACGATCCAGTCCTACAACGGCGCGCAGATCTTCGAGGCCGTCGGCCTGGCGAGCGACCTGATCGACCGCTGCTTCACGGGCACCGCGTCGCGGATCGAGGGCGTCGGGCTCGACGTGCTGGCGCGCGAGACACTCGACAAGCACGCGCGCGCGTACCCGCGCGCGCACGAAGACATCCTGCCCGTGGGCGGGATCTACGCGTGGCGGCGCGACGGCGAGCACCACATGTGGAACCCGGAGACGATCGCGCTGCTCCAGCACGCGGTCCGCCACGGCGGCCACCAGACCTACGAGGAGTACTCGAGGCTCGTCAACGACGACGCGGCGCGGCGCGCCACCCTGCGGGGGCTGCTCCAGTTCAAGGAGCTGCCCGAGGATGAGTGGCTGCCGCTCGAGGAGATCGAGCCGGCCAGGGAGATCGTCCGGCGCTTCAGCAGCGGCGCGATGTCGCTCGGCTCGCTGTCGCGCGAGGCGCACGAGACGCTGGCCATCGCCATGAACCGGCTCGGCGGGCGCTCGAACACCGGCGAGGGCGGCGAGGACCCGGTCCGCTACACGCCCGACAAGAACGGCGACAGCCGCCGCTCGGCGATCAAGCAGGTCGCCTCCGGTCGCTTCGGCGTGAACATCAACTACCTCGTCAACGCCGACGAGCTGCAGATCAAGATGGCCCAGGGTGCCAAGCCCGGCGAGGGCGGCCAGCTCCCGGGCCACAAGGTCGACCGCTACATCGGCTCGATCCGCTTCACCACGCCCGGCGTGGGCCTGATCTCGCCGCCGCCGCACCACGACATCTACTCGATCGAGGACCTCAAGCAGCTCATCTACGACCTGCGCTGCGCGAACCCGGCCGCGCGCGTGAGCGTGAAGCTGGTGTCCGAGGTCGGCGTGGGCACGGTCGCCGCCGGCGTGGCGAAGGCGAACGCCGACCACGTGCTCATCTCCGGCTTCGACGGCGGCACCGGAGCGTCGCCGCTGTCCTCGATCCAGTCTGCGGGCGTGCCGTGGGAGATCGGCCTGGCCGAGACGCAGCAGACGCTGGTGCTCAACGACCTGCGCTCGCGCATCTGGGTGCAGACCGACGGCCAGATCAAGACCGGCCGCGACGTCGTCGTGGCCGCGCTGCTCGGCGCCGACGAGATGGGCTTCTCGACCGCCCCGCTGATCGCCGCGGGCTGCGTGATGATGCGCGCCTGCCACCTGAACACGTGCCCGGTCGGCGTGGCCACGCAGGATCCCGAGCTGCGCAAGCGCTTCGCCGGCACGCCCGAGCACGTCGTCAACTTCTTCTTCTTCGTCGCCGAGGAGGCGCGCGAGATCATGCGCCGGCTCGGCGTCCGCCGGTTCGACCAGCTCACCGGCCGCGTCGACCTGCTGAAGGCCGACGAGGCGATCGACCACTGGAAGGCGCGCGGGATCGACCTCACGCACGTGCTGACCATGCCGGACGTGCCCGGCGGCGCCACGCTGCGCCGGGCGCGGTCGCAGGACTCGCCGCTGCCGGGCGCGCTCGACTGGAAGCTGATCGAGGCCGCGAAGGACGCGATCGACCAACGCAAGCCGGTGACCGGCGAGTTCGCGATCCGCAACGTCAACCGCACGGTCGGCGGGCTGCTCTCCAGCGCGGTCACCAAGGTGCACGGCTTCGAGGGCCTGCCGCCGGAGACCGTGCGCTTCACGCTGCGCGGCTCGGCCGGCCAGTCCTTCGGCGCCTGGCTGGCGCCCGGCGTCGAGCTCACGCTGATCGGCGACGCCAACGACTACACGGGCAAGGGCCTGTCCGGCGGCGTGCTCGCCGTACGCCCGCCCGACGGCGTGACCTTCCGCGCCGAGGAGAACGTGATCATCGGCAACACCGTGCTCTACGGGGCCACCGCCGGCCGCGCGTTCTTCCGCGGCCTGGCCGGCGAGCGCTTCGCGGTCCGCAACTCGGGCGCGTCGGCGGTCGTCGAGGGCGTCGGCGACCACGGCTGCGAGTACATGACCGGCGGCCGCGTCGTGGTCCTCGGGCGCACGGGCCGCAACTTCGCGGCCGGGATGAGCGGCGGCGTCGCCTACGTGCTCGACGAGGACGGCACGTTCTCCTCGCGCTGCAACATGGGCCTGGTCGGCTTCGACGCGATCGAGGAGGCCGACGCGATCGAGCTGCACGAGCTGATCGAGGAGCACCACCTGCGCACACAGTCACCGGTCGCCGCCCGCATCCTGCGCGCCTGGGACGAGTACCTGCCGCGGTTCGTCAAGGTCATGCCGCACGACTACAAGCGCGCGCTGGCGGAGCTCGCCGAGGCTGAGCGGCACGAGATCGAGCCCGCGGAGTCGACGGGCGGCGAGGGGTTCGTCACCACGGAGCGCGCCGCCTGATGGGCAAGCTGGGCGGATTTCTCGAGGTCGAGCGCGTCGCGCAGCCCGAGCGCGATCCCGCGCTGCGGATCGCCGACTACCGCGAGTTCGTGAACACGCTGCCGGTCGAGGGGCTGCGCGAGCAGGGCGGGCGCTGCATGGAGTGCGGCGTGCCGTTCTGCCACAGCGGCTGCCCGCTCGGCAACCTGATCCCGGACTGGAACGACCTCGTGTACCGCGACCGCTGGCGCGAGGCGATCGACCAGCTGCACGCCACCAACAACTTCCCCGAGTTCACCGGCAAGCTGTGCCCGGCCCCGTGCGAGGCCGCGTGCGTGCTGGAGATCCGCGAGGGCGACGCGGTGTCGATCAAGCAGATCGAGGTCTCGATCGTCAACCGCGCGTTCGACGAGGGCTGGGTGGCGCCGAAGCCGCCCGCGGTCGAGACCGGCCGCACCGTCGCCGTCATCGGCGCCGGCCCGGCGGGCCTGGCTGCCGCCCAGCAGCTGCGGCGCGCCGGCCACGCGGTCACCGTGTACGAGCGCGACGAGGCCGGCGGCGGCCTGGTCCGCTTCGGCGTGCCGGACTTCAAGATCGAGAAGTGGGTGATCGAGCGCCGGCTCGAGCAGCTGATCGCCGAGGGCGTGCGGTTCGAGTACGGCGTCGACGTCGGCCGCGACATCGACGCCGCGCAGCTGCGCGCGCAGCACGACGCCGTCGTGATCGCCACCGGCTCGCGCGTGCCGCGCGACCTGCCGGTGCCCGGCCGCGAGCTCGACGGCGTGCACTACGCGATGGAGTACCTGTACGTGCGCAACCGCGCGGTGGCCGCCAACGGCGGCGCGCCGGGTGCCATCAGCGCCGCGGGCAAGCACGTGATCGTGATCGGCGGCGGCGACACGGGCGCGGACTGCGTCGGCAACTCGCACCGCGAGGGCGCCGCCTCGGTCACCCAGATCGAGCTGCTCGGCGAGCCGCCCGCCTTGCGGCCCGACGACCTGACGCCGTGGCCTCTGTGGCCGATGAAGTACCGGCGCAGCTACGCCATCAAGGAGGGCGGCGAGCAGGACTTCTCGATCTCGACCACCCAGCTGAGCGGCAACGGCCGCGTGGAGCAGATCCACTGGATGCAGAACAGCGGCCGCCCGCCCTTCGATCCGATCGCCGGAACCGAGGAATCGCATCCCGCCGGCCTGGTGTTGCTCGCGATGGGCTTCCTGCACCCCGAAGGCGAGCTGCTCGACGCGCTCGGCGTCGAGAAGGATCCGCGCGGCAACGCGAAGGCCGGCGCCTACGCGACGTCCGCCGACGGCGTGTTCGCGGCCGGCGACGCCCGCCGCGGCCAGTCGCTGATCGTGTGGGCGATCAACGAGGGTCGCCAGTGCGCCCGCATGGTCGACCGCTACCTGCGCGCCTGATGGACTGGCTGATCTACCTCATCACGCTGGCCATCTTCGGCCTGATCGTCGGCGCGTTCGCGCGCCTTGCGCTACCCGGCAAGGACCCGATGTCGCTGTTCGCGACGATGGCGCTCGGCCTGGCCGGGTCCTTCGTCGGCGGGATCCTTCTCTTCGTCATCACCGGCGGCCGCTACTACGGCGCCGGCTGGTTCGTCTCGCTCGTCTGCGCGACGGGGATCCTCTACTTCATCCGCCGCCGCCGCGGTGGTGGGTTGACAGACCCGGGCGGGGGTACTAGCCCCGCAATCCGGTGTGCCGGAGGCAGGTCCGGCACACCCGTCCAAGGGGGAACCACTTGCTCCGCCGCTGTCTGCTCGCCGGCGCGCTGCTGCTCGCCGTGCCGTCCGTCGCGCTCGCCCACGACCCGCGCTCCGACCGCCCGTCGCGCTGGATCGGCACCGCCGCGAACCTCCCGCTCGTCACCAGCCCGAACGTGCGCCTGGTCGACACATTCCCCGAGACGCAGGGCATCTCCGGCGAGTTCGCCCGCACGGGCGACTTCTTCTACGTGTCGAGCCTCGACAGCATCAGCGTGTTCGACACCAGCGACCCGCTGCACCCGCGGCTGACCGGCACGCTCGCCAACCTGGTGTTCGAGAACGAGGCCATGAGCTACGGCGAGCGCAAGCGCGCCGACGGCACGCTCGAGCGCTTCGTGCTGGTCGGCAATGACCTCTACAACGCCTCAGCCGACGACACCAGCGGCGTGCAGCGCGGCAGCATCGGCGGCGGCGAGATCATCGTGGTCGACGTCACCGACCCGGCCGACCCGCACATCCGCTCGCGGGCGCCGGCCACCACGAGCACGCACACGCTCCAGTGCGTCACCGTCTCGTGCCAGTACGCCTACACGGCCGGCGACACGGGCAGGTTCTCGATCATCGACCTGCGCGACCTCGACCAGCCGGCCGAGGCGAAGACCGCGCCGTCGAAGGCGTCGGCCGCGAACTCGATCTTCACCAGCGGTGCCGGCCACTACTGGGACTTCGACGCGGCGGGCGTCGGTTGGCACACCGGGTCGGGCGGGGCGGCGTCGTTCGACGTCTCCAACCCGCTCGCCCCGGTGGGCCGCAACTCGACCGACGCGCACGGCACCCAGACGCCGTGGAACGACTTCATCCACCACAACTCGCAGCGCCCGAACGCGACGCGCTTCCGGGCCAACGCGAAGCCGAGCGTCGGCCGCGGGAACGTCCTGCTCGTCACCGAGGAGGACTACTTCAACGACGGCGACGAGCTGCTGTGCGACCGCGCCGGCACGTTCCAGACCTGGCACGTGCCGTCACTGAACGGCAACGCCACCATCGCGCCGCTCGACATCATCAACCCGGTCAAGTTCGGCGACGGCCTCTCGACGCCGATCGGCGGCTTCTGCTCGGCCCACTGGTTCGACTACCACCAGAGCGGGATCGTGGCCCAGGGCTACTACCAGCAGGGCCTGCGCTTCATCGACGTCCGCAACGCGCGCGACCTCAAGCAGTTCGGCTACGTGACCGGCGGCGCCACCGAGGTGTGGGACGCCTACTGGGTCCCGCAGCGCGACCGCCGCGGCGTGGCGCAGCGCACCAAGACCAACATCGTCTACACGACCGACCTCGTGCGCGGCCTCGACGTCTACCAGGTGGACGTCCCCGGCACCGATCTCGGCGAGACCGACGACTCGCTGCTCGACCTGTTGCCCTAGCGGCAGCGGATCCGCGACCGGGCCGCCCCGTTCCTTCGCGGGGCGGCCCGTCGTGGCGCTCGCTACCCGAACGTCTAGGTATAGCCGTCCCTGACCGGACGATCGTCGCGTTCCAGGACCATCGTCCAATTTCGACCTCTACTTTCAAGTCGGCAGGACGGGGACGCACGGACGCGGACCCGGGTCAAGGTCACAAGGGCCACGCAAGGAGGAACGTCATGCGCCCTCGTAACACCAGCGCCGCTACGGCGCTAGCGATTGCAGGACTGGCGGTGGCGGCCTCGCCCGCCATGGCGACCGGTACGCCACGATGACGACGCCGTCATCACACCGAAGGTCGACTGCGTGCAGCCGACCCAGTACGGCTACGTCGCCCACTTCACGTACGAGGCCGAGGATCTGCCGCAGTGGGCACGAGTTCATCGCGGCCGGCAAGGACACGGTGGACCAGCACGAAGAACAAGCTGTAGATCGGCGGCGAAGACCAGGACGCCGGCCAAGGAGGCGACTGGATCGAGATACTTCAGGACGGCGCCGTGAGTACGGCTTCCAGGTCTACTTCGCCGCCGGCTCGTCGGCGACGTGGACGGTCAAGACCGGGACATGAGCAGCTCCGTCTCGGCGACCGCGAACGCGAGCTCGACGCAAGGTGCGCGCCCGGCACGCAGGGCCCCCAGGGCCCGGCGAGGGTCCGCAGGGCGAGCCCGGCCCGCAGGGCCCGATCGGCCCGCACGGGCCCGATGGGTCCGACAGGGCCCGCAGGGCCGACGGCCCAGGGCGACGCCGGGCCCGCCGGGCGAGCCGGGCGAGCAGGGCCCGACCGGGCGAGCAGGGTGAGCAGGGCGAGAAGGGCGACAAGGGCGATCCGGGTGAGACGATCGTCCGCACCGTCATCGTCAACGAGGGCGGCGACGCCGGTGGCGTCCTCGGCGAGGAGGCCGCCTCGTCCAACCGCGTGGCCAAGCTGCGCATCAAGGCCGACGGCGGCGACGTCGTCCGCGGCCTGAAGGTCAGCCTGGAGGGCAAGCGGCAGAAGGTCCGCCGGGTCGGCGCCAGACCACTGGCGCGCCAGCATCAACCTGCGCGGCCTCGAGCGCGGCATCTACGTCGTCCGCGTCACCGCCCGCGTCAACGGCAAGAAGTACATGCACAAGCACATGTACCGCGTGCTGTACGGCAACCCGCGCGGCGGCATGGGCGAGTCGATGAACCGCAGCACCATCGTCCGCCTCTAAGCAAGCAGCCCGATACCGACTCCGGGCCGCCCCGCACTTCGCGGGGCGGCCCGATGTCGTTAAACGGTGAACTGGCCGACGAGGCGCTCCAGCCGCGCCGCCTGATCGGCGAGCTGCTGGGCGGACGCGGCGATCTCCTGCGTCGACGCGCTCGTCTGCTGGGCGGAGGCCGAGACCTGCTCGGTCGCCGCCGACGAGGACTCGGCCACGCCGGCGACGTCGCCCAGGTCGGTGCGCATGCGCTCGGCGGCGGCCTCGATCTGCTCGATCGCGGCGGCGATCTCGGCGACCTGGCGGTCGACGTCGCCGATCCCGTCGGAGATCGCGGCGAACGCCTCGCTCGGCCTGCTCGACGGTCACGACGCCCTGGTCGGTGCGGGCGGCGCCCGCCTCGACGGCGTCGACCGCGCGGCCGGTCTCGGACTGGATCTCGCGGATCAGCTCGGCGATCGTGCCGGCCGCCGTCTGCGACTCCTCGGCCAGCTTGCGGACCTCCTCGGCCACGACGGCGAAGCCGCGGCCCTGCTCGCCGGCCCGCGCCGCCTCGATGGCGGCGTTGAGGGCCAGCAGGTTGGTCTGCTCGGCGATGCCGGTGATGGTGTCGACGATGCCGCCGATCCGCTCCGAGCGCTCGCCGAGGTCACGGATCGTGGCGGCGGCGTCGTGGGCGGAGGCGCGGACGGCGTCCATCGCCTCGGTCGCCGACCGGGCGGCCGCGGTGCCGGACTCGGCCACCTCGCGGGCGTGTGCGGCGGCGCGCACCGTGCCCTCGGCGTGGCCGGCGCCGGTGCGGGCGGCCTCGGAGACCTCGTCGCCGGTCGCGCGCACGGACTCGACGCGCGCGGACCTGCTTCTCCGCGCCGCCGGCGACGTCACCGACCGCGCGGGCGATCTCGCCGACGGCCCTGCCGGCCTCGTCGGAGGTCGACGCCAGCTCGCCGGAGGCCGTCGAGAGCGTGCCGGCGGTCGCGGAGACCTCGCCGACCATCGCGCGCAGGCGCTCGGTCATGGCGGCGAACGCGCGGCCGAGCACGTCGCGCTCGGAGCGCGGCGTCACGTCGCGCGTGAGGTCGCCGCCGGCGATCGCCTCGGCGGTGCTGCGCGGTCTCGCGCAGCGACTCGGCCATGCGGCCGAAGGCGCCGGCCATGCGGCCGACCTCGTCCTGCGTGCGGGCCACGACGGTGACGTCGAGGTCGCCCTCGCCGATCTTCTCGGCGGCCTCGGCAACCTCGCGCACCGGGCGGCTCAGGCGCCCGGCGACGAACACGAGCAGCGCCGCCGACCAGCAGCAGCGCGATCAGGCCGACGAGGATCAGCTTCGTGCGCAGCGCGGCGACGCCGGCCAGGATCTCGTCCTTCGGCGCGACGGCCACGAAGCTCCAGCCGCCGGTCTTGACCGGCGCGTAGAACATGACGACGTCACGGCCGTCGACGGGGTCCTTGGTCTCGACCCAGCCCTCCGGCCCTGCGGTGGCCTCGGCGGGAACGCCGATGTCCTTGGCGGTCTTCTTGCCCGTCCATCCTTGTGGGCGGGGAAGGCGACGAGCGTGCCGGTCGGCGCGGCGACGAACGCGTAGCCGCTGTCGAGCACCTTGACGGCCTTGGTCTGCTTGTCGAGCGCGGTCGAGCGCGACGTCGATGCCGGTCACGCCGACGGTGCCGCCGTCGCGCTTGATCGCGGTCGTGTAGCTGGTCATCATCGCGCCGCTGTCGAAGTACGGGTCGAGCACGACGTCGCCGCCCGCCTCGAACGGCTTGACGTAGTAGTCGTCGTCGGCCCACGGGTTGCCGGGCGCGTCCTCGAAGCGCCTCGATCTTCAGCGGGCCGTCGATGCCGCTGCGCCCAGACGGCGAAGCGGCCCTTGCGGTCGCCGAGCGGCTCTCGCCGACGTAGTCGGCGTCACGGCCGTCGAACGCGTTCGGCTCGAACGCCGCCCACACGCCGAGCAGCTCGGGGCGGCGCTCGGCGAAGCGGCGGACGACGTCGCGGCCGTGCTCGCGAGTGATCGAGGGATCGGCCTCGAGCGCGGCGGCGAGGTCCTGGGCGGCGGCCATGTCGGCGCGCGCACGGGCGTCGAAGCGGTTCGCCTCGCGGCCGATGAGCTGGCTCATCTCGCCGTAGACGGCGTCGCGCTGGGCGCTCGAAGCGGCGGTCACCGCGACGGCGGTGAGCGCGGCGATGGCGAGCGCGACGACGGGAAGGATCTGGAGGAGGAGGCGCGCTCTCATGGAGCGCGGACGGATGTTCTTGTTCTGACGCATTGTCTCACCGTGGTCGGCGGCCTCCGTGCGCGCTTGCGTGTGAGATCGTTCACACGACACCGGAGGAGGGGGAAGCGATGCGAACGGCCGTGGCCACTGTCGTGCTGCTCGGGGTCCTCGCGGCGCCCGCCGCGGCGCACGACGTCGACATCGACGTGCTGTCCAGCCGCGCCGACCAGGTCAGCGGAGGCGACGCGCTGATCAGGGTCGAAGGGCGGCGTTTGCAGGACCTTCGCGTGCTGCGCAACGGCGCCGACGTGACGGACGCGTTCGAGCGCGAGGGCCGCGCGCTCGTCGGCCTGGTCGACGGCCTGCGCCTCGGCCGCAACCGGATCAGCGTGTACGACCGGTGGCGGCGGGTCGCGTCCGAGCGGCTGACGAATCACCCAATTGAGGGACCCGATCTTCTCCGGCCCGCACCAGCGGCCGTTCGTGTGCAAGACGAACCAGCCGGCCGTCGGCCTCGGCGAGCCGCTGGTCGACAACCAGGTGGGCGACGGCTTCCGCGTGCTGGCGCCGGACGGCAGCACGGCCGGCTGGAGCCGCAACTGCAGCGTGAACACGCAGGTCGACTGGCTCTACCGCCGGACGTCGGGCGGCAACCTCGTGCCGCTGCCGCCCGGGCCGCTGCCCGCGGACGTGGCGACGACGACGACGCTCGACGGCCAGACCGTGCCGTTCATCGTCCGCCGCGAGCGCGGCACGATCAACCGCTTCATCTACTCGCTGGCGATGCTCGCCGACCCGGCGGCCGGCGCCACCGACACGTCGCGCTGGAACCGCCGGCTCGCCTACTTCTTCGACGGCGGCGTGGCGATCGGCCGCAACCAGGGCACGCCCGGCGGCTCGGCGCTGACGCCGGAGCTGCTCGCCCGCGGATACGCGATCGCGCACTCCAGCGGCAACCGCGCGAGCGTCCACTACAACATGGTGCTCGGCGGCGAGACGGCGCTGATGACCAAGGAGCGCTTCGTCGAGCGCTACGGCGTGCCGCGCTACACGGTCGGCATCGGCGGCTCCGGCGGCGCGATCCAGCAGTACCTCTACGGCCAGAACCACCACGGCCTGCTCGACGGCGCGATCCCCGAGTTCTCGTACCCCGACATGGTCACCCAGACCATCCACGTCGGCGACTGCGAGCTGCTCGAGCGCTACATGGACGTCACCGACGCCGGCAACCCGAAGTGGCGGGCGTGGGACCAGCGCGAGTGGCTGATCGGCCTCAACGCCAGCGACACGTTCCTGAACCCCTACCGCGGCGGAGCGCCCGGCAGCACCGAGTGCGTCAACGGCTGGCGCGGCCTCACGCCGCTGGCCATGAACCCGCTGTTCGGCACGGCGGGCGCGGGGACCGAGCGCATGGACCCGGCGGTCATGGCCGCCGTGCACTGGACGCACTGGGAGGACGTCAAGAACGTCTACGGCGTCGGGCCGGACGGCTACGCGCGGCAGACGTGGGACAACGTCGGCGTCCAGTACGGCCTGAAGGCGCTGACCGATGGCAACATCACGCCGTCGGAGTTCCTGCACCTCAACGCGACGGTCGGATCGTGGAAGGACCCCGGCGAGATGGTGCCGGAGGCTTTCCCGCTGCCGGACATGTGGAGCATGCGCAACCAGCGGCTGGGAGATCCGGCTCCGCGGCGCGCGGGCTCGATCGCGGCGATGAACGCCGCCTACCGCGAGGGCCTGTACTTCGACGGCGACATCGACATCCCGATCATCGACTGGCGGCCGTACCTCGAGGAGATCCTCGACATGCACAACAGCCACCAGTCGTTCGCCTCGCGCCAGCGCATGCTCGACCACGACGGGCGCGCGTCGAACCAGGTGATCTGGTTCTCGCAGCCGGGTGACGACCGCACGCTGGAGGCGTTCGCGGTGATGGACGAGTGGCTGCTCGACGACCGGCCGCCCGGAGGCCACCGATCGCTGCTTCACCGCGACCGGGACCGAGATCGCACGCGGCTCACGGGTCTGGGACGGGATCCTGAACTCGCGGGCCGACGGCGTGTGCACCACGGCGTTCCCGCTGCACTCGACCTCGCGCATCGTGGCCGGCGGCCCGCTGCGCGGCGGCGTCTACAAGTGCGCGCTCCAGCCGGTGTCGAAGGCGATCGCGCGCGGGCTGTACGGCTCGTGGAAGCCGACCGCCGCCGAGCGCGCGCGGCTCGAGCAGATCTTCCCGACCGGGGTCTGCGACTACACGAAGGACGACGTGGGGAGGCCCCGTCACCATCGTTAGTTTCAAATCCTGAACAGCGTTGCAAATAGAGTGATATCGTCCGGCGAGTGACCTCGCTCGACGACCGACTCGAATGGCTTCGGGCCATGCACGAGATCCGGCACTTCGAGGGCGAATGTCACCGCCTCTTCGCGCAGGGCCTCGTGCGCGGCTCGACGCATCTGTGCGACGGGCAGGAGGCGGTCGCGGTCGGCGCGGCGCGCGCGCTGCGGACCGGCGACACGATGACCTGCACGTACCGCGGCCACGGCGCGGTCCTGGCGATGGGCGCGCCGCTGGACCGGACCTTCGGCGAGATCCTCGGCAAGGCCGACGGCCTCTGCGGCGGCAAGGGCGGATCGATGCACCTGACCGACATGAGCGTCGGCGCCATCGGCTCGTTCGCGGTCGTCGGCGCGCACCTGCCGATCAGCGTCGGCGCCGCCTTCGCCGCGCGCTACCGCAAGACCGGCGCCGTCGCCCTGTGCTTCTTCGGCGACGGGGCGACGAACATCGGCGCCTTCCACGAGGCGCTCAACCTGGCGGCGGTCTGGTCGCTGCCGGTCGTGTTCGTCTGCGAGAACAACCTGTACGGGGAGTACTCGCCGCTCGCCTGGACGACGCCGGTCGAGCGCCTCGCCGACCGCGTCAGCGCCTACGACATGCGCGCAGAGCGGATCGACGGCAACGACGTGCTCGAGGTGCACGGCGCCGTCGCGCGCGCCGCCGAGCGCGCGCGCCGGCTCGAGGGCCCGACCTTCATCGAGGCCATGACCTACCGCCAGCGGGGTCACTCTCGCTCGGATCCGGCCGCGTACCGTCCCGCGGGTGAGCTCGAGCGCTGGCTCGAGCGCGATCCGATCCTCCTCCACGAGAGCGCGCTGGCGGTGGCCGGCGTCCCGCGCGAGCGCCTCGCCGCGATCCGCGACGAGGCCGCGCGGGCCGTCGGCGCCGCGCTCGAGCGGGCGCTGGCCTATCCCGACCCCGAGCCCGCTTCGCGGTTCGAGCACGTCTGCGCGTGACCGAAGCGACCTACCGGGAGGCGGTCAACCGGGCGATCGCGGCCGAGCTCGAGGCCGACCACGACGTCTTCCTGCTCGGCGAGGACGTCGCCGCCGCCGGCGGCGTGTTCAAGACCACCGAGGGGCTTCAGGCGCGCTTCGGCGCCCACCGCGTCCTCGACACGCCGATCTCCGAGCAGGCAATCGTGGGCACGGCGATCGGCGCCGCGGCGTGCGGCCTGCGGCCGCTGGCCGAGATCATGTTCGCCGACTTCGCGGGCGTCTGCTTCGACCAGATCGCCAACCAGCTGGCCAAGTACCGGTACATGACGGGCGGACAGGTGCGGCTGCCCGTCACGATCCGGCTCGCCAACGGCGCCGGCACCGGCTTCGCCGCCCAGCACTCGCAGGCGGTCGAGAACTGGTTCCTCAACGTGCCGGGGCTCAAGCTCGTCACGCCCGCCACGCCGGCGGACGCCTACGCGCTGCTGCGCGCGGCCATCCGCGATCCCGACCCGGTCCTGTTCTTCGAGCACAAGGGGCTGCTCAACGTCAAGGGCCCGCTGAGCGACGGTTCGGGCGAGCTGGGCGTCGCCGAGGTCGTGCGCCGCGGCGACGCCGTCACCGTGGTGGCGACCCAGCTGATGCGCCACCGTGCGCTCGAGGCCGCGGACGCGCTGGCCGGCGAGGGGATCGAGGTCGAGCTGATCGACCCGCGAACGCTGGTGCCGTTCGACTTCGAGACCGTGCGGGAGAGCGTCGAGCGCACCAGCCGCGTGGTCGTCGTCCAGGAGGCGTCGTTCGCCGGCAGCTGGGGCGCGACGCTTGCCGCGCGGCTGACGATCGAGGCGTTCGAGGCGCTGGACGCGCCGCCCGCCGTCGTCGGCGGCGACGACACGCCGATCCCCTACGCCGGCGTGCTGGAGGACGCCTGGCTGCCCGACGTCCACCGCATCGCGGAGGCGATCCGCCGTACGGTGGCGTTCTAAGTGATCTACGTCGAGTACACGAGTCGCCGCGCGGGAGTCTCGCTCGAGACCTTCCACAAGATCATGCGCCTCGGCGGAGGCGGCTGGGCCTCCGACCACGCCGACGACATCGCCGTGCTCATGCTCGGCCGCACGTGGCGGCTAGGGCCGGAGCCCGAGTACCTGACGGTCTGGCACAGCCCGGCGTTCGGGCTCGAACGCTTCGACGACTGGGAGCGGGTCTTCCGCAGCGGCGAGGCCGACGGATACGAGGAGCCGTTCCAGATGGCGGCGCGGATCGATCGCGCGGGCTGCTACGACGCGCTCGTCGAGCCCGTCGCGTCGCCGAGCGAGCGCTTCTACGCGGAGTTCTTCGACTGGGAGCCCGGCGCCGACCGCGACGCGGTGGTCGCGCACTTCGACGACCGCACCGGCCGCCACGACGAGGCGGAGCTGTGCCTGCTCGCCGACCGCATCGGCCACCTCGGGCCCGACCCGCGCGGCCTGGCCGTCTGGTCGCTGCCGGCGTGGGCGGCGCTGGCCGGCATCGCGCGCGACGCGCCCGGCGGGCCCGTCCGGACCGCCGCGGCGGGCCTCTACTCGGTGCTCGGCAAGGAGACGCTGTGACGCGACTCGTGCTCGGCGCCGACACGCTGTGCTGGCACGCGCGCCTGGAGGCGGGCGAGATCGACCTCGACGGAGTGATCGACGAGGCGCGGCAGGCGGGGGCCGCGTTCGTGCAGCTCAACCTGCACCACGCGCGCGCGCTCGAGGACCGCGCGCTCGGGGACCTCGCCCGGCGCGCCGAGGGGGAAGGTCTGCGGCTGCTGGCCTCCGGCGACTTCCTGCGGGGCGACGGTCGCGAACGGGTCGCGCACTGGGTCGATCGCGCTGCGCTGATCGGCAGCCCCATCCTCCGCGTGGCGTCGGGCTTCTACCGGGCCGACCTCGCCGGGCGCCCCGACCTGATCGCGGCGGAGGCGGACCACGTCGTCGCTGTGCTCGGGTCCTCGCTCGGCGTCGCGGCCGACGCCGGCGTCCGCCTCTTGCTCGAGAACCACTCCGACTTCACCGCTGCCGAGTATGTCGACATCGTCGACCGCGTCGGTGAGATCGGCGTCTTCCTCGACCTCATCAACCCGGTCTCCAGCCTCGAGGACCCTGCGCCCGTGATCGAGCGCCTGGCGCCGCTGGCGCCCGCCGGCCACGTCAAGGACTACGAGCTGGTCTCGGACTTCGTCGCCGACGGCTACCACCGCCGCGGCTGGGCCCTGCGCTGGCGCTACCCGGGCGAGGGCGTCGCCGACCTGCGGACGCTGCTCGGCGTGCTGCTCGGCGCGGCCGGCGGCGAGTTCCTGCTCAGCGTCGAGGGGCTCGACAACCGCGCCGGCGTGGCCGATCAGGTGGGCAGGCTGCGGGCGAGCCTGGACGCGATCCGACACGCTGTTCAGATGCTGATACCGTCGTAGGCGTGTCGGTCGCTCCGCTGACGGGCAAGACGCCCTCGAAGCCGCCCCGTGTGCAGTCGGTCGCGCGCGCCACCGACATCCTCAACACGATCGCCGCGAGCCCCGACGGCGCCACGGTTCAGGAGATCACCCAGGCGCTCGGCCTCAACCGGGCCACCGCCTATCACCTGCTGCACACGCTCGGCACGGCCGGCTACGTCACGCAGAGCCCCGAGCGCCGCTACCGGATCGGGCTCGGGGTCGGCAGTCTCGTGGCCGCCTTCGAGCGCCACGTCGTGCCGGGCGGGTTCATGCCGCTCGCCCGCGAGCTCGCCGCGCGCACCGGCGAGACCGCGTACGTCGCGATGCGCCAGCGCGACCAGCTCGTGCTGCTGTGCAGCGTGCCCGGGCACCATCCCGTAGGCGTCGCGAGCAGCCCGATCGGCCCGATTCAAGAGGGTCACGCGCGTGCGAGCGGCAAGCTGCTGCTCGCCCTGGCGCCCGACGAGGTGCGCGAGGCGTACCTCGCCACGCACCCGCTCAAGCGCGTCACGCCCGCCACCATCACCCGCAGGGAAGAGCTCCTGAAGGCGTTCGACGAGATCCGCGCCAAGCGGTACGCGATCGACGAGGAAGAGTTCATCCCGGGCGTGGGCTGCGTGGCGGCGCCGATCGGCAGCGGCGACTCGTCGCTGGCCATCGTGCTCTCCTCGCCCCGCGATCGCTTCGACGCGAACCGCGAGGCGTACATCGCCGCCGCCGTGGAAGTCGGCGCCGGCGGCGCCGCGCGCTGACGCGTACCCGTCGCCGTCCGCTGTCGCACGCGCGAATGCGTGTTGACGACCTGCGGGTTGCGCAGTACATTGGCTCACTATCGTAACTGCTGTTCAGATGATGCGACTCTGGCGGGATCGCATTCGAGGGGAGAAGAGGCAGTGGCGCATCAGGCGAGAGGGTTGAGGCGTCGTGCGGCGAGCGCGCTGCTCGTCATCGCAGCGCTGGCGGGCGCGGGGTACACGGTCGGGTGCGGCTCCGACGAGGAGTCCGGAGAGCCGGGCGATCCGGTCACGCTGACGATCTGGAACTCCGGCTACTTCTCCGACGGCGGCAAGGAGGTCTGGGACCAGATCGACAGCGCGTTCGAGAAGGCCAACCCCGACATCAAGATCCAGCACGAAGGGATCCCGTACGAGAACCTCTACGTGAAGCTCCGGGGCACGATCGCGGCGCGGCGGGGGCCGGACCTGGTGACGCTGTTCCCGGGCGCCTTCGCCGGTGACTACCGCGACGGCTTCACGCCGCTCGACGAGTTCATCACCGACGAGCAGCGCGACGAGAACCCGCTGTGGAAGACGTCCCAGTCCCCCGACGGGAAGACCTACGCCGTCCCGGTCTCCGTCTACGGCTACTTCCTCACGTTCAACAAGGAGCTCTTCGAGAAGGCCGGCCTCGACCCCGAGGCGCCGCCCACGACCGACCAGGAGCTCTTCGACGCATGCAGCGCGCTGCGCGAGGCGGGGATCGAGCCGCTCGCCGCCGGCTGGCGCGACGGCTACCTGCTCGAGTGGTACCTGTTCGTCTATGGCGGCCAGCTGCTCTCGCCGGAGGACACCGAGCGCTGGATGAGCCTCGATCTCCCGGCCTCCAACCCCGCGTTCAAGGGTGCGCTCGACTTCGTGAGCGGCCTCGAGGAGCGCGGCTGCTTCAAGAAGGACGCGGCCACCGCGTCGCTGGAGGGAGCGCGCGACCAGTTCGGCAAGGGCCAGGTCGCGATGGCGCTGGAGACCACGGGCAACCTCGGGCTGTTCCGCGAGCAGCTCGGCGACGAGAAGGTCGGCGTCACGCTGCCGCCGAAGCTCGCGAGCTCGCCGTGGCCGGAGATGACCGACACCGGCGCGAACGTCGGGTTCGGCGTCACCTCGTGGAGCGACCATCCCGAGGAGGCGTGGAAGTACATCGCGTTCGTGGCCTCGCGTGAGATGCAGGAGCTGGCCTGGAGCGAGCAGGGCGACGTCCCCGTGAACCGGACGGCGGAGACCCCGTCCGAGGACGCGCCCGTGCAGGCGATGCTCGAGATCATGAAGCTTCCGGACAACCACACGATCTACACCGCCTTCCCCGCGTCCGCCCTGATCCCGCTCGAGAAGGACGCCCCCGACTTCCTCGCCGGCCGGCTGTCGAGCGACGAGGTGCTCGGGCACGTGGACGACGCGATCGAGAAGGCGAAGCCGCGCCTCCAATGACCGAAGGGACAGCGACGGGCGCGGTCGCCGCCACGGGGAGGCGCGCGCGCCGTCGCCGTGCGCGGAGGGCCGGCGGCCTCGCCGAGCTGCCGTACCTCCTGCCGGTGCTGGCGGTGATCACGGTGGTCGTGCTGATCCCCGCCGGCGTCGCGCTCTACCACTCGTTCACCGACTGGCGGCCAGGCGGCGAGAGCCCGTGGCTCGGCCTCGCCAACTACCGCGAGTTCCTGTCCAACCCCATCACCGGCGAGATCGTCCAGAACACCGCCGTGCTGCTGATCGGCGTGCCGCTGTGGACCGCGCTGCCGCTCGTGCTCGCGTTCGCGCTGCACGAGCGGACGCCGGCGACCGGGGTGTTCCAGGCGATCTTCTTCTTCCCCGCCGTGCTGTCGCCCGCGATCATCGGGATCATGTTCCGGGGCATCCTCGCCCCGGAGGGCCTGGTCAACGAGGTCCTGCTCGGGCTCGGCATCGTCTCCGAGCCGGTGCTCTGGCTCGACAACGCGGCGCTGGTCAAGCCGACCCTGATCCTCGTGCTCGCGTGGGCCAGCGTCGGCGCCGGCACGGTGATCTTCTCGGCGGCGATGACGAGCATCGACAGGCACCTGCTCGAGGCCGCGAAGCTCGACGGCGCCCGCTGGCTCCAGCGGCTGCGCTACGTCGTGCTGCCCGGCATCGCGAGCGTGGTCGCGTTCTGGATCGTCTACCAGGTCGTGAGCGTGTTCCTCTACGTGTTCGGGTGGATCTACGTGCTCACCCGCGGCGGGCCCGGCTACTCCTCGACGACGCTCGATTACGACGTCTACCAGAACGCCTTCACGAACGGGCTGTTCGGCTACGCGTCGGCGCAGGCGATGTGCCTGCTCTTGATCGCCGTGATCGTGCTCGCCGTCGGCTATCCCATCGCGCGCAGGAGCGAGCGGGCATGACGACCACGACGTCCCGGCGGCTCAAGGTCACGGCGCTGATCTTCGCGTGCGTGCCGTTCGTCTATCCGTTCGCCTTCATGATGTTCACGGCCGTGCGGCCGGAGGACGACTACTTCGAGTCGCGCCTCGGGCTGCCGACGGCATTCACGACCGAGCACTTCTCGTACGCGCTCGAGAACGCGGAGCTCGGGCGCGGGATCGTGAACTCGATGGTGGCCGTCACCACCGGCGTGGTCGTCGTGGTCGTCGTCTCGGCGCTCGCCGGCTACTGGTTCCTGCGGCACTCCGGACGGATCGCGACCGCGCTCATGGGATTGATCGTGAGCATGTGGATCGTCCCCTACGTCGTCTACATCATCCCGCTGTTCGTGATGCTCAGCAACGCGGGGCTGACCGACAACCTGTTCGTGCTCGGCCTGATCTACGGCGCGATCAACGTGCCGTTCGGGCTGTACCTGATCTACGCCTACTACCGGGACGGCATCCCGGGCGAGATCCTCCAGGCGGCGGAGGTCGACGGCGCGACCGCGTGGCAGTCGTTCACCCGTGTCGTGCTTCCCCTCAGCCGCCCCGCGATCGCGACGCTCGCGGCGCTCAGCTTCGTGTGGACGTGGGGCGACCTCGTGATCTCGCTGATCCTGATCCAGTCCAGCGACCGGTTCACGATCACGGTCGCCGCCTCCACGCTGGCCGGCCGGTTCGACAGCGAGCCCCAGGCCAACGCCGCCGCCGCGCTGATCGCGCTGCTGCCCATCTTCATCGTCTTCATGTGCGCCCAGCGCGCGATCCGCTCCGGCCTGACCGCCGGCTTCGGCAAGTGACCCTCGACCTGGAAGGACCGTGATGAACGCACACGAGCGCTACCTGTTCGACACGCTGGGCTACATCGTGGTCCCGGACGTCATCGGCGCCGACGAGGTGACCGAGCTCAACCGCCACCTGGACGAGTACGACCTCTGGGGCCAGGCCGAGCGCGGCGAGCTCCAGGACCTGTGGAGCAACGACAGCCGGTTCATCTCGGGCGGGCGCCCGCACACCTGGGACCCGCCGTTTCGCCGGCTGATCGAGCACCCGACGATCCTCGGCTACCTACGCGAGCTGATCGGGCCGCAGGTCCGCTACGACCACGGCCACATGATCATGATGCGCGAGGGCTCGACGCGGCTCGGGCTGCACGGCGGCGGGACGCCGTTCCTGCCCGACAGCTACTACCTCTACCGGAACGAGCGCATCTACAACGGGCTCGTCGCGGTGGCGATCTCGCTCGTCGACGCGAGCGTGGACGACGGCGGCTTCGTCGCGATCCCCGGCAGCCACAAGGCGAACACGCCGTGCCCCGACGACTACGCGAAGCTCGAGACGGTCGGGGCGTGGCTGCACCGAGTCCCCGTCACCGCCGGATCGGCGATCGTCTTCACCGAGGCGCTCACGCACGGGACGTGGCCGTGGACGGCCGACTACGAGCGGCGGGCGATCTTCCTCAAGTACTCGGCGCCCCACAGCGCGTGGGCCGACGACTACCCGACCGCGCAGGAGGCGCCGGATGCCTCCGAGACCCTCCAGGGGCTGCTCCAGCGGCCGTTCATTGCCGGGCCGAACGGCGACCGCAAAGAGGTCGTCGTCAGCTAGGCGAGGTCACTGACCGCAGCCAGCAGCCGTTCCGCGTCGGCCTCGTCGTTGTAGTGGACGAAGCCGGCGCGGACCGCGCCGTGCGGCTCGAGGCCGAGGAAGCGCTCGAGCTCCCAGGCGTAGTAGTTGCCGTGCCAGACGGCGATCTGGCGGTCGGCGAGCGCGGCGGCGACCTCGTCCGCCGTCCTCCCGCGCACGTTGAACATCAGCGTCGGCGCGCGGTCGCGGGCGGCGCCGTAGACGGTGACGTGCGGCATGCCGCGCAGGCCGTCGAGCGCGGCCGCGAGCAGCGCGTCCTCGTGCGCGCGGACGGCGTCCCAGTCGGCCGACAGCACGTAGTCGGCGGCGGCGCGCACGCCGGCCAGCGACTCGAACGGGAGCGTGCCGAGCTCGTAGCGGTCCGGCACCTCGTCGGACGACGGGCGCAGCTTGTCCGGGCCGAGCTGCTCGAGCACGTCGGGGCGCCCCCACAGGATCCCGATGTGCGGGCCGAACCACTTGTACGCCGAGCAGGCGAGCGCGTCGCAGCCCAGCGCCTCGACGTCGATCCGGCGGTGCGGGGCGGCGTGGACGGCGTCGACGTACACGCGCGCGCCGGCCGCATGCGCGGCGGCCACGATGCCGGGCAGGTCGGGGACAGTGCCGACGGCGTTGGAGGCCGCGGTCACGGCGACCCAGCGCGTGCGGCCGGTCAGCACCGCCTCGACGGCGGACGCCGGCAGCTCGAGCGTCTCCGGGTCCGGCTCGGCGAAGCGGACGGTGGCGCCGGCGCGCTCGGCGGCGATCAGCCACGGGCTCACGTTGGCGTCGTGGTCGAGCCGGCTGAGCACGATCTCGTCGCCGGGCCGCATGGCGCGCCCCGCCGCCGCCGAGAAGCGCATGGTCATCGCGGTCATGCTCGGCCCGAAGGCGACGCCACGCGGATCGCCGCCGAGCAGCGTGCCGGCGCTCGCGCGTGCCGAGGCGACCAGCTCGTCGGTCCGGTGGGCGGCCTCGAACAGCCCGCCGTGGTTGGCGTTGTCGCCCGAGCGCATGAACTCGGCCATCGCCTCGATCGCGCTGTCGACCATCTGCGTGCCCGCCGGCCCGTCGAGCCGCGCCCAGCCGCTGCGCAGCCCGGGGAAGCGGTCGCGATTCAACCGGAGACCTCGCGCAGCAGCTCGCGGTCGTGCTCGTAGCTGAGCAGCCGCCCGGCGTCGGCGACCGGCAGCCAGCGCATCTCGTCGACCTCGTTCGAGGGCACGAACTCGCCGTCGATCGGCTCCATCATCCAGTAGCGCACGACCTTGGCGCGGCCCTTGGGGTCGCGGTAGGAGGTGTGCGGCAGCTCGTGGCCGAGCCGGCAGCGCATGCCGATCTCCTCCTGCACCTCGCGCAGCGCGCCGTCCTCCCAGGACTCGCCCTTGTCGAGCTTGCCCTTCGGGAACGACCAGTCGTCGTAGCGCGGGCGGTGGACGAGCGCGACCTCGATGCCGCGGTCGCCGCGGCGCCAGACCACGCCGCCCGACGCCTTGACCTCCGCCTGCTCGGGATCCATAGGGGCGGCATCCTACGGGGCCCACATCACCGGAACGGGCCATTCGATCGCGATGGCCGGATCCGGGGATGGCGCGGTCGAGGCGCGCCCGTACAAACCCCAGGCATGTACTCGCGCCTCTTCGCAGCTCTCTACGACTCCGCCCTCCGGCGCGGCGAGCGCGCCGGCATGGCAGATCACCGGCGCTCGCTGCTGGCTGCCGCCTCGGGCCGCGTGCTCGAGATCGGCGCCGGCACGGGCCTGAACCTGCCGCACTATCCCGAGGGGATCGAGCTCGTGCTGACCGAGCCCGACGCGCCGATGGCGCGCCGTGCCGGCAGGCCGGTCGTGCCCGCCTCGGCCGAGTCGCTCCCTTTCGAGGACGCGACGTTCGACACCGTCGTCTCGACGCTGGTCCTGTGCACCGTCGCCGACCCGGCGCGAGCGATCGCCGAGTTCAGGCGCGTGCTGCGCCCCGGCGGGCGGCTGCTGTTCATCGAGCACGTGCGCGGCGAGGAGCGGCTGGCGCGCTGGCAGGACCGCCTCGACCACCCGTGGCGCCGGATCGGCAACGGCTGCCACGCCAACCGCGACACGCTGGCCGCGCTGCGCGAGGGCGGGTTCGCGGTCGAGGCACGGGGCGACGTCTGGCACCGGATGCCGCGCCTGATCCGTCCGCTCGCGATCGGGACTGCCGTGCAAACTTGACGCCTGTGTCATCTTTGGGAGGTGACTCGCCTCCCCAGCGTCTGTGTGATCGGTGCCGGCTCGTCCGGCATCGCGGCCGCCAAGGCGCTGCACCAGCGGGGCTTCGAGTTCGACTGCTTCGAGAAGTCCGACCGCGTCGGCGGCAACTGGGTCTACAAGAACCGCAACGGGATGTCGGCGGCGTACCGCTCGCTGCACATCAACACGTCGCGCGACCGGATGGAGTTCGCCGACTTCCCGATGCCGAAGTCGTATCCCGACTTCCCGCACCACACCCACATCGCCGCGTACTTCGACGCCTACGTCGACCACTTCGGGTTCCGCGACAGGATCACGTTCGAGACCGGCGTCGAGCGCGCGGCGCCGGCCGCCGACGGCACCTGGGAGGTCACGCTCGACGACGGCCAGGTGCGCCGCTTCGACGCGCTGATGGTCGCCAACGGCCACCACTGGGACGCGCGCTGGCCGGAGCCGGGGTTCCCGGGCATGGACGAGTTCGCCGGCCTTCAGATGCACGCCCACGAGTACACGGGCGAAGATCCCAACTTCTTCCGCGACAAGCGGGTCGTAGTGCTCGGAATGGGCAACTCGGCGATGGACATCGCGGTCGAGGCGAGCTTCACGGCGGCGAACACCTACCTGGCGGCGCGGCGCGGCGCGTGGGTGGTGCCCAAGTACGCGTTCGGTCGCCCGCTCGACCAGTTCTCGACCCAGGCCGGCGTGCCGTTCTGGATCCGGCGGCGGGTGATGGAGACGCTGCTGCGGATCGCGGTCGGCGACATGCAGCGCTACGGGCTCCCGAAGCCCGACCACCGGCCGCTCGAGGCGCATCCGACCATCTCGGACGACATCCTGTCGCGCGTCGCGCACGGCGAGGTGACGCCGAAGCCGAACATCGCGCGGCTCACCGAGCGCACCGTCGTGTTCGCCGACGGCAGCGAGGTCGAGGCGGACATCGTCATCTACTGCACCGGCTACAAGGTCACGTTCCCGTTCTTCGACGAGGCGCTGATCTCGGCGCCCGACAACGACCTGCCGCTGTTCCGGCGCGTCTTCCACCCGGGGCGCAGCGGCGTGTACTTCATCGGCCTGCTCCAGCCGCTGGGCGCGATCATGCCGATCGCCGCGGCGCAGTCCGAGTGGGTGTGCGACCACCTGGCCGGGCGCTACGCGCTGCCCGATGGCGCGGCGCTACGGGCGGACATCGCGGCCGAGCGCGAGCGGATGTTCAAGCGCTACGTGGCTTCCAAGCGGCACACGATGCAGGTCGACTACGACGACTACCTGGCGGACCTGGAGAAGGAGCGCCGCCGCGGCGCCGAGCGGGCGCGCGCGCGGGGCTACGCGCTTCCGGTGCCGCCGCGGGCGCGGCCCGAGGTGGCCCCGGCATGAGCACGGCGCTCGGGCGGCGCGAGCGGACCAAGGCGGCCAACCGCGCCGCGATCCTCGACGCCGCGCGCGAGGTGTTCGCCGAGCAGGGCTACGAGGCGGCCAGCGTGCGCGACATCATCCGCCGCACCGAGCTCGCGTCGGGCACGTTCTACAACTACTTCCCGGACAAGGACGCGATCTTCGAGGCGCTGATCGACGGAGGCCGGCGAGGAGGCGCGCCGTCGCGTCCGCGCCGCCCGCCGCAGCGCGCAGACGGCGTCGGAGTTCGTCGAGGGCGGCTACCGCGCGTTCTTCGAGTTCATCGTCGAGGAGCCCGAGCGCTTCGCGTTCATGCGCCGCAACCTCGACACGATGAGCAACCGCTTCGGCGAGACCGTGCTCCCGGCGGGGACCGAGGAGCTGGCCGAGGACCTGCGGGCGGCGATCGACGCCGGCCACCTGCCGCCGGTCGACGTCGACTACTGCGCGCACGCGATGGTCGCCGTCGGGCTCGAGCTGGGCGCCCGGCTGGCCGAGCGCTCGCCGCCCGACGTCGAGGGCGCGACCCGCTTCGCCAAGGCGCTCTTCCTCGGCGCGCTGGCGTCCTCTGTACGCTGAGCCGCCTGCTGACGCTCGCCGAGGCCCGCCGGCTCTTCTCGCCGGAGACCACGTACCTGAACGCCGCCTCCTACGGGCTGCCGCCGCGCCCGGCGGTCGAGGCGCTGCTGGGTGCCGTCGACGAGTGGCGTCACGGCCGCACGCACTGGGACGTCTGGGACCGGGCGGTCGGCGAGTCGCGCTCGGCGTGGGCGGGGCTGCACGGCGCGGCGGCTTCTGACGTCGCGGTGGCCGGCCAGGTGTCGGCCTTCACCGGACTGATGGCGCTGGCGCTGAAGAGGGGCGAGCGGGTGCTGTGCGCCGAGCGGGACTTCACCTCGGTGATCTGGCCGTTCCTGGTGGCGGGCGCGCAGGTGGACCTGGTCCCGCTGGACCGGCTCGCGGAGGCGATCGACGGCTCGACCGCGCTCGTCGCGGTCAGCGCGGTGCAGTCGATCGACGGGCGCGTGGCCGATTTGGACGCCATCGTCGAGGCGGCGGACGCACCACGGCGCCCTGACCTGCGTGGACGCCACGCAGGCGAGCGGCTGGCTGCCGCTGGACGCGGGCCGCTTCGACTTCCTGATGGCGAGCGCGTACAAGTGGCTGCTGTCGCCGCGCGGCACGTCGTTCATGGCGGTGCGCCCGGCGGCCGCCGAGCGGCTGCGGCCGCACATGGCCGGCTGGTACGCGGGCGACGACCCGTTCGACACCAACTACGACGCGCCGCTGCGGCTGGCCGGGGATGCCAGCCGATTCGACCTGTCGCCGGCGTGGATGAGCTGGGTCGGCGCCGTGCCGGCGCTGCGGCTGCTGGCCGACGTGGGGGTGGAGGCGATCCACGCGCACGACGTCGGGCTCGCGAACCGGTTCCGTGCAGGGTTGGGCATCGGGCCGGGCGACTCGGCGATCGTGGCGCTGCCGGCTGGACGACGACGTCGTCGCGCGGCTGCGCGGCGCCGACGTCTCGTTCACCGTCCGCGAGGGCTTCATCCGCTTGTCGTTCCATGTGTGCAACACCGAGGCCGATGTGGACCGGGCTCTGGAGGCCGTGGCGGGACGAACTTCGGGCTTGTAGGGAGGCGGGCTCGGTCGCTTGTGTCAACTAACGTCCGCATCAGGGGTCGCCAGTTGACACGGGCCTCGATCCCGCCTCCCTCAATGCCAGAAGTTCGTCCCTACGGATCCGGGAACGGCTCGACCGGGACGCCGTGGTCCGTCTCACGCACGCCGAGCTCATAGGCGCCCCCGAACGCCGACGCCAGCTCCAACGCCGGCCGCCCCGGCCGCTCGACCCGCAGGCGCACCTCGGCGATCGAGCAGTTGAGCGCGTGGTGCCCGCCCACGTACTCGAACGCGACGGTCTGCTCCAGCGGCGCCGACACCGTCGCCCGGACCGTCGCACCCGCGCCGCCGATCACCGCCCGCAGCGCGCCCGGCCGCGCGTCCACCCGCGTCGACCGCACGCGTCCGATCCCGCCGAGCGCGAGCCGGGCGCCGTCGAGCGACAGCGCGCCGTTCGCGATCCAGGGCGTGACCACCCGCCCCACGCGCACGCGGCCGAGCGCGACGTCGAGCCACGCGCCGGGCGCCTCGGCGAAGCCGACGGCGTGCAGCCAGACCCAGCGCTCGGCGTGCTCGGAGCCCCAGTTGTGGCCGACCATCCCGCGCCAGCCGGCCACCTCGGTGCGGCGCCCGCCGGCCTCGATCCAGCCGCGTGAACACGGCGTCCGGGAGCGGGCTCTCGAGCTTGGTGCGCGGGAGCGGCGCGCGGTACATCCACGCGCGCGGGAGGTGGCGCAGGGCCGGCCTCGTCGCCGGCCGCCTCGAGCTCCCAGGCGGCCGAGCGCCCGCGCCGCGGACGCCGAGCCCGCGAAGCGCGCGCCGGCCGGCGGCGACGGAGCGGGCAGCGACTGCTTGACCGCGTACGGCGGGCCGGCCTCGGCGTCCCAGACCGTGCACCACAGCGCGCCGGTCGGCGCCTCGCCCGGCCGCTGGTGCGACGTGTGGCGGATCCACGCCCCGCGCGGCCGGGCCGGATCGACCGCCCGCAGGTAGTGGGACTCGTACACGCGACCGCGGATTCAACCAGTCCTCGTTCCGTCCGGCGCCCTGCGTACCGTGCGCGCGCGTCATGCCACTGTGCTTCATCGAGTCGAAGGACGCCATCCGCGTCATCGCCGAGTCGGTCGGGCGCGAGGCCCGTCGCCAGCTGCTGTGCGAGCTGGTGCGCGCGTGGGTCGACGAGATTCCCGACGAGGAGCTCGCCTCGCACTACGCGAAGGCGGTCAATGACCTCGACGAGCACGACCTGTCGATGCTCGCCGCCTGGCACGCGTCGATGGACGTCGGCACCCCGGTCGCGAACAAGGACTTCCTGGTCGCGGCGTTCAGCTCGCTCGGCGAGAACCGCCGCGAGGCGCTGAAGATCGCCGCCGGCCTGCGCGGGGAGGACGCGTTCAACGCCGGCTTCGCGGAGGACCAGGCGCTGGACATGGTGCTGCCCGTGGCTGTCCTCGGCACGGGCGGACGAGCTGGCCGCCGAGTGCATCGAGCTGTACTGCTGGGACCGGCTCGGCTGCGAGAACTGACGCACGCCTTCTAAGGCTTGACTTATATAAGCCGCCGCTGCAATGATGTCGCGGTGCACGCGTTCGACGTTCTCGGTGACCCGGTCCGGCGCCGGATCCTGGAGCTGCTCGCCGACGGCGAGCAGACCTCCGGCGCGATCGCGGCCGTCATCCGGGCGGAGTTCGGGATCTCCCAGCCCGGCCGTGTCCCAGCACCTGCGGGTGCTGCGCGAGAGCGGGTTCGCGACCGTGCGGGCGGACGGCGCGCGCCGCCTCTACGCCGTCGCACCGGGCCGCTGCGGGAGGTCGACATGTGGCTGGACCGCTTCCGCGCGGTTCTGGAGCCAGCACCTCGACGCGCTGGCCACCGAGATCGCCCGGGGCAAGCGGCAACGCCGTATCAATGACGAGGAAGGAACGAGAAATGATCGACATCCCCAGCCAGCTGGCGGCGATCCACCGCGAGGTCGGAGCCGGCGATCGGGGGCGCGGCGAGGCCGTCGGCGTCGTGCTCCGGCGCAGCTACCCGGCCGCGATCGAAGACGTCTGGGACGCCGTGACCGACCCCGACCGCCTGAAGCGCTGGTTCCTCCCGGTCAGCGGCGACCTGCGCGTCGGCGGCACTTCCAGCTCGAGGGCAACGCCGGCGGCGAGATCCTGCAGCTGCGAGCCGCCGCGCGCTGCTCCAGGTGACCTTCGGCGGCCCGACCAGCCTCGTCGAGCTGCGCCTGTCGCCGAACGGCGACGAGCGAGACGCATGCTCGAGCTCGAGCACACCGTGCCGATCGAGATCGCGCGGCAGCGGCGCCGGCGCCCTCTACGTCGGGCCCGGCTGGGACGGCAGCCCTCATGGCCTGGACCTCTACCTCGCCGGCCAGGTCGTCGACGACCCGGTCGCGGCGGCGAACTCGCCGGAGGTCCAGGAGTTCTCCAAGCGGTCCGTGCACGCCTGGACCGCCGCCGTCGAGGCGTCCGGCACCGCCACCGCCGACGAGCTCGCCGCGGCGACCGGAGGTGTCGCTCGCCCAGTTCGCCCCCGACGCCGCCGATGGCTAGCGGGCTAGCCGAGCACTGAGGCGAGCTCGGCCAGTGCCCGGGCGTTGTCCCGGTACACGATGCCGTGCATGCCCGCCTCGCGCGCCGCCGTCGACGTTGACCTCGAGGTCGTCGAGGAAGGCGCACGCCTCCGCCGGGGAGGCCGAGCCGCTCGAGCGTGATCGCGTAGATCTCCGGCTCGGGCTTGCGCGTGCCGACGAAGCCGGAGTCGACGACCAGCTCGAAGACCTCGTCGATCGGCAGCTTGCGGGCGCCAGAGCGGCTGCCACTCGCGCACGTTGTTGGTGCACAGCGCGAAGCGCAGGCCGCGCTCGTCGCGCAGCGCGCCGGAAGTAGCTCGAACAGCTCGTGGTTGGGCTCCAGCTCGTCCATCAGCCGCGCGCCGTAGCCGTCGCAGCGTCGACCGGGCGGCCGAGCGCCGACTCGAGGCCGCGCTCGAGCCGGGCGATGAACTCGGCCTCGCTGATCTCGCCGCGCTCGAGCGCGAACAGCGGGTGCACGCCGTCGTGCGCGGGGCTGTGCGCGCAACGCCTCGCCGATACGCCTCGGCCGGGACGCCGAGCCCGTCGCTGCGAGGCGCGTGAAGGCGTGCATGCAGCGGCGTCGTGAGGACGCCGCCGAAGTCGGAGACGATCGCCCGGATCATGCGCGGCGCAGCACGTCGTAGCGCCCGATGCCGCTGCGGCCCGTCCATGCGCCAGCCGAAGAACGCGCAGTCGAGCCGCAGCGCGCCGAGGTCGAGCGTCGAGCCGCAGACGACCTCGCCGGTGGCGCGCCGCGGGTAGCCGTCGTCCTCGCCGACCCACAGCTCGAGGCCGGCGCGGCGCTGGCGGCCGTCCTCGTCGTACGTGGTCGACAGGCGCGGCTCGTCGACGCGCAGGCTGCCGGCGGCGCCGAGCAGCGCCGCCCAGGTCGCCTCCGGCTCGTGGCCGGAGCTGCCGGCCGGGCGGACGGCGCTCAGCACGACGCCGCTGCCGTCTTCGAGCCAGGCGGCCGAGCGCGCGCGTCGAGTCGATCCGCTCCCAGTCCGGGCTCGCCCCACGAGTGCCCGCGCTGGCCGAGGCAGCGGACCTCGTGCGCCGCGGACGCTCCCGTGCACGCGGCAGAGCTGCTCGTAGCCGGCCATCCCGCCGGCGCTGGGCGAGCGGCTCCGACGGCTCGATGTCGGCCGGCGGGCCGGTGGCCTCGAAGCGGTCGAAGCTCAGTCGTCGCCGATCGCGCAGCGTCCAGCGTTCGAGCGGCTCCTCGACCGTGGTGGCCAGGCCGTCGAGCTCGAGCCGCTCGAAGTCGGCGCCGGCGATCGACGGGCAGTCCGCCGCGGGCGAGCGCGGTCACCGGCTCGCGGCCCTCGAAGACGACGGCCAGCGCGCTGCCGCCGGTGCCGCGACAGCCGCCAGCCGCGCGAGCCCGTGCAGGCCGGCCGCCGGGTCGCCGAAGCTGAAGGTGACCGCGTCGGAGAACCCCGGGCCCGTCGGGCGCCGGGCGCGTTCGGAGCCCGGCTCCGTCAGCGCGGGCCCCCGGGCGGCGTCGAGCCGGTCGTTCTCGACGTCGACCGCGGTGCCGTCGACGACGTCGGTCGTCCGTCGGACGCGCCGGCGCCGGTCATCGAGACCACCATCCGCTGCGCGAGCCGCCGCGCGAGCAGCCCGCGCAGCGACCGCGCGCGTGGGCGGGAACAGCAGCAGCAGCCCGAGGATGTCGGTGATGAAGCCGGGCGTGAGCAGCAGCAGCGCCGCCGAAGATCACGAGCACGCCGTCGACCACCTCGCGGTGCGGGCACGCGGCCCGCGTGCATCGCCTCGTTGAAGCGCCGCCACGCCGCGCGGCCCTGCGCGCGCATGAGGATCGAGCCGAGGATCGCGTCCGCGATCAGGATCGCGACCGTCCACCACACGCCGATCTCCTGACCGACCTGGATGAGCACGCGCCAGCTCGGCGATCGGCACGACGATGAAGAGCAGGACGAGCGGGAGGAGCATGGGGCGGACTCAACGTTACGACGGTCCGCTCGGCTCCGTCGGCCAGTTCCTCGACGGCGTCGAGCAGCGCGACGCGCTGCGCCGTCCTCGCAGCGCGGCGAGCGCGCGCGCCAGGCGCTCGGGCTCGAGCACCGTGTCGGCGGCCACGCGCGCGTCGCCCCTCGGCGGTGAGCACGATCGCGAGCCGGCGCTCGTCGCGCGCGTCGCGGCGCGCGCCGCACGAAGCCGCGCCGCTCGAGGTCCTTGACGACGACCGACGCGGTGCTCTTGGGCAGCGCGAGGTGCGCGCGCGAGGGCGATCAGCGCGATCGCCGCCGCTCGGCGGGCACGTGGTGCAGGAGCTGGCGCTCGTGCTGGGAGAGCCCCGGCTCGTCGCCCGCGGTGCAGCGCCCCCCACAGCCGCCGGTAGGCGCGCTCAAATCGTTCATGATCGGAACTGTTCAAGATCGGAACGAAATGATAGGGTCGCAGGGCATGATCGAGGTCACCGCCGAGCGGACGCATCCCCGCCGCACCGGACGCGCTGTGGCCGCTGGTCAGCGACCCGGCGCGAGCTGCCGGAGCTGGTTCGGCTTCGCGGACCGCGTCGAGGTGCTCGAGGGCGACGGCGCCGGGCAGCGGCGCCGCCAGCACGGGCACTGGGGCAAGAAGCGCTCGGAGGTCGACCAGGAGCTCACGCGTGGGAGCCGGAGCGCACGCTCGCCTGGCGCCACCAGGCCGAGCGGCTGGACGGCAAGCCGGCGCCGCGCTTCGCGGCGTCGACGGACTTCACGATCGAGCTCGACGCCGGACGGCGCGCGGCACACGCGTGCGCGCTGCACTCGGCGCAGGAGCCGGCGGGGCCGGTCGCGCGGGCTCGTGATCCGCGCCGTTCGGGCGCCGCGAGCTGGCGGCAGACGCTCGCGCGACTCGCTCGACGCGGCTCGAACAGCGCTTACGCGCTGAGCGCCGGCTGCGGCGCCGTCGAGCGGACGGCGGGCAGGCGGTGCAGCCCGACGGTCTCGATCAGCGTGCGGATGTTCGGCTGCGCGACCGTGAGCCAGAGCGTCACGCCGCTGCGCGCGCAGGCGCTGCGCGAGGCACGCGAGGTCGATCATCAGCGACGGGTCGGCGAACGTGCAGCTCCGAGAGGTCGACGATCACGTCGCGCGTGGCCTTCAGCGCCGCGGAGAACGGTCGACGGCGGCGGCCGCTGGTGGTCCGATCCTCGTCCCCCACGATCCTCAGGATCGCCAGCTGCTCGTCGAAGTGAGACGATTCCGGCAACCTACAACATACCGCCGGGTTCGTACAGGGCACAAACGTAACTCCGTACACTCGGGGCGATGGTTGACGAAGACGACGTCATCGAGGCGCTCTCCAACGTGATCGATCCCGAGCTGGGGCTCGACTTCGTCGAGCTCGGGCTCGTCTACGGGGTCGAGATCGACGGCGGCACCGTGAACGTCACGTTCACGCTGACCACGCCCGCCTGCCCGATCGGGCCTCAGGTCTCCGAGCAGATGAAGGAGTTCGTGGGCGAGGTCCCCGGCGTGGAGGAGGTCGTCCCGAACATGGTCTTCACGCCCCCGTGGACGCCGGAGAAGATGTCCGAGGACGCGAAGTTCGCCCTGGGCTACTAGTCCCGCGCCCGTTCGAGCTCTGAGCGCGGGCCGCGGCGACCAGCTCGTCGCGCGCCTCCTCGAACATCTCGCCCAGCGCGTCGAGGTCGGGCATCGCGTCGAAGTCGCCGAGCAGGCCGAAGTCCATGCCGCCGTTGTAGGACATGATCGCCACCGCCAGCGAGTGGTCGCGCGGCAGGAACGCGACCGGGAAGAGGTCGTCGAGCTTGCGGCCGAGCGCGTAGAGCGGGAACTGCGGGCCGGGCACGTTCGTCACCAGCAGGTTGAACAGGCGAGTGGAGAAGTTGATCCGCGAGGCCTGCGCGAGCACGGTCGGCGGCGCGAGGTTCTGCACGCTCGTCAGCACCTCGGCGCCGACCGCCTGCTTGGACTCCTTCAGCCCGTCCATCGCCTGGCGGACGACCTGGAGCCGCGCGACCGGGTCCTCGACGTAGACCGGCAGCGGCCCGCGCATGACGGCGAGCCGGTTGCCCATGTGGCCGTGCTCGCCGGCGGCGCGGATCGAGACGGGGACCAGCGCGCGCAGCTCGAGCCCTTCGGTGCGCACGCCGCGCGACTGGAGCCACTTTCGCAGGCCGCCGGCGACCATGGTCAGCACGACGTCGTTGACCGTGCCGCCGAAGGCGTCCTTGACGAGCTTGAACTCGGCCAGCTCGCTGCGGATCAGCACCAGCCGCCGGTGCGGGCCGATCGGCACGTTCAGCGGCGTGTCGGGCGCCGGGTTCAGGCCGGCCCACGCCACCTCGGCCACGCCCTCGACCGCCTCGCGCGCGACGTGCAGCGACGTGCCGGGCTTGGAGGCCGCCCGGACGGCGCGGCCTGCGAGCGAGAACGGCAGCTCCACGAGTCCCTTGACGCCGCGCGCGGCCAGCGCCGCCGCGCTCGGCTCCGGCTGCGGCACCCACGGCTCGCCCTCGTGCGGCATCGGCGCCGGCACCGGCTCGAGGTCGAACAGCACGGTCGCGAGGTCGACGCCCGCCACGCCGTCCACGACCGCGTGGTGGGTCTTGGAGATCAGCCCGCAGCGGCCGTCCTCGAGCCCCTGCACGAGCCACAGCTCCCACAGCGGCTTGTCGCGGTCGAGCCGCTGCGAGTGGATGCGCGCCGCCAGCGCGCGCAGCTGGTCCTCGCTGCCGGGCTCGGGCAGGGCGGTGTGGCGCAGGTGGTACTCGAGGTTGAAGTTCTGGTCGTCGACCCACAGCGGCCGCCCGGTCTCGAGCGGCGGGACCGCGAGCTTCTGGCGATAGCGCGGCACGAGGTGCAGCCGGCCGCGCACGTGGTCGGCGAAGTCGCCGTACGCCGGCGGCGGCCCCTCGAAGACCATGACGGCGCCGATGTGCATGTGCGCGTTCTGGCTCTCCTGCGCCAGGAACGACGCATCCACCGCCGTGAGCCGATCGCCGTGCGCCTGCGCCATGCCTCGCCGGCAAGCACGTAGCGGCTCAGAGCACCGCTGCGGCGAGCCCGGCCACAACGACGGCGATCAGCACCGCGGTGAGCACGACCTCGTAGCGGCCGCTGCGGACGAGCGCGGCGAACAGCGGCCGCCCGGCGAGATGGCCCGCGACCACGACCGGCACGAGCACCGCCACGAGCCCGGCGTCGGGCACCGCGCCGCTCGTGCCCGTGACGAACAGGGCGACGACGCCGACCACGCTGAGCCCGAGGAAGCAGACCGGCACCGTGTCGCGCACCTGCACCGGCTCGAGCCGGCGGCCGAGCAGGTAGACGATCAGCGGCGGCCCCGCCGTGGTGGTCGAGGTGGTCAGCGCGCCGGCGGCGAGGCCGGCGATCGGGCCGGCCCAGGCGGGCGTCTCGCGGCCCTGGGCGAGCCTGCGCGCGAGCAGCGTGGCGACGACGCCCACGCTCACCGCGATCTGGAGCGCCACCGGGTCGAGCGCCCGCAGCACCGCCACCCCGGCCACCGCCCCGGGCAGCGCGAAGGCGAGCAGGACGACGCACTCGCGCACCACGGGCCGCGGCCGGCGCCGCTCGCTCACCAGCGTGAGCACGTTGACCAGCGAGCCGAGCACGATCAGCAGCCCGACCGCCTCCTCGGGCTCGACGACGGCGAACACGAGCGGCGCGGCGACGACGCTGAACCCGAACCCGGTCGCCGACTGGAGCGCCGCTCCGGCCGCAACCGCCGCGGCCGCCACCAGCGGCATCAGGGGTCCGTCCGGGAAGATCCGCCCCGGCCAGAAGCGTCGTGGACCGAGCCGGGCGCCGCGCGAATCCCGAAGGGAATACCGGACGACCCCGATTCGGAGTTTCCGAGGGTTCGTGTGGTGATCCGGCGACGTGTCCACGGCGGTTCTGGACGTGGCGGGGTTCATGGACGGGCCCCTAGAGCACGCGGTCGTCGCGGTGGGCGCCGAGCCAGGCCGCCTGGCGCGGCATGACGCGCGCCATCAGGTCGTCGCCGCGCGGCTCGCCGTAGACGGTGCCCGGGAAGTCGAGCCCCTCCTGGATCGCCCAGATCTCGTCGTGGCGGTCGGGCGGCAGCACGTGGTCGCCGACCGCGACCCAGCCGATCGGCACGACGGCGCCGTCCGCGACGCTCGAGTTGACGTGCACGACGCCGCCGATCCGCACCTCGGCGCGCACGCCGACGCGCGAGCCCGGGAACAGCGCGGCGCGCGTGGCGATGAACGCCTCGCGGCCGATCGTGCGACGCCGTTCACGTGCGCGTGCGGGCCGATCAGGACGTCGTCGCCGACGATCACGGGATGCGCGGCGCGGCCGCGGACGAGCGCGTGCTCCATCACCACGCAGCGGGCGCCGAGCTCGACCCGCCCGTCCTCGGCGCTGACCACGGCGTTCCACATGATCCGCGCGTCCGGGCCGACGTGGACGTCCCCGCAGATCACGGCGGTCGGCGCGACCCAGGCGGACTCGTGAACGGTCGGGCGCTTCCCGCGATGCTCGACCAACATGGCCCCTAGTATGGGACGGGTGGGGTGGGACTTCTCCACTGAGCCCGAGTTCCAGGCGCAGCTCGACTGGATGCGCGACTTCGTGCGCGCGGAGATCTGGCCGATCGAGACCGTCTTCGAGCAGCTCGGCCAGGACGGCTTCATGCGCGCGATGGCGCCGCTCCAGGAGCAGGTGCGCGAGCGCGGCCTGTGGGCCGCCCACCTGCCGCCCGACCTGGGCGGCCAGGGCTTCGGCCAGGTCAAGCTCGGGCTCATGCACGAGATCCTCGGCACGAGCCCGTTCGCGCCGGTCGCGTTCGGCAACCAGGCGCCCGACTCCGGCAACTCCGAGGTGCTCGCGCTGGCCGGCACCGAGGACCAGAAGGAGCAGTGGCTGCACCCGCTGCTGGCCGGCGACCTGCGCTCCGCGTTCTCGATGACCGAGCCCGACACGGCGGGCAGCGACCCGACGCTGCTGCGCACGAGCGCCGTGCGAGGACGGCGACTCGTGGGTGATCAACGGCCACAAGTGGTTCTCCACCAACGCCTCGGTGGCCGACTTCCTGATCGTGATGGCGGTCACCGACCCCGAGGCGCACCGCTACCAGCGGGCCTCGATGTTCATCGTGCCGGTCGACACGCCGGGCGTGACGATCGTGCGCGACGTCGCCGACCATGGAGCACCCGTACGAGCGCTACGGCGCCTACGGCGGGCACGCCGAGATCCTCTACGAGGACGTGCGCGTGCCCGCCGGACGCGCTTCTCGGTGCGCGCGGTGCAGGTTTCCTCATCGCCCAGCAGCGGCTCGGGCCGGGCCGCATCCACCACTGCATGCGCTGGCTCGGGGTCTCGAAGCGCGCCTTCGACATGCTGTGCGAGCGCGCTCTGAGCCGCTACTCGCACGGCTCGCTGCTGGCCGACAAGCAGACCGTGCAGAACTGGATCGCCGACTCGGCGGCGGAGATGCACGCGGCGCGGCTGATGACCCTGCACGCCGCCTGGAAGATGGACGCCGAGGGCGCCTCGGCCGCGCGGCAGGAGATCGCGCTGATCAAGTTCTACGGCGCGAAGGTGCTGCACGACGTGGTCGACCGGGCGCTCCAGGCGCACGGGTCGCTCGGCTACTCGACCGACCTGCCGCTCGAGCAGATGTACCGCTTCGCCCGCGCCGCCCGGCTCTATGACGGGCCCGACGAGGTGCACCGCCAGAGCGTCGCCCGGCAGATCCTGCGCGGCTACGTCCCAGCCGCCCACGGAGGACGGCGTGCCGAGCGAGCACGTGCCGACCCGCCGCGAGGCCGCCCGGGCGAGGTTCGCGGACCTGCTCGAGGCGGTGACCTCCAACGACTAAGACACTCTCGATCGTCGCGGCGGTGCTCGTGCTGGTGGGTGGCGGCCTGGTCGTGGCGGCGGTCGTCGGCGCGTTCGGCGGCGACGACGCGCCGACGGGCGTCGGCCGCGCTCAAGGTCGACCGCTTCGACCGCGACCGCGCGTTCGAAGACCTGCGCTATCAGGTCGAGCTCGGGCCGCGGCCGGCGGGCTCGGAGACGTCGAAGCAGCTCGCTGAGTGGCTGCGCGAGCGGCTGCCGAACGGGCGGCTCCAGCGGGTGCCGGGCGGTCTCCAGAACGTGATCGGCGACATCCCAGGGCGCGGGAAGCCGATCGTCGTCGCCGCCCACTACGACACCAAGGACCTCCCCGGGTTCGTCGGCGCCAACGACGGCGCGGGCGGGACCGCCGCGCGTGCTGGAGATCGCGCGCGCGCTGAAGCGGTGGCCGGCGGACGCGCCGCCGCTCCGCTTCGTGCTCTTCGACGGCGAGGAGAGCCCCGACGACTCGAAGGACTTCTACTCGACCGGCCTGCGCGGCTCCAAGTACTACGCGCGCCGGTTCGCGAAGCGGACGCAGGCGGTGATCCTGCTCGACTTCGTGGCCGAGAAGGGCGGCATGCGGATCCCGCGCGAGGACTCGTCGAGCATCGAGCTGTGGGACCGGCTGCGCGCCGCCGCGCGCAAGGTCGGCGCCCAGTCGGCGTTCCCGGACGAGACCGCGCGGCGCGGTTCTCGACGACCACACGCCGTTCCTGCGCCGCGGGGTGCCGGCGATCGACCTGATCGACTTCACCTTCAAGTGCTGGCACAAGAAGTGCGACGACATGAGCGCCGTGTCGGCCCGCGCGCTCGACCTGACGGGCGAGACCGTCGTCCAGATGCTCCTAGACTTCTCGCGGTGACCGTCGAGAAGCTCCTGCTCGCCGCCCCGCGCGGCTACTGCGCCGGCGTCGACCGCGCCGTCCAGACCGTCGAGCACGCGCTCGAGCTGCACGGGCCGCCGGTCTACGTGCGCAAGGAGATCGTCCACAACAAGCACGTCGTGGCCTCGCTGCGCGAGCGCGGCGCGATCTTCGTCGACGAGCTCGACGACTCGATCCCCGAGGGCGCGATCACCGTCTTCTCCGCGCACGGCGTGTCGCCGGCCGTCCACGCCGACGCCGAGCGGCGCGGCCTCCAGACGATCGACGCGACGTGCCCGCTGGTCACCAAGGTCCACCGCGAGGCGGTCAAGTTCGCCGGCGAGGGCTACACGATCGTGCTGATCGGCCACGCCGGCCACGAGGAGGTCGAGGGCACGACGGGCGAGGCGCCCGAGCACATCGTGCTCGTGCAGACCGAGGACGACGTCGACGCGCTCGAGGTCCCCGACCCCGAGCAAGCGTCGCCTACATCTCGCAGACCACGCTGTCGGTCGACGAGACGCGCTCGATCATCAACAAGCTGCGCGAGAAGTTCCCGAGCATCACCGGTCCGCGCACCGACGACATCTGCTACGCGACCACCAACCGCCAGGCGGCGATCAAGCAGATGGCCGCCCAGTGCGACCTCGTGCTCGTCATCGGCTCCGCCAACTCCTCGAACTCGCAGCGAATGGTCGACGTCGCCCGCGACTGCGGCGCGCGGGCCCATCTGATCGACAACGAGTCGATGGTGCAGGAGGAGTGGCTCTCGGGTGCGCGGGTGGTCGGGATCTCCTCGGGCGCCGAGCGCCCCGGAGGAGCTCGTCGACCGTCTCGTGCAGTTCTTCCGCGACCGCGGCACGCAGACCGGTCGAGACGTTCGAGGTCCTGCGCGAGGACGTGCGCTTCATGCTGCCGAAGGTCATCCGGCAGCAGCTGGCCGCCCGCGCCGGCTAGACGTCGCGGCGGGACGAACTTCGGCATCGAGGGAGCGGGATCGGCCCTCCGCAAACCGGTGTGATACCAAATGTGCGCTATGCGGACGTTAGATATCACGCCGGAAATCTGTGTGTCTGACTCCGACCCGCCTCCCTCAATGCCAGAAGTTCATCCCGCCAGCCACGCCCGGATCTCGTCGCCGTGCTCGTCCAGCGCGGGCGGCGGCAGCCGCACCGGCGGCCGCGAGCCGTCGAGCCGCAGCGGCGGGGCGATCAGCGGCGTGCCGTGCGCTCTCGTCGACCGGCTCGAGGCCCAGCTCGGAGGCCAGCGCGAACGCCTCGTCGACGCGGTTGATCGGCCCGACCGGGACGGCCGCGGCGCGCAGGACGTCCGACCCAGTGCTCGGCCGGCTGCGTGCGGAAGACGGCCTCGAGCTCGGCGGCCAGCGCGTCGACGTTCGCAACGCGCGCCTCGTTGGTGGCGAAGCGCTCGTCGCCCGGCAGCCGCGGGCAGCCCGACCGCCTCGCACAGCCGCGCGAACAGGCGGTCGTTGCCGACCGCGACCGCGAACGGGCGGTCGGCGGCCTCGTAGGTCTCGTACGGCACGATGCTCGGGTGGCGGTTGCCGCGGCGTGACGGCACGGCGCCGCCCGACACCCAGGCCGAGCCCTGGTTGAGCAGCGAGGCGAGCGCGGAGTCCATCAGCGAGACCTCGACGTGGCGGCCGCCGCCCTCGGCCAGCGCTGCCTGGATCCCGATCACGGCCAGCAGTCCGCAGATCAGGTCGACGACGGCGGCGCCCGCCTTCAGCGGCCGGCCGTCGGGCTCGCCGGTGACGCTCATGAGCCCGCCCATCGCCTGGAGCAGGAAGTCGTAGCCCGGCATCCCCTTCGCCCGCTCCCCGCTCCCGAACGCGGTGACCGAGCAGGAGACGAGCCGCGGGTTGGCGCGCCTGACCGTGTCGCCGTCGAGCCCCCACGAGGCCATCAGCCCGGGCCGGAACGACTCGATCAGGACGTCGGCCCGCTCGGCGAGCGTGCGCGCCAGCGCGCGGTCACCCTCGTCGGCGAGGTCGAGCACGACCGAGCGCTTGTTGCGGTTGAGGCCGAGGTAGTACGTGCTCTCGCCGTCGCGCCACGGCGGGCCCCAGGCGCGCGTGTCGTCGCCGGTGCCGGGCCGCTCGACCTTGATCACGTCGGCGCCGAGGTCGCCGAGCAGCATCGACGCGTACGGGCCGGCGAGGACGCGCGAGAAGTCGGCGACGATCAGGCCGTCCAGTGGTCCGCTCATGGCGATCGGCACACTAGTTCGCCGTGCGGACCCTGGTGATCTCCGACCTGCACATCGGCGCGAGCACGCGGACCGACCTGCTGCGCCGGCCCGAGATGCGCGAGCCGCTGGTCGAGGCCCTGCGCGGGGTCGACCGGCTCGTGGTGCTCGGCGACGGGCTCGAGCTGCGCGACGGCCCGCACCGCGACGCGCTCGAGGTCGCCGGCCCGTTCTTCGAGGACATGGGGCGGGCGCTGGGGCCGTCGGCGAGCTGCTGCTGACCGCCGGCAACCACGACCACGGGCTGGTGGCCGGCTGGATCGACGGCCGGCTGCTGATCGAGCCGTCCGGCTTCCTCGGGCTCGAGCAGCGGATCGCGCCGCGCGAGACGGGCGTGCTCGCCGCGGCGCTGGCCGAGCGCGCCGCGCCGGCGCGCGTGGAGGTCATCTACCCGGGCGTCTGGCTGCGCGACGACGTCTACGCGATCCACGGCCACTACTCCGACCTGCACGCCACGATCCCGACCTTCGAGCGGCTGGCGGCGGGCGCGATGGCGCGCTGGGCGGTCTCGCTGCCCGGCGAGCGAGCCACGCCCGACGACTACGAGGCCGTGCTGTCGCCGCTGTACGCGTGGATGCACGCGCTGACCCAGCGCGCCGAGCACGCGCTGGTCAGCGCCGGCACGGGCGCGTCGTCGCGGCGCCTGGCTGGCGCTCGGCGGCAGCGGCCGCCGGCTGCGGCCGGGCACCGTCGCGCTGCGGGCGGGGTTCGCCGCCGCGGTCGCGCTCATCAACGCGGCTCGGCATCGGGCCGGTCGACCGCGACCTCTCGGGCGCCGGGCTGCGGCGCGGCTACCTGCGCGGCATCGTCGAGATGCTCGCCCGCCTCGACGTGCGCGCGCCGCACGTGATCTGCGGGCACTCGCATCGCTCCGGCCCGTGGCCGGGCGACGACCTCGCCGAGTGGACGACGCGCGCCGGCGGGCGCGCTCCACAACACCGGCTCGTGGGTCCACCAGCCGCACTTCCTGCGCGGCGTGCCGAAGCAGTCGCCCTACTGGCCGGGCACCGCCATCCTCATCGAGGACGACGAGCCGCCGCGGCTGCTGCGGCTGCTGGAATCGCTGGGGTGAAGCAGGTCGCGTGGCAGGTCACGCCGGGGCCGACCCGCAGGTCGAGCACGGCCTCGGTGTGGTGCGGGTGGGTGACGAGCTCGTAGCAGCCGGGCTCGGACACCGCGACCGTCCGGCCGTCGACGACGACCTCGCCCTCGCCCTCGAGCACCGCCTACACGCCGCCGGCCTCGTACGGGCCGCTGTACGCGCCCGGCTGGTCCTCGGTCTGCGCGGGCAGCAGCACGCCCGGCTCGTCCTCGGGGCGGACCGGCGGGACGAGATCGCGCTCGACGCCGAGCAGCGCCTGGATCTCGCGCTCGGTCTCGTCGTAGGCGCCCTCGCCGTAGTGCATCGAGTACAGCGAGCCGCCCGCGTCCCAGAGGTAGCGGGCCGGCCAGCCGACGTTGCCGTACAGGTCCCACAGCTCGAGCCGCGCGTCGATCGCCACCGGGTAGGCGATCTCGAGCCGCTCGACCGCGCGGCGCACGTTCGCCTCGTCGCGGGCGGGCAGGAAGCCGCCGGCATGGACGCCGATCACGCGCAGCCCGTCGTCGGCGTAGCGCTCGTGCCAGGCCTTCAGGTACGGCAGCGTGCGCAGCGAGTTGGCGCGGCAGAAGTCCCAGAACTCGATCAGCACCGGGCGGCCGCGCTGCTTGTCCATCCGCAGCGGCGCGACGTTGATCCACGTCATCTCGCGCGGGAACGGCGGCGCCGGGATGGTGTCGGGCTGGGCGCGCACCGATGCGTGACGGTAGCATCGCGCTCCGTGGACCTCTGGTCGCGCCTCGCCGACGTGCACAGTCGCTGGAACGTGCTCGACCATCCCTTCTACCAGCGCTGGAGCCGCGGCGAGCTCTCCGCAGCCGAGCTCGCGCTGTACGCCGGCCAGTACCGCCACGCCGTCGTCGCGCTCGCCCGCGCCGCCGACTCCACCGCCCGCGCCTCCGCGCGCATCGAGCTGGCCGCCCACGCCGGCGAGGAGGCCGCCCACGTCTCCCTCTGGGACGGGTTCGCCCAGGCGGCCGGCGCCGACGGTCCCGCCGACGCCGAGCCCGAGACGCAGGAGTGCGCCGACGCCTGGACGGGCGACGGCCGCGACCTGCTCGGCCACCTCGTGGCGATGTACGCGATCGAGTCGGCCCAGCCCGCGATCTCGCGCGTGAAGGCCGACGGCCTGCGCGACCACTACGGCTTCGCCATCGGGCCCGGCACCGCCTACTTCGACCTGCACGCCGAGCGGGACGTCGAGCACGCGGCGGAAGCGCGCGCCCTGATCGCCGAGCGGCTGGACGGCGCCGACGAGGACGCACTGGTCGCCGAGGCCGAGCGCGTGCTGCGCGCGAACTGGACGCTGCTCGACGGCGTGGAGCGCCTCTGCGCCCACTGAAAACCGGTGGACGCACGTACGAGTGCGCCGTGGGCGAAACTTCCGGGAGGCTACGGGGTTGATTGGCGAGTCAATCCGAGTTCGGAGGGTCCCCCTTGCGTAAGTACCTGATCGTCGCCCTTGCGGCCGTCACTGCCATTGCCTTTTCCGCCGTCGCCTTTGGTCAGGGCGCCGATACCGCGACGCTGACCGCCAAGGTCACGCCCAAGAAGGCCGGCACCAAGAAGAAGCCGAAGAACGCGACCTACACGCTCGACGTCGTCAACGACAACACGCAGCGCACGATGTCGGACCTCGACGTCTTCCTGGCCAAGAACGTCAAGCTCAGCCTCAAGGGCATGCCGAAGTGCGACCCGGACACGATCTTCGCGCGCGGCTGCCCGAAGAGCGCCGTGCTCGGCAAGGGCGAGGCCAAGGCGAAGGTCGGCGTCAACGGCACGAGCCCCACGGACCTCACCTTCGAGGTCACCGCGTTCAAGACGAACAGCCCGGTCACCGGCAAGGAGATGCTCGGCTTCTTCATCGACGACGGCGCCAGCCTCCAGTTCCTGACCGAGACCACCCTGACCAAGGCGTCCGGCAAGTACGGCCAGAAGCTGCACATCGACGTGCCCGAGCTGGCTCAGCACGTCGGCGCGACGTACAACGGCCTCGTCTCGCTCAACGCGAAGCTGACCAAGAAGGTCGGCAAGAAGTACATGATCTCGACGACCGGCTGCGTGAAGAAGAAGCACCCGTACAAGGTCGACCTGACGTTCATCGAGAACACGGTCACCCGGCCTGCGGTGATCTCGGACACGGCCACCGCCGGCCTGCACGAAGTAGCGCGCTCCAAGCGCTGACGCATTGCCGAAGGCCCCGCAATCCGCGGGGCCTTCGTCGTTCATAGACTCCGTTGACCGTGTGGCTGCTCGCTCACGGGATCGTCGGGCGCGCCGACCTGCCGATCCCGGTCATCTGGTTCGCGGTGGCCGCGGCAGCGGTGCTGGTCGTCTCCTTCCTCGCGCTGGCGGGCGGCTGGGAGACGCCGCGGCTGGAGCGGGCGCGCGAGCGGCCGCTGTTCCGCGTGCCGCTCGTCGGTCGAGGTGGTGCTCGGCGCGCTCGCGCGTGGCCGTCTTCGCGTTCACCGTGTACGCCGGGCTGGCGGGGACCGACAGCCAGCAGTACAACTGGGCGCCGAACGTCGTCTACATCGGGTTCTGGGTCGGCGTCGCGTTCGCGTCGCTGCTGCTCGGCGACGTCTTCCGCGTCCTCAGCCCGTGGCGGGCGCTGGGGCGGGCGACCGGCTGGCTCGCCGGGCGCGTGGCCGGCGACGCGCTGCCCGAGCCGCTCGAGTACCCGCGGCGCGCTCGGCCAGTGGCCGGCCGCCGCCGGGCTGATCGCGTTCGCGATCTGCGAGCTGTGCTGGGCCGCCGGGCGCGACCCGCAGCCGCTCGCGCTGCTGATGCTGATCTACCTCGCGATCCAGCTGTTCGGGATGAGCCTCTACGGCGTCGAGCCATGGGTCCGGAACGGTGACGCGTTCGGCGTCTTCTTCGGGCTGCTCGCCCGGCTCGCCCCGCTCGCGCGGCGCGCCGACGGGCGGCTCGTACTGCGCCCGCCCGTCGTCGGCACGACCTCGCTGGTGGCGATCGCCGGCACGACCGCTCTGCTGCTGAGCGCGATCGGCTCGACGGCGTTCGACGGCGCGAAGGAGGGGCCGCTGTTCAACGACCTCGTCCAAGACGCTGCAGGACGCGCTTCGAGAGCCTCGGGGCGTCGCTCGGATTCGCGCTCGAATTGAGCTTCGTGGTCGGCCTGGCGATCGCGATCCTGGTCGTGACGGCGATCTGGACCGCGGGCGTGCCGCGGCATGCCGCTCGAGGGATCGCGCCTCTCGCGCCGCGAGCTGTCGCGCCGCTTCGCCCACACGCTGATCCCGATCGCCGCCGCGTACCTGGTCGCGCACTACTTCTCGCTGCTCGCCTACGAGAGTCAGCGCCTGTGGGCCCTCGCCAGCGACCCGCTCGGCGACGGCTCGGACCTGTTCGGCGGCGCCGGCTCCGGGATCGACTACTCGATCGTCTCGGCCACCGGCATCTGGTACGTGCAGATCGGCGCGCTCGTCATCGGGCACGTGGCTGCGCTCGTGCTCGCGCACGACCGCGCGCTCGTCGTCTACGGCAGCGCCCGGGCCGCGGCGCGGTCGCAGATCGTCATGCTGCTGGTCATGGTGCTGTTCACCGTGCTGGGACTCTGGCTCCTCTCGGCGGCGCTCAACACATGACCCTGTTCGCGCATGCCGGGCACGTCCTCGTGGACATGCTCTACGCCCTCCCGCTGTTCATCATGGTCGGCCTCCTGCTGGTCGGCAGGTACCGCGAGAAGCGTGCGCGCGACAAAGGCAGCGACTGAGGTTTGGGCGCGTGCGGCCGGGGTATCTCGGCGCGTGCGATGACCGCGCCACAGCGCCACGACGAGCTCTACACCATCTGGAGCGCCGCGCGTGCGGAGGCCAACCTCGCCTACGAGGCCTGGTGTGACGTGCCGGGACCGGACGCCTACTCGGTCTATCGCGCAGCGGAGGACCGGGCCGACGCCGCGGAACAGGCACTGGCCCACGTCGGCTCGCTCATGCTCGCCGCCTGATCGCACGGGTGCGCGGGTAGGTCAGCGAGGCAACCGTCCGCGCGGCGGGTGCGTAGTAGGGAGTACCCGTGAGCAGCCGAGAGCTCAAGACGCTGCTGGACCAGGTCGCGGACACGCGCGAGATCGTGCTGCGGCGGCCGCGGACGTGGAGCGCCGACTACGACGCCTGGAGCGACGCCCGCGACGAGGCGCTCCAGGCCTACGCGCGCTGGCTCTCGGCGCCGGCCGCCGAGAGCTACGCCGTCTACCGCGCCGCGCAGGACCGCGCTGACGCGGCGCAGGACACGCTGGCTCAGACCCAGATGTCGCGGACGAGCGTCTCGTAGCCGCCGTCCTCGGCGGCCGCCTCGGCGCGGGCGCGGCGTCCCTCGTCGGACCGCTGCGTGAAGACGAGCCCCGACGGGCCGAGATGCCGGCGCCATGCGCGTGCGAACGCCTCGGCGCGGTCCTTGCGGCGCGCGAGGTCGGCGGGCACGGGGTGGTGGCGCAGCGGGAACGGCGGGCGCCGCGGCGAGCACGCGCCCGAGCAGGGTCGCGGCGCCGGCCTCGGGGTCGGGCAGCGGGCGGGCGACGAGGTAGCGCGGCGCGTCGGACACGCCGGCCAGCTCGTCGAGCGCGTCCGCGAAGCGCGCGCTCTCCTCGGGCGTCGCCTCGGTGAGCACGCAGCGCAGGTAGCCCGACGCGCGCGGCTCGATCACCAGCGAGCCGGCGGCGGCCTCGCTCAGCTCGCCCAGCTCGCGGTAGGCGTCCACCACCGCCCGCGCCGCGCGGTCGAGCGGCAGCACCATCGGCAGCCGCCGGCTCGCCCGCCGCAGCCGCAGCGCGGCCCAGCCGAGCCCGCCGGCGGCAACCACGAGCCCCGCGAGCCCGGCGGCGCCGATCACGAGCGTGGCGACGACCGCCACGAGCAGCCCGACACCGGCCACCGCGAGCGGCACGCGCTGCGAGATCGCGCGATCGTCGAGGGTCTGACCCCTTGAGTGGCGGCGACTCAAGGGGTCTGACCCTCGATGGACGGGCTACGAGGGTTCGGAGGTCGGCTCCGCGGTAGGGCTCGCCGAGCCGCCAGCGGTCGCGGGCCTCGTCCCGGTCGGCGGCGCGGGCGAGCATCGCGCGGTTGATCTCGGCGAAGTGGGTGGCGGGCGGCGGCGCGAACGGGCCGAGCTCCGGGTGCACGTGCGAGGGGCCGGCCTCGATCTCGCCGTCGTCGGCGGGCGCGTAGAGGTGCAGGTGCTTGCGGACGAAGCGCTCGTAGTCGGCGCTGCCGCGGGTGAGGTCGGGCGCCACGCAGACGATGTCCCAGTTGGAGGCGAGCTTGTGCGGGTCCGACGGGTCGAGACGGAGGGACCGCCCGCGCATCTGCTGCACCGAGACGCCGGTGGCGGCGACCGTCATGTCGACCAGGCAGTTGACGGCCGGGCAGTCCCAGCCCTCGCCGAGCAGCGCTCGGGTGCCGATCAGCGCGCCGCAGACGCCGCTCTCGAGCACGCGCGTGGCCAGCTCGACCCAGGCGCGCGGCACCCACTCGGCGCCCGACGAGCGGAGCGAGATCAGCACGCCGTCCGGCGCCGCCTCCCACTCGGGCAGCGCGAGGTGCTCCTCGGCGGCGGCGACCAGCGCCTCGAGCAGCACGTCGGCGTCGGCCGGCAGGCAGCGCAGCCCGCGGCCGGAGACCACCAGCGGCCGCAGCGGCGCCGTGCGGCCGTCGGCGCCCAGCGCGATCAGCGCGTGCCGCGCGGTCCCCGCGGCGGGGTCGAGCACGCCCTCCAGCAGCGCGGCCGGCTTGGCCTCGGCGAGCTCGCTGTCGCACAGCACGAGGCACCGCAGCGCGTCGCCGCGCGACTCCATCTCCGCCGCCAGCACCTCGACCAGCCCGAGCGCCTTGGCCTGCGAGCCGGTCAGCAGCCGGTCGACCTCCGAGGTGCCGCGGCGGATGCCCTGGCGCGTGAGCCGGAAGCCGAGCTCGCCGAGCGCCGCCGCCACCGCCTCGTAGCGGGCGGCCGCCCTCCGGCGACGCGTGCAGGCAGCGCAGCGCGTAGTCCTCGAGCAGCACCAGCCAGTCGTCGAGGTCGGGCGGGCGGCGGTAGGCCTCGCCGCGCGGCGCGCCCTCGGGCAGCGCCAGCTCGGCCGAGCCGAGGAAGCGCACGCCGGCGCGGGCCAGCGCCGGATGGGCGCGCTGGAAGTCCTCCCACGGGACCTGCGTCTCGTCGTCGGCCGAGCGACGCCGCTCGCGCACGCGCGTGATGACCCAGGCGGGGAACGAGAGCTCGCCCTCGACGTCGTCGTGCAGGGTGGTGACGAGCTCCTTGAAGCGGGTGTCGTGCTCGGCCAGCCACGCGCGCTCGGAGTCGAGCGGCTCGGTCAGCCACGCCAGCTCCTGGTAGGGCGCCAGGTGCCCGTCGCGCACCACCGCCGGCGTCGGCACCGTGAAGTCGACCGGCCCGAGCAGCTCGGCGTACAGCTCGGTCTCATCGCCGGTCAGGTCCGACGGCGGGGTGGCGGTGAGACCGATCACGTGCACGTCCTCGCCGCCCAGCAGGTCGAGCACGGCGCGCACGACGTAGCCCCACATCGAGGCCAGGTGGTGGCACTCGTCGAGCACCACGACGCCGACGCGGCCGGCCTGGAGCGCGGCCACGCGCGTCCTGGCGGTGTCCGAGAGCAGGTCCGCCAGCTCGACGCCGGCGTGCTCGCCGCGCGCGATCTCGCGCTTGACCGCCGCCGTGATGCGGGCGATCTCACGCGAGCGGCGCTCGGCGGCGGGGCCGTCGTAGCGCTCGCTGAGGACCTCCTCGACGTCGAGGCCGGTCGCCTTCGCGCGCTCGGCGACCCAGCGCTCGGCGGCCACCCGGCCGATCAGGATCTCCGGGTCGTCGAGCTGGCACAGCGACTGGTAGGTCATGCAGGCGATCGGGAACGCCGGCTCGGGCCCGGCGGTGCGGCTCACGTCGGACGGCGAGCCGAACTTGCGGATCGCCCGCGGCCACTGCATCTGCACCGCGCTGTTGGGCGTGAGCACCAGCGCGCGGCGGCCGATCCGCCGCACCAGCTCGACCCCGACCAGCGTCTTGCCCGAGCCCGGCGGCGCCACGATGTGGGTGCGCCGGTGGCCGGCCGCCCGGTCGCGCTCGAAGGCGGCGATGGCTTCCTTCTGGTAGCGGCGCCAGTCGCCGCCGAACGACAGCTCGTCGAACAGCCCGGGCAGCCCGGTGGCGGTCACAGGCGGGCGAGGTCGTGCGCGAGCGCCCGCGGCGTGAGCCGCGAGGCGGGGAAGCCGAGCCGCTGCCGGCCCTGGCCGTCGACCACCACGGTGTAGGCCGAGTGGTCGCGGCCGTCGCGCTGCGGGGCGATGCCGAACGCCTTCCACAGCGGCTCGAGCTCCTGGCGCGAGCCGAGCAGGAAGTCCATCCGGCCGGTCATCGACTGCTCGAGCATGAACGCGCGCGCGCTGTCGGGCGTGTCGTTGGCCGGGTCGACCGACACGCCGACGACCGGCACGTCGCGGCCGAGGTCGTCGAGCGCGCCGCGGATGCTCTGCACCTGCCCGGGGCAGGTGTCCTCGCACGTCGAGTAGATGAAGGTCACGACCACCGGCCGGCCGCGCAGCGCGGCCGCGGTCACCGGCTCGCCGTCCTGGTTGCGCAGCGAGAAGTCGGGGAGCCGGGTGCCGGGCGGCCGGATCGAGCCCTCCCAGCCGGTCGCCGCGGGAGCGTCGTCGCCGCGCGTGGCCAGCCAGACGCCGAACACGCCCGCTGCGGCGATGACGCACAGGGTCGTGAGCGCGAGCGCCAGGCGGGACATGCCCGCAAGGTTAGGCCTCCGTCAGACCGCGGCGGATCGCGTAGCGGACCAGCTCGACGCGGTCGCGCATGCCCAGCTTGCGCAGCAGGTTCGCGCGATGCGACTCGACGGTCTTCTCGGCCAGGTGCAGGATCTCGGCGATCTGCTTGTTCGTGTGCGCCTCGGCGATCAGCTTCAGCACCTCCTGCTCGCGCGGCGAGAGCGGCTCCTCGGGGCCGGTCGCCGTGTCCGACATCCAGTCGCGGATCAGCGAGCGCTCGACCGCGTTGGTCAGGAACGCGTCGCCGCGGTGGACGGAGCGGATGGCGTTCAGCAGCGCCTGGTCGACCTCGCGCTTGAGCACGTAGCCGGAGGCGCCGGCCTTCAGCGCGTCGAAGACGTAGCGCTCGTCGTCGTGCATCGACAGCGCGAGCACCTGCGTCTCGGGCAGGTGCGAGCGGATCTGGCGCGCCGCCTGGAGGCCGGTCATGCGCGGCATCGAGACGTCGAGCACGCACAGGTCGGGCTTGGTGGCCAGGGCCTGCTCGAAGGCGACGACCCCGTCCTCGGCCTCGGCGACAACCTGCATGTCGGGCTGGCGCTCGATCAGCAGCTTCAGTCCGCCGCGGACGATGCCGTGGTCGTCGGCAATGAGGATCCTCATGTGGCTCCCATGGTCAGTTCGATGGTCGTCCCGTCACCGGGCTCGGAGAAGATCGAGAGCTGGCCGCCGACCAGCAGCGCGCGCTCGCGCATGCCGGAGACGCCCAGCCGCGTGCTGCGGCCGTTGCCGTTGGTCCGGAAGCCCTCGCCGTCGTCGCGCACGCGCAGGACGGTGCGGCCGACGAACGACAGCTCGACGTCGACGTGCCGCGCAGCCGCGTGCTGGGCGACGTTGGAGAGGCTCTCCTGCGTGACGCGGTAGATGACGAGCTGCTCCTCGTCGCTGAGGTTGGGCACGGTGCCGTGGCGGCGGAAGTTGGCGCGGATGCCGGTGCGGTCGCCGAAGTCGGCCACCTGCGAGGCGAGCGCGGGGACGAGGCCGTGGTCGTCGAGCGCGGTCGGCCGCAGCTGGCGGGCGAGGTGCAGCAGCTCATCCATCGCCTGCGTGACCAGCGCCTGGCTCTCGCGCAGCTCCTCCTGGAGCCCGGGCGGCGCGGTCTGGATCGTGGCGGAGAGGCGCAGCAGGATGGCGGTCAGCGCCTGGTTGACCTCGTCGTGCAGGTCCTGGGCGATGCGCGAGCGCTCGATCTCCTGCGCGCGCAGGACGGCGCGGCCGGACTCGCGGCGCTCGTGCTCGAGCCGCTCGAGCATGCGGTTGAAGTCGGCCGACAGGCGGCGGACCTCCTCGGCCGCGTTGTCGGAGACGTCGGCGCGCTTGCCCGGCGTGGCCAGGTCGACGCTGCTCATGGTCTCCACCAGGCGGCCCATCGGCGCGAGCCGGCGGCGCAGGAGGATCGAGTTCAGCAGGACCACCCCGAAGACGGCGAGCGCGATCAGCAGCAGGCCCTCGGTGCTCACCGCGTCCTTGAGCTGGTCGCGGGCGACGAGCGCGGCCAGGAAGGCCGTCAGCGCGACGAGCGCCGTGTTGACGGCGAGGACCTGCGTGAGGAGCGTCCGAGGGCGCATCTCCCGCTTCATCGGCTTCGGCGCCGCCATACCTGATAGTGGCGCCACCCCATGGGCGCTATCCTTTGTGAAGCATTGAATCCTGACCCGAGTTCGAGGACTTCCACATGAGCCCGAGTGGGGCGGAGTACATCCGCCAGATCAAGAGCCAGGTCGAGGAGGTGGACCCCGCTCAGGTGTCGGAGCACCTGGGCAACGGGATCACGCTCGTCGACGTGCGCGAGAGCACCGAGTGGGACGCCGGCCACATCCCCGGCGCCAAGCACGTCCCGCGCGCGTACCTGGAGTCCCGGATCGAGGGCATCGCCGGCGCCGACCGCGAGCAGGAGATCGTCCTCTACTGCGCCTCGGGCCAGCGCTCCGTGCTCGCCGCCCACACGCTCACCGAGCAGCTCGGCTACAGCAACGTGAAGTCGATGACGGGCGGGATCACGCTGTGGAAGGACCGCGGCTACAAGGTCGAGGTCCCGAAGGCGCTCACCCCCGAGCAGCGCGAGCGCTACTCGCGCCACCTGCTCGTGCCGGAGATCGGGCTCGAGGGTCAGACCAAGCTGCTCGAGGCCAAGGTGCTGCTGCTGGGCGCCGGCGGGCTCGGCTCGCCGACCGCGCTCTACCTGGCGGCCGCCGGCGTCGGCACGCTCGGCGTGGTGGACGACGACGACGTCGACCTCTCCAACCTCCAGCGCCAGGTCATCCACACCACCGACCGCATCGGCACCCCGAAGGTCGACTCGGCCGAGACCTCGATCAAGGCGATCAACCCGGATGTGGAGGTCGTCAAGTACAGGACGCGCCTCGACGCCTCCAACATCATGGAGATCATCGAGGGCTACGACGTGATCGTCGACGGCGTCGACAACTTCCCGACGCGCTACCTGCTCAACGACGCCACGGTTCGCCTCGACATCCCGGTCGTGTCGGCCTCGATCCTCGGCTTCGACGGCCAGCTCTCGGTCTTCAAGCCGCACGACGGGCCGTGCTACCGCTGCCTGTATCCGGTGCCGCCGCCGGCCGAGCTGGCGCCGTCGTGCGGCGCCAACGGCGTCCTCGGCGTGCTGCCGGGCACGATGGGCCTGCTGCAGGCGACCGAGGTCGTCAAGCTGGTCACCGGCGCCGGCGAGCCGCTGATCGGCCGCCTGCTGCTGTACGAGGCGCTGGGCGCGACGTTCACCGAGCTCAAGGTGCGGCGCGACCCGGAGTGCCCGATCTGCTCGAAGGACCCGTCCGAGATCGCCGACGAGGAGATGGGCGTCTTCCCGGACTACGAGGCCTTCTGCGCGGCCGCCGGATAGCCTGGGCACCGACATGGCCACGATCAAGGTTCCCCCGGTGCTGCGACCGTCCGTGGGCGGCGAGAAGGAGGTCTCGGCCTCCGGCGAGACCGTCGGCGAGGTGCTGCACGACCTCGCGGAGCAGCATCCCGCCACCGAGCAGCAGCTGTTCGGCCCCGACGGTTCGCTCAACCGCTACGTCAACGTCTACCTCAACGACGAGGACGTCCGCGTCCTCGACGGCCTCGACACCGGTGTCGGGACGTCGGACACGCTGGTGATCCTGCCGGCGATGGCCGGCGGCTGTCAGTCAACCGTCGTTCTCGACCAGCGACGCGGTGTCGCGGACGAACTTCTCGCGGTCGGCGACGAGCAGCATCATCGCGCACGCGCCCGCGGGGGCGACCGCGAGGTAGCCGCCGTCCGGCGCCTGGTGCAGGCGGCCGTCGGCGCTCCCGACGGGATCGTGCTCGGCGGGCAGCCCGGCCTTCTCCTCGGCCGCCTCCTGCTCGCTCAGCAGCTCCTCGGGCGGCGGGATGCGCTCCTTGGCGTTGAAGACGAGCACGGCGGTTCCCATGGCCGCCCCGCGGCGCGCGAGCACGCTGGGCGTCCCAGTCGCGGAAGGCGGGGCCCATCGTCTGCTTCATCTGGCTCGCGACCTGCTCGAGCGCCGCGCGGTCGCCCTCGACGACCTCGTAGCCCTTCGGCGGCGTGCCGATGACGTCGCGGGCCTGCAGCGACGGGGTACCCTCCGGGCACGCCCGCTCGGATGACTCGGACCGCTGCTGCTCATCGTCCCCGCAGGCCGAGACCCCGACGGACAGGACGGTCAGGATCACAAGGAGGCGTCGCATTGGGCAGTCCATACCCGTGATCCGCTCGGCGACACATGACGAGGTGCCCGCCCTGGTCGGCGCGTACGAGTGGCTGTTCGCGCCGCCGGGCTCGCGGCCGCCGATGTGGGATCCCGAGCGCGCCGCCGAGCGCCTGCGCGCGCTGATCGACGGCGACGGCTGCGGTGCTCGTGGCCGACCACGACGGCACGGTTGCCGGCATCTGCACGGTGACGCTCGACATCGACTCGGTGCGCTTCGGCCGCCGCGCCTGGGTCGAGGACCTCGCCGTGCACCCGGACCACCGCTCGGCCGGCCACGGCAAGGCGCTGCTCGACGCGGCGAAGGACTGGGGCCGCGAGCGCGGGGCCACCCATCTCGAGCTCGACTCAGGCGAGGCGCGCGCCGACGCGCATCGCTTCTACGAGCGGGAGCGGCCGACCTGGAAGTCGATCTGCTTCGGCTGGGAGCTGTGAGGCGCCGCCACCGCCAGTTCGGGCCTGGTCCGTACCTCAGCGGCCTGCGCGGCGACCTCGACGCGCCCGAGCGCTTCATTCGCGCTGCGCTGGGGGAGTGAACGCGCGCAGGAACCGGCGGGCGTCGCCGGTGACCGCGAGCTGCCGTGGGTCGGCGCCGTGCCACAGCACGGAGGCCAGCGTGCCCGGAGAGCCTTCGATGACGGCGACGGGAGCCGTCGCCGGCCCGCGCGCGCCGTCGAGCCGCCCGTCCGCCGCGGTGACGGTGAACACCTGGCCGTCGAGCCGGAGCTCGAACGTGCCCTCGACGCCGCCGCGGAACATGGTCATGAGCGCGATGACGGCGGCGTCGGGACCGAGCGGTCCGTCGTTGGCCGGCTCGCCGCTGCCCCAGCGGCCGAGCTCGAGGATCACGGTCCTCAGCTCGCGGCCGCGCTCGCGTGAGCTCGTAGACCTGCGAGGCGGCGGGGGGCGGGAGCGAGTCGCGGCGCAGCACGCCGGCCGCCTCGAGCTCGCGCAGCCGCTGGGCGAGCACGTCGGGGCTCACCCTGGGCAGCCCTGTCGCGCAGGTCGGTGAAGCGCTTGGGGCCGAGCAGCAGCTCGCGGACCACGAGCAGCGCCCAGCGGTCGCCGACCGCGTCGAGCGCGCGGGCGATGCCGCAGCGATCTCCGTAGGTCCTCATAGTACGGTTATCCACCTAGATAATTGGGATTTCCTACTAGATTCTACACGACATGAGCGAACGAGACGGGTTCCAACACGGCGTGCCCTGCTGGGTCGACACCTGGCAGGACGACGTCGAGGCGGCCGCCGCCTTCTACACCGGACTGTTCGGCTGGGAGGCCCAGGTCGGCGACGAGTACACGCTGTTCACGCACCGCGGGCTCGACGTGGCGGGCGCCGGCGCGCCGGCGGCGGGCGGCGTGGCGTGGACGACCTACGTGTGGGTCGACGACGCGGAAGCCGTGGCCGACGCGTCGTCGAGGCGGGCGGCCGCGTCGTGCTCGAGCCGTTCGACAGCCTCGACGGCGGCCGCATGGCGATCGTCGCCGACCCCGCAGGCGCCGTCTTCGGCGTCTGGCAGCTCGGCGAGCACCGCGGCGCGCGGGTCGTCAACGAGCCGGGCGCCTGGGCGATGAGCGCGCTCAGCACGCCCGATCCGGAGGGCGCGAAGGCGTTCTACGGCGCCGTCTTCGGCTGGACGACCTCGGCGTTCGGGCCGGCGACGATGTTCCACCAGCCCGGCTTCGTCGGCGGCGAGCCGCAGCAGCCGGTCCCGCGCGACGTCGTCGCCGCGATGATGCCGGGCGAGCAGGCGGCGTGGAACGTCGGCTTCTGGATCGACGACGTCGACGCCGCCGCCGAGCGGGCGACCGCTCTCGGCGGCACCGTGCTCTCGCCGCCCGCCGACGGGCCCGTCGGCCGCGACACCGTGATCGCCGATCCGGCCGGCGCGGTGCTCAGCCTGAGCCGGGTCACGCCGCCGTGATCGCCATCCTGGGCGCATGAACGTGACGATCTGGAACGAGAACGTGCACGAGCGCACGGAGGACCACGTGCGCGCGATCTACCCCGACGGGATCCACGGCGCCCTGGCATCGGCATTGGCCGATGTGGGCGCCGTGCGGACCGCCACGCTCGAGCAGCCGCAGCACGGGCTGCCGGCCGAGGTGCTCGACGGCACCGACGTGCTGACCTGGTGGGGTCACGCGGCGCACGACGACGTCGCCGACGAGGTCGTGGGCCGCGTGCACGCGGCCGTGCTGGGCGGGATGGGGCTCGTCGTCCTGCACTCGGGGCACTACTCCAAGATCTTCAAGCGGCTGCTCGGGACCGCGTGCAGCCTCGAGTGGCGTAACGAGGGTGAGCGCGAGCTCGTGTGGACCGTCGACCCGGCGCACCCGATCGCCGCCGGGCGTGCCGCAGCCGATAGTCATCGAAGCGCAGGAGATGTACGGCGAGCACTTCGACATCCCCGCTCCGGACGAGCTCGTCTTCATCAGCTCGTTCGCGGGCGGCGAGGTGTTCCGCGGCGGCTGCTGCTTCCGCCGCGGGCGCGGGCGGATCTTCTACTTCAGCCCCGGCGACCAGGAGTACCCCGTCTACCACCACCCCGACATCCAGCGCGTGATCGCCAACGCCGTGCGCTGGGCGGCGCGCACGTGAAGCCGCTGCGCGCGGTGCTGGCGGGGGCCGGCGCGCTCGGTCCGTACTGGGCGACCGAGCTGATCGAGAGCCCGGACACCGAGCTCGTGGGCTGGGTCGACCTCGAGCCGAAGCGCGTGCGCGCGGCGGCCGCCAAGCTCGGCGCGGCGGTGCCGGCCGGAGACGCGCTCGAGCCGATGCTGCGCGAGCAGCAGCCCGACGTGGTCGTCAACGTCACGCCGCCCGAGACGCACCACGCGGTCGTGCTCGCGGCGCTCGAGCACGGCGCGGCGGTGTTGACCGAGAAGCCGCTGGCGACGTCGATGGCCGAGGCGCGCGAGATGATCGCCGCGGCCGATCGCGCCGGGCGGCTGCTGATGGTCAGCCAGAACCGCCGCTACATGCCCGAGCTCCAGGAGTTCCGGGCCGAGCTGGCCGGCCTCGGGCCGCTCTCCAGCCTGACGTGCGAGTTCCACCGCTATCACCGCCACGCCCAGGCCGGGTTCATCTACGCGTTCCCGCAGCCGCTGCTGCTCGACATGGCGATCCACCTGTTCGACGCCGCCCGGGCGCTCACCGGCGCCGACGCGCAGACCGTCTACTGCGACGCCTTCAACCCGCCCTGGAGCTGGTACGAGGGGCCGGCGGCCGCCGCGGCCATGTTCCGGATGACCGGCGACCTGCGGTTCTCGTTCGTCGGCAACTGGGCGGCGCCGCGCGACGAGACGTCGTGGACCGGCTGGTGGCGCGCGATCGGCGAGGACGGCATCGCGATCTGGGACGGCGAGGAGGATCCCACGCGCGACCCGCGGCGCTTCCTGGGGCTCGAGGGCGCGCTGGCCGAGTTCGTCGCCGGCGTTCGCACCGGCAGCGTCCCGCAGGGCGAGTGCCACGACAACGTGCGCAGCCTGGCGATGTGCCACGCGGCGGTCGAGTCGGCGGCGCTCGGAGCGCCGGTCAGCGTCGACGGGCGATGATCCGGACGGCCACCCGCGCGGGGCGCGACGGCTCGCCGAGCGAGAGGAAGTCGCGCACGGCGCCGCGGTGGTCGCAGTACGGGCATCCGAGCGGGTCGGCTGGGCCGGCGAAGCCGGTCGCGAGCGCGACCGGGGCGTCGCACAGCGGGCAGGCGAGCGTGCCCGTGGCGAGATGGCCGGAGCGGACGCGCCGCTCTTCGATGAGGTGCTCGGGGCGGCGCTCGAACGCCATAGGATCAGTCTAGGTGGCGACGACCGCGGGCACCGAGGGGCCGGAGTGGAGCGCGCGCGCCGAGGGCTGGGCCGAGGTGTGGGCCGGCATGGCGGATCCGGCGCGCCACGCGCTTGCGGATGCAATCGGGATCGGGCCCGGGATGCGCGTGCTGGACGTCGCCTGCGGCAGCGGCGAGCTGTGCGCGCTGGCGGCGGCCCGCGGCGCCGAGGTGGCCGGGATCGACGCCGCCGAGGGCATGATCGTGATCGCGCGCCGGCGGCTGCCAGAGGCCGACCTGCGCGCCGGCCCGATGGAGTCGCTGCCGTGGGAGGACGACTCGTTCGACGTCGCCACCGCGGTCAACGCACTCCAGTTCGCCGCCGACTTCGTGGAGGCGCTCGCCGAGGCGGCGCGGGTCGTCCGGCCGGGCGGTGTGGTGGCGGTCTGCAACTGGGGCCGCACCGAGCACCGCGAGCTGCTGACGGTGATGCGGTCGTTGCGCGAGGGCGAGGGCGCGGCCGGACCGACGATCGGAGACCCGGGCGAGCTCGAGCGGCGCGCGCGCCGGGCCGGGCTCGAGCCGCGCGAGGCGGGTGAGGTCGACGTGCCGTTCGAGGCTGCGGATCAGGACGCGCTCGAGCGCGCGTTCCTGATCGACTCGGTCGGCGGGGCGCTCGAGCTGCTCGGCGAGGCCGAGCTGCGCCGCCGCGTGGTGGAGGCCGCCGCGCCGTATCGCCGGGGCGACGGCTCGTATCGCTTCGAGAACCGCTTCCGGTATCTGATCGCGCGAACGTCAACTGCGGCTGGGTAGGGGAGCTGGGGTGCCGGCGTATCCGGTTTCCTTCGTCGAGTCCTGCCCTGGGGTCGCAATACGACCCCTATCCAGGATTCGCCGTCGAAATCCGCGCCCTAGCGAGCCGTCGCGTCGAAGACCTGGAGCAGCTCGTGCGCGGCGAGCTCGATCTCCTTGTGCCGCCACTCGGCCGCCCGGTAGTGGCAGGCGATGATCCCCGAGCGGTGGACGCGCCGGAGGTCGCCGTAGACGAACGCGTGGCGCGCCTTCGTCTCGTCGTTCGCGCCGTCGGTCAGCCCGAGGTGCCAGAGGGCGTACTCCTCCCACGAGTGCCGCTCGAGGAACGCGTTCTCGTCGGCGGCGCGCGGCTGGACCTCGCCCCAGTCGCTGTCGAGCACGTACTGGCGTGCCTCGATCAGCTCCTTGGCGTGGTCAACCGCGCGCTCGTTGACGAGGTACTTCGCCATCAGCGGCTGCGGTAGAGCCTCGTCGTCAGCGGCATGAAGATCGCGGTCAGCGCCGCGGCGACGCCGAGCGAGATCATGACGTCGCTCGCCGCGGCGTTCCCGTCCATAAGCCCGCGCGAGGCGTCGGCCAGGATCGAGATCGGATTGACGCCGACGAACCACTCGAGCGCGCTCGGCAGCGTCGACGGATCGACGAACACGTTGCTGAGGAACGTCAGCGGGAAGATGCCCATGAACCCCGCGTTCATCACCGCGTTGGGCGAGCGCAGCAGCAGGCCCAGCGTGGTGAACACCCACGACAGGCCGAACGCGAACACGATCGTCAGGGCCAGCGCGGCGACCACGCCGCCGACGCCCGCGTCGGGCCGGAAGCCGAGGATCACGCCGAGCACGACGATCACGGTGCCGGCCACCAGGTAGCGCGCGCTGTCGCCCAGCAGGGCGCCGACCAGCGGCGCCGGTCGCCAGATCGGCAGCGAGCGGAAGCGGTCGACGACGCCCTTGGTCAAGTCGGTGTTCAACGCCACGCCCGAGTAGACGGTGGTGAACAGGACCGACATCACGAGGATGCCGGGGAGGATGTAGTCGAGGTACGCGCCGGTCGAGCCCGCGATCGCGCCGCCGAACAGGTACGTGAACATCAGGACGAACATGACCGGCGTGATGGTCACGTCGAGCAGCTGCTCGGGCACGTGCTTGACCTTCAGCATCCCGCGCCAGCCGAACGTGAGCGCGGCCGACCACGCGGTCGCGCGCGGCGGGCGCGGGGTGGAGGCGAGCGCCTTGCGCAGCGCGGCTTCGTTGGTGGTCATGCCGCCTCCTCCTCGATCGGCTCGGCGCTCTCCTCGGCCGCGTGGCCGGTGAGCGCCAGGAAGACCTCGTCCAGGCTCGGCTGGCCGAGCGAGAACCCCGCGATCGCCACGCCCGAGCGGGCGAGCTCGGCGACCGCCTCGGCCGCCCGGTCGGCGTCCCCGCATGGCGCCGACAGCGCCGCCGGGTCGGCCTCGCGGTGGACGGTGCCGAGCTCGTCGGTGAGCAGGCGCTCGGCCTCGCCGCGCTGCTCGGGGTCGAGCAGCCGCACGTGCAGCGCGCCACCGCCGACCGACGCCTTGAGCTGGGCCGGGGTGCCCTCGGCGATCACGCGGCCGTGGTCGATCACCGCGATGCCGTCGGCGAGCTGGTCGGCCTCATCGAGGTACTGGGTGCAGAGCAGGATCGTCGTGCCGGCGGCCGCCAGCGAGCGCACGATGTCCCACACCTGGTTGCGCGAGCGCGGGTCGAGCCCGGTGGTCGGCTCGTCGAGGAACATCACCTCTGGCGTGACCACGAGGCTGGCCGCGATGTCCAGCCGGCGGCGCATGCCGCCCGAGTAGTGCTTGACCAGCCGGCCGGCCGCGTCGTCGAGGTCGAACGCCTCGAGCAGCTCGCCCGCGCGCGTCTTCGCGTCGGCCCGGCGCAGGCCGAGCAGCCGGCCGAGCAGGATCAGGTTCTCGCGGCCGGTGAGGTCCTCGTCGACGGAGGCCAGCTGGCCGGTGAGGCTGACGAGGCTGCGCACCGCGTCGGCCTCGCGCACGATGTCGTGGCCGAGCACGTGCGCCGACCCCGCGTCGGGCCGCAGCAGGGTGGCCAGCATCCGGATGGTGGTCGTCTTGCCGGCGCCGTTGGGTCCGAGCACGCCGTAGACCGAGCCGCTGCGCACGGCCAGGTCGACGCCGTCGACGGCCCGGACGTCACCGAACGACTTGACGAGGCCGGAGGCCTCGAGGGCGAGTGGGGAGGAGACAGACATCGTCCATAAGACTTGCAACGCCCCGGAAACTCATCGAGGGGGCTAGCTCCCATCATTGGCAGGCGCCGGATTGGAACCGGACTTCGCCCACATCCCGCGGGAGGGTGGGACAAATCGTGTGGGGAGCGGCGCCCTATGTCCACGTCCGGACGGAAGACGTCAAGCACCGCCCCCGGCGACCCGATGACGCCCGCATGGCTGACAACTGGCTGTACCTCGAGGCCACGCGCGACGGTCACGCGTACGTCGCGAGCTTCCGCGTCCCCTTCGACCCTGCCCGCTGGCCCGAGTTCGACCACCACGTGGCGCTGGTCCTGCGCTACAAGCCGCACTGGCGCACCGGGCTGCCGAAGCCGGACGAGCTCACGCGGCTCCAGGAGTTCGAGGACCTGATGATCGACGTCATCGGCGATGGCGGCGCCCTGGTGGCGATGGAGACCTCCGACATGCGCCGGACGATCCACCTGCGCCTGCCGGCCGGCGAGCTGCTCGACATGTACCGCGGATGGGTGGGCCAGCCCGACCGCGTCGAGACGACGGTTGAGCACGACCCGGAGTGGCGCTGCCTCACGCACCTGTCGCAGCTGGCCGCGCAGGCCGCCGCCTAGCCGCCCGGAGTTTATTCGGCCGGAAGACAAACGAAGCCAACAAAAACGCAAAACTTGGCCAGGAACCGCCAAGTTCGTTCGAAGCCTTGACAAACGAACCGGGATCGGGTCGAATGCCCGCGCCATGGCCTCGGGTCGAGCCGGCTCTCTCGAATCGCTGCGTCGCCTCAATCGCCTGCGCGTGATCCACGCGCTCCGCGATCAGGGGCTGATCTCGCGTGCCGAGATCGCGCGCCGGACCGGCCTGTCGCGCTCGACCGTGTCGAGCCTCGTGTCCGATCTCCAGGCGGACGGCCTGGTGGTCGAGCGCGCAGAGCTCGGCGCTGCGCACGGCACCCAGGGCGGGCGGCCGCCGATCCTGCTCTCGTTCGACTCGTCGGCCGGCGCCGCCGTCGGCATCGACTTCGGGCACAGCCACCTGCGCGTGGCGGTCTCGGATCTCTCGTCGCGGATCCTGGCCGAGCGCGCGGTGCCGCTCGACACCGACCACGCCGCCGAGGAAGGTCTGGACGCGGCGGCGGAGCTGGTGGGCGAGCTGCTGGACGAGGCGGGGATCGACTCCGCCCAGGTGATCGGGGCAGGCATGGGCCTGCCCGGACCGATCCGCCAGGAGGACGGCGTGGTCGGCTCGGGCGCGATCCTGCCCGGCTGGGTCGGCGTTCCGGCGGTGGCCGCCATGCGCAGCCGCCTCCAGATGCCGATCCTCGTCGACAACGACGCGAACCTCGGCGCCCTCGCCGAGGCCGCGTTCGGCGCCGCTCGCGACGCGAGCGACATGGTGTACCTCAAGGTGGCCTCCGGGATCGGCGCGGGCCTGATCCTCAACGGCCGCCTGTACCGCGGCAGCTCCGGGTTGGCGGGCGAGCTTGGACACCTGCTCGTCGACCCCGAGGGCCTCGTGTGCCGGTGCGGCAACCGCGGGTGTTTGGAGACGCTCGCGGCGACCGGCGCGCTGGTCGAGCTGCTGCGCCGCAGTCACGGCGCGGATGTGACCGTGGCACAGATGCTGGAACTGGCCCGCGCGGGCGACCTCGGCTGCCGGCGTGTGATCGCCGACGCCGGCCGCGCGATCGGTCAGGCCGTCTCGATGCTGCTCAACGTGCTCAATCCCGAGCTTCTCGTTGTCGGCGGCGATCTGGCGGCGGCGGGTGACCTGCTGCTGGACGGCGTGCGCGAGTCGATCGCGCGCGGCGCGTTGCCGTCGGCCGCCGAGGCGGCCGGCGTGGTGGCGGGCGTGCTCGGGGAGCGAGCACAGGTGCTGGGCGCGATCGCCCTCGTGGTCTCTGAGGCCGATCGCGCGTTCCCGACCCGCCTCGCGGTTGAGGCGAGATGAATGAAGTACCCCAACCCCAAATCAGGAGGAGGATCCATGCGGAACAAGGCATGGCAGATCGCGGCGGTGATGGCCGCGGCCGGAGCGCTTGTGTTCGCCGGCTGCGGTGACGACGATGACGAGGGCGGCGGCGGCGGCGCGGCCAGCGACGACGGCGGCGGCTCCGGCAAGGTTGCCGTTCTGCTGCCGGACTCCAAGTCGTCGGTGCGTTGGGAGACGGTCGACCGGCCGTTCCTCCAGCAGGCCTTCGAGGCCGCCGGCGTCGAGGCCGAGATCCAGAACGCCGAGGGCGACAAGGCCACGCAGCAGCAGCAGGCCGAGCAGGCGATCACCAACGGCGCCACGGTCCTGCTGCTCGTCAACCTCGACTCCGGCTCCGGCGCTGCGATCGCGGCCAACGCCGAGTCGCAGGACGTCAAGGTGATCGACTACGACCGCCTGACGCTCGACACGGACGCGACGAGCTACTACGTCTCGTTCGACAACGAGGAGGTCGGCAAGCTCCAGGGCCAGGGCCTCGTGGACTGCCTCGACGCGGCCGGGACCGAGAACCCACAGGTCGCGGTGCTCAACGGCTCGCCGACGGACAACAACGCGACGCTGTTCAAGAACGGCTACGACTCGGTCATCAACCCGAAGTTCGATGACGGCTCGTGGACCGAGGTCGCGGACGAGGCGGTGCCGGACTGGGACAACCAGCGCGCGCTGACCATCTTCGAGCAGATGCTGCAGAAGGCCGACAACAAGATCGACGGCGTGCTGGCTGCCAATGACGGCCTCGGCAACGCGGCGATCTCGGCGATCAAGCAGCGCAAGCTCGACCAGATCCCGGTGACGGGCCAGGACGCCACGCTTCAGGGCATCCAGAACATCGTCAACGGCGATCAGTGCATGACCGTCTACAAGGCGATCAAGGGCGAGGCCGACGCGGCCGCCGCGCTCGCCATCGCGCTGGCCAAGGGCGAGGAGCCGACCGCCGAGACGACCCCGATCAACAACGGCAGCATCGACGTCCCGTCCGTGCTGCTGAAGCCGGTCTCGGTCACGAAGGACAACATCAGCGAGTACCTCGGGGAGCCGGACTTCCCGAAGAAGGAGGAGATCTGCGCCGGGGACCTCGCCGCCAAGTGCGACGAGCTCGGCCTGTAGGAGAGAATGGGAAACATCTGGCCATGGCCGCAGACGGCCATGGCCAGAAGTTCCCTTAAGGAGGAGGAGATTTGAGCGACGTTCCGGTCCTCGAGTTGCGCGGAGTCTCGAAGAGCTTCGGCGCCGTCCAGGCCCTCTATCAGGTGGACTTCCACGTGGCCCCCGGCGAGGTCATGGCCCTCGTCGGCGACAACGGCGCGGGCAAGTCCACGCTCATCAAGTGCATCGCGGGCATCTACCCCTTCGACGAGGGCGAGGTCGTCTTCGACGGCGAGAAGGTCAACATCCACGGGCCGAAGGACGCCGCCCGGCTCGGGATCGAGGTCGTCTACCAGGACCTCGCGCTGGCGGACAACCTCGACGTGGTGCAGAACATGTACCTCGGCCGCGAGATGGTCGACGGCGTGCGCCGGCTCAACGAGACCGATATGGAGGCCAAGGCGCAGGAGACGCTCACGGGCCTCTCGGTCACCACCCTGCAGTCGGTCCGCCAGACGGTGGCCGGCCTCTCCGGCGGTCAGCGCCAGTCGGTGGCGGTCGCCAAGGCCGTCATGTGGAACTCGCGCGTGGTGATCCTCGACGAGCCGACCGCCGCGCTCGGCGTGGCGCAGACGCGCCAGGTGCTCGACCTCGTCAAGCGGCTCGGCGAGCAGGGCCTCGCGGTGATCCTGATCTCGCACAACCTGCACGACATCTTCGAGGTCGCCGACTCGATCACCGTCCTGCGCCTCGGCCAGAACGTGGCCGAGTTCAAGCGGACCGCGACCAACCAGCAGGAGGTCGTCGAGGCGATCACAGCCGGCAAGCTGACCAAGGTGCCAGGCCAGGAAGCCGAGGTGATGGCGTGAGCACGGTCGCCGCACCGCCGCCCTCCGCTCCGACCGCGGGCAACACGCAGACGCTCAGCGCGTACGCGCGCAACTGGTGGATCGGCGTCAAGTCGGGCGACCTCGGCTCGCTGCCGATCTTCGTCGGCCTGATCATCATCTGCCTCGTCTTCCAGAGCCAGAACGACCGCTTTCTGACGGCGGGCAACTTCGTCAACCTGCTCGTCCAGACGGCGCCGTACGCGCTCATCGCCATGGGCGTGACGTTCGTCCTGCTGCTCGGTGAGATCGACCTCTCGATCGGCTTCGTGTCGGGCGTCGGCGGCGTGCTGACCGCGATCCTGCTGACGCCGGACGGCAACGTGCTGCCGACCCCGCTGGTGCTCGTGATCGTGCTCGGCGCCGGGCTCGCGATCGGGACGCTGCACGGCCTGATCATCACCAAGGTCGGCGTGCCCTCGTTCGTGGTCACGCTCGCGGGCCTGCTGGCGTGGAACGGCGTCGTGCTGCTGCTGATCGGTAGCAAGGGCACCGTCATCCTGCAGAACGACTTCGTCATCGGGCTCGCCAACGACTTTATGGAGCCCGCCCTCTCGTGGGTGCTGGTGATCGTCCTCTCGGGGCTGTACGCCGGCGTACAGCTCGTGCGGCAGCGGTCGCGGACGACGGCCGGGTTGCGCACCGACCCGATGTTGATCGTGGCGTTCCGCATCGTCGGCGTGGCGGGAGCGCTGGTGATCGTGACCGCCGTCGCCAACCAGGACCGCGGCCTCCCGTACGCGGCGCTGCTGGTGGGCGCCCTGTTCCTGATCTGGACCTACGTCCTCAACCGCACGCGCTTCGGGCGCCACATCTACGCCGTCGGCGGCAACGCCGAGGCGTCGCGGCGCGCGGGCATCGACGTCGACCGCGTGAAGATCGCCTGCTTCGCGTTGTGCTCGTTCATGGCGGTAGTGGGCGGCATCGTGCTCGCCTCCCGGCTGCGGTCGGTCGACACCAACACGGGCGGCGGCCAGGCGCTGCTGTACCCGATCGCCGCGGCGGTCATCGGCGGCACCTCACTGTTCGGCGGCCGCGGCAGCATGAAGGCGGCCATCCTCGGCGCGCTGGTGATGCTCTCGATCGACAACGGGCTCGGGCTGCTCGGCCTGTCGTCGGGGACGAAGTTCGTGCTCACCGGCGGCGTGCTGCTGCTGGCCGTCACGGTGGACTCGGTCTCCCGGAGGGGCCGCGCCCAGTCGGGACGAGCATGACGGAAGCCGGTGCGGTGCGGTGGGGAGTGCTCTCCACCGCCCGCATCAACAACAAGGTGCTGGCGGGCGCGCGGACGGCGTCGAACGTCGACGTGGTCGCGGTCGGCTCGCGCGACCGCCGGCGCGGCGAGGCGTTCGCCGCCGAGCACGGCATCGCGCGCGTGCACGGGTCCTACGAGGACCTGCTTGGCCGACCCGGAGATCGAGGCCGTCTACATCCCGCTGCCCAACTCGCTGCACGTGCCGTGGTCGGTGCGCGCGCTCGAGGCCGGCAAGCACGTGCTGTGCGAGAAGCCGCTCACGCGGCGGGTGGCCGACGCCGAGGCGGCGTTCGATGCCGCCGAGCGAGCCGGCCGGTTGCTGATGGAGGCGTTCATGTGGCGCTACCACCCGCAGACCGACGCGCTGGTGCGACTCGTGCCGGAGATCGCTCCGCTGCGGATCGTGCGCGCCGCGTTCGGCTTCACCATCGGCGACGACCCGGCCAACGTGCGCCTCCAGGCCGGGCTCGAGGGCGGCTCTCTGATGGACGTCGGCTGCTACTGCGTGAGCGCGCTGCGGCTGCTGGGCGGCGAGCCCGAGCGAGCGAGCGGCGAGGCGGTGCTCGCCCCGAGCGGGGTCGATGCGCGCTTCGCGGCCGTACTGCGGCTGCCGGGCGACGTGATCGGCCAGTTCGACTGCGGGCTCGACGTGCCGCCGCGCGGCGGGATCTACGTCGTCGGCGAGAGCGGGACGCTGATCGCGGAGGATCCCTGGCACGGGCAGTCTCCGCGGCTGACGCGCGACGGTGAGGAGATCCCGGTCGAGGCCGTCAACCCGTACGGGCTCGAGCTCGAGGACTTCTCGGCGGCGATCCGCGAGGGTCGCCCGCCGCGGCTCGGCCGCGCGGACGCCGTCGGCCAGGCGCGCGCGATCGAGATGCTGTACGCGTCCGCCGGAATCTGAGGCGGCTGTCGAACTACGACTCGCGCCACGGTGACAGGATCCTGCGCACTTCCGGCTCAGATGTGGCAGGCTTCTGACAACGCTCGAAACCCCAGGGGAGGGGACATATGCGACGGAAGTTGCTCGCGGCCGCGATCGCGGCCCTCGCGCTCGCGGCGGGTGCGCAGACCGCTGACGCCAAGCAGGCGCAGGAACGGCTCGAACGCCTACACGGCGGTCGTCGACGCGGAAGGGCTCGCGACGATCGCGGAAGCGGGCTTCGACGTCGGCGAGGGCACGCGCCGGGTGCGCGGTGGCACGCAGGTCCAGCTGATCATGACCGCCGGCCAGCGGGGCAAGCTCGCGGACGCCGGCGTGAACGCGACGCTCACGCGCGTCCAGGGCGGCCAGACGGTGCAGCAGTTCGCGGCCCGCATGGCTGTCAACGGCTTCACCGTGTGGCGCTCGTTCGACGAGGAGGGTGGCATCCGCGACCAGATGTACGCGGCCGCCCGCAACAACCCGGGGATCGCGAAGCTCGAGCGGATCGGCCGCTCGGTCAACGGCCGCGAGATCCTCGCGCTCAAGCTCACCGAAGACGCGCGCAAGGTCAAGGACGGCAAGCGGCCGGCGGTGCTCTACAGCGCGATGCAGCACGCGCGCGAGTGGATCGCGACCGAGGTCAACCGGCGCCTGATGTTCGACTTCATCGACAAGTGGCGGGCGGGCGACAGGTCGACCCGGCGGCTGCTCGAGGACACCGAGCTGTGGTTCATCCTCGTCGCGAACCCCGACGGCTACCAGTTCACGTTCACCGACGAGCGCCTGTGGCGCAAGAACCTGCGCGACAACAACGGCGACGGTGAGATCACGGTCGGCGACGGCGTCGATCCGAACCGCAACTTCCCGTCCCATTGGAAGTACGACAACGAGGGCTCGTCGTCGATCTTCTCGAGCGAGACCTACCGCGGCCCGGCGCCGGCGTCCGAGCCTGAGACGAAGGCGATGAAGGGCCTGCTCGATCGCATCGGCTTCGAGTTCCAGGTCAACTACCACTCGGCCGGCCAGTGGCTGCTGTACGCGGAGGGCTGGCAGGTCGGCACGGCGACGGCCGACGACCCGATCTACTTCGCCCTGTCGGGCAACCTCGACGACCCGGCGATCAAGCCGTTCCATCCGGGCCTGAGCTCGGACGTCCTCTACGTCACCAACGGCGAGACGACCGACTACGCGCACACCTCGACCGGCGCGCTGGCGTGGACGCCGGAGCTGTCCGAGGGCTGCGACGGCTGCGGCTTCGTCTTCCCGGACGACCCCGCGCTGGTGGAGGCGGAGTTCCAGCGCGACCTGCCGTTCGCGCTCTCGGTCGCCAAGTCGGCCGAGGATCCCGATGACCCGGAGACGGTGACCGGCATCGAGACGAAGCCGTTCTACGTCAAGAGCGACGACGCCTACAAGGACGGCATCCCGGGCGTGAACTTCGCGTTCAAGTACTCCTACGGCGACCCGCAGACCGTGCAGGTGCTGGCGAAGCGCAGCCTCGGCCGCGTCGAGCTCAAGTACCGCATCAACAACGGCCGCACGCACAGCGCCGAGACCAAGGAGTGGCGTGGCGGTGAGAGGTACAAGCCGGCCGCCGTCCACTACCAGGAGCTGCGCGGCACCGTGCGCGGCGCCGACCCGGGCGACACCGTGAAGGTGTGGTTCGAGGGCGACGAGGGCCACAGGGACTACAGGTCCGAGTCCTTCACCTACGAGCAGGTCTCCGACAGCGGCCGCAAGGTGCTGGTCGTCGCGGCCGAGGACTACACCGGTGCCTCGCCCCCGCAGCCCGGCGTGACGGCTCCGAAGTACCTGAGCTACTACCTCGACGCGATCCGCGCCGCCGGCTATAAGGCCGACGTCTACGACGTCGACGCCCGCGGCCGCACGGCGCCGGACCACCTCGGCGTGCTCAGCCACTACGACGCGGTCGTCTGGTACACGGGCGACGACATCGTCACGCGCCGCACCGGCTGGACCGGCGGCAACGCCGACCGGCTGGCGCAGGACATGATGCTCGAGGTCCGCGCCTACATGAACGAGCACGGCAACGTCCTCTACACGGGCCGTTCGCCGCACAGCAGTACGTCGGCGCTGGGGCTGCGGGACAGCAGTTCTACGACCCGAAGGGCGAGGGTCCGTGCCTGGTCGCCGGGGCGCCGAACCCGGCCTTCGACGGGCGACGCTGCCTCGGCCTGTTCGGCTCGCCGAACAGCGACGGCGTGATGGACGTGCTCGAGTACTGGCTCGGCGCGTACGCGGTGGCGGTCGGTGACGGGTTCGACGAGGAGGGCAACCTCTTCGAGATCGCCGGCATCGACGACCCGTTCGCGGGGCTCCGGTGGGGCTTCGACGGCGGTGACGGCGCCGAGAACGAGGCCATGACGGCGTCGTTCGTCTCGACCAGCGGCATCCTGTCGCGCGACGAGTACCCGCAGTTCAACACCTGGCCGTCGGCCCGGTGGGACAAGCCGGGCGGCCCGTTCGCGCCGCACACCGGCACGCAGTACGTCTACTCCCAGATCGCCGACGTCTCCTACAAGCGGCTGACCCGCGAGATCGCGGTGCCGGCCGGCGGTGGCGACCTGACGTTCTGGACCTCGTACGACACGGAGCACGACTGGGACTTCATGTTCGTCGAGGCCCGGACGCCGGGCGGCGACAACTGGACGACGCTGCCGGACGCCAACGGCCACACCAGCCAGAGCACCGGTGCGCCGACGCCTCCGGGCGGCCAGGATCAGGCGAGCTGCCCGGCCGGGTGGGCCGACCTGCATCCGCACCTCATGCACTACCAGACCGAGACGGCCAACGGCCTCGACTGCACGCCGACCGGAACGACCGGCGTGTGGAACGCGGCCTCGGGCAACTCGGGTGGCTGGCAGGAGTGGCGGATCGACCTGGACGCCTATGCGGGCAACACGGTCGAGATCTCGATCGCCTACGTCAGTGACTGGGCGGTCCAGAACCTCGGCGTGTTCCTGGACGACGTGACGCTGCCGGACGGCACGCAGCACGTCGTTCGAGGCCGACCTCGGCGGCTGGACACCAGGGCAGCCGGACTCCAGCGGCACGAACGCCAACAACTGGCTCCGCACCGACGCCTCCGGGTTCCCGGTCGGCGCCACCATCAGTACCCCGGACTCGCTGCTGTTCGGCTTCGGGTTCGAGGGCATCGCGACGGAGACGAGCCGCAACGCGGTCATGCGCCGCTCGCTCCGGTTCTTGTTCGACTGACGCATCGCGGGGAGGGGCCGCCGTCTATTTGCGGCGGCCCCTCATCGCCTCGGTCCGGAGTGGCTGGGGTCGGTCGTCGTCATGTCCTCCCGGGGCAGCGCTCGCGAGCTCGCGCTCGAGCGCCCCGGGAGGACATGCCGCGACCGCCCATCAGCACTTCCATCGCCCCGGCCGCACCCTCTGAGGGAGGCCTCATCAGGGCGGCGCAGCAACGGTGCAGGCCCGCTCTGTGAAGGGACGCGATCGGAATACCGATCCCGGAAGAACGAGGCTTAGGTGTCCGCCGGCGTCGGCGTTCCGGGATCTGATTCAACGATCGCTGCGCCTTTCGGCGCTCCTGGGCGCAGGCGTGCGCGCGGCGACGCCGCAGTTTGCCGCCGGGGCCGGCAACGCGGATCCATCACAGTTCCCGGGCGCGGCCGCTACGCGTTCTCGTACGGCGCGTAGCGGTGGTGCAGCATGAGCTGGTTGCCGTCGGGGTCGGCGAAGATGGCCATGTGGCAGACGCCGGTGTCGAGGGTGTCGCCGAAGAAGGTCACGCCCTTGGACTCGAGCTCCGCCCGCGCCGCGTGGACGTCCTCGACGCGCAGCGGCAGCGGATTGCCGGTCTGGGCCACGAACTCCATCCCGACCCTCTCGGGCTCCCAGACGACGAAGCAGGTGCTGCCCGCCCACTGCTCGTACTCGGCGTGCTCGTCGGGGCGCATGCCGAGGACGTCGCGGTAGAAGGTGCGTGCCCGCTCGGCGTCCCGCGAGGGGATGCCCATGAAGTCGAGCTCTTGGATGAGGGCCATGCGTGTCAGTCTGCCGATCAGTCCCGGAGCGTCCGGGTCAGGCAGCCCGCGCGGTCGATGAGCGCCAGGGTTTAGAGCGCGAGCCGTCTGAGCAGAGTGTCGCCTGTCGTGTAAAGCCGTCGTCCGCGGGAAGCGTTCCCGCGGGAACGCCGGAGTGCTGCGTGGTATGGAATCCACCAGCCTGCTCTGCGCGAGCTACGACTGCCGGTAGCAGGCTTGGCTGTCGCGTAAGTCCTGCGACGCGTCGGCGTTGCCCGGCAAGGGGTGAGATTTCGACCGGCGCGAACCGGTGCCGGCCGGCGGCCGCTGTCAGGCGGCCGCGAGCGTGTGGCGGTGGAGTTTGAGGAGGTTGTGGGTGGCGGTGATCAGTCGCCATTCCGCGCGGACGGCGCCGCGTCCTCGTCGTCGGAAGCGGTTCAGACCGCGGTTGAACTTCATCTGCGCGAACACGGGCTCGATCATCGGTTGGCGTTTTCGGTAGAGCTCGCCGCCGCGCTCGCTGGCCAGCACTTCGCGCATCTGGTCGTAGCGGCCGCCCTCCCAGTTGCGCCGCGTGGTGCGCCGGCGGCTGGTGTCGGGCGGGATGAGCACCTGGATGCCGCGCTCGACGATCCGTTGCATCTGCTCGCCGTGCCAGTAGCCGGCGTCGGCCAGCAGCACCTCGGGCATGCTCGTTGACGCCGGCGGCGGCGAGCTCGCGCTCGGTGGCATCGAGCATCGGCTCGAGGTGCCCGAAGTCGGCGCCGACGGTCTCGATCTCGGCGGCCAGGACGACCTGGTGCTCGTTGGTGACGGCCTGCGCGTTGTAGCCCTGCAAGAACCCGCGCAGGCCCTTGACGACGCGTGAGTCGGGATCGGTGAGGTTGATGCGACCCTCCGGGGTGGCCGGCGGCTGGTAGGGGTCCGGTGGGCGGCCGAAGCGCCGGCCGTCCTTCATCCGCCCGCGCGCCCGGTAGGCCTCGTAGGCCCGGTTGGCGCGCACCTCGCTGAAGAGCTCCTCCTCCAGGCGACGCTTGGCCTCCTGGAGGCGCTTCGGGCGGCTGCGCGGCACCGGCTGCGGGTTCGCCGCGCGCTCGGCCTCGAGGCGCTGCTTGGCCTCGCGCAGCCAGCCGCGGCGGCCCTGCGCGGTCGCGAACTCGGGCGGCAGCTCGTCGCCGCGCGCCTCGCCGTAAAGCTCATCCTCGGCCGCGTCGACCGCCTTGGCCTCCTCGAGGATCTCGCGCGCGAGCTGCTCGTAGTCGAGGTTCTCGTTGCGCGACGCGTTCGCCTGCACCTTGGTGCCGTCGACGGCGATCACGCCGACCTTCGCCAGCCCGCTGCGCGCGCACAGCGTCAGCACCTCGCCGAACAGGCCGGCGATCGCCTCCTGGTGGCGCTCGACGAACCGCGCCAGCGTCGCGTGATCCGGGCGCTGCTGGGCCGCGAGCACCCGGAACGCGACGTCCTCTTCGCACGCGCGCTCGATCACCCGCGAGGACCGGATCCCGCGCGCGTACGCGTAGAGCAACAGCGCGACCATCATCGCCGGGTCATAGGGCGGCCGGCTGCGCCCGTCGACGCGATAGGCCGCGTAGAACGCCTCCAGATCCATCTCGGCGACGGCGTCGATGACGAACCACGCGAGGTGCCGCGGCGGCAGCCACTCGCGGACATCGGGCGGCATCAGAGAACGACTGCTCGCGATCACACGCGACAAAGCGCTGGCCCATCACGAAATGGTCTTAAACCCGCCGGACGACACCCCCGACATACGCGACAGCCACAGGCGATTGCGAAAGCGGAGGCCGTGCGAGGGAACGCGGCGCGGCTTCTTCGCAGCGCCCACGCTCTGCCTATGCAAACGCCGGGACAGGAGCAGCCTGGCCGCGCGGATGCTCCTCGTCGACGGCCACGGAGTGCGCCGCCGGGCAGCGGAATTCGTCGCCGGGTCGCGCCGTGTGACGGCAACTCTGGCGCCGAGGCGGCCGAGGGCGGCGCGCCGAGCCCGCCGTTGCCACCCGTAACGAGCGCGCTGCAGGACCTTCGGGATGTGTCCGCAGTTATGCCGGTTCCTCGCTTACCTGCGCGGCCTCGCGCAGCCGCGCGACGGCTTGCCGCAGCAACCGGGAGATGTGCATCTGCGAGAGGCCGACGCGGTCGCCTATCTCGGACTGCGTGAGGTCCTCTTCGAAGCGCAGCCTCAGGATCTCCCGCTCGCGGTCGCTGAGGACCGACGCCATGGACTCGACGGTGGCGGAGTCCTCGGCCTGACGGTAGCCCGGCTCGTCGCCGCCCAGCGTGTCACCGACCCGCGTAGCGTCCTGGTCGGCGTCGGAGACGGGGCGATCGAGAGAGTCGGCGCGGTAGGCGGCTGCCGCCTCGTGCGCTTCGAGCACCTGCTCGATGGTGACCCCCAGGTCGTCAGCGATCTCGGACGGAGTCGGTGCGCGCCCGAGCTTGTGAAAGAGGGGATCGGTCGCGCGGTCGACGCGCAGCGCCAGCTCCTGCAGGTCGCGCGGGACCCGGACAGCCCAGCCCTTGTCGCGGTAATGGCGCTTGAGTTCTCCCGCAATCGTCGGTACGGCGAACGACGAGAACGCGGTGCCGCGTGCGGGGTCGAACCGGTCGATGGCCTTCAGCAGGCCCACGGACGCGACCTGAACGAGGTCGTCAGCGGCTCGTTGCCCCGGTGGTAACGTCGCGCCAGCTGCGTGGCGAGTGGGAGAAACCGCTCCACCAGCGCGTCGCGGGCCGCCTGATCGTCATGCTCGCGATAGCGCGCGAACAGTCGCCGCTCGTCGAGCGTGCGCGCCAGCCGGTCGTCGCCGGCGCCGTTGCGGCGGCCGTCGTTCGCTGCGCCCCGTCGCGACCGCACGTTCCTGCTGGGGACCACGGGAACTGGAGCGCTCGGCCATGGGGCGCTCACGAGCATCGACGCTGACTTCTGTGTGGTTGTCATGAGGTCCATGGCGAGTCTCCGGTTCGTAGGGACGCGGGGTGGCACGCTGACGCTCGCGTGCGGCTCACGCACGACGCGAACTCGGCCGAGGTCCGGTAGAGTACCGCAATAGCTATTGCGGCAATAGGGGTTGCCGCAATAGTCGTTGCTCACGGCCCCGTTGTCAACCGCATCGACGAGACTGGATCCATGGCCCAAGACGCATTCCTTGAAGCACTGGCGGCGCTCGAGGACACGCTCGCCGACAACCAGAAGCGGACAACGCTGATCAAGAAGCGAATCGTCCAGCTCCGGCGCTTGCGCTCGAAAGGCGCGTCGTACACCGAGAGCGTCTCCAGAAACGACGGCTCGCTCATCGTGCAGCTGCTCACCGAGAGTTCAAGGGCGCTCGATAGGAGTGGAGCGAACGTACGCCGGGCCGAGGCGCGCGCGCTCCACGCCGAGGGCCTGACGATGGAGCAGATTGCGGAGCGCTTCGGCGTCACACGGCAACGCGTCTCGACCCTCCTGCGCAAAGCCCCAGAATGATGCGCACTAGCGTTGCTGCGTTGCTGCCGGGCGTCCGGGCGACGCGTCGGCGGAAGCCATCGATCTTCGTCGCCTTCGCGCCTAACAAAAGCGCGACTCGGCCGAACCCGGCGCATCCGATGCACGGGCACGATGTCCGCGCAGCGCGGCTTGCCATCGGACCGAGCTCGAGCACCGTCGCTGTCGCAACGAGGCGATTGCGAAACCGGAGGGTCGTCGACCGTTACCGGGGCGGCATCCAGCGGGCGCCCGCCCCCGCCGCGCAAGGGATGGGGGCGGGCGCCGGCCCGCTGGGGTTAGAAGGTGCCGCGGAAGGCGAACACCAGGTCCGGGTCGAAGCTGTCGCCGCTCACGGTGACCACCACGTTGCTGTAGCGCAGGGTCATGGGCGGGCTGCAGTCCGGGCTGGTGGTGCCCGTGCCGGTGACGCTGAACAGGGCCTTGCCGTTCTGCACCGGGAAGGTGCCCTCGGCGATGGTGGCGCCCTTGTTCTCGGCCTTGGGCTGGTTGTTGCCCGGGTTGATGCAGGCCACGTCAGCGGTGACGGCCACGTTGATCTGGGTCTCGTCGCCCAGGCCGGCCACCTTGCCCGAGACCGTGAGGGCGTCACCGTCGCGAGTGATGGTGGGCTGGCCGACGAAGTGCGGGCTTCCGGCCCACGCAACGGGGACCGCCAGCGCAGCGGCCACGAGCGCGAGCACGGACACGAGGATAAATCGACGCATCATTTCTCCTTGCTGTTTCGAGCCGGCCTCCCAGCGACGGGGCCGGGCGGATCGGTGGCGGATGCCGCTTTCGGACCTGACTTGTCGTCCGAATAGGCACACATGCAGGCCGAACGGTCGTCCGGCACCGCGATTGCCTCTAACGTGTGCGGGCGGAGGTTCTCGACCGCGGTCGCGGACACAGTCGGGCCTAACTCGCGCCGACCGTCTCGGACGCGGGCAGAGAAGCCCCGGGGCTCCACCCCGGCGAGGCATGCCATCCGAGTCGGGGTGGGGCCAGCTCGTCAATGACGATCCGCACGCCCACAGGCGGAGCCCGCGCCCACACGCACGATGCTCCACCGGCCCGGTGTAGACCACCACGCCGCCGAACACCGACTCCGGGCAGGAGTAGCCGTCCGCCAGTGACTCGATCCTCGATCCGTCCACGGTGCGCAGCGAACCACCGCACCGACCAGCGACCGGCATCTTGCCTCCTACGTTCTACGTGGGACGCTTCCACGCTTGCGTTGGCGCTGTCAAGGCGCCGACCCCAAGGCGGAAACACCGGCCCGAAGTCGTTACCGCCTGACTACTAGATCGACCCGAATCCGGCTGGCCCCAAAGGTCAGACTACGGACACCGCTACCTCGAGGGATCGGGCCCGCGGGACAGCCGTTGGACACTGCTGCTTGGAGGCATGAGGAGCAGCGCGCGCGTGCGGCGGCCAGCCGGAGTGGAAGCCCGGCATCGTGGCCGGTGATCGGCGATGGCCGGCGGCGTCGAGCAGCACCACGGACATGAACGCGCTCCCGACGATCGGGAGCGCTCAGCCTGACCCGCCGTTCGGCCTGGAAGCAACAGCGTGTGCGAAGCGATTGCGGCCGCTACGTCTTGCGCCCAGCGGTAGTGGCTCGCCGAACGACGCCTGGCGGTTCAGCCGGGCGCGCCGTCGAGCCGCTCGGCGAGCTCGACGATCAGGCACTCGGGTCCGCGGACGTAGGAGAGGAGGAACGTGTCCTCGAAGTCGACGATCTCCCGGACCGTGTCCCAGCCGGCCTCTCGGACGCGGTCGACGACGCCGCGCACGTCGTCGACTTTGAAGAGGACGTGCCGGAGCCCAGGACGGTTCGCGGCCGGCGCCGGCTCTTGAGCGCCGGCGGAAGCTGAGCGGAAGCGCACCACCTCGAACACGTCGCTGCCGCCGGGGGCGCGAGCCATCACGACTTCGACCGTCACGTTCTCGAAACCGATGATCCGATCGATCCACTCACCGCTAGACACCCCGGGCTCACCGCAGTCGAAGCCGAGCAGGCAAGACCGGGCGTCTCGTCCGCGGCTGCCGGAGTCGCAGCTCGGCGCGGACGAGCGGCGCCATCTCGTGCCATTGTCATGTCACAAACCCAGCCGCTATCCGGTCCTGCTAGTGCACCACCGATCACGCCACGAACGAAAGGGCGGCCGATGAGTCCCGCCACGTCCACGCCTGACACGATCGTCCTGGTCCACGGCTTCTGGGTCACACCCCGCAGCTGGGAGCACTGGATCGAGCGCTACGAGGGCAAGGGGCTGCGCGTGATCGCCCCTGCCTACCCCGGGTTCGAGGTCGAGGTCGAGGCGCTGAACGCCGACACGACGCCGATCGAGCAGTTGAAGGTCGCAGCGATCATCGAGCGCCTCGAGTCGATCGTCGGCGAGCTCGAATCGCCTCCGATCATCATCGGCCACTCCGCGGGCGGCGTGTTCACCCAGATCCTGCTCGACCACGGCTTCGGCGCCGCCGGCGTGGCGATCAACTCGGCGCCTACCGAGGGTGTCAAGCGCATCCCGCTGTCGCAGGTGCGCGCCAGCTTCCCGGTGCTCAAGAACCCGGCCAACCGCCACAAGGCCGTCGGCCTCACCTTCGAGCAATGGAGCTACACGTTCGCCAACGGCCTCCCCGAGGACGAAGCACGGCGCCTGTACGAGCGCTACCACGTGCCCGCGTCGGGCGAGGTCTTCTGGGGCAGCGCGCTCGCGAACATCCACCCGGGCAAGGACGAGACCTGGGTGAACTACGGCAACGAGGAGCGCGCGCCGCTGCTGTTCATCTCCGGCAGCGCCGACCACCTGATGCCGCCGTCGATCCAGCGCTCCAACGCCAAGCACTGGAACGACAACGTCATCACCGAGGTCATCGAGTTCGAGGGGCCGCATCTGCTGCCCGCGTCGCCGGGCTGGGAGAAGGTCGCCGACGACGCGCTCGACTGGGCGCTCGAGCACGCGGCGCTGCCGAGCACGCGATGAGCGCCGGGCGCGGTCGCCTCGCGGAGGTCCTGGCGACGCGCGGCGGACGGGCGGAACCCGAGGCGCCCTTCGTCATCGAGCATCGCGAGGCGCTGATCTACATGCTGTGCCAGGCCGCCGAGCTCGAGCACGGGATCATGTGCCAGTACCTGTTCGCGGCGTTCTCGCTCAAGCAGCGCGCCGACGAAGGGCTCACCCCCGGGGAGCTCGACGCCGTCACCCGCTGGCGGCGCACGATCGCCCACGTCGCCACCGAGGAGATGCTGCACCTCGCGCTCGTGCAGAACGTGCTCTCCGCGATCGGCGCGGCGCCGCACCTGACCCGGCCGAACCTACCCGCACCCGCACGCCACTATCCCGCGGCCGTGAACCTGACGTTGGTGCCCTTCGGCGAGCCGGCCCTCCAGCACTTCATGTTCCTCGAGCGCCCGGAGGGGATGGCGCTCGAAGGGGGCGAAGGCATCGACGCGCCCGTGCACGAGGCGGTGCCGCTGATGTCCGAAGGCGACATCGTCCCCCGGTTGCAGGACTTCGCCACCATCGGCCACCTCTATCGCTCGATCGAGCAAGGTCTGGCGCACCTTGCTGAGAAGTTCGGCGAGCGCTACCTGTTCGTCGGGCCGCCGCGGGCACAGGCGACGAGCACCGACTTCCGGTGGCCCGAGCTCGTGGCCGTGACCGATCTCGCGTCGGCCCAGCGAGCGCTCGACACGATCCTCGAGCAGGGCGAGGGGGCGCGCGGGCATTGGGAGACGGCCCACTTCGGCCAGTTCGTCGAGATCCTCGAGGAGTACCGCCGGATGCTCTCGGCGAACGCGGCGTTCGACCCGGTCCGGCCCGTGATGTTCGCGACCGTGCGTCGTGGTGAGCGCGACGACTCGATCCCCCTCATCGGCGATCGCGTGACGTCCCTCTGCACGGATCTCTTCAACGTCAGCTACGAGATCCTCCTGCAGATCCTGGAGCGGTACTTCGCGCACACGGAGGAGACCGACGCGCAGCTTGGGACGCTGGCGAACGCCGCCGCCACGCTGATGGGCGGCGTGCTGAGTCCGCTCGGCGACCTGATCACGACGCTGCCGGTCGGACCGGAGCACCCGGGACGCAACGCCGGGCCGAGCTTCGAGCTCTTCTATGAGGACGACGACCTCCTGCCCCATCGGGAATCCGCCTGGGCGCTGCTCGAGGAGCGCGTGCGCGATGCCTCGACCTTTTGCGGCGCCGTCATCAAGAACTCGCCCGAGCAGGTCGCGACCGCGCTCGGACCGGTTCAGGGCGCGCTGAACGCCGTGGGCGACTCGCTTGCCGCGCATTTCGGCGACTGGGGCGCCGCCAGTCGCTTTACCAGCGGCGATGGGGCAGACTTCCCGAGGATGCCCGGATCAGACGAGCCAATCGGCTTCGAGCCGCACATCAAGCCACTGTTCCGCGATCGCGACCGCGACTCGATGCGTTCCAGCTTCGATCTCTGGTCCCTCGAGGACGTCTCGACGCACGCCGACGCCATCCTGCATCGTCTCGACGCCGGCACGATGCCGTGCGACGGAGCATGGCCCGCCGAGCGTGTCGCCGTCTTCCGCCGCTGGATCGACGCCGGCAAACCCGCATAGCTCGTCGCCGGCGTCGCTCCGCAGCTAACTTGACCGGCGATACGGCACGCGCACGCTGAGTTTCAACTGCTTCGACGTGATCATCGACGCCGACGCTGCGACCGTGTAGGTCCGCGGGACTCGCCCGGCGCTGACGCGTGCGTCCGGACCGCGACGGTCCTCGCCCGGGCGGGCCGGGCGAGAACCGTCACGTGCACAGCATCCGTCAGGGGCCCGTGGTGACCTGGACCCGCGAGTCCGTGCCGTCGAATCGGTCCCAGGTGACGACCGCGTCGCCGAACTCATCGACTCCGACCTTCGGCTCGCTGGCGCTCTCGCCGGCGTCCGAGAGGGTGATGCCGGGGCCGAACACGCCGGCGTTGGACATCGTCTTCGCGTGTGCGCGCATGTCGGGGCCGAGCCAGCGCTTCCAGGCGATCACCGCGTCGCCGTCCGCGTCGACGGCGATCTCGGGATCGAGCGCGTTCTCGCCCGCGATCGAGATCGTCGAAACCGCGCCGAGCACGCCCGATGCGGCCACCGAACGCGCCTGGATGCGGAAGTCGGCGCCGTCGAAGCGCTCCCAGACCACGACGCCGTCGCCGTTGTCCTCGACTCCGACCTCGGTGTTGTAGGCATCCTGGCCGGCCGCCGAGAGCGTCGCGATCGCGCCGAGCGCGCCGGCGGACGAGCGCGTGCGCCCCTGGATGCGATCGTTGGCGCCGTCCCAGCGCGCCCACGCGACAGTCGCGTCGCCGTTGACGTCGACCGCGAGCTCGAGGCCGACGGCGTCTGCGCCCGCATCCGAGATCGTCTGGTCGGCGCCGAACACGCCGGCGTTCGAGACCGGCCGCACCTGGGCGCGGTAGTTGGTGCCGTCGTGGCGCAGCCACCCGGCGACCGCGTCGCCGTCGGCGTCGATGTCGACGCGCGCGTGGTAGGCGTCTCCGCCGGCGTCCGAGAACCAGGTCCGGTTCCCGAGGACCCCGTTCGCGTCACGCGTGCGCCCCACGATCCGGTTGTCGGTGTGGTTGATCCAGACGATCACGGCGTCTCCCGCATCGTCGACCGCGATGTCGGGATCGGCGTTCTCGTTACCGGCGGCCGACAGGGTCTGCGTCGCTCCGAGCACGCTGGTCTCCGAGAGCGGCCTGACCTGGACGCGCCAGTCGCTCCCGTCGTAGCGCTCCCAGGCGATGACGCCGTTGCCGTCGTCGTCGACGCCGACGCGCGGGTCGATCGCATCCTCGCCGGCAGCGGAGAGCGTCATGACCGGGCCGAGTACCCCGGTATCGGTCATCGTGCGGGCCTCGATGCGCTGGTCGAAACCGTCGCTGCGCTGCCACGCGAGGACGGAGTCGCCATCCAGGGCGACCGCCACCGCAGGGTCGTAGGCGTCCTGGCCGGCGACCGAGAGGTCGACCGGGGCCGTCCAAGCGGCCGAGGCCGACGCGGGCACGATCAGCGCCGCGAGCGAGAGCGCCAGCGCCGCGACGGCTCGCGTCGCTACGGGCCTTCTGCTGCGGCCGGTGATCTGATGGTCCTTGAGCATGTGTGCACCCCTTTGCGTGGGGTCGTGTGTGGGCTTACGAGCACAAGGACCCCGAGCCGCGGCGCAACGTTGGCCACTTGCGGCGAACCTGCAGGTAGCTGTAAGTACCGAGCAGGTTGTTCACTCGGCGAACGGCGGCTGGGTGGGGAGGCTGGGGAGCCGGCCGCGCGGCTGATTTCCGCGTCGAATCCTGGCTAGGGGTCGCGATACGACCCCAGGGCAGGACTCGTCGAAGGAAACCGCCCCGCCGGCGTCCCCGCTCCCCCACCCAGCCGCCGTTGACGTTCGCCCGCGCGTCAGAGCCGTCGAAGCAAATCGGTCGCCGAGGGCGCGGTGCTGCGGGATCAGCTCGTCAGGTCAGGTCTTCGACGCAGTGAAGCTCTTCGGCCTTGTCGGACCAGAAGATGTAGCCGGACACGTTTCCGTAGTACTCGGCCTCGGCCATCTTGTGTGCGACGAAGCTGCACTCCCAGCCGGTCGGGATCGGCGGGATTGCCTGCGCCTGGTCGGTGGCGGGCGACGCGAAGGCGAAGCCCAGGGCGAGGGCGGGTACGGCCGGCAGTGCGAAGAAGCGCCGCTTCATGATCCCTCCTAGGGGGAAAGGCGGATTGACGTCATGCAGTGCGGCGGATGTCCGTGAGTGGATCAGCCCGACCTGAGAATCGGGCGCCGGCACACTTCGCCGTCGCTCGCGAAGCCGGTAGACACCGGCTGGGGGAATCCACCCAGTCGCCGTAGCACGGAAGTTGGGTGATTCGGCCGATGCGGAGCCGGGCGCGCGGCGCTCTGATTGTCATGCAATCGAGAACCCGACGATCGAGACCGGAGGCGAGCGGCATGACCACGCAAGGCCACGACGAGTCACATCACGCGGTCGAGAAGCTGTGATGACTGCGGCGCGCATCAATGGCGTTGAGCTGTTCTACGAGCTGACCGGCTCCGGCGAGCCGCTCGTTCTGGTGCATGGCTCCTGGGGTGACCATCACAACTGGGACCCGGTGGCATCCACGCTTGCCGAATCGTTTCGGGTCCTTGCCTTCGATCGACGCGGGCACAGCAACAGCGAGCGACCGCCCGGCCAGGGCAGCGTGTTCGAGGACGCCGACGACCTCGCAGGGCTGATCGACGAGCTCGGGCTCGCCCCGGCGCACGTCGCCGGCAACTCCTTCGGCGCAGCGATCGTTCTGCGGGCCGCGACCCGCCGCCCAGAGGTGTTCCGCAGCCTGATCGTTCACGAGCCGCCGCTGTTCGCGCTGCTGGCCGGGACCGAGTTCGATGCGGCGCTGGCGGAGGTGCAACGGCGAATCGGTGCTGTCGTCCGGCTACTCGAGGGCGGCGATCACGAGGGCGCTGCGCGACTGTTCGCGGAGACGATCGCGTTCGGTCCGGGCGCCTGGGAAAAGCAGCTCACTCAGGAGAGGCGCGAGGTGTTCATCGCCAACGCGCCGACCTTTCTCGACGAGGTGCGCGATCCCGACGCCCTCCAGGTGGATCTCAACGCGCTGGCAGGCCTTGACATGCCGGCGCTGTTGACCACCGGGACCGAAAGCGCTCCCTTCTTCGGACCCGTCGTCGACATGCTGGCAGGGCCCCTGCCGCGATCCGAGCGCGTCACGATCGACGGCGGGGACCACGTACCTCACATCAGCGTGCCGGGACGCTACGTGGACCTGGTCACGACGTTCGCACAGACCCAGCGGTCCGGCGCGCCGGGATAGACCCGCCAGTTTCGAGGCTTGAGCGCGTTCCAGGCGGGTAACAAGGCTGCCTCGGAACTTCGGGAGGGGTACATGCTCAGACGGGGGATCGTTTCGCTGGCGCTCGGCGTAGCCGGGGCCGGGCTGCTCGCGGGGACCGCGCAGGCGGCGACCATCGCGTCGCCGGCCGCGGTCGACCGCAGCTGCACGGCACGGCTGCTGACCACCGGGGCGGGCTACGTGCAGAGGACGGTGGCGGCGCCGGCGCATTGGCACCGTGACCGCCCGGCTCGACGGCGGCGCCGGCGACTGGGACCTCGCCGTATTCGACGCTCTGACCGGCCGCCTGGTCGCGGGCTCGGCCTACCGCGGCAGCCGCGAGGTGGCTGCCGGCTTCACCCCGACGGCGAGCTCGCTGCGGTCCAGGCGTGCCGCGTCGCCGGCGGCGCCGGCACGGCGGACCTGCGGATCGACGACCGAGGCGGTCGACCTCTCCGGCGCCGCCGCGCAGCGGGCGTCGCTGGTGCGCGTCGTCACGCCGACCCGCGCGCGCGCGAACGAGCTCGAACCGACTCGGACTCGACCTCACCGAGCACGGCGGCGATCGGCTATCGTCGAGGTCGGTGCTCCACGGCGCCGCCGACGCCGCGCGGCTACCGCCGCCGGCTTCCGATACGACGTGCAGGATCCCGGACCTCGCGGCCCAGGGCCGCGCCGACCGCCGCGCCGACACGACGTTCGACGCCGTCACCGTCGCGTCCGAGCTGCCGAGCGGCCGCACGACCTACCGCCGGCTGTTCGACTACAGCGAGGACATGAAGCGGCTCGGCGCGCGAGCACCCGACCTCGTCAAGCCGATCACGCTCACGCACACCACGTACGAGGGCCGCCCGGTCGAGGGCATCGAGATCACCACGAACCCGAACGCGCGCGACGGCAAGCCGGTCTTCCTGCAGATGGGCGTCCACCACGCGCGCGAGTGGCCGTCGGCCGAGCACGCGATGGAGTGGGCGTACGAGCTGATCCTCGGCTACCGGCGCGGCGACGCCCGGACCAAGCGGCTGGTGGAGACCACGCGCACGATCGTCGTCCCGGTCGTCAACCCCGACGGCTTCAACGCGTCGCGCGAGGCGGGCGAGCTCCAGGGCGGCGGCGACGGCCGCGGCGGCACCGCCGACGACGAGACGATCAACATCCTCACGCACCCGAACGAGTACCGGCGCAAGAACTGCCGCTTCCTCGATGACTCCGAGGGCGGCAGCTGCCTGCAGCCGGCGCTCGGCCTCGCCGCCGCCGGCGTCGACCCGAACCGCAACTACGGCGGCTTCTGGGGCGGCCCCGGCGCGTCCGCGCGACCCGACCAACGAGACCTACCGCGGTCCCGGCCCGTTCTCGGAGCCGGAGACGCAGAACGTCCGCGAGCTCGTCTCATCGCGCCAGGTCACGACGCTCATCACCAACCACACGTTCTCCAACCTCGTGCTCCGCCCGCCCGGCATCCAGGTCCAGGGCCCGACGCCGGACGAGCCGATCTACAAGGCGCTCGGCGACGCGATGGCGGCCGAGAACGGCTACTCGAGCCAGTTCGGCTATCAGCTCTACGACACCACCGGCACGACCGAGGACTGGAGCTACTTCGCCACCGGCGGCCTCGGCTTCACGTTCGAGATCGGCCCGGAGCACTTCCACCCGCCGTTCGCCGAGACCGTGGCCGAGTACGAGGGCGGCAACCGCGCCGCGTACTTCCTCGCGCAGGAGAACACGGCCGACGCCGGCAAGCACTCGGTGCTGACCGGCCAGGCCCCGGCCGGCGCGGTCCTGCGACTCAAGAAGACGTTCCAGACCCCGACGTCGCAGGACACGACGTTCACCGACACGCTCGACAGCACGATGCAGGTCCCGGCCAACGGGCGATTCGAGTGGCACGTCAACCAGTCCACGCGCCCGCTCGTCGCGCAGGAGCGCGGCCGCGAGGCGACCGGCGACCCGAGCCCGCCGCAGCAGTTCGCGGCCCGCGGCGAGTCGACGCCGTGCGCGAACTTCGACGACCCGCCGGAGGGCTGCTACGAGGACCACGTGATCACGGTCCCGGCCGGCGAGGGGATCGACAACGCGCGCGCGACGATCCGCGTCGAGTGGCCGAGCCCGGTCAGCGACTACGACATGAAGGTGCTGCGCGACGGCGTCGAGGTCGGCAGCTCGGGCCAGGGCACGACCAACTTCGAGCAGGTCACGCTCGGAGACCCGCAGCCCGGCGAGTACGTCGTCCGCGTGGTCAACTTCGCGGCCGCCGAGCCGTGGACGGGCACGGTCACGTTCGAGGGGCCGGAGGCGTTCCAGCCGGCGCAGACCGAGACGTGGACGCTCTTCTGCGAGGACCCGGACGGCACGATCCGCTCGGCCCGCCAGGTCGGGATCGCGCGCGGCGAGCGCCGGGCGCTCGACCTCCGGGGCGATTGCCGGGTCAGGCAGTGATCGCGGGCAGGGTCCGTCCCCTGCCGAGCTGTCGCGTGACAGCTTCGGCGCCTGCCCCATTTACGGGGTGCGACCGTGATGCTCGGGGATGAACCCGTGGTCGCGCGCGCCCGTCACACCCCATTCAGACGCGCGCGATGGCTGGCGCCGGTCTGTATCCCATGTCTGAGACCCGGCTTAAGCAGACCAATCCTGGCTGCGTCAAAAGTCAACAGAATTGATAATGAGTGGCGATACGCACCATGGCGAGAGACCGCGGAAGTGCGCCACGAAGCGCTCGTGCTCGTGCGGCGGGTACGTCGCCCGCACGGTCTCGACGAGCAGGTCGTCGAACTCCTGCGAGGCGACCCACTCGGACACCAGCTCGTCGACGTGGGGGATGCGGCTGTCGCAGAAGTCCTGGTAGCGCTCGACCTCGAGGTACTCGTCGGCCAGCCTCCGGTAGCCCGCGAGCTTCTCCTCGTAGGTGAGGTCGGCGCGGTCGCCGATCTCGAAGTAGCCGCCGCGTGTCGAGGTCCAGCCTCGGCACGCGGCCGGTCACCACGCAGAACACGCACCAGCGCAGCAGCGCCTTCATCGCCCACGGGAAGTAGTGGTGCAGGCTGGTGATGGCGACGTCGGGTGAGGCGTTGGCGTAGTCGATCGGGTACGCCTCGGTGCCCTTGATCAGCGTCTCGCATGAGTTGAACTCCCAGCGGAAGAACGCGTTGATCAGGCGGCTGATGGTCAGCACCTCGTCGCCCGTCTCCGGCGTGAGGAAGTCGTGCGACACCGCGTAGCGGTCGTGCATGGGGAGGTCGGGCCGGAAGTTCATGATCATCGTCTCGGCGCCGATCGACAGCGAGCGCGCGAAGACGTCGAAGCCGTCGACCGCGGCCTGCAGGTGCATCAGCCGCCGGCCGGAGGTGTCGTACGCGCGGCGCAGCTCGGCGGCGTCCTTGATGTGGCTCACGCCGACCCACTGGCCGCCGTCGTAGGGCTTCATGAACAGCGGGTAGCCGATCTTCTCTGCGATCGCCTCGAGGTCGAACGGCTGGTTGTACTTGGCCGCCGTGTACGCGAAGCGCGAGTTGTCGGGCGGGACCTTGTGCGGGACGAGCACGGTCTCGCGGCACCTTCAGCCCGAGCCGCAGCATCGCGCAGTAGGCGGCGTGCTTCTCCATCGACTGGAACGTGAACGGGCTGTTGAGCAGGTACACGTCGTCCATCAGCGCGGCCTTCTTCAGCCACTCGCGCGGGACGTAGTACCAGTAGGCGAGCCGGTCGACGACGAGGTCGTAGCGCGGCTTGTCGCGCAGGTCGAACGGCTCGATCGTGATCCGCTCGATGTCGACGTGGTGCGTCGTGCCCGAGGCGTCCTTGACCGGCCCGAGCCGGCCGAGCAGCGTCTCGAACGCGCGCGGCCAGTCCTCCTCGGTGCCGAGCAGCAGGCCGATCAGATGTCGCGTGTCTCCCATCAGCAGAACCTCGGCAGATGATGGGCGATCTGCGCGCGCCATGACGGCCAGTCGTGCGGGACGTCGTGACCCCACAGGTCCAGCTCGTGCCGGATGCCCTTCTCGTGGAGCAGGTGCGCGAGGTGCTTCGTGCTGTCCAGCGCGCCGGTCGTGTCCTCCCACATGCCCTGACCGCAGACGAGCAGGAAGCTCGCGCGCGAGCGGATCCAGTCGAGGTGCTCGCCGTGGAAGCCGGACACCTCGCCGGTGATGCCGAGCTCGTAGTTGCCGGACATGCAGATCGCCGCGGTGAACAGGTCGGCTCGCCGCAGCACGAAGTTGGCGGCGTGGAAGGCGCCCATGCTGCACCCGGTGGTGAGGATGTCCTGGGCGCCGCCCTGGTCGTCGTGGATGAAGGGCGCGACCTGGTCGATCACCCACGACTCGTAGGCGCCGCGGTCGCCGGAGTCGAACGCGTCGACGCAGTAGAGCTTGCAGCGGCCGCCCTCGAGCAGGCCGCCGAGCGCGTGCACGACGCCCTGGTGGTCCCAGTCGCGGGCGCTCCCGCCCTCCGCCGGGAAGACGAGGACCGGGCGGCCGTAGTGCCCGTAGACGAGGACGTTGCCGGCGGCGCCGATCGCGGGCGAGTAGAGCTCGGCGTGCCTCACGTCCACGCCTTCTCGAGCAGGCGCGTGAGGTGCGGGTCGAAGGCGTCGCGCCAGGCGGTGTAGTTGTGCAGGTCGGGGACCTCGTCGAGCCGGGCGTCGTAGCCCTGCTCGGAGAGCGCGCGCGCCATCACGCGGTTGTTGTACACGTTCTCCTCGGCCGTGCCGCAGGTGAGCTGCGCGGGGACCGGGCGCGGGTGCTCGCGGGCGCGCAGGATGCGCCGGACGACGCGAACGATGCGCGCGTAGCGGACGAAGCCGGACTCCTGGGAGTCGAAGCGAGACATGAAGAAGCTGCCGGATTGCAGGAACAGCCCGCCGAACGTACCCGGCGCGCGCCGCTGGGTCACGAGCATCGCGAGCGCGCCGAGGCTGGCGCCCATGCCGATGGGGTCGCCGGCGACGGCGACGGCGTCGCGCAGCGCCGGGATCACGTCGACGTAGAGCGCGCGCGCGTACAGCGCCGACGCCGAGTACCACTCGTCACGCGGGCCGGGGGAGAGCAGCGCGACGCGGTGCGGCGGCAGCGTGCCGGCGGCGATCATGGCGGCGCTGTAGCGCGTGAGGCTCGCGAGCTTGTCGTACTCCGGCCCGTCGTGGGCCACGAGCAGCGGCAGCGGCTCGTCGGTGCCGGGGCTCCAGATGCGGCCGGTGACGTTGGCGCCGAGGCCCCGGCCGCGGACGCCGAACTCCTGGTGGCGGCCGTCGACGGCGGGCGCCTCGAGCCACTGCGGGGGCTCGTAGCCGGGCAGCAGCAGGACCGACTTCTCGCCGAACGCCCCGGGCGCCCGTTGCGGGTTGCCGGGGTCCGGCCCGGTCTGCGTCGCACCGTCGCGGTCGGTGACCTCGACGTGGTACTCGAGCCGCTCGATCTGCGGCGGGTCGAGCTCCAGCACCCACGCGTCGCCGTCGCGTACGAAGCTCCGCTCGGCGTCGGAGAGCGGCAGGTCCGAGCACAGCCGGACGGCGGCGTACCGGCGCTCAGGGTCCGCGACGCGGAACGTCAAGGGGTCGGACGATACACCGGCCCACGAGCGACGACGGAGTCCAGCAGCTCCTCGTGATCCGGCGGTCCGAGCGGGATCGCGCGCTGGCCGGCGTAGCCGATCCGCTCGCACACCTCGGGGTTGAGGTAGTAGGCGGCGACGATGGCGGCGGCGACCGCCTCGGGGTCCAGGCGCTCCACCGGCTCCCGCAGGTCGGGGCGCGCCTTCAGCACCACCTCCAGCCACTCGCCGGTCGCGCCGGCCTCGCTCGCCGACGGCATGCCGTCCTCGGCGGGGATCAGCGCGTCGGCGAGCGTGTCGAGATCGCTCATGCCGCCGCCACCTGCATCGCGTTGCGCGACTCGATCAGGTGCTCGGCGCTGCGCAGCGCCATCGCGGCGATCGTGGCCGTCGGGTTCATGCCCGACGAGGTCGGCCAGGTGCTGCCGTCGACGATGAACAGGTTCGGGACGTCGTGGCAGCGGCCCCAGCCGTCGACCACCGACGTCGCCGGATCCTCGCCCATCCGGCAGGTGCCGAGCAGGTGCCAGCCGGTCGCGCGGATGAACGGCGCGATCACGGTCTCGTAGGCGCCGGCCGCCTCCAGCGACTCCTTCGCGCGCGCCTCGTGGAAGTCCATGAGGTCGTAGGAGTTCTGGTTCATGCGGTAGACGATCTTGGCCGCCGGCACGCCCTGGCGGTCGGTCTTGACCGGGTCGAGCTCGACCCGGTTGTGCTCCTCCGGCAGGTCCTCGGCGATGATCCCCCACATCGCCGAGTGGCCGAGGCGCTTGGCCACGTTGGCGTGGAAGCCCTCGCCCCAGATCGAGTTCTCGGCGCCCCACGGATAGGCCGTCGTCATCTTCAGCGGGCCGCCGGTCGGCTGGAGGCCCCACTTGGCGCCGCGCACGAAGCCGCGGTCGGCGCCCGTCTCGTAGAACTCGAGGCTGTGCAGGTGCTGGCCCCACGGGCCCTGCGTCGAGCCGAGGTCGTCCTCGAACAGGCCGACCACGGTGCCGAACGGGTGCATCATCAGCCGCTTGCCGACCAGGCCGGACGAGTTGGCGAGGCCGGAGACGAGCAGCAGCCGCGGGGTGCCGATGCCGTTGGCGGCCAGGACGGTCACCGGCGCCTTGACCTCGTGCTCGCGACCCTCGGCGTCGAGGTAGATCGCGCCGGAGACGAGGCCGTCGCGGCGGGTGGTGAGCGTGCGCACGCGCGCGCGTGTGATCAGCTCGACGCCGAACGCGAGCGCCTTCGGCCAGTGCGTGCGGTCGACGCTCGCCTTGGCGCCGTCCGCGCAGGCGTTCAGGCAGGTGGCGCGCTGCACGCACGGGTTGAGCGCGCCGTACTTGCGGGTGGCGATCGCCAGGGGCGCCGGCCACCAGTGCCAGCCCAGCTCGTTGTGGGCGCGGGCGACCTTGCGACCCATCGCCCCGAGCGGCACCGGCGGCAGCGGCGGACCCTCCCCTGGCGGAAACGCGGTGTCGCCGGCCAGGCCGGAGACGCCGAAGTCGCGTTCGACGCGGACGTAGTAGGGCTCGAGGTCCTCGTAGGTGAACGGCCAGTCGTCGGCGACGCCGTCGAGCGTCTTGACGCGGAAGTCGGACGGCATGTTGCGCTGCCACTGCGCGGCGAACACGACGGTGCCGCCGCCGACCCCGTTCCACATCAGCGCCGTGATGTCGGACTCCGACTCGTCGATCGGGTAGTCGCCGGGCGCGGCGCGGGCGTTCGGGTCCCAGCCCCAGTCGCGGTCGGCGGTGAACGCGAACTCGGGCTCGGCGACGTTGGCCTTCGTGTAGTCGGGCCAGTCGCCCTGCTCGAGCACCGTGACCTTGAAGCCGTCCTGGGCCAACCGAAGCGCGGTGACGGCGCCCGAGGGGCCGGCACCGATGATGAGGACGTCGGGGTCCATGGGAAACGTTTGCCACGCTAGCCCCGCGGGCCGCGCTCTGTCAAGGTGCGCGGCCTGGCGTCGCTAGCCGACATCGGCCGCCGCGCGGGCGTCTCGATCGCCACCGCCTCGCGCGTGCTGAACGGCTCGTCGCACCCGGTCTCGGAGGCGACGCGCAGCCGCGTGCTGGCCGCGGCAGACGAGCTGGGCTACCGGCCGAGCGAGCTCGCGCGGGCGCTCGTGAAGCGCACGAGCCGGATTGTCGGCGTGATCGTCGGCGACATCGTCGACCCGTACTTCGCCGAGATCGCGCGCGGGGTGGAGGACGTGGCGGCGCGCGTCGGCCACCTGACGATGGTCTGCAACGCCGACCGCCGCCCGGCCGCCGAGCTCGCCCACCTCGACGTGCTGCGCGACTACCACGCGGCCGGCGTCGTGTTCGCGGGCAGCGGCTACGAGCACGTCGCCGAGGCGGCGGCGCTGCGAGCCGCGGTCGCCGAGCTCCAGGAGGGCGGCGCGGTCGTGGTGGCGCTCGCGGTGCGCGACCTCGACTGCCCGAGCGTGCTGGTCGACAACCGGGCGGCGGCGCGCGAGGCGACCGAGCACCTGCTGTCGCTGGGACACCGGCGGATCGCGTTCGTCGAGGGGCCGGCCGGGCCTGCACACGAGCTCGTACCGGCTCGACGGCTTCCGGGCGGCCGTGGATGCGGCCGGCGCCGAGGCGGTCGTGCTGCCCGGCGGTTTCGAGTTCGAGGCCGGCGCGGCGGCCGCCGAGACGCTGCTCGGCGGCTCGCTCCCCGACGCCGTGCTCGGCGTCAACGACGAGGTGGCGATCGGGCTGCTGACCGGTCTGCGGCGCGGCGGCGTCGACGTGCCGGGCCAGGTCTCGGTCGCCGGGATCGACGACACGCGGCCGGCGCGCCTGGTCGACCTGACGTCGGTCTCGCTCCCGCTGCACGAGCTGGGCGAGATGGCCGCGCGCGTGATCCTGGAAGGCGCCGAGGGCGACGTCGTGCTCCCGCACCGGCTCGTGCCAGCGGGCCACCACCGGGCCGCGATGAGAGGGGAGCCGTTCCGAGCGGGGCCGCTGGCCGGCTGGGTGCGCCGGCGACGGCCGCCGGTGCTGCTCCTGCACGGCGGGCCCGGGCCTGTCGTACGACTACCTCGACTGGCTCGCCGACGAGCTCGCGCAGGACTTCCGGCTCGCCGCCTTCCAGCAGCGCGGGCTGGCCCCGTCGACCGAGGACGGCCCGTTCGACGTGCCGACCTGCGTGGCCGACGTGGTCGCGGTGCTCGACGCGCTCGAGTGGGACCGCGCGTTGGTGGTCGGCCATTCCTGGGGCGGTCACCTGCTCGCGCACGTCGCCGTCGCGGCGCCCGGGCGCCTGCTCGGCGCGCTGGCGGTCGACATGCTCGGCGCCGTCGGCGACGGCGGCTACGCGGCCTTCGAGGCCGAGCTGCTCGCGCGAACGCCCGAGGCAGACCAGGAGCGCGCGACCGAGCTCGACGAGCGGGCACTCCGAGGAGAGGGCACGCCTGAGGACGTCGAGGAGAGCGCGCGCCTGCTCTGGCCGGCGTACTTCGCCTCGCCCGCCGGCGCGCCTCCGTTCATGGACCTGCGCGTCTCGATCCCCGCCTATTCAGGGGTCTTCGCGTCGATGCGGGCCGAGCTGCCGGCGCTCGAGGCGGCGTTGCGGAGCATCACCGTCCCGTTCGGCTTCGTGGCCGGCGAGCGGAGCCCGATGCCGGTGGCGGCTTCGGTGGACACCGCCGCCGCGATCCCGGGCGCCTGGGTCGAGGTCGTGCCCGGCGCCGGGCATTTCGCGTGGCACGAGCGGCCGGGGTGCGTGCTCGGCGCCTTGCGGCGGCTCGAGCGTACGTCAACTGCGGCGGGGTAAGGAGGCGAGGGAGCCGGCGCGGCGGTTTTCCGGTCGAGTCCTGCCCTGAGGTCGCATAGCGACCCCTATCCAGGACTCGACGCTGAAAACCGCCGAAGTTCGCGCATCAGTGTTGAGGGTCAGACCCCTCTGTTGTAGTACAGATCGCATCTGTAGCAGCACAGAGGGGTCAGACCCCCCTGGTGCGGTGGACACCGCCGCCGCGATCCCGGGCGTCGGTCGACGTGGTCGAGGGCGCCGGGGCGGGGTAGGGGAGCTGGGATGGCCGGCGGGGTCGATTTCGCGTGAACCGTCCTGCCCGGTGGCGGTGGTCAGGGAGCACCACCAGGGCAGGACACTTCGACGGAATCCGCCGGCGCGGCCGGCACCCGCGCTCCCCCACCCAGCCGAAGTTCGCGCTTCAGCAGCGCTCGAAGCGCGAACGGATGTCGGCCAGCAGCGCGTCGCCCGGCACGGAAGCCAGCGCCGGGTTGATGACCTCGACCTCGATCGGGCCGTCGTAGCCCGCCGCCTCGACCAGCGACCGCACCCGCGGCAGGTCGATGATGCCGTCGCCCATCAGGCCGCGGCCGGCCAGGACATCGGTCGTGGGCACGAGCCAGTCGGACACGTGGTAGCCGGCGATCAGGCCGCGCGCGCCCGCCAGCTCGGCCTCGAGCCGCGGGTCCCAGAACACGTGGTAGGCGTCGACGACGACGCCGGCGCCGTCGAATCGCCGGGCGAGGTCGAGCGCCTCGCCGAGCGTGACGATCGCCGAGCGCTCGCCGACCATCATCGGATGCAGCGGCTCGATCCCGAGCCGGACGCCGTGGTCGGCGGCGTACGGCAGCAGGCGCTCGATCCCCGCGGCGATGACCGCCCGGGCGGCGGGCAGGTCGCCGGCGATCGGCGGCCCGCAGACGAGCACGAGCACCGGCGCGCCGATCGACGCCGCCTCCTCGACCGCGCGCCGGTTGTCGTCGTCGGCGCCCGGCGCGGTGAAGAAGCCGCCGCGGCACAGCGAGGAGACGCGCAGGCCGGCGTCGCGCAGCACGCGAGCCGAATCCGGCCCGAGCTGGTGCCGCCACGGCGCCACCCAGCCGATCCCCGCCGCCGCGCAGCGCTCGGCCGCCTCGGCCAGGCTCCAGTGGTCGACCGTGATCAGGTTCAGGCTGAGCCGGTCGATCACGTGATCCCCGCCAGCGCGAGCACGTGCCGCATGCGCGCGACGGCGAGCGCAGGGTCGGGCAGCAGCCCGGCGCGATCGGCGAGCACGAACAGGTCGGCGAGATGGACGATCGAGCGCGCGCTCTCGAGCCCCGCGAGCATGCGGAAGTGGGCCTGGTGGCCGCACAGGTAGGCGAGGAAGACGACGCCCGCCTTGTAGTGGAAGGTCGGCGGCTCGAACAGCCGGTGCGCGAGCGGGACGGTCGGCTCGAGGATGCCGCGGAAGCCGTCCACATCGCCGTCGTCGAGCGCGTGCAGCGCCGCGGCCGCCGCCGGGGCGATCGCGTCGAAGATCCCGAGCAGCGCGTCGCTGCCGCCCTCGATCAGCTCCGGGTAGTTGAAGTCGTCGCCGGTGTACAGCCGCACGCCCTCCGGCAACCGCCGCCGGATGTCGATCTCGCGCTGCCGGTCGAGCAGCGAGACCTTGACGCCGTCGACCTTGTCGGCGTTGGCGGCGACGACGCTCGAGCATGACCTCGGTCGCCTCGTCGAGGTCCGCCGGGGAGCCCCAGTATCCGGCTCAGCGCCGGGTCGAACATCTCGCCCAGCCAGTGCACGATCGCCGGCTCGGCCAGGCCGCCGAGCACGATGCCGTAGACGTCGCGGTAGTCGTCGGGCGAGCGGGCCGCCGCGGCCAGCGCGCGGCTGGCCATGACCACCACCTGGGCGCCCGCGGCCTCGACCAGCTCGCACTGCTCCTCGTAGGCGGCGCGGACCTGGGCGAGCCGGCCGGCGCGCACGTGGTCGGTGCCGGCGCCGCACGCCAGCCGCCCGCCGCCCTCGGCCGCCGAGCGCCGGATCAGCTCGCGCGCCGCCGGCCAGTCGAGGCCCATGCCGCGCTGGGCGGTGTCCATCGCCTCGGCCACGCCGAGCCCATGCGCCCACAGGTGCCGCCGGAACGCGAGCGTGGCCTCCCAGTCGACGCCGCCCGCGATCGGGTCGGCGACGACGTGGGCGGCGGCGAAGGCGACCCGCGAGGTGGCCGGCCGGCCGTTCGCCGCGAACGCGCTCGGCTCGCCGGGCGTGTACGGCTCGAGCCGCCCGCCCTCGCGCGGCAGCGTCAGAGCTGCGGGACTTCGACCCATCGCCGCTCCTTCCACGACCGCATGCCCAGCTCGGCGAGCTGCACGCCGCGCGCCGCCGCGTGGAAGTCCCACGGGAACGGCTCGCCGTGCGCGACGTGGCGCAGGAAGTGCTCCCACTGGACCTTGAACGCGTTGCCCCCGTCACCCGCCGGCACCGGCAGCCAGGCGGCGCGGTGGTCGATCGGGTCCGGCAGGTCGGGGTTCCAGACCGCTCGCGGCGTCGCGGCCGCGGACTGGATCCGGCACTCGCGCAGGCCGGCCACGGCGGTGCCCTCGGTGCCGTCGACCTGGAGCTCGAACAGCTCGCCCCGATCCACGCGCACGCACCACGACGAGTTGAGCTGCGCGATGACGCCGTCCTCGAGCTCGAAGATCGCGTACGCCGCGTCCTCCGCGTCGGCGTCGTACGCGTGTCCGCGCTCGTCGTAGCGCAGCGGCACGTGAACGGCCCCGAGCGCGAACACCCCGCGCACGGCGCCGAACAGCTCGTCGAGCACGTAGCGCCAGTGCGAGAACATGTCGCCGACGATGCCGCCGCCGTCGGCGGCGCGGTAGTTCCACGACGGCCGCTGCGACGGCGGGTCGGGCCCGGGGAAGACCCAGTAGCCGAACTCCCCGCGCACCGACAGCACGCGCCCGAGCGCGCCGCCGTCGAGCACGCGCTTCAGCGTCCGCAGGCCCGGCAGGAACAGCTTGTCCTGCACGACGCCGTGCCGGATCCCCGCCTCCTCGGCCAGCCGGGCGAGGGCGAGCGCCGAGTCGAGGTCCTCGGTGATCGGCTTCTCGCAGTAGACGTGGCGGCCGGCCTCGATGGCGGCCCGCACCGCCGCCTCGCGCCGGCTCGTGACCTGGGCGTCGAAGTACACCTCGTACGACGGGTCGGACAGCGCTCCGGACAGGTCGGTCGTGTACGGAAGCTCGTGCGGCTCGGCCAGCGCCCGCAGCTTTTCCTCGTCCCGGCCGACCAGCAGCGGCTCGGGCCACACACCGTCGATGCCGCCCTGCTCGCGGATCGCGAGGATCGAGCGGACGAGATGCTGGTTGGTCCCCATCCGCCCGGTCACGCCGTTCATCACGACACCGACGCGGAAAGCGTTTGCCACGATCGAGAGGTTAGCGAGTCGCGGCGAGCCGTGCCGCGGCCTCGTCGATCACCGCGTCGCGCTTGCAGAACGCGAAGCGCACGAGCGAGCGCCCCACCTCCGCGTGGTCGTAGAAGACGGACGTCGGGATCGCCACCACGCCCGCGCGCTCCGGCAGCTCGCGACAGAACGCGACGCCGTCGCCGTCCACCTGCGCGTTGACGAAGTACGTGCCGGCCGGGCGCAGCGGCTCGAGCCCGGCGGCCAGCAGCCCGGCGCACAGGCGGTCGCGCTTGGCGGTGAAGCTCGCGGTCAGCGCGGCGTAGAACTCGTCGCCCAGGCCCAGCGCCGCGGCGCCCGCGTGCTGGAGCGGCGTCCCGCCCGCGAACGTGAGGAACTGCTTCGCCGCCCGCACCGCGCCGACCAGCGCCGCCGGGCCGGTCGCCCAGCCGGTCTTCCAGCCGGTCACCGAGAACGTCTTGCCGAGCGAGGAGATCGTGAGCGTGCGCTCGGCCATGCCGTCGAGCGTGGCCAGCGGCACGTGCTCGCCCTCGTAGACGAGGTGCTCGTAGACCTCGTCCGCCACCGCGACCAGCCCGTGCTCGGCGCACACGCGCGCCACCAGCTCCAGCTCGGCGCGCGAGAACACCTTGCCGGTCGGGTTGTGGGGCGTGTTGAGCAGCACCATCCGCGTCCGCGGCCCCACCACGAGCTCGTCCGGATCGAACGACCAGTCCGGCGGCCGCAGCGTCACCACCCGCCGGCGCGCGCCGGCCATCGCGATGCTCGCCGCGTACGAGTCGTACAGCGGCTCGAAGACGATCACCTCGTCGTCGGGCTCGAGCAGCCCGAGCATCGCCGCCGCGATCGCCTCCGTCGCTCCGAAGGTGACCTGCACGTCCTCGGCCTCGAGCCCGTAGAAGCGCGACTGGTGCGCGGCGATCGCGTCGCGCAGCGCCGGCACGCCGGCCAACGGCGCGTACTGGTTGTGGCCCGCGCGCATCGCGGCGGCCGCCGCCTCGAGCACCTCGCCGGGGCCGTCGAAGTCCGGGAACCCCTGGCCCAGGTTGATCGCGCCGGTGCGCTCGGCCAGCGCGGACATCTCGGTGAAGATCGTCGTGCCGAAGCCGGCCAGGCGGGAGGCGATCACCCGGGCAGCGTACGCAGCCGGTAGCTTCCCGGCGTGCCCGACGCGCCGATCCTCGCGGACCTGCTGCGGCGTCCCGGCTACTTCAGACTGCTCGTCATCTGCGGGCTCGTGGGCATCCCCGTATCGGTGGTCGCCTTCGGCTTCCTCGCGCTCGAGCACGAGCTCACGGACGTGTTCTGGGAGGACCTGCCGGACGCCGTCGGCTTCGACGAGGCGCCGTGGTGGTGGGGTGTCCCCAGCCTGATCGTGGCCGGGCTCATCGTCGCCTTCGCCGCTCTCCGGCTGCCGGGCGGCGGCGGACACATCCCCGCCGACGGCATCCACACCGGCCCCACGCAGCCGGCGCACCTGCCGGGCGTCCTGCTGGCCGGCTTCGCCAGCCTGTGCCTCGGCGCGGTCATCGGGCCCGAGGCGATCCTGCTCGCTCTCGGCAGCGGCGCCGCGCTGCTGTTCGTCGGGCCGCTGCTCCGCAACGCGGAACCGAGCGCGAAGGCGCTGGTCGGCGTCTCCGGCGCGTTCGCCGCGATCGCGACGATCCTCGGCTCGCCGCTCATCGCCGCGGTGTTCATGATCGAGGCGATCGGCTTCGGCGGCGCTCAGCTGTTCGCCACGATGCTCCCCGGCCTCCTGTGCGCCGGCATCGGCGCGCTGATGTTCACCGGCCTCGGAGACTGGACCGGATTCGAGATCCAGACGCTGGGGCTCCCGCCGCTGCCCGACTACCCGCGCCCCACCTTCGCCGACGTCCTCTGGTCGTTCCCGATCGCGATCGGCTGCGCGCTGTTCGCCTACGCGATCCGGCTCACCGCGCGCCGTGTGTTGCCGGTCGTCCGCTCCCGGCCGCTGTTGCTCGTCCCGGCCGCCGGCGCGCTGCGTCGGCGCGGCGGGCGGCGCGTAGGCGCTGATCACCGGGCACCCACCCGCCGAGGCGCTGTTCTCGGGGCAGCAGACGATCGGGACGCTGATCGCGGAGCGTGACCGCTTCAGCGAGGGAGACCTGCTGGTGCTGATCGCGTGCTACGGCTTCGGCTACGCGATCTCGCTCGCCTCCTTCCGCGGCGGCCCCGTGTTCCCGGCCGTGATGCTCGGCGTCGCGTTCGGTGGCCTGCTCGGCGACCTGCCGGGTCTCGGCGGGACGCCCGCGATCGCCATCGCCATGGCCGCCATGACCGTTTCGATCCTTCGCTTCCCCGTGGCCTCGATCCTGCTCGTCGCCATTCTGCTGGCGTCCTCCGCGCTTCCGGCGATGCCCATCATCATCCTTGCCGCCGTGACGGCCTTCATCGTGACCGAGCTGATCGATCCCCCGGAGCGGGCGTGACCGGCCTGCGCGAGCGACTGCGCCGGCGCGAGCCGCTGGCCGTCGCCTTCCTCGACCTCGGCTCGCCGGTCAGCGCCGAGGTGACCGCCAGGGCCGGCTTCGACGTGGTGGTCGTCGACCTCGAGCACGGGGCGGGCGACGAGAACGTGGCGCGAGCGCAGATCCAGGCCGCCGACCCGCACGCGGCGGTCGTCGTGCGCGTGCCGGAGGGCGCGGCGCAGATCGGGCGCATGCTGGACGCGGGCGCCTCGGGGGTGATCGTGCCGCAGGTCGGGTCCGTGGAGGAGGCCGAGCGCGCGGCACGCGCGGTCCGCTACGCCGGCACGCGCGGGATCTCGCCGTTCTCGCGCGGCAACCGCTTCGGCCAGGCCGGGCCCGGCTTCCGCGCGCAGGCCGACGCCGCGCTCGCCTGCATCGTGCAGATCGAGCGCGCGAGCGCGCTCGAGGCGGTCGACGCGATCGCCGCGCTGGACGACGTCGACGGCCTGCTCATGGGCCCGGCTGACCTGTCGGCCGACCTCGGCTGCGAGCTCGATCTCGCCGGGCCGCGGCTCCGCGACGCCGCCCGGCGCATCGGCGAGGCGGCCGAGCGGCACGGCAAGACCGCCGCGCTGCACATGGGCCGCGCCGACCAGGCGCCGGCCTTCCGCGAGCTCGGCTTCACAACGTTTTCCTGCACTTTCGAGAGCGCCGTGCTTGCGGCCGCCTCGGCGGCGGCTGCGAACGACTTGAGAAGAGTCGGCTGAATTCGTCAAGTTTCTCGTCCCAATTGTCGATCAGCTGACAATCATGCGTCAGCTCTTCAACCCCGCCGCCGGGCTCCTCTCCCGCCTCCGCTTCGCCCACAAGTTCGCTCTGATCGGCCTCGTACTCGTCGTCGCCGTCGCCGTCGTGGGGCGTGCCTACGTGCAGACGCAGAACGCCCAGATCGCCTTCAGCGCCAAGGAGCGCGTCGGCATCCGGGTCATCGAGCCGACCGGCGAGCTGCTCGGCAGCCTCGCCCTGGCGCGCGCCGCCGCCGTGCGCGGCGACGACGGGCTCGCGGAGCGGTTCGCCGCCGTCGACGAGACCGTCGGCAAGGTCGACGCCGCCGTGAAGGCCGACGGCGCCGAGCTCGGGCTCGAGCAGGACTGGGCCAAGCTGCGCGACTCGATCGAGGCCACGCAGGGGTCGCTGCCGGAGGGCGTCGCCGAGCGCTCCGAGGCGCTCGGTGAGCTCACCGCCGGCGCCGCCGCGCTGATCGTCAAGGCCGGCGACACGTCGAACCTGATCCTCGATCCGGACCTCGACTCCTTCTACGTGATGGACGCCCTCGTCACCAAGGCGCCGGGCATGCTGACCGGCCTCGCCGACGCTTCCGACCAGGCGGTGCTCGCCGAGGTCGACGCCGAGAACGCGCTCGACCACCGGATCGACCTCGCGCTGACGCAGGGCGCGGTGATGAGCGCCACGTCCGCGGGCGTCGGCGGGCTCGAGACCTCGTACGAGAAGACCTCCGACTCCAAGCTCGAGTCCGACCTCTCCGGCCCGGCCGGCGAGGCCGCCGGCGCCGCCGAGAAGGCCGCCGAGGGCCTGACCGCGCTGGTGCGCGACGGCGACGCCGCCTCCGTCGACCCGGCCGCCATCGACGCGGCGATCGAACAGGCCGCCGCGCTGCACGCCGCGCTCGGCCCGGCGCTCGACCGCCTGATCGAGACGCGCATCGGCGGCTTCACCGGATCGCGCCGCAACGTGCTGGTGGCCGCGACGGTGCTGGTGCTGGTCGCCCTCTACCTCTTCGTCGGGCTCCTGGTGGCCATCCGCCAGGGGACCGGCCGCATGCGCGACCGGCTCGAGAGCCTGGCCGCCAACGAGTCAACCGACCTGCGCGAGGGCCTGTCGGCGATCGCCGCCGGCAAGCTGACGGTCGAGCTGGCCGCCACGACGGCGCCGGTCACGCGCGGCAGCCGCGACGAGATCGGCGACCTCGAGGAGGCCGTCGAGGCGATCCGCGCCGACAGCGCCGCCTCGATCGAGCGCTACAACGCCATGCGCGAGCAGACCGCCGGCATGCTGCGCGACATCGCCTCCGGCTCGGAGGTCGTCGCCGCCGCGTCCGAGCGCGTCGCCCTGACCAGCGAGCAGGCCAGCTCGGCGGTCAACGAGATCGCGCTCGCCGCCGGCAACGTCGCCCAGGGCGCCGAGCAGCAGGTCCGCCGGGTCGAGTCGATCCGCAACGCCACCGACGAGGTCATCGCCGCCACGCGCGACGGCGCCGCCGCCGCCCGCGAGACCGCCGAAACCGCGTCGCGCGCCGGCGAGGTCACGCGCGAGGGCCTGAGCGCCGCCGTCGAGGCGACCGCCGCCATGGCCGCCCTGCGCGAGTCCTCGACCGAGATCGCCGACGTGATGGAGCAGCTCGCCGGCATGTCGCAGCGCATCGGCGGGATCACCGACGCGATCACCAAGATCGCCGACCAGACCAACCTGCTCGCGCTGAACGCCGCCATCGAGGCCGCCCGCGCCGGCGAGCACGGCCGCGGCTTCGCCGTCGTGGCCGACGAGGTGCGCCAGCTCGCCGAGGAGTCCCAGCAGTCGGCCGGCCGCATCACCGAGATCGTCGAGGAGATCCGCCAGGCGACCGTCCACGCGGCCGATCTCGTCGCCGCCGGCTCGCAGCGCAGCGAGGAGAGCGACGCCACCGTCCAGCGCGCCCAGGAGTCCTTCCAGCTGATCGGGCAGGCCGTCGACGCGGTCACCGAGCGCGTCGGCGACATCGCCGCGGTCGTCGAGCGGATCGCCGCCGACACCGAGCGCATCGGCGACGACATGAGCGCGATCGGCGCGGTCGCCGAGGAGTCCTCGAGCTCCGCCGAGCAGGTGTCCGCATCGACCGAGCAGACGAGCGCGTCGGCGCAGGACATCGTGGCCTCGGCGCGCGAGCTGTCGGCCACGGCGGCGCGGCTCGAGCAGCTCGCCGCGCAGTTCGAGCTGTAGCGGCGGGACGAACGTCAACTGCGGCTGGGTAGGGCGGCGGCTGGATCGGCCGCTCGCCCTGCCGAGTGATGGGTTTGTCGACCTGAGACCGACAGATCGATCACTCGGTCCGCGCAGCCCTCGATCCCGCCCCCTCAATGCCGGGGTTGACGTTCGCCCGCGCTGCCCTCCAGCAACACGCGAGCCACCTGCTCCGGGTCGTCCCACGTCGGCAGGTGCCCGCACCCGCGCAGCACCACGCTGCGCACTCCCTCGGGCAGCGACCGCGGGCGGCGCACGAGCCGGTCGTGCTCCGGCCACGCCAAGGTCACGGGCACGGAGATCTCGGCCAAAGCCGTGAAGCGGCTCGCGCGCATCGCGTCGTTGATCGCCTGGAAGGCGGGCGCTGTGACGTACGACCGCACGAGCCGCGAGCGCGGCCTCGGGCGGGATGCGCTCCGGGTGGGCGGCGTTGGTGGCGAGCACGAGCCCGGCGGCCGCGCTCGGTGCGCAGCAGCGGACGCAGCACGGGCAGCAGCCCCCGCGCCACGGCCCGCAGCGCGCGAGCGCTTGGGCACCAGCGGCTCGCGCCACAGGCCCGCGGGGGCGATCGCGGTCACCGACGCCGCGCGGCCGGCCGCGGCCATCTCCAGCGCCACCCAGCCGCCGAGCGAGTTCCCCGCGACGTGCGGGCGCTCGATCCCTTCGCGGGCGAGCCGGTCCGCGATCGCGGCGGCCAGCGCCGGCGGCGAGGCGTCGGCCGGCGGCGGCTCCGCGCCGTGACCGGGCAGGTCGAGCGCCAGCACGCGGCGCGCGCCGTCGAGCCGCTCGACGACCGGGTCCCACATCCGATGGTCGGTGCCGAGCGTGTGCAGGAGGACGAGCGGCTCGCTCAGCGGTCCACCGCCACCGCGACCGCCGCGCTGATCGCCGCCGAGGCGCCCGCCACGGCCGCCGTGGCGAGCGGCGCCTTGTCCGGGATGCCGCGCCGGCCGGCCGCCGTCGCCGCGATGTCCGACACGTCGCCGCCGATGCTCAGCGCCAGCCACGGGCGCAGCGGGAGGCCGCGCAGGGCGGCCACGATCGCGGCGCCGTGGAGCGCGACCTCGCGGGCGCCGAGGCCGCGCACGGCCACGGCCGCGGGCGGCTCGCCGCCCGCCGGGCCGAGCCACGACCGCGTCAGCCGTCCGGGGGCGACGACCAGCGCCGCGCCGTAGGCGACGCGGAGCGCCAGCACTCCGATCGCGGCAGCACGAGAGGGACCCATACGAGCCATACGGTGGCAAAGAGTGATCCGGATCACCGCGGTGCTTCGAAGAAGAGACTCATGCGGATCGCGATCGTCGGCGCCGGCGTGTCCGGCTTGGTCACCGCGCACCTGCTCCGGCGCACCCATGACATCACGCTCTTCGAGGCGGGCGGATACGCCGGCGGGCACACGAACACGGTCACGGTCGAGACCGAGGCCGGCGTGCACCACGTCGACACCGGCTTCATCGTCTTCAACGACCGCAACTACCCGCGCTTCGAGCGGCTGCTCGAGCGGCTGGGCGTCGCCTGGCAGCCGTCGAGCATGACGTTCTCGGTCAGCGACGAGCGCGGCGACTTCGAGTACAACGGATCGTCGCCGAACGGGCTGTTCGCCAAGCGCGCGCACCTGGTCACGCCGTGGTTTCACCGCATGGTCGCCGACCTCGTGCGCTTCAACCGCGAGGCGCGCCGGCTGCTGGCCTCGCGCGAGGACCCGTCGCTGCGCGGCTGGCTCGAGCAGCACGGCTACTCGCGCGCGTTCGTCGAGCGGCTGATCGTCCCGCAGGCCGCGGCCGTCTGGTCGGCCGACCCGGACCAGATGTGGCGGTTCCCGGCGCGCTTCCTGGCCGAGTTCTTCGACAACCACGGGATGCTCGGCGTGACCGGCCGCCCGCGCTGGCGAACGATCCAGGGCGGCTCGCGGCGCTACGTCGAGAGGCTCGTCGCGCCGCTGCGCGACCTGCGGCTCAACACGCCGGTCCGCGAGATCCACCGCCGCGACGAGCACGTGATCGTCGACGGCGAGCGCTTCGACCACGTGGTCCTCGCCGCCCATGCCGACCAGGCGCTCGGCATGCTCGCCGACCCGTCGGACCGCGAGCTGGAGATCCTCGGCGCCTTCCCCTACCAGCCCAACGAGGCCGTCCTGCACACCGATCGGCGGCTGCTCCCGCGCCGTCGCCGCGCGTGGGCGAGCTGGAACTACCACCTGCTCGAGCGCCCGGCCGGCCGCCCCACGGTCACGTACCACATGAACCGCCTCCAGTCGCTCGACGCCGACCGCGACTTCTGCGTGACCCTCAACCGCACGGAGGCGATCGATCCCGCGCACGTGATCCGCACGATCCCGTACGCGCACCCCGTGTTCACGGCCGCCGGCCACGCCGCCCAGCGGCGCCACCACGAGATCAGCGGCCGCAACCGCACCCACTTCTGCGGCGCCTACTGGGGCTGGGGCTTCCACGAGGACGGGGTGCGGAGCGCGGTGCGCGTCGCCGAGCGGCTGGGAGGGGAGACGCTGTGACGCACAGCGCGCTCTACGCGGGGACGATCCGGCACCGCCGGTTCGCGGTCCGCCGGCACGAGCTGCGCCACCGGATCGCGATGGCCTACCTCGACCTCGACGAGCTGCCGGACCTGCTCGGCGGCCGCCTCGTCCGCCGCCGCCCCGGCCTCGTCCGCTTCCGCCGCGCGGACTACCTCGGCGACCCGGCCGTCCCGCTCGCCGACGCCGTCCGCGAGCTCGTCGGCGAGCCGGCGCCCAGGATCCGCGTCCTCACGCAGCTGCGCACGCTCGGGCACTGCTTCAACCCGGTCAGCTTCTACTACTGCTTCGACGACGGCGAGCGCCTGCGCAGCGTCGTCGCCGAGGTCACCAACACGCCCTGGGGCGAGCGCCACGCCTACGTGCTCGACGCCCGCCGCAGCGAGCACGACAAGGCGATGCGCGTCTCGCCGTTCATGGGCATGGACCAGCGCTACACGGTCTCGCTCGCGCCGCCCGGCCCGACCCTCTCGGTCCACATCGAGAGCCACGAGGACGGCCGCCGCGCCTTCGACGCCACGCTGAACCTCCGCCGCCGCCCGTTCCGCGCCCAGCTCGGCGCGCTGCGCACGCTGCCGCTGATCTACGGCCACGGGATCGTGCTGCGCGCGAAGGGGGTCAGGCCGCGGTGAGAGCGCTGGTGCTCGGCGTGCTCGCGCGGATGCGCGAGGGCAGCCTGACCGTGGTCGAGGGCGGCCGGCGGACCGAGCTCGGCCGCGGTGCCCCGCACGCCACGATCGACGTCCACTCGCCGCGGTTCTGGCGCGCGCTGCTGCGCGGCAGCCGCGGCCTCGCCGAGTCCTACGCCGACGGCCTGTGGGACTCGCCCGACCTCACCGCGCTGATCCGCCTCGCCGCCCGCAACGCGGCCCAGCTCGACGCGCCGCGCCGCCGCCTCGGCCCGCTGCGCGAGCCCTACCAGCGCCTGCGCGCGGTCCGCAACACGCCGCGCCGCAGCCGCCAGGACATCGCCGCCCACTACGACCTCGGCAACGAGCTGTTCGAGCTGATGCTCGACCCGACGATGATGTACTCGAGCGCGCGCTTCACGCGCCCGGACATGACGCTCGAGCAGGCCTCGCTCGCCAAGCTCGAGCTGGTCTGCGACAAGCTCGCGCTCGGGCCCGACGACCACGTGCTGGAGATCGGCACCGGCTGGGGCGGCTTCGCCGTCCATGCCGCCGCCACGCGCGGCTGCCGCGTCACCACCACTACGCTCTCCGACGAACAGCGCGCGCACGCGCTCGCGCGCGTGCGCGAGGCGGGCGTCGAGGACCGCGTCGCCGTCCTCGCCCGCGACTACCGCGAGCTCGAGGGCCGCTACGACAAGCTCGTCTCGATCGAGATGATCGAGGCGGTCGGCTGGAAGGACTTCGGCACGTTCTTCGAGCGCTGCTCGGAGCTGCTCGAGCCCAACGGCGCGATGCTGCTCCAGGCGATCACGATCGACGATCGCGCGTACGCCGTCGAGCGCGCGTCGAAGAGCTTCATCCGCACCCACATCTTCCCCAACGGCTGCCTGCCGTCGGTCGAGGTCATCGCTCGCTGCGTCGCGCGCCGCACCGACCTCCGGCTCACCCACTTCGAGGACTTCGGCCTCGACTACGCCGAGACGCTACGGCGCTGGCGCGCGAACCTCGACGACGACCGGCTCGAGGCGCTCGGCTACGACGAGCGCTTCCGGCGGCTCTGGCGCCTGTACCTGTCGTACTGCGAGGCGGGCTTCGCCGAGCGCCGCATCGGCGTCGCGCAGGCGCTGCTGGCCAAGCCGCGCTGGGGCGCTCAGCGGCAGCGCGTGTCGTCCCAGACCAGCCGGCCGCCGTACAGCGCGGCCGCGTCCTCGACGTCGGTCGGGGCGGGCACGCAGGCGAGCTGATCGGAGGTCGGCGGGCCGGCGGTCAGCGACGGCGCGCAGCTCGTGTCGAAGGCGTGCGCGCTCATCAGCGAGCACGCGCGGCCGTCGCGGTGGTGCAGGCCGAGCACGTGGCCGAGCTCGTGCGCGGCGACCCACACGCTCAACGGCCGCGGGTCGCCGGTCAGCTCCGCCGACAGCAGCACCCGGACCTGGCCGTCAGACGGCCGGCCGATCGACGACGTGTAGCCGAGGCAGTCGTGGCCGCACGCCCGCCGCAGCTCCGCGTCGTCGACGGTGAACACGACGTCGGCCTCCTCGGGCGAGAGCACCTCGATCAGCCGCACGCGCGCGCCCGAGTCGTTCCAGCGCTGCGCGGCCGTGGTCACCGAGCGGCCGAGGTCGCCGGCGTCGTAGTAGCGCACCACGCCGTCCTCCCACGGCTCCGGGCCGGTCGACGCCGCGACCGGGATCGTGTAGCAGGCGACAGCCGCCAGGAGCACCGCGCTGGCGAGAACGATGGGCAGCTCGCGGGCACGCGCGAGCCGCCGAGGCTGTCGGCACTCTTCTTGCACGGGGAGGAACGACTTGAAATGGGAAACGGCGCTCGCGCGCCGTTCGAACCGCACCTAAGGCATGCCCAGCGTCAGAGGGCCCCAAACGAGAACGTTCAGGGCCCCCGTGGACGCGTCAGCGGTACTTGACCTGCTCGCGCCCGCCCTGCTCGGCCGAGCGCAGCATCGCGTCGCAGATCTCGGCCGCGCGGTAGCCGTCCTCGAGCGTCGCGCCGTGCGGGGCGACGTCGGTGTCGTCGCGGATCGCGGTCAGCAGGTGATGGATCTCGTGGACGAAGCTGTGCTCCCAGCCGATCATGTGGCCCTGCGGCCACCAGTGCTCCCAGAACGGGTGGTCGGCCTCGGAGACGAGGATCGTGCGGAAGCCCTCGTTGCCCTCGGGAGTACTGGAGCTCGTTCAGGCGCTCGAGGTCGAACGCCAGCGAGCCCTTGGAGCCGTTGATCTCCCACGTGAAGTGGTTCTTCCGGCCGGGGCAGAAGCGCGAAGCCTCCATCGTGCCGACCGCGCCGTTCGCGAACCGCATGACCGCCTCGACCGCGTCGTCGACGTCGCGGCCGGGGATGAACGTCTGCGTGATCGCCGACACCTCTTCGATCTCGCCGACCAGGTAGCGCGAGAGGTCGATCACGTGCGCGCCGAGGTCGCCGAGCGAGCCCGACCCCGCGAGGTCCTTCTGGAAGCGCCAGATGTCGCCCTCGGTCGTGCCCCACTCCTGCAGATAGGCGCCGCGGAAGTGCTGGACGTCGCCGAGCTCGCCGGACTCGATGATCTGGCGCGCCAGCCGGACCGCCGGCACGAAGCGGTAGTTGAACGCGCACATGTGCTTGACGCCGGCCGCCTGCACGCGCTGCCACGTCTCGTAGGACTCGGCGGCGTCGCGCCCCAGCGGCTTCTCGCAGATCACGTGCTTGCCCGCCTCGGCGGCCGCGATCGTCGGCTCGGCGTGCAGGTTGTTCGGCCCCGCGTTGTCGAACAGCTCGACCCGCGGGTCGCTCGACCAGCGCCTTCCAGTCGGTCACGTGCTCGGCGAAGCCGTAGCGGCGCGCCGCCTCCGACGACCGCCTCCTCGTTGCGGCCGGCGATCGCCACCAGCTGCGGCATCAGCGGCGGCGGCCAGGTCATGTAGGCCAGCGTCTTGTACGCGTTCGAGTGGGCCTTGCCCATGAACGCGTAGCCGAGCATCCCGACGCCGATGGGCTTGACCTGCTCGCGCGACCGGTGGCCTTGCCCATCGTCACGAATCCGACCTCGGACATTCAGGACTCCTTCGCGAAGGCTGCGTCGAACGCGACCGCAGAGGGAGCGAAATCCGTCCGGCGCACGAAGGCCAGGGCGTCCGGCGCCCCCCAGTCGCGGTCCATCCCGGAATCCTCCCACTCGATCGACAGGGGACCGTTGTACCCGATCCGGTTGAGCGCGCGGATCATCGACTCGAAGTCGACGTCGCCGTGCCCCGGTGAGACGAAGTCCCAGCCGCGGCCGGGCTCGCCGAAGTTCAGGTGGCCGCCGAGGATCGAGGAGCGGCCGTCGAGCCGCCTGACCGAGTCCTTGATGTGCGCGTGGTAGATCTTCGGCCCGAACTCGGTGATGAAGGCCGCCGAGTCCAGGAACTGGTGCTCGAAGTGGCTCGGGTCGAAGTTGATGCCGAAGCCCGGCCGGTCGCCGATCGCGTCCAGCGCCTTGCGCGTGGTCACGAAGTCGTAGGCGATCTCGGTCGGGTGGACCTCGAGCGCGAACTTCACGCCCTCGCTCTCGAAGACGTCGATGATCGGTCCCCAGCGCTCGGCGAACTCCTGGTAGCCGCGCTCGATCTCGTCGAAGTCGTTGGGCGGGAACGAGTAGAGCATGTGCCAGGTCGGCGAGCCGGTGAAGCCGGTCACGACGTCGACGCCGAGCTGGGCCGCCGCGCGCGCGGTGTCCTTCATCGCCTCGGCGGCCCGCTGCCGGACCCCCTCGGGGTCGCCGTCGCCCCAGATCTCAGGAGAGAGCACGCCCTTGTGCCGCTCATCGATCGGATCGCAGACGCATTGGCCGACGAGGTGGTTGCCGATCGCCCAGACGCCGAGCCCGTGGCTCTCGAGCAGCTGCCGTCGCGCGGCGGCATAGCCGGAGTCGCTCATCGCCCGGTCGACCTCGAAGTGGTCGCCCCAGCACGCGAGCTCGAGGCCGTCGAAGCCCCACTCGGCGCACTTGGCGGCCAGGTCCTCGATCCCCAGGTCGGCCCACTGGCCGGTGAACAGCGTTACCGGTCGTGCCATCAGTTCCTCCCTACGTGTTGACGATCTCCAGCCGCACGCCGGCGGCCTCGTACTCCTCGGCGACGGCCTCCTCCAGACCGTCGTCGGTCACGATCAGGTCCAGCTCCTGCGCTCGCGCGATGGATACCAGGGATGCGCGGCCGAACTTCGTCGCGTCGATCAGCCCGACCGTGCGGCCCGCCGCCGCGCGGGCGGCGTTGACCACGTCGGCGAGCGGCCGCCGCGACGTGGTCAGCCCGGCGTCGAGCGTCAGCCCCGCCGCCGACACGAACGCCATGTCGAAGTTGAGCTCGTGCAGGAACTCGACCGTCCAGCGGCCGGCCAGCATCCGCATGTGCTGGTCGAGCTCGCCGGGGCAGCAGACGACGTGCATCGGCTCGGCGATCACCTCGTAGGCGATCGCCGGCGAGTTGGTGACGAGCGTCAGCTCGTTCGGCGGGTCCTCCATCAGCCGGCGCGCCAGCGCCAGCGCCGTCGACGACGCGTCGAGGAACACGGTCGAGCCGCTGGTGAGCATCGCCGCCGCGTGCGCGGCGATCGCCGCCTTCGCGACGCTCGCCTGCTCGACCCGCTGGGTCCAGGCGGTGGCGATCAGCGGCAGCGTGCCGATCCCGCGGATCGCCCGCGCCCCGCCGTGCACGCGCTCCACCAGCCCCTCGCGCGCGAGCTGCTCGAGATCCCGGTGCACCGTGATCGGCGACACCGAGTGGTCGCGCGCCAGCTCGGCGACGGACACGCCGCCGTCGCGCTGGATGCGCTCCAGGATCTGAGCTCGGCGCAGGGCTGGGGGCATCGAGCTAATGCGCCCTCCCGCGAGTCCTGTCGCCCTTGGATCGACCACTGATCACCGCCTGGCGGCGTCCTCGACCCTTGAAATCCCAGAGGGATTCCTGCGGATCTGCGTCCTTGCCAGGCGGCGCCAGTGGCCGCCCAAGGACACCAGGACTCACGGGAAGACGCATCAGACGCGGTCCTCGAACGCCCTTCTGGTCACGTTGACCTCCAGGGGGCGGAACTCGTCGATGGCCTTCACGAGATGATCTGCGAATCGCTCCAGGGCCTCCTCGCCCTTCTCGGCGGTCGCCGTCATCGGGTTGCCGATGACGCCCGTCCGCGAGAACTCGCCGTGGTCCATGGGGAAGACGAAGTACTGGTAGCCGTCGAACTCGACGTCCGGGGCGCCGTCCTTCTTGATGAAGCTGTCGGGCAGCCAGGCGGGGACCTGCGCGCGGTCCTGCGCGGCGCGGTCCATGCGCACGAGGCTCGGGTTGTGCGCCATCACCTGCGAGGTCTCGAGCTCCGACGCGTGCCAGCCCGGGGTCTCGTCCGCCGGGTTCTCGAGCAGGCCCTCGAGCATCCCGATGTAGCGCTCGGCGTACGGCTTGTAGAGCGCCACGAACGCGCCGGTCTCGTACTTGATGCGGCGCAGCAGCGGGTCGAGCACCTTGGTGTTGGAGCCGTGCCCGTTGACGAAGATCAGCTTGTTCCAGCCGTGGTGGATCAGCGACCGCGCGATGTCGTAGAGCACCTCGTTGAGCGTGCTCGCGCGCAGCGTGACCGTGCCGACGCTCGACTCCGTGTCGCGCAGGTGCTGCGGCGAGTAGCCGGCCCAGAACGGCGGCGTGTACGGCACGTCGGCCTTGGCCGCCGCGCGGCGCGAGACCTCGAGCGCGGTGATCGTGTCGGTGCCGAGCGGCAGGTGCGCGCCGTGCTGCTCGAGCGAGCCGATCGGGACGAGGACGATGTCCGACCGCTCCTGGAACCAGGCGATGTCCGGCGGCGCGAGGTCGATCAGGTTGTTCGAGACGGGGCGGCCCTCAGCGGGCATTGGCAGGCTCCTGGGTCAGGGTCAGGTAGCGCTCGGCGACGACGTCGGCGAACTCGGCGTCGTCGACGTGCGCGTCGACGGTCTCGTAGGGGATGTCGGGGCGCAGCGACGTGCGCAGCGAGTCGAGGAACGCCCGGTCGGCCTCCGGGTCCCAGAGGTCGCCGCCCTCGGCGTCGGCGAGCGAGAAGCCGCGCGTGGGGGCGACCACGTGCACGGGTCCGCGCGCCTCGTTGAGCCGCTCGGCCACGATTCGGCCCAGCTCGTCCTCCTCCTCGGCGGTGAGGCGGACGAGCGTCGCCACCGGGTTGTGGAAGTAGCTCTTGCGCGAGCGGTAGCGCTCGGGCAGCGTGTCGCGCGGGCCCTGGTTGAAGAAGTCCACGCAGCCGGGGACGACGACCTGCGGCAGCCCGGCGCGGCCGGCCACCCGCAGGCGGTCGGGGCCGGTGGCGTGGATGCCGTCGAGCAGCGAGTTGGCCAGCTCGGACAGCGTGTAGTCGATCACGCCGCCGAGCGCGCCCGCCTCGACCAGGTGCTCCATCGCCGGCCCGCCGACGCCGTTGGCGTGGAAGATCACCGGCTCGTGCCCGGCCGCCACCAGGTGGTCGCGCACGCACATGACGCCCGGCGTGGTCTGGCCGAGCATGGTGATGCCGACGCAGCGCTCGCCGAGCTGCTCGACGGCGCGCCCGCCGTCGCGGACCATGCCGGCGATCGCCGCCGCCGCGTTGTCGAAGATCGAGCGCGAGATCTCGTTCAGGCCGAGGATGTCGATCACCGAGTGCATGACCGTCACGTCGCCCTCGCCGACGAACGGCCCGAACGCCCGCCGCCCGGAGGCGCTGGGGGAGACGATCAGCTTCGGCACGCCGACCGGCAGCGCGTGCATGGCGGCGGCGCCCAGCAGCGCTCCCTCGGCGCCGCCCAGGCACAGCACGCCGTGCACGCGTCCCGCGCCGTACTCGCGCAGGACCACGGCGCGGACCCCCTCGAGCATGAGCTGGACGGCGGCGCCGCGCGAGCCCGCGGCCCGGATCGCCTCCAGCCCGTGTCCGGCGGCGCGCGCCACCTCGGCGCGCGTCACGTCCGCCTCGCAGCCGTCGGGCTCGCCGAGGATCCCCGAGTCGACCACCAGCGGGCGGACGCCGAGCTCGCGCAGCCGGTCGCGCACGTAGGCGATCTCGGCGCCCTTCGTGTCGAGGGTGCCGATCAGCGCGATGCCGGGCGCGGTGGCCATCAGGCCGCCGCCCGGAGGCGGTCGATCGACTCCTGCACGTACCGGTCGTACTGGTCGGCGTCGACCCTCGCCACGAACTCGACCGTGAGGTAGCCGTCGTAGCCGACGGCGGCGAGCTCCGCGACGAGCGTCTCCCAGTCGATCGCCCCCTGGCCGGGAGGCATGCGGTTGTTGTCGGCGACGTGGAAGTCGACGAGGCGGTCGCCCGTGTCGCGGATCGCCTGCGCCCAGTCGGCCTCCTCGATGTTCATGTGGAAGATGTCGAGCGTCACGCCGCAGTTGCCGCCGACCTCCTCGGCGAGCGCGAGCGCCTGGTCGGCGCGGTTGAGGAAGTAGGTCTCGTAGCGGTTCAGCGGCTCCAGGCCCATCCGCACGCCGACGCGCTCGGCGTGCTCCTGGCACTCCTTCAGGCCCTGGACCGCCCACTCCCACTCCTGCTCGGGCGACGCCATCGGGACGACCTTGCCGACCGTCGACGGGACCACCGTGACGATCCTGCCGCCCAGGCTCGCCGAGAGCGACAGGCAGTCCTTGACGTACTGGACGGTCGCCAGGCGGACGTAGTGGTCCTCGTGCACGAGGTCGCGGCCGCCGGTCATCAGCGTCACCGAGCCCCAGCACTCCAGGCCGTGCTGGTCGAGCAGCTCCCTGACGCGGTCGGCGTCGTAGACCGCCGGCTCGCCGGAGATCTCGATCCCGTCGTAGCCGCTGCGGGCGAGCCGCGCGATCGTCGTCTCGATCGGCTCGGGCCGCATCCAGTTGTGCATGGCGACCTTCATCCTAGAGCCCGAGCTTCCCCGGGTTCATGACCTCGTGCGGGTCGAGCGCCGCCTTGATCTGCCGCAGCGCGTCGAACGACGCGCCGTGCTGGCGGCGCATGTACGGGCCGAGCTTGAGCCCGACGCCGTGGTGGTCGTTCATGACGGCGCCGGCGTCGAGCGCGGCGGTCATGCCGTCCTCCCAGATGCGGTCGTGCAGCGCCAGCGCGTCCGGGCCGCCGTCGGGCACCACGAAGCGGCCGTAGATCATCGTCCCCCACGCGTACCAGTGCGAGAAGTGCATCCGCAGCTGGAGCCCGACGTCGCGGTACGGCTCGCGGACGGCGGTGCGCAGCGCCTCGTACACGGACTCGATGCGGGCGTAGGTGGCGACCACGTCGAGCGTGCCCCAGATGGCCGGCAGCTCGGGCTGGTGGGGCGGGTGGTAGAAGTCGTAGCGGCGGTCCCACCAGCGCCGGCCGAGCGCGGGATCGAGCAGCACGGCGCCCGCCTCGCGGGCGATCTCCAGCGTCCGCCGCTCCTCGAGCGCGGCCGCCTCGGACTCGCCCTCGAAGGCCAGCACGGTGTAGACGCCCGAGAGGTCCTCGCCGACGACGGGCGAGAAGGCCAGCCGCGTCGCCTCCTCGTCGTACATGCGCACGACGGACGGGCGGTGGCCGAGCTGGAGCGCGCGCCGGATGGCGCCGATGCCGGCGCTCACGCTCGGGAAGGCGACGGCGGCGAAGCGGCGCTCCTCCGGCAGCGGGACGACGGCCAGCGTCGCCCGCGTGATCACGCCGAGCGTGCCCTCCGACCCGACGAACAGCTGCGTCAACTCCGGGCCGACGGCGTGGCGCGGGACGCCGACCGTGTCCATCAGCCCGCCCGCCGGCGTGGCCACCCGCAGCGTGAGCACGAGGTCCTCGATCTTGCCGTAGCGGGTCGAGAGCACGCCGGAGCCGCGCGCCGCGATGTAGCCGCCCACCGTCGCCCACTCCACCGACGCGGGATAGTGCGGCAGCATCAGCCCGCGTGCGTTCAGCTCGGCCTCGAGCTCGCGGCCGTTCTTGCCCGCCTGCACGGTGACGGTCAGGGAGACCTCATCAATTTCGATCACGCGATCGAGCGATCGCAGGTCGATCACGATCCCGCCATGCACCGCCAGCGCGCCACCCTGGGTGCCCGACCCGCCGCCCCACGGCACCACCGGCACGCGGTGCTCGTGCGCGATCGGCGAGCACGGTCGGCCACTTCCTCTTCGGTCCGTGGCCGTACGACCACGTCCGGGCGCGCCATCGGCGTCCCAGCGGCCTTTGCCGCCAATGCCGGCCAGTACGTGTCGGCGGCGTACTCCGAAAGTTCGTCGGGTGCCGTTATATACGCCTCCGCTCCTAGAGCGGAGGAAAGGGATGCCTGCAGCGAGGGCGAGGCCCTCTCGCGGCGTGGTGGTCATCGACCCCTTCCAGGACGTTTCATAACTTGACAAACAACTCTGCATCAGCTTTCAATTCCTGTCAAGAACATGTCAGACACCGTCGATTCCAGCTCCGGCGGACAGGTCGAGGACGAATCTGACGCCACCGCCCGCGTGTCGACGGGCGGGGTTGTCGAGGCGCCCGAGATCACCGGGGCGGGTGGCCGCTGGTCGCCGAAGCGCATCGTCATACGCGGTGGTGCTCGCCGCCGTGGCGATCTTCCTGATCGTCAAGGCGTCGCAGGACGTGCGCCAGTTCGTGATCGTGACCCTCAACGGGGTCACGCTCGCCGCGCTCTACTTCGTGGTGGCGAGCGGCTTCACGCTGATCTTCGGCCTCATGCGCGTGGTCAACATGGCGCACGGCTCGCTCTACCTGCTCGGCGGCTACCTCGCGCTGGAGATGCAGGAGCGCTGGTTCCAGGAGGACACGGGGCTCGGCATCTCGCTGAGCGGCGCGTCCGACGCCGAGTACGGCTTCGCCGGCTGGTTCGTCCCGCTCGTCCTCGCGACGCTGATCATCGGCGTCATCGGCGTGCTCATCCAGCAGGTCTTCCTGCGCTGGAACCAGGGCCAGGACCTGCGCCAGGCGCTGATCACGATCGCGCTCTCGGTGATCATCGCCGACCAGATGCTGGCCGCGTTCGGCGGCATCTCGAAGGACATCCAGGCGCCGACGCGCCTGGCCGACCAGCGTCCTGCTGCCGGGCGACGTGCGGTTCGGCTTCTTCCGCGGCGCGATCGTGCTCGGCTCGGCGCTGCTGATCGGGTTGCTGCTGTACCTGGTGATCAAGCGCACGCGCTTCGGCAAGATCGTGCGCGCCGGCGTCGACGACCGCGACATGGTCTCGGCGCTCGGCATCAACGTGAACCTCGTCTTCGCGGGCGCGTTCTTCATCGGCGCCGCGCTGGCCGGCTTCGGCGGCGTGCTCGGCGGCACGATGATCTCGCTGGCGCCCGGCCAGGACACGGCGTTCCTGCTCAACTCGCTGATCGTCGTGATCATCGGCGGGATGGGCTCGCTGGGCGGCGCCGCGATCGGCGCGCTCGCGCTCGGCCTCGTCGACGCCTACGCCGACGTCTACCTGACGTTCGGCGGCACCGACCTGACGAACTACTCGATCATCGTCACCTTCGCGCTGCTGGTCGGCGTGCTCGCCGTGCGGCCGCTCGGGCTGTTCGGGAGGCCGGCGTGAACCCGAACGTGAGCCGCGGGCGGCTGAGCTGGATCGCGCTCGGCGATCATCGTCGCTGGTCGTGGCGCTCGCGCCGTACTGCCGTTCATGACGGACTTCTTCCTGAACTCGATCCTCACCAAGGCGCTGTGGCTCGGCATCGCCGCCGCGAGCCTGATCTTCCTCGCCGCGTACGGCGGCATGGTCTCGCTCGCCCAGGTCGGCCTCTACGGCGTGGCGGGCATGACCTACGCCAACCTCGTGCTCGCCGACGGCGGCAGCGCGGCGGCGTGGAACCCGTGGCTGGCGCTGATCGCCGCGCTCGTCGTCGCGACGATCGTGGGGCTCGGCTTCGGCTGGATCGCCGCCCGCAGCGAGGGGATCTACTTCCTGATGATCACGCTCGCCTTCAGCGTGCTCGTCTTCTACTTCTTCTCGCAGGTCACGCAGCTGTCGGGCTTCGGCGGCGTCAACAGCGTCGACCTGCCGGGCATCCTCGGGAACCCGGAGCAGGACCCGCTGCCGCGCTACTTCGTGACGCTCGTGGTGGCGGTGCTGGTGTTCCTCTGGCTGCGCGCGCTCGACGCGCACGGCGTTCGGGCTCGGCCTGCAGGGCGTCCGCGACGAGCCGGCGCGCATGCGCGCGCTCGGCTTCGACGTGACGCTGCACCGCCTGCTCGCGTTCGGCCTCGCGGCCTTCGTGGCGGGCATCGCCGGCGTGCTGTCGGTCTGGTACAACAGCCGCATCACGCCGGGGTCGATCAACCTCGAGCAGACGATCAACATCCTGATCATCGCCGTGATCGGCGGCCTGTACCGGCTCGAGGGGGCGTGGATCGGCGCGCTCGCCTACGCGCTGATCGACAACTACTCGCGCGAATGGGTGCCGGACGTCGGCAACGTCCTCGGTCCCGCGCGCTTCAACACGATCATCGGTGTGGTGTTCCTGATCATCGTCCTGATGTCTCCCGGCGGCCTGGTCGGCATCTGGGAGGACGTCCGCGACCGCCTAGCGAGGGCGAAGACGAGGAGGTGGGACGCCGACGACGACCACAACCGCCGGGCCCGGAACGGGCCCTGCACCAGGCACTGTCAATTGAGGGGAGAGGAGAGGTGTTTTGAGGGGACGCAAGCTGCTGACGCTGCTGGCCGCTGGCTGCGCGGCGTTCGTCGGCGTGGGCTGCGGCGACGACGACGACGAGCGCGGACGAGGGCGGGGATACCGCGGCGCAGGAGGGCGGGACGATCAAGGTCGGCTTCCTGTCGGACTGCGAGGGCGCGTTCGGCTCGTTCTTCGAGCCGACCATCTCGGGCGCGAACCTGGCGCTGATCCGGTACGCCGGCGCCAAGGCCGCCGGCGAGAAGCCGAGCGACGGCGTCGAGGGCGCGAAGATCGCCGGCAAGGACGTCGAGATCGTCGGCTACGGCTGCGCGGACGACACGGCCGACAAGGCGATCGAGGAGACGCGGCGCCTGATGGAGCAGGAGGACGCCGACGTCATGATCGGCCCGCTGTCCGGCGACGAGGGCATCGCGGTCGCCAACTACGCCAAGGAGCACCCGGACAAGACGTTCGTCAACGGCATCGCCGGCGCGCAGGACTCGACGCTGAAGGTGCAGGCGCCGAACTTCTTCCGCTTCCACCCGGACGGCGCGCAGTGGTCGGCCGGCCTCGGCGACTACGCCTACAACGACCTCGGCTGGAAGAACGCCGCGATCATCGGTGACGACTACTCGTTCCCGTACACGTCGCTGGCGGGCTTCGTGGCCGAGTTCTGCGCCATCGGCGGCAAGGTCACCAAGCGCGTCTGGGCGCCGCTGGGCGAGGAGGACTACTCGTCCTACATCTCGCAGATCCCGAAGGACGTCGACGGCCTGTACGTCGGCATCGGCGGCTCCGGCCTGATCTCGTTCATCAAGCAGTACGAGGAGCAGAAGGGCCGCGTCGACACCGAGCGGATGCTCGGCAACGTCTTCTGGGACGACCCGCTCGTGCTCAAGGAGGTCGGCAAGTCGCTGGTCGGTGGCGCCACCGCCGCCATGACGGCCGCCGACTCCAACACGCCCGAGGTCGCGAAGTACCAGGAGGACCTCAAGGCAGCGTACGGCGACGAGATCGCCGGCCTCGGCCCGTCGGTGTTCACCTACGGCTACTACCTGGACATGGTCGGCCTGATCAAGGGGCTCGAGGCCGTCGACGGCGACGTCGAGGACCAGGCAAGCTGCAGGAGGCGCTGGCCGAGCGTCACGCTGAGCGGCGACGAGGCCCCGTGGGGCGACGTCAAGCTCGACGACAACCGCCAGGCGATCGCTCCGGCTACGTCAAGAAGATCGTCAAGGACGCCAACGGCGACGGCGTGCCGGACGTGCAGACGTTCCGCAAGGTCAACGACGTCGACCAGACGTTCAACGGGGTCTTCTCGCCGGAGACGCCGCGCTCCCGACCGGACCAACCCGAAGTGCGAGGCCGGCGAGGCCCCGCCGTGGGTCGGCAACGCCGAGGAAGTCGACTTCTCGTCGAAGTAAGGAAGCAGTGGCAACACCCGCGACATCCGCAGAACGCGCCGAGCCGATCCTCCGCCTGACGGGGGTCGGCCGGCGCTTCGGCGGCGTCCACGCCGTGCGCGACGTGGACCTCGAGGTCCGGCCCGGCGAACGCCGGGCCATCCTCGGCCCCAACGGGGCCGGCAAGACGACGCTGTTCAACCTGATCTCGGGCGAGTTCCCGCCGTCGGCGGGCGACATCGAGCTGTTCGGGACCGACGTGACCGGGCTCCCCGCCCGCAAGCGCGCGCGCATGGGACTCTCGCGCACGTTCCAGACCTCGCGCCTGTTCCTCGGCCTGACCGTCGAGGAGAACCTGTACCTGTCCGTGCTGGGCGTCGCCGACGGCCACCTGCGGATGGTGCCGTCGAAGGCCGACGGCGAGCTGCGCGAGAAGGCGCGCGCGATGGGCGAGGCGGTCGGGCTCACCGTCGCGGCTCGACTCGCTCGTGATGGACCTCTCGCACGGCGAGCAGCGCCAGCTCGAGGTGGGCATGGCGCGCGCCAGCGAACCGAAGCTGATGATGCTCGACGAGCCGGCCGCCGGGCTCTCGCGCGCCGAGCGCGTGAAGCTGACCGAGCTGCTGCTCACGCTCGATCCGTCGATCACGCTGATCCTGATCGAGCACGACATGGACGTCGCGCTGCGCGTCGCCCAGTGGGTGACGATGATGCACGACGGCCGCGTGATCGTGGAGGGGACGCCGGACGAGATCCGCGCCAACCAGACCGTGCACGACCTCTACCTGGGCAGCGGCCTGATCCACCATGACTGATCTGCTCGAGGTCGAAGGTCTCGACGCCTACTACGGGACGGCGCACGTCCTCCAGGGCGTCAGCTTCAAGATGGGCGCCGAGCCGGTCGCGCTGATCGGGCGCAACGGCATGGGCAAGTCGACGCTCTGCAAGGCGATCGTCGGCCTGCTCGGAGCGACGGGACACTCGTCCGGCTCGGTCCGCCTCGAGGGCGACGAGCTCCAGAACCGGCCGTCCTACCGGATCGCCAAGGCCGGCGTCGGCTACGTGCCGCAGGGCCGGCGGCTGTTCACGTCGCTGACCGTCGACGAGCACCTGGAGATCGTCGGCGCTCCTAGAAGGCGGACTGGACGCCGGATCGCGTCTACGAGCTGTTCCCGCGGCTGGCCGAGCGCAAGAACGTCTCCGGCACGTCGCTGTCGGGCGGTGAGCAGGAGATGCTCTCGATCGGCCGCGCGCTGCTGACCAACCCGAAGCTGCTGATCATGGACGAGCCGTCCGAAGGCCTGGCGCCGACCGTGGTCGAGACGCTGATCCAGACGATCAAGGACCTCGCCGCCGGCGGCATGGGCCTGCTGGTGGTCGAGCAGAACCTCGGCGTGGCGACCACGCTGGCCGAGCGGCAGCTCGTGATGGTGGCGGGCACGATCGCCACCGAGACGACGGCCGCGGCATTGCTGGCCGACCCCGAGGCGCAGAAGCGCTTCCTCGGCGTCGAGCCGCTGCCGGACGCTGCCTAGGGGTGCCCAACGGGACATCGCTCCACACGGAATGGCCCGTTGGGCGGGCCCCCGCCCGAGTTCGTTCACATTCGCGGGTAGGGTTGAACATGGAGCGTGGCCCCGGGCTCGCGAATCAGCGTGCCGTGCGGCGGCACAACCTCGGCGTGGTGCTGCGCCACCTGTCCGAGCACGGCCCGCGTTCCCGCGCCACGATCGCGCTCGAGACCGGCCTCAACAAGACGACGGTCTCCAGCCTGGTCACCGAGCTGATCGGGCTCGACCTGCTGGTCGAGCGCGGGCTCGAGCAGCGCGGCACGGTGGGCCGCCCCGGCCAGGTCGTCGAGCTGTCGGGCAGCGGCGTCGTCGCGCTCGGGCTGGAGATCAACGTCGACTACCTGGCGGTGCGCGCGCTCGACCTCACCGGCGCCGAGCGCCACCGCAGCCTCGACGTGCGCGACAACCGCCGCGTGAACGTGCGCACGGTGCTCGACCGGCTGGGCAAGCTCGCGAGCGAGGCGCTCGACGCCGTCCAGGTCGAGGGCCTGCGGCCGGTCGGCGCGACGGTGGCGCTGCCCGGGCTGGTCGACGCCGCCCGCGGCACGCTGCTGGTGGCGCCCAACCTGGGCTGGAACGAAGTCGCGGTGGTCGACGAGCTGCACGAGCGCCTGTCCGGCCCGGCGTTCCCGCTCGCGGCCGACAACGAGGCCAACCTCGCCGCGCTCGCGGAGCTGTGGGAGGGGACCGCGCGCGGACTGTCCGACGTGCTCTACGTGTCCGGCGAGATCGGCGTCGGCGCCGGGATCATCGTGGACGGCGAGCTGTTCCGCGGCTCGCAGGGCTTCGGCGGCGAGTTCGGCCACATGACCGTCGACCCGAACGGGCCGACCGTGCGCGTGCGGCAGCCGCGGCTGCCTGGAGACGCTGGCTGGTCTGGAGCCGCTGCTGGAGGCCGCGGGGCTCGACCCGGCCGACGCCGCCACCACCACGGGCTCCGGCGAGCCGGTGTCCGATCTCGCCACGCGCGCGCGGATGGGCGACCAGCAGGCGCTCACGGCGCTGCGCGAAGCCGGCCGCTGGCTCGGGCTCGGGATCGCCTCGGCGGCCAACCTGCTCAACTTCCAGGCGGTCGTGCTCGGCGGCTTCTTCGCCCAGCTCGCGACGTGGCTGGCGGCGCCGATCGCCCACGAGCTCGAGACCCACGTGCTCGCGTCCGAGTGGGGCGTCCCGCGGCTGCTGCCCTCCACGCTCGGGCCCGAGGCCGCCGTGCGCGGAGCCGCCGCGCAGTCGCTGCGCCGCGTGCTGACCGACCCCGCCTCGGCCGAGGTCACGTGAGGCTCGCCCTCGCGCTGGCCGTGGTGCTCGCGCTCCCGGGCCAGGCGCTCGCTGCCGAGACCTCGCCGGGCGTCAGCCTCGTGGGGTCGATCCCCGAGCGCGGCGTCGTCTCCGCGCGCGCCGTCGGGACGCACCTCTACGTGTCCGCGCTGAGCGGCGTGAGCATCTACGACGTCTCCAACCCGCGCGCGCCCGTCCGCGTGGGCCGGCTCGAGCTCCCGAACGCGCAGAACGAGGACGTCGACGTGGGGTCGGGGATCATGCTCGTCTCCGACGACCCGGTCGGCGGGCGCGGCATCCTGCACGTGATCGATGTCCGCGACCCGGCGAGCCCGCGGCTGCTGTCGAGCTTGCGGACCTGGACGCCCGGCCTCTTCGACTTCGGCGCGCCGCTGCCGCGCAGGCGCGGGATCGGGCACACGGCGACCTGCATCCAGGATTGCCGCTACACGTGGCTGGCGGGCTCCCCCGCCGGGATCGACGTGATCGACCTGCGCGACCCGGCCAGACCGCGGCTCGCGCGCCGCTTCCCCGCGCGCGAGGCAGCGGGTCTGGCGGGCACGCACGACGTCCAGGTGGACGCCTCCGGCCTCGCCTGGGTGGCGGGCGGCAACGGCACCGCGGCCTACGACGTCTCGAACCCGGTGCGGCCGCGGCTGGTGAAGCGCACGGACCGCCGCGGGTCGCGACCGCCGCTCAACGGCTTCATCCACCACAACTCGCTGCGCCTGCGTCGCGACGTGGTGGCCATCACCGAGGAGGATTTCGGCATCGGCTGCCGCGGCGCCGGCACGCTCCAGACGTGGCGGATCACGGGCCGCCGCCGGATGACGCCGCTCGACTCGTTCGGCGTCGAGCGCGACCGGTCGTCCTTGCTGCTGTGCTCGGCCCACTACTTCGACGCGCGCGACGGGCTGATCGCCCAGGGGTTCTACGAGCAGGGCGTGCGGCTGATCGACGCGCGGCGGCCCGGGCGGCTGCGCCAGGTCGGCTACTACGTCTCGCGGCCCGGCCTCTTCTGGGGCGCGCTGTTCGCGCCGACCGATCCGAGCGGCTCGACGGTGTACGCGCTCGACCACTCGCGCGGGATCGACGTCCTGGCGCTCGACCGCACCGCGCTGCGTCCGGTGCGCCGCCGCGGCTCGCGGCGGGCCGGCGAGCCGACGGACTTCGGCCTCCTCGTCGACGACGGCTACGACGCGGTTCGGCCGGGCCAGCGCCTGCGGATGCTGATCTCGGTCGTCGGTCCGCGCGGGCCGGCCGACGTGCAGGTGACGCTGCCGCCCGAGCTCGTCGACGTCCGGCCGCCGCGCGGCGCGAGCTTCGACGCCGCCACGCGCACGCTGCGCCTGACGGCCCGGCGGCTGGGCGGCGGCGCCGACCGGATCGTGCGCGCCCGTGTCGCGCGCAGCGCGCGTGTGGGCACCCAGCTCGAGTCGATCGGCTACGTGACCGGCGCGGGCGATCTGCTGCCGCTCGACGATCGGAGCGTCGACCGCGGGGTGGTGGCCCGGAGGTCGCGGGAGACCTCGCCGAGGGCCGCCGCGGCGCGTTCGGGCCGGCGCGGGTTCTGCGTGCTCGCGAGGGACTACACTTTCTGAAGTCATGGCGCAGCAACTGGGGAACCGGCCATGCGGTGGTCGCTACGGCGACATCGTGCAGGCCATCGGGAACACGCCGCTGGTGGAGCTCAAGCGCCTCTCGCCCAAGCCGGGCGTGCGCATCTGGGCCAAGCTCGAGTCGCACAACCCGACCGGCTCGGTCAAGGACCGCGTCGCGCGGGCGCTGATCGAGTCCGCCGAGGAGCAGGGCGCGATCCTGCCCGGCCAGACGATCCTCGAGCCGACGTCGGGCAACACCGGCATCTCGCTGGCGATGATCTGCTCGCGCAAGGGCTATCCGCTGCGCGTGGTGATGCCCGACAACGTGACGCCCGAGCGCACCCAGCTGCTGAAGATGTACGGCGCCGACATCGTCTACTCGGAGGGCTCCAAGGGCTCCAACGGGGCGGTCGCGCTGGCGCTCGAGATGGCCGCGTCGGACGCCTCGTACTACATGCCGTACCAGTACGGCAACGAGGCGAACCCGCGCGCCCACTACGAGGGCACGGCGCCCGAGATCCTCGAGGAGCTCGACGAGGTGGCGGCGTTCGTGGCCGGCCTGGGCACCGGCGGCACGCTGATGGGCAACGGCCGGCGCCTGCGCGAGGAGCTCGGCGACAGCGTGAAGATCGTGGCCGCCGAGCCGATGCAGGGCGAGCCCGTGCAGGGCCTGCGCTCGCTCGAAGACGGCTTCATCCCGCCGATCATCGATCTCTCGCTGCTCGACCGGAAGATCTTCGTCACCAACCACGACGCGATCGTGTGGACGCGCCGGCTGCTCGACGAGGAGGGCATCTTCGCCGGCGTCTCCTCGGGCGCGATCGCCTCGATCGCGGTCCGCATCGCGAACGAGCTCGACGAGGGCAACGTCGTGTTCATCGTCTGCGACGACGGCTGGAAGTACCTCTCCTCTGGCGTCTACACCCTGCCGGTCGAGGAGATCGAGAACCTGGACTCCACCGTCTGGTGGTGACCCGCCGCGCCCTCCTCGCCGGCGGCGCGGTCGCGCTGCTGGCGGGGTGTGGGGAAGAGGAGAACGTGGTGGCCGCGCCGGCCGACGCGCTGCTGCGCCAGCTCGCGGCCGAGCGCGCGCTGGTGGCTGCCACCGGCGAGCTCCCGCGGGGAGCGCCGCCCGCGGCCGCGAGCACCGTGCAGCTGGTGTCGGCGGAGGCCGCCGAGCGCGCCCGCAAGCTCGCGGCGGCCGTCTCGGCGGAGGGCGGCCGCCCGCACGACGCACCGCAGCCGGCCGCCGAGCGCGTCGACGCCCAGGAGGCGCTGGCGCGCGCCGAGGCCGCGATCGTCGCCCACGTGGTGGCGCTGCCGAGCCTGTCCGGCCGCGAGCTGCGCCTGCTCGGCGCCGACATGGTCGCGGGCGCGGCCGCCGACACCGCGCGGCTGGGCGACGCCCTCGGCACGCCCGTCCACGACCCCTTCCCGGGAACGCCGGAGTGAGGCGCCGTGAGCTGATCGCGGCCGGCGCCCTCGCGCTGCTCGCCCGGCCCGCGAGCGCCGCCGCCCAGCGCTCGGACATCGCCGTGCTGATCAAGCTGGTCGCCCGCGAGGAGGCGGCCGCCGAGGCCTACGGCACCGCGACGGGCGAGCTGCTGCCGCGGATCTACAACGACGAGCTCGATCACGCGGCGGCGCTGCGGACGCACCTCGACGCGCTCGGCCGGAAGCCGGCGCCCGCGCGGGCTCGACGCCCCGGCCCGCCGCGTCGTGAAGGCCACCGATCGCGTCGGCGCCGCGATCGCGCTGGAGGAGTCGCTGGTGCGCGAGTACTCGGCCGCCCTGGTCGACCTCGCCGATCCCAGCGTGCTCCAGACCGCAGCGACGATCCTCGCCAGCCACGCCCAGCACCTCGCTCGCTTGCGGCGCTCGGGCCAGCTACCCTGAGGGTGGAGGGTCAGCCTCAGGAATCTCCCGGAGAGGAAGCCAGGAATGCCAGTCAGCGTCGGACCGACAGAGCTCATCATCGTGCTCGTCATCGCGCTGCTCGTACTCGGTCCGAAGCGGCTGCCTGAGGTGGGCCGCTCGGTCGGTCGCGGGATGCGCGAGTTCAAGGACTCGATCAGCGGCATCAACACGCGCGACGACGAGGACGACGAGCCTCAGAAGCCGCTGCAGCAGACGGCCAAGACGGCCGAGTAGCCGCTAGTTGCGGATCCCGCGCCACCTACTCGACGAGGTGATCGCGCACGCGCGCGAGGACGCGCCGAACGAGTGCTGCGGGATGATCGCGTCGAGCGACGGCGAGGCAATCGCCGTGCACCGCGCGCGCAACACGGCGGCCAGCCCGTTCAAGTACGAGATGGACGGGATGGAGCAGTACCGCATCCAGACCGCGATCGAGGACGCCGGGTACGAGCTCGGCGCCATCTACCACTCGCACACGCGCTCGGCGCCCGAGCCGTCGCAGACCGACATCAACCTCGCCTTCTATCCCGAGGCGCTGTACGTGATCGTCGGCCTCAAGAGCCCGCAGCCCGACGTGCGCGCGTGGCGGATCGTCGACGGAGCGGTAAGCGAGGCGACGCTCGAGATCGAAGAGGACGGGCCGCCGCCCGCGGCATGAACGAGCGGCTCGACCCCCGGGTGCGACCGCAGTTCGCCAAGGGGCCGCTGACAAAGGTCGGTTGGGCGCGCAACCAGGCCGAGGCCGAGCTGATGGAGGGGCTGCTGCTCGAGCAGGGCATCCCGTCGCTGGTGCGCCGCTCGGGCGGCTTCGACGTGCCGGACTTCCTCGCTGCCGGCCCGCGGGACATCCTCGTCCCCGCCACGGGAGCCGCGCTCGCGCGCGAGCTGCTCGGCACGGTCGAGCCGGACGAGCCGGCGTCGGTGGGCGAGGGCACACCGGCCTGGGTGAAGGCCCTGGCGGTCGCGGTCGCGGTCGCTGTGGTCGCGCTGATCGCGGCGGGCGTGTTCGCCGCGGTGTTCTGAGACGAACGTCAACCCCGGCTGGGTAGGGAAGCGGTGAGGCTGGCGGGGTCGGTTTCCCGCACGCCGTCCTGCCCTGTGTACCGATACGGTCACCTAGTCAGGACGGCTCCCTCGAAACCGCCCGAAATCGCCGCCGCCCTACCCAGCCAGCAGTTGACGTTCGCCGGTCTCTGAGATATTGCAATCGTTTGTGACGGCGCAGCGTCCCCAACTCTCGGGTCCCACCCTGCTCGCGGGCGGCGTCGTGCTGTCCGTCGCCGTCGCGTCGTTCATGCGCGCGCCGCTGCTGCCCGAGATCGGGCGCGACCTGCGGCTGACCGCCGCCGACCTGGCGATGATCACGACGGCGTTCGCATGCGGCCGGCTGGTCATGGACCTGCCCGCGGGCCGGCTCGCCGACCGGCTGCCGCCCGGCCCCGCGCTTGCCGGGACCGGCGTGGGCGTCGCCCTGTCCGCCGGCCTGCTGGCCGGCGCCGGCTCGTTCGCGCACGCGCTGATCGCCGTCTTCTTCCTCGGCGCCGCGTCGGCGCTGACCAACACGACGGGGATGACCGTGTTCGCCACGAGCGCGCCGCCCGAGCGGCGCGGCGTGGCGATGGCCGGCTTCTCGATGGCGCTGATGACGGGCCAGACGCTCGGCCCCGCCGTCGGCGGGCTGATCGCCGGGGTCGTCGAGCTGGCGTGTCGCCCAGGTCGTGGGCGCGCTGATCGGCGTCGGCGTCATCGTCGCCTGCCTGGTCCTGCCGGCCGGGCGCGCGCGGCCGCGCGCCCCCGCGCGGCACGAGAACGGCGCGCCGGGGCTGCCGGCCTCGCAGGCGTTCGTGCTGGCGGCCGTGCCGTTCGCCGTCTTCTTCACGCTCGAGCGCGCTGCCGCAGACCCTGCTGCCGGTGATCGGCTCGTCCGAGCTCGAGCTCTCGGCGGCGTTCATCGGGCTGGCGCTGGCGGCGGGCGGGGCCGCGCGCTTCGCCGGCTCGGCGGTCGACCGGCGCGATCTCGGACCGCGTGTCGCGCAAGGCGGCGCTCGTGCCCAGCCTGCTGGCCATGGCCGTGGCCGTGCTCGTGCTCGCGCCGCCGCCGACGCTCGCCACCTGGCTGGGCGCGATCGTGCTGCTGTCGATCGCGTCGTCCGGGATCGCGGTCGCCGCCACGATCATCGCCGACCAGGTGCCGGCCGACACGGTCGGCCGCCGGCTCGGGACGTTCCGCTTCACCGGCGACTTCGGGCTGCTCGCCGGGCCGGCCGTCACCGGCCTGCTCTACCAGCACTCGGGCCGCGCGGCGGCGATGCTGGTGACCGCCGGCGTGCTCGGTGGCTGCGCGGTCGCCGCCGCCGCGCTGATCGCGGAGCCGGGCGCATGACGCCGCGCGCGACGCTGCGCGACGTGGCCCGGATGGCCGGCGTGCACCCCGGCACCGTCTCGCGCGCCCTGAACCCGGAGACCGAGGCGCTCGTGCGCGACGAGACGGTGCGGCGCGTGCGCCAGGTGGCGGAGGAGCTGGGCTACCGGCCGAACCCGCTCGCGCGCGGCCTGAAGACGAACCGCAGCTACACGATCGGCGTGATCGTGCCCGACATCCAGAACCCGCTGTTCCCGCCGATCATCCGCGGCATCGACGACCGGCTGGGCGAGGCCGGCTACACGCCGCTGATCGCCAACACCGACAACGACCCGGTGCGCGAGCGCGTCGACCTCGAGGCGATGCGCGCGCGCCAGGTCGACGGCTTCGTCGCCGCCACCGCGCGCCCCGACCACGAGCTGCTCGACGAGATCGCGGCCGCCGGCGACCCCGCTCGTGCTCGTCAACCGCCGCGTGGAGGACGGCAGCCTGCCCTCGGCGACGGCCGACGACCATGCGGGCGCGCGGCTGGCCGTCGAGCACCTCGTCTCGCTCGGCCACCGGCAGATCGCGCATCTCGCCGGCCCGCAGGACGTCTCGACCGGCCGCGCCGCGCTTCGAGGGCTTCTGCCGAGGGCATGCGCGCAGGCCGGCCTCGAGCCGTCGCTCGTGCGCGTCGGCCGCGCGTTCACCGAGCCCGAGGGCACGCGGCTGTGCGAGGAGCTGCTCGACGCCGACGCGCCGTTCACCGCGATCGTGGCGGGCAACGACCTGATGGCGCTCGGCTGCTACGACGTCTTCGCCGCGCGCGGGATCGACTGCCCGGGCGAGGTCTCGGTCGTCGGCTTCAACGACATGCCGTTCGCCGCTCGCTTCTCGCCGCCGCTGACCACGATCGGGATCCCGCACTACGAGATCGGCGTGGCCGCCGCCGAGCTGCTGCTCGACCTGCTCCAGGGCGGCGACGAGCGCGCGCGAGATCGTCCTCCCGGCGCACCTGATCGTGCGCGGATCGACCCGCCGGCCTTGACAGCTCCAGCCCTGAGGGGATACCGTTGCACACGTTTGCTGCAAACGTTTGCAGTCCGCGGAGGAGGAGACGGATGCAGAGAGTGCGCTGGTTGATTGCGGCCTTCATGGCGGTCGCGCTCCTTGCGGTCGTGGCGGCCGGCTGCGGCGACGACGACGGTGACTCGGCCTCTCAGGACGGCGGGGGCGGCGGGGCGCCGCTGAAGATCGGCGCGTCGCTGCCGCTCACCGGCGAGTTCTCCGAGCCGGGCAAGGCGGCGGAGCAGGGCTACAAGGTCTGGGAGGCGATGGTCAACGACGAAGGGCGGCCTGCTCGGCCGCGACGTCGAGCTGGTCATCAAGGACGACGCGTCCAACCAGAACACGATCGTCGCCGACTACAACGCGCTGATCAGCCAGGACAAGGTCGACCTGCTGCTCGGCACCTTCTCCTCGCTGCTCAACCTGCCGGCCTCCGCGGTCGCCGAGCGCAACCAGATGCTCTACGTCGAGCCCGCCGGCGGCGCGCCCGACATGTTCAACCGCGGCTTCAAGTACCTCTTCTTCGCCCAGCAGGCGACGGCCGACAAGCAGGGCGACGTGTTCGCCAACTACATCGCCGGCCTGCCCGAGGGCGAGCGGCCGACGACGGCCGCCTACCCGACGCTCGACGACCCGTTCGCCCAGCCGACCTCCGAGGGCATCGAGAAGATCCTCGACGGCGGCCGGCATCGAGACCGTCTACCGCGAGACCTACACGATCGACAACGAGAACTTCGACTCGATCGCCAACGCGATCAAGTCGCGCGACCCCGACCTCGTCGTCAACGGCGCGCACGTTCGAGGACGGCGTCGGCCTCGTCCGCGCGATGCTGAAGGTCGACTTCACGCCCGAGTGGCTCTTCCAGACCAACGCGCCGTCGTTCGGCGAGCCAGTACTCGAAGGGCATCGGCGAGGAGAACACCGAGGGCGTCTTCTACGCGGTCAGCCACTCGCCGGAGGCCGACACGCCCGGCAACGCCGAGTTCGTCGCCAAGTACGAGGAGATGTACGGCGGCGACCAGGTGCCCGAGGACGCGGCCGACGCGCTTCGCGGCCGGCGCAGGTGATGCAGGCCGCGGTCGAGGCGCGTCGGCTCGATCGACGACCAGCTCGCGCTCGCCGACTGGCTGCGCGAGAACGAGGTCGAGACGATCCTCGGCCCGCTGAGCTGGGACGACGACGGCAGCCCGACCGGCGAGTTCCTGATCGGCCAGTGGCAGAACGGCACGCCGGAGATCGTGCTGCCCGAGGAGGCCGCGACGGCGGACGAGATCGTGCCGGGCTGGCAGCCCGGTTCCAAGTGAGTCATCGTCCCGCCGAGTGACCGAGTTCGTCCAGACGATCGTCCTCGGCCTGCTGATCGGCGGGTCTACGCCCTGCTGGCCGTCGGGCCTGACGCTGATCTTCGGCGTCATGAGCGTGATCAACATCGCCCACGGCGCGTTCCTGATCCTGGCGGCGTTCGTCACCTACTCGCTCTGGACCGCGACCGGGCTCGACCCGCTGCTGTCGATCGCTGTTCACGACGCCGATGATGTTCGCGTTCGGCTGGCTGATCTACCGCGGCGACGGTCGAGCCGATCCGCGGCGCCCACGTCGTCCTCGTCGGTGCTGCTGACCTTCGCGCTGGCGCTGGTGCTCGAGGGCGCGATGGGCCTGATCTGGGGCAACACCTCGCACGCGGTGCGGCCGTCGTACGTCGACGAGTCGTTCACGATCGGCGAGATCTTCCTGCCCAAGGCGCAGGTCTACGGCGGCGCGCTCGCGTCGTCGTGCTGACCGTGCTCTACCTGATCCTCACCCGGACCTGGCTCGGCCGGGCGATCCGCGCCAGCGCCGTCAACCCGCAGCGGCGCCGAGCTCGTCGGGGTCAACGTCGTCCGCCGTCGCCGCGCTGGCCTTCGCGCGTCGGCGTCGGCCGCCGCCGGCGCCGGCGGCTCGATCGTCAGCGTCCTCTACCCGTTCCTGCCCGGGTCGCACTACCAGTGGATCGCGCGCCTGCTCGGCGATCATCGTGCTCGGCGGCATGGGCAGCCTGCCCGGGCGCGGTGATCGGCGCGCTGCTGCTCGGCATCGCCGAGACGCTGACCGTCGCCTACATCTCGCCGGCGTGGGCGACGGCGGTGCCGTACGCTGTTCATCTTCGTCGTGCTGCTGGTGCGGCCGCAGGGCCTGATGGGATCGCGGCTGCGTGAGGACGTGGCGGTATGAGCAGTCCGACGCGGCCCGCGCGCTGATCGCTCGCCGCGGCGGTCGCTGGCGCTGGTCGTCTACCCGCTGGTCACGCGACGACCTCTACTACCAGAACATGATCATCCTGTCGCTGGTCTTCGCGATCGGGGCGGTCGGCCTGAACATCATCTCGGGCTACGGCGGCTACATCTCGCTCGGGCCAGGGCGCGTTCATCGGCCTCGGCGCCTACACGCTCGGCGATCCTCTCCACCCGCGTCGTCGACGTCTCGGTCTGGTGGTGGGTGCCGGTCGCGCGGCGTCGTGGCGGGCGTGTTCGCCGCGCTGCTCGGGGTGATCGCGCTGCGCACGCGCGGGCCTCGTTCGTGATCATCACGATCGCCTTCCTGTTCCTGCTCCAGCTCGTCGCGATCAACTGGCCGAGCCTCACCAACGGCACCGCCGGGCCTCACGCTGCCGCTGCCGATGTGGAGCATCGACTACCAGAACTGGCCCTTCTACTACGCGCTGCTCGCGCTGCTGGCGGCGTCGCTGCTGCTGTCGTGGTGGATCCGGCGGACCAAGTTCGGCATGGGCCTGATCGCGATGCGCGAGGACGAGGACAAGGCCGCGACGGTCGGCATCAACACGCCGGTCTACAAGATGCTCGGCTTCGTGGCCAGCGCCGTCTTCGTCGGCATGGCCGGCGCGGTCTACGGCTACTACCTGGCGTTCATCGACCCGCTCGGGATGTTCAACATCCTGCTCAGCGTCCAGATCCTGCTCTCGATGCTGCTCGGCGGCCGCGGCACGCTGTGGGGCCCGGTGCTCGGCGCGTTCCTGATCGAGCCGCTCAACGAGTTCGCCAACAACAGCTCGGCGGCGGCAACTCGCGGCTGCTGATCTTCGGCGGCCTGATGGCGCTCGTGGTGCTGTTCCTGCCGCGCGGCATCCTGCCGACGGTGGCGAGCGGCTCGAGGCGCGGCGCACGCGCGGCAAGGCGGGGCTGGTCGGCGCGCGGCTCGGAGCTGCGCGAGCGCCCGGTGCCGGCCGAGGCGCCGCGCCGGTCGGGCCCGCCGCTGCTCGAGGTCAAGGGCCTGGCGAAGCACTTCGGCGGCGTCGCGCCGTCGACGGCTGCTCGTTCGAGGTGCCCGAGGGCTCGATCACCGGCGCTGATCGGCCCCAACGGCTCGGGCAAGACGACGGTCTTCAACCTGATCGGCGGCACGATGCAGCGCCGACGCCGGCGAGGTCTGGTTCGACGGCGAGCGGATCGACGGGCTGCGGTCGTGGCGGCGCGCCTACCGCGGGCTCGGCCGCACGTTCCAGATCACGCGCCTGTTCCGCGAGATGACCGTGCTCGAGAACGTGGTCGCGCCGCTGCGCGAGTTCCGCTTCGGCCAGCTCAACGCGGGCGCGGTGAGCGGCCCGGAGGCGGCGCGCGCCGAGGAGCTGCTCGACTTCGTCGGCATGCGCGCGCTTCCGCGACCAGCGCGCCGGCCGCGCTCTCGTACGGCCAGCAGAAGCTGGTGGAGCTGGCGCAGATCCTGATGCTCGACCCGAAGCTGATCATGCTCGACGAGCCGGCCGGCGGCATCAACCCGACGCTGATCGAGCGGATGGGCGAGATGATCCGCGAGCTCAACGCGCAGGGGAAGACGTTCCTCATCGTCGAGCACAACATGCCGTTCGTGCTCGGGCTGTGCGACCCGGTGCTCGTGCTGGCGAGCGGCACGCTGCATCTGCCGCGGGCACGCCGGCGCACATCCAGCAGCGACCCGCGCGTGCTCGACGCCTACCTCGGCGACGACTTCGTGCTCGAGGAGGTCGGCGTCTGATGCTGCGGCTGAGCGGCGTGGTCGCGGGCTACGGCGGCGGCGACGTGCTCCAGGGCGTCGACCTCGAGGTCGCCCAGGGCACGATCGCCTGCATCGTCGGCCCCAACGGCGCCGGCAAGTCGACCGTGCTGCGCGCGGTCAGCGGCCTGCTGCGGCCGCGCGAGGGCGAGATCCGGCTCGAGGGCGCGCGGCTCGACGGGCTGAGCACGGCCGAGATCCTGGAGCGCGGGCGTCGCCCAGGTGCCGCAGTCCAACGCGCTGTTCCCCAACATCACGTGCGCGAGAACGTGCTGATGGGCGCCTACATCCTGCGGCGCGACAAGGCGCTGGTGCGGCGCCGCTACGCCGAGGTCGAGGAGCTGTTCCCGATCGTCGCCGAGCGCGGCGCCGAGAAGGCCGGCAACCTCTCCGGCGGCCAGCGGCGGATGGTCGAGTTCGCGCGCTCGCTGATGCTCGAGCCGGGGCTGGTGATGCTCGACGAGCCGTCGCTCGGGCTCGACCCCAAGGCGCTCAAGCACGTGCTCGAGAGCGTGCTGCGGATGCGCGAGGCCGGCGTGCACGATCCTGCTGGTCGAGCAGAACGTGCGCTTCGGCCTGCGGCTGGCGACCCACGGGATCGTGATGGAGAGCGGGCGCGTGCTGCTCGACGGCCCGGCCGACCAGGTGCTCGCCAACCCGGAGATGGCCGACCTCTACTTCGGCGGGTCTCGGTCGCGGCCAAGGCACCCGACCGGCGCCGGTGTGACGGGAGCGCTGTGGGCGGCCGCGTCGGGCATCGGGTTCGGGCTCTTCCAGAGCCTCAACCGGCGCGCGCTGCGCGGACATCGACGACGCCTTCGTCGTCGACGTTCCTGCAGCTCGCGATCGCGGCGGTGGTGCTGAGCGCGGCGTGCGTCGCTCTCCGGCGAGCTCGGCCAGCGCTGGCCGATGCGCCGGCGTGATGCGATCGCGCGCCTTCGCGGCCGCGGGGATCGTGCACTTCCTGCTCGGCTGGACGTTCCTCAATCTCGAGTCAGAAGCGGATCGGCGCGGCGCGGACGGCGCCGCTGCTCACCTTCGCGCCGCTGTTCGGCGCTGCCGGTCGCGCGCCTGACGGTGGGCGACCTCCCGAGCCCGCAGCGCTGGCCGCGATCGCTCCCGATGGTGGTCGGGGCGTGGCGTCGGTCGCGCGGGCGGACGGCGCCGTGCGCGTGCCGATGCCGTCTTCGGGCTCGGCTGCGCGCTGATGTGGGCGATCAGCCCGGTGTTCACGGTCGAGGGCTTCGAGGGCATCCCGTCGCCGCTGCTGGGCGTGATCGATCGGGCTGGTGGCCGCGGCGGCCGCCTATGCGGTCGCACTCGCCCTGCGCGGCACCGGGCTCGTGGAACGCGATCGCCGCGCGGCGCCCTGCGGCTCAAGCTGCGTCGCCGCGCTGCTCGTCGCGTTCGCGACCTGGTGGCGCTGGATCGCGCTCGACGACGCGTCGGTCGGCGTGGTGCTGGCGCTCGGGCTGCTGTCGGTGCCGGTCGTGCTGTTCCTGGCGCCGTTGATGGTCGGGCGCGCATCTCGAGCAGCGTGACCGCGCGCGTGTGGGCGGGCTCGGCGCTGGTGGTCGGCGGCGCTCTGACCCTGATCGCGGTGGGGTGAAGCGCATGATCGTCGACGTCCACGTCGCACGTGATCGTCGCAGCGAGCTGCGGCCACACGTCTCGCCACCGCCCTCGGCGGTCGGCGAGTTCGTCGACCCCGCGCGGGATCCTCGCCGAGGCCGAGCGGGCGGGCATCGACCACGTCGTGCTGTCGCCGTGGGTGCAGCTCCTGTCCGGCGACCTCGAGCGCGTGCCGGATCCAGAACGACGCGCTGGCCGAGCTGGTGCTGCCGAGACCGCGGCTCAGCGCCTTCGGCGCCGTGCCGCTGGACGACCCGCCGCTCGCGGTGCGCGAGCTGCGCGAGGTGATGGAGGCCAAGGTGCTCGCCGGCGTCGAGGTGCCGGCCAGCGTCGGCGGCGTCTACCTCGGCGACGAGCGCTTCGCGCCGTTCTGGGCGGCGGCCGAGGAGACCGGCGCGATCGTGTTCATCCACCCGACCACGCGCGGCTTCGACGCCCCGGTGTTCGGCGACTTCTACCTCTGGAACACGGTCGGCAACCCGTTCGAGACCACGATCACCGCGGCGCACATGGTCATGGCCGGGGTGATGGAGCGCCATCCGGGGCTGCGCGTCGATCCTGGCCCACGGCGGCGGCGCCCTGCCGGCGCTGCGCGGGCGGCTGCGCCACGCGCTGGTCCTTCCAGCCGCACGCGCGCGCGCGGCTGCGCGAGGACCCCGAGGCGTCGATCGCGCGGCTTTACTTCGACACCGTCACGCACGACCCGGCGGTGCTGCGCGTCGCTCGTGGACTTCGCGGGCGGCGACCACGTGCTGCTGGGCACCGACCACCCGTTCGACATGGGCGACCCGCATCCGGTGGCGACCGTGCGCGCGGCCGGGCTCGGCGCGTCGCCGAGCGCGACGTGCTGGGCGGCAACGCGCTGCGGCTGCTCGAGCGTGAAGGGAGTGCGCACGTGACACGCCGACGTCGTCGTCGCCGGCGCGGGCCACAACAGCCTGATCACCGCCGCCTACCTCGCCGCCTCGGGCCGCGAGGTGGTCGTGCTCGACAGCCGCGCGATCCCCGGCGGCGGCGCCGCGACCGAGGAGCTGCTCGGGCCGGGCTACCTGATCGACTCGTGCTCGACCGGCCACACGCTGATCCAGACCAACCCGCTGCTGACTGGAGGACGAGCTCGGGCTGCAAGGAGCGCTACGGGCTCGAGTACCTGGTCCCCGACCCGTTCGCGCACGTCGCGTTCCCCGACGGCGAGCAGCTCACCGCGTGGATGGACCTCGAGCGCACGGTCGAGGAGATCGCGCGCTTCTCGAAGGCCGACGGCGAGGCCTACCGGCGGCTGCTGGCCGACTACGACGAGGTCAAGCACATCTTCGCGGCGCGGCGACCTTCAACCCGGTCGGCTTCGGGCCGTCGGTCGAGCAGCTGCTGCGCGAGCACCCGAAGGGCAACGTGTGGCTGCGGCGGCGGGCGCTGAGCGCCTGGGACGTGATCCGGCACGAGTTCGAGTCCCGGCACGTGCAGGCGCTTCCTGCTCTGGCAGGCCTACCAGACGCTGGTGCCGATCGACTCGCCCGGCTCGGGGCCGCTGGCGTACTCGATCGTGTTCGGCCGCCAGCGGCGGCAGCTGGACGATCCCGCGCGGCGGCTCGGGCAAGCTCACCGACGCGCTGGTCGACCTGCATCGTCGAGCACGGCGGGACGGTGCTGTGCGGCAAGCGGGTGCGTGCGGCTGCTCGTCGAGGGCGGGCGCTGCGCGGGCGTGGAGACCGAGGACGGCGACAGGTACCGCGCGCGCGAGGCGGTCGTCTCGACGATCCACGTCAAGCACCTGATCGAGATGGCGCCCGCCGAGCTGTGGCCGCGACGACTTCCGCTACGGCGTCGACACGTTCGACATCGGCGTGCCGGCCATGGGCGTCTACATGGCCGCCACCGAGCCGCCGCGGTTCCTCACGCTCGACGAACGAGTGGCGGACGCGCGGTGTCGGCCGGGCTGGCGGGCTTCCCCGAGGACGCGATCGAGTACGGCCGCGCGCTGGCGCGACGGCCGCTACGTCGAGGAGCCGGCGTGGATCCTGGTCGCCACGCCGACGCTCGACGACCCGTCGCGCGCGCCCGAGGGCCGCCACACCGTCAAGTTCCTGTCGGCGCAGTCGTACGGCTTCGAGGACGCGCAAGGAGTCGCAGGCGCGGCGCCAGCTCGCGCGGCTGCACGCCGTGGCGCCGAACTTCGGCGAGGGCGTGATCCTCGACATGCTCGTCAAGGCGCCCGAGGACATCGAGCGCGCAGAACGAGCACATGATCCACGGGACGTTCCACGGCGGGAACCGGACGCTGCCGCAGAGCGGGGCGCTGCGGCCCGGCGCCGGGCTGGGCGCAGCACCGGATGCCGATCCCCGGCCTCTACCAGACCGGCGGCACCACGCATCCGGGCGGGTCGATCACCGGCGCGCCCGGCCGCAACGCCGCGGTGGTCGCTGCTGCAGGACCTCGGCACCAGCATCGAGGAGGTGGTGGATGCCGGACGCGCGCGTGCAGGCAGCCATTGACCACTGGGGGCCGCGGTTCATCCAGGCCGGCGTCGACGCCAACGACTTCGCGCGCACGACCGCGCGCGTCGAGACGTGGGAGGAGTGGCTCGGCGCGTGGTGCGAGACGGCCGACGAGCACGTCGCGCTGGCGCGCGACGCCGAGGCCGCCGGCCGCGCGGTCACCGCCGGCGAGGCGTGGCTGCGGGCCGCGGTCTGCTTCCACTTCGCCAAGTTCGTGTGGGTGCTCGACGAGGCGCGCGCCGCGCGCCGCCGCCGACCAGGCGGTCGCCGCGCTGCGCGAGGCGCACCGCCTGCTCGACCCCGCGGCCGAGCGCGTCGAGGCCCCGCTCGACGGCGCGACGGTCGTGGCAAACCTGCGGCGGCCGCTTGGGGCCGAGCGGCCGCCGCTGGTCGTCCTGATCGCCGGGCTCGACTCCACCAAGGAGGAGTTCTTCCTGCTCGAGAACCTGTTCCACGCGCGCGGGATGGCGACGCTGTCGCTGGACGGGCCCGGGCCAGGGGGAGGGCGGGCTACGAGCTGCCGCTGCGGCACGACTTCGAGGCCGGCGTGACGCGCGATCCTCGACGCCGGTGCGACGGCTTCGATCGCATCGGCGCCCTGGGCGTCAGCCTCGGCGGCTACTACGCGCCGCGGGCGGCGGCGTTCGAGCCGCGCATCCGCGCCGTGGCCGGCATCAGCGGGCCGTTCGACTTCGGCGCGATCTGGGACCACCTGCCGCCGCTGACGCGCGAGACGTTCGTGCGCAAGTCGCACGCCGCCGACGACGAGGACGGCCGCAGGCGCGCAGCGCGCTCGAACCTCGACGGCGTGGTCGAGCAGCTCGACCAGCCGGCGCTGTTCGTGACCGGCAAGCTCGACCGCCTGATCCCGTGGGAGGAGACCAAGCGCGCCGCCGACGCCGCGCCGCAGCGGCGAGTTCGTCCTGTTCGAGGACGGCAACCACGTGTGCGCGAACGTGCCGTACAAGGCGCGGCCGCTGGTGGCCGACTGGCTGCGGGAGCAGCTCGCTTGAGGGTCGCGCTGATCGGCGCCGGCATGTGGGCGCCGCGGCTCGCCGCCGCCGCGCGAGCGCGCCGGCCTCGAGCTCGTCGAGGCGATCGAGGACGCCGACGGCGTGCTCATCGCCACGCCCAACCACGTCCACGCCGAGAACGCGATCGCGTGCGCCGCCGCCGGGCGGCACGTGTTCGTCGAGAAGCCGATCGCCGACACCGTCGAGGCGGCCGAGCGGATCCGCGACGCCTGCGCCGAGGCCGGCGTGGTGCTGATGGTCGGCCATGCGTTCCGGCGGCTCGGCGCCGCGCGGCGCGCGAAGGAGCTGGTCGGCGAGCTCGGGACCGTCGTGCTCGCCGAGGCGTGCTTCTCGCTGCCCGGCAAGCTGCCGCCGACCGCCTGGCGCGCGCAGCGCGCGCGCAACCCCGGCGGGCCGCTGATGCAGCTCGGCATCCACCACGTCGACACGCTCGCGTACCTGGCTCGGCCCGGTCGTGCGGACGACCGGCCGCTTCGCGCACGTGCACACCGACGCCGAGATCGACGACGTCGGCGTGGCCACGCTCGAGTTCGCGTCGGGCGCGCTGGGCGTGCTGACCGGCTCCTACGTCTCGCCGCACGTGTTCTCGCTGCGGCTGCAGGGCAGCGAAGGCGTGCTCGACTACCGCGCCGACCTCGGCGCGGTGTGGCCGGACGGCCGAGCGCGTCGACGAGGTGAGCACGCTGACGCTGAACGGCGAGCCGGTGGAGTTCGAGCCGCGCGACATGCTGGCCGAGGAGCTGGCCGAGTTCGGCGCCGCGATGCGCGGCGAGGCGGTGGTGGAGACCGGCGCCGCCGAGGGCATCGCCGCCCTGCGCGTGATCCTCGACGCCGTCGGCGCGTAGTGCTCGTCGGTCGGCCGGTCCCGCGGCGCGAGGACGAGCGCATCCTGCGCGGCCGCACGCGCTTCGTCGACGACATCGCGCCCGACGGCCTGCTCCACATCGCGTTCGTGCGCAGCCCGTCATGCGCGCGCGCGCGGATCCTGCCGGCATCGAAGCGCCGGCCGGCGTCATCACCGCCGGCCGATCTCGCCGGGCGGGTGCGGCCGGTGCCGCTGATCGTGCCGCCGGGCGTCGAGGTCGCCGACGCCGCGCACCCGATCCTCGCGGACGGCGAGGTCCGCTACGTCGGCCAGCCGGTCGCCGCGGTCCTCGCCGCCGTCGCGCGCCGAGGCCGAGGACGCGCTCGAGCAGGTCGTCGTCGAGTACGAGCCGTTCGAGGCCGAGCCGCGAGGAGCTGCTGCGCTGGCACAAGGTCGGCGGCGACGTCGAGGCCGCCTTCGCGGCCGCCGCGCACGTCGTCGCGCACCCGCCACGTCGATCCCGCGCGCGGTCGCCGCGCCGATCGAGCCGCGCGGCTGCGTGGCGCGGGCCGACGGCGACGTGCTGCGGGTGTGGCTCTCGGCGCAGGACATCCACCGCCCGCGCGCCGGGCTCGCCCACGCGCTCGACCGGCCGCTCGAGTCGATCCACGTCACGCTGGCCGACACCGGCGGCGCGTTCGGGAGCAAGGGCCCGCCGGCGCCCGAGGTGGTGGTCGCCGCGATCGCGGCGATCGACCTCGGCCGGCCCGTCAAGTGGGTCGAGACCGCGCAGCGAGAACTTCCTCGCCGCCTACCAGGGGCGCGGCGTCGAGGGCGAGGTCGAGCTGGCGCTCGACGCCGACGGGCGGATGCTCGCGCGTGCGCGCGCGGCTGGTCGCCGACACCGGCGCCTACCTGCAGCAGGCGACCGCGGTCCCGCCGCACACGATGGGCATGCTGATGACCGGCGCCTACGACATCGCCGCCGCCGACATCGAGGTCGTCGGCGCGCGCAGCGACCGCGTGCCGACCGGCCCGATGCGCGGCGCCGGCCGGCCCGGAGGCGTGCTACCTGCTCGAGCGCACGGTCGACGCCGCGGCGCGCGAGCTCGGCATCGACCCGGTCGAGCTGCGCCGCCGCAACCTCGTGACCGACGTTCCCGCACGAGACGCCGCTCGGCTTCACCTACGACTCCGGCGACTACGCGCGTGCCTGGACCGGGCGATCGAGCTCGTCGGCGAGCCGCCGCCCGGGTGCCGGGCTCGGGCATCGCGCTCTACGTCGAGCGCGCGGGCGGCCAGTGGGAGAGCGCGGAGATGACGCGCGCGCGACGACGGGCGCGTGATCGTGCGCAGCAGCTCGTTCCCGCACGGGCAGGGCCACGACACGATCTACGCGCAGATCGTCGCCGACCGGCTCGGGATCCCGATCGAGGACGTCGAGCTGCGGTTCGGCGACAGCGCCGAGGCGCCGGCCGGCGTCGGCACGTTCGGCGGCCGCTCGATCCCGATGGCGGGCTCGGCGGTCGCGGTCGCCGCCGACCGGCTCGCCGCGGGTGAGCGGAGCGCGTCCGTGCGCTTCGAGTCGGCGATGGTGTTCGGCTCGGGCGCCTACGCGGCGATCGTCTCGGTCGACGAGGAGACCGGCGAGCTGACCGTCCACCGGATCGCCGCGGTCGACGACGCCGGCACGATCATCAACCCGCTGCTGGCCGAGGGGCAGGTGCTCGGCGGCACGATCCACGGGCTCGGCACCGTGCTGACCGAGGAGTTCGCCCTACGACGAGGACGACCAGCCGCTCGCGGCGAACTTCACCAGCTACGCGATGCTCAGCGCCGGCGAGCAGCCGCCGGTCGAGACGGCGTTCGTCGAGTCGCCGTCGCCCTTGAACCCGCTCGGCGCGAAGGGGATCGGCGAGGCGGGCACGATCGGGACGCCGGCCGCGGTCGCCAACGCGGTGACCGCGCGCTCGGCGGCCGCTGGGTCGACCCGCCGTTCACGCCCGAGAAGCTCTGGCGCGCGATTCAGGCGAGCAGGTAGCCGCCGTCCGAGAAGATCAGCTGGCCGGTCACCCAGCCGGCCTCGGGCGAGCACAGCCACGCGATCAGCCGCGCCGCGTCGGCCGGCTCGCCCATGCGGCCCATCGGCGTCGCGGCGACCAGCCGCTCGCGCAGGCCTTCGTCGCCCATGGCCTCGAACGCCTCCGTGTTGGTCGGGCCGGGCGCGACGGCGTTGACGGTGATGCCCTGCTCGGCGAGCTCGACGGCGAGGAAGCGCACGGCCGCCTCGACCGCGCCCTTGGCCAGGGCGAGCGGGCGCGTAGGCGCGGTTGCGCACGCGGTGCGTGCCGGTCGAGGACACCGCGACGATCCGCCCGCCGGCGGTCATGTGCCGCGCGGCGGCGATTGCGCCGAGCACGAACGGCCGCGCGTTGACGCGCATCGTGCGGTCGAAGTCGTCGGCGTCGAGCTCGAGGATCGGCTTGCGGATCGGCTCGACCGCGCACGCCACGAAGACGTCGAGCCCGCCGAGCGCTGCGGCCGCTCGGTCGACGAGCCCCGCGGGGTCGTCGCCGACGTCGCCGTCGCGGCGCGAGCCGATCACGACCTCGTCGCCGCGCGCGATCAGCGCTCCGCCACGGCGCGGCCGATGCCGCGAGAGCCGCCGGTCACGTACGCCCTCATCCGTGCAGCCGCTCCACGCCGTCGTCGGTGACCAGCAGCAGCTCGCCGACCTGCACGCCGGCGCGCTCGTCGGGCGTGACCACGTTCGGCTGCACGACCACGGTCATGCCCGCCTCGAACGTGAAGTCGGGGATGGGCGTGCGCGCGCCGAGCACGGGCGGAAGGTAGCCGCCGACGAACCCGTGCACGAGGTCGTCGCGGATCGTGATCCCGCCCGCCGCCTCCCACAGCTCGGCGGCGGTCGCGCCGGCGCGCAGCCGCGCGACCACCGCGTCGAACACCGCCTGCGCGGTGTCGAGCAGCTCGCGGTAGAGCGGCGTCGGCTCGGCGTCGACGAAGATCGTCCCGAGCCGCTGCGCGGGGTACTCCCAGAAGCTCGCGCTGACCTCGAACACGAGCGCGTCCCCGGCCTCGAGGCGGCGGTCGCTCGGCCACTGCGCGGGCACGCACAGCTCGGGCGCCGCCATCGGCGTCGCGGCCAGGTAGTGGATGTGGGTCGTCGCGCCGTGCGGCAGCCACGCCGCCTCGATCGCCGCGCCCAGCTCGTACTCGCTCACGCCCGGCCGCGCTGCCTCGCGCAGCGCCGCCACGCCGGCGTCGGTCAGCTCGCGGCGCGGCGGATCCACTCGACCTCCTCGGCCGACTTCACCAGCCGCAGCCGCGTGTAGGCGGCGTTGAGATCGACCTCGTCGTCGCGTGCCGGCCGGCCGATCACGCCGATCCGCCCGGACGGTCTCTCGAAGTCGCCGATCCAGCGGACGTCGGCCTCGGTGGCGATCCGCTGCGCGTTCGGGACGTGGTTGTAGAAGCCGACGTACAGCACGTCGCGCTCGCCGGGCGTGACGACCACGATCGCCTCGCGGGTGACCGGCCAGCGCGTGAGCCAGCCGACCGCCGTGCCCGACCGGTTCGCGCCGTACACGAGCACGTGGTCGACGTCGGCGACCGCCTCCAGCGCCTCGTGGCGCCGGCGCATCTCGGCGTCGCTGAACCTCACCGCAGGCTGGCGGCGCCGGCGTCGGCGACCGGGATCGCCTCCTCGCTGTCGGCGTCCAGCTGCGTGTTGCGGTTCGACTGCGGCTCGCGCTCGAGCGACAGCGTGCCGCCGGCGGTGAAGTACGGCTTGCCGGCGATCAACGAGGTCCTCGGCCGGGAAGCGCGTGATGATCTCGCAGCCGTCCTTGGTCACCACCAGCTGCTCCTCGATCCGCGCCGCCGACCAGCCGTCGCTCGCCGGCCAGAACGTCTCGAGCGCGAACACCATGCCCTCGCGGATCTCCTCCGGGTGGTCGAGCGAGACGAGCCGGCTGAAGATCGGCTTCTCCCAGATCGAGAGGCCGACGCCGTGCCCGAACTGGAGCGCGAACGCCGCCTCCTCGTCCGGGAACCCGAACTCCTCGGCGCGCGGCCAGACGCGACACCACGTCGGCGGTCGTGGCGCCCGGGCGGATGAGCTCGATCGCCGCGTCGAGGTAGTAGCGGCAGCGGCGGTAGGCGTCGACCAGCGCCTTCGAGGCGGACGCGATCGCGAACGTGCGGTAGTAGCACGTCCGGTAGCCCATGAAGCTGTGCAGGATGTCGAAGTAGGCGGGGTCGCCGGGGCGCAGCGCGCGGTCGGTGTAGACGTGCGGGTGCGGGTTGCAGCGCTCGCCGCGAGATCGCGTTGACGCCCTCGACGAACTCGGAGCCCATGTCGTAGAGGACCTTGTTGACGAGCCCGACGCACTCGTTCTCGCGCATGCCGGGCTTCATCGCCCGGTAGAGCTCCTCGTAGGCGGCGTCGACCATCATGCACGCGGTGTTGAGCAGCGTGATCTCGTCCTGCGTCTTGATCACGCGCGCCGCCTGCATGAGCTGCTGGCCGTCGACGACCTGGATGCCCTCGGCCTGGAGCGCGAACAGCACGGCGGGCTCGATCGCGTCGACGCCGACCGGCTCGTCCAGCAGGCCGCGCTGCTCGAGCTCGACCTTGATCTTGCGCGCCACGTTCTCGGCGCGGCCGGACTCGGGGGACATCGCGCCGCGCAGCGTCGATGATGCCGGCGCGCGAGCGCCCGTCGCCGAGCCACGGGTTGTAGAGCTGGTGGTGGCGGGCGGCCGAGCCGAAGTCCCACATGATCGGCTCGTCGCGCTGCGGGAGCAGGCAGAAGCGGTTGAGCTTGTCCTGCGCCCACGTGCCGATGTGGGTCGCCGTGATGTAGCGGATGTTGACCATGTCGAAGCACAGCAGCGCTCCGAGCTCGGACTCCGCGAGCAGGCCGGAGATGCGGGCGAGCCGCTCCTCGCGCAGCCGGTCGACGCGGACCCGCTCCTCCCAGTCGACGCTCATGGTTCCGTAGGTCGGCAGTCCCATCGCGGCTCCCTCAGCTCCGGTGCAAACGTTTGCAAGCGTACCACCCCGCCTTGAACGCCCGCCACCCTCCCGGTAAGGTGCTGCAATCGTTTGCAACCCGGGAGCCGGAGAGGTATGAGCACTGAGAACGGCAGGCGGATCGGCTGGGTGGGAGCCGGTCGCATGGGCCATGCCCTCGCGGCGAGGCTCCTGGCCGCGGGCCACGACGTGGCGGTCTACAACCGCACGCGCGCCAAGGCCGAGTCGCTGGAGGAGGCCGGGGCGACGGTGGTCGACGCGCCTGCCGAGCTCGCCGACCGCGAGGTCGTGTTCACGATGGTCGCCGGGCCCGACGACTTCAAGGAGGTCGTGCTCGGCCCGTCCGGCGTGCTTGTCGGGCAACGGCACGGCCCCGGCGGTGATCGTCGACATGACCACCGTGTCGCCGGAGGCCTCGCAGGCGGTCCGCGACGAGGCGGCGCGGCGCGGCGTCGCCCTGATCGCCGCGCCGGTGAGCGGCAACCCGAAGGTCGTCGCGGCGGGCCGCGTGACGATGGTCGCCTCCGGCCCGCGCGAGGCGTTCGACCAGGTCGCGCCGCTGCTCGACCTGCTCGGCGCCGGCGTCACCTACGTCGGCGACGGCGAGAAGGCCCGGCTGGCGAAGATCTGCCACAACCTGATGCTCGGCGTCGTCGCGCAGTGCATGGCCGAGATCACCGTGCTGGCGGAGAAGGGCGGCATGTCGCGCGCCGCCTTCCTCGACTTCCTCAACGACAGCGTCATGGGCTCGATGTTCACGCGCTACAAGACGCCCGCCTACGTGAACCTCGACTTCACGCCCACGTTCACGCCGCTGCTGCTGCGCAAGGACTTCGACCTCGGCTTCGAGACCGCGCGCGAGCTCGACGTGCCGATGCCGGTCGCCGCCGCCGCCCAGCAGGCGATCCAGGCGCTGATCGGGTCCGGCCACACCGACGAGGACTTCGCGGCGCTGCTCGAGCAGCAGGCGCACGCGTCCGGGCTCGATCTCGTCTCCGAGGAGGCGGACGTCGACGAAGGGCTGGTGATTCGCTGATGCCGCGGATCTCGTACTTCCCCGTCGAGCAGCTCGAGGGGCGCGATCGCGGCTACCTCCAGCACGCGGCGCATGCACGGCACGCCGCGGCCGGAGAGCCAGGCGATCCGCGCGCACGTGCCGGCGGTGCTGCACGCGTTCTCCAACAGCTGGGACAAGCTGTTCCGCAACGGCGTGCTCGACCACCCGGTCAAGGAGCTGTGCCGGGTCTACGTGTCCAAGACGATCGAGTGCCACTACTGAGGGTCCCAACGGTCTCTCCCGGGGGGAGAGCAAGGGCTTGTCGAGGCGGACTACGAGGAACTGCTCGAGTTCGAGCGGTCGGACCGGTTCGACGACCGGCAGAAGGCGGCGCTGCGCTACACGAGCATGCTCGTGTGGAACCCGGAGGGGGCCGACGAGGCCGTCTGGGACGGACCTGCGGCGCCACTTCAGCGAGGAGCAGATCGTCGAGCTCGGCTGCTTCGTGGCGCTGACCTACGGGCAGCAGCGGTGGATCAAGACGCTCGGGATCGGCCACGGCGAGGTGCTCGACCTCACGCGCGCGGGGCTGGCGCCATGAGCGGCGACGACATCCGGGCAAGCGTGCCCGACGCGCTCGCCGCCCATCGGCTCACGGTCGAGACCGTGCTCGGCGGCGAGCTCGTCGCGCTGTGCTCCCGCGCGCTGGCCGGCGAGGACGTCGAGCCGGCGAACGAGCGCGAGCGCGCCGCTCTGGACTGGGCGGACGCGATCGAGTGGGACAGCGACGCCGCCGACGACGATCTGTGGCGGCGCCTGCACGAGCACTTCAGCGAGCCCGAGCTGGTCGAGCTCGGCTACGCGATCGCGTACACGATGGGGCAGCATGCACTGGCTGCGCACGATGGGAGAGCTGTGACGGAGATCGAGACGGTCGTCGAGACCGGCCGCTGGCTGGACGCCTACGGCCGGATGCTGCTGATCCGCCACTTCGAGAACGAGATGCAGCGGCTGTTCCTCAAGGGCGAGGTCCACGGCACCACGCACCTGGCCGCCGGCCAGGAGGCGGTGCCGGTCGGCGTCTGCCTGGCGCTCGAGCCCGGCGACTACGTGGCCGGCACCTACCGCGGCCACGGCCACGCGCTGGCCAAGGGCACCGACCCGGCGGCGCTCGCGGCCGAGATGCTCGGCCGCGCCGGCGGCGTCTGCGGCGGCCGCGCCGGCTCGATGAACGTGATCGACCTCGAGCACGGGCTGGTCGGCTGCTACGGGATCGTCGGCGGGATCGATCGCCGCGGCCACCGGCGCCGCGCTGAGCGCCAAGCGCCAGGGCCGCGTCGCGGTCGCCTTCTTCGGCGACGGCGCCGCCAACCAGGCGTACTTCCACGAGTGCCTGAACTTCGCGGTCGTGCACTCGCTGCCGGCCGTGTTCGTCTGCGAGAACAACTTCTACGGCGAGTTCACGCCGATGCAGAAGGTCACCGGCGGGCGCGACATCGCGGGCCGCGGCGCCGCCTACGGGATCGCGTCCGCGCTCGTCGACGGCAACGACCTGTGGGCGGTCGAGGAGCGCCGCCCGCGAGGCCGTCGCCCGCGCGCGCGGCGAGCACGCGCCGACGCTGCTCGAGTGCCAGACCTACCGCCACTACGGCCATTCGAAGTCCGACCCGGCGACCTACCGGCCGAAGGAGGAGGTCGAGCGCTGGCTCGAGCGCGACCCGCTGAAGCTCGCGCGCGACCGGCTGCTGGCGATGGGGGCCGACGTCGAGGCCGCCGAGCGCGACGCCCGCGAGGCGATGGACCGCGCCGTCGAGGCCGCGCTGGCCTCGCCGTATCCGGAGCCGGGCGGCGCGACGGAGTTCGCGGCGTGATCGAGTTCCGCGACGCGATCCGCGACGCGCTCGCCGAGGAGATCGAGCGCGACCCCGCCGTCGTCTTCTTCGGCGAGGACGTCGCCGCCGCCGGCGGCGTGTTCAAGGTCACGCCCGGCCTGCACGAGCGCTTCGGCGACGAGCGCGTGTTCGACACCCCGATCTCCGAGCTCGCGCTGGCCGGCGCCGCCTACGGCGCGGCGGTCACCGGCCTGCGGCCGGTGATCGAGATCATGTTCGGCGACTTCATGGCGCTGCCGATGGACTCGCTCGTCAACCAGGCCGCGAAGTTCTGGTACATCTCGAACGAGCAGGGGACGGTGCCGCTGGTGGTGCGCTCGGCGGTCGGCGGCGGCGGCCGCTTCGGCGCCATCCACTCGCAGACGCACGGAACCTGGTTCCAGGGGATCCCGGGCCTGAAGATCGCCGCGCCGTCGTCGCCGGCCGAGGCCAAGGGGCTGCTCAAGGGCGCGATCCGCGACGACAACCCGGTGCTCTTCCTCGAGCACAAGCGGCTCTACTCGGTCAAAGGGCCCGGAGGGCGAGCAGGACGTCATCCCGCTCGGGCAGGCGGCCGTCGCCCGGGAGGGCTCCGACCTCACGATCGTCTCGATCTCCAAGGGCGTGCGCGACGCGCTGGCCGCCGCCGAGGAGCTCGACATCGACGCCGAGGTCATCGACCTGCGCACGCTGCGCCCGCTCGACCTCGACACCGTGCTCGCCTCGGTCGCCAAGACCAACCGGCTGCTCGCCGTCGAGGAGGGCCCGCGCACCGGCGGCTGGGCGACCGGCGTGCTCGGCGCCGTCGCCGAGGCCGCGCTGCACGACCTCGACGACGCCTGGATCGTGGCCACCGACGAGACGCCGATCCCGTATCAGCCCGACGCTCGAGGACGCCTTCATCCCGACCGCGAAGACGATCGTCGCGAGCGTCGCTAGTCGGTTCGCCGGCGCAGCGTGAGCGCCGCGAGCGCGATCGCCACCGCGGTCATCCCCAGCAGCACGGCGACCTGACCGGCGACGTCGGCGAGCGCGTCGCCGTCGACAGCAACCGCGTCGAGCGCCTCGAACGCGAACGTGAGCGGCAGGACGGAGGCGATCGCCTCGAGCCAGCCGGCCATCTGGTCGAGCGGGACGAGCAGGCCGCAGAGCAGGATCTGCGGCAGCACGAAGGCGGGCATGAACTGGACGGCCTGGAACTCGCTCGAGGCGAACGCGCTGGCCAGCAGCCCGAGCGCGGAGCCCAGCACCGCGTTGAGCACCGCGAGCGCGATGATCAGCCAGGTCGGGCCGGCGGCGTCGAGGCCGAGCAGCAGGAACGCCACGGCCGAGGTGACGAGCGCCTGGACGGTGGCCAGCAGCGCGAACGCGATCCCGTAGCCGCCGAGCAGGTCGAGCTTGGCCAGCGGCATCGTCATCAGCCGCTCGAGCGTGCCGGTGGTGCGCTCGCGCAGCATCGAGATCGACGTCACGAGGAACATCGTGATGAACGGGAACATGCCCGAGCATCGGGGCGCCGAGGCGGTCGAACTGCAGGTCGCCGAGCAGCTGCTGCGAGCAGGAACAGCAGCGCGCTGGGGACCACCAGCAGCAGCGCGATCGTGCGGTGGTCGTGGCGGATCTGCGCCAGCACCCGCACCGTCGTCGCCAGCGTGATGCGGCCGCTCATCCCTCGACCAGGCGCAGGAACGCCGACTCCATCTCGTGCTCGCCGGTGCGCTCGCGCAGCTCGTCCGGCGTCGTGTCGGCCACCAGCGCGCCCTCGCGCATGAGCAGCAGCCGGTCGCAGCGCGCCGCCTCGTCCATCACGTGGCTCGAGACGAGCAGCGTGGCGCCCTCCTCGGCGAGCCGGTGGAACAGCGTCCACAGGTCGCGCCGGAGCACGGGGTCGAGCCCGACGGTCGGCTCGTCGAGGACGAGCAGGTCCGGCTGGCCGAGCAGCGCGATCGCCAGCGAGACGCGCGAGCGCTGGCCGCCCGACAGCGTCCCCACGAGCCGGCCGCCGGCGCCGGCCAGGTCCACCGCCTCGAGCGCCCGCCCGATCTCCCGCGCCGGCACGTCGAGCACGGCCGCGAAGTAGCGCAGGTTCTCGAGGACGGTCAGGTCGGCGTACACCGACGGCGCCTGCGTCACGTACGCCACGCGCCGCCGCAGCGCCGGCGACCCGGCCGGCTGACCCGAGCACCCGCACATCGCCCGCGGCCACCTTCTGCACGCCCACGATCGAGCGGATCAGCGTCGTCTTCCCGCACCCGCTCGGCCCCAGCAGCCCGGTCACCCGGCCCGCCTCCAGCTTCGCCGACAGCCCCTGCAGCACCGGCCGGCCGCCGCGACTCACATCGAGCCCGTCGATCTCCACCGCATAATTCAACGCTCGGCGAATATACACCGAACCCCAAGGGGGGTCTGACCCCTCTGTGGTAGTACAGATCGGATCTGTGGCAGTACAGACGGGGTGCGCAGACCCCCCTTAGGGGGCGGCGAGGCGGGTGAGGTGGCTTCGCCAGGCGGCTTCGGTGTGGCGTGCGCGGCGGCGGCCGAAGGCCTGTTCGAGCGCGTCCTCGGGTGCGGTGCGGGCGACGGAGACGGCGGCGCGCTCCCCTCCTCGCGGGCGACGAGGTCGAAGATCGTGCCGCCGAGCAGGAGGGCGTCGGCGCGGCCGGGCGGGAAGGCCGGCTGGGAGCCCTCGTGGAGCCGGCGGGCAACCGCCGGGCGGACGTGGCGGGTCTGGCCGGAGAGCCACTGGGCGGCGCCCTCGACGAACCAGGCGGATCGCATCCAGCGGCTGAGCCGGCGCGGGCCCAGCGGCGGCGGGAAGCCCGGGTGGCGGACCGACAGCGCGCGGCGCGCGAGCAGGGCCGAGGGCGAGAGCATCAGCAGCTCGAGCGAGCCCTCGACGTTCGACGCGCGCTGCGCCAGCAGCCGCGGTGACAGCACGTGCAGCTCGTGCTCGCCGGCCCAGCCGACCACGTACCGGCGCGCCGCCGGCGCCGTCAGCCGCCGCTGCACGGGCAGCCACGGCTGCGCCGCGTCGAGCTGCGCCGGCGAGCCGTGCAGCACCACCGCCTGCTCGCCGAGCTCGACCTCGAGCAGCCGCTCGAGCCGCTCGCGCGCGTACTCGAGCTGGGCCAGCACGCGAGCGGCATCGGGGGCGTCACGCTCGTCGTGGCGGGCGACGAACGTCTCGGACGGGGTCTCTAGCCAGATGCCCCCAGCGTGGCACGCTGCTCCCACTCCTGCGCCGCGAACGGCTCGTCGACCGGCGGGTCGGCGAGGTTGGCGACCAAGTTCGCGAACGTGGTGTAGACGACCTGGGCCGTCACCTCGAGCTGCTCCTCCGGCGACAGGCCGAACGCATCGCGACGGTGCCCGCGGTCGCGGATGAGCGCGACCGCGAAGCGGCGCACGACCTCCAGCCGCGGATCGTCGAGCGGCTGGCCGGCGCGCAGCGCGGCGAGCACGTCCGGCGCGGCGCCCGCCCCCACGGCGAACGTCGAGTGGGCCGCCATCGAGTACGCGCAGTCGTTCTCGAACGACACGGCGAGCCCGGCGACCTCGCGCTCGAGCGGCGACAGCGAGGTCTTGCGCAGGCCGGCCTGAAGCGCGCCGAAGCCCTCGAGCGCGACCGGCGACGCGGCGATCGTCGCGGCCAGGTTGGGGACGAAGCCGATGCGCTCGCGGATCGCGTCGAGCGCCGGACGCGAATCGTTGTGAATGGTGAACATGGCGGCCACGATGCCCGCAACAGGGCAAGCCCGCGATTCCCTCCGAGGGAATGGCGCCGCACCGTAGACTCGCCCCATGGCCGTCGGCGAGCTGCTCCGCCACTGGAGAGGCGTCCGCCGGCTGAGCCAGCTCGGGCTCGCGCTCGAGGCCCAGACCACGGCGCGCCACGTCAGCTTCATCGAGACCGGCCGCTCGCAGCCCAGCCGCGCCATGGTCCTCCGGCTGGCGCGCGTGCTCGACGTGCCGATCCGTGAGCGCAATCAGTTGCTGCTGGCCGCCGGCTACGCGCCCGTATACGCCGAGGCCGGCCTGGCCGCCGAGGACGCGGCCCTGGTGGCCGCGGCGCTCCAGCGCATGCTCGCCGCTCACGAGCCCTACCCCGCCGTGGTCATGGACCGCTACTGGAACATCCTCGATCGCAACCACGCCGCGCACGCGCTGTTCGGCTGGCTGCTGCGCGAGCGCGCGCACGGCGGCCCCGGCAACCTGATCCGCAACTTCTTCGACCCCGACGCGCTGCGCCCGCACGTCGCCAACTGGGACGAGGCGGCGGCCGCGCTCATCCAGCGCGTGCATCGCGAGGCGATCGGCGGTGTGCCCGACGCCGAGACCACGACCCTGCTGAACGAGGTGCTCGCCTTCCCCGGCGTGCCGGCCGCCTGGCGCCGGCCCGACGTGACGCGCCCGCTGCTGCCCGTCGTGCCGGTGACCTTCAGCCGCGACGGCCGCACGTTCAGCTACTTCTCCGCCGTCACCACGCTCGGCACGCCGCAGGACGCGCTGCTCCAGGAGCTGCGCGTCGAGAGCCTGCACCCCGCCGACGAGCAGACCACGCAGACGCCGACGCCCTGAAACAGGCGCCGGCGCCGCGTGGAGACGTCACGGCTGAGTCGTGGAGAGCGTGAACGTCAGGGTCTTGCTGTAGCTGCCGGTCCGTAGCGCGTCCGATGAGCCGATCGACTGCTTGAAGCCGAGCGTCACCGCGTCGCTGCTGACCGGGCCGGCGTACGCGAGCAGCTGCGCCGGCGTGCCGCCGATCGCCGCGTAGTCGCCGCCGGTCGCCGACGCGCTTGAGGCGTTGGCCTGCAGAGCCTGCGGGAGCGCGAACGCGCCGTTGATCAGGTGGCCGGCCGCCGTCGCGCTCGGGTCGGCGACCGTCAGCGTGGCGTCGGCGGCCGTGGAGGTCACGGTGGCCGCCATCGAGGCGAGGTAGTCGCGCGCGAGGCCCGGCGTGAATGCGCCGAACGAGGCGGGGGCGCCGACGGTCAGGCTCAGCGTCGCCGGGACGTTGCCGCCGACGTCACCGGACGCGTCGGTGAACGCGCCCGCCGCGGCCAGCGCGCCGTAGCCACCGACGATCGGCAGCGTGACCTTGCTGGTGCGCGCGTCGAGCGTCACCGGCACGTTGTTCGGGCTGCCGCTCGAGGACGCCTGGCTCGTGTTCGTGCCGGCGATGACCACCGCGATCCGGTGGCCCGCCTTGAACGTGTGCTCGTTCGGCATCGTCGGGAACCCGATCCGGTCGAACTCGCCCGGGACCATGTCGGTGGCGTCCGCGAACCACAGCGAGTCGCGGTTGCGCGAGTCGCGGATGCCGCGCGTCACGCGCCATTGCGTGACGTCGTCCGTCGGCTTCTCCGGGTCGCGGTAACAGGCGTTCTCGATCGTCTGGTCCTCGGCCTGCGTGCACGCCTCGCCGATCGCCTTGCCCGCGCACGGGTCGCCGGCGGTGCCGACGCCCCAGCACGTGGCCGTGTCCGCCAGCGTGACGCCTTCGCTGCTGCGGGAGACCTGCGTGCTCTCGCCGAGGTCGACGACGATCACGCTGAGGTTGCTCGCCGGCCCGCCGAGCGCGACCGAGAGGTCGGCGGTCGCCGTGCCGGACAGGCGCACGTCGTTCTTGAGGGGGTTCGAGATGAACACGCGACGCGTGGCCTGCGAGCCCGTCAGGTTGTTCGTGATGCGTGTTCTCGCTCCCGGCGGTCGCCGTCAACGTCAGCGAGTCCGTGGCGCCGACGCCGGGCAGGCCGCCGAGGTTGCCGGGCGTGGCCTGGCCGGTCGAGCGCAGGTAGACGTCGACGTTCTGGGTCCCGGGGATGGGCCAGTCGGCGTGGTCGCGCCAGACGTCCTTCGCGTCCTCGATCGTCACCTGCGGGCTCGCTCATGATCCCGTTGGCGATGCCGTGGAGCTCGATGGTCGAACCAGCGGTGCAGCGTGTCGACCCACACCGCGCGCCGGAATCGAACGGGTCCTCGTGGCCGGCCCGCAGGAGCCACATCTTGAGCGCACGCCGTTGGCCTTCAGCGCGTCCCACCACATCTCATGTGGTCCATGCGGACGTTGTCGTCCTGGATGCCGTGCGTGATGAACACCGAGGCGCTTTGACCTTGCTCGCGTCCTTGACGTAGTCGCGGTCGAGCCAGAACTGGTTGATGTCGCCGTGCTCGTCGCCGTCGCCGTTGAGCACGTTGGCGTCGTCGCTGAACGGCGCCCACAGCGGATTGCAGAGCGGGCGCCGGTTCGGCAGGTTGACGCCGGGGGGCGGGTTCGGGCCGGTCGTGATCGTGTCGTTGAGACCGGCCGGGTAGTTCGTGTTGTGCCGCATGCCGCCCGTGCGCGAGTAGTCGTACCAAGCCGAGATCGCGGAGACCGGGACGATAGTCTTCAGGCCGTCGACGCCGGTCGCGGCGACGCCGTTGGCCAGCGTGCCGTCGTAGGACTTGCCGATCATCGCGCTCAGCCGTTGTGCCAGTCGGCGACCTTCTCGACCGCGGTCGTGCTGGCGCGGTCGAAGCCCTGGGCGCGGCCGTTGAGCCAGTCGATGACCGACTTCTGCCGGCGATGTCGCCCGGCCCGCCGTGATGCGGGCAGCCGTTCGTAGTGTAGCCGGTGCCGTTCATCTGCGCGAGGATGTACGGCGTAGCCGCGCGGCACGAAGTAGTTGTCGTAGAACAGCGGCCAGCGGTCGTTGATGCCGTCGCCGTCGAGTCGGCGATGCACTGGCTCTCGTTGCCGCGGCCGACCGTCGTGTAGTACGGCTAGGGATCGATGATCGCCGGCATCTTGTTGGTCCGCGTTGGTGGCCTCGGGCGGATGATGTCGATCGTCGTCCGGTCGTCTGGCATCGTCGTCGTCCTGGTCGATCGCCGGGCTGCGGGATGAACACGCGCTCGCGGATCGCGTCGGCGTAGCTGAACACCGGCGCCGTCTTGCCGTGCGACGACCTCGAGCGACTGCGCCTGGGCGCTGCCTGGAATCCAGAACGCGGCGAACGCGACCGCGCAGGTCGCGAGCCTCCTTGCCCTCATCGATGACCCCCCGGGACGTGTGTCAGGTCCAGGACTTTCCCAGACCGGCCCCTACAGGTCGAGTGGATTCGCCTAAACGCGAGTTCAGGCGTAAGCGAGCGCGCCGTCGGCGTGCACGATCGCCGCGATCTCCTCCGACGCGCGCTCGAACTCCTCGTCGGACAGCACCGGCGTTCCCTCGAACGGGAGGTCGCGGGTGATCTCCAGCCAGGAGCGGCAGCCGCCGTAGTCGTCGCGAACGCGTACCGTGACCGGCCGCGGGATGCGGTAGGTGCGCAGCAGCAGCACGTGCAGCGGATGCCGGCGCTTCCACGCCAGGCGCTTCTCGGCGTAGTCCGGCGTCCACACGTAGAACGGCGACAGCCCGTCGACCACGCGGCGGTCGGTCACCGTCCAGGCGCCCGCCACCTCGGCCCAGGCGCGGATCCGCACGCGGTCCGGCTGCTGGATGGCGGCGTCGCGCAGGATGGCATGGGCTGGCGGCTCCCCGTCGGCCCATACGCCCTCTTCGAGCGCCCGTCGCAGCTCCGGTCGATGCGACTCGCGGACGAGGTCGCCGCGCTGGTGGTCGAAGGTCGGATACAGGAAGAAGCGATCGTGCTCGAGCTCGAAGTGCTTCTCGGGCTCTCGAATGCCGCCTTTACGGAGCGTCACGAGCTGCTCGCCCTCGGCGAGCGCGCGCACAGTGACAGCCCATTCCTTGAATGCGATTGGCATAGGGAAGGTGATGGAGAGTCGGTGTATAGAGGTGCGGTCCCGCAACGAGGCGGCCCACCGCACCCTGCCCTGAAACTGCCGCCGTATAAACCCCCGGCGACAGCGTCACATACTATGCACAAAGTTTCCAGATCGCCAAATTCACCTGCAAATTCCACTCATGCAGGAGAAGTGAGGACGTTTACAGCTTCGTGTCGTTGAGCGCCTCGACGACCTCGAGCACGGCCGCGAAGTCCTGCTCGCCGAGTCCACGGCCGGCTCCGGCGGCGTAGAGCTCGCCGGCCAGCGCCGCCGACGGGAAGCCGACGCCGGCCTCGCGCGCCTCCTGGAGGCACAGGACGACGTCCTTGAGCATGTGCTCGAGCTTGAACAGCGGCGTGAAGTCGTGCTCGAGCATCGGGCGGCCCTTGAGGTTGAGCATCTGCGAGGCGGCGGCGCCGGCGCCCATCACCTTCAGCAGCGCCTCGAGGTCGACGCCGGTGCGCCGGCCGACGACCAGCCCCTCGGCCAGCGTGGCGCAGTTCGTGGCGGCGACGGCGTTCGAGATCACCTTCGCCTGCTGGCCCATCCCGAGCTCGCCGACGTGCACGATCAGCTCGCCCATCGCCTCGAACAGCGGCCGCGCGCGCTCCACGTCCTCCTCGCCGCCGCCGGCCATGATCGTGAGCGTGCCGTCCTCGGCCTTCGGCGCCGAGCCGGTCACGGGCGCGTCGACGAAGCGGTGCCCGCGCTCGATCAGCGCGCCGCCGATCCGGCGCGCGTCGGCGGGGCCGATCGTCGACATGTCGACGAACAGCGTGCCCGGGCGGGCGCCGTGGAGGGCGCCGTCGTCGCCGAGCAGCATCTCCTCGACCTGCGCGCCGTCGACCACCATCGTGATCACGGTCTCGCTGCGCTCGGCGACCTCGCGCGGCGTGGCGGCCACGTGCCCGCCGTGCTCGGCCGCCCATGCCTCGGCGGTCGCGCGCGTGCGGTTGAAGACCGTCAGGTCGAAGCCGGCGCGGACCAGGTTGGCCGCCTGGCGCGAGCCCATGATCCCCAGTCCGATGAAGCCCACCGCCGCCATCGGCAGACATGCTAAGGCGCTCGCGCGAGCTTGCGAGTGCGAGTAAGCCGCACTCGTTCTCAGGCGGCGAGCGGCAGCTGCTCCGGCTCGGCCAGGTGCTGGTGCGACGGGCAGTAGCCGTTGCGCGGCAGCGGCGTGCGCTGGCAGCGGGTCCCGCGCCGCGTCGTCGCGCGGCACTCGATCCGGTTGCCCTCGACGTCATAGCCGCTCAGCGGCAGCGAGGAGAAGTAGTCCCTGGCGAACGTCATGTACCGGTCCACTACGCGATAGACCCGCTCCTGCGAACAGATCGGGAAGTAGATCCGGATGTCGTTGAACAGCGTCTTGGTGGGCCTGGCGAAGTAGTGCCAGTCGGTGCCCAGCCGGTAGACGGCTGCCTCGCACGCCCTCAGCACTCGCTCGTGGTTGCTCGGGCCGGCGTGGCCCGGACTGTCCTCGAGGATGTCGGGCGCGAGCTCGCGATAGATGGAACGACTGAAGCGGTACATGCGTTCTCCCCTTCGGGCCTACGCGCTACACGGGTCCCCCCAGGAACCCGCTCTGCACTGATAGCCGATCACGTTCAATTTAGAACGCGAGCTTTGTTGACTTCGCGTTAAGACGCGAACCGACGTTCGGTTTGCCGGGGGACGAACAAAACTCAGTTCCAGCGCTCGAGCCGCGGCTTTTCGCCGTCCAGCACGGTGTGGCGGTGGTCGAGCGCCTCGTCGGTCTGCGGGAAGTCGGCGCGGGCGTGGGCGCCGCGGCTCTCCTCGCGGAAGAGCGCGCTGCGGGCGACCAGGCGCGCGAGCGGGTGCGGGTCGTCGAGCAGCGGCCGCAGGCCCTCGGCGTCGCGCTCGAGGCCGGCGTGGCGCCACATCGCCCTGCGCGTCTCGCGCGTCGGTGACGGGGCGACGGACCCGGCGGCGGCCGTGGCGGCGGAGGGCGCGGGCTCGTCGAGCGCCCGCAGCGCGGCGCGGCGGCCGAACACGAAGCACTCCGACAGCGAGTTGGAGGCCAGCCGGTTCGCGCCGTGCAGCCCGGTGCACGCGCACTCGCCGACCGCGTACAGCCCATCGACCGAGCGGCCGTGCAGGTCGGTGACGATGCCGCCCATCACGTAGTGGCTGGCGGGCGCGACCGGCACCAGCTCGGTGGCCGGGTCCAGCCCGGCCTCGCGCAGGGCGGCGACCACGTTGGGGAAGCGCTCCGGGTCGACGTGCCGCATGTCGAGGCTGACGGCCGCGATGTCCTGCTCGCGCAGCGTGCGGAAGATCGCCCGGGCGACGGCGTCGCGCGGGGCCAGCTCGTCGACGAACCGCTCGCCCTCGCGGTCGTGCAGGGTCGCGCCCTCACCGCGGATCGCCTCCGTGATCAGGAAGCCCTCGCGGCCCGGCACGCCCACCACCGCGGTGGGATGGAACTGCACGAACTCGAGGTCGGCGAGCGCGGCGCCGGCGTCGCGCGCGAGCAGCAGGCCGGCGCCGAACGAGCCGGGCGGGTTCGTGGTGCGCGACCACAGCGCGGCGGCGCCGCCGGTGGCGAGGATCGTCCCGCGCGCGGTCAGCGTGCGGCCGTCCTCGAGCGCGACCCCGGTGACGCGGCCGTCGGCGCGCACCAGCCGGGCGGCGCGGGCTCCCTCGAGCACCTCGATCGAGCCGTGCTCGGCGACGTCGGCCGAGAGCTGGCGCAGGATCCGCCGGCCGGTGGCGCTGCCGCCGGCGTGCACGACGCGGCGCGTGCCGTGGCCGCCCTCGAGGCCGAGCGCGAGGTTGCCGTGGCGGTCGGCGTCGAAGCGCACGCCGAGCGCCTCCAGGTCGTGGAAGCGGGCCGGGGCCTCGTTCGTGAGCACCTCGGCGGCCGAGCGGCGCACGAGGTTGCGGCCCGCGCTCAGCGTGTCCTGGAGATGCAGCTCCGGCGAGTCGTCGACGGCGAGCGCCGCTGCGAGCCCTCCCTGCGCCCAGTACGACGCCGTTTCGGCGAGCGGGCGCGCCGACACGAGCGTGACCCGGGCCCCTGCGCCGGCCGCCGACAGGCAGGCGAACAGCCCGGCCGCGCCCGCGCCGACGACGACGAGATCGGAGCCTGGGTTCACGGGAGGCCGTACGGTACCGGCGTGCCACCGCTCTGGCTGCGCCACGACGCCTCGCTCCTGCACGACATCCCCGGCCATCCCGAGCGGCCCGAGCGGATCCGCGCGCTGGAGGCCGAGATGGGCCGCCACGACTGGTTCGGGGCGGCGCTGGTCGATGCCCCCGAGGTCGATCGGGACCTACTCGAGACGATCCATTCTGCGCGGTACGTGACGGCTCTCGAGGAGCTGTGCGCGCGCGGCGGCGGGTTCCTCGACGCGGACACCGCGGCGGTCCCGGCGACGTTCGAGGCGGCGCTGCGGGCCGCCGGCGGGGCGACCGCGCTGGTCGACGGGCTGCTGGGCGGGACGGGCACCGTCGGCGTCTCGGCGCTGCGGCCGCCGGGGCACCACGCCGAGCCGTCGCAGGCGATGGGGTTCTGCTTCTTCGGCAACGCCGCGCTGGCCGCCCGGCGGGCGACCGGCGTGCACGGGCTCGAGCGGGTGCTGATCCTCGACTGGGACGTGCACCACGGCAACGGGACCGAGGCGATCTTCGCCCGCGACTCCGACGTCCTGTTCGTCTCGATCCACGAGTGGCCGCTGTATCCGGGCACGGGCCCGGCGTCCTATGCCGGCGAAGGGCCGGGGGAGGGCTACACGGTCAACCTGCCGGTGCCGGGCGGGAGCGGGGACGCGGTCTACCGCTCGCTCGTGGCGCACGTTGCGGTGCCGCTGATCGGGGTGTGGGAGCCGCAGCTCGTGCTCGTCTCGGCGGGGTTCGACGCCCACCGCGCCGACCCGCTGGCGTCGTGCACCGTGACCGAGGCGGGCTTCGCGGGGATGACCGCGTCGCTGCGGGCGGCGTGCGATGCGATCGGCGCGCCGCTGGGGCTGGTGCTGGAGGGCGGCTATGACCTCGGCGCGCTGGCGGGCTCGATGGCGGCGCTGATGCCGGTCCTGGTCGATCCGGCGACGCCCGATCCGGGCGAGCCGGCGCGCCACCCGCTCGCCGCGCAGGCGGTCGAGCGGCTCGCGCCGTACTGGCCGTCGCTCTAGTTCCTGAGGACGTTGTTCCTTCGGCCGCGTGTTCGACGGGAGAACGTCAACGGCGGCTGGGTGGGGGAGTGGGGACGCTGGCGGGGCGGTTTCATTCGACGAGTCCTGCCCTGGGGTCGTATAGCGACCCCTAGCCAGGACTCGACGCGAAATCCGCCTCCGCGGTCGGCTCCCTAGCGGCCCCACCCAGCCGCAGTTCGCCGACTGAACAACTACATCTAGAGCGTCGGCGAGGGGGTCGCGCGTCAGGGTCGGCGTGGGCGTGGGGGTGGCCGTCGAGCTGCTGCTCGCCGTCGGCGAGACGTGGCGCACGTAGGCGCCCTCGACCTGGCCCGATAGGCCCGCGAGCCCCTGGTTGGCCGCGCGCTCGGTGTCGTACTGGCCCGAGAAGACGACGAACTTGTTCGGCTCGAGCGTGGGGTACTGGTTGGAGTCGAGGATGCCGACGGCGATGCCCTGCTGGGCCAGCTCGTTGGCACGCGCCTCGGCCGCCTCACGCGTGGCGGCTGCCTCGAGGACGACGGTCCAGGCGTCCTTGCCGGCCGGCCAGTCGGCGATCTCCGGCGTCGTGCTGCCCGTGCCGTCGTCGGTGGCGGGCGGGATCGTGGTCGACTCGGGTGTCGGCACGGTGGTCGTGGTCGGCACGGGGGTCGCGGTGGCGGCGGGCTGCTCGGCCACCTGCTCGGCGTCACCCGCGAGCTCGACCAGCGCGAGCACCAGCGCCACGATGGCGATCAGCAGCAGGGCGCCGACGAGCGCGACCGGACCGCGCCAGCTCGGCGGGGCGGCGATCGTGGAGCTGACGTCGGCGCCGCACTGGAGGCACCACTCCTGCTCCGGGGTGAGCGCGGCGCCGCAGCGCGGGCAGCGCCGGGTCTCGACGGCGGGCGGGGGGGTCTCGACGGCGGTCACGACCCCTGCTCCCGCGGCGAAGCGAGCGGGTCGCCGGAGCTCAGCGGCGGCGGGACGTCCTCGTCGCGGCGCCCGTTGGCCGTGAAGTCGCTCGTGGGCCGAGGCTCGTCGGCCTCGGTCTGCGGCTCGGGCGCGGCGGGTCGCGGCTTGGCGGCTCGCGGCTTGGCGGGGGCGCGCTTGGCGGGCTTGCGCGGCTTGCTCGCGCGCTTCGGCTTGGCGCGCGCCGCGGCGGTCGCGGGCGCGGGCGGGGTCGCGTCGTCCTGCTGCTCGGGGCTGGTCGCGGCGGGCTCGTCCGGCGCGGCCGCCGCAGGCTCGTCGGCCGGCGTGGTGGCGGCTCCACCGGCGCGGCCGCGGCAGGCTCGTCGGCCGGCTCCACCGGCGCGGCCGCCGGCGGCCCGTCGGGCTTCGGCGCCGGCTCGAACGTCGTCGGCCGGTCGCTCGCGAGCCACTGGCTCGTCACGGCCGAGGGCGGCTCCGGGGCCTCTGGCTCCTCACGGGGCTCGGGCGTCGGGCGCGGCCCGCCCGCCCAGAGGACGCTGGCCGGCTGCGGCTCGACCACCGCCTGCGACCCGGTCGCCGGCTGCTCGGCGGCGCGCTGCGCGCGCGCCTTGGCGTCGAGCGGCGCGCCGCAGCGCGAGCAGAAGTGGGCGTCGCTGGCGTGCAGCTCTCCGCACTCGTGGCATGTCCCGCCGATCCCGGGCTCGCGCAGCAGCGCCTCGGCATGCGGCTCGCCGAGCCGCGACTCGAGCGCCAGCACCTCGGCGTCGAGCGCCGCGATCCGCTCAGACTTGGCGGCGGTGAGGCGCCGCTGCGGCTCCTGCGCCGTCCCGCCCGCGGTGCGGTGGACCTCGTAGGTGAACCCGCCGAGGTCGCGCAGCAGCAGCTCGCGCACGTGCCGCAGGTAGCGCAGCCGGCGCCGCAGCTTGCCGCGGCGGGCGCTCGCGGCCGGGGCGGTCGCAAGGTCGTGCGGATCGACGCCGGCGGGCAGGTCGCGCGCCGGCGCGGGCTGTGCGGCGAAGGCCGTCGGCTGGTCGGCGGCGACGCTCCAGGCCGGCAGCGGCGCCGCAGGCTGCTCGCTCGTGGCGGGCAGGACCACCGTCGGCTGCTCCGCGGGCACGGGCGGCTGGCCGCCCGGCTCGGCGGGGGTCTCAGCAGGCGCCGCGGCCGGCTCGGAGGACGCGGCCGTGGGGGACACGTTCTCGTCGGCGGTCGCGGGGCGTCGGCGTGTCAGGCGTCGCAGCAGGCCGCTCATACATCGCAAGGGCGAACGATCGGCGTTCGCCCCGGGCATTCGAGTATACGGTCGCTCACGCGGGTTGGAACCCACCGGACGGCGGGTTGCTGCGCCCGGCGGCCACGTCGCGCCACGCCTCGACCACGCGGGCGGCCATCCGGTCGGCCGAGAAGATCGCCGCCCGGGCGCGTCCGTCGACCCGCGGATCGTCGGCCTCGAGCACCGGCTGGAGCGCCTCCCGCCAGGCCTCGCGGTCCCACGGCGCGCAGTACGCGCCCTCGATCCCCTCGAGCGCGACCGGGTGGATCCCGACCGGCGTCGCGAACGGCGGCACGCCGCAGGCCAGGGCCTCGATCACCGACAGGCCGAACCCCTCGGCCTGCGAGGGGACGAGCACGGCGTTGGCGGCGTTGATCCAGAGCGGCACGTCGGCGGGCGGGACGTTGCCCATCGTCAGCAGCGTCGTCCCGGCGGCGGCCTCCTGCGCGCGGTCGAAGCGCTTGAGCGGGCGCGACGGGTCATGCGGGAACAGCAGGTAGCGGCCGTCTGGATCGAGCCCGAGCCGCTCGCGCGCCTCGCCGCGCGGGATCGGGCGGAAGCGCTCGAGGTCGATCCCGACCGGCAGCACCGCCACCCGGCGCGTCGTCCCGGCTCCCTTCAGCAGGCCGCTGAACTCGCGCGAGACGGCCGCCGGCAGCGCGGTCAGCGGCAGGATCGCGCGCGTGAGACGGTTCGAGCGCGGGTGGAAGAGGTCGTTGCCGTGCAGCGTGACCACCACCGGCCCGAGCCGCGCGGCCACCGCCGGCCACGCGGTGAGCCCGAAGTGCGCGTGCACGACGTCGAAGCGCGTACCGCGGTACCGGCGGCGCAGCTCGCGCGCGGCGCGCGGGTAGCCGCCGAAGCCGGGCGGGAAGGCGAACAGCTCGATCTCGACGTCGTCGCGCCGCCGCAGCGCCTCGACCTGGTCGCGCACGAACGAGCCGAGCGCCGGCCGCTCGGCCGTCGGGTACATGTTCGTGACGATCAGCGCGCGCATCGCGGGCCGAGGGTACGCCGCCACGGAGATGTCACAGACTTGTGACGATCGCGCGTAGAGCCGTCACGCGCTCCGGCGGAGACTGCGGAAGGTCCCATCACGAGGGTGGGGCGCCGGGTCCCGGGGCCGCCGGGGCGGAGCGACCGGGGGGTCGAGATGCGGTACGAGCTGCTGGGAGGGGCGCACGCGCGGCTGGTACGGATGCTGGCGGCGGAGCGCGGTCAGGGGACGGTCGAGTACGTCGGGCTCGTGCTGCTCGTCGCCGTCCTGATCGCGGGCGTGGTCAAGGCGAGCGGCGGGTTCTCCGACACGGGCATCGCCGAGGCCGTGGTGAAGAAGCTCAAGGGGGCGATCGACGGCGTCGGCGAAGGTTGAGAGACCTCGGCGACTTCCTTGCGGAGGGCGGGGCGATCGTCGGCGGTGGAGCCGCTCTGTTCGCGACCGTCGGCTTCCTGGCGGGATCGCTCGTTCATGACGTGCGACCGCAGATCGACCCTGACGACTGGGCACGCAAGGGCGCGGCCTTCGGCGGTGTCGTGGGTCTGGGAGTCCTGCTCGCGCGCGGCATAGAATCCGTCGCATGAGCAAGCGGACGCGCCACTACGTGGATGGCTCGTCGTGGCACTGATCGCCGGCCTCATCTACGGACGCATCTCGCGATGACTGGAGCGACGCCGCGTTCTTCGCGGGCGGGGCCGCCGTGGTATGCTCGTCGGCGGCGCATCGGCTTGCCGTGGATGGAGTTCGCGCCCGACGGCGACGTTCGGCGCAAGGAACCCCAGACCTGACCTGACGTTCCCGCGGGAACGCGTGCCAGACTGGCCCGCGTGACGGCGCCACTGCCCCAGGTCCCCGAGGAGGTCCGCCGGCGTCCGGTCGGGGTGTTCGACTCCGGCGTGGGCGGGCTGACGGTCCTGCACGAGCTGCTGGTGCAGCTTCCCGCCGAGGACTTCGTCTACGTCGCCGACTCGGCGCGCTTTCCGTACGGCGCCCGCAGCGGCCCGGAGCTGGAGGCCTTCGCGCTCGAGATCGCCGAGGAGCTGCTCGCGCGGCGCGTGAAGCTGCTCGTGGTGGCCTGCAACTCGGCCACCGCGGCGGCGCTGCCCGCGATCCGCGCGCGGCTCCAGCAGACGACGCTCGGCGTCGAGGTGCTCGGCGTCGTGCAGCCCGGCGCCGTGCAGGCGGTGGCGGCGACCCGCAACGGCCGCGTCGGCCTGCTCGCCACGCCGGCGACCGTCGACAGCGGCGCCTATGCGCGGGCGATCGCCGACGCCGACCCGTTCGTGCGCCTGACCTCGGTGTCGTGCCCCGATCTGGCGGCGATCATCGAGGCCGGCTTCCCGTTCGACCAGCAGGTGGTCGACACGGTGCGCGCCTACTGCGAGCCGCTGCGCGCCGCCGGGGTCGACACCGTCGTGCTCGGCTGCACGCACTACCCGCTCGTGCGCCCGATGCTCCAGCGCATGCTCGGCCGCGCCGTCAACATCATCGTGTCGGGCGACCCGCTGGCCCACCAGGTCGAGCACGTTCTCGGCGCCCGCGGGCTGGCGAACCCGCGCGCGGAGGAGCAGAGCCGCGTGGTCGAGGGGCGCTACTCGTTCCTGTGCACGGGCGACACCGAGGCCTTCCGGGCGCTGGGCACCCGCTTCCTCCAGCTGCCGCTGAACGAGGTCGAGCCGCTGACGCTGGGCGAGCGCGAGCTCGTGGGCGGACGATGACCGAGCGCAGCGGGGGGCGCGCGGCCGACGCCCTGCGGCCGACCACGATCGAGCCCGGCTTCGTGCGCACCGCGACCGGCTCGGCGCTGATCTCGTGCGGCGAGACGCGCGTGATCTGCACCGCCTCGGCCCAGGAGTCCGTCCCGCGCTGGCTGATGGGCAAGGGCCGCGGCTGGGTCACGGCCGAGTACGGGATGCTGCCCGCGTCGACCGGCGACCGCAAGCAGCGTGACGTCTCGAAGGGCCGGCCGGACGGCCGCACGGTCGAGATCCAGCGCCTGATCGGCCGCGCCCTGCGCGGGGTGGTCGACTTCGAGGCGCTCGGCGAGCGGACGATCTACATCGACTGCGACGTCCTCCAGGCCGACGGCGGCACCCGCTGCGCCTCGATCACCGGCGGCTACGTGGCGCTCGAGCTGGCGGTCCGCAAGCTGACGGACGACGGCCTGCTCAGCCGCTCGCCGCTCACCGGCACCGTCGCCGCCGTCTCGTGCGGGATCGTCGACGGCGTCCCGATGCTCGACCTCGACTACCCGGAGGACTCGTCGGCGGAGGTCGACGCCAACGTGGTCATGACCGGGGAGGGCGGACTGGTGGAGGTGCAGGCGACCGCCGAGCGCACCCCGCTCTCGCGCGCGCACCTCGACGATCTGCTGGCGCTCGCGCAGCACGGCATCGAAGGCCTGCGCGAGATCCAGGCGGCCGCCGTCCGGTAGTCGCCGTGCGGCTGCTCCTGGCGACCCGCAACGCGCACAAGCTGCGCGAATTCGAGCGGCTGCTGCCCGCCGTCGAGCTCGATCCGCTGCCGGACGGCGTCGACACGCCGCCCGAGGACGGCGACACGTACGCCGCCAACGCGCTGATCAAGGCGCGCGCGGCGGTCGCGGCGACGGGCCGCGCGGCGATCGCCGACGACTCCGGGATCGAGGCGGAGGCGCTCGGCTGGGCGCCCGGCGTCCGCACCGCGCGCTTCGCCGGCGAGCACGCGACCGACGGCGAGAACCTCGCCAGGCTCGCCGCCGAGGCGCCGGCCGGCACGCGGCTGCGCTACGTCTGCGTGATCGCCCACGTCGACGCGGACGGCACGGAGCGGATCTTCGAGGGCACGACCGACGGCACGGTCGCCGACGCGCCGCGCGGCGAGGGCGGCTTCGGCTACGACCCGCTGTTCGTGCCCGTGCGCGACAGCCGCACGATGGCCGAGCTGTCGGATGCGGAGAAGGACGCGATCTCGCACCGCGGCCGCGCGGCGCGGGCGCTCGCGGAGTGGATCGATCGATGATGCGTGGCCAGCGCACCCGGGCGGCGCTGATCTCGATCGCCTCCAACGCCGCGCTGATCATCCTGAAGCTCGTGGCCGGCGTGATCACCGGCTCGGTGGCGATCGTCACCGAGGCGATCCACTCGGCCGTCGACCTCGTCGCCTCCTTCATCGCCTACTTCTCCGTCCGCCAGGCCGAGGAGCCCGCCGACGCCGACCATCCGCACGGCCACGAGAAGTTCGAGAACGTCGCCGCGGCCGCCGAGGGCGTCCTGATCCTGATCGGCTCGGGCGTGATCATCTATGCCGCGATCCGCAGCCTCGTGGTGGGCCCCGAGCTGCACAGCCTCGGCGTCGGCATCGGCGTCCTGGCCTTCTCGACCGTCGTCAACCTCGGCGTCTCCACGTGGCTGTTCCGGCGCGCGCGCGAGACCCAGTCGGCCGCGCTGGAGGGCGACGCCGCCCACCTGCGCACCGACGCCTACACCTCGGCCGGCGTGCTGGTCGGCCTCGTGCTCGTGCAGATCACGGGCGCCGAGTGGCTCGATCCGGTCGTGGCGCTGGTGATCGCCGGCGCGATCGTCGTCACCGGGTTGCGGATCGTCGTCCGCGCGTGGGGCGTGCTGGTCGACGAGGCGCTCCCGGACACCGAGCTGGAGGCCATCCGCGAGACGATCGAGGGCTTCGCCGGCCGCGGCGTGGTCGGCTACCACAAGCTGCGCACCCGCCGCGCCGGCGCCCGCCGCTACGTCGACCTGCACGTGCAGTTCGAGTCGGGCACCTCGCTCGAGGACGCCCACGGCACCGCGCACGCCCTGCAGGACGAGATCGCGAGCCGGCTGCCCGGCGGCACCGACGTGCTGATCCACCTCGAGCCGGCGGACAAGGTGCGGCCCGGATCCGAGCTGGCGAGCTGAACTGCGGCATTGAGGGAGCGGGATCGAGGCCGACGTGGGCTCGAATGATGGGTTTGTCGGGCTCAGGTCGACAAACCCATCAATCGGCAGGCCGCGCGGCCGACTCACCAGCCTCCCCACCCAGCCGAAGTTCGTCCCTAACGAAGGTTGATCGCCGCCGCCAACGCCACCGCGAACACCACCCCGGCGTAGCCGTAGTAGTCGGACAGCAGCAGGATCAGCGCCGCGACCGCGCATACGAAGACGGTCACGAGCCAGGCGATGCGAGACAGCGGCACGAGGAGGCTATTCTCGCGAACGGCCCATGAGCCCTGCTCCGACCCTTACGCCGCAGCTCGCGCTCGACTACCTGCGCGAGCTCTCCGCGGACATCCGCGCCGGGGTGGTGCTCGACCCCGAGGGCGCGCTGCTGGCCGGCCCCGACAACCTCGCCGAAGCCGCGCGCGATCTGTTCCACGCAGCCAAGGACGCCCGCGAGGTCATGGTCACGACCGCCGACGGCGGCGTCTACGCCGCGCGCTCGGACCGCCACGCGATCGCGGTCGTGTGCGGGCGCCTGGCGCTGCCCTCGCTGATCCGCTACGACCTGCGGCTCGTGCTCGCCGACCTCGGCGGCGGCGAGCGCCCCGAGGCGGCCTGAATGCCGCGCCTACCGCGCAAGCCGTCGGCCCCGCGCCCGCGCGGCGCCGTGGGGGCGGTGGCGGCCGGGCTGGCCCGCCGCAAGGCCGCCCGCGAGCCGCGCGTGGTGGTCACCGATCCGGGCGGCCACCCGCGCACGCTGGAGCGCGACGACCCCGCCGCGGCGCCCCTGCTGGAGGCCGCGGAACGGCTGATTTCGGCCACGCAGCGCCGTTCCGGGGTCTGATTCACACCCCCGAATTCCCGCAAAATGCGGGGAAGTGGCCGAATTTGGCTCTAGAGCGTCCGATGCCGCTGTTAAGTTCGCCCCCGTCATCCAGATCTCCCGGGTCTGCCGGGGGAACAAGGAGGAGCTTCATGACCACCAAGTCGGAATTCGTCGACAAGGTCGCCTCTGAGAGCGGCCTGAGCAAGAAGGACGCCGGTGCTGCCGTCGATGCTGTCATCAGCACCATCGAGAGCGAACTCAAGTCGGGCGGAGAAGTCGCCTTCACCGGCTTCGGCAAGTTCCACGTCGCCCAGCGCGGCGCCCGCGAGGGCCGCAACCCGCGCACGGGCGAGACGATGACGATCGCCGCGAGCCGCGTCCCGCGCTTCACCGCGGGCTCGGGGCTCAAGAAGGCCGTCAAGTAACCGGCGACATGTCCGTGACGGGCGCCGGCGACGGGTCGCCGGCGCCCGGCTTCGGCGACCGCCTCGCCGCCGCGGTCGCGGCGCGCGAGTCGCAGATCGTGCTCGGGATCGATCCCGATCCCGCACGGCTGTGGCCAGGAGCGCTCGACCACGCGTCGCAGGCGCGCGCCGACCTGGCCGAGGGCTTCGCCGACGCGCACGAGATCGCGCGCGCCGTCACCGGCGCCTCGGCCCCCGAGCCGCAGCCGCCCGCCCTCGAGGCGGCGGCCGCGGTGCTCGCGCACTCGCTCGCGCTGATCGACGCCGCCGGCCCGGCGTGCGTGGCCGCCAAGCCGCAGCTCGCGTGCTTCGAGCGGCTCGGCTTCGCCGGCGCGCTGGCGCTCGAGGCCGTCTGCGCGCACGCGCGCGCCGCCGGCCTGCTCGTGCTCGCCGACGGCAAGCGCGGCGACGTGCCGGTGACGGCCGCCGTCTACGCCCAGGCGCTCACCGGCAGCACGCCGTCGCCGTTCGGCCCTGTCCCCGGCCTGGGGGTCGACGCGCTGACCGCCAACCCGCTGCCCGGGCGCGACGCGCTCGCGCCCCTGATCGACGGCGCACGCCGCGCGGCGGCCGGCGTGTTCGTCCTCGTCCGCACCTCCAATCCGGGCGCGGCTGACCTCCTGGACCTCGAGCTGGCGAGCGGCGAGCCGCCTGTGGGAGCGCCTGGCCGCGATGGTCGCCGAGCTGGGCCACACCGGGCGCGCGGGGCTTGCCGACGTCGGCGCCGTGACCGGCGCGACCGCGCCTCAGCACCTCGCGCGCATGCGCGAGCTGATGCCGCGCACGCCGTTCCTGCTGCCCGGCGTCGGCGCCCAGGGCGGCGACGTATCCACGCTCGCTCCCGCCTTCGCACCGGGCCGCGCGGGCGGGCTGGTGACCGCCTCGCGATCGATCGCCCAGGCCCACGAGCAGGTCTCCGGCGATCCGCCGGCGGCCGCCCGCGCCGAGGCCGAGCGGCTGCGCGAGCTGGCCTGGGCGCTTGGCTGAAGCCGCCCGACCCACCGCTACCATTGCCCTCGATGGCCCATCGCAGCCCCGTGCGGTTCTTGGCGCCGCTCGCGCTGCTCGCCGTCGTCTTCGCCCTCTTCATGGTCGTCCAGTCCTCCCAGACGGAGTCGGGCGGGAGCGGTTCGTCCAACCGCGCCACCGACAGCCGTCCGACCGCCACGCCCACGCCCGAGCGGAAGGGCCCGCGTCGCTACCGCGTCAAGGTCGGCGACACGCCGTCGTCGATCGCCGAGAAGACCGGCGTCCCGCTCGAGGACATCCTGCGACTCAACCCCGACCTGGATCCGCAGACGATCCAGGTCGGCCAGCGGATCAGGCTGCGCCAGTGAGCGCCGCCGTCCGGACAACGGTGGCGGTCATGGCGGCCGCCGCGCTGGTGCTGATCGCGCCCGCCGCCGCGCTCGCGCGCGACTGCCCACCGGCGGTCAAGGCGCAGCAGGCGATCGTGCTCGAGGTCTCGACCGGCGTGGTCGCGTGCGAGCGCCGCGCCGACCAGCGGCGCCCCGTCGGCTCGGCGGTGAAGCTCATGACCGCGCTGCTCACGCTCGAGCGCGCCGAGCTGTCGGACCGCTTCCGCGCCACCGACTACCGGCCCTCGATGGCCGAGTCCAAGATCGGCCTGCTCCCGGGCGAGCGCATGAGCGTGCGCGATCTCCTGCGCGGCATGCTCGCCGAGTCCGGCAACGACGCGGCGATGGCGCTCGCCGTCGGGGTCGCCGGCTCCGAGCGTGCGTTCGTGCGGCAGATGAACCGCCGCGCGCGCCAGCTCGGCCTGACCAACACGCGCTACCGCAACCCGATCGGGCTCGACGAGCCCGGCGCGTACAGCAGCGCGCGCGACCTCGTGACGCTGGCGACGATGCTGCGCACCCAGCCGTTCTTCCGCCGCACCGTCAACAAGGAGACCGTGCAGCTGGCGACGGGCGACCACCCGCGGACGTTCGACAACCGCAACGACCTCGTGCTCACCACCAAGTGGATCAACGGCGTCAAGACAGGCCATACGGCGAGCGCCGGCTACGTGCTGGTGGGCTCGGGCCGGCGCAACGGCATCCAGGTCGTCTCCGCCGTGCTCGGCACGCCGAGCGAGGGCGCACGCGACGCCGACTCGCTCGCGCTGCTCACCTTCGGGCGCCGAGCCTTCCAGCGCATCACGGCCGCGCCGGAGGGCCGCAGCGTCGACGTCAGCGTGCCGATCCGCTACCGCCGCGGCGCCGAGCTGGGGCTCGTGATCGGGCCCAACGGCCAGCGCACCGTCGTGCCCGACGGGCAGCGCGACCGCGTCGTGGTCAAGCCCACCCGCTATCCGTCCGAGGTCGAGGGCCCGATCGCCGCCGGCACGGTGCTCGGTGAGGCCGACGTGCTCTACGACGACCGCAAGATCGCGACCGTGCCGCTGGTCGCCGGCTGGGACGTCGCAAAGGCCGATCTGGCGCAGCGCACCAAGTCCTGGTTCACGCGGCCGCTCGCGGTCGTGCTCGCCTTCGCCGTCCTGGGCGCTACGGTGCTCCTGGCACGGCGGCGGCGGCGACCCCGCGGACCGCGCTCCAGTCGGGCACGCGAGGAGGCCCGGACCGCATGATCATCACGGTCACCCTCAACACGGCCATCGACAAGACGCTCTCCGTGCCGAACTTCCGGCTCGGCCGCCGCCATCGCACGGTGGAGCAGACGACGATGCCGGGCGGCAAGGGCGTCAACGTCGCGCGCGTGCTCAAGACGCTCGGCGCGCCGGTGATCGCCACCGGCTTCACCGGCGGGCCCACCGGAACCCGCATCGTCGACCAGCTCACGACCATGTCGGTGCTCAGCGACTTCGTGCGCATCCGCGAGGAGTCGCGCACCAACACCGCGGTCATCGATCCCACCACCGGGGAGCAGACCGAGATCAACGAGCGCGGCCCGAAGGTCTCCGAGCAGGAGGCCGAGCTGTTCGTCGACAAGCTGCTCTACCTGGCCAAGGGCGCGTCGATGTGCGTGTTCGCGGGCTCGCTGCCGCGCGAGGTCGACATCGACATCTACGCGCGGCTGATCCGCGAGCTGCGCCGGCTCGGGGTCACCACGCTGGTCGACACCGACGGCGACCCGCTGCGGCGCGCCGTCCGCGCCGAGCCCGACCTCGTCTCGCCGAACGTGCTCGAGGCCGAGGAGCTCGTCGGGTCACGAGTTCAACGACGACGAGGACCGGATCATCGCCGTGCGCGAGATGGTCGGCCTCGGCGCCCGCGAGGCGATCATGACGATGCCCGACGGCTGCTTCGCCCAGATGGCGCCGGCCGAGCCCGGCGCCGACCCGTCGCCTGTACCGCGTGCAGGTGCCGGCCGGCGCGATCGAGCCGCGCGCCACGGTCGGCTCCGGCGACGCCTTCCTGGCCGGCTTCGTGTCCGCCCGCTACGCCGGCAAGTCGACCGCCGAGTGCCTCGCCTACGGCGTCGCCTGCGGCGCCGAGTCGACCCAGCACCTGGGCGCCGGCCTCGTCGATCCCGAGCGCGTGCAGCGCCTGCTCGGCGAGATTCAGGTGGAACGTCCGGAACTACCGGCCGAAGTTGGATAAGAGCCGCGGTAGCCTGGGGTGACCGTCCGCCTCGAGCCCTAGGATTCCTGAATGGAAGTTGAGATCGGCCGCGGCAAGAAGGCCCGCCGCGCTTACGGATTCGACGACGTCGCCATCGTTCCCTCGCGCCGCACGCGCGACCCCGACGACGTCGACATCACCTGGACGCTCGGGCCGTACCGCTTCGAGCTGCCGCTCCTCGCCTCGGCGATGGACGGCGTGGTCTCGCCGGAGACGGCGGGCATCATCGGCAAGCTGGGCGGGCTGGCCGTCCTCAACCTCGAGGGCATCTGGACCCGGTACGAGGACGCGGAGTCGCTGCTCGAGCGGATCGCCTCGCTGGACCGCGAGGAGGCGACCCGGGAGATGCAGGAGATCTACCAGGAGCCCGTCAAGGAAGAGCTGATCGCGCAGCGGATCCAGGAGATCAAGTCGCATGGCGTCGTCGCCGCGGCCTCGCTGACCCCGCAGCGCGTGGAGCGCTGGCACGAGCTGGCGCTGGACGCGGGGCTCGACATCCTGGTCATCCAGGGCACGGTGATCTCGGCCGAGCACGTCTCCAGCCAGGGACACGTGCTCAACCTCAAGGAGTTCGTGCGCGAGCTGCCGGTGCCGGTCGTGCTCGGCGGCTGCGCCAGCTACTCGACCGGCCTGCACCTGATGCGCACCGGCGCGGCGGCCGTGCTCGTGGGCGTCGGCCCCGGCGCGGCGTGTACGACGCGCGGCGTGCTCGGCATCGGCGTCCCGCAGGCGACCGCGATCGCCGACGTGGCGGCCGCCCGCTCGCAGCACATGCTCGAGACCGGCGAGTACTGCCGCGTGATCGCCGACGGCGGCATGCGCAACGGCGGCGACGTCGCGAAGGCCTTCGCCTGCGGCGCCGACGCGGTGATGATCGGCTCGCCGCTCGCGCGCGCCTACGAGGCGCCCGGCCACGGCTTCCACTGGGGCATGGCGACCTTCCACCCCTCGCTGCCGCGCGGCGCGCGCGTGAAGACCACGCAGAACGGCTCGCTGGAGGAGATCATCACCGGGCCCGCGCGCGAGAACGACGGCACGTTCAACCTCATGGGCGCCCTGCGGACCTCGATGGCCACCTGCGGCTATCAGGACATCGCGGAGTTCAACCGGGCCGAGCTGATGATCGCCCCGGCGCTCCAGACGGAGGGCAAGCAGCTCCAGCGCGAGCAGCACATCGGGATGGCGGCGGCGGGCGGAGCGGTCGCGCTTGTCGCAGACTGATCTCGAGACGCGCGGCCACGGGTCGGCGGTCGCCGCCGACCAGCCGGTCGAGGAGCTGGCGCTCGAGCGCGCGGTCGCGCACGACGAGGTGCTGGTGCTCGACTTCGGGGGCCAGTACTCGCAGCTGATCGCCCGCCGCGTGCGCGAGTGCGGCGTCTTCTCCGAGCTGCTGCCGCATCACGTCGGCGCCGACGAGGTGCGGCGCCGCGCGCCGAAGGGCCTGATCCTGTCCGGCGGCCCGGCGTCGGTCTACGCGCCCGGCGCCCCGAAGCTCGATCCCGAGCTGCTCGAGCTCGGCATCCCCGTGCTCGGCATCTGCTACGGCATGCAGGCGCTGGTGCTCACGCTCGGCGGCCGCGTCGAGGGCGCCGAGGTCGGCGAGTTCGGGCGCTCGACGCTGACGGTGGCCGAGCCCGGGCGGCTGCTGGCCGGCACGCCGGCCGAGCAGCAGTGCTGGATGTCGCACCGCGACACCGTGTTCGAGGCGCCGCCCGGCTTCACGCCGCTCGCGAGCTCGACCGAGTCGCCGGTCGCCGCGGTCGAGGACTCGGGCGCGGCCTGTACGGGATCCAGTTCCACCCAGAGGTCGTGCACACGCCGTACGGGCAGCACGTGCTGACCACCTTCCTCGAGGACATCTGCGGCTGCGCGCGCGACTGGAGCGCGGCCTCGATCATCGACGAGCAGGTGGCGGCGATCCGCGCCCAGGTCGGCGACGGGCGCGTGATCTGCGGGCTGTCCGGCGGCGTCGACTCCTCGGTGGCGGCGCTGCTCGTCTACAAGGCGGTCGGCGACCAGCTGACGTGCGTGTTCGTGGACCACGGGCTGATGCGCAAGGACGAGGGCGACCAGGTGATCGCCGCGTTCCGCGACCACTTCAAGGTGCCGCTGGTGGCCGTCGACGCCGAGGACCGCTTCCTCAAGCGCTTGCACGGTCTGTCGGAGCCCGAGGCCAAGCGCAAGGCGATCGGCGCCGAGTTCATCCGCGTCTTCGAGGAGGAGGCGGCCAGGATCGGCGATGCGCGCTACCTCGTGCAGGGCACGCTGTACTCGGACGTGATCGAGTCCGGCGGCGGCCACGGGGCGGCGACGATCAAGTCGCACCACAACGTCGGCGGCCTGCCCGACGACCTCGAGTTCGAGCTGGTGGAGCCGCTGCGCGCCCTGTTCAAGGACGAGGTGCGCGCCGTCGGCGCCGAGCTCGGGCTGCCCGAGCGGCTCGTCTGGCGCCAGCCGTTCCCCGGCCCCGGCCTGGCGATCCGCGTGGTCGGCGGCGAGGCCACCAAGGAACGGCTCGACACGCTGCGCAACGCCGACCACATCCTCCAGGACGAGATCCGCAAGGCCGGCCTCTACCGCGAGCTGTGGCAGTCGTTCTGCGTGCTGCCGGACATCCGCACGGTCGGCGTGCAGGGCGACGAGCGGACCTACGGCTACGTCGTGGCCATCCGCGCGGTGACGTCGGACGACGCGATGACGGCCGACTGGGCGCGCCTGCCCTACGACCTGCTGGAGCAGATCGCCTCGCGCATGATCAACGAGATCCGCGAGGTCAACCGCGTGGTGCTCGACATCACGAGCAAGCCGCCGGGCACGATCGAGTGGGAGTAGACGAGCCACCGCGGCGAGAGACCCCGTGGGATCACGCGCCGCCGCCCCGGCCTGAGCCGCCGCCCGGCCTCTCCACTCCCAAGAAGGTCGCGGCGGGCGCGTTCATCGCGGTCCTCTACGCGGGTGGGATGGGCTTCCGCGGCGACTGGCTGCCGGGGATCGTCGGCGGGATCCTGGCCGGGATCGTGCTGTTCATGGTCCTGAACCGGATCGAGGAGCGGCGCCGCCGGCGCTAGAGCCACCGCGTCCCGCGGTGGACCTCACGCTTCGTCCGGCGCAGCTTGCCACCGCGTGAGGTCCTCGTAGCCGGCCGCTCCGCGCCGGGCGTGATCGCGGCGTCGCGGTCGCGGGCGACCTCGCCGGCGCTCAGCGCCCGGTCGTAGACCCGCACCTCGTCGATCACGCCCTTGAAGAACTCGGGCCAGATCGCGTTGCCGCCGATCCGCAGCGGCCCGCTGGAGCCGGCCGCCTCGCCGGTGAGCGCGTGGGCGGCGACCTGCGCGCCGTTCACGTACACGCGCAGCGTCCGTCCGTTCCAGGTCATGGCCAGGTGCGACCAGCGCCCCAGCCGCAGCCGCGACCCGCGCAGCGCCTGCTCGGCGGTCGTGAACACGTGCGCGCTGGGCCGCCCGTAGAGGCCGTACGAGAGCCGGTTCCCGCGCTCCTTGACGAGCACGCTGCGCGCGCCGCGCGCCGCGGGCCGCACCCACGCCTCGAGCGTCATCGCCCGCGTCAGGTCGAGCGACGCGTCGTCGCCCACCGTGACCCAGTCGTTGCGCCCGTCGAACGAGAGCCCGCCGCCGAACCGGCCGCGGGTGCGGACCGCGCCCGAGATCCGGCCCGCGTTGCCGGTGCCCGACGAGTCACTGACCGTCTTCCCGCGCGGCTCGTCGAAGCCCCAGGCGCCGACCGGGCCGCTCGGGGTCGACGGCGGCGCCGGGGACGACGGCGGTGTCGCCGGCGTCGCCGGCGTCGCCGGCTGCGGGCATGACGAGTCGATGGGCACGCTTCCCTGGGCGGCCGGCGACGTGCCGGGGCCAGCGTGCCCATGACGTACGCCGACAGCGGGCCGCCCTCCCAGTCACGCGCCAGGCTGCCAGGTGGCGGGGAGCGCCCCGAGCGTCGCGCTCGCGCTCTCCTGCTCGGGCGTGCCGTCGTCGCCGTTGAGGGCGTGCCACTTGAGGAAGCCGGTGCCGTCGGCCGGGTTGAGCAGGGCGATCCAGTACTTGCGCCCGGCCACGATGCCCGGGATGTCGACGTCGACCTGGTTCCAGGCGTCCGGCTGCGGGTTCTCGATCCGGCCCGAGCCGAGCAGCGTCGTGGCCGCGCCGCCGTCGTCCGCGTAGAGGCCGAGCACGAGGTCCGACGCCGTGGAGCTGTTGGTCACGTAGAGCCGAGCTCGGTCGCTGTGCCCGACTCGGCGGCGACCGTCTGGTAGACCTCGGCCTCGCCGGGCGCCGCCGAATTGCCGTCGAACCCGCCGACCGATGTCGGTGCCCGGCCAGCCGGTACGTGCGCGTGAACGTGGCCGTCAGCGTCGTGTCGGCGCTCACCGCGGCGATGTGGCTGCGCGCGCCGGCGTTGCTCCACGCCGTGAACGCGAACGGATTGCCGCCGATCGCCTGGGTGCCCTGCGCGCCGATGCCGTTGACCGATCCGACGATCACCTGGCGCGTGAACGGCGCGACCGTGGACTCGGGCCGAGCGTGAGCTGCGCGCCGGGCGGGTTGCTCGCCAGCGTGAGGCAGGCGGTCGCCGGGTCGAGCCGGCGCGTCGCGGTGGCCGACGAGGCCGTTCGCGTCGTGCGCCGTCAGCGCGAGCTCCAGGTACGACGGGAACTCGTGGTCGGGCGCGGAGAACGACCCGCTCGTGCCGGTGAACGACTCCAGCGGGTGGGTGTGGCAGGAGCCGGTCAAGCGGTCGCAGTGGCGGAGGTTAGCTGCCAGTTCAGGCGATTCGGTGGGATGGGGTCGCCGTCGAACTCGGTGGCCGAGCCGCTGAAGGCGATCGTGTCGTCGACCGCCCACGGTCGTGCCGGCCGACGGCGCGGTGATCGTGATGACCGGGACCGGCGGGCGGCCCGCGGTGATCGGGAGGTTCGACCGTGTCGGTCAGGCCGCCGGTGTCGCGTACCCGAAGCCGCGCCGTGTAGGTGCCGCTCGACGCCGTACTGGAACGCCGGCGCGGCCGCGTTCGAGTCGTCGAACGCGCCGTCGCCGTCGAGGTCCCACTCATACGTGATCGCCTCGTTGTCGGGATCGCTCGAGCCGCTGCCGTCGAACGCCACGTTCAGCGGCACCGGGCCGCTCGACGGCGTCGCGGTCGCCCGCGCCACCGGCGCGTGGTTCGTGGTCGGTGGAGCGGACGCGGCGGATGTTGCCGCCCTCGAGGTCGACGTAGTAGAGGTCGCCGTTGGGGCCGAACTGGATCTCGGCCGGGTTCAAGGCCCCGTCGACGAACACCTCGATCTGGCCCGGGTCGGGGAGCCCGTTCGCGCCGCGCAGCATGGCCCAGATGCAGTCGCGGCTGTAGTCGGCGAAGAACAGCGCGCCGTCGTAGCGCGCCGGGAAGCTGCTCGCCGCTGGCGTGAAGGCGAGGCCGGAGATTGACGACGAGCCGATCCCGCACGACTCCGCGGCTGTGATCCGCGCGTGGTGCTGGTAGGTGAAGTGCGGCGGCGAGTGGGCCGCGGCGCCCTGGCTGTAGAGCGACGCGCAGAGGTTGAGGTCGAGCGTCGTCGTAGGACGGCCATGCGCGCCGTGCCCTCGTAGCAGGGCCAGCCGAAGTTGCGCGCCGGCGCGGTCGGGTTGGGGATCCGGTTGATCTCCTCCCAAGTCGCGCCAGCCGACGTCGCCGGCCCAGATCTCGTTGGTCCCGGGACGGGTGGTGATGCGGAACGGGTTGCGCAGCCCGTGCGCGATGATCCGGCGCGCGTTGGGATCGGGGCTGCCGGCGTTCGGGTTGCCCGCCATCGCCTCGCCGGTGTCCGGGTCCAGGCGCAGGATCGCGCCGCTCAGGCCGGTCGGGTCGCCCGGCGTGCGGATGTCCTGGCTGCGCAGCGCGCCGCCCTCCGCGGTCGGAGGCGACTGGAACCGGCCGCCGGGATCGTTGCAGGGGTTGGGCGGGTCGCCCTCCTGGCCCCAGTCGGCGAAGTTGAAGCTCGCGCCGTCGCCGCCGCTCACGTAGAGCGCGCCGTCGGCGCCGAAGGCGAGCGAGCCGATCGCGTGGCTCGGGTACTGCTGGCACCAATCCTCGATCAGGACCTGCTCGACGCCGCCGTTCAGGCGCGAGAGGCGGTTGGTGACCATGCAGCCGTCGTCGGTCCCGCCTGGCGGCGTCGGGCATGAGTCCGGCCAGCGCGGCATCTGGCTGGAGTTCGGGTCCTTGTTGTAGGTGTAGAGGACGTAGACGAACGGGCGGCCGGTCGTGAACTCGGGGTCGAGCGCGAGGCCGAGCAGGCCGCGGTCCCAGTAGTCGTGCACCTGGGTGCTGAGGTCGGCGTAGAGCGTCGGCGTGGGGTCGCCGAAGTCGTCGAAGACCTTGATCTTGCCGCCCTTCTCGGCGACGAAGATCTGCCCGCCGGGGGCGAAGCGGACGGCGGTGGGGTGGGTCAGGCCGCTGAGCGCGATCGTCTCCTGAAAGCCCACCGGCGGCCCGGCCGCCGTCAGCAGCTGGGCCGGAGCCGGAGCGGCCGCGTAGAGCAGCGCGACGAGCCCAGCTCCCAGCCCGCCGACCCGTCTCCGCCATGTCATGGTCCGACCCTACGGCGCGCGCCGGCCGCTGACCACTGTCGAAAGGTCAGCGGCGGCGCTTGATCCAGCGTGCGCGGTGGGCGCGCTTGCGGGCCCCGTCGCGCGTGAAGCGGCTCGCCTTGCGGATCTTCGGCGCGGTCAGGGCGCTGCGTGCCGCCAGCAGGCCCGCCCCGCCGGCGATCGCGGTGTCGCGGTCGGTGGCGATCTCGGCCGCGCTCAGCGCGCGGTTGTAGATGCGGACCTCGTCGATCAGTCCGGCGAACCACTCGCCCCAGACCGAGTTGCCGCCGATCCGCAGCGGGCTGGCCGAGAGCGCGGCGGTGCCGGCCAGGGCGCCGCTGGCGACCTGGGTGCCGTTGACGAACATGCGGATCGTCAGCCCGTCCCAGGTCATGGCGAGGTGCGACCAGGTGTTGGTGGCGAGGACCGAGGGTCCGCCGAGGGCCATGTCGCCGGTGGTGTAGACGTGGCCGCTGGGGCGGCTGTTGTCGGTGCTCGAGTAGAGCGCGTAGACGAGCTGGCCGGGCTGCTCCTTCAGCAGCACGGTGCGCCAGCCGCCGCCGGCGCGTGGGCCGCACCCAGGCGGAGAGCGTCATGCTCGTGCGCAGGTCGAGCGAGTTGGCGTCGGCGACCAGCACGGAGTCGTTGACGCCGTCGAACGACAGCGCGCCGCCGTACCGGCCGGCGGTGCTGCGCGTGGCGCCCGACACGGTGCCGGTGTTGGCGTTGCCCGACGCGTCCGGCGACCGTCGTGCCCGTCGTCTCGTTGAAGCCCCAGGCGCCCACCAGGCCGGTCGTCGGCGGCGGGACGTCGCTGACGACGAGCGTGACGGGGATCGTCGCCGGCGAGCCGTTCGCGCCCGCCGCCGTCACCGTGACGGCGCCGTTGTAGGTCCCGGGCGTCAGGCCGGCGGCGCTCACGCTCACGGAGGCCGTGCTCGGCGCGGTCCCGGACGCGGGCGACACTGCGAGCCACGGGGCGTTGTCGGAGGTGGTGAACGAGAGCGTGCCCGACCCCGTGTTGGCGATCGCCAGGTTCTGCGCCGGCGGGGTCGCTCCGCCCACCGTCGCCGCGAACGACAGGCTGCCCGGCGTCACCGAGAGCACCGGCGGCGGCGCCGGATCCAGCGTCAGCGTCACCGGGATCAGCCGCGGCGAGCCGTCCACGCCCTCGGACTCGACCCGCAGCGTCGCCGTGTACGTCCCGGAGGTCAGCCCGGCCGTGTTCACGGTCACCGACAGATCGCGCGGCGCGGTGCCGCTCGTCGGTGTGACGCTGAGCCAGCTCGCGTCGTCGGAGGCCGTGAACGGCAGCGTCCCGCCGCCGGTGTTCGCGACCGCGACCGTGCGGGCGGCCGGGTTGGCGGCGCCGACGGTGCCGGAGAACGACAGCGAGGTGGGGGACACGCTCAGGTTGGGCGGCGGCGGCGGCCCGGCGGGGGAGCCGAACACGTAGCCGGAGACCGGCCCGTCGCTGTACACGCCGCCGGTGGTCCAGGTGGCGGGCAGCGCCGTGAGGCTGCCGCCGCCGTAGGTCCGCTCGAGGCCGCCCGAGCCGCCGGCGCGGTCGTGCCAGCGCAGCGTGCCGGTGCCGTCCGCGGGGTTGAGCAGGGCGAGCCAGTAGCTCTTGCCCGCCTCGATGCCGGTGATGCTGACCGGCACCTTGTTCCAGGCGCCCTCGGCCGGGTTGGCGATGCGGCCGGAGCCGAGCCGTGCGCCGGGCGTGCCGGCCGAGTCGGCGTAGATCCCGAGCACGAGGTCGGAGGCGGTCGAGCTGGAGGCGACGTAGAGGTTGAGCTCGCTCGCCGTGCCGGAGCCGGTGGCGAGGAACTGGTAGACCTCGGCGCCGCCCGGCCCGGCGCCGCTCACGTTCGAGCCGATCACGTCGGCGCCGCCGAGCTTGAGCGCCGTCGTGCGCTCGAACGTCGCGGTCAGCGTCGTCGCCGCGTTGACCACGGTCGTGTGGTTGCGGGCGCCGGCGTTGCTCCACGACGAGAACGTGTACGGCAGGCCGCCCAGCGTCTGCGGGCTCTCGGCGCCGATGCCGTTGGTCGAGCCCTTGATCACCTCGCGCGTGAACGGTGCGGCCGTGGTCTCGGCGCCGAGCGTGAGCCGCATGCCCGGCGGGTCGCTGGCGAGCGTCAGCGGGGACCGTCTGCGGGTCGAGCCGCCGCATCGCGGTGCCGGTGAGGCCGGCGGCGTCGCGCGCCGTCAGCTCGATCTCCAGGTACGACGGGAACTCGTGGTCGGGCGCCGGGAACGAGCCGCCGGCAACGCCGCCGAACGACTGCAGCGGGTGCGTGTGGCACGAGCCGCTGACGCGGTCGCAGTGCTGGAGGTTGATGTCCCAGGTCAGCGCCGCTCGCCGGGATCGGGTTGCCCTGGGAGTCGGTCGCCGTGCCGCTGAAGGCGATCGTGTCGTCGACCTTCCAGGTCGTGCCCGGCCGGCGGGCGATGTCGATGATCGCGGACCGGCGGCGTGCCCGCCGTGATCGGCACGTTGACGGTGTCCTCGAGGCCGCCGGGGTCGGTGACGCGCAGCCGCGCCGTGTAGGTGCCGGTGACCGTGTAGGTGAAGCTCGGCGCCGACGGCGGTCGAGTCGTCGAACGCGCCGTCGCCGTCGAGGTCCCAGGCGTAGGTGAGCGGCGTCGCCGTCGGGGTCGCTCGAGGTCGTGCCGTCGAATGCGACGGTGAGCGGGACGCTGCCGCTCGACGGCGTCGCGGTGGCGCGCGCGATCGGCGCGCGGTTGCGGTCGAGCGAGCGGACGCCGCCGGATCGTTGCCGCCGTCGAGGTCGACGTAGTAGAGGTCGCCGCCGGGCCCGAACTGCAGCTCGACCGGGCTCGGCGGCCTGCGCGACGAAGGTCTGCGGTTGGTCGGGTCGGGCAGGCCGTCGGCTGCCGGCGCAGCATCGCCCAGATGCAGTCGCGGCTGTAGTCGGCGAAGAACAGCGCGCCGTTGTAGGCGGCCGGGAAGCTGCTGCCCGGCGGCGTGAACGCGAGGCCGGAGATCGACGAGCCGCCGGTCGGGCAGGCCTCGCCCGGCACGACCGCGCCGAGCTGTGGTTGTACGTGTAGTACGGCGCCGCGTGCGGCGCCGGTGCCCGCGTTGTAGAGGTTCTCGCACAGGTTCAGGTTCAGGTTGTCGTACGCCGCTCATGCCGGCCGGTGCCCTCGTAGCAGGGCCAGCCGAAGTTGCGCGACCTGCGCCGGTCGGGTTCGGGACGCGGTTGATCTCCTCCCAGGTGTTCCAGCCGACGTCGCCGGCCCAGACCTCGTTGGTGCCGGGCCGGACGGTGATGCGGAACGGGTTGCGCAGGCCGTAGGCGACGATGCGGCGGGCGTTCGGGTCGGCGCTGCCGGCGTTCGGGTTGCCGGCCATCGCGGCGCCGGTGTCGGGGTTCGAGGCGCAGGATCGCGCCGTCGAGCCCGGTCGGGTCGCCGGCGTGCGCACGTCCTGGCTGCGCAGCGCGCCGCCCTCGGCCGTCGGCGGCGTCAGGGTGCCGCCGCGCCGCGCCGGCGGGTCGCCGCACGGGTTGACCGGGGCGCCGTCCTGGCCGTAGTCGGCGAAGTTGAAGCTCGCGCCGTCGCCGGCGCTGACGTAGAGCGCGCCGTCGGCGCCGAAGGCGAGGCCGCCGATCGAGTGGCTCGGGTACTGCTGGCACCAGTCCTCGATCAGCACCTGCTCGGCTGCCGCCGCGTTGCAGCCGCGACAGGCGGCCGGAGACGACGCAGCCGTCGGTCGGTCGCGCCCGGCGGCGTCGGGCACGCGTCGCCCCAGCGCGGGAACTGCGCTCGAGCTCGGCGTCCTTGTCGTAGGCGTAGAGGACGTAGACGTACGGGCCGCGTCGGGAACTGCGGGTCGAGCGCCAGGCCCAGCAGGCCGCGGTCCCAGAAGTCGTGCACCTGCGTGCTGAGGTCGGCGTAGACGCGTCGGCGTGGGGTCGCCGAAGTCGTCGAAGATCTTGATCCGGCCGCCCTTCTCGGCCACGAAGATGCGGCCGTCGGGCGCGAAGCGCACGGCCGTCGGGTTCGTGAGGCCGCTGAGGGCGATCGGTCTCCTGGAAGCCCGGCGGGGGTGCTGCGGCAGCTGCGGCGAGCTGGGCCGTGGCGCCGGTCAGGCCGACGCCGAAAGCGTTCCGGTCGGCGGCGGCTGCCGCCGGCACGATGAGCAGGATCGCCAGTACGGCGAGGAGCGCGGCGCGGGCGCGCCGGGAGACCGAGACCATTCGCCGACCCTATGGCCGATGGCGCGCGCCGCCCACTGGCCGAAGGGCCAGACCGCGGCGCGTGATCCAGTGCGTGCGGTGGGCGCGCCGCCGCGGCCCGTCGCGGGTGTAGCGCCGGCCGTTGCGAATGCTCGGGGCGCGGAGCGTGGTGCGTGCCGCCAGCAGGCCCGCCCCGCCGGCGATCGCGGTGTCGCGGTCGGTGGCGATCTCGGCCGCGCTCAGCGCGCGGTTGTAGATGCGGACCTCGTCGATCAGTCCGGCGAACCACTCGCCCCAGACCGAGTTGCCGCCGATCCGCAGCGGGCTGGCCGAGAGCGCGGCGGTGCCGGCCAGGGCGCCGCTGGCGACCTGGGTGCCGTTGACGAACATGCGGATCGTCAGCCCGTCCCAGGCCACGGCGAGGTGCGACCACGTGTTGGCCGGCAGCACGGCCGGGCCGCGGAGCGCCATGTCGCCGCTGGTGTAGACGTGGCCGCTGGGGCGGTTGTTGTCGGTGCTCGAGTAGAGCGCGTAGACGAGCTGGCCGGGCTGCTCCTTCAGCAGCACCGTGCGCCAGCCGCCGCCCGCCGTCGGCCGCACCCAGGCCGAGAGTGTCATGCCGGTGCGCAGGTCGAGCGAGTTGGCGTCGGCCACCAGTGACGGAGTCGTTGACGCCGTCGAAGGAGAGTGCGCCGCCGTACCGGCCGGCGGTGCTGCGCGTGGCGCCCGACACGGTGCCGGTGTTGGCGTTGCCCGACGCGTCGGCGACGGTCGTGCCCGTCGTCTCGTTGAAGCCCCAGGCGCCCGCCAACCCGGTCGACGGCGGGCTCACGGTCAGCGTCACCGGCACGGTCACCGGCGCGCCGGTCGCGCCGCTGCGCGTCCACCGCACGCTGCCGGAGTACGTGCCGCGCGCCAGCCCGGCCGGGCTGACGGCGACCGAGACCGAGGCGGGCGCGGTGCCCGAGGCGGGCGAGGCGGACAGCCACGCCGCGTCATCGGACGTCGTGAAGCTCAGCGTGCCGCCGCCGGTGTTGGCGATCGCCAGCGACTGCGCGGGCGGCGCGGCGCCGCCCTCGACCGCGTTGAAGGTCAGGCTCGCCGGGCCGACCGACAGCGCCGGCGGCTGCGGCGGCGTGAGCGTGAGCGTGACGGGGATGAGCTTCGGCGAGCCGGTAACGCCGGCCGACTCGACCCGCACCGTTGCCGTGTGCGTGCCGGCGTCCAGGCCGGTCGTGTTCACGGTGACGCTGAGGTCGCGGGGTGCGCTCCCGCTGCCCGGCGACACCGACAGCCACGGGGCGTCGTCGGTCGCCGTGAACGAGAGCGTCCCGCCGCCGCTGTTGGAGACGGAGAGCGTCTTGGCGGCCGGGCTCGCCCCGCCGGCCACGCCGCCGAACGAGAGCGACGCGGGCGTGACGGCGAGCGAGGGCGGCGGCGGCGGGCCGGGCGGCACGCCGAGCACGTAGGCCGACAGCGGGCCGTCGGTCCACCGCGGGCCGGTCAGCCAGGTGGCCGGGAACGCGGTCAGCGTCCCGCTGGCGCTGCCCTGCTCGGCACCGCCGGTGCCGCCCGCGCGATCGTGCCAGCGCAGCACGCCGGTCGAGCCGAGCGGGTTGAGCAGCCCGATCCAGTACGCCGTGCCGGCCGTGATCGTCGGGCCGCTGTCGATCGTCACCTCGTTCCACGCGCCGGCCACCGGCGCGTCGACGCGGCCGCTGGCCAGCAGCGTGGTCGGCTGCCCGGCGTTGTCGGCGTACAGGCCGATCACGACCGCGCTGGCCGTGTTGTTCGGCGCCAGCCGGAGCCGGAGCGCGGTGACGCGGGCGTCGGCGGTCGCGGTCGTGCGGTACACCTCGGCGCTACCGGGGCCGGCGTCGCTGCCCGTCGCGCCCACCACGTCCGTGCCGGCGACGCGCTCCGGCGTCGTCGAGCGCTGGTACGTCGCGGTGTAAGTCGTGGGCGTGGAGCCGGGCACGATGTCGTGCGTCAGGGCGCCGCCGTCGCTCCAGCCGGTGAACAGGTACGTCGAGCCGCCGACGGTCACGGGCGAGGGCGCCGTGATGGCCAGCCGCGAGCCCTGGATGACGTCGAGCGTGTACGGCGCGGGCGCCGTCTCGGTGCCCATCGTGAGCGTGACGCCCGCGGGCTCGGACCGCATGGTGAGCGCGACGGTGCGCGGATCGAGCCGGCGCGTGACCGTCTTCGACAGGCCGTTGGCGTCGGTCGCCGTGAGCTGGAGCTCGATGTGGGACGGGTACTCGTGCTCGGGCGCGACGATCGAGCCGCCCGGGCCGGTGAGGTTCTGCATCACGTGCGTGTGGCAGGTCGAGCTGATGCGGTTGCAGTGCTCGAGGTTGATCCGCCAGCTCAGGCCGGTCCCGGTGATCGGGGTCCCGGTGCTGCTCGTTGCGGACCCGGTGAACGCGATCGTGTCGCCCGTCCGCCAGGTCGTGCCGGCGGCCGGCGAGTCGATCGTGACGGTCGGCGGGGCGCCGGCCGTGATGCTCACCGTGTCGGTGTCGCTCAGGCCGGTCGTGTCGGTCACCCGCAGGCGGACGGTGATCTGGGCCGCCGTGGTGTAGGTGCGGCTCGGCGTGGCCGACGTCGAGTCGTCGAACTGCCCGTCGCCGTCGAGATCCCAGGCGTAGGACAGGATGTCGCCGCTGTCGGGGTCGCTCGAGCCGCGGCCGTCGAAGTTGACGGTCAGCGGGATCGCGCCGGTCGTCGGGCTCGCGCCGGCCACGGCGGTCGGCGTCTGGTTGGAGAAGCTGCCGCGGAAGCGCTTGATCGTCCCGGCGATCAGGTCGACCGAGTAGAGCTCGCGGTCCGGGCCGACCGTGAGCTGCACCGCCGACGAGTTCGCGAAGCTCTGGACGTTCGCCGGGTCGGGCAGGCCGTTCGCGCCTCGCAGCATCGCCCAGATGCAGCCGCGGCTGTAGTCGGCGAAGAACAGCGCGCCCTCGTACGCGGGGCCGAGGCTGCCGCCCGCCGGGTAGAAGGCCAGACCGGAGATCGACGAGCCGCCGGTCGGGCACGACTCGCCGGGCACGACGTGCGCGCTGTGGTGGTACGTGAAGTACGGGTTCGTCCGCGCGGCGGCGCCCTGGGCGTAGAGCGTCTCGCAGAGGTTGAGGTTGAGGTTGTCGTAGCCACCCTGGCGCTCAGTGCCCTCGTAGCACGGCCAGCCGAAGTTGCGCATCGGCCCCGTGGGGTTGTCGACGCGGTTGATCTCCTCCCACGCGCTCCAGCCCACGTCGCCCGCCCAGATCTCGCTGGTGCCGGGCCGGACCGTGATCCGGAACGGGTTGCGCAGGCCGTAGGCGACGATCCGGCGGGCGTTGGGGTCCGAGCTCGCGGCGTTCGGGTTGTCCGGCAGCGCGGCGCCCGTGTCGGGGTTCAGGCGCAGGATCGAGCCGTCGAGCGTGGTCGGGTCGACCGGCGTGCGGATGTCCTGGCTGCGCAGCGCGCCGCCCTCCGCCGTCGGCGGTGTCATGACGCCGCCGACCCCGCCGGGCGGGTCGCCGCACGGGTTGACCGGGATGCCGTCCTCCCCGTAGTCGGCCCAGTCGTAGCTCGCGCCGTCGCCCGAGCTGACGTACAGCGCGCCGTCGGCGCCGAAGACGAGCGAGCCGATCGAGTGGCTCGGGTACTGCTGGCAGAAGTCCTCGATCAGGACCGTCTCCGCGCCGCCGTTGGTGAAGCGCGACAGGCGGCCGGTGACCACGCAGCCCTCGGCGACCGGGCCCGGCGGCGTCGGGCAGTCGTCGCCCCAGCGCGGCACCTGCGCCGAGTTCGGCGCCTTGTCGTACGCGTAGAGCGCGTACACGTACGGGCGGGTGGCGAAGTTCGGGTCCAGCGCCAGGCCGAGGAAGCCGCGGTCCCAGAAGTCGTGGACGCGGCTGCTGAAGTCGGCCCAGATCGCCGGCGTCGGGTCCGACAGGCTGTCGAAGACCTTGATCCGGCCCGCCTTCTCGGCCACGAAGACACGACCGTCGGGCGCGAACGCGATCGCCGACGGGTCGGTCAGCCCGCTGATCATCACCGACTCCGTGACCCCCGGGGGCACTGCCTCGAGCGCCATCAGCTCGGCGGCGGCAGAGCCCACGCCCGCCGCCAGCGCGTCCTCGCGGAGCTCGGCCCCGGCGGGCGCGGCGGCGAAGAGGGCGGCGAGGACGGTCGCGCACAGTGCGCGCGCAATACGAGGGGCCATCGACCGACCCTACGACCGCTCGAAACTCCTGCCCACTGGCCGATTGACCAGACTCCGGTCAGCCGCGCTTTACCGCTCTGGAACGCCTGTTAGAAGGGGCGTTCCCGAACGGTCAGGAGGTCTTGTCCCAGGCCAGCAGCGACGGCAGCGGATCGAACGGCTCGCCGCCGTCGTACCAGCCGGGAGCGCGCCACATCTCGAAGTGCAGGTGGCAGCCGCTGGCGCGCCCGGTCTGGCCGACGTAGCCGATCAGCTGGCCGGTGCGGACGCGATCGCCCGCGTCCACGAGCGCGGCGTCGCGCAGGTGCATGTACGCGTAGTCGATGCCCGTGCGCTCGCCGTCGATGACGATGTAGTGGCCGGCGGCGCCGTGGTACTGCTTGAACTTGACCACGCCGCCGCGGGCGGCGACCAGCGGCGTCCCGCAGGCGGCGAACGTGTCCTGGCCCTGGTGGCCGCGACCGCCGCCGAAGCGCGCCGCGAACTCCCCGAAGTAGTGCGGTCCGCGGACCGGGAACTCATGGCTGAGGAACTGGATCTGCGCCGGATCCGGGGCCGGCGGCGCCTGGGCGCGCACCGCCCGCACGCCGGCGGAGTCGACGGCGCTGACCCGGAAGGCGTAGCGGCCCTCCTTCTGGAGCTTGCCGGCCGCGGTGCCGTCCCAGCTCAGCGTGCGCGGCGTCTCGGGCGCGACCTCGCCCTCGTTCCAGCTCGTCACCACGGCGCCGTCGCTCGCGCGCACGAGCTCGACGACGACTGCGGCCGGCGAGTCGGCGTGCAGGACGTAGGAGACCCGCGCCGGCAGCTCGGCGTCGAAGAACGCGCGCCGCGACTGCGCCTGCACCTCGACGGTGGGGGTCGCGCCGGCCGACTTGAGCGTCGCCGTCGGCACGATCGCGAGTGCGGTGGCGCTCGGCAGCGACTGCTGGCCGTCGTGGCGGGCGACCAGGAGCGGTCCGGGCGCGGCGCCCAGCGGAACCCGGACGTCGACGACGTGCCGTTTCCGCCGGATCGGAGCGGCGGCGACGTCGTCGGCTGCGCCCTCGGCGCCCAGGAACACGACCTCGTACGTGCGCCCCAGCGCACGCCCCCGCACGCGCACGAGCGATCCCGTGCTGCCGCTGGCGGTGTCCTGGCACGCGCGGACGCAGCGCCACGAGTTCAGCACCGGCGCGGGCCGCACCTTGACGCCGGGCGGCGGCGCCGAGAGGCGCGGCGCGCTGCTGGGAGCCTGGGGCGAGGTCCCGCCCGTCGACTCCTGGGCGCCGGCCGGACCGGCAAGAGTGAGGGAGACCACGCCACCGGCCGCGATGACGCGGACCAGTCCCTTGGCATATGACCTGCGGCCGCGACGTGTCGCGGCGCGCCCCCGGCGTGCCCCCATGCGCTCCTGCTGTCTCAGGGCCTACGGGGTTAGCTGACGGGCTCGCGCACTGACCAGCGCTACCAGACGGCAATGCCTGGATTCGCCCCAAAACGACGGTTCCCCCGTTCCGCCCGTCCCAGGCGGATTCGGCCGTGTCTGTTGAACGGGCGGGAGTATATGCATGACTTCCGGACGGCGGCAACGACCTTCCGGAAATTCGATGCGGCTATCATTCGCCGCCGCCTTGAAGACCTACGTCGCCACCCCACAGGACCGGGAGCGCAACTGGCTGCTGGTCGACGCCGAGGGGCAGACCCTCGGGCGCCTGGCCACCCAGATCGCCGACGCTCTGCGCGGCAAGCGCAAGCCCACCTACACGCCGCACGTGGACACGGGCGACTTCGTGGTGGTCGTGAACGCCGAGAAGATCTCGGTCACCGGCGCCAAGCGCCAGGAGAAGCTCTACCACCGCCACTCCGGCTACCCCGGCGGCCTCAAGACGCGGACGCTCAACGACATGCTGGAGCGCCGGCCGGAAGAGGTCATCCGCCTCGCCGTGCGCGGCATGCTCCCGAAGAACCGCCTGGCCCGCAAGCAGATCACGAAGCTGAAGATCTACGCCGGTCCCGAGCACCCGCACGAGGCGCAGAAGCCGCAACCGATGGAGATCAGGACTTGAGCGCCGACGAGAAGAACGACGCCAACGAGCCCGAAGAGCTCGAGGCGTCCGAGGAGCCGCAGCAGCCCGCCGCGGAGGAGCCCGAGCAGGAGCAGCCCGCCGAGGAGGCGGCGCCCGCCGAGCCCGTGGCCGAGGCGCCGGCCGACGAGGCGGCTCTCGATGAGCCCGTTGCGGAAACTCCGCGAGCGAAGCGGCTCCCGCTGAGCCCGTTGCGGAAGCACCGGAGGAGCTCGGAGGAGGTCGAGGCGACCCCGCGCGTGAAGCCCGAGATCCCGGGCGCCGACCTCGAGGTCGACATCGTCCGCGAGGAGGACTACCGCGAGTCCCGCTGGAGCGAGGAGGGCGAGGACGACGAGGAGGCCGACGAGGACGCCGACGAGGCCGAGCCGCAGCCGATCGCCGACGCGGCGATCGACCTCGCCGCCGGCGCCCGCTACACCGCGACCGGCAAGCGCAAGACGGCCGTCGCGCGCGTGATCCTCAAGCCGGGCAACGGCGCCTACGTGATCAACGGCCGCACGCTCGAGCAGCACTTCCCACGCTTCACGCTCCAGCGCAACATCCGCCAGCCGCTCGAGCAGGTCGGATACGAGAGCCGGATGGACGTCGATCGCGTCCATGCACGGCGGCGGCGTGTCGGCGCAGGCCGGCGCGCTGCGCCACGGCATCTCGCGCGCCCTGATCGAAGCCGATCCCAACCTGCGGTCCGAGCTCAAGCGCCGCGGCTTCCTCACGCGCGACGCGCGCGTGAAGGAGCGCAAGAAGGCCGGCCTCAAGAAGGCTCGCAAGCGGCCGCAGTTCAGCAAGCGGTAGTGGCCTCGGCTGCTGCCGTCACGCGCAAGCTCTTCGGAACGGACGGGGTCCGCGGTGTCGCGGGAGAGTTCCTCTCGGCCGAGCTGGCGCTCGCGCTGGCGCGCGCGGCGACGGCGCGCGTCCAGGGCGACGATCCCGCGCGCGTGCTCGTCATCCGCGACACGCGCGAGTCGGGCGAGATGCTGGAGGCCGCCGTGGCGGCCGGCGTCGCCGCCGCGGGCGGCGAGGCGCTGCTCGGCGGCGTGCTGCCCACGCCCGGCGCGCCGCTGCTGATCGAGCGCTACGGCTTCGACCTCGCCGCCGTCCTGTCGGCCTCGCACAACCCGTACCAGGACAACGGGATCAAGTTCTTCGGCGGTGACGGCTTCAAGCTCTCGGACGCCACCGAGGCCGACATCGAGGCGCGCATGGCGGCGCCGGTGCCGGCGCCGCGGATCGGCCGCGTGCGGCGCTTCCACGGCGCGCTCGAGGACTACCTGCGCGCGCTGCACGAGCGCTTCGCCGAGCTGGACCTGAGCGGCCGCCGCGTGCTGCTGGACTGCGCCAACGGCGCCACTTACGAGGCGGGGCCGGAGATCTTCCGCCGGCTCGGCGCCCACGTCGACGTGCTCGCCGCCGCGCCCGACGGGCGCAACATCAACGCCGGCTGCGGCTCCACGCACCTCGACACGCTGCGCGAGGCGATGCGGGCCGGCGATCACGACGCCGGCTTCGCCTTCGACGGCGACGGCGACCGCGTGCTGGCGGTCGACCGCAACGGCGCGGTGGTCGACGGCGACGAGCTGATCGCGCTGGCCGCCACGCACCTCGGGGTCGACGGCGTGGCGGTGACCGTGATGACCAACTACGGCTTCCACGCCGCCATGGATGCGGCCGGCATCGACGTGGCGACCACCAACGTCGGCGACCGCTACGTGCTCGAGGCGCTGCGCGAGCGCGGCTGGACGCTCGGCGGCGAGCAGTCCGGCCACATCATCGACATGGGCTTCGTGCCCTCCGGCGACGGCATCGCAGCCTCGCTGCTGGCGATGGAGGCGATCGAGGACTCGGGCCTGCACGAGCGGCACGCGATGGAGAAGCTCCCGCAGATGCTCGTCAACGTCCGCGTGCGCGACCGCGGGGCGCTCGAGGGCGCAGCGTCCGTCCACGAGGCGGTCGAGCGCGAGGCCGCCGCGCTCGAGGGCCGCGGGCGCGTGCTGCTGCGCCCCAGCGGCACCGAGCCGCTCGTCCGCGTGATGGTCGAGGCACCGACGGCCGGGGAGGCGGAAAGCGTTTGCTCTCGCCTCGTTGCGGTGGTCGAGTCACAACTGACCTGACCGCACGTCCAGTCCCGTCCGGAGGACTTGTCCCGCGCGTCTAGAATGGCGGCCCGCCAGGGTAGGACACCCTCGAACTCGAGCGAAAGGAGGCCGGGCAGCTATGTGCGGCATCGTTGGCTACGTCGGACAACGCCCGGTGCAGGAAATCCTGCTCGAAGGGCTTCAGAAGCTCGAGTACCGCGGATACGACTCGGCGGGCATCTCCATCCAGAGCGAGGGCGAGCTCGGCTCCGTCCGCGCGGTCGGCAACCTGAGCGCGCTGCGCGCCGCCGTCGACGAGGCGGACGAGCTGGACTCCGGCGGCGGCGTCGCCGTCGCGGCCCCGCCGGCCACCACCGGCATCGGCCACACGCGCTGGGCCACCCACGGCCGCGTCTCCGAGGAGAACGCGCACCCGCACTTCGACTCCGACAACCGCGTGCACATCGTGGTCAACGGGATCGTGGAGAACTACATGGAGCTCAAGCAGGAGCTCCTGGCCGACGGCGCCGACTTCACCTCCGAGACCGACGTCGAGGTCATGGCGCACCTGATCGCGCGCGAGCTCGACGAGACCGGCGAGCTGCCCGAGGCCGTCCGCCGCGCCTACAACCGCCTGCGCGGCCACTACGCCTTCGTGGCCGTCGCCGCCGACGAGCCCGGCGTGATCGTCGGCGCGCGCAAGGAGTGCCCGCTGATCGTCGGCCGCGGCGACGGCGAGCAGTTCCTCGCTTCCGGGATCCCCGCCTTCCTCGCCCACACGCGCGACGTCCAGTACATCCTCGACGACGAGATCGTCGTCGTCCGGCCCGAGGGCGTCGAGTTCTTCACCGCCGCCGGCACGCCCGTCGACCGCCCGATCGAGCGGATCGACTGGGATGCCGAGGAGGCAGAGAAGGGCGGCTACGAGACGTTCATGCTCAAGGAGATCCACGAGCAGGCGGACGCAGTGGCCGAGACGATCGCCGACCGCACGGCCCGCCCCGACGGCGTCGACCTCCCCGAGCTCGACGACGAGATGCTGCGCGGCGCGCGGCGGATCGTGATCGTGGCCTGCGGCACCTCGTACCACGCGGGCCTGATCGGCCGCTACGCGCTCGAGGAGTGGGCGCGCGATCCCGGTCGAGATGGACATCGCGTCCGAGTACCGCTACCGCAACCCGATCGTCGGTCCCGGCGACCTCGTCATCGGCATCACCCAGTCCGGCGAGACGGCCGACACGCTGGCCGCCATGCGCCTCGCCCGCTCGCGCGGCGCCAAGGTCATCGCGGTGACCAACATCATGGGCTCGCAGGCCACGCGCGACGCCGACGGCGTGCTGTTCACGCGCTCGGGCCTGGAGATCTCGGTCGCGGCCACCAAGACCTTCACCGCGCAGGTCGCGGCGATGTACCTGCTGGCGCTGCGGATGGCCGAGATCCGCGGCGAGATGTCGGTCGAGCGCCGGCGCGACCTGGTCGCGCAGATCAAGCGGCTCCCGCACTCGATCGCCGAGCTGCTCGACGCGGGCTCGGCCGAGATCGACGCCGTGGCGGAGCGCTTCAAGGACGCCCCGTTCTTCCTCTATCTCGGGCGCCACGCCGGCCTGCCGGTCTGCCTCGAGGGCGCGCTGAAGCTGAAGGAGATCTCCTACACGGCCACCGACGCCTACGCGGCGGGCGAGATGAAGCACGGCCCGATCGCGCTGCTCGACGAGGGCACGCCGGTCGTCGTGGTGGCCACCGACTCGCCGGTGCTGGAGAAGGTGATCTCGAACATGCAGGAGGTCCGCGCCCGCGGCGCCTCGGTGATCGCGGTCGGCGGCGACGCGGTCGTGCCGCACGCCGACGCGGTGCTGCGCGTCCCCGAGGCCGACTGGATGCTCCAGCCGCTGCTGGCGGTGATCCCGCTCCAGCTGCTGGCCTACCGGATCGCCCGGCTGCGCGGGCTGAACGTGGACCAGCCGCGGAACCTGGCGAAGACCGTCACGGTCGAGTAGCGGCGGGACGAACGTCAACCCGGCGGGCATGGGTAGGGCGGGACGGCGGGGTTTCAGCCAGGCGTCGAGTCCTGGGTCGTATACGATTCCTCCAGACCATCGCCGAAATCCGCCGCGCGGCCGGCGTCCCCAGCCTCCCACCCAGCCGAAGTTCGTCCCTCAGCGCGGCGACCCGCCGCGCAGCCGCCGCAGCTCGGCCTCGGCGGCCTCGGCACGCCGGCGCAGCGACGCGTGCTCGAGCAGCAGGCCGAACCGCGCCCGCAGCTCGTCGCATCGCCAGCGGCTCGGCGATGAAGTCCTGCGCGCCGGAGTCCTGGAGCCGCGGTGCGGACGGCCGGGTCGCCGCCGCGCTCGACCAGCGCGACGCGCAGCACGCCGGCCAGGCGCCACTCGCGCGCCATGCGATCGAGCAGCGCGGTCGCGGTGCCCTCGCCGTCGAGCCGGCCGATGACGACCATGTCGGGCTGGAGGTCGGTGGCCAGGCGCAGCGCCTCGGCCGCCTCGGTGGCCGTGAACACGCCGGCGCGGCCCTCGAGCGCGTCGGCCAGCGGCGTGGTGCGGTCGCGATCGCGGTCGACGAGCAGCACGGACGGGAGGTCGAGCTCGGCCAGCGGGTCAGGCGTCGTGCCCGTCCAGCTCGGCGGCCAGGTGCTCCTTGACGTAGCGGGCGCGGCGGGCGGCGGCGAGCTGCTGCGAGAGCCGCAGCGGGGCGGGCTCGGAGGCGGCCGGCTCGCGCGGCAGCCGGACGGTGAACAGCGCGCCGCCCTCGGGCGCCTCGCCGACGCGCCACGGTGCCGCCGTGCAGCGCCACGAACTCCTTCACGATCGCGAGCCCGAGGCCGGTGCCGGAGTGGCCACGGCCGTTGTCGGCGGTGCGGAAGCGCTCGAACAGCAGCGCGCGCTGCTCGGGCGGCACGCCGACGCCGCTGTCGGCGATCTCGACCACGGTGGTGTCGCCCTGGGCGGCCAGCGAGCAGCGGACGACGCCGCCGGCCGGCGCGTAGCGCAGGGCGTTGGCGAGCAGGTTCGAGATCACGCGGCTGATGCGCTCGGGATCGAAGCGCGCCGGGACCTGCTCGGGCGCCTCGATGACGAGCTGGATGCCGCGCTCGGAGGCCAGCGCGTCGAACTGCTCGGCCACCGCGCGCACGGTGGCCACGAGATCGTCGTCGACGAGCGCCAGGCGGGCCTCGCCGTGGTCGCGGCGGACCTGCTCGAGCATGGCGTCGACCTGCTCGAGCGCGTCCAGCGCCGCCAGCCGGATGCCCTGCGTCTCGGCCTCCGGCGCGTCGCCGCGGGTGCCGGCGCAGCCGCTCAGCGCGCGTGAGCACGATCTGGAGCGGCGCCCGCAGGTCGTGCGAGAGCTCGGCCAGCAGCCGCTCGCGGTAGTGGTGGATGCGCGCGAGCCGGTCGGTCAGCACCGACAGCTCGGCGTTCTGGCGCGCGATCCGCTCCTCGGCGCGCTTGCGGTCCGACACCTGGCGGCCCTCGGCGACGATGAAGGCGACGCGGCCGTCGTCGCCGCGCAGCGGCCGCAGCACGAGGTCGACGGTCTCGGACACGGTCCCGCGCGCTGCCCAGCATCAGCTCGACGTCGAAGCGGGCGAAGCGCCCGTCGGCGGACAGCTCGACGGCGCGCCGGAGGTCGGCCTGCACGTTCTCCGAGTGCCGGCACCACGGCGTCTGCCACAGCAGATGGCCGATCACCTCGTGGCGGTCGAGCCCGGCCGAGGTCAGCGGGGCGTCGGTGACGTCGAGCAGCCGGCCGTCGGCGCGCAGCAGCGCGATGAAGCTCGTCGCCTTCGCGAGCGCCACCTGAGCCATGAGACGACGGGCTCTCGGCGTCCGTCTCAGGATCGGCGACGTCCTCCAGGCGCGCCTGAAGCGCGTGCTGCACGTCCATCGACGCGCGCCATGGATCGAGTCGTCCTTGCCTCACAGTGGGTGGTTTCCTTGCCGTAGCCTTCGCCCCGTCGGGCAGATTTCCAGTCGGCTCTCAGGGACGAGCCTACCGCGAGGTCCGGGGGTGCCGGTGAAAATATTGGCGCGGCGGTGGACGGGAGGGTAGTCAGACCTGGCCGAACGGCGAGGTTGGCCTTCGCTGTGGCGCCGACCGTGCGTAGGCTCGCGGCGATCAATGACCGCCATGCAGCCACCCAACCTCGTTCTCGTATCCGAGACGCCGGAAAGCCGGCCTTCTGACGGTCGACCCACCATCGTCCATGTAGTCGGCGCGAGGCCGAACTTCGTGAAGATGGCGCCGGTCGTCGTCGGCGCTCGAGCGCCGCGACGTCTTCCGCCAGGTGGTCGTCCACACCGGCCAGCACTACGACGCGCGGATGTCCGACGACGTGCTGGCGGACCTCGACTTCCCCGAGGTCGATGTCTTCCTCGGCGTCGGCTCGGGCACGCACGGCGCCCAGACCGCCAAGGTCCTGAGCGAGTTCGAGCAGCGTGCTCGTGGAGGTGGAGCCCGACGTCGTGGTGGTCGCCGGCGACGTCAACTCCACGCTGGCGTGCGCGCTCGCCGCCTCCAAGCTCGGCATCGCCATCGCCCACGTCGAGGCGGGCCTGCGCTCGTTCGACTGGAGCATGCCGGAGGAGGTCAACCGCGTCCTCACCGACCGGCTGGCCGACACGCTGTTCGCCCACAGCCCCGAGGCGATCGACAACCTTCAGGCCGAGGGCATCTGCGCCGGCCGCGTCTACAACGTCGGCAACACGATGATCGACTCGCTGCGCCGCTGCGAGAAGCGCGCGCGCGAGCTGCGCGGCGTGGGACCGCGTGGGCATGGAGCAGCAGTCCTACGTCCTGGTGACGCTGCACCGGCCCTCGAACGTCGACGATCCGGTGCGCCTGAGCGACATCGTGGGCGGCCTCGTAGGCCTGGCCGCGCATTCCCCCGTCGTCTTCCCGATCCACCCGCGCACGCGCGCGAGGCTGGTCGAGGACGGCGGCCTGGAGCGGCTCGAGGCCGCCGGGGTGGCATGCATCGAGCCCGTCGGCTACCTGGAGTTCCTGTCACTCCAGGCCGGCGCCGGCGCCATCGTGACCGACTCCGGAGGCGTGCAGGAGGAGGCGTCCGCGCTCGGCGTGGCGTGCTTCACCTTCCGCCCCAACACCGAGCGGCCGATCACGCTCACCCACGGCACCAACGTGCTGCTGGGCGAGGATCCGGCCGAGATCGCCGAGGTGCGCCCTCGCCGCACCCGCCGACGCCGAGCGCCATCCCGCTGTGGGACGGCCACGCCGGCGAGCGGGTCGCCGACGTGCTGGTGGCGAACTACGTGCTGAGCGTCGGCACCGCCGGCGCCTTCGCGACCATCTGATCCCCCGCTCGATCCGATCGCGGGCACGAAAAAGCCCGGGCCGCGGCCCGGGCTTCGGCGTTGCTCGTTGCTAGGACGAGCAGTTGGCGATCGGGATCCAGTTGACGTAGTCGGGCGGACCGATCGTCTTCTTCCAGAGGCAGGGCCAGTTTCCCCCGCTCTGTGTCAGTTCGTGCAGCGAGCCGAGGACGCTCAGCGTCGGAGGCTCGTACATCAGACGTTCCGTGTCACTGCGAACCATCAATTCCCACCTTCCAGGCGGACTAACGAACTTTGAGGGTACGCTGGCGCGCCTTGTGCCACCACTGGCCATGCGGCTAGACCGGTAACCGGTAAGTAGACGGGCTCAACATTCCTCTCGGCGCCTACGGGATACGCCTGCGGGGCCTCGACGCCGCCGCCGACCTGCTCGTCGAGGTCGGGCCGGACGCGCCCGAATACGCCGTCGCGGCCGAGCTGGGCGAGGCAGAGGCGCCCGGCGAGGAGGTCGGCGAGCAGCGGGCGCGGCTGCGGCTGCGCAGCGGGGGCGAGATCGCCATCGACCGCGCCGAGCGGCGCGTGCTGTACCGCGTCCCGCATCCGGTCCGCCCCGACGAGCTGGTGCACCCCTACCTGGCGCCCGCCGCCGCGGTGATCGCGCGCTGGATGGGGCGCGAGAGCATGCACGCCGGGGCGTTCGCGGCCGGCGGGCAGGCGCTCGGCGTGGTCGGCACGCGCGAGGCGGGCAAGAGCTCGACGCTCGCCTGGCTCGCGCAGGCGGGCGTCGACGTCCTGTGCGACGACATGCTGATCGTCGACGGCGACGCGCCGGTCGCCGGCCCGCGGTCGATCGACCTGCGCGCCGACGCGGCCGAGCGCCTGGGCGCCGGCGAGCCGATCGGGATGACCGGCGCGCGCGAGCGCTGGCGGCTGCGGCTCGGCCCGACCGGCGGGCGCACGATCCTGCGCGGCTGGGTCTTCCTCGCCTGGGGCGACCGCGTGGCCGTGCGCTCGCTGCCGGCCGTCGAGCGGCTCCCGCGACTGGCGGCCGAGCGCGGCCTGCGGCTGCCGCCCGCGCGGCCGGACGCGCTGCTGGAGCTGACCTCGCTCCCGGCCTGGGAGCTCAGCCGGCCGCGGGACTGGGCGTCGCTGCCGGAGGCAGCTGACCGGCTGCTCGAGCTCGCGTCAGCCAGACCGACTGGAGCAGCGTGAAGGTGTGCGCCTCGGGCGTGGGGGAGGCCCACTCCTGGCGCAGGCGGTCGAGGTCGACGATCTCGGGGTCGACGCCCTCGCCCTGCCAGTCCGCCACCAGCTCGCGGCTGTGCTCGGTCCAGAACACCTCGTCGAAGCGCGCCTTGGTGGAGCGGTTGAGCAGCGCGGGCGGCAGCAGGTCGCCGACGAGCATCGTCATGGCGTCCGAGCGGGAGGCGGGGCGCTGCCCCGGCGGCAGGTCGGCGAGCGCGGCCAGGAAGCGGCGGTCGTGGAACGGGTGCGCCAGCTCGACGTCGTGGGCCGACGCCAGCTCGGCGAGGCTGCCGAGGCTGACCTCCATGTAGCCGGAGTCGGCCAGCTCGCGGTAGCGGCGGCGCCAGCGCAGCGGCTCGCTCGCCGCCTCGGCGGCGACGAACGCCTCGATCCGGCGCCGGGCTGCGGGCTTCAGCCACGGGCAGATCTCCGGCAGCCAGCGGCGGATGGCGGTGCGCTTGACGGCCCGGGGGGAGAGCGCGAACGCGGTGTGGGCCAGGTTGCGCGGACCGGGCCGCGCCCGCAGCCGCATGACCGCGAAGGCGCGCGCCCAGCTCGACGGCGAGAACGCCTCGTCGCCGCCGACGCCGGTGATCACCGCGCCGCCGGCCGCCGCCTCGAAGATCGGCTCGTGGAAGTACGCGTTGCAGGGCCACAGCAGGCCGTGGCGGCGCAGCACCTTGGTGGCCACCGGGCCGACGCAGTCGAGGTCGCCGGCAGCGTCGATCCGCACCCAGTCCTCGAGGCCGAGGTGCTCGATCACCTGCTCCTGCCACTCGGTCTCCTGCGTGCCGGTGGCGCTCGGGAAGCGGTGCGTGATCGGGACCGGCAGGGGCAGGCCCTCGCGCCGGGCGACGGCGGTGGCCGTGGCCAGCACGGCCGAGGAGTCGCGGCCGCCGGAGAAGCTCACCAGGCAGGGCGAGCGGCGCAGCGCGGGCAGGATCGCGGCCTCGAAGGCGGCTCGCGGGGTGGAGGCGGTCTCGGGCAGGGCCGGCGGCCGCCGCGGCGGCGGCAGCACGAGGCCGGAGCTGATCTCGAGCGATGTGAGCGTGCGCATCAGTCGGCCGGGGCGGGGATTCGGTGGATCTCGTGGTAGGCGGCGGCCTGCCCGTCGGGCATGCTCTCGAGCCAGGCGTGGGCCACGAACCCGTCGCCGCGACCGGGCACGCCGATCACGACGTCGGAGGCGGCGCCGTGAGCGGCCTCCCAGCGCTGTAGCACGAGCGCACGCTCGAGGCAGGTGCTGGGCCGGCGGCGCAGGATGGCCATGACGCCGCGGCGGGCGCCGGCCGGCAGGCGCGGCGGCGGCAGGACGTGCGTGCCGTCGAGGCCGTGTCGCGCCAGGTCGCGCTTCGCGCGCCGCAGCGCGCGGACGGTCCATACCGCCGCTCGCAAGTTCGGGAGGTCGAGGCGCGCCACCAGGAAGCGACTTTAGTCTGGGTCTGCCCCAGCGCCGAGGGCCGGGCCTAGACGTTCGGCTAAGGGGCGCGGGCCGGACCGGACGTACAGTCAATCCATGACGATCGCCGCCGTGCAGCCGTTCACGGCCGGTCCCGCGATCGAGGTCGAGGGGCTGCATCGCAGCTTCGGTGCGGTCGAGGCCCTGCGCGGGATCGACCTCGACGTCGCCCGGGGCGAGGTCCACGCGCTGCTGGGACCGAACGGCGCCGGCAAGACGACGCTGATGCGGATCCTCAGCGGCCTCGTCGACCCCACCGCGGGCTCCGCTCACGTGCTCGACCGCCGCGCCGGCCGCTCGCCCGAGCTGCGGGCGCTGATCGGCATGGTCCCGCCGGGCGACCGCACGTTCTACCTGCGCCTGTCCGGCCTGGAGAACCTCGTCTTCTTCGCACGCCTGCACGGTCTGCGCCGCCGCGCCGCGCAGGCCCGCTCGCTCGAGCTGCTCGAGGCCGTCGGCCTCGACGAGGCCGCGACGCGGCCGATCAGCACCTACTCGCACGGGATGCAGAAGCGGCTGTCGTTCGCGCGCGCCCTGCTCTCGAACCCCGAGCTGCTGCTCGTCGACGAGGCCACGCACGACCTCGACCCGGTGGCCGCCCAGCAGGTCCGCGACCTCACCGCCGCGCGCGCGGCGACCGGCACCGCCGTCCTGTGGGCGACCCAGCGGATCGAGGAGCTGCACGGCTTCGCCCAGCACGTCACCGTCCTCGACCGCGGCCGCGTGGCCTTCGCCGGCTCGGTGGGCGCGCTGACCGCCATGGGCGGCGGCGACCGCCACGTGCTCGAGCTCGGCTCGGCCACCACGCTCCCGCCCGCCGCGCTCGACGCGGCGCTCGGGACGCGCGGGCAGCTCCAGCCCGCCGAGGACGGCAGCCACGTGCTGCTCGTGCTGGCGCCGGGCGTCGCGCTCGGCGCCGCGGTGGCTGTGCTCACCGAGGCAGGCGCCGAGATCGTCGGCTGCCGCGACGAGCGGCCGCCGATCGAGCGCGGATTCCTCGCCGTGACCGCGGAGCGGGCGGCATGAGCGTGCTCGTCGCCGAGGCGCGCAAGGTCCCCGCCTTCATGCGCCGCGACTGGCTCGTGATGCTGTCCTACCGGGCGGCGTTCGCGGGCGACCTGTTCTACATCGGCATCCAGGCCGTGATGTTCGGGTTCGTGGCCGAGCTGATCGATCCGTCGAAGCTGCCCAGCTACGGCGGCGTGCCGGCGAGCTACTTCGACTTCGTGATGATCGGCGTGGTCATCACCACCGTCTGCACCGTGCTGCTCCAGAAGGTGGCGATGGCGGTGCGGCAGGAGCAGATGATCGGCACGCTCGAGGCCCTGCTCGTCACGCCCACCTCGGCGACCACCGTGCAGGTCGGCTCCGTCGCCTTCGACCTCGTGTTCGTGCCGATCCGGATGGCGCTGCTGCTGTTCGCGGTGGCCGTGACGCTCGGGCTCGGCTACGAGGCGAGCGGCATCCTGCCGAGCGCCGTGCTGCTGGCCGGGCTGGTCCCGTTCGTGTGGGGGCTCGGCCTCATCACCGCCGCCGCGATCGTCACCTTCCGCCGCGGCACCGGCCCGCTCGGCGTGATCATGAGCGTGCTCGGGCTCGCCTCCGGCGCCTTCTTCCCGCTCGCCCTGCTGCCGCAGTGGCTCCAGACGCTGGCCGAGGCCAATCCCGTGGCGATCGCCATGGAGGGCACGCGCGAGGCGCTGATCGGCGGCGCCGGCTGGAGCGTTGTCGGCTCGGACCTGTTCGTGGTGATCGCGCTGTCGGCCGTCGCCATGGTCGCCGGTGTCGCCGCCTTCCGCGCGGCGCTGGCGCGCGAGCACCGGCGCGGCACGCTGGGGCTGTACTGAGATGTGGGAGCGGATCGACAGGCTGCTGGCCGCGACGACGTCGTCGACCGACGTGCTGCGGGTCCACCGCGTGGAGCTGCTCGAGGTGCGCCGCCGGCGCGCCGCGGGGCTCGAGCTCGGAGGCGACCTGGTCGCCGACGAGACGCGCGCCGCCGTCAACGAGCTGGCCACGACGGGCCTGCTGGCGCGCGTGCGCGCGGCCTGGGACGGGCCGTTGGTGCTCATGAAGGGGCCCGAGGTCGCGCTCGACTACGGCGCGACCGGGCTGCGCAGCTACGGCGACCTGGACTTCCTGACCGACGACGCAGAGGCCGCCCAGGCGGCGCTCCTGGACGCCGGCTTCCAGGAGGTCTTCGAACCGTGGATCTACGAGGACATCCACCACCTGCGGCCGCTCTGGTGGCCGGGGCTGCCGCTCGTCATCGAGCTGCACACGCGCGCCAACTGGCCGGCGCGGATCCCTGGTCCATCGACCGAGGAGCTGCTCGCCGCCGCCGTGCCGAGCCGCGTCGGCATCGAGGGCATCGACACGCTGCCGCCCGAGCACCACACGCTGCTGCTCGCGGCCCACGCGTGGGAGCACCAGCCGCTCGGTCGTCTGGGGAACCTGATCGACGTCGCGGTGAGCCTGCGCCGCAGCGACGAGGCCGAGGTCGCGCGCCTGGCGCGCCGCTGGGGCTGCACGCGCATGTGGCGCACCACGCGCTCCGCTGTGCGCTCCGTCGTCGAGGGCGACGGGCGCTCCGTCGGCGTGGCCCTGTGGGCCCGCCACCTGCCCGCCCTGCGCGAGCGCACGGTGTTCGAGTGGCACGCCAAGAACCTGCTCGCGCCGGTGTGGGGCTATCCGCGCCGCCGCATCCCCGGCGCCATGATCGGCCACGTCCGCGCCACCCGCGTCTCCCGCGCTCCGCGAGCGCTCCGAAACGCGCGCCGCGCGCGTTCCGAGCACAATCTCGCGATGAGCGAGGACGTGGGATGAGCGACGACGACGAGCTGAGGCTGCGCGACGACGACCTGCACTGGCGCGAGATCGACGGCGAGATCATCGCGCTCGAGGCCACCGGCTCCACCTACGTCGCCGCCAACGGCTCTGGCACGCTGCTCTGGCACGCCCTCGCGGCCGGCACGAGCCGCGAACGGCTGATCGAGACGCTCCTCACCACCTACGACGTCGAACGCGAGCGGGCCGCGGCCGACGTCGACGCCTTCCTCGCCCAGCTCGCCGAGCAGGGCCTGCTCGCCACCTGAGCGGCAGGCGGGCCGAACGTCAACTGCGGCCGGGTAGGGAGGCGGCGAGGTCAGCCGCGCCGGCCTCTCAGTTCCCTACCCGGCCGCAGTTCGCCGGCGCCGCCGCAACGACGGCGCCCGAAGCGCTAGGCGGCCAGCGAGGCGATGCCGCGCGCGCTGAGCTGGTGGTCGCGCACGTCGTTGACGATCTCGTCGAGCGTCCTGCGCGGGGTCCAGCCGAGCACCTCGCCGATCTTCGAGATGTCGGGCACGCGGCGGTGCATGTCCTCGAAGCCGGGCTCGTAGGCCTCGTCGTACGGGATGTACTTGATCCCGGAGCTCGAGCTCGACGATCTCGATCACCTTCTCGGCCAGGCCGGTGATGGTGATCTCCTCCTGGGTGCCGATGTTGAAGATCTCGCCGTAGAGGTCCTCGCGCTCCATCATGTCGGCGAGCGCGCGGACGACGTCGTGGACGTGGCAGAAGCAGCGGCTCTGCGTGCCGTCGCCGAAAACGGTCAGCTCGCGGCCGGCCACGGCCTGGCCGACGAGGTTGGGCACGACCATGCCGTAGCGGCCGGTCTGGCGCGGGCCGACGGTGTTGAACATGCGGCCGATCACGGTCGGCAGGCCGCGCTCCTTCCAGTAGGCGAGCGCGAGGAACTCGTCGATCGCCTTCGAGCACGCGTACGACCAGCGGCCCTTGTACGTCGGGCCGAGCAGGAGGTCGCCGTCCTCGCGGAAGGGCAGCGCCGCGCTCTTGCCGTAGACCTCGCTCGTGGAGGCCACGAAGACCGGCTTCTTCTTCTTGGACGCCGCGTTGAGGACGACCTCGGCGGCGTGGATGTTGGTCTCGATCGTGCGCACCGGGCTCTCGACGATCAGCTCGACGCCGACCGCGGCCGCGAGGTGGTAGACGATGTCGGCCTCGTCGACGAGCTCCGCGACCAGGCGGCGCTCGTGGCAGGAGCCGATGTGGTACTCGAAGCGCGGGTGGTGGCGCAGGTGGCGGATGTTGTCGATCGCCCCGGTGGAGAGATCGTCGAGCACGCTCACGGCGTGACCGCGGGCGAGCAGCTCGTCGGCGAGGTGGGAGCCGATGAAGCCGGCGCCGCCGGTGATCAGTATGCGCATGAAGTGTCTGTCCTCGGTGAGTGGAGCGTGTTCGATGTCAACGTATGCGCCGCAGGGCCATCCGGCCCTAGGCGGCCGTATAGGTTGAGGCTCAGGCGGGCGCCTCGAACCAGCCGTAGCGGGCGTTGAGGCGGCGGACGAAGGGCACGCGCACGAGCACCCGCTTGGCGAGCGTGCGGCGCTTCTTGCGGGCCCAGTACTTGCGCCAGTACTCCGCCTTCTCCTTGGGGATCGACGAGTAGTACGGGCCGCCCGTGTGGTGGACGCGCAGGTCGCGCAGGACGGCGGACGTGTAGCCGATCGCATGGATCTGCCCGATGTAGGCGGCGTCCTCGAGCCAGAAGACCTCCTTGGGGTTCTCCTGGAACCCGCCGACGCGCTCGTTGAGCTCGCGCGAGGTCATGGCGCAGCCGCCGCCGGCCGGGCCGCGCAGCAGGCGGACGCCGTGCTCCTCGGTCGGCGTGTACTCGTGCGGGCGCACGTGGTGGCGCACCTTCGAGGCCTCGTCGTGCGGGTCGTCCTCGAGGTCGGCGGCGAGGAAGCCGACGTCGGGCAGGCGCTTGTAGGCGTCGAGCATGATCGCGGTCCCACTCGGCCGGGGCGTCGACGACGTCGTCGTCGAGCTCGATCAGGTACGGCGCCGAGGTTTCGCGAAAGGCGCGCGCGTAGCCGTTCTGGCCGACGTTCTGCTCGCTCCGGATCACGCGCACGCGCGAATCGTCGATCGCGGCCAGGAAGTCCGACGGTGCCGTCGGTGGACGCGTTGTCCCAGATCACGATCTCGCGCGTCACGTCGGACGTGCGCAGCAGGACGTTCTCGACGCACTTGGAGACGAGGTGCGCGCGGTTGTGCGTCAGGACCACGATCGCGATGCCGTCATCAGCAGCCATGCGGCGATCGTAGGCCCGGACGGGCGCCCCGCTCCCAGCCGTTCGGCTAGGTTCGGGGCGCCCGTGGGTCCTGCTAGCGCTCGAAGGCGCCTGCGTCAGGCGCGCCGTTGCGCGCCTTGCCCTCGGAGTCCTTGGCCGGCGCGTAGGTCGCCGAGCCGACGTTGATCGCCACCGAGCTCGCGGTCAGGTGGAAATCGAACGCGGACGGGTTGACCCAGCCGACGGGCATCGTCTGCATCGAGCCGCAGGCCGGCGGCCCGCACGAGTTCGATGGGCTGACGGCCACGTCGGAGGCGCCGCACTTCTTGCCGACATTGCCGGCATAGGTGACGCCGGGCAGGCACTGCCAGCCGCCGCCGATGTTGTTCGCCCACACGCCCGAGTACGGACCGGAGCCGATGTGCTCGGAGTCCATGCGGACGGCGTTCTCGAACGTGTTGTTGACCACGCGCGCGTTCTCGAACTTGCCGACGAACCAGGCGAGACCGTAGTAGTGCCAGCCGGACCCGTTGACCGAGTGCCCGAACAGGTTGTTCTCGAGCACCACGTTGCCGTAGGGCTGCTGGCCCCACCAGTCGCCGCGACCGAGCGAGATGTCCATCGTCGCGCAGTTGCGTGAACGTCGAGTTGCGGATCGTGATCCCCGGGGCGTGAGCCATGATGCACTCGTTGTGGACCCCCGAGGTCCGCTGGACGACGTCGTGGAAGTCGACGTTGTCGATGACGAGGTTGGTCGGGTTGGTGCTCGACGAGCCGCCGAGCATGGCGCCCTTCTCGTCCACGACGTTGCCGACGCGGCTGTTCTTGAGCGTCACGTTGACCGCGCCGCCGTGCTCGAACACGGCACCGGTCGTCTTGGTGGCGCCGGCATCGAGGTCGAGCCCGTCGAACGTGATGTTGCTGGCGTTGCTCTTGAGCTGCCGGATCTTGTTGCCCGGCACGCCGCGGAACGTCACCGTCTTGCTGCCGGACGGCACCGTCTGGTCGCCGTAGTTGCCGGCCCGGATATCGATGATGTCACCGGCCGCCGCGACGTTGTACACCCGCTGCATCGACTGGCAGGGCGCGGCCGAGGTGCACGCGTTCCCGTCGTTGCCGCTCGGCGCGATGAACTTGTTCGCGGGGCCACCCGGGGTCGGCGTCGGAGTCGGCGTCGGGGTCGGGGTCGGTGTCGGTGTCGGAGTCGGTGTCGGTGTCGGAGTCGGGGTCGGCGTGGGAGTCGGGGTCGGCGTACTGCATGCCTGCGTCGACTCGAACTTGATCGCCTCGGGCCGGTATGACTCGTTACCGGCGGCGTCGACGGCGGTCAGGCCGATCTCGTACTGCGTGCCGCAGGCCAGACCGGTCAGCGTGTAGTTGGTCGCCGTCGGACTCCCGACGAGGGTGCCGTTGCGGTAGATCCGGTAGCCGGTCACGCCGACGTTGTCGGTCGAGGCGTTCCAGGCCACGCTGATCGACGTCTGCGTCGTCCCGGTGGTGCGGAAGCCCTGGGGCACCGACGGCGGCTGCGTGTCCGGCGTCGGGGTCGGCGTGGGCGTCGGCGTCGGGGTGGGCGTCGGCGTCGGGGTGGGAGTCGGGGTCGGGGTCGGCGTGGTGCATGCCTGGGTCGACTCGAGCTTGATCGCCTCGGGCCGGTAGGACTCGTTGCCGGCGGCGTCGATGGCGGTCAGGCCGATCTCGTACTGCGTGCCGCAGGTCAGGCCCGTGAGGGTGTAGCTGGTCTGCGTCACCGTCGCGATGCGGGTGCCGTTGCGGTAGATCCGGTAGCCGGTCACGCCGACGTTGTCGGTCGAGGCGTTCCAGGCCACGCTGATCGAGGTCTGCGTCGTCCCGGTGGTGCGGAATCCCTGCGGCACCGACGGCGCCTGTGTGTCGGCGCACGCCTGCGTCGACTCGTACTTGATTGCCTCGGGCCGGTAGGACTCGTTGCCGGCGGCGTCGATGGCGGTCAGGCCGATCTCGTACTGCGTGCCGCAGGCCAGGCCGGTCAGCGTGTAGCTGGTCGCCGTGGTGGTGGCGATGTGGGTGCCGTTGCGGTAGATCCGGTAGCCGGTCACGCCGACGTTGTCGGTCGACGCATTCCAGGCCACGCTGATCGACGTGCGCGTGGTGCCGGTGGTCCGGAAGCCCTGCGGGACCGACGGCGGCTGCGTGTCGAGCAGGCTGATCGGGTTCTTGAGGCCGTTCTTGCCCGGGCCTGCCGCGGTCGGCACCGGCCCGGTGGCGGTCGAGACCTTCTCGCAGCTGCTCGCCCGTCGCTTGAGCCGGCCGGCGTCGGTTCCGGGCGCCATCGTGATGGTGAGCTTGTCGCGGCCGGCGCCGCAGTTGACGCTGAACGTCGTGGCGTCCGCGGTCAGCTGGATGCGGTCGGCGCCCGCCCCGGCGACCACCACGTCCAGGCCATCGGCCTTGATGACGTCCTTCCCGGCCCCGCCGTAGACCCGGTCACGGCCCTGTCGGCCGTCGACGACGTCGGCACCGCCGAGAGCATTGATCGTGTCGGCGGTCGCCGAGCCGGTGAGCCGGTCGGCCGTAGACGTGCCTCGCAGCACCTTCGCGGAGGCGATGGCGGGCGAAGCCAGAAGTATCAGCGCACAGCAAAGCAAGGCTGCGCGCAGGCGCGCATGCGCAGTCGGCATGAATCGTTCTCCCCTGGAGCAAGCGTTGGATCGAAGATCCGCGGCATGCCCGCCGCCGCGCGGATCGCTTTGTCGGACGGGCATGGCGCCCCGGCCCTGGTCCCCTGCCTCGGCCCGTCCGCCGGGCTTTATTACCCCAACCGGTAAGGACCAAACGGATGTCGTATCCAGACCGATGAAGATTTCTTCATCGGTCGGCCGCGCAGGCTAGCAGCGATCCGGCGCGCGCTCACGCACGATCCCCCGTCAGGGGGAGGGGAGGTCCGGCGTCAGGGAACGACGGGCGCGTTCATGTCGGCCGCGATCTCGGCCGGCGTGCGCGCGTCGTTGAAGATGCGGACCTCGTCGATCAGTCCGCTGAAGAACTGGCTGGCGACGCCGTTGCCGCCGATGCGGACGGAGCCCGCGCTGGAAGTCAGGACGGCGGTCGCCGGCTGGGTCGCGACCTCGGCTCCGTCGACATACAGCCGCAGCAGCGCGCCGTCCCACGTCATCGCGAGATGCGTCCACTCGCTGAGCCCGAGCGGCGCCGCTGAGAAGGCGTCGACGCTCGCGCCGGAGAACAGGTGCGCGGCGGGCACGCCGGTGTCGGAGCTGGCGTGCAGCGCCCACGGCCAGCCGCCGGTCATCTCCTTCATGATCACCGAGCGCCAGCTGGCGAGCGCCGACGGGCGCACCCACGCCTCGAGCGTGCCGCCGTTGAGCAGGTCGAGCTCGGCGCGGTCGCCGATCGTCACCCAGTCGTTGGTGCCGTCGAACGACAGCGCGTTGCCGAAGCGCCCGCCGGCAACGCGCGTGGCGCCCGAGATCGTGCCGTTGAAGGCGTTGGAGATGTCGACCGCCGTCGCTCCCGACGCCTCCTCGAAGCCGTAGGCCGCCACGAGGCCGGTGTTGTGGACGCCGACCGTGCGCGTGGCCGACGTCGTGGCGTTGCCGGACGCGTCGCGGGCGACCGCGGTCAGCGCGTGCTGGCCGTCGGCGGCGGTCGTGGTGTTCCACGCAAGCGAGTACGGGGCCGTCGTGTCGGGGCTGCCGAGGTCCTGGCCGTCGAGCCGGAACTGGACGCTCTGCACGGCCACGTTGTCCGCGGCCGTCGCCGTCACGTTCGTGGTGCCGGACACGTTGCCGCCGGTCGGCGCGGTCACCGAGACCGTCGGCGCCGTGGCGTCGCCGGTAATGGCGGCGGACACCTCGTTCGAGACCGGGCTCAGGTTGCCGGCCTTGTCGACCGCCCGCACTTTGTAGAAGTGCGTGCCGGTCGCGACGCCGCGGTCGGCGTAGGTGGTGCCGGTCTTCACGCGGGCGATGCGGTTGGCCGCGCTGGGCGTGAAGCCGGCGGCGGTGGAGCGGAAGACGCGGTACTCGCTGACCGCCTTGTTGTCGCTCGAGGCCGTCCAGCTCAGGTCGGCGCCGGCGGCCACCGGCGTGGCGGCCAGGTTCGCGGGCGCGGTCGGCGGCTGCGTGTCGCCGTTCGGCTCGAGCTGCACGATCTGGCCCATCGAGGGCACGCCCTGGTCGTCGACGAGGAAGACCATGTACCAGCCGGGCGGAGCCAGATTGGCGTTCGCCGGGCCGTCGATGGTGACCGAGTCCGAGCCGGCGGTCATCGACAGGTTCATGAACCGCTGGTCCATGTCGACGTTGTGGGTCACCGAGCCCATGCGGACGAACGAGACCTTCTGGATCCGGCTCGCATCCGGCGTGTCGAGCGTGAACGACTGGCCGTAGTGCACCTGGTCCGGCGCGGCGGTCACACTCGGCCGCGGGCCCTTGAAGAGGTACGGCGGGGAGTAGAGCTCGCCGTTCTGCTCGTTCTTCGCGAGGCCGTAGGCGCCGCCGCCGGCCAGCAGGACGCGGCCGTCGGGCATCAGCAGCGCGGACGAGTGGTACAGCCGCGGCCGGCGGGCCGAGGCCATCGTCGTCCACGTGTTGGTGTCGGGATCCCACATCTCGATGCGGCAGCACGCCCGTCGTCTCGTCGACGCCGTCGGTGCCGTTCTGGCCGCCGGTGGCGAGCACCTTGCCGTCGGGCAGCACGGTGAGCGTGTGGTACGAGCGCCGGTAGCGCATCGGCGCGGTCTCGGTCCACACCGGGCTGGCGGCGGTCATGTCGATCGCCGTCGCGCGGTTCGTGACCTCGCGGTCCGGGAACTCCGGGTCGGACCAGGTGCCGGACTTGAGGATCTTGCCCGGCCGGTACATGACCGCGCTCTGGCCGTCGATCTGGCTCGTGCCGACCGTCGTCCACTGCCCGGTCTGGAGGTCCAGCGTGCGCGTGACGCGGTCCGGCCCGGCGTCGAACAGCTTGCCGTTCGGGAGCACGAACAGGTACGGGTAGAGCGGCATCTTGCGGGAGGCCGACGGCATCGACGTCCACGTGTTGGTGGCCGGGTTGTAGATCTCGGGCAGCGTGTCCGAGTAGTTGATGAGCGGGACCGGCGTGTTCGGGTCCGGGTTCGGGCCGAGCGTGATCGTGTCGCCCGAGGCGACGAACACGCGGCCGTCCGGCAGCGCGGTCGCCGTCGGGTACCAGCGCGCCTCGGACATGTCCGGGCCGCGCGTCCAGGTCGCGATCTTCGGATCGAACAGGTTCAGGTCCTTGGTGCCCTCGTAGGCCTGGATGTGGCCGCCGGCGCTCAGCAGCCGCCCGTCGGTCAGCGTGATGTGGCCGGCGCAGAAGAGGTTGCGGCCGGTCGGGACGCTGTCGAACTCGCCCGTCCACGGATCCCACGTGTGCTCGGAGTTGACGGCGGCCTCGAAGCCGTCCCACATCGCGACCTTGCCGTTGGAGAGCAGCGCGAGGTGCACGGACGTGATCGGGAAGTCGATCGGCGCGTCGAACTTGCCGATCGTCTCGGGGTCGGTGTCCGACGGCGGCCGCGGGGTGCCCGGGACGACCGGCGCGTCCATGTCGGCGACGATCTCCTCGCGCGTCAGCCGGCGGTTGTAGACGCGGACCTCGTCGATCTCGCCGCGGAAGTGCTCGCCCCAGACGTGGTTGGCGCCGAAGGTCATCGGGCCGGGGGCGTCGGACAGCTCGCCCTCGATCGCCTTCGAGCCGGCCAGCACGCCGTCGACGTACAGCCGCAGCAGGTTGCCGTCGTAGGTGGCGGCGAGGTGCGTCCAGCGGGACGGGTCGAGCTCGCTGGTGCCCGAGGCGCCGGACTCGGCGCTGTTGCCGATGTGGGCGTGCGGGACGTCGCCCTCGGGCGAGTTGGAGTAGAGGCTGAAGGCCGGGCCGCCGTTGGCCTCCTTGAAGATGACCGTGCGCCAGTTCGTGGTGGCGGTCGGCTTGACCCACGCCTCGAGCGTCATGCCGGTGCCCAGGTGCAGCGAGCTGTCCTCGGGAACGGTGACGATGTGGTCGTTGGCCTCGAACGAGAGCGCGCGGCCGAAGTAGCCGTTGTTGGCGCGCTCGGCGCCGGTGATGGCGCCGTCGTTGCCGCCGTGCTGGTCGACGGCGACGTTGCCGGCGGCCTCCTCGAAACCGTACGAGGCGACCGGATGCCCGTTGCCGCCGGCGACGGTGACCTGGCCCTGGCCGGTGCGGGCTCGTGCCGCCGTGGCCGTCCAGCGCGCGCGCGGTGACGGTCAGGACGTCGCCGACCGAGACGCCCTCGACGGTATTGAGGTTGAGGCTGCGGCCGGTCGCTCCGCCGAGCTCGGAGCCGTCGCAGCGCCCACTGGTAGGTGTAGCTGAGCGCGTCGCCGTCGACGTCGGCGAAGCCGGTGACGGTGGCGGAGACGGTGTCGTTGGCGGCGGGCGCGGCCGGCTCGACGGTGACCGTGCCGGCGGTCGGATCGGTCGTCGCCACCGTCGGTCTCGGCGGACACGCCGTCGCTCGGCGTGGTTCAGCGGGTCGGTCACGTGGACGGCGACCTTGATCGTGTCGCCGCGGTCGCCGTTGCCCGCCTGCGAGAGGTCGAGCGTCGCCGACGTGGCGCCCGCGATCGGGGTGCCGTTGCGCGACCACACGTAGTGGTAGGTGAGCGTGTCGCCGTCGGGATCGTGGAAGCCGCTCGTGTTGGCGGTCAGCAGCTGGTTGGTCTTGGGCGCCGCGGGCGTGACCGAGACCGTGCCGTCGAGCGGCGTGGCGTTGGTGCTCGTGATCACCTGGCCGCCGCGCGCCGTCGGGCTCGTGCCGCCGTGGCCGTCGGCGGCGCGTGACGTCGACGTCGACGCGGTCGTTGAGCGCGACGTGGCCGGTGACGTCGAAGGTCGGCGCCGGTCGCGCCCGGCACCGGGGTGCCGTTGACGAGCCACTGGTACTGGTAGGTCAGCGTGTCGCCGTCGAGGTCGGCGTAGCCGCTCGGGATCGCCCGCATCAGGTCCTTCGTGGCGGCGGGCACCGGTCGCGTCGTGACCGAGCCGGCCGTCGGCGCCGTGTTGGCGATCGTGACCTTGGCCGAGGCCGCGTCGCTGGCCGCGCCCTTGCCGTCGGTGGCGTAGACCTCGACGCGGATGCGGTCGCCGCAGGTCGCCGTTGCCGGCCTGCGCGAGGTCGAGCGTGCTCGCGGTCGCGCCGGGGATCTGCGTGCCGTTGCGGAACCACTCGTAGTGGTAGGTCAGCGGGTCGCCGTCGGGATCGCTGAAGCCGCTCACGGTGGCGGTCAGCGTCTGGTTGGTCCGCGGCACGGCCGGGGCGAGGCCGACCGTGCCGGTGACCGGCGCCTGGTCGGTGCCCGCGCCGTAGCTGACCTGGACGCGCTGGAGCGTCGGCGTCACGAGCGTGCCGCCCTGGAGCGTGGCCCGGTACTGGAGGTAGCGCGAGTTCGGGCTGGCGATGGCGCCGCCGCTGCCGACGTTCTGCCACGCCGACCAGCCCGCGTTCGGCTGGCGGGTGTCGCCGGAGCGCGTCTGGAAGCTGATCGACGTGCCGCTCGCGGGGACGGACTGGAAGGTCAGGTTCTGCCAGTCGTTGGCGCCCGGCCCGCTGTCGAGCGTGCGCGACGTGAACGTGCCGTTGGACGGGTAGCTGCTCATCCGCAGCCAGTGGACCTTGACGCTCGCGCCGAACAGGCCGTAGTCGCTGGCGACCGGGCGCATCTCCTGGTCGATCGAGACGGCGTGCGTGGCCACCAGCGAGCCGTCGACGTAGTAGCGGATCGTGCTCGGCGTCCACTCGATCCGGAACCGGTGCGGGACGTAGAGGCTGGCGCTCAGCTTCGGGCTCTGCATGTACTCGCCGGGCGAGGCGCCGCTGATCGCGTAGATGCCGAACGGGTCGCCGGGCACGCCGGAGCTGAAGATCGCGTACGGGTAGTCGCTGAGTGTCGCCGCCGAGGCCGACCGCCTGGTCGTTGACGGCGTCGAACGTGGCCGTGAACTCGACCGTCCGCGGGCCGCCGTAGTGGTCGACCGTGTGGGCGACGCTGCTGTTGACGACGAGCGCGCCGCCGAGCAGCGACACGAGGCCGCCCGGCTTCCAGGTCTTCGAGGACCAGCCGGCCGGGAGCTCGGCGCCGCCGAACTCGCTGCCGACCGTCGGCTGGAGCTGCACCTCGCCGTCGGGCCCGGTCAGCGTGTCGCCGACGTACGTGCCGCTCGTCGTGCCGGCCGCGAACTCGGCCGTGCGCGAGTCGACGAGCGTGCTCGCCGGAGTGGTGAACGAGGCCGCCGTGCCGGGCGACGTCGCCGAGTTGCCGGCGCTGTCGGCCGAGCTGACCTTGTAGCGATAGGTGGTCGACGGCTGGAGGCCGGTCAGCTCGACGCTGTGGTCGGTGACCTCGGCGGTGTCCTCGACCTCGGAGCCGAGCGCGGTGGTGCGGCCGTACTGCACGATCGACGTCGACGGCTCGTCGGTGGTCCAGCGCACGGTCGCGTGACCCTCGGCGTCGGCGGTCGCGCTGATCGGCGGTGATCTCCGGCGCGCTCGTGTCGTTCGCGTAGGTGGCCGTGTAGGCGCCGCCGGCGGCGTCGAACATCACGTAGTCGACGCCCTTGACCGTGCGCCGGCTCCACGAGACCGGCTGGCCGCCGCGCGTGAGCTTCGAGAGCGGGCCGCTCGCCGAGCGGGCGGGCAGCATCGCCTTCAGGCCGCGCGCGCTCGAGTGCGCGGTCAGCGTGAACGTCATCTGGTTTCCGCTGTAGGCGATGTCGCCGAACGACGAGCCGTTGCGGCCGTCGAGCCACGACAGCATCTGCGCCGAGGTGACGATCGGGACGCCGCGGTCGCGGGCGTCGCCGACCAGCTCGTTCAGGCGCGTGTGGTCGCCGAGGTCGGAGTGCAGGATGACGTTGAAGACGCCCCAGTAGTCCTTCGGGCCGAGCGCGTTGTCGAGCAGCGTGTGGATCTGCGTCGTGGTCGGACAGCACGGTGTCCATCTCGTCGGAGACCTGGGTCATCGACTGATAGACGTCGATCATCGACCCGTCGAGGTCGCCGAAGCGCTGCGGGAAGCCGGAGCCGGTCATCAGGCCGGGCTCGCGCACCCAGGCCGGCGGGCCCTTGTAGTAGTAGTTCGTGTCGAAGCGGATGCCGTGCGCGCGCTCCACCTTGGGCTGCGTGGCCCAGTCGCTCCACACGATGCAGTGCGTGCGGTTGGAGACCGGCGGCGCGACGCCCGGCCACGTCGCGCCGAAGGCGCCGAGCTGGCTCGTGAAGTCGGCCTCGAGCGAGGCCGGCGTGTAGTCCGCGCAGCCCGTGTTGAGGTGCAGCCCGATCTCGAAGCCGTCGGCCTGGTAGCCGAGCGCCTGCGCCGTCGTCATCGCCGTGTCTGGGATAGACGTAGGACGTCGCGCGCACGCACTCCCAGTCGGCCACCGAGCAGCCGGCGGGCGACGCCGCCTTCAGGCGATCGAAGTAGGCCGGGGTGCCGCCGACGCCGTGATCGTCGCCGGTCAGGACGACCGCCGCCTTCTCGCCGCGCGGCAGGTACCAGAAGCGCGGCAGCGGGGCCTTGTCCAGGTTCATCTGCGTGATCAGGTTGGCCAGCAGCCGCTGCTGCTCGTCGGCCTGCGGCACGTCGAAGCGGTCGGGGTCGACCCAGTCGGGCTGCGACGTCGCCGGTCTTGGCGCCGTAGAAGAGGTCGTTCGGGCGGATGCTGAGCGGCGGGAAGCCGTCGCGCTTGTCGCCCGCCCAGGCCGGGTTGCCCTGGCGCGTGTAGACGACCGAGCGCGCGAGGTCGAAGGTGAACGCCGCGGCCTGGCCGCCGCCGGTGCCGACGTCGCGCAGGCTGACCGGCCGGGTTCGCGGTCGCCGTGGTCGACGTCCGAGTACAGCGTGGCGATCGCGCTGGCGCCGTTCAGCGTGTAGCGGTCGGCGGTGTCGTGGAACTGGAGCGTCTGGGCGTCGATGCCGGCGCCGGCGGCCGACCCGGTGTCGACCTTCATGTAGCCGTTGCTCAGCGTCGCCGCCGGCGTCGGTGAGCCCGAGCAGGCCGGCGAGCTTCTTGTCCGGGCCGCATCGCGATCAGGTTGCCGCCGGCCTGGACCCAGCTCGTGAGCGTCGCGACCTCGGCGTCGGTGAGCGCGGCCGTTGGCGAGGATCAGCGTCGTGTGGCCGGTCAGCTTGGCGGCCGTGACGGGCGCGCTGTCGACGGCGAAGCTGTTCAGGCCCTCGCTGCGGAGGATCTCGGCGTAGTAGGTGCCGAACTTGTCGGCCGGGTCGGTCAGCGACGAGGATCGGGCCGCCCGGGCCCTCGGTCGGCGACTGGCCGGCGATCGTGAAGGTCCACGTCTTGTCGGCCGTCAGCGGGTTGCCGGCGCGCGTCCGCCACGCCGCCGCTGCCGCCCTCGAGCGTGGCCGTGTAGACGCTCTGGAACGCCAGCGGTGCCGTCGGGTCGAGCTTGGCGGTGCGCGTCTGGGCGTCGTAGCTGACGGTGGCCGGGACGATCGCGCCGCCCGGCGCCGCGCAGCGTGAAGGTCGCGCCGGTGACGCGAGGCCGGGTCGAGCTGCTCGTCGAACGTGGCCGTGACGTCGGCGTCGCGGTCGACGTCGCTGGCCGAGGAGGCCGGCGCCGTCTCGGTGACCACCGGGCCGCGCGTGTCCGGCGGCACCGTGCGGTCGAAGCGTCGCGTCGACCCAGTAGTTGGTCGCGTTGAACGACTCGGTCGGGAAGCCGCTGGCGCCGTACTTGTAGACGCCGTTGGCCGACTCGGAGTTGCCGAGCGCGGTCAGCATGCCGCCGTCGTGCGGCGTGGTGAAGTAGCTCTGGTCGAACGGGAAGTAGCCGCCGGGCGAGTAGTAGGACGCCACGTACACGGTGTCCTTGGTGATCGCCACCGGGTTCGGCAGCTCGACGCTCTGCCAGCCGGACGCCGTCTCGTCCGCGAACGGGATCGAGGCGAGCAGCTGGCCGTCGGCCGACCACAGGTGGCCGACGTGCGTGCCGGTGTTGTTCGACTGCTTGTAGAAGCGCAGCGCCGTGATGTAGCCGTCCTCGGCGGAGCGGAACTTGCACGCCGACCTCGAGCGGGCTGTCGTGCGTCGCGGTCGGCGACGACGGCTTCTCGGCCGGCGTTGTTGGGATCGAAGATCGTGCACGGGCACTGCGCCGGCGTGGAGAAGGTCCACGTCTGCGTCGGCGGCGATCTGGTTGCCGGCCAGGTCGGTCACGCCGGCGTTGCCGCTCTTGACCGTGGCGGTGTAGGTCTGGCCGAAGCGCAGCGGGGCCGTCGGCGTCAGCGTGGCCGTGCGGGTCGCCTCGTCGTAGGTGACGGGGCCGGTGACGGGGTTGCCCTGGCCGTCGTCCTGAGCAGGATCGAGCCGGTGTTGACGGTCAGCCGGTCCATCGCCTCGTCGAAGGTGACCTCGACCTTCGCTGCTCTGGCGGCACGCGCTTGGCGTTCGGCGGCCGGGCTGGACGGAGGCGACGCGCGGCGCGCGCGTGTCGGCCGGGCTGGTGCGCTCGAAGGTCGCGTCGACCCAGTAGTTGGTGGCGCCGAAGGTCGCGTCCGGGAAGCCGCTCGGCGCCGTAGCGGTAGACGCCGTTGCCGCCGGCCGCGAAGTCGCTGGGCGCGCGCAGCGGGTCGCGGCTCGTGCCGCTGCCGAAGTAGCCGGGGCTGAAGCCGAAGCGGCCGCTCGCCGCGTAGTACGACGTGACGTAGGTCGTGTCCTTGGTGATCTGGACGGGCTCGGGCAGCAGCTCCTCCTGCCAGCCCGAGGCGGTCTCGTTCGTGAACGTCACCTCGGCCGAGCTTCTGGCCGGAGGCCGATCCACAGATGCCCGGTGTGGGTGCCGGTGTTGTTGGGCTGCTTGTAGAACCGCAGCGCCGTGATCCAGCCGTCCTCGGTCGAGCGTGAACTTCATGCCGACCTCGACCGGCGAGTCGCGACAGCGCGTCGCCGACCGGGCCCTCGGACGGGGCGAAGACGGTGCACGGGCAGCTGGCGCGACGTGCTGAAGCTCCAGGTCTTGGTCGCGGCCAGCGCGTTGCCGGCGATGTCGGTGACGCCGCCGCGCCGCCGTCGACGGTGGCCGTGTAGGTGCGGCCGAGCCCGAGCGGCGCCGACGGCGTGAGCGTGGCCTTGCGGCTCGGTCCGTCGTAGGCGACGGTGGCGGCGACCGCGTTGTTCGAGTCGTCCTTGAGGGTGAAGGTCGTCGACGTCAGCGAAGCGGCGGCCATCGGCTCGTCGAAGGTGACCGTCGGCGCGGTCGAGGTCGCCTGGTCGGTGGCGCCGTCGGCGGGCGTGACGGACGCCGACCTCGGGCGCGCGCGTGTCCGCCGGCGCGCGTCGTGCTGAAGGTGGCGTCGACCCAGTAGTTGGTCGCGTTCCAGCGTCTCGTCGGGGAACGCCGGGCGCCGCGCCGTAGCGGTAGACGCCGTTGCCGCCGGCCGGCGCCTGCGAGCGCGCCGCTGCCGACCGGGCGTCGAGAAGTAGCCGGGGCTGAAGCGCGAAGCGGCCCGCCGCCGAGTGGTAGGAGACCACGTAGGTCGTGCCGGCCGTGATCGGCGACCGGCGTCGCGAGCGGCTGCTCCTGCCAGCCGGAGGCGCGTCTCGTCGGTGAACGTGGCCTCGGCGAGCTGCTGGCCGCCGGCGGTCCACAGGTGGCCGATGTGCGTGCCCGTGTTGTTCGGCTGCTTGTAGAACCGCAGCGCCGTGATGTAGCCGGCCTGCGACGAGCTGGAACTTCATCCCGACCTCGATCGCGGCTGTCGGACAGCGCGTCGCCGCCCGGGGCGTCGGTCGGGGCGAACACCGTGTCGGCCTGCGGCGCGACCCGGGAACGAGCAGGAGCGCCAGAGAGCGCTGCGAGCACGACGCGGGTAAAGCGCGAGCGCACGAGGTTCCTCGAACGCAGGGAGGCGTCGTCCATGACGGTCATCGAGCGCTCCGACCGTAGGTCAGCCAAGCGCGGCCGGGCGAGCAGGTCCAGCCCTTCGGTTAGGAGGCGAGAAGCCGAGCTGGCGCGTGCGCCTCGTCGGCCACCCGCTCGAGGCCGAGCGCGAGGCCGACGGCGGCCATCGGCACGAGCGTCAGCTCCAGCCGGAAGGCGCTGAACACCGGGACCGCGAGGATGTAGGCGGCGCCGGCGCAGCGCGCCGGCCGTCAGCAGGATCGTCGCGGCGCCGAGGCGGCGGCCGCGGGCGAGCAGGAACAGGAGGCCCAGACCGGCGAGCAGGTAGGCCGCCGAGTACCAGGCTCCGTCGCGGACGAAGCCGCCGTCGGCCTGCAGCAGATCGACGATCGCGGCGGGGTAGCGGCTCGAGCGATCTCGCCCCACGAGAGCGTCGGGCGCGGGCTGGAGCCCGTTGAGCATCTGGGCCAGCAGCTCGCGCATCGGGACCTTGATCGCGAGCACCGCCGGCAGGGCCGCGGCGAAGCCCGTCGCCGGCCAGCGCGACCGTGATCCGCGTGCGCTGGAGCACGGCCAGGCAGACCGCGGCGAGGACCGGGATCCACATGCTGTCGCGCGTGATCGACAGCAGCGCGATGACGGCGGCCCAGGCGATCAGCCAGCGCGGACCGCGCTGCAGAGCCAAGATCGCCGTGCCGAAGGCCGCGGCCTCGAGCGCCAGGCCCCAGCTGTCGGTCAGCGGGAAGCCCGAGTGGAAGGTCAGCGCGGGCAGGAAGATCGTCGCCAGCGTCACCGCCGGCGCCGACGGCCAGCGGGGAAGCGCAGGAGCAGCAGCAGCCAGAACACCGCGAGCACCGCGGCGACGTAGCCGGCGAGCGACACGTCGAGGATCGCGCGGTCGCCGGAGAGCGGCTCGAGCACCGAGGCGGCGAGCGGCACGGCCACGCGGCGCTCGTAGAAGCGGGCGTTGTAGGCGACCCACTGCGGGCTGCCCGAGCGCTCCGGATCGATCGCGCGGAGGTCGGCGCCCAGCGGCCCCTGGAACGCCTGGCGGAGCGCCTCGGGCTGGCTGGGCCGTCGCGGATCTCGTACACGCGGGCCTGGTAGAACAGGCCGTCCGGCGACCACCGCGGGGCGCCGCTGAGCGAGTCGCTCACGGCGAGCAGGGCGATCGCGGCGAGGACCGCGGCGACGAGCAATCGGACGGCGAGGGGGCGCATGTCGCAATCGTGGCGGCAGAGGCCCCGAAGCAAGCCACCCAGAAGGCTAGGACTCGGCGTTCGGGTGTCCGTTACCTTGCCTGCGTGCCCGAAGTCCCGAACACGAGTCACACTGACCCTCAAGTAGAGCCTGAGATTCCCATGATCGACGCCGTCGTCGTCTCCTACAACAGCGCCGCCACGCTGCGCGGCTGCGTCGAGCCGCTGGCCGCGATGCCCGGGCGTGCGCGTCACCGTCGTCGACAACGCGTCGCCCGACGACTCGGTCGCCACGGTGGCCGGCCTCGACATCGATCGTCGTGCGCGCGCCACGCAACGGCGGGTTCGCCTACGGCTGCAACCTCGGCGTTGCGCGCGGGCGCGCACCGTACGTGCTCTTCCTCAACCCCGACGCCCGCATCGACCGCGAGTCGCGTCGAGGCGCTCGCCGCCGCGCTGCGCGCCGACGAGCGCGCCGCCCTGGTCGGCCCGCGGCTCCTCGACGACGACGGCTCGCTCTCCTGGAGCCTGCGGCGCTTCCCGCGGCTGCGCTCCACGTACGCCAAGGCGCTGTTCCTGCACCGTGCGTGGCCGCTGCGCCTCGTGGACCGACGAGCTGATCCGCGACCCCGCCGCGTACGAGCCGCGGCGGACACCGCCGAGTGGCTGTCCGGCGCGTGCATGCTGGTGCGCCGCGACGTCTACGAGGCGATCGGCGGCTTCGACGAGGGGATGTTCCTCTACTGCGAGGACACCGACCTCTGCCTGCGCCTCTGGCAGGCCGGGTCACACCGTGCGCTACGAGCCGGCCGCTCTGGTGCGGCACGTCGGCGGCGCGTCCTCCGGCGCCGGCGAGACGCAGGCGATCGCCGCGCGTAGCCGCGTCTACTACGCGCGCAAGCACAGCGGCCGTCTCGCCGCGGGCCTCGAGGCGCTCGGAGTGGCACTCGACGAGGCGACCCACGCCGCCGCCAACGCCCGGCGCCCCGCCAAGCGCCGCGGGCACATGGCCGCGCTGCGGGCGGTCGTCGCGCCGCGCTGATGCGCGTCCTCTACTCGTTCCCGACCCGGCTGGGCACGGCGGGCATCGGGACCACGGCGTGGCACGGGATCGCCGGGCTCGCCGAGCACGGCGTCGAGGTGACCGTCGTCGCCGCCACCTGCGAGCGGCCGCTGCCCGCCGGCGTGCGGCTGATCGAGACGCTGCGGCCCGCCGGGGTCAAGATCCCCTTCCGGGTGCTCGGCCTCGACCGCGTCCTGCAGCTCCACGATCGCCGCGCCGCCGCGCTCCTGCGCCGGCGGCGCGCGACGACCGACATCGTGCACACCTGGCCGCTGGGCGCCGAGCGAACGCTCGCGACAGCTCGTGAGCTCGGGATCCCCGCCGTGCTCGAGCGCCCCAACGCGCACACCGACTTCGCCTTCCGGGCCGTCGAGCAGGTCCGCGGCGAGCTCGGCATGGCGCCCGACACGTCGCCCGACACGGGTCGCCCGCACGTCCGGCGTCCGGAGCGCCTGGAGCGCGAGGAGCGCGAGTACGCCGCCGCGACCGCGCTGCTGTGCCCATCGGACTTCGTGCGCCGGCACGTTCCGCGACGCCGGCGTGCCGCAGGAGCGGCTGCTGCGCCACCAGTACGGCTACGACCCGGCACGCTTCGGCACCGAGGGCCGCCGCGACGACGGCTCACGGCCGTTCACGGTCGGCTTCGTCGGCCGCGGCGAGCCGCGTAAGGGCCTGCACGCCGCCCTGCGGGGCTGGCTGGACTCCGGGGCCGCCGAGCACGGCCGCTTCGTCATCGCCGGCGCCATCGACCCCGATTACCGCGACCGTGCTCGAGCCGCTGCTCGCGCATCCGAGCGTGCACGAGCAGGGCTTCGTCGCCGATCCCGCCGAGCTGATGCGGTCGCTTCGACGTGCTCGTCCTGCCCATCGGTCGAGGAGGGGAGCGCGCTCGTGACCTACGAGGCGCGCGCCAGCGGCTGCGTGCTCGTCGTCTCGGACCGGACCGGCGCCGCCTGCACGGACGGCGTCGACGGCCTCGTGCACCGCGCTGGCGACCAGGACGCGCTCACCGCCCACCTGCGCGCGCTCGCCCAGGACGCGGAGCTGCTTCGCCGCCTGCGCGCCGCCAGCCTCGCCGGCACCGGCGAGCTCACCTGGTCGCACTCCGGACGCGTGCTCGCCGACGCCTACGCGGCCGCTCGCGGCTGAGCGGGCTTCTGCCGCGTCACGACCGCGGAGAGGCCGAGCATCACGAACGCGAAGAAGGTCACCTGGATGAACGCGAAGGCGTCGAAGGTGAGCATCCCCACGGCGAACGAGATGATCGACGCGGCCAGCGCGGTCGCCAACCAGCGGTCATTGGGATCGCGCGCCCGCTTCGACCAGCGGTTGAGCCGGCGCACCGCGCCGACCCACAGGAAGAGCAGCGCCAGGACGCCGACGGCGCCGATCTCGAGCAGGCTGCCGAGCCATTGGTCGTCGAGGATCTGCGCCTCGCTCTCCTTCGACGCGTTGGGATCGGCCACCGTCGTGCCGAAGCCGTTGCCGAAGAACGGCTTCTGCGACCAGCGGTCGAGCGCCGGCCCGAGGTCGGCGACGCGGCCGGCGGTGGCGCCCTGGTCGTACGACTGCTCCTGGATCACGTAGCTCGGGTTGAGCATCGACTTCATCGTCCCGAGCGTGCCGGGCATCACGACCTGGATGACGACCAGCATGGGGAGCAGCCACGGCAGCAGGCGGACGGTCTCGCGCGGCCGGATGCAGATGAAGCTGACCAGGAGGGCGATCAGCATCGTGGTGCCGGTGCGCGACCCGGTGGAGAGGGCGCCGAGGGTGAGCACGCCGGCGCAGCACAGCCAGGCGAACCTGCGGTGGCGCTGGTAGAGGTAGAACGCCAGCGGCACCAGCATCACGAGCGCCGCGCTGAGCGCGATCGGGTGCTGGGCCGAGCCGCGCGCGCGCACGCCGGATCCGCGCGACTGGGCGACGCCCTCGTCGACGTAGTGCAGGAACGGCATCACGTGGCTGTACCAGCCGAAGAAGTTGGTCGTCGTCCGCCACTCGATGAGCGACGCCACGGCGACGATCGCTCCGCCTCCGACCAGCAGCTTGATCATGCGGTCGAGGTCCTTGCGCGAGCGGATGACGCTGGCGATGAAGTAGATCATCAGCAGGTAGCTGAGGAAGAAGCGTGAAGTTCTTGACCACGAGCGTGCCGGCCGCGTTGACGCGCGAGATGTTCGCGACCATCGACAGCAGCAGCGCCATCAGCAGCGCCGCGATCGGCAGTTCGAGACCGGTCTTGCGCCAGCGCACCAGGGGATCGGCGGCCAGCGCGCAGAACCAGCAGGCGAACACGAGACCGATGACGATCCGGTACGGCTCGAGCTCGATCGGGAGGCTGCCGCCGACCGTGTAGCGCCGGATCGGGATGAAGATGATGATCAGCAGGATCAGCCCGAGCATCGTGCGCCAGGCGAGCAGGACCCGCTGGTAGGACACGATGACGAGCCCGGCCACGATGGCCAGGAGGAGCGGCGTCGCGGTGCCGTCCGCGCGCGCCGCGGCGAGCACCAGCAGCAGCGCGAGGCCGAGGACGATCCAGAGCGCCCATTCCTCGCGCGTCCGCCGCGGGGCTGCCGGTGCTGCCCCCGGCGCCGGTAGGGCGGCGCCGGGACTGCTCACTTCGTCTGCCTCGACTGCTGCGTGGACGGCGGGCCCCACTCGCCGTTCGCGAAGACGGCGTCGAGCTCGGCGTCGTGGTGCCCGGATCCGTTCGTGCCCGCCACCGGGTCGAGCGACCAGTCGTCGAAGTCCTCGGTCGGCTCGGCCTCGCGCCGGTTGCGCAGGTTCTCGAGCAGATGGGTGACCGCGATCGTCGCGATCACGCACAGGAGCAGCGCGAGGATCGAGGCCATCTTCGAGGGGCCGGTGGTGAGCGCGCCCGCCTCGGGAGCGTTGATGGTGTTGATCACCACTCGCTTGGCGGGCGGAATGTCGTTCCTGCGCTGCCCCTCCGAGATGTGCTCCTGCAGTGCCTTCGCCAGATCGACGTTCAGCCGCTGGGCGGCCGCCGGGGTGGGGCCGATGGTGTCGAGCTGGATGATCGGCAGGATCGGCGCGCCGGAGACGGCCGGCAGCGGGCTCGCGACGACCTGCGTGGGGCTGACGCGGACGGGCAGGCGGGCGAGGACGTCGTCGGACACGATCAGCTTCGTGTAGAGGTCCGCCAGGGCCAGGAACCGCGCCGGGTCGGCGAAGTCGGTCTGGTCAGGGTCGACGATCGGCTGTCCCGTGTCGGGGTCGATCGCCGGGCTGGTGGGCAGCACCGGCCGGCCCTCGGGGAACCCCGGCTGGGTCACGAGCAGCTGCGACTGGCTCGTGTAGGTCGACAGACCGCGTGCCTTCAGCCCGGACGGGGAGATGCTGTACGAGGCGAAGACGGCGAGCAAGACGCCGAGAATCAGGCCGGCCGCGGTGATCCGGCGGAAGCGCCAGAGGACGGCAGCGTGGCGGGCGAGGTTCATGCGTTCGAGACTAGGGTCTCGCCGCCGATCGGCCCCTAGCCCATCGTTCAGGCGTCGCCTCCGGACTTCCTACGATCACCGTCCATGCCGCGCGTCCTGCTTCTCGCTCGCTTCTTCCCGCCGATCGGCGGCGCCGGCGTTCACCGCTCGGTCGGCTCCGCCCGCCACCTGCCGGCGTTCGGGTACGAGCCGGTCGTCGTGACCGGGCCGGGCCAGCAGCGCGGCCGCTGGGACGCGCAGGATCCCGAGCTGCTCGATCGCCTCCCCACCGGGACCGAGGTCCACCGCGTCGCCGGCCCTGAGCCGGCGGGCGCGACCGGCATGGCCGCGTGGTTCGATCGCGTCCGTCCGGGGCCGCACGCCTGGGTGCGCTGGTGGATCGACCAGTCCGTGGCCCTGGGTCGCCGCGTCGGTGGCGACGCCGATGTGGTGATCTGCTCCTGCGCCCCGTATGAGACCGCGCTCGCCGGCGCGCGGCTGGCGGCCGACCTCGGCAAGCCGTGGATCGCCGACCTCGAGGACCCGTGGGCCCTGGACGAGATGCGCCTGCATCCGACGGCATTGCACCGGGCGCTCGACCTGCGAGCGATGCGCTCGGCGCTGTCGACCGCGTCGGCGATCGTGATGGCCGCTCCCGAGGCGGCTGCGCGCGTGCGGCGGGAGCTGCCGGACCTGGCCGACCGGGTGGTCACCGGCATCCCGATCGGCTTCGAGCGCGACGACTTCGACGCGCCCGCCGAGCCGCGCGGCGACGACGGCGTCTTCCGCATCGTCCACACGGGCTCCATGCACACCGATGTCGGGATGCGCCTGCGCGCGACCCGTACGCGGCGCCGCCTCCTGGGCGGGACGCTCCCGGGCCTCGACATCCTCACCCGATCCCACGTCTTCCTCGTCGAGGCGATCGCCGCCGTGACGACCGCGGATCCGTCCCTGCGCGGCCGGATCGAGCTGCACCTGGCCGGCGCACTGACCGACGGCGACCGCGCCGTGGCCGAACGCCACGACTTCGTGCGCCTGCGCGGCCTGCTCGCCCATCGGGAGACCGTGGGGCTGATGCGCTCGGCCGATCTCCTGTTCCTCCCGATGCACGATCTGCCGTCGGGCACCCGGGCCGGCCTGATCCCCTACAAGACGTTCGAGTACCTGGCCGCCGGCCGGCCCATCCTCGCCGCCGTGCCCGACGGCGACGTCCGCGACATGTTGGCTCCGCTCGACGACGTCACGCTCGTGCGGCCGGCGGACGCCGAGGCGATGGCGGGGGCTCTGCGCGCGGAGATCGCGCGCGCGCCGGTCTCGGCGGAGCGCGACGGGATCGACCAGCTCGAGCGGCGCCGCTGCGTCGCCGAGATCGCGGGCGTGCTCGACCGCGTGCTCGCTCGTTGACTCACTGTCGCTAGGATCGCCGCGACCGTGCTCGATCTGATCAAGATCAGGAGCCGGCGGGCAGTCGAGGTGGCACGAGTCAAGGGCCGCCCGGGCCTGCGCCGCGAGCTCCTCACCATGGACTACGTCCTGCCGCTGGCGAAGCGGCGCGGCGGGCACGGGCCGCTCAGCCTGCGGGCCAGCAGCCCGGCCGCCTCGGGCACGCTGTACTTCGGTCGCGACAGCTTCGCGGTCGACCGGATCGCCTACTTCGGCATCTTCCTTCAGGGCTGGTACGGCGCCGATTACAGCGGAGCGACGGTGATCGACATCGGCGCCCACAAGGGCTACTACGGCGCCTTCGCGCTGCTCGAAGGGGCGAAGGAGGTCCGCTCCTACGAGCCCGAGGCGACGAACTTCGCCGCCCTCGAGCGCGCGGCCGGCAGCTTCGGTGACGCCTGGATCGTCAACAATCGGGCGGTCAGCGACAGGGCGGGCGAGGTGGTGCTGCACGTCAACGTCGAGTCGGCCGGCCACTCGATCGTTCAGGAGGACTCCGAGAAGCGGCCCACGATCGGCTCGCAGACGGTGACCGTGGTGCCGATGGCCGATGTGCTCGAGGACGCCGGCGACGGCCGGCGCCTGATCGTCAAGATCGACGCGGAGGGCGCCGAGTGCGACATCGTGCTCGGCACGCCGGTCGAGCTCTGGCGGAGCGTCGACGAGGTCTTCCTCGAGGTGCACGAATTCGCGCCCTGCTCGACGGACGCGATCGTCGACCACCTCACGCAGGCGGGCCTCCGCGTGGTCATGCGCGAGGCCGACGCCCAGGCCGAGGCCGACCTCGTCGCCCTCAGCCGCTGACGCGCGCCCGGTAGCGCTTGCGCGGCACGCCGCGGGCCATCCGCAGGGCCTGCCGGACCAGCCGCCACGGCGCCGGGGCGGGGTCGGTGAGCGGCTCCTTCGCCCGCAGCCACGTGTGGACCTCCGGGTGGGCCTGACCGACCCGCCCGACGCAGGTCTCGAAGAAGTGCGGCTCCATCGCGTCGTGGTAGTGCAGTACGCGAGCCTGCGCCAGCCGCTCGGGCGAGTCGAACTGCGGCAGGAAGCTCGCCATCGGGAAGTTGTGGCTGAGGTCGAGCTGGCGCCAGCGCAGCCCGAACTTGTGCGCGGCGAGCCCGAGGCACACCTGGTCGAGGTAGTTCTCGGCCCGGTGGGCGAAGCCGAAGCCCTTGTCGAGCACCTCGGTGCACATGTCCAGGTAGTACTGCGAGAAGCCGATCCCGCTGCGGTAGGCGAAGATCCCCGCCTGGAAGTAGAGGCGCAGGCGCTGGTGGTCCATCTGGGACTCGACCCATGGAAGCGTGTCGGGGTCGATGCCGAGCAGCGCGAGCAGGCGCAGCCAGTCGGCCTCGTGCGCGGAGCCCGGCCCGGTGCTGCCGACGACGCCGTCGTCGATCGTGCCGGCGACGAAGTCGACGTCCTCGTCGAGGAGCAGCTCGCTCGGCTCGCCCATGAACAGCAGGTCCGAGTCCAGCCAGCAGATGATCGACGCCTCGGTGAGGTCCTCGGCGGCGGCGAGGGCGATCGGCGTGTTGAGGTAGTGGTACCAGGCGTAGCGGGGGTGCGAGCGAAGCCGCACGTGGCGCACGCCCAGCTCGCGGAAGCGGCGCCGCGTGCTCTTCGCGAGCGGCGGCCCGAAGCGCGGGCTGACGGCCAGGATCTCGCTGTCGGCTAGGGCTCCGCCGAACCGGCGCAGGCCCTCGGCGAGCCGGACGGTCTGGGCCTCCAGCGGCCCCGACTCCACGCAGGCGACGAAGCAGATCGACGGGTCCCCGATGGCGGCGGGCGCAGCCGGCTGGTCAGGCGAAAGATCGATGGCCATGGGGTCGAAAGTACACGCGGCCGGGTACCAACAGCCTGGACGACAGTCCAGGCTGTTAGCCTGTCGCCCGCCGCGGCGGGGCGGATTCCAGGGGCTCGCGCTTAAAGGGGATAGCGCGCGTGTCGATAGCGAGTAGGGACGCTCGCGCCGACGAAATCGAGAGGAACCCGTGTCGCTGCCGAGGATCTCGAGACATTTCCACGTCCTGACCGCTATTGCGCTGCTCGCGGCGGCCACCGCCGCGCTGGCGTTGGCGCCTGCCGCGCAGGCCGCCGTTCGCCTCGTGGCGCCCGCGGGCTCGGATGCGAGCGACTGCCTGGCGGTCCCCTGCGCCAGCATCCAGCGGGCCTACAACGTCGCCGTCGACGGGGACGTGATCACGATCGCGGCCGGCTCCTACGGCGACCAGGAGGTGCCGTCCGGCAGCAAGCGCGTCACGGTCCAGGGCCTGCCGGGCAACAAGATCCGGCAGCTCAAGAGCGACGCGAACAACATCACCTTCGACGCCCTGGACCTCGACGCCGGCGGGACCAAGACGACCGGTGCCGTGTTCGAGCACGGCGGGGCCGCTGAACGTGACGCTCAAGAACAGCCGCGTCGGCAACGTCGTGGACGAGAAGGGCGCCATGCTCGGCGGCTCGGACAGCACGAACCCGACCAACCTCGTGATCGACAACGTCGACTTCCACGACGTCGTCCAGCGCGGGGACGGGGTGCACAACGAGTGCATCATGGCTCACGCCCCGGGGATCACGATCCGCAACTCGACGTTCCGCAACTGCGCGACGATGGACATCTCGCTCGGTCGCGGCGACTGGTGGGGCCAGCAGCCCTACGGCAACGTGGTGCTCGAGAACAACGTCTTCGGGCACTCGGTCAACGGGTCGGGCTGGCACTACTACGGTCTCGCCTGGTTCGTCGGCAAGTTCGAGAACGCGCGCGTGGTCAACAACACGTTCGAGAACGCCGTCCGCATGGATTCCGAGCACATCGGCTCGGGCCCGTACTCGGGCGTGTGGGCGAACAACATCGGCGGCGGCTGGCAGTGCCTGCCGGGCGTCACGTATCGCAACAACATCGGCAAGGCCTGCCACAGCTCCGACCGGGCCGTGAACCCGTCGAGCTCGTGCGGCCCGCCGGCCTGCGGCTCGCTGCGCACGATGCCCGTCGGCTGGCTCAACCCCGCCGGCTTCGACTTCTCGCTCCAGGCCACCTCGGCTGCCGTCAACAGTGGCAGCGCCGAGTATGCGCCGCCGACCGACAAGCTCGGCCTGCCGCGCGACTCGCGGCCCGACGCCGGCGCGTACGAGTTCGGCGCCGGGGCGGCCACCGGCGGCCCACCGCCGTCCTCGACGCCCGCGCGCTGGAAGGTGCGCTTCGCGGCGCTGCGCCCGCGCGTGATCTGCCGCCAGGCCCGGCGCGGCTGCCCGTCGTCGACCAAGCTGCGGATGCGACTCGGTCGGCCCGCGCGGCTCTCTATCAGGGTCCAGCGCGTGCGCAAGGGCGGCAAGCCCAAGGGCGTGCGGCGCGTGGCGCTGGGCAAGGTGAAGGTGCGCAAGGCGCATCGCCTGCGCGCCCGCGGCCTCAAGGCCGGCCGCTATCGCCTGGTCGTGGTGGCCACCGACGCGGCCGGGCGCCGCTCGGCGCCGGTGCGGCTGAAGCTGCGCGTCCGCTGATTCAGGAGCTGGGGGCGCCGCGCCTCAGCGTGGCGCCCAGCCGCTGGCGCTCGCGCAGCGCGCTCGACGAGGTCCCGGTTCGGGCACTGCGGCGCGCGCCGGCGGGCGGCGCCGAAGTAGCCCCACAGCATGCCGATGGCGGCCGGCTCCTGGCGCGCGCGGTAGAGCGCCCGCAGGGTCAGGTAGGTCGGCCGGTAGCCCATGTACCAGGCGGCCCGCCCGAGCGCCTCGCCCTGGTGCAGCGAGCTCAGCTCGCGGCCGCCCTCGGGGCGGTGGTGGCGGAACGGCAGGTCGACGAAGGTCTGCGTGCGCAGGCCGCGCAGCTGGACGCTGATCTCGTCGAGCCCGTCCCAGCCCATGCACGGCTCGAGCGCCATCAGGTCGGCGAGGCAGTCGCTGCGGTAGGCGCGGGTGGCGCCCCAGACGGTCGCCTCGGCCTTCGTGCGGCGCATCCACTCGCCGTCCTCGAGCTCGTAGCAGGTGCCGCTGGCGATCGCGAGCTGCTCGTCGGCCGCGAAGCGGCCGACCAGCTCGGCGAAGTAGTCGGGCTCGAAGTCGACGTCGGCGTCGACCTTGACGATCACGTCGACGTCGTCGCGCAGCGGGGCGGCGCCGAGCAGGAAGCCGTCGAGGTCGCGCGCCTTGCGGCGCCCGTCGGCCAGCGACTCCTCGCGGTCGGCCTCGGGCCGCGCGTAGCGGCCGGATCCAGGCGTGCTCGGCGGCGAGGTCGGCGAGCACGTCGGGCGTGCCGTCGGTCGAGCCGTCGTCGACGACGACCCACACGAACGGCGGCAGGTCCTGGGCGATCATCGCGGCGCGCGAGCCGCTGGAGGTTGGCCTCCTCGTTGCGCGCCGGGGTGACGACGGCGTAGCGCAGGCGGGTCACGCGGCCACCCGCTCGGGCGCCGGGGCCATCGCGCGCGGCAGGTAGTCGCCGAGCCACAGCTCGAGCATCACCAGCGCGAGCAGCAGCTTCGCGTTCTCCGCCCGTCCGCCGCGGAACTCGCCCACCGCGCGGCGCACGGCGCCCTGGTCGACGACCTGCGCGTAGGCGGGATCGTCGCCCAGCAGCACGCTCGTCGACCAGCGCGCCGCCGGCCGCGCCGACCCAGTCGCCGACCGTCTCGTTGAAGAAGCCCTGCTTCTTCTTGGTCAGCACGAAGTCCGGCACGTGGCCGCTTGGCCGCCAGGCGCAGGACGTGCTTGCCCTGGAGGCGGTGCACCTTGTGCTTCGTGGGGATGCGCGCGCACAGCTCGACCAGCTCGTGGTCGAGGAACGGCACGCGGACCTCGAGCGAGCAGGCCATCGACGCGCGGTCGAAGTAGGTGAGCATGTCGTCGACCAGCGCCGAGCCGTGCGTCCAGGTAGAGGGCGGCCTCGAGCGGCGCGGCGCCGGGGGCGCCGGCCAGCGTGCCGCGGACAACGCGCTCGGCGGCGCCGGCGTGCTCGGCCAGCGCGCCGCCGAACAGCTCGGCGCGCAGGTCGGCGTGGACGAAGCCGCTGGAGGCGAGCAGGCGGGTGGCCGGGTCGCCGGCCTGGAGCGCCGTCGGCCAGTCGCCCGGCGCGGCCGGGGCCCTGGCGCAGCAGCGCCGCGGCGGGCCCGCGCAGGGCGCCGGGCACCGCTGCCCCAGCTCTCGGCCAGCGAGGCGACGCGGTGCTTGCGGTAGCCGCCGAAGAGCTCGTCGGCGCCCTGGCCGGAGAGCGCGACGGTGACGTGCGTCGGCGCGCGAGCTCGCAGAGCGCGAGGAAGCCGATCGAGGAGAGGTCGGCGAGCGGCTCGTCGAGGTGCCAGATCAGCCGCCGCAGGTACGTCGGGGTCGCTCTGGAGCTCGACCTCGAGCTCGTGGTGGTTGGCGCCCAGCGCGTCGGCCACGCGGCGCGCGTCGGGGAGCTCGGAGTCCTCGCCGGCGAAGCCGACCGCGAACGTCTCGAGCGGCTCGGTCATGTGGCGCGCCATCAGCGCGACGATCAGGCTCGAGTCCAGGCCGCCGCTGAGCATCGCGCCGAGCGGCACGTCGCTCATCAGGCGCAGCCGCACCGACTCGTCGAGCTTGTCGAGCACGATCTCGGCCCACTCGTCGGCCGTGCGCGTGTCGCCCTCGGAGTCCGGCACCGGGTAGTCCCACCAGCGCTCGAGCCGGCAGCGCGCCGTCCTCGACGACCAGGCGCTCGCCCGGCAGCAGCTTGCGGACGTCGCGCAGCGGCGTCATGGCGCCCGGGCACGTAGCCGAGCATCAGGTAGGCGGAGATCGCCTCGGGGTCGAGCTCGGCGCTGACCAGCCCGCTGGCGAGGACGCACTTGAGCTCGGAGCCGAAGACGACGCGGTCCTCGACGATCGCGTAGTAGAGCGGCTTGATGCCCAGGCGGTCGCGGATCAGGACGCCGCGGCGGGCGTCCTGGTCCCAGACCGCGACGGCGAACATGCCGCGCAGGCGCTCGGCCAGGGCGGGCCCGTGGTCCTCGTACAGGTGGGGCAGGACCTCGGTGTCGCAGCGGCTGCGCAGCACGTGGCCGCGGGCGCGCAGCTCGTCGCGCAGGGCGTCGTGGTTGTAGATCTCGCCGTTCTGGGCGGCCCAGATGCGGCCGCGCTCGTTCGCGAAGGGCTGGTGGCCGCCCTCGACGTCGATGATCGAGAGCCGGCGCGCGCCGAGCGAGGCAGCCGTCGCCGGACACGAAGCCGGCGTCGTCGGGCCCGCGGTAGTCCATGACGTCGGTCATGGCGCGCAGGACGTGCTCGGGGAGCGCCGGAGCGTCGCGTCCGTCCAGCCTGAAGGCGCCTGCGATGCCGCACATGGACGTCACCGTAGAGGCGCATGCGCGAGCACCGGCCTGACCGACCGTCCAGGCTCGTCGCGCCGCGACCGGCCCTAGCAGTCGGCAGCGATGTCGAACGGTCTGCTCCCCGGGGTCCCGGACCTGCGCGCCCGCGTCCTCCGCGGGCTCGTGCTGGGTCGCCGCCTCGCAGGTGGGCGCCCAGCTCACGCGCGCGGTCGTGGCGATCGTCGTCGCCCGCCTGCTGACCCCGGACGAGTACGGCCTCGCCGCCCTGGCGCTCGTGTTCGCCAGCCTGGTGATGGTCTTCTCCGACCTCGCGCTGGGCGCGGCGCTGATCCAGCGCAAGGACCTGAGCGCGGTCGACACGGACACCGCGTTCTGGACGACGCTGGCCGCCGGCGTGATCTTCACGGTGCTCGGCGTCGCCCTGTCCGGCCCGCTCGCGTCGCTCTACGGCGAGCCGGACGCCCAGCCGCTGCTGCTCGTGCTCTCGCTCATCGTTCGTCGTCAGCCGCGCTCGGGCGCCACGCAGCAGAACCTGATGCTGCGCGACATGGACTTCCGGCGCGTCGAGGTGCTGCCGATGATCGCCGGCGCTCGTGGGCGGCATCGGCCGCCGTCGCGGCGGCGCACGGCGCCGGCGCGTGGGCGATCATCGCCCAGCAGGTCGTGGCGACCGTCGTCGACCACCGCGCTCGTGTGGCAGCGCTCGCCGTGGCGGCCGCGCTTCGCCTTCTCCAGGGCGAGCCTGCGCTCGATCTCGGCGGCTTCAGCGCCTACATGCTCGGCCAGCGGATGCTCTAGTACCTGCAGTCGAACGGCGACCGCTTCCTGATCGGCCGCTTCCTCGGCACCGCCGCGCTCGGCGTCTACGCGGTCGCCTACAACACGATGCTGGTGCCGGCCAGCAAGCTCGGCGGTCCGCTCCAGCGGGTCTTCTCGCCCGCGTTCTCGCGGATCCAGGACGAGCCCGAGCGGATCGCCGCCACCTGGGCGCGCGTGGCGCGGCTGCTGGCCGTTCGTCTCGGTGCCGGCGCTCGGCGGCCTGATCGTGGTGGCGCCCGACTTCGTGCCGCTCGTGCTCGGCGACCAGTGGACCGACGCGGTGCCCGGTCATCCAGATCCTCGCCTGGGTGGGCATCGTGCAGGCGCTGCAGGCGATCAACATGGACATCCTGCTCGCGCGCGGACGCTCGCGGACGATGTTCCGCTTCGCCGCTCGTCGCCACCACGGCCCACATCGTCGCCTTCGCGGTCGGCCTCGAGTGGGGCATCATCGGCGTGGCCGTCGCCTATGCGATCTCGACCACGCTCGTCGAGCCGGCCCAGACCGTCCTGGCCGCGCGGGCGCTCGGCGTGTCGCCGATGGTGTTCTTCCGCGCCATCTGCGGGCGTGTTCCAGGCCGCGCTCGGCATGTGCCTGGCCGTGCTGGCGCTCCGGGCCGCGCTGGTCGACGCCGGCATGGCCGCCGAGCTGCGGCTGCTGCTCTGCATCGTCGCCGGCGCTGTCGTCTACGGCGGCCTGTGCCTCTGGCGCGTGCCCGAGATGGCCGCCGAGGTTCGGACGCTCCTCGACCGCCGCTCGCGCCGCTCCGCGCCGCTCGTGGCGGCACCCGCTGAAGGCTGACGCTTCGCCGGGTCCGGCGAACGTCGACTGCGGCGGGGTAGGGGAGCTGGGGAGGCCGGCGGGGCGGTTTCCCTCGTCGAATCCTGTCCTAGGGTCGTATACGGTCCCCCATCCAGGATTCGACGCCGGAATCGGGCGCGCGGCCGGCTTCCTCGCTTCCCCACCCAGCCGCGGTTCGTCGAGCCCGGCTGACCGGTTCAGAGTTGACGCTCCTCAAACTGGTAGCCTGTCGCGCTTCCGCGGCGGGGCGGACATCTGGCACGCGCTCAACAAGGGGGTCGCGCGTGTCGATCAGCGAGTACGGAGGCTCGCGCCAAGCAAGCCACCGAGAGGAATCCCGTGTCGCTGCTCAGAACCGTGCTCGCGGCGTTCGCCGCTCTGCTCGTCATCGCCCCGCCGGCCTCGGCGGCCACCCGCTACCTGTCGCCGAGCGGCTCCGACGCCGGCAACTGCCTGGCCACGCCGTGCGCCACCCTCGCCCGCGCCTACAACCAGGCCGCCTCCGGTGACGTGATCGTCGTCGGCCCCGGCGTCTACCCGGGGCGCCAGGAGACCCGGACGGCGGCACGAAGACGGTGACGCTTCAGGGGCGGCCCGGGAACAAGGTCCGCCAGCTCGATCAACAACGCGAGCAACGTGACCTTCGACGGGCTCGACGTCGACGCCGGCGGCGGCACGCCGACCGGGGCGGCCTTCGAGAACTACGGCGACCAATGTGACCTTCAAGAACGGCCGCATCGGCAACGTCGTCGACGAGAAGGGCGCCCTGTTGGGCGGCTCGAGCAGCACGGCCTCGATGGGCGTCATCATGGACAACGTCGACTTCCACGACGTCATCCAGAGGGCGACGGCGTCCACAACGAGTGCCTGTACTCGCTCGAGCCCCGGCGTGATGATCCGCAACTCGACCTTCCGCGCCTGCGCCACGATGGACCTGATGATCACGCGCGGCTTCTGGTGGAGCCAGCCGGCCTACGGCGGCGTGACGCTCGAGAACAACGTCTTCGCGCACTCGACAACGGCCGCGAGCCGCGCTGCCACTACTACGGGCTGCTCGTCCACGGCGAGATGGGCCAGCTCGACGAACGCGCGGATCGTCAACAACACCTTCGAGAACTCGGTCGGCGGCTTCACCAACGCCGAGATCGGCAGCGCCAGCGGCGTGTGGGCGAACAACATCGGCGGCGGTGGGACTGCCTGCCGGGCATCACCTACGGGCGGCAACGTCGGCAAGAAGTGCGCGGCATCGGACGTCGCCGTCAACCCGTCGGGCTCGTGTGCGCCGCCCACCTGCGCCGCCGGGGCAGACGATGCCGGTCGGCTGGATCAACCCGGCGCGTACGACTTCCGCTCAAGGCCGGTCGGCCGCGATCAGCGCCGCGAGCCCGAACGACGCGCCGGAGCGCGACCGGCGCGGCTGGCCGGCGCGACGGCAGCCCGGACGCCGGCGCGCTACGAGCACGGCGCGCAGCCGGATGCGACGGTGATCCGTCGTCCGGTTCGCCCGGGCTCGACGCCCGGCGCAGGCTGGCGGTTGCGCTCGCGGGCGGCCTGCGCCCGCGGGTGATCTGCCGGTCCGCGCGCCGCCGGTTGCCCGTCGTCGACGAAGCTACGGCTGCGGCTGGGTCGCCCCGCCCGGGTGACGCGTGCAGCTCCAGCGGCTGCGCAAGGGCGCCAGGCCCAAGCTGCAGCGATCGCGTGCGGTTGCGCGGCATCCGGCTCCACAAGGCCCGGCGGATCCGCGCCGGCGGGCTGCCCTCCGGCCGCTACCGCGTCCTCGTGCGGGGCACGGACGCGACCGGGGAGCGTTCGGCGCCGGTGCGGCTCAGGCTGCGCGTGCGCTGAGCCGCGCGGCGCCGAGGCCGATCAGGACGTCGCGCACGTCGGCGCTGAGCGCGGACGGCCCGCTCAGCGCCGTCGCGGCCGTCGGGCGCCGGCACCGCGGGCGGCGCCGAGCACCGCGGCCGCGAGCTGCCCGGCGTCCTCGACGACGGTGACGATGCCGGCCTCCGCGAGCCGCCGGGTGAGCTGCAGCTGGTGCTCGTCGACGTGCTCGCCGAAGCGCGGGCGGCGGGGCATGACGATCGGGCGGTGCCCGTAGCGGCGGGCGAGCACGATCGAGCCGACGCCGGCGTGGCAGACCACCACGCGGGCGCGGCGCGCCTGCTCGGCCAGCTCGTCGAAGGACAGGAAGTCGATCCACTCGCCCGCGGCCGTGCGGTGATCTTCGAGGTGCCGTACTGGACGACCAGCGGCTCGTCGCCGCCGAGGGCGGCGGCCGCCTCGACCAGGCGGTCGAACTGCTGCTCGTGGGTGCCGACGGTGACGAGGATCATCGGGCCGCGAAGAGGTTGCCGGCGAAACGGATGCGGCCCGCGGAGGGCTCGGCGAGCTCGGGCCACTGCGCGTACAGCGCTGGGCCACGGGGCGATCATGCGGCCGCTGAGCGAGAGCCCCTCGATCCGCGTGACGCTCTCGACGTAGATCGTGGGGATGCCGAGCAGCTTGCCGATCCAGGCGAACGGCACGGCCACGCCGGCGCCGGTGGTGAGGATCGCCGACGGCCGCTCGCGCGCGCAGCACGCGTGAAGGCCAGCCGCAGGTTGCGCAGCAGGTTCGGGATGTTGCGGTTGGTCGGCCCGAACGCGTGCACCACGCGCTCGTCGCGCAGCAGCGAGCGGGAGTCCGACTTGTCGAACGTCACCCACACGCGCTCGAACGGCTCCCAGGCCTCGCGCAGCTCCTGCATCTGCAGCAGGTGCCCGCCGGTGGAGCAGACGATCAGCAGGGGGCGGGCCTCATGCCCGCGGCGATGGCTCATGTGCGCTCCCTCCAGAGCGTTCGCATCAACAGCAGACCGGCGATCGTGGCGCCGGCCGCGAAGGCGACGCTGACGCGGTGGAACGCGGTGCCCGGAGCGTCAGCTCGAGGGCGACGAAGGCGACGGCGCCGGCACGCCCAGCGCGCGCGCGGCCTCCCGGCCTGGCGCGCGGGCGAGCAGCGCCTGGCAGAACGACGCCGGCGGCCAGGAAGCCGCCGATGCCGACGCACAGCAGCGCGAGGTCGACGCGCGCCGGCGGTGAACTCGTCGCCGTAGAGCAGCTCCATCGCGAACGGGCCGGCGACCAGCGCGCCGAGCGCGCCAGCACGGCCGCGAAGCCGGCGCAGGATCAGCGCGACCTTGACGCGTCGCGCGGTGCAGGCGCGCCTCGTCGCCGCGGGCGCGGAAGGTGGTCAGGTTCGGCAGCAGCGAGGCCTGCGACGCCCTGGAAGCAGGAACACGGGCGCGCGCACGAGCAGCGTGGCGGCGAACAGCACGCCGGCCGCCGCCGCGGCGCCCTCGCCGCCGGCGATCAGCACGAGCAGCGGGCCGCCGCTGACCAGGATCTGCTCGCAGCCGGCGATCACGCGCGGCGGGCAGCGCGAAGCGGGCGGCGCTGCCGAGCGCGAACGGTCGCCGCGCTCGGCGCCCGCCGACGCGCCGCAGCGCGCTGCGCTCGCGCGAGAGCAGCGGCGCCAGCGCGCCGCCGGCGGCCGCCGCGGCGATCGCCACCGCGGCCACCGTCGGCGAGGCGACGAAGAGCAGCGGGAGCGCGAGCGACGAAGCGGATGCGCGCCGTCGGCGAGCAGCACGAGGCCGTAGCCGCCGAACCAGCGGACGCCGCCCGACGAGGCCGCGCGCGAAGTAGGAGAGCGCGTAGCCGGCCAGGCCGGCGATCAGCGCGACGGTGAGGACCGGCTCGCCGCCGAACAGGCCGGTCGGTGATCGGCGCCCACGCGAGCACGCAGCCGGCGACGGCGACGGCGGTGATCACCGCGGTCAGCCAGGCGGCCGAGCGGACCGCCGGCCGGGCGTCCTCGCCGCGCGCGACGTGGTCGGCCACCGCGCGCGAGACGGTCTGCTCGACCGGCCGGAACAGCAGCACGGCGAGCAGGAACATCGCCCGCCCACAGCGCGCCGATCGCGCCGTAGGCCTCGGGCCCGAGCGCGCGCGCCGCCAGCACGTTGAACGCGTAGGCGAGCACGCCCGAGGCGAGCGTGCCGATCGACATCAGCGCGGCGTCGAGCTGGTCGACGGCGTGCAGGCGCGGGCGGGGCGTCCCGCGCCCGCGCCGGCGACGGCGGTGGCGCGCGCTGCGCTCACGCGACCTCGACGGCCTCCGGCCTCGCGCAGCGCGCGGTGCCAGGCGAGCGTCTTCGCGCAGGCCCTCCTCGAGCGACGACCTGCGGCTCGAAGCCGAGCAGGCGCTCGGCCTTGGCGAGGTCGGGCACGCGGTGCCGGACGTCCTGGTAGTTGCCGCCGATCGCCTCGAGCGCGACGATGCTTCGCGCGCAGCGGGCCCGTCGATGCCCATCGCGTCCTGGACCTCTGCGCGAGCTCGACGATCTCGATCGGCTGGTCGTTGCCGATGTTGATGACCTCGCCCGAGGTCTCCGGGCGCGCCAGGGCGCGGACGAAGCCGTCGACCGTGTCGCTCACGTAGGTGAACGAGCGGGTCTGGCGGCCGTCGCCGTGGATCTCCATCTCCTGGCCGTCGAGCAGGTCCTCGAAGAAGACCGACAGCGGGCCGCCCCACCACGACGGGTGGTTGCGGACGCCGTAGGCGTTGAAGAAGCGCAGGATCGTGACCTTCAGGCCGCTCCTCCTCGGCCATGCGCAGCGCCAGGTGCTCGTCGTAGTACTTCGACGCGGCGTAGGACCAGCGGCGGGTCGTCGGCGGGCCGAGCACGATCGGGTCGTCCTCGCGGAACGGCGGCTCGGCCTGGCCGTAGACGTCGGACGTCGAGGCGAGCACGACGTGCGCGCCGAGCTCGAGCGCCGAGCTCGAGCGCGACGTGCGAGCCGTCGACGTTGACGTGCAGCGTCTTCAGCGCGCCGCCGTAGCGCGGGATCTTCAGCGCCGCGAGGTGGGCGATCGCGTCGCAGTCGCCGAACATCGCCTCGCGCATGCGCGCCGCGTCGCGGCAGTCGAACTCCTCGAAGCGGAAGTTCGGGTGCTCGAGCATGCCCGCCGAGGTTGCGCGGGCGTGCCCATCGAGAAGTCGTCGACGCCGATGACCTTGCAGCCCTCGTCGAGCAGGCGCTCGACGAGGTTGGCGCCGATGAAGCCGGCGGCGCCGGTCACGCCGATCGTCGGCGGGCAGGTTCATGCTGCGATCTCCTTGCTGCTGTCATGGTCATGCCGCCTCAGGCGGCGCTGGGGGACGGGCAGACGGGCCTCCAGCCCGTCTGCGATGCGCTCGGCGACGCCGAGGATCGCCTGCCCGTGGACGATGTCCGGGTAGACCTGCGCCGACGACGCGACGGCGAGGCCGGGCGCGGCGAACGGGTCCGGCTTGGCGCGACGCCGACCGGGTGGACGGGCTCGGCGACGCGGGCGCGCGCGACCTGGCTCGCGATCACGTCCTCGCTCGCGGAACGTCGGGGAACATGCGTCTTCACGTGGCCGAGGAACTCGCGCGTGATGTCCGCGCTGGAGCGCGTCGAGCTCGGGCGAGTCCGGGCTGACGTAGCTTGCGGCAGGTAGATGAGGTGGCCCTCGACGTGCCTCCGGGATCGACCACGTGCGTCGTCTCGACGACGCTCGTGAGCGGCACGCGGCGGTCGGTGATGTTGAGCGCGTAGTACGGGCTGACGCTGCTGCGCACGCGCGCGACGAGGCAGACGATGCCCAGGTAGCGCTGGCGGGTCGGGCCCGAGCGCGCGCTCGAGCTCGGGCGCGAGCATGTGCGGCAGGTTGCGGGCGCAGCTGCGTGGCCACGACGGTGTCGTGGGGCCGGAAGCCGGCGTCGAGCACGACGCCGATGGCGCGGTGGTCCGAGCACGGGACGAAGCGGACCGGGCGTCGAGGTGCAGGACCTGGCCGCCGAGCGCGCGGATGCGCTCCGCGAGCCGGTCGACCAGCGCCTGGTAGCCGCCCTCGATCGCGCCCATGACCTCGCGGCCCTTGCGGTCGCGCGTGCCGGCCGTGCGGCGCATGCGCGACCACAGGTAGGTGGCGGGCAGGTCGTCGTAGCGGCCGTCGAACTTGGAGTCGAAGCAGCGGCGCGCCACAGGCGCTCCCACAGGCGGTCGCCGCAGATGCGGCGGGTCCACTCCTCGAGCGCGATGCTCGTCGAGCGCGTCGTGGTCGGCGATCCGCCGGCAGCGCAGCACGAAGCGCGGCGAGCCGCGCCTGGTCGGCCGCCGACAGGCCCGGGAACGTCGAGCAGCTCGCGCGGGCGTCGACATCGCGGCGCGGCGGCCGTCGTGGTAGAAGCCGACGCCGAGCGGGCGCCAGCGGATGCTTCAGGCCGAGCTCCTCGGCCAGGTCGAGCACGCGGTGGTCGGTCGTGGTGACCGCGTGGTAGTAGCGGTCGACGCGCGACGCCGCCGAGCTGCGTGCGTGCCGGCGAGGCCGCCGAGCGCGCCGTCGGCCTCGTAGACCGTGACCTGCACGCCGCGCTGCGGCGAGCTCGTAGGCGAGGCCGAGGCCGAGCAGGCCGCCGCCGACGATGCCGACGCCGTTCACGACCGCGCCCTCGCGACGCGCCTGGCGCGTCATCAGCCGCGCGTAGCCGCCCATGGTCGGCAGCACGCGCATCTTGCTCTCGCCCTCGCGCTTGGCCCAGTCGAGCGTGACCGGCACCTCGGCGACGTGAGCGCCGAGGCGCGAGAGCTTGATCAGGATCTCGGCCTTGCAGGCGAAGCCGCGCTCGCGGATGAAGCTCGTCGCCGTAGCGCGTCGTAGCCGTCGCGCAGGATCGCCGCGCGGTAGACGCGGAAGAACGACGACACCGTGCTGGCGTCCAGGCCGCGCGCCGCGGCGGATCGCCGACGAGGCGGCCTGCGACAGGAAGCGGCGGTGGCGCGAGACGTTCGACCAGCTCGCCGCCGTCGTGGTGCGAGGCGAGCACGACGTCGGCGCCCTCGCGGGCGGCGGCCAGCATCGCCTCGAGCGCGTCGAGGTCGCTGCGTCGTGTCGGACTCGAGCGTGACGATCAGCTCGTCCTCGGCGCGCAGAACGTCGAGCGCGCGGCGGAAGCCGCGGTCGAACGCCGGCCCGGGCCCTGGTTCGCGCCCTGCTCGAGCACCTCGACCGGCAGGTCGCCGTCGTGCGCGCGGGCGACCTCGACCGTGCGGTCGGTGCGAGCCGTCGTCGACGAGGATGACGCAGCCGCCGTCGCTCCACAGCGTCGGGCGGCGCTCCAGGTCGGCGAGCAGGCGCGGGACGTTGGCCTCCTCGTTGAAGGCCGGGAACAACGAAGACGGCCATCAGTACGCACCCCTGCCGCCCGAGGACCGTCGGGATCGTCTGGAGCAGGATCTTGATGTCCCACCAGAGCGACCAGTTGGTCACGTAGACGTAGTCGAGCTTGACCATCTCCTCGAACGGGATGTCGTTGCGCCCGAGCACCTGCCAGAGGCCGGTGATGCCGGGCGTGGTGTCGAGCCGGCGGCTGGCCCAGCCGGTGATCTGCTCGGACTCGTGGACCACGAACGGGCGCGGGCCGACGAGGCTCATCTCGCCGCGCAGCACGTTCCACAGCTGCGGCAGCTCGTCGATGCTCGTCTTGCGCAGGAACGCGCCGACGCGCGTGATGCGCGGGTCGTCGTGGCCATCTTGAACAGCGGCCCGCCGCCCTCCATCTCGTTCAGGTGCGGCCATCGCGAGGCGCTGGGCCTCGGCGTCGGCGACCATCGTGCGGAACTTGACGATCCGGAACTCGCGCCCGCCGCGCCCGTGGCGCGCCTGGCGGAAGAACACCGGGCCCGCGCGAGTCGAGCTTGATCGCGATCGCGACGCGGCGAGCATCGGCGAGAGCACCAGCAGGCCGAGCGCCGGAGGCGACGATGTCGAACGCTGCGCTTGAGCGCGCGGACGCGTGCGCGAGAGCCGCATCGGCGGCAGGCTCACGACCGGGATGCCCTCGAGGTCCTCGATCGTCGCGTTGGACGCGAACAGCTCGGAGTAAGTTCGGCACGATCGACAGGTGCACGTCGGGCCGGCGCACCTCGCGCATCAGCTCGAGCGTCTCGCTCGTGCGGCTCGGCGCTCGGAGAACGCGAGCACGACCCAGTCGATCTCGAGCGTGTCGACCAGCCGCGGCAGGTCGGCGGTCGCGCCGAGCACGTCGGTGCCGCGGCTCGTCGTCGACGAAGCCGACGAGCTCGCAGGCCGTACTCGGGGTGCGCGTCGAGCTTGCGCTCGACGCAGGCGGCCCGTCGGCGCCGGCGCCGACGATCAGCGTCGCGCCGCGGGCGCATCACGTTCGGGAGCACCCACGTGCGCACGCACGCCGCGCAGCGCGGGCACGAGCACGAGCGCGAGGCCGAGGAACATCAGCGCCTCGAGCGGCGAGTAGATCGAAGACGTCGAAGCCCTTCTTCGAGGCCCTGGCCGACCACGAGCAGCGCGAGCGAGCCGGCGAGCAGCGCGTGGAAGAGGTCGGCGACCTCGTCGAAGCTGCTCGCGCGCGATCGCCCGCGTCTGGCGCTCGTAGAGCCGGTAGGCGCCGAAGATCGCCGAGCCACGTCAGCGTCATCGCCGGCACGAGCAGCGACCAGCAGCCAGTCCGGGGCGATGACCGCCGGCGGCCCGATCTGCTCGGCCAGCAGGTACGTGCCGGCCAGCGCGACCAGGATCGCGACGAGGTCGCACCGAACAGCAGGCCCGGACGCGGCCGCGCGAGAAGCCGCCCCGCCGACGCGCGGGCGCAGGCACAGCGGGCGGCGGGACGACCCGCAGCCCAGGCTGGTGCAGCGCCTCGGTGTCGGCGGTCGCGGCCGTCAGCTCAGGACGCCAGCCGCTCGCGCGGCATCACCAGGTCGTGCATGTGGGCGTAGCGGCTCGCCTCGGTGCGGTTGGCGACGCCGAGCTTGCGGTACGTGTTGGAGAGGTGGAACTTGACCGTCTGCTCGGTCACCCACAGCTCGCGGGCGATGCGGCCGTTGGTGTAGCCCTCGGCGACGAGGCCGAGGATCTCCAGCTCGCGGTCGGTCAGCGGGCAGTCCTCCTGGCTCGACGGCCGGGCGCGCTGCTCGAAGCGGTGGACGACGTTGCCGTGCGAGATCTCGCGCAGCAGCGTGCCGAGCGAGACCGGGTGCACGGTCTTGGAGACGACGGCCGTGGGCGCCGGCCTCGAAGGCCTCGCTCGAGCCACTCCTCGTCCATCGCAGCGTCAGCAGGAGCGTCTTGGCGTCCGGGCGCGTGCTCGGCGACCTCGCGCAGGCGGGCGAGCGCGTTCTCCGGCTCCTGCATGTCGTCGACGAGGACGACGTCCGGGCTTCAGCTCGGTCGAGCGCGTCGCGCGACCGGGCCGCGGCCGTCGAAGAAGCCGACGACCTGGAAGCCGGCGGTCTGGCGCAGGGCCAGGCGAATGGCGTGGACGACAAACGAGTGGTCCGCCACGATCATCAGACGCTTCATGCCGCCACCTCCGTGGGCTCGGTCTGCTGTGCCCGCTGGGCAGCCGGCAGTCTCCATCGCCGGGGCGTCGCTGCCGCCGCGCGTTGGTGCGGGTGACGCCGCGGAAGTCGACCGTCGGCACTGCGCCGCGATGCGGTCGTGGTCGATGCCCGGGTGGGCGGTGACGATCAGCGCGACGTCGGCGCCGTCGAGGGCCTCCTCGAGCGGCGGTGTTGGCGAGGCCGAAGCTTCGGCAGCTCCGGCACGTAAGGCGTCGTGGTAGACGACCTCGCCGCCGAGCGACTGCAGGCGCTCGATGATCTTCAGGGCGGGCGACTCGCGGATGTCACCGACGGCGGGCTTGTAGGCGACGCCGAGGACGGCGATCTTGGAGCCGCGGACCGCCTTGCCCTGGTCGTTGAGGGCGCGCTCGGCCTGCTCGACGCAGACGTAGGGCATGTGTCTGGTTGACCTTGCCGGCGAGCTCGATGAACTCGGTCGCGAAGTCGTAGCTCGCGCGCCTTCCAGGACAGGTAGAACGGGTCGACCGGCAGGCAGTGGCCGCCCATGCCCGGGCCCGGCTCGAAGCGCATGAAGCCGAACGGCTTGGTCGCGGCGGCGTCGATGACCTCGTAGATGTCGACGTCCATCCGGTCGGCGAGCATCGCCGAGCTCGTTGACGAGCGCGATGTTGACCGAGCGGAAGATGTTCTCGAGCAGCTTCGCCATCTCGGCGACCTCGGGGGTCGAGACCGGGACGATCTGACTCGCAGACGAGGCCGTAGAGGCCCTCGGCGCTTGGTCGCGCGCAGGCGGGGGTGAGGCCGCCGATGATCTTCGGCGTGTTGCGCGAGGCGCGTAGGTCTCGTTGCCCGGATCGACGCGCTCGGGCGAGAAGGCGAGGTGGAAGTCGACGGCCGGCCTGCAGGCCGGTCTCCTCGAGGATCGGCAGCAGGCGCTCGCGCGTCGTGCCCGGGTAGGTGGTCGACTCGAGGACGACCAGCTGGCCGGCCTGGAGCGACGTCGGCGACGGACTGGGCGGCGCCGAGCAGCGGGCCGAGGTCGGGCTCGCGGTTCGGCCGTCAGCGGCGTCGGGACGGCGATGATGATCGCGTCGCAGAGCGCCAGGCGCGACGCTGCGCGTGGTGGCCTCCAGCTGCGGGCGGACGGCGGCGAGCTGCTCCGACGGGATGTCCTCGATGTAGGACTCGCCGCGCGAGCTGATCGACGCGACCTTGGCCACGCTCGTGTCGACGCCGATCACTCGCTCGCCGGCCTCGGCGAACGCGACGGCCAGGGGCAGGCCGACGTAGCCGAGCCCCACGATGCCGATGGTCATGCTTCCTCCTTACGGTGACTCATGCGATTCCCTCAGTCGTGCGTCCGAGCCGAGTCGGGCGCGCAGGCCCGGCCAGCAGCTCGGCGATCTGCTGCTGCTCCGCGGCGCCGCAGCTCTGCGAAGAGCCGGGCGACGTCTCGGGGTGGCCCTCCTGGGTGGCCTCGAACTCGAACACGCGGTAGCGCGCACGGAGCTCGAGGTTCAGCGTCAGCGCCGCGCAGCAGGTTCTCGAGGGTCTGATCGACGTCCTGTCCGATTCCGCAGGTCGCTGAGGCTGTTGCCCACGCCGTGGTCAGCCTCGCCGGTTGGACACGGGCGCTAGCGTCGCGGCTGAGACCAAGGTGCCTGGAAGGTGGTCTTCGTCCGGCCGGACGGGTCGCTTCGCTGCCGCGGCCGGGGGGCTTCAATACCCCACTAAACGGATATCCGACCCCCCGCGGGTACGAAAAATCCCCCACGGCGTGCCGATGACATTGCCGTACAGTGCTGCTCCGGCAGGACCGGACCCTCGGGAGGATCCGGATGATTGACAAGGACGACAAGGACGACGAGCCAGTGCTGCGGACGATCGTCGCGGACGACGACCCGCTTGTTCGCCGCCTGATCCGCGACACCCTGCAGCGCGCGGACGTGACCGTGATCGCGGAAGCGTCGACCGGCCGCGAGGCGGTCGAGCTCGCGCTCTTCTACCGCCCCGACGTCGTCGTGATGGACTACATGATGCCGGAGATGGACGGCATCGAGGCCACGCGGCGGATCTACGAGCAGGACTCCGTCGATCCGCGTCGATCCTGCTCACGGGCGCGGGCGACGAGGAGCTCGGTCTGCGCGGCCTGCGGGCCGGCGCGGCGGGCTACCTGTCCAAGGACGTCGAGCTCGCGTCGCTCCCGCGCGCGCTGCGCGGCGCGCTCGACGGCGAGGCCGCGATCTCGCGCCAGCTGGCGATGCAGCTGATCGAGCACTACCGCGCCGCGCCGACCGGCGGCGCGGGCCTGCGCCCGGTCCGCTCGCGGCTGACCGACCGCGAGTGGGAGGTCCTGGACCTGCTCTCGACGCGGCGCGACGACCGACCAGATCGCCAAGACTGCTCGTGCTGTCGACCGAGACGGTGCGGTCGCACCTGAAGAACCTGTACCGCAAGCTCGAGGTCAACTCGCGCGAGGAGGCCGTTGAGGCCGCCGTCGCGGATGCGCGAGCTCGGCGGCGTTCCCGCCTGACACTCAGCAGTTCGGCGGGCGTTCGGGCGGGACGAACTTCGGCTGGGTAAGGGCGGCGGGGGAGCCGCCCGCACCGGCGGTCCCTGGCGCTTTGACGTCGCTATGCGACGCAAAAGCGCCACGCATCCCGCCGCCGCCGCGAAATCAGCCGACCCCGCCTCCCAACAAGCGGGGGTTCGTGAACCACGGCGCGCCGGTACAGTCGCCGTCGATGGTCGGCATCGACCTCCTCGAGATCGACCGCCTCGAGCGGGCGCTCGCTCGGCGGCCGAACCTGGCGGAGCGGCTGTTCACCGACGGCGAGCGGGCCTACGCGGCCACCCGCGCGCGGCCCGCGATGCACCTGGCGGCGCGCTTCTGCGCCAAGGAGGCGGTGGCGAAGGCGCTCGAGCTGCGCGAGTGGAGCTGGCGCGACGTCGAGGTCCTGGGCGGCGGTGACGAGCCGCCGTCGGTGCGGCTGACCGGGCGCCGCGGCCGCGCGGGCGGCCGAGCTGGGCAAGGGCGTGAGCGTGTCGCTCACGCACAAGCGCGGCATGGCGGCGGCCGTGGCGGTCCTCACGTGAGCCTGCCGCGCTGGATGGAGCCGCTGCTCGAGGCGGAGGAGATGCGCGAGATCGACGCTGGGCGATCGAGGAGCGCAAGGTGCCGTCGCTGGAGCTGATGGAGCGCGCGGGCGAGGGTCTCGCCGACGTCGTCGCGCGGCGCGCGCCCGCGGGCCGGATCGCGATCGTCTGCGGCAAGGGCAACAACGGCGGCGACGGGATCGTCGCCGCGCGGCTGCTGCGCCAGGCCGGCCGCGACGTCGAGGTCCTGGCCGTGTGGCCGCCGAGTGGATGACGCTCGAGGGCGACGCCGCCGAGATGCTGAAGCGGCTGCCCGGGCGAGCCGCCGATGCCGTTCGAGGCGGGGCGGCTGGACAGGGCGCACGTGATCGTCGACGCGCTGCTCGGCACCGGCACCTCGGGCGCGCCGCGCGAGCCCGGCGACCGGGTGATCGAGGAGATGGAGCCGGCGCGGGCGCCGGTGATCGCCGCCGACGTCCCGTCCGGCGTCGACGCCACGACCGGCGAGGTGGCCGGCCCGGCGGTGCACTGCGTCGCCACCGCGACGTTCCACCGCGCCAAGCCGGGCCTGTGGATCCGGCCCGGCAAGGCGTACGCGGGCGACGTCGAGGTCGATCGACATCGGCATCCCGCGCGGCGGCGCCGGCCGAGCCCGAGATCGGCGCTGATCGGCCGGGCGTGCTGCGCGACATGCCGCGCCGCACGCCGGACGTCGACGAAGTTCACCTCCGGCAACGTCTTCATCATCGGCGGCTCGCGCGGCCTGACGGGCGCGCCGACCATGGCCGCGCTGGCCGCGATGCGCGCCGGCGCGGGCTACGTGACGGTCGGCGCGCCCGCCAGGCTCGAGCTGAGCTTCACGGTGCGGCTGCTGGAGGCGATGATGGTCGGCCTGCCCGAGGACGGGACGGGCACCTGACCGCCGAGGCGGTCGAGCCGGTGCTGAAGGCGATCGGCCGCGCCGACGCCGTCGTGCTCGGCCCGGGCCTCGTCGAAGGACCCGGACGCGCAGGCGCTCGCGCGCGCGATGTGCCGCGCGATCGACGTGCCGCTGGTGATCGACGCCGACGGGCTCAACGCGCTCGCCGGCGTCTTCCGCGAGGAGCTGCCGCAGCGCCGCTGGCCGACGGTCCTGACCCCGCACGCGGGCGAGCTCGGGCGGCTGCTCGGGCTCGACTCCGAGGAGGTCGAGCGCCGACGCGGCTCGCGCACGCGCGCGAGGCGGCGGCGCGCGCGCGGGCGTTCGTCGTGCTCAAGGGCGACGACACGCTGGTCGCGGCGCCGTCCGGCCGCGTCGCGATCTCGCGCGGGCGGCGCGCCCGGCGCTCGCCACCGCCGGCACCGGCGACGTGCTCTCCGGCGTGATCGGCGCGATGCTGGCCAAGGGGATGCGCGCCGGCCCAGGGCGCTGCGCCGCGCGTCTACGCGCACGTGCGCGCGGGGCAGCTCGCCGCCGCGCCGCACGGGCCGGACGGCGTGATCGCCTCCGACGTGATCGCCGCGCTGCCGGCGGCGCTGGCAGCGCCTAGCATTTCGCCGCGCGATGGCGCTCGACGGTGCGCGACATCATGGAGACCGACGTCCCGCCGTCCGGTCGCGGACCCGATCGAGACGGTCGTGCGGGTGCTGCGCGACCACGAGCTGCCCGGCGTGCCGGTGATCAACGAGGGCGGGCGCTGCGTCGGGATCATCACCGAGGCCGACCTGGTGCTGGCCGGCGAGAGCGAGGACCTCCACCTGCCGCACTACATCGAGCTGTTCGGCGGCATCGTCTTCCTCGAGTCGACGAAGAAGTTCGAGGAGCGCCTGCGCAAGGCGATCGCGGCGACGGCGAGGACATGATGACCGCGGACCCGATCACGATCGAGCCCGACGCGACGGTCGCCGAGGCGGCGCGGCTGATCGCGCGCAAGAAGCACAACCGGCTGCCGGTGGTCGAGCACGGCCGGCTGGTCGGCGTCGTCACGCGGGTCGACGTGCTCGACGCGCTGACCTCCGACGACGCGAGGAGTGACGGTGCGGGCGCAGGCCCGGGTCGAACGGGCGCGATCGAGCGCAACTGCGCGCGGCTGGCCGCCGTCGCGGCGCTGGCGCCGCTGTGCGCGGTGGTCAAGGCCGACGGCTACGGCCACGGCGCGGTGCCCGCCGCGCGCGCGGCGCAGCGCGGCGGCGCGGCGTGGCTGGCGGTGGCGACGGCGGGCGAGGCGGCCGAGCTGCGCGCGGCGGGGATCGAGGGGCCGCTGCTGGTCATGGGCGCGCTGTCGCCCGCCGAGCTCGACGTCGCGCTCGAGGCGCGACGCCGACGTGGTCGCGTGGCGCGAGGAGTTCGTCGCGGCGCTGCCGGCGCGGGTCGGCGTGCACGTCAAGCTCGACACCGGGATGGGCCGGCTCGGCACGCGCGATCCGGCCGAGGCGCGCGCGTGGTCGCGAGGCCGCGGGCGACCGGCTCGCCGGCGCTGATGACCCACTTCGCCACCGCCGACAGACGACCCCGCCTTCATGCGACGAGCAGCTCGACCGGTTCGAGCCCTGGATCGCGCGCCATCCCGGCGTGCCCGTGCCACGCGGCCAACTCCGCCGCCGCGCTGCGGCGAGCCGGCCGCGCGGCTGGACATGGTCCGCTGCGGCATCGCGATCTACGGCATGGACCCGTTCCACCGCGACCCGGCCGACCACGGGCTCGAGCCCGCGCTGGAGCTGGTCAGCTACGTCGCCGAGGTCAAGCGCGCGCGGCGGGGGAGAGCGCCGGCTACGGGCGCCGCTTCGTCGCCGAGCGCGACACGTGGATCGGCACGATCCCGATCGGCTACGGCGACGGCGTGCGCCGCGGGCTCACCAACCACGCCGACGTGCTCGTCGGCGGCCGCCGCGTGCCGCTCGTGGGCACCGTCTCGATGGACAACATCACCGTCGACCTCGGCGACGAGCCGGTCGAGCGCGGCGCCGAGGCGGTGCTGATCGGCGCCCGCGGCGGCGAGCGCATCCTGGCCGAGGAGCTCGCCGCGCGGCTCGGGCACGATCAACTACGAGATCACGTGCGGGATCTCGCCGCGCGTGCCGAGGGAGCACCGGTGACCGAGCCGCTCGACGCCGCCCGCGAGGCGCTCGCGGGCCGCGAGGCGTGGCTGGTCGGCGGCGCGGTGCGCGACCACCTGCTCGGCCGCGACACCGACGACGTCGACCTCGCGCTCCCCGGCGACCCGCGCGACGCCGCGCGGGCGATCGCGCGCGCCGACGGGCGGCGCGGCGTTCCAGCTCTCCGGCGCGTTCGGCGCCTGGCGCGTGGTCGGCCCCGACCACGCCTGGCACGTCGACCTCGTCACGCTGCGCGACGACGACATCGACGCCGACCTCGCGGCGCGCGACTTCACGATCAACGCGATGGCCGAGCCGCTGGCGGGCGGCGAGCTGCTCGACCCGCACGGCGGCCGCGCCGACCTCGAGGCGCGGCTCGTGCGGATGGTGTCCGCGCAGGCGCTGGAGGACGACCCGCTGCGCAGCCTGCGCGCGGTCCGGATCGCCGTCGAGCTCGAGCTCGAGCTCGACCCGGCGACCGGCGCGGCGACCGCGGCGCCACGCGGCCGGCATCGACGACGTCGCGCCCGAGCGCGTGTTCGGCGAGCTCAAGCGCGTGGTGACCGCCGAGCGCGCGCGCGCGGGCTCGCGCTGATGGACGCGCTACGGGCTGACCGACGGCGTGCTGCCCGAGCTGCGCGCGCTGCGCGGCATCGAGCAGAGCGAGCTTCCACCACGCCGACGTCTACGACCACACGCTCGAGGTGCTCGACGCCGTCGCCGCGCTCGAGCGGGGCGACCTGGGCGACAACGTCGCCGCGCTGCTCGCCGAGCCGCTGGCGGACGAGCTCACGCGCGGCGGCGCGATGCGCTTCGCCGCGCTCCTGCACGACGCCGCCAAGCCGCAGACCCGCGACGTGCGCCCGGACGGGCGCGTGACGTTCATCGGCCACGACGACGCCGGCGCCGAGCTCGCCCGCGACGTGCTGGGCCGCCTGCGCGCGTCCCAGCGCTGCGCGACTACGTCGCCGCGCTCACGCTGCACCACCTCGACGCCGGCTTCCTCGTCCACGAGCGGCCGCTCGACCGCCGCACGATCTGGCGCTACCTGCGCGCCACGCGCGCCCTACAGCGCCGACATCACGATCTTCACCGTCGCCGACCGGCTCGCCACGCGCGGCCGCAACGCCGACGCGGCGATCGACGCCCACCTCGACGCTCGCGCGCGAGCTGCTCGCCGCCGCCCGCGAGCCGGTCGCGAGCCGCTGGTCCGCGGCGACGAGCTCGGCGCGAGCCGGCATCGTCCCCGGCCCGCGGCTCGGCGAGATCCTCGCCCAGCTCGAGGAGGACCGCTACGCCGGCGTGATCTCACGCGCGAGGAGGCGCTCGCGCGGGCTCGGCGAGTTAGCCTCCGCCGATGCCAGCTGACCCGGACTGCCTGTTCTGCAAGATCGTCGCCGGCGAGATCCCGTCCACGCGCGTGGACGAGGACGAGCGCACCATCGCCTTCATGGACATCAACCCGGCCACGCGCGGCCACCTGCTCGTGATCCCGCGCGAGCACGCGACCGACCTGCTGAACGTGCCGGCCGAGGACCTCGAGGCCTGCGCGCGGATGGCGCAGAAGCTCGCCGCGCGGGCGAAGGAGCGGCTCGGCGCCGACGGCGTGAACCTGCTCAACTCGTGCGGCCGCGCGGCCTGGCAGACCGTCTTCCACTTCCACGTGCACGTGATCCCGCGCTACGCGAACGACCCGCTGCGGCTGCCGTGGCTGCCCGGCCCGGGCGACCGCGACGAGATCGCCGCCGCCGCGCGCTGAGCTCACGGTGAAGCTCGGAAAATCCGCTTGCACGGCGAAGCGAACCCGGATACGTCTCCCCGTCGGGACCGGCGCAGGCCGGTCGAGATCAATTGCGGCGTGAGGCGCAGCCCGCGTCGAGCAGCAAGTGGGGTTCATCTGTGGGCACCGGCACGGTCAAGTGGTTCTCGGACGAAAGGGCTTCGGCTTCATCACGCCCGACGAGGGTGGCCGTGACCTCTTCGTCCACTTCTCGGGCATCACCGGCGACGGCTATCGGTCGCTGGCCGAGGGCGCCAAGGTCACCTACGAGGAGGAGAACGGCGACAAGGGCCCGAAGGCGATAAACGTCCAGAAGCTCTGAGCCACGGGCGGGGCGAGCCCGCCGCACCACAACCCCGGCCGGTCTCGTCGTGTTGAATGCCGGGATGCCCCATCGCCACGACTCATCGCGGCGGCCGTCGCGCTGCTCGCCGTGCTCGTCTGCGCCGCGCCCGCCTCGGCGCGGATCGTCGAGATCGGCGCCGACGCCGCTGAAGCACGCCGACCTGCCCGTCGAGCCCCTGCCTGGCGGTCTCGCGCACGACCGGCTACCAGATCAAGGTCGTCGACAGCGCGGCGCCTTCGTCGTCCCCGAGGACGGCAAGATCGTGGCCTGGTCGATCTCGCTCGGCAGCCCCGACGAGCGGCAGATCGAGTTCTTCAACGGCAACTACGGCGAGGCGTCCGCGGGCCTGACGATCCTGCGCCGCGGCAAGCGCTCTACCACCGCGTGATGGCGCCAGAGCCCGGTGCAGGACCTCGAGCCTACTTCGGCCAGACGGTGCAGTTCCCGCTCGGCCGCTCGCTCACCGTCAAGAAGGGCTATGTCGTCGCGCTGACAGTGCCGACCTGGGCGCCGGCGCTGACGCAGCTGCTCGACGACGGCTCCTCGTGGCGCGCGAGCCGGGCCAAGGACAAGTGCAACGACACCGACACGCAGACCGCGCAGACGCGCGCTGAAGCCAGCGCACGCAGTACCGCTGCCTCTACAAGGCGCGGCTGACCTACAGCGCGACGCTGATCACGACGCCCGGGGCCCAACAAGAAGCCGGAGTGATCAGCGCCCGCCGGCGGCCGCTAGGCGGCGCGCGGCGGCGGCGCGGCGAGCATGCGCACGCCCGCGGAGCGGTCGGGCACCTGCGGCGGGTTGTGGCCGAGCAGGTCGAGCAGCGCGTCGACGACCTCGGGGTCGAACTGCGTGCCCGCGCCGCGGCGCAGCTCGTCGACCGCCTCGGCGGGCGACAGCGCCGCGCGGTAGGGGCGGTCGGTGATCATCGCGACGTAGGCGTCGCAGGCGAGGATGATCGCGCGAGCCGATCGGGATCCGCTGGCCCTTGAGCCCGTCCGGGTAGCCGCTGCCGTCCCAGTGCTCGTGCTCGTGGCGCACGATCGGCGCGATCGCCGGCCAGGTCCTGGGTCCGCAGCAGGATCCGCTCGCCGGCGACCGGGTGCTCGGACATGACCTCCCACTCCTCGGGGGTGAGCGGGCCGTGCTTGTGCAGGATCTCGTCGGGCATCGCGAGCTTGCCGACGTCGTGCAGCAGCGCGGCGTGGGCGATCCGCTCGACCTGGTCGGCCTGGAGGCCGAGCATCATCGCGACGCCGCGCGAGAGGTGCACGACCTCCTCGGAGTGCTCGTGCGTGTAGTTGTCGCGCTCCTCGATCGCGGCCGCCAGCGCCTGCACGGCGGCGGGTGAGCCGCGCGGGACTGCAGCAGCGCCAGCTCGCGCTCGACCTCGGGGTTGGCGACCGCGACGCGGCCCTTGCCGGTGCGCTTGGCCAGCATCAGCGCGCGGTCGGCGTGCTCGAGCAGGGCGTCGGCGTCGAGCGGCTCGTGCCACTGCGCGACGCCGAGCGAGCAGCCGCCCACTTGCGCGCCGATCGCGTCGCGGCAGCGCTCGGCGACGGCGCGGGCGGTCGCCTCGTCGGAGCCGGGCAGCAGCAGCACGAACTCGTCGCCGCCGTAGCGGGCGACCTGGTCGTACGGGCGCAGCTCGGCCTGCAGCAGCCTGGCGACCTGGCGCAGCAGCTCGTCGCCGGCCGCGTGGCCGCGCGTGTCGTTGACGCGCTTGAAGTCGTCGAGGTCGAGGATCACGGCGCCGAGCGGCGTGCCGTCGCGGCGGGCGCGGGCGATCTCCTCGCGGATGCGCACCTGCATCGCGCCGTGGTTGAGGACGCCGGTCAGCGCGTCGGTGCGCGCGACGTGCTGGACGTGCTCGTAGGCCTCGGCGTTGTGGCAGGCGACGGTGGCCAGGTCGGCGATCGCCTCGAGCGTGCGGAGGTCCTCGTCGTGGACGCGGCGCATCGTGGTCCAGCCGACCGACAGCGCGCCGCGGAGCTCGTCGTTCCAGACCATCGGGACGGCGACCGCGGTGCGGAAGCCGCGCAGCGTCGGCTGCGCGCCGGTCGACGTCGCGCTGGTAGTCGTTGGTGACGAACGTGCGGCCGGTGAGCAGCGCCTGGCCGGCGGCGCCCTCGCCGGGCTCGAGCACGAGCCGTGCCACTCGGGCGGGACGCTGTGGCCGGCGGTGGCGACGCCGCCCTCGCGCGCGTTGCCGAGGTAGACGCCCGGCGATGTCGGCGCCGAGCGCGAGCGCGGCCTCGTGCGCCAGCGTGAGCAGGATCTCCTGCAGGTCGAGCGACTGGTTGAGCGCGCGCGCGGCGCGGACGAGCGCGCGGTCCTGGGCGGCCCGCGCCGCGCGGCGCTGCTCGGCCTCGAGGCGGGCGAGGCCGGCGGCGGCGACCTGCGCGAGCGTCTCGGCGTCGGCGATGTCGTCGGCGGTGAACGTGCGCGGCGCGTGCGTCGAGGACGATCGCGACGCTGCGCACCTCGCCGTCGTGGGCGACCGGCACGAAGAGGGCGGAGGCGATGTCGTAGCGCCTCGGCCGGCCGCGGCGGATCTCGCCGGATCCGCGGGCGTCCGGGCACGTGCAGCGGCCGGCCGGTGGCGACCACGCGCGCGACGCCCGGACGGGCTGCCGCTCGAGCACGATCATCGTAGCTCGGGAGCCCGGCGTCCGGAGACCGTGGTCTGCGCCGCTGGCGCGGTCCTGCGCGATCTCGAGCAGGTGGACCTGGTCGGCCGCGAGCAGCTCGTGCAGCGCGGCGATCAGCTCGCCGCCCAGCTGGGCCGGCGGCAGGCGCCTGCGCCGCGGCGCGGGCGAGGCGGTGCAGCGGGGTCTGGGCGCTTCCTGCGCCCGTTCTTGAAGTCGAGTGGAGAACGGCCTGGCCTTCCCTACATAGAGGGGCTAACCAGGTCATCGGCCGCCCGGTGAGGCGGTCTTGACCGACGGGACTCAGCAGGCGCCCGGGTTCTGGGCGCAGAAGTCCTCGAACTGCTCCGCCTCGGAGCCCGCGGGCGGCGGCGTGTCGTTCGTCGGGCTGTCGGCTCCGGTGTCCGGCGCGGCGGTCCCGCCGCCGCTGGTGTCGGGCGTCGCGGCGCCCGTGTCCGCCGGTCGCCCCGGTGTCGTCGGGCGTCGTCGTGTCGTCGGTCGTCGAGTCGTCGGTCGTCGAGTCCTGCGTCGGTCGGCGTCGGCGTCCTCGTCGGCCGCCGGCGCCACGGTCGACTCCGGGACACGACGTCGGCCGGCGGGCCCGGGACCTCGGGCGCGAGCGTCGTCGTCGCTGCCGCAGCCGGCGACGGCGAGCGCGAGCAGCCTGCGGCGATGATCGCGGTGAGGCGCCGCCCTCGCACGCCGCTCACTCCTCCAACGCGCGGCAGCGCGGCCATCCGGCGGCCGCAGGTCGGGCAGTCGTTGAGGTCCTTCTGGGCGGGCTGGTCGCACCAGTTGCAGAACCGCAGCGTCTCGACGGCCCATGGCAGGCTGGAGTTCGACGGGGGCAGGGGCAGCACCTTGCCGACGACCTCGAGCTCCTCGCCGGTGTCGTGGTCGCGGTACACGCGCCCGGGCTCGGCCGGCAGCAGCACCTCGCGGCCGGACGACGGGGCGCGCAGGCGATACAGCTGCTCCTGGCATGCGCGCGGAACCTAGCAGCGGCCCGGGACGGCGAGCCTCGTAGAGTGGCGCGCCGTGCGCGTGCTGATCTTCCACGGCTACCTGCTGGCGGGCACCGGCTCCAACGTCTACAACGCGGCGCTGGCGGAGGCGCTCGTGCGCGGCGGCCACGAGGTGCACCTGCTCTGCCAGGACCGCGATCCGCTGGCGCTCGAGTGGGTCGACGCCGCCGGCGACTGGGACTCCGGCGACGCTGGAGGTCGAGACGCGGCGCGAGCCGGCGCGCGCGACCGTCTACCGGCCCGACATCGGCGGCCTGCTGCCGCTCTACGTCGCCGATCGCTACGAGGGCGTCGAGGCGCGGCCGTTCCAGGAGCTCACGCCGCAGGAGGTCGACCGCTACGTCGACGCCAACGTGGCCGCCGTGCGCGAGGTGGTCGAGCGCGTGCGGCCCGACGTCGCGCTCGCCAACCACCTCGTGATGGGCCCGGCGATCCTCGCCCGCGCGCTCGGCGACGTGCCGTACGCGGTGAAGATCCACGGCAGCGCGCTCGAGTACACCGTCAAGCCGTACCCGCGCTTCAAGCCGTACGCGCAGGAGGGCCTCGCGCGCGCGGGCGGGATCCTCGTCGGCTCGCGCCACACCGGGCGCGAGCCTGTGGGCGGAGATGGACGACCCGACGGTCGGGACCGCACGCGCCTCGGCCCGCCCGGCGTCGACGTCGAGCGGTTCGCGCCGCGCGAGCCCGGACGAGGCGCGCGCCGGCCTCGAGCGCCTGCGCGCCCGGCTCGCGGCGCTCGAGGAGGCGCCCGCCGATCCCGAGGCCTCCTTCGCCCGCTCGCCGGGCGAGGCGGCGGCCGCCCTGGACACGATCGAGCCCGACGACCGGCTCGTCGTGTTCGTCGGCAAGCTGATCGCCTCCAAGGGCGTCGAGCTGCTGCTGGCCGCGTGGCCGCTGGTGCTCGCGCGCGAGCCGCGCGCGCGGCTGCTGATCGTCGGCTTCGGCGCGTTCCGCGCCGGGTCTCGAGCGGCTCGGCGCGCGACCTCGCGGCCGGCGACCTCGAGGCCGCGCGCGGCCCTGCGCGGCGAGGACGGCGGCGAGCTGCCGCAGCTGGCCGCGTTCCTCGACGCGCTCGAGGACGCCGGACGGCCTACCGCGCCGCGGCGCGCGGCATGACGGACCGGATCGCCTGGGCCGGCCGGCTCGACCACGCCGAGCTGCCCGACCTGCTGCCCGCCGCCGAGGCGATGGCGGTCACCGAGCACGTTCCCGGAGGCGTTCGGCATGGTCGCCGCCGAGGCCGCGGCCTGCGGCGCGCTGCCGGTGGTGGCCGCCCACTCCGGGCTCGCCGAGGTCGCCCGCACGCTCGGCGCCGCCGCGCCCGAGGCCGCCCGCGCCTGGCTGACGTTCGAGGTCGGGCCCGGCGCCGTCCGCGAGCTCGCCGCCGACCTCTCCGCCTGGCTCGAGGCGCCGGCGGACCTGCGCGCCGCCACGCGCGAGGCGATCGTGGCCGCCACGCGCGAGCCCTACTCCTGGGACGGCGTCGCCCGCTCGGTCATCGCCGCCGCCCGCGGCGAGCTCGACGGCCTGCCGCGTCCGGCGTCGATGGGTCGAGCCGGCCGCCCGCTGCTGGCGTGGGTGTGGGCGTCGGCGTGGTCGGCTCCGCCGTCGACTTGAATCATTAGGATTCCGCCCTTCATGAGGAGAGCGCTGTTGCTGGCGGGGATCGTCGTGGCCTCGGTGGCCCTTGCCGGCTGCGATCTGGCCGACTCCGGGACCAACGTGGTGAACGGCAAGGAGAAGTTCGTGGAGCACTGCTCGCGCTGCCACGTGCTCGCCCGCGCCGGCGCCACCGGCGTCACCGGCCCGAACCTCGACCAGGCGTTCCAGCGGGCGCGCCGGGACGGCTTCGGCGAGAGCACGTTCGAGGGCATAGTCCACAAGCAGATCCTCTTCCCGGCCAGGAACCCGCAGTTCGACCCGGTGACGGACCGCGAGTCGTCGATGCCGGCGGAGCTCGTGACCGGCGAGGACGCCGAGGACGTCGCCGCCTACGTGGCCTCCGCGGCCGGCAAGCCGGGCGAGGACACGGGCGCGCTGGCCGAGGTCGGCGGCGGGCCCGAGGGCACCGCGGAGGCCGAGGACGGCACGCTGGAGATCCCGGCCGCCGAGTCGGGCGCGCTCTACTACGTGTTCGCCGACGCCACGGCGCCGGCCGGGCAGCTCACGATCGAGTCGCCCAACCCCTCGTCGGTCGACCACAACATCGCGCTCGAGGGCGGCGGCGTGAACGAGGAGGGCGACGTCGTCAAGAACGGCGGGGTGTCGGAGATCGGCGTCGACCTCGAGCCCGGCGAGTACACCTTCTACTGCTCGGTCGAGGGCCACCGCGAGGGCGGCATGGAGGGCCAGCTCACGGTGGAGTGAGCAGCGCCTCGCGCTCGCGGCGCTCCTCACGGTCGGCGTCCTGCGCCGCGCGGTAGAAGAAGAAGCACAGCGCGAAGACCATGATCAGCAGGTCGAGCGAGACCATCATGGCGCCCGCCGTCTGCTGGTCGCCGAGCGCGGTGAACCCGTGCCCGCGGTCGCCCTCCGAGTAGACGCCGGTGTAGATCGGCACGCGGATCAGCACGAAGCTCATGCCGAGCAGCATCCCGGCCATCCGGGCGCCGATCACGTACGGCACCTTCCACAGCTCGCCGCGCAGGCGCCGCCGCTTGGGCTCGAGCGCCGACCACCACACCAGCACGCCGATCGCCACGAAGCTCATGTGCTGGAGCGCGTGGACGAACGGGTACTTCACCGCGGCCTCGAAGAACACGCTGAAGTGCCAGCCGTAGAGCACGAGCACGAACACGGGCACCGCCACGAGCGGCCGCTTGAGCACGTCGAACCAGCGGCGTAGCGGCGAGCGCGCCAGCGTCACGAGGGCGGGGCGGGGGAGATAGAAGCCGAGCACGGGGTTGCGGATGCCGGCCAGCAGGAGCGGGGCCGCCAGGTCGGCGATCAGCAGGTGCTGGGCCATGTGGGCCGACAGCAGGTCGTCGGACAGCGCGTGCAGGGGCGAGAAGAAGCCGATCACCCACAGCGCGATGCCGGCGTGCCAGAGCGCGATCTGCCCGCGCGGCACGGCGACGCCCCTCTCGCGCAGCACCCGCAGCGCGCGCAGGTACAGCGCCTCGGTGGCGGCCACGAGGACCAGGGCGCCGACATCCATGGGTCTATTACAGCGCTCGGATGAGCAGCACCAGCGCGATCACGACGGCCGCCGCCGCGATCACGTACAGCAGGAGCTTGAAGGCGTCGCCCTCGCGCCGCAGCGGGTCGATCACAGGATGTAGACCGTCGTGTAGACGACGATCCACATGATGTCGACGAAGTGCCAGTAGATGCCCGGCACCTCGACGCCGTGGTGCTCCGCCGCCGAGAAGTGCCCTCGGAAGGCACGGATCGTGACCATCGCCAGCAGCGTCAGGCCGATGAACACGTGCGCGCCGTGCAGGCCGGTGAGCCCGTAGAAGATCGTCGCCTGCGCGGTGTCCTGCGGCGCGAAGCCGACGTGCACGTACTCGTTGATCTGGACGAACAGGAAGGTGGCGCCCAGCAGGAAGGTGGTCACCATGCCCGTCTTGAGCGCCCACCGGTTGTCGGTCTTCACGCCTTCGAGCGCCCAGTGCATGGTGAACGAGGACGAGACCAGCACGGCGGTGTTGACGCCGGCGATCAGCTTCGGCAGCTCGGTGCCCTCGGCCGGCCATTCGGCGCCGCCCACGACCCGGATGAAGAAGTAGGCCGTGAAGAAGGCCCCGAAGACCATCACCTCGCTGATGATGAAAAGCAGCATCCCGAGCGTCCGCGCGTCGACGCGCGAGGACTGGTGGGCCTCGGGCGGCCCGTGGTGCTCGTGGTGGACGGCGGCGGCTTCCATCAGGCCTCGGAGCGCACCGGCGCGGACTCGATGTGCTCGACCGGCTTGTTGGTGGCCGCCTGGATGCGGTCGACGAGCTTGTCGGCCATCCACTTGGACTGGTCGGCGGGCAGCGTCGAGATCACGATCTCGGAGATGTGGAAGTACTGGACGGCGTTCATGATCGCCGTGTACGGATCAGGGTCGCCGATCATGCCGGCGGCCACGATCCCGTCCTCGTCCAGCGCGGCCAGCAGCTGCTCGAGCCGTTCGCGCGCCTGGGCGACGGCGCCGCCGTGCAGGTGCTCCTGCGGCACCACGGCGATGAAGCGCCTCGGACCCTCGGCGGCGAGCTCCTTGAGCCGCCGCGCGAGCTGGTCCGACGACACAGTGACGTTGGCGACCACGAGCGTCACGCCGAACGGCAGGCCCTCGGAGGCGAGGTCGACGACGACGTGCTCGACCGGCAGGCCCGTGTCCTGGCGCAGCTTCTCGGGCAGGTCGCGCCGCAGCCAGCCGGAGCTCGACGCCGGCAGCGTGGAGACGATCACCTCGTCGATCCCCTCCGAGGCGATCGCGTCGACGGCCGCGTTGTAGGGATCCGGGTCGCCGACCTCGCCGCTCGAGCGGATCCCGTTGTCGCGCATCCACTCGCGCGCCAGGTCCACCCGCACCTGGGCGCTGTCGCGCACGACGTCGTCGTAGACCACGTTGCCGTGGCGCGGGCGGGCACGCGGGACGACGACGTGGAAGCGGACGTCATCGCCCCTGCGGGCGAGGATGGCGTCGAGCAGCTTCTCGCCCGCGATCGTCTCATTGGCCAGGACCAGGATCTTCCTCACGGCTCGCCCTCCTCCCGATCAGCGGACGCTCCGGCGGGCTGTTTCGGCCTCGCCTCGGCGGGCGGCTGGAAGATGCCGTGCTGGGCGCCGGGAACGCCGTACTCGTACGGGCCGCCGACCACCAGCGGCACGCTGTCGAAGTTGAACACCGGCGGCGGCGAGGAGACCTGCCACTCGAGCGTGAGCGCCCGCCAGGGGTTCGCCTCGGCGCGCGGGCCGCTGCGCCACGACGAGACCGTGTTGTAGACGAAGATCAGCGTCGCGATGCCGAGCAGGAACGAGCTGAGCGAGATGAACAGGTTCCAGGCCGCGAACTGCTCCGGGTAGTCGGCGACGCGGCGCGGCATCCCCTGCACGCCGATCAGGTGCATCGGCCCGAAGGTCAGGTTGAAGCCGACGAAGGTCAGCCAGAAGTGGATCTTGCCGAGCTTCTCGTCGTACATCCGGCCCGTCATCTTCGGGAACCAGTAGTAGACGCCGGCGAAGATCGTGAACAGCGATCCGCCGTAGAGCACGTAGTGGATGTGGGCGACGATGAAGTACGTGTCGCTCACGTGGATCGTCAGCGGCACCATCGCCAGCATCACGCCCGAGATCCCGCCCAGCGTGAACATGGTCAGGAAGCCGAGCGCGAACAGCATCGGCGTGTCGAGGTGGATCACGCCGCGCCACAGCGTCGCCAGCCACGAGAAGATCTTGATCCCGGTCGGGACGGCGATGATCGCCGTCGTGACCATCATCGGGATCCGGATCCACGTCTGCATGCCGGACACGAACATGTGGTGCGCCCAGACCGTGAACCCGAGCAAAACGATGGCCAGCAGCGAGAAGGCCATCATCCGGTAGCCGAAGATCGGCTTTCGCGACTTCACCGAGATGACCTCGGAGATGATCCCGAAGCCCGGCAGCATCATGATGTAGACGGCCGGGTGCGAGTAGAACCAGAAGACGTGCTGGTACATCAGCACGTCGCCGTCGGCGCCCGGCCGGAAGAAGTTGAAGCCGAGCGCGTAGTCGAACAGCACGAAGAACTGCGACGCGGCGATGAACGGCGTGGCGATGACGACCAGCAGCGAGGTCGAGAAGTTCGCCCACACGAGCAGCGGCATGCGCCAGAACGACATGCCCGGCGCGCGCATCGTGATGATCGTCACGAGGAAGTTCAGGGCGGTGGCGATCGAGGATGCGCCCGCGAACTGCACGCCGATCGTGAAGAACATCTGGCCGATCGGGACGTCGGTGGACAGCGGCGCGTAGGCCGTCCAGCCGGTCGCGAACGAGCCGCCGGGCGCGAAGAACGACGCCGTCATCATGATGCCGGCGACCGGCAGCATCCAGTACGACAGGGCGTTCAGCCGCGGGAACGCCATATCGGGTGCGCCGATCATCAACGGCAGCACGTAGTTCGCCAGCCCGGCGAACACCGGGATGATGAACAGGAAGATCATCAGCGACGCGTGGACGCTGAACAGCCCGTTGAAGGTGTTCGAGTCCACGAACTGCATGCCGGGCGCCGCCAGCTCGGCTCGCACGATCATCGCCAGCAGGCCGCCGACGAGCATGAAGAAGAACGACGTGACGACGTACTGGATCCCGATCACCTTGTGATCGGTGTTGACGCGGAAGTAGTCCTTCCACGAGTAGGCGCCGTGGCTGGAGTGGTCCTCCGGCCGCGTCGGGCGCCCGGCCATGTAATAGAACCAGTAGTCGAAGGCGCCGATGCCGACGAAGAAGAAGAGCGGCGTGATCAGCAGCGACAGCAGCAGGATCGCGTTCTGGGCCTTGGTGGTCAGCCCGCCGTCCTCGAAGCTGGGGAAGCCGTACGCGGCGCGGATGAGCAGGATCAGCGCGGCGCAGAACAGCGTGCCGAGCACGACGAAGACGAAGCCGCGGGTGAGCCCTGGGGCCCGCATCCTCGCTGTCACCGGCCTGCCACCTCCTTCAAGTACGTCACCAGCGCGTCCACCTGCTCCTCGGACAGGCTGTCACCGTAGCGCGGCATCAGCCCCGGCGAGAAGCCCTCTGTCACCTCGGCGTCAGGGTCGACGATCGACTGGCGGAGCTCCTCCTCGCTGAGGTCGGGCACCACCTCGTCGAGGTTCGGGCCGGTCGTGCCGGTGGCGCCCGCGTCGGCCAGCGTGTGGCACGACTTGCAGGCCGTCGGCTGCGCGGCGTCGGTGAAGAGCGTCTTGCCGTCCGCCTCGTCGCCTCCGCCTTCGCCGCCGGCCTGCGGGCCGGCGGCGAGCTCGGCCAGCTTGGCCTCGAACTCGTCGCGCGTCACCACGTGCGCGCTCTGGCGCATCGTCGAGTGGCCCAGGCCGCACAGCTCGGCGCACACGACCGGGAACTCGCCCCTGGTGTCGGTCGTCGTGACGCGTATGTGCGTCTCGATCCCCGGCACGGCGTCGATCTTCATGCGGAACGCGGGGACCCAGAAGTCGTGGATCACGTCCTTGGACTGGACCGTGAAGTTGACCGGCGTGTTCTCCGGCAGATAGAGCTGCGGCGAGGCGATCTCCCGGCCGCCCTCACCCCGGTAATAGAAGGTCCACGTGAACTGCTCGCCGACCACGCGCACGTTCATCGAGTTGGCCTCCGCCTTCTCGATGTCGGTCAGCACCACGTAGGAGTAGGTGCAGAGCGCGACGAGCAGGATCGCCGGGATCGCCGTCCAGATGATCTCCAGCCTGGTGTTGCCGTGGATCGGCGGGCCGTCCTTGAGCTCCTCGCCCGGCTTCATGCGGAACTTGATCGCGCAGTAGAGGACGATCGTCTCCACCAGCACGAAGACGGGCACCGAGGCGATCAGCAGGACGTCCCACAGCGTGTCGATCGGCCCTGCCTGCTCCGAGGCGGGGACCGGGAACCAGTCGATGAGCAGGGCCAGCGCGATGCCCAGCACCGAGGCGACGGCACCGATGAGAAGCATCGTGCGCACCTGCGCCCGGCTCTCTCGCGAGGCGACCGGGGGCTGGTCGCTCATCGGCAGCTCTCCACACAGCCCATGGACGCGGCATCCTACGCAACCGCGGAGATCGAATGCGGCTTACCCGCACTCGCAAGCTCGTGCAGGCGCCTTGATTACGGCGCTCAGGCGGCGGCTCGCGCCTCGACCGTCCCGCCGACCGGCCCCCCGCCCGCGCGGAAGTCGGAGGGGGAGACGCCGCGGTGGCGGCGGAACGCCTTGGCGAACTGCGCCGGCTGGCGGTAGCCGACGCGGTTGGCGACCTCGCGCACGGTGAACATGCGCGTGGCGAGCAGCTCGGCCGCGCGCTCCATGCGCACCTGCGTCAGGTGGTCGCGGAACGTGGTGTTGCCGATCTCGGCGTAGGCGCGCTGGAGCTGGCGGCGCGAGGAGGCGACGCGGCGGGCGATGTCGTCGAGCGAGAGGTCGGACGGGTAGTCGCGCTCGACGATCGCGTTGGCCTCCTCGAGGAGGCTGGAGCGGAGGCGGATGGTCGAAGGTCGCTGCATCGCTCGGAGCTTCTACGTGCCGTACCGGCCGATCGGATCACGAATCCGGGCCGCTCTGCAACCGCCTGGTTAGGATTGAGACGATCGTTGCAAAGTGGGAACGTTCTCTTAAGCGGCGGGGTCCCAGCACGCCGCTCGAACCCGCTCTAAACTCCGCCGCCATGGACCGCCGCCTCGCGCGACGCAATCTTCGGACCGGCCTGATCGTCTCGGTGATCGGGCTGCTGATGTTCGCCCTGACCTTCGTCGCCGCCCTGCTCTACAACGGCGTATGAGCGCGCCCGACGACATCACGGCGCCGCCGGTCGGCGAGGAGGTCCACATGCCGGCGCCGAGCGCCCTGCCGCTGATCAACGCGGCGGCGCTGGCGATCGCGATCGTCGCGATCACCATCTCCTGGTGGGTCGTCGCCGGCGCGATGCTGGTCTTCCTCGCCACCACCGTGCGCTGGATCCGGGACGTCAGGCGCGACATCGCCGAACTCCCGCTCGACCACCATCACTGACCCGCACCACCGCCTGACACGCTTCAAATAGGCTTCCGCACGTGAAGGAGGCCGGGACCAACGTCGCCCCCGAGCTGGCGGCCGCGTATGCGGACGCCTTCACGGCCTACCTGGCCGACCGGGGCGAGCGGGAGCTGGGCGCGGCGTACGACATCGGCCGCCAGGCGGTCGCCGCGCAGCTGAGCGTGCTCGACCTCGCCGAGGCGCACCACGCCGCGGTCGGGCGGGCGCTCGCCGACGGCGCTGGTCCGGCCGCGGACATACTCCAGGCCGCCGCCGACTTCCTGCGCGAGAGCCTGTCGATCTTCGAGAGCGTCCACCGCGGCTACCGCGAGGTGCAGGAGGTCGCGCGCATCGAGCACGAGCACGTCGAGCAGCTGCGCGCGCTGGCCGACGCCTCGGTCGCGCTCAACTCGTCGCTGACCGTCGAGGAGATCCTCCAGCTCACGGCCGATGCCGCCCGCATGCTGATCCGCGGCACCCGCGCCACCGTGGCGATCTTCGCGCCCGACCCGCGGCTGCGGCCGCTGACCGCCACCTCGCCGCCGCTGCCGGCCGAGGGCGAAGCGGAGCCGGCCCGCCTGTCGGCCCGGCTCACCGGCCGCGGGCGCGAGCTCGGCATGCTCGAGGTGCTCGACGACCACACGCGCGAGTTCACCGAGCGCGACGACACGGTGCTCACCCAGCTCGCGCAGCTCGCCTCGGTGGCGATCTCCAATGCCCAGCTCTACGAGCGCGAGCGGACGATCGCGCAGACGCTCCAGCGCTCGCTGCGGCCCGGCGGGCTGCCCGCCGTCCCGGGGCTGTCGGCCGCCGTGCGCTTCCGCCCGGCGGGGGAGAGCGTCGAGCTCGGCGGCGACTTCTACGACCTCTTCCCGGCCGGCGGCGGGGCCTGGGCCGCGCTGATCGGCGACGTGCAGGGCAAGGGCCCGGACGCCGCTGCGGTGACCGCGCTGGCCCGCCACACGCTGCGCGCCGGCGCCGTCTACGAGCAGCGACCGAGCGGCGTGCTGTATCTGCTCCACAAGGCGCTGCGCGAGCAGCGCAGCGACGGGCGCTTCTGCACGGTCGCGCACGCGCACCTGCGGGTCGGCAAGGGCCGCCTCCAGGTCGAGCTCGCCTGCGGCGGCCACCCGCTGCCGCTGGTCGTGCATCCGGACGGCCACGTCGAGCCCGTCGGGCGGCTCGGCACGCTGCTGGGCACCGACATCGAGCCGCAGCTCTACGACGTCACCGTCGAGCTGCGCGAGGGCGACGTGTTCCTGCTCTACACCGACGGCGTCACCGAGGTCCGGCGGCGCCGGCGCGAGGTGTTCGGGCTCGCCCAGCTGACCGAGCTGCTCAGCACCTGCGGGGCGCTGCCGCCGGATGCGGTGGCCGACCGCGTGGAGGCCGCGGTGATCGCCGCCTCCGAGGGTCGTCTGCGAGATGACATGGCGATCCTGGCCTTTGGCCCCACACGGCGTGGTTGACCGACCTATGCTTCCCCGCCGAGCCACAGCAACGGAGGACATCGATGGCTGAACCGACGGACGCGACTTCGGACGGACAGAGGGAGTCGAACGCCGACCTGCTCACCGAGCTGGTCGCCCACCTTCGCAACAACCGCACCCAGCTGCGGCAGGAGTGGGCGAGGCGAATCGGCGAGGCACGCCTGCTGACCGCCCTGACACAGGAGGAGATCTTCTCCGAGGCGACGTCGGTCTACGACAACTACGTCGAGGTGCTGGAGACGGGCTCGGTCGAGGCCCTCCAGGACTACGCGCGCAACCTGTCCGAGCGCATCATCCCGCGAGGGGTCGAGACCGACGAGGTGCTCGGCATCGTGCTGCTCCTGCGCGACGTGCTGGCGCGGTCGCTGTTCGAGAAGTACCAGGACGACTTCAACCGCGTGCTCGACGTCTACGAGCCGGCCGCCAACCGGATCGCGAACACCGTGGCGATCAACTTCGTGCAGGAGCGCGAGCGCGTCATCCGCCAGCAGCAGGAGGCGATCCGCGAGCTCTCGACCCCGGTCCTCCAGGTGCGCGAGCGGCTGCTGATCCTCCCGATCATCGGCGTGCTCGACGGCCAGCGCGCCCGCCAGCTCACCGAGCAGCTCCTGCGCGCCATCCGCGCAAACCGCGCGCGCGTGGTCGTGATCGACATCACCGGTGTGCCGACGATCGACTCGACGGTCGCGAACCACCTCGTGCAGACCGTCGACGCGTCGCGCCTGATGGGCGCCAACGTGATCATCACCGGCCTCTCGCCCGAGATCGCGCAGACGCTGGTGACGCTCGGCGTCGAGCTGGGCAAGGTCAACGCGGTCGGCGACCTCCAGGGCGGCATCGAGGAGGCCGAGCGGCTGCTCGGCTACCAGGTCTCACTCGAGACGCCCGCGCTCGACGCGGTCGCGATGCAGTAGTGGCCGTCCCGATCCTCAAGCAGGGGCCGTTCCTGATCGCCACGATCCAAGCGGCGCTCACGGACACGGACGTGCTCCAGCTCCAGGACGACGTGATGGCCCAGGTCACGCGCCATCGCTCGCGCGGGATCATCGTCGACGTCACGGCGCTCGACGTGATGGACTCGTTCGTCTCGCGCTCGCTCCAGGGGATCGCGCGCATGTCCCGGCTGCGCGGCGCGACCACGGTGATCGTCGGCATCCAGCCGGAGGTCGCCTTCGCGATGGTGCAGCTCGGCATGGCGTTCGAGGACGTCCTCACCGCCCTGGACCTCGAGGAAGGGCTCGCGCTGCTGACGCGGCCCTGGAAGGAGGCCGGCGACAGTGGCGGATGAGCACGAGTCGGTGATCCCGATCGAATCGGACGCCGACGTGGTCATCGCCAGGCAGCGCGCCCGCGCCATGGCCTCGGAGCTCGAGCTCACCAGCACCGACCAGACACTGCTCGCCACCGCGATCTCGGAGGTCGCGCGCAACATCACGACCTACGCGAAGCGCGGCGAGGTACTGCTGAGCGTCATCCGCGACTCCGCCGGGCGGCACGGGATCCAGGTCGTGGCGCGCGACGAAGGGCCGGGCATCGAGAACGTCGAGCTCGCGCTCCAGGACGGCTTCACCAGCGGCGGCGGGCTCGGCCTCGGGCTGCCCGGGGCGCGGCGGCTGGTGCACGAGTTCCACATCGAGACCGCCCCCGGACGCGGCACGAAGGTGACGCTCGTCATGTGGGAGAGGGAGAACGCGCGAGCGGCATGAGCGCACCACCATGGCCGCTGGTGCTCGAGCGCGGCGTGGCGGAGCTGGCGCACGAGGGTGAGGATCGCTCCGGCGACGTCGCGGTGTTCGCGCCGTCTGCGCGCGGCGGGCTCGTCGCGGTGATCGACGGCCTGGGCCACGGGGACGCGGCGGCCGACGCGGCCGAGGCCGCGGCCCAGGTGCTGCACCGGGAGGTCGAGCGCCCGCCGCAGGAGCTGCTCCAGGTCTGCCACGAGGAACTCCGGCGCACGCGCGGCGCCGTGATGACGCTCGCCTGGTTCGACCTCGAGCGCCGTACGATGGATTGGACGGGGGTCGGCAACGTCGAGGCGCGCTTCGTGCGCGCGGGAGACAGTGGCGACGCCCGCCACGCCTCGCCGGTCGTGCTCGGCGGGGTCGTCGGCTACAACCTGCCGAAGGTGCGGCTGGGCTCGATCCCGCTCGAGCCGGGCGACGCCGTCGCGCTCGCGACCGACGGCGTGGCGGCCGACTTCTCGGTCTCGCTGGAGTCCGGCATCGCCGCCCAGGAGCTGGCCGAGCGGGTGCTCGAGCGCCACGGCAAGGGCACCGACGACGCGCTCGCGGCCGTCGTGCGCTACCTCGGGCCGCCCGCGAGGTAGCCGCACTACGGTTCGGCGGCTGCCGCACCGAGAGCGCGTCTATCGCCGTACCGGAGCGCGGCCCCAGGCCGCACCCACGGACGCAGGGTGCCCCGTTGGGACCGCATGCGGCGCGCTGGGAGATTGCCTGTCATGAACTCCCCACGCAACTTGGCTGCTCGCGCCGGACGTTGGAGCGCGCAGCATCGAAAGACCGCCATCATCGGCTGGATCCTCTTCATCGTCGTCGCCACCTTCGCCGGCCAGAGCCTCACCATGAAGGACCTGCCCGAGGCTGAGATGGCCAACGGCGAGTCCAAGCGCTCCATGCAGATCATGGAGTCCGCCGACTTCCCCGAGACCGTCGGCGAGCAGGTCCTGATCCAGGGCAAGGGCTCGATCAAGTCCGACAGTCCTGAGGTCACCGCCGCCGTCAAGGACACCGTGCAGCGCCTCGAGCGCATCGACGGCGTCACCGACATCCGCAGCCCGCTGCAACGCGGCTGATCGCCACGACACCGTCTCCGAGGACGGCCGCTCCGTGGTCGTCAACTTCAGCCTCCCCGACGCGGACGAGGACGAGGCCAAGCTGATCGAGGCCGCCAAGGCCCCGCTCGCCGCGACTGCCGCGGTCCAGAAGGCCCATCCCGAGCTGCGCGTCGAGGAGTACGGCGGCGCCTCCGAGCGCCATGCCCTGTCCGCCACCGAGGCCGCCGACGAGGCGAAGTCCATGCAGTTCTCGTTCGGCGGCACGCTGCTCATCCTGCTGCTCGCCTTCGGCGCGATGGTCGCCGCCGGCGTCCCGCTGTTCCTCGGCCTGACCTCGGTCGGTCGCCACCATCGGCCTGCTCGGGCCGGTCAGCCAGCTCTCCGGCCTTCATCCCGCGGTCGCGCAGGTCGTGATGCTCGTCGGCCTCGCCGTCGGCGTCGACTACGCGATGTTCTACATGCGCCGGATGATGGAGGAGAAGGACAAGGGCCGGTCCGCTGCGGACGCGCTCGACGTCGCCGCGGCGACCTCCGGCCGCGCCGTGCTGATCTCCGGTCTCACCGTGATGGCCGCGATGGGCGGCATGTTCTTCTCGGGCAACCCGATCTTCGTCTCCTTCGGGATCGGCACCATCATCGTCGTCGGCGTCGCCATCCTCGGCTCGCTGACCGTCCTGCCCGCGATCCTGTCCTACCTCGGCCAGAAGGGCTGGCTCGAGAAGGGCCGCGTCCCCTTCATCCTCAAGCGCCGTCACCGCAACCAGGGCGAGTCCCGCATGTGGGGCGCCATCCTCGACCGCGTCCTCAAGCGCCCGCTGCTCTCGGCGGTCCTCGCCGGCGGCCTGCTGGTCGCCCTGACGATCCCCGCCCTCGGCATGCACCTGAAGGACCCGGGCACCGAGAGCATGTCCCGCGACGAGCCGATCATGCAGACGTATGACCGCATCGACGCGGCGTTCCCGGGTGGCGCCGTGCCGGCCGTGGCCGTCGTCAAGGCCAAGGACGTCACCGCCCCCGCGGTCGAGGCCGGCATCGCCGACCTCCAGAAGCAGGCAATCGCCAGCGGCAAGCTCCACGAGCCGACGTCGGTCGAGATCAGCCCCGACAAGACCGTGGCCATGGTGGCCCTGGCCATCGACGGCAACGGCAACGACGCCGCGTCCCAGGCCTCGCTCGAGGCTCTGCGTGAGGACGTCATCCCCACGACCATCAACCAGGTGGCCGGCACCGAGACCGCGGTGGGCGGCGAGACCGCCTTCTCGAAGGACTTCCTCGACACGATGAAGTCCCACCTGCCGATCGTGTTCGCGTTCGTGCTCAGCCTGGCCTTCATCCTGCTGCTGGTCACGTTCCGCTCGATCGTGGTGCCGATCAAGGCGATCATCCTCAACCTGCTCTCGGTCGGCGCCGCCTACGGCATCCTGAAGCTCGTCTTCCAGGACGGCCACGGCGAGAAGCTGCTCGGCTTCGAGTCGGTCGGAGGCATCGCATCCTGGCTCCCGCTGTTCCTCTTCGTGATCCTGTTCGGCCTGTCGATGGACTACCACGTGTTCGTCCTCAGCCGGGTCCGCGAGGCGGTCGACCGCGGGATGTCCACCGACAACGCCGTCGCTCACGGCATCAAGTCGACGGCGGGCATCATCACCAGCGCTGCCGCGGTCATGGTCATCACGTTCGCGGGCTTCGCGACCGGGTCCGACCAGACCATGAAGCAGATGGGTGTCGGCCTCGCCGCGGCCATCCTGATCGACGCGACGCTCGTCCGGGCGGTGCTGCTGCCGGCCACGATGAAGCTGCTGGGCAGCCGCAACTGGTACCTGCCGAAGGGCCTGGGCTGGCTGCCGAAGTTCGAGCACGAGCCGCAGGTGTCGCCCGCCGGCGCCTAGCGCTACGCCAGTTGTTCGACCGGCCGCGGGGTTCGCCCCGCGGCCGGTGGCGTTAAACGGGCGAACTGCGGCATTAAGGGAGAGGGATCAACCGGGTGTGTCAACTAGCGACCCCTATGCGGACGCTAGTTGACACAGCCGGGCCGGTTCACCAGCCTGCCCACCCAGCGCAGTTGACGTTCGTCAGCCCAGCACGCGCGCGTCGACCACCATCGCGCAGAACAGCAGCGCGAGGTAGGCGAGCGAGAACAGGTACGTCCGCAAAGCGCTGCGCCGGTCGGCCGCGCGCTGGAGCCGCACCGACAGCGTCAGGAACCCGCCGCCCAGCACCACGGCACAGACCGCGTAGATCGCCCCGAAGAAGCCGAAGACCACGGGCAGCAGCGTCAGCACCACGAGCAGGCCGGTGTAGAGCACGATCTGGCGCCGCGTCTCGGTCTCGCCGTGGACGACCGGCATCATCGGAACGCCCACGCGCGCGTACTCGTCCTTCATCAGCAGCGACAGCGCCCAGAAGTGCGGCGGCGTCCAGTAGAAGATGATCGCGAACAGGTACAGCGCGGCCGGATCGAGCCCGCCCGTGACCGCGGCCCAGCCCACCAGCGGCGGCACGGCGCCCGCCGCGCCGCCGATGACGATGTTCTGCGGCGTCGAGCGCTTGAGCCAGATCGTGTAGACGAAGACGTAGCCGAGGAACCCGCTCAGCGCCAGGAAGGCGGCCAGCAGGTTCACCGTCGTCGCCAGCAGCAGGAACGACAGCGCGGCCAGCACGAGCCCGTAGATCAGCGCCGAGCGCGGCCGCACGCGGCCCGACGGCACCGGCCGCGTCGCGGTGCGCGCCATCTGCGCGTCGATGTCACGGTCCCAGTAGTGGTTGACCGCCGCGGCGCCGCCCGCCGACAGCGAGCCGCCGATCACGGTCAGCGCCACCAGCCCCGCCGACGGGTCGCCGGCGACGTACATCGTGGTCACCGTGGTCAGGAGCAGCAGCAGCTGCACCTTCGGCTTGGTCAGCGTGACGTAGTCGGCGAGTACCTGCCGGACGCCGCCGAGCGCGAGATCGGCGGTGGTGGCGCGCGAGGCCTCCATCTACGCCCGCACCATCGGCTTGCCGGCCTCGAACTTCTGCGGGACGCCGGTCTGGCGCTCGATCTGGCGGCGGATGTCCTTCATCGGCTCGACCGACCGCACGCGCGGGACGACGTCGAAGTTGTTCTCCGGCGGCGGCGACGGCGTGAACCACTCGAGCGTGTTCGCCTTCCACGGGTCGGGGCCGGCGATCGGGCCCTTCTTCAAGGACCGCACGACGTTGATGATCGTCAGCAGGACGCTGAGCGCCGAGCACGAACGCGCCGATCGTGGAGATCAGGTTCATGATCGTCCAGTCGCTGTTCGAGTACTCGTAGATGCGCCGCGGCATGCCGTCGAGGCCCGGCCGAGTGCTGGATCAGGAACGTCAGGTGGAACCCGATGAAGAAGAGGACGAACGAGATCTTGCCGAGGCCCTCCGACATCAGCCGCCCGGTCATCTTCGGGAACCAGTAGTAGAGCGCCGCCACCATCGCGAAGGCCGAGGCGCCGAACGCCGTGTAGTGGAAGTGCGCCACCACGAAGTAGGTGTCGGTCAGCTGCCAGTCGACCGGGAAGACGGCGAGGAAGATGCCGGTGATCCCGCCCATCAGGAACGTGGCGATGCCGCCCACGCAATAGAGCAGGGGCACGCGCCACTCGACCGTGCCGCGCCACAGCGTGGCGACCCAGTTGAAGATCTTCACGCCCGTCGGCACCGCGATCAGGAAGCTCGAGAGCATGAAGAAGGCCAGCACCACCGTGCTCATCGGCGTGGCGAACATGTGGTGCGCCCACACGAGCATGCCGAGGAAGGCGATGCCGGCGGTGGCCGCCGCGATCGCCTTGTAGCCGAAGATCGGCTTGCGCGCGAAGACCGGCAGGACCTCGGAGAAGACCCCGAAGGCCGGCAGCACGAGGATGTAGACCTCGGGGTGGCCGAAGAACCAGAACAGGTGCTGCCACAGCAGCGCCGAGCCGCCCTCGGTCGGGATCGAAGAAGCTCGTCCCGAAGTTGCGGTCCAGCAGCAGCATCGTGACCGTGGCGGCCAGCGACGTCAGCGCCAGGATGATCAGGTACGCGTAGATCAGGATCGTCCACACGAACAGCGGCATGCGGCCCCAGCCCATGCCGGGCGCGCGCATGTTGTGGATCGTGGCGATGAAGTTGATCGCGCCGAGGATCGACGCCAGGCCCGTGAGGTGGACCATGTAGATCCACGCCTCCTGGCCGTTGGACGGCGAGTACTCCTTCAGTGACAACGGCACGTACGAGAACCAGCCGGCCTCCGGCGGCGTGAAGAACAGCGACCCGTAGAGCGCGAAGCCGCCGAACAGGAACATCCAGTACGACCACGCGTTCAGCCGCGGGAACGCGACGTCGCGCGCGCCGATCATCAGCGGCAGGAAGTAGTTCGCGAAGCCCGCCCACACCGGCACGACGACCAGGAAGATCATCGTCGTCCCGTGCAGGGTGAAGATCTGGTTGTACTTCTCCGGCGTCAGGAACGTGTTGTCCGGCGCGCCGAGCTGGATCCGCATCAGCAGCGCCTCGACGCCGCCGATCACGAAGAACACCAGGACCGTCGCCAGGTAGAGGATCCCGATCTTCTTGTGGTCGGTGGTCGTCAGCCACGTCACCCAGCCGCGGCGGGGCCGCTCGACCTCGTGGGCGATGATCTGCGGCCGGGCCGGGATGGCAGCCACTAGCGACCCTCCTCGGCCGACTCGACGTTGCTCGCGTTCCGCCGCGGCCGCTTCCTCGGCGGTCGTTGATCTCCTCGGCCTTGCGGTCGCGCCAGGCCTCCCACTCGTCGTACGGCAGGCCGATCACGCGGCCGAGCATGTCGGCGTGGTTGCGGCCGCACAGCTCGGCGCACTGGCCCTCATAGACCACGCGGTCGGCGCCCTCGGGCAGCGCATCGAGCGGGATCTGGAACCACGTCTTGTTCGTATAGCCCGGGACCGCGTCCATCTTGCCGCCGAGCGGGGGGATCCACCACGAGTGCACGACGTCCTTGGCCTTGACGTCGAGCGTGATCGTCATCCCGATCGGCACGTACATGTCGTTGTAGGAGAAGACGCGGTCCTCGCCCTCCTCCTGCTCATAGAAGAAGCTCCACGCGTACTGCTCGCCGATCACCGTGACGTTCATCGACGCGCTGCCCTCGGGCGGGGCCGGCTGGTCGGTGGCGGCGTAGAGCGCGCTGGCGGCGACGGGGTTGCCGTCGGCGTCGATCTCGGACGCCGCCGGGTTCTTGATGTCGTCGAGCAGGACGAAGGTGAACACGGTCAGGAAGATCAGGATCGCCGCGGCGCCGACCGTCCAGCCGATCTCGAGCTGCGTGTTGCCGTGGATCTGCGCCGCCACGCGGCCCTTGCGGGCGCGGAACTTGATCATCGAGTAGACCAGCAGGCCCTCGACGCCGATGAAGATCACGAGCCCGATCAGCGCGATCAGGATGTAGAGCGTCCGGATGGCGTCCGCGTTCGGCGAGCCGGCGGACTCGGGCAGGAACCAGCCGGCGGACGCCGCGGGAGCCAGGACGAGGCCGCCGACCACCACGGCGCCGAGCAGCGCGCTCAGCCGGCGAAGGCGACGCCGCGTCTTGGTCTGCTGGTCCGGCCCCACGGCGTCGGCAGTATATGGACGGGACACCGGGTAACGGCCGCTCACCGGCCGGAGAAGGCGGCGGGCCGCTTCTCCAGGAACGCCCGCACGCCCTCGGCGAAGTCGCCCGACGCCGCCGACTGCTGCTGGATCGACGCCTCGAGGTCGAGCTGCTCCGCCATCCGGGTGAACAGCCAGGCGTTGAACTGGCGCTTGATCCCGGCGTAGGCGGTGGTCGGGCCGGCCGCCAGCTTGGCCGCCAGCTCGTCGACCACCCCGCCGAGCTCGTCGTCGGCCGTGACGCGGTTGATCAGGCCCCATTCGAGCGCCTGCCTCGCGCCGATCCGCTCGCCGAGCATCGCCATCTCGGTCGCACGCGCCAGGCCTACCCGCTCGGGCAGGAGCAGCGACGAGCCGCCGTCGGGCACCAGACCGATGTTCACGAACGCGAGCAGGAAGTAGGCCGACTCGGCGGCCACGATCAGGTCGGCGGCGAGCGCCAGCGAGCAGCCGATGCCCACCGCCGGCCCGTTGACCGCCGCCACCACCGGCTTGGGCAGCTCGCGCAGGCCGGCGATGATCGGGTGGTAGACGTCGTGCAGCACGGTCTCGACGTCGGGATGGCCCTCCGGCGTGGGGTCGAAGCCGGCCCGCAGGTCGGCGCCCGAGGAGAAGGCGCGGCCCGCGCCGGTGATCACGACGGCGCGCACGCCGTCGTCGGCGGCCGCCTCCCGGACCGCGGCCAGCAGGTCTGCTCCCAGCTGCTTGTTCCAGGCGTTCAGCGCGTCCGGCCGGTTGAGCGTGATCCGCAGCTCGCCGTCGCGGCGCTCGAGGGTGACGGTCTCCATGCCCTCTACCTATCAAGCAGGCCGGCCGCGCGCGCCCATTCGCGCGTGCGCGCCATGCCCTCGGCGAGCGTCGTGCGCGGCCGCCAGCCCAGCTCGGCGCGCGCGCGCTCGTTGGGGTACGCCGCCCGCCGTGTGACGAACGTCACAGCCGCGGGGCCCACGCCGAGGGCGAGCGGCGGCGGCGCGCAGGACCGGCGCGGGCAGCGTCCTCACGGGCCGGCCGCCGAGCGCGGCGAAGTACTCGCGCGCGGGGACCGGCGAGCCGTCCCACACCGTGTAGGCGCGCCCGGCCGCGCGCGGCTCGCGCAGCGCCCGCACGATCGCGTCCACCAGGTCGTCGACGTACACGAGCGTCATGACACCGTCGCCGGGGCTGGGGAGGACGAAGCGGCCGGCTCGCATCATCTCCAGCGGCCGCACGACCCAGGGCGTGGAGCCCGGGCCGTAGACGTCGCCGGGCCGGATCACCGTGGCGCCGCGTCTGAGGGCGAGCGTCTCGGTGGCGCCCTTGGTGTCGACGTAGGGCAGCCCGCACGGCCGCGGCGGGGCGTCCTCGCGCAGGTCGCGCCGGAACTCGTAGCCCCAGCCGGCGACCGAGGCGATCACGACGGTGCGTCGCGGGCCGGCGGCGTCGAGCACGTTGCGCGTGCCGCGGACGTTGACCCTGATGAAGTCCTCCATCCGGCCGCGCTCGGCGACGATGGCGGCGGCGTGGACGATCGCGTCGGCGCCGGCCAGGGCGGCGACCGTGGCCGCGGGGTCGGCGACGTCGGCGCGGCGGTCGGGGTCGCCGGCGACGTCGATCCCGACGACCTCGTCTCCGTCGTCGCGCAGCCGCCGGCACAGGGCGGCGCCGATGAATCCGGACGCGCCGGTGACCGCGATCATGGCGGTCAGCGTCTCATGCGGGGCGAACTTCGGGCATGTGGGACCCCACGCGAAACCGGTGCATCGGGCCCTCTCCCTCAATGCCAGAAGTTCGTCCCGCCACGGCCGTACGGGCAGCCGTATCCCGCCGGCCACCCTCACGCACTACATTCGGCGCCGTGCGCCGCTCGACCGCCGTCCGCGCGGCCGCCGTGACGGTGCTGGCCGCCGGCGTGGCGGCTCCGCTCGTCCGCCGCCGCCTGCGGCTCAAGCCGCCGGTGGTGCTCGGCGCCGCCGCGGCGGCCCCGATGGCGCTGTGCGTGCTCGTCCCGCGCTCGCGCGCGCGTGACATCGGGACGTGCCTGCTCCAGATGTGGGCCTACGTAGCGGCGTACAAGATGCCCTTCGACGATGCCGAGGCGCTGTCCCGGCGCGTCAAGATCGCCTACCCCGTCAAGGCCGACCGCTTCCTCGGCGGCGGCGTGACGCCGACGCTGCGGCTCCAGCGCGCGCTCGGCATGCCCGGCAGCTTCAAGGCGTGGGAGAAGCTGCTCGTCTGGTCGCACTGGTTCTGGTTCGCGTTCCCGCACGGAACGGTGCTGTACCTGATCTTCCGCCACCCGGAGCGCTTCCAGAGCGGCGCCACCCGCATCTACGCGACGTTCGACATCGGGCTGATCGGCTACTGGGCGGTGCCGACCGCCCCGCCCTGGTACGCGTCGGCCGAGGGGCACATGGACGACGGGCGCACGCCCGAGCTGCGGCGCATGATGGTCGAGTACGGCGAGCATTTCTGGAGGTCCGGCTGGGCCCCTCTGTACGGTGTCTTCGGAGGGAACCCCTTGGCCGCGATGCCCTCCCTGCACTTCGCGACATCCGTCTCGGCGGCCCATGTGCTCGCCGAGACCGGCATGGCGGCCGGGGCCATGGGGTGGACCTACACGATGCTGCTCGGCCTCGCGCTCGTCTACCTCGGCGAGCACTACGTGGTCGACCTGGCGGCGGGCCTCGCGCTCGCCGAGGGCGTGCGCGCCGGCGCGCCGGCCGCGTCGCCGCTCGCGCGGCGGCTCTCCAGGGCGATCCAGGCGCTCGAGGCGAGGGCGACCGCATGACGGACGCGGCCGCACGGCACCGCGCCGCACTCGAGGAGTCGTCGAGCGCGCCCGTGCGGACGCCGAACGGCGAGCCCGAGGACGACGACGAGGGCACGCCGCCACGGCTCCAGTTCACCGGGCGCAACCTCCTCGTGCTCAGCGGCTTCCTCGCCGCCTCGCTCGCCGCGCTCTACTACCTGCTGCCGCAGCTGGCGGGCCTGGAGGACACCTGGCACCGGATCGAGGACGGCAGCCCGTACTGGATGTTCCTGGCGCTGCTCTTCACGGTCGGGATGTTCGGCGGCTTCGTGATGATGTTCCGCGGCGTGTACGTCCGCGCGCCCGGCGGCGAGCGGATCGGCTGGCGCGAGAGCTACCAGATCACGATGGCCGGGCTGGCGGCCTCGCGGATCTTCGCGGCCGGCGGGGCCGGCGGCCTCGTCCTCACGGCGTGGGCGCTGCGGCGCGCGGGCATGAGCAAGCGCGTCGTCGCCGACACGACGCTCTCGTTCCTCATCCTCACCTACTTCCCGTACGTGATCTCGCTGATCGTGTGCGGGCTCGGGCTGCGGCTCGGGATCTTCCCCGGCGAGGCGCCGTTCGGGCTGACCGTGGTGCCGGCCGCGTTCGCGTTCTTCGCGCTCGCCATCGGCCTCTCGATCGCGCTCGTGCCGACCGACCTCCAGCGCCGGCTCGGCGGCTGGTCGCGCGAGGGCGGGAGGCTCGCGGACCTCGCCACGAAGCTCGCCAACCTGCCCGCCTCCGCCTCGGCCGGGATGCGCGACGCGCTCGCCCACCTGCGCTCGCGCGACCCGGCGCTGGCCGGCGCGATCCTCTTCTGGGCCTTCCAGATCCTCGTCCTGTGGGCGGCCTTCCGCGCGTTCGGCGACGCGCCGCCGGCCGCCGTGCTCGTCCAGGCCTTCTTCGTCGGCATGCTCGGCAACCTGCTGCCGATGCCGGGCGGCGTCGGCGGCGTCGAGGGCGGCATGATCGCCTCGTTCGTGGCCTTCGGGGTCGACCCCGGCCTGGCCGTCGTCGCCGTGCTGATCTACCGCGCCTTCACGTTCTGGCTGCCGCTGATCCCCGGCGTCATCGCCTTCTTCCAGCTGCGCAAGACCGTGGAGCGCTGGTCGTCGCTACACTATACAAAGTGAAGTGAGGCAAACGCCGCACGATTGGGGACACTGGAACACATGGCAAACGACGTCGAGAACGTGATCATCATCGGGAGCGGACCGGCCGGCTACACCGCCGCGCTGTACACCGCGCGCGCCAACCTCGAGCCGCTCGTGATCGAGGGCTGGCTGTGGGGCGGCCTGCTCCAGCAGACGACCGACGTCGAGAACTACCCCGGCTACCCGCAGGGCGTCATGGGCCCGCAGATGATGACAGGAGTTCCGTGAGCAGGCCGAGCGCTTCGGCGCGCGCTTCCTGACCGAGAACGTCACGCGCGTCGAGCCCGGCTCCAGACGGCGAGCCGCACACCGTCTGGGTCGACGACGAGGAGTACAAGGCGCGCGCCGTCGTCCTGGCCATGGGCGCCGAGCACAAGAAGCTCGGCGTGCCCGGCGAGGAGGAGCTCGGCGGCCGCGGCGTCTCCTACTGCGCCACCTGCGACGCCGCGTTCTTCAAGGAGCGCGAGACGATCATCGTCGGCGGCGGCGACTCGGCGATGGAGGAGGCGATCTTCCTCGCCAAGTTCTCGTCCAAGGTCACGATCGTCCACCGGCGCGACGAGTTCCGCGCCTCCAAGATCATGCTCGAGCGCGCCCGCAACGCCGACAACATCGAGTTCCTGACCCCGTACGTGGTCGAGGAGCTCCTGGCCGGCGAGGACGGCGCGCTGGACCGCGCCCGCGTCCGCAACGTCGAGACCGGTGAGGAGCGCGAGCTGCCGATGAACGGCTGCTTCATCGCGATCGGCCACGAGCCGCAGTCGGAGATCGTCCAGGGCATCGTCGACACCGACGAGAACGGCTACGTGATCACGCAGGGCAAGTCGACGCGCACCAACGTGCCCGGCTTCTTCGCCGCCGGCGACCTGGTCGACCACACGTACCGCCAGGCGGTCACCGCCGCCGGCACCGGCTGCATGGCGGCGCTCGACGCCGAGTGGTACCTGCGCGACAACCCCGACGTGCCGACCCCGGCCGCGCTCGAGGGCACCGGCGACCTCGCCGAGGAGCAGTGGGCGCCCGTGGCTCAGCCGACGCGCAGCGCGTAGGCGGCGTCGAGGTCGCGCACACCCGCCTGCACGCGGACCGCGACGTAGTACACGCGCGCGCGGCCTGAGCGGTTGCGGAGCGTGATCCGCTCGGTCCGCTTGCCGCGGCGGGCCGACCGCTTGAGCGCCTTCGCGCGCAGCGACTTCGCCTTGCGCGAGTAGACGCGCAGGTCGATGTCGTCGTTGCGGACCGGGTCCGCGGAGATCTTCACGCGCGAGTGCGCGCGCAGGCGGATGCGGTAGACGTCGGCGGGGTCCTCGAAGACGTCGATGATGGCGCCCAGGCGGCGCGTCCTGCCGCCCTTGAACAGCAGCCGGTCGGGCCTGCCGAACGCCCGCCCGTCGACCCAGATGATGTCGTCGTTGGGCTCGGCCGGGTCGGACGGCGGCGGGTCGTAAGCGAGCGCCGCGCCGACGTTGAGCACGCCGAAGCCGGTGTCCGGCTGCCAGCCCGGATCGTCGTGGTCGACGGCCGACAGCCGCACCGTCTGGGCGACCTGGTCGGCGGTCAGGTCCGGGCGGGCGGCGCGCACCCACGCCACCGCGGCGGACACCATCGGCGCCGCGAAGCTGGTGCCGCTCTGGTGCTGGTAGCCGTCCTGGGTGCCTTCGCCGTCGAGCGCGGGCGGGACGGCGGTCATGATCGCCTCGCCGGGCGCCGACAGGTCGATCGCGGCGTTGGCGTTCGAGAAGAACGAGCTCTGGAAGGCCGGCGGCGCGCCGACGGCCGCGACGGTGAGGACATGCGGCAGCGAGGCCGGGAACTCGAGCGGGTTGCCGTCGGCGAACTCGTTGCCGGCCGCGGCCACCGGCACGATCCCGTTCGCCACGGCGACCTGGAGCGCGACGTACTCCGGGAAGCAGAGCCCGCGCGAGCCGTAGCTCATGTTGATGACCGAGGCGCCGCGCTCGATCGCCACGCGGATCTGCTCGGCCGAGCGCTCGCAGGTGATCTCGTCGGGCAGCGGGACGTTGAGCGCGCGCGCCCCCGGCCAGACGCCGACGATCCCCGCGCCGTTGACCGGCGCGGCCGCCACCGAGGCGGTGGCCGTGCCGTGCGAGTTGGTGACCGGGAACTGCTCGATCGCGTCGGTGTTGCCGCCGGCCCACTCCGCGTGCGTCTTGTCGAGCTGGGCGTCGACCAGCGCGATCAGCGGGCTGTTGGCGTCCACCGGCGGAGGCGTCAGCGCCGGGTCGACGACCCAGTCGCGCCAGTCGTCGGGCGGCACCGAGAACGGGTCCTGCGCGACTCCGGCGCGCTGAGTGGCTCGGCCAGCGTGTTCGGCTGCGCGTAGACGAGCAGGTCCCCGAGGGCGTCGCGCGAAGGCGCGGGCACGCGGACGGGCGATCACGTAGCCGCCGGTGCCGGACGGGCCGATGTGGCGGGCGCCGAAGCGGCGCGCCAGCGCCGAGGCCCGCGCTCCCGGCTGCGCGCCGACGATCCAGGTGCCGGGCGCGGCCGCGACCGAGGCCGCGACGGCGTCGCCGGGCAGCGACATGGGCGGCACGGGCGAGTCCGCCGCTGCGGTGGGCGCCGCCCCCAGGGCGGCGAAGGCGCCGCACGCGAGCGCCCGCCAGAAGGAAGCCTTCACACCACTCAGGCTAGTGAGCTCGCCGTTGCGCGTCGCCTGAAGCAGGCGCGGCGCCGGTCGCCAGCGATCGTCGCGGTACTCGTCCTGGAGTGCCGTGAGCATCGGCGAGCACGCGCGCCGGCCCGATCAGGTCGCCCCAGGCCAGCGGCCCGCGCGGGTGGTTGAGCCCGAGCTCCATCCCGGCGTCGATGTCGGCGGCCGAGCCGGTCCCCTCGCCGAGCGCGAAGCAGGCCTCGTTGACGAGCTGGGCGACGATCCGCGGGAGCACGGCATCGCCGACCCGCTCGACGTGCAGGCCGAGCGACGCGAGGAAGCGCTCGACCGGCGCCGGGGACGTCGCCCGTCACCTCGACCAGCCGCCCGAGCGGCGGCACGACGGCTGCACGCCGGTGAGGTCGTGCCCGGCCTCGGCGGCCCGCGCGTGCAGCTCGTCGAGGCCGCTGATCGTCACGGGGCCGGGTTCGGGGTCGGCGGGCCGCCCGGGCGGGTACTCGTACCAGCCGCGGCCGGCCTTGCGGCCGAGGTGCCCGGCGGCGACGCGCCGCGCCACCAGCGGCGACGGCCGCCAGCGCGGCTCGCCGAACGACTGCTCGTAGAACGAGCGCGAGACGGCGAGGCCGACGTCGAGCCCGACGAGGTCCATCAGCTCGAACGGGCCCATCCGGAAGCCGCCGGCCATGCGGCAGATGCGGTCGACCTGCTCGGGCGTGGCGAGCCCGTCCTGGACGACGCGCAGCGCCTCGAGCCCGAACGGGCGGTTGCAGCGGTTGACGATGAAGCCGGGCGTGTCGGCGGCGTCGATCACGTGCTTGCCCATCGCCTCGCCGGCCTCGCGCGCCACCGCCAGCGCGGGCGGGCTCGACTCCTCGCCGGCCACCACCTCGACCAGGCGCATCCTGGCCGGCGGGTTGAAGAAGTGCATGCCGACCACGCACTCGGGGTGCGGCAGGCCGGCGGCGAGCGCGGTCACGCTCAGCGACGACGTGTTGGTGGCCAGCACGCAGTCGGGCTCGACCACCCCGGCGAGGCGGGCGAACAGCGCGCGCTTGAGCTCGAGGTCCTCGGGCGCGGCCTCGATGATCAGGCCGCACGGCGCCAGCGCCTTCAGGTCCCGGACGGGCTCGACGCCGTCCGGCGCCCGCGCGAGCGCTGCGGGCTCGGGGTCGTAGAGCAGCGTGTCCAGGCTCGCCTCGGCGGCGAGCGCGGCGATCCCGGCGCCCATCGTGCCGGCGCCCGGCGACCCCGATCGGTCTCACGTGAGCGCGTTGATCCCGGTCTCGGCGCGGCCGATGATCAGCTTCTGGATCTGCGAGGTGCCCTCGTAGAGCGTGGTGACGCGGACGTCGCGGAAGTAGCGCTCGACCGGGTGGTCGTCGACGTAGCCCGAGCCGCCGTGGACCTGGATCGCCAGGTGCGAGCAGTTCTGCGCCGCCTCGGTGGCGTAGAGCTTCGCGATCGAGGTCTCGGTCGTGCTCGGCTTGCCCTGGTCCTTGAGCCAGCCGGCGCGGAACACGAGCAGCCGCGCCGCGTCGGTCTGCACGCGCATGTCGGCGATCATCGCCTGCACGAGCTGGAACGAGGCGATCGGCCTGCCGAACTGCTCGCGCTCCTTGGAGTAGGCGACCGAGTGGTCGAGCGAGCCCTGGCAGACGCCGACGCAGCCGGCGGCGACCGAGTAGCGGCCGGAGTCGAGCGCGCTCATGGCGATCTTGAAGCCGTCGCCGACCTCGCCCATCAGCGCGTCGTCGGCCACCTCGACGTCGTCGAGCGCGATCGACGCCGTGTCCGACCCGTGCAGGCCCATCTTGCCGTGGATCTCCTGCGTGGAGAACCCGGCGCTGTCGGTCGGCACCAGGAAGCAGGCGAGCCCGCGGTGCTTCTTCTCGGGATCGGTCTGGGCGAAGATCAGCGCGACCTTGGCGTGGTTGCCGAGCGAGATCCACATCTTGTTGCCGCTCAGCACCCAGCCGTTGTCGGTCTTGCGCGCGCGTGTCTTCTGGTTGGCGGCGTCGGAGCCGGTGTCGGGCTCGGTGAGGCCGAAGCAGCCGAGCCACTCGCCGCTGCACAGCTTCGGCAGGTAGCGCTGCTTCTGCTCCTCGCTGCCCCAGCGCAGGATCGACGAGCAGACGAGCGAGGTCTGGACGGAGATGACCGTCCGCATCGCCGAGTCGTGCCGGCCGATCTCCTCGACCACGACCGCGTAGGTGACGTAGTCGAGCCCGGCGCCGCCGTACTCCTGCGGCACGATCGCGCCGAGATAGCCCTGGTCGGCGATCTTGCCGACGAGCTCGGTGTCGAAGTGGTGGTTGCGGTCGTTCTCACGCGCGCGCTCGGCCAGCTCGCGGTCGGCGAACTGCCGCGCCGTCTCGCGGATGAGCTGCTGCTCGTCGGTCAGGTCGAAGTCCATGGCGATGACGCTAGCTCACGACTCGTCGTCATCGCCGCCGACGGGACGGTCGTCGGGCCACAGCTCGACCGCCCGGGCCGCCGGCACGGTGGACCCGACCATGTTCTCCGGCGGCCCGGCCCACTCGGGCTGACGGTGTGAACGCATCTCGACCCGGATCTCGGGCTCCGGGATCTCCTCGAAGAAGCTCATCGTCGGGCAGTATCCCTCCCGTGGACGCGTTCACGGTCGTGTTCGGGGGCCTGCTGGCCTTCTTCGTGATCACCGTGCTGCTGCTCGGGCTGTTCTCGAACCGCTCCGCGCGCGACTACCTCGACTGGAAGCCGACGCGCTCGCCCGAGGTCGAGGCGCAGAACGAGATCGACGACGTCGAGCAGATGATCGCCGCGCAGAACGAGATGAGGCGGAGGCGCGGCGCTCCGGAGATCACGCGCGAGGAGATCGAGGAGCGGTGGCGCGAGTCCTGATCGTGCCCTGCGGCTGCCGCGGGCAGGCGCTGGCGCGCGATCTGGTGGCCGCCGGCCACGCGGTGCGCGGCACGACCCGCTCGCAGGAGCGCACGGACGCCATCGCCGCGGCCGGCGCCGAGCCCTACGTCGGCGACCCCGACCGGATCGGCACGCTGATGGGCGCGCTGTCCGGCGTGACGATCGTCTGCTGGCTGCTCGGCGGCGTGCCCGACCCCGATCTGCACGGCGGCCGGCTGCGGATGCTGTTCGAGAAGCTGGTCGACACGCCGGTGCGCGGTGTGGTCTACGAGCGCGCGCTGCCGGCCGGGGAGGAGATCGCGCGCGACGCCGCCGAGCGCTGGCGCATCCCCGTCGAGATCGTCGATCCGGGCGGCGACGCCCGGCCTGCGGTGGACCGGCTGCTGGGGCTATCATGAAACCCGTCAATTCGGGTCGGAATTAGGAGGTGGCCAAGAAGTGGCCGACTATGCGAAGGATGTGCTGGTAGACACGCAATGGGTTCAGGACCACCTCGACGACGACGGCGTCCGGATCGTCGAGGTCGACGAGAACCCCGCCCTCTACGCCGAGGCGCACATTCCCGGGGCGATCGGGTTCGACTGGAAGAAGGACCTCCAGGACCAGGTCAAGCGCGACTTCCTGGGGCCGGAGGAGTTCGGCGCGCTGTTCGGCTCGCGCGGCATCTCCAACGACCACACGATCGTGCTCTACGGCGACCGCAACAACTGGTTCGCCGCCTACACCTACTGGTACCTGAAGTACTACGGGCACGACGACGTCAAGCTCGTCAACGGCCCGCGCGAGAAGTGGATCGCCGAGGACCGGCCGACCACCACCGACGCTCCCGTCGTACGAGCCCACGACGTTCACGGCCAAGCCCGGCGACGACGCCATCCGCGCCAAGCGCGACGAGGTGCTGGCGGCGCTCGACTCCGCCACCCGGCTCGTCGACGTCCGCTCGCCGCAGGAGTTCTCCGGCGAGCTGATCGCGATGCCCGGCTACGAGCAGGAGGGCGCCCAGCGCGCCGGCCACATCCCGGGCGCCGCCTCGGTGCCGTGGGCGCAGGCCGTGCGCGAGGACGGGACCTTCAAGTCGGCCGACGAGCTGGGCGAGCTGTACGGCGCCAAGGGCGTCACCAACGGCGAGCCGATCATCGCCTACTGCCGGATCGGCGAGCGCTCGGCGCACACCTGGTTCGTCCTGCACGAGCTGCTCGGCAAGGACGACGTGAAGAACTACGACGGCTCGTGGACCGAGTGGGGCAACATGGTCAACGTCCCGATCGAACGCGGCTGAGCAACTCTCCGAGGATCCGGGCGGTCGCTCCCCAGATGAGGTGGCCGCCCGCCTCGTAGGTCGGGGTGCGGAAGGGGATGCCCCGCCGCACCAGCCGGCGCTCGCCGTAGCCGGCGCGCAGCTCCTCCAGCGGCAGCTCGAGCACCTCGTCGACCTCGGTCCGCTGGAGCACCCAGGCGAAGCCGGGCTCGATCACGCCGACGAACGGATAGATCGCGTAGTTGGTGACGAAGGTCGGCGTCGGCGGCAGCGCGCCGACCACGCGCACCGCGTCCGGCGGCAGGCCGACCTCCTCGTGCGCCTCGCGCAGCGCGGTGTCGACCAGCTCCTCGCCGTCGTCGCGCCGGCCGCCGGGGAACGAGATCTCGCCGGCGTGGCGGCGCAGGTCATGACGGCGCCGCGTGAAGACCGCGTGCAGCCCGCCGTCCTCGAACACCGGCACCAGCACGGCGGCGTCGCGGCCGCCGTGGACGTCCATGGCCAGCGCCTCGTCGGGCGCGACCAGGACCGCGGCGAGCTCGTCGACCAGGCTCAGGCGAGCTCGACCCGCTCTTCGAACATGACCTCGCCCTCGAGCGTGCGGTGGACGGGGCACTTGGCCGCGATCACCCGCAGCTTGTCGATCTGCTCCTCGTCGAGGTGCGGAGGCATCTTGAGCACGAGCTCGAACTTGGTCGGGCAGCCGCGCTCGGCGGGCGTGTACTCGACGTCGACCGCGAGGCCGCTGGTGTCCCAGCCCTTGCGCTGGGCGTACATCTCCATCGTGACCGCCGTGCAGGAGGCGAGCGCCGCGGCCAGCAGCTCCTGCGGGCTCGGCCCCTCGTCCTGGCCGCCGGCCTCGACCGGCTCGTCGACGGTGAGGGTGTGGCCGCCCGCCTTCACGTCGTGGGTGAACTTCTCGCGCTGGCGCGCGACGGCGCGCATCGAGCGCGTGTCGCTGCTTCGGTTCAGGAGAGCCATCTAGTCCAAGGGATTGAACACCATGCCGGTCAGCACCTTCGGGAAGAAGTAGGTGCTCTTCGGAGGCATTGATTCCCCGGTTGCCGCCACGTCACGCACCTGGTCGACCGGCGTGCCGCGCATGAAGAAGGCCGCTTGGGCGTCTCCGGCCTCCACGCGCTCGCGCGCCTGCGCCGTGTCGCGCGCGTAGTCGAGCCCGTGCAGGTGGGAGATGTCGTCCTCGCTCATCCCCAGCGCGCCCTGGAGCACGAGCGCCTCCAGCACCGCGGTGTCGAGCGCGCGGTAGGGCTCGGGCTTGTCCGGCAGCGCGGCGGCGGCGATCTCCGGGTCGCGCAGCGTGAGCATCAGCGGCCGGCGGTGGTGGGCGTCGAGGTAGCCCATCCGCACCGGTCCGTCGCCCTGCGGCTCGAGCTCGTCGGTGGGGGCGATCTCGAAGTCGCGCTCGAGCGTGGCGCGCAGCTTCTCGCGGTCGGCGATCTCGGTGAGGAGCCGGTGGGTGGGGAAGACGGTCAGGCCCGGGTCCTGGAGCGCGACGAGGCACATCAGCACGTGGCCGGCGCCGCCCTCCTCGTGGTACACGCGCGCGGTCTCGTAGCGGTGGTGGCCGTCGGCGATCAGCAGCTCGGCGGGCGCGAGCGCGGTGCGGACCGCGTCGATCGCCGTCGGGTCGGCGACGCGCCACAGCCGGTGCGTGGTGCCGTCCTCGTCGGTGACCTCGGCCCACGGCTCGGTGTCGAGGTGCGGCGCCAGCGCGCCCCACGCCGCCCCGGCGGGGTCGTCGTAGAGGCTGAAGATGGGGGACAGGTTCGCGTGCGTGGCGCGCGTGAGCCGCAGCCGGTCCTCCTTCGGGCCCGGATGCGTGCGCTCGTGCGGGCGGATCCGGCCGGGCCCGTAGTCCTCGACCGCCACGCGCGCGAAGAACCCGTGGCGGGTGCGGCGCTTCCCGTCGGGGCCGGTGTAGTCCTGCTCGAGCGCCCACAGCGCCGGGGCGTCGTCGCGGACCAGGATCCCGTCGTCCTGCCAGCGCTCGAAGACCTCGGCGGCGTGCGCGTACGGGTCGTCGCCCTGCGGGAGGTCGATCTCGACGACGTTGTAGGGCGAGCGGGCGAGCAGCTCGGCGCGCTGCTCGGCGTCGATCACGTCATAGGGCGGGGCGACGACGGGCTGGAGGCCGCCGACGCGGTCGCGGTCGTAGTGGAGCGCTCTGAAGGGGCGGACGTCGGCCATGTGGCCGACGAGGTTAGCGACGGCGGCGCGGCTCTCAGCGCCTTGACGCCGAAGTCGACCGTGTAGGTGGTGCCCGCGGCGTCCGAGACCGGCACGCCGAGCACGATGCCGACGCCCATGTCGCGGAACGAGCGCTTGAGGATGTTGGCGCGGTGGCCGGGCGAGTCCATCCAGGCCTCGACGGCGCCGCGCGGCGTGCCGTAGGAGCCGGTGCCCCAGGCGAGGTTCTCGCCGAGCACCCAGCCCTCGTCCTCGCGGACGTACTTGGCGCGCAGGATGCGGTCGACCATCGTCACGCCCTCGGGCGTCGTGTGCTCGAAGTAGGTGTCCTTGACCATGTCGCGCGAGTGGCCGAGCGCGGCCTTGCGCAGCCGCTTGTTCTCGCGCAGCGCCGGCAGGTCGTTCTCGGCGCGGATCTGGTTGTGGAGGCAGAGGATCGCGGCGCGGATCTCGGGCAGGTTGTCCTTCGTGGCCTCGAGATCGGCGTTGGCGCACTCCTGCGCGGCGTGGCCTTGACCCGGTGCTTCTTGGCCTCGGCGACGCCGGCGGCCGGCGCCAGCAGGAGCGCCGTGAGGAGGGTGATGAGTGCGGTTCGAAGCTTGGAAGACATCTCTGGCAACCCGGCGAGCTCTGTGAGCCCCGTGGCTTTGCGTCCCGCCCTCACGAGCGGTTTGCCTTTGTCACTCCGTTATTCGGCCCGACTCGGCGCAGTCTTGAGCCATCCGGGAACAGCCTCTACTTCCGGGGAGGGCGGGTGGCTCTGCACCCACGCCACCGCGGCCACCACGAGCAGGCCGCCGGCGATCTGGATGCCCGTGAGCGCCTCGTCGTGGATCGCCCAGGCGACGAGCGTGGCGAGCACCGGCTCGAGCGTGGCGACCACGCCGACCCGCGCGGCCGGCAGGTGGCGCAGCGCGGTGACGTTGAGCAGGAACGGCGCGAGCGTTCCGATCACGACCACGCCGAGCGCGAGCGCGACGTTGCGGACGCTGTCGAGGTCGCCGAACGGGAACGTCCAGAGCGGGCTCACGAGCAGCCAGAAGAGCGTCGCGAAGCCGAGGCCCCAGGTCAGCGTGGTGAACGCGTCGTAGGAGCGGCCCGCGCGCTCGAAGCCCACGAGGTAGATCGCGAAGGTCACCGCGGCGACCAGCGCGTAGACGACGCCGAGCCCGTCGATCGAGCCGGCGTCGAACACCTCGACCACGAGCGCCGAGCCGGCGATCGACAGCGCGACCGCGCCGTAGAGCGACGGCTTCAGCCGCCGCCCGTGCGCGAGCCCGCAGCCACAGCAGCACCATCGCCGGCCCGGTGAACTGGATCACCAGCGCGACGCTGATCGGCATCCGCTCGATGGCAAGGAAGTACGAGAACTGCACGATCGCCACGCCCGCGAGCCCGAGCCACGCCATCCGCGGCACGTCGGCGCGCGCGATCCGCAGCCGCCGCCGGTCGACGAGCGCCAGCGCCCCGGCGAGCAGCGCGAACGACACCGTCACGCGCAGCTGGCTCAGATGGGCGGCCGAGACGCCGTCCTCGAGCAGCAACTTCGCGATCGATCCGTTGACGGCGAACATCCCCGCCGCGACCGCAGCGAGCAGGTAGCCCAGGCGCGGGCGGCGACGGTCGTGCATGCGTCGCCCATTCTGGCTGCCATACTCGCGCGACCGGGGCGTAGCTCAGTCTGGTAGAGCGCCGCGTTTGGGTCGCGGAGGTCCGCCGGTTCGAATCCGGCCGCCCCGATAAGCGAACAGTTTTGCCCGCGGGCGGTGTCAGCACATTCCAGAGGTTCGATCCGAACGTGGAGGTGCGACGATGACCGCTCGAGAGGCCGTGGCCCGTTACTACGACGCGTGGCAGACCAGGCGCGGGGACTTCAGCGACGTCCCGCTCGCCGACGAGTTCCGCTTCACCGGACCCGTGGCGAGCTTCGAGAGCGCCGACGGCTATCGCGCGATGGCGCGTGAGGCGGGCCAAGCGGTCACGCGTTTCGCGGTGCGCCGGCAGTTCTTCGACGGCGGGACCGTCTGCTCGATCGTCGACTGGGAGATGGCGATCCCGGGCGCCGGGCCGATGACCGCCGCGGAGCTGCTCGAGGTCGAGGACGGCGTCATCGTCCGCGGCGAGCTGATCTACGACGCCGAGCCGCTCCGCCGCGCCATGGCCGAGGCGGGCGGGTGAACACGGTCCGCGACGAGCAGACGTTCCGCGAGCTTGCGGAGGCGCATCGGCGCGAGCTCCAGCTGCACTGCTACCGGATCGTCGGCTCGGTCCAGGACGCGGAGGATCTCGTGCAGGAGACGCTCCTCGCCGCCTGGCGCGGCCTCGACGGCTTCGAGGGTCGCGCATCGCTGCGCTCGTGGCTGTACCGGATCGCCACCAACCGCTGCCTCAACGCGCTGCGCGACCGCGGGCGCCGCCTGCCCGAGCCGTCCGCCCCGCCGGAGGGCGCGCCGGAGCCGCCGCCGCCGACCCGCCACCGGGAGCCCGTCTGGCTCGAGCCGTACCCCGACACGCTGCTCGAGGACCGCTACGAACAGCGCGAGGCGATCGGCCTGGCGTTCATCACGGCGCTCCAGCGCCTGCCGCCCCGCCAGCGCGCGGTCCTCGTCCTGCGCGACGTGCTCGGCTTCCGCGCCGCCGAGGTCGCCGAGATGCTGGAGGTGAGCGAAGCGTCGGTGACCAGCGCGCTGCACCGCGCCCGCACGGCGCTCGAGCCCGGCCCCGTCGAGCAGGCGCCACTGCCCGGCTCGGCGACCGAGCGCGCGCTCGTCGCGCGCTTCACCGACGCGTTCGAGCGCGGCGACGTCCACGGCGTCGTCGAGCTGCTCACCGCCGACGCCTGGCTCACGATGCCGCCGGAGCCGCTCGAGTACCAGGGCCCCGCGGCGATCGCCGGCTTCCTCTCCACCGTCCCCGCCGGCGGCCGCCTCGACCGCTTCCGGCTCGTCCCGACCCGCGCCAACGGCCAGCCCGCCTTCGGCTGCTACCTGCGCGACGCGTCCGCACCGGTCGCGCACGCCTACGGCCTGATGGTCCTCACGCTGGACGGCGATCGCATCGCCGCCATCACCGGCTTCCCCGACGCCAGCGTCTTTCCGCACTTCGGGCTGCCACGAACGCTACGCGACGGAAGCTAGGCCAACACGCGCTCGAGGTTGTCGAACGCCCTGCCCCAGCCGCCCTCGTGCGAGCGCACGGACTCCTCGTCCCACAGGCCGCTGTGGGTGAAGCGGACGGTGGTGACGCCGTCCGCCTCGTCGAAGTCGAGCTCGATCAGCTGCCGCGTCGACGTGCCGTCCCACAGCCAGGTGAAGGCGAGCCGGCTCGGCGGGTCGATCTCCGTGTACTGCCCGCCGCCGCCGTACTCGACGTCCTGGTGGGGGTCGCGCATCACCACCCGGACGGCGCCGCCCACGCGCAGGTCGACCTCGGCCACGGTGGTCTCCCAGTCGTGCTCGGCGTGCCACCAGCGGCGCATCACCTCCTCGCTGGTCCACGCGTCGAAGACCGCCTGGGCGGGCGCCTGGTAGGTGCGCTCCATCCGCAGCGTGCTCACCGGCGGCCCCGCAGCCAGAAGCGCACCGCCACGAGGGCTCCCGCCGCGGACGGCAGGAGCTCCTCGAGCGGCAGTGGTCCGATGTGGGCGATCACGCGGCGTACGCGTCGTGGAGGTTCCACCACTGGTACGGCGGGGTCTGCGGGTAGCCGTCCGGCGAGTCCTCCCACTCCTCCTGGCGCCCGAGCGCGGTGATGTCGAGGTAGCTCCAGGTGGTGCCCATCGCCTCGTCGCCGCGGCTGTCGATGAAGTAGGTGCGGAAGATCTTCTCGCCCTCGCGGATGAAGGCGTTGGTGCCGTGCCACTCGTCGACGCCGAAGTCGGCGTCGAAGTCGTCGGTGAGCGTGTACCAGGGGACAGCTCCCAGCCCATCCGCTCCTTCAGACCTGGATGTCGGCCTGGGGGGCGCGTGAGACCTAGGCGAGCGTCGTGTCCCGCGCGTTCAGGTGGGCGGGGTGCGCGACCTGGTCGGCCCCGAAGGAGCAACCGAGGCAGGCCCGCTCCGGGTACGCGCCGCCCGACCGCGGGTAAGTGGTGACATCCGGCGCGTAGAAGGAGCGGTAGACGATCAGCTGGCGGCGGCCCTCGAACAGGTCGAGCAGGCTCGCCGCCCCGTCCGGGCCCTCGAAGCGGTAGTCCTTCTCGACGGCCATCCACGGCATCCGCCGGCGCTCGGCGGCGAGCGCGTCGCGTGCCCGGGTGTGTGCCTTCTCCTTGACCAGCAGCTTGTCGCGGGCGGCAGCCCACTCCTGCGGCGAGACGATCGGCGGCGTGTTCATCGGGACTCCTTGAGGTAGTCGTCTACGACGTCGAACAGGCGCCCCCAGACAGCCCGTTGGCGATCCATCCAGTCGGCCGCCTCGCTGAGCACGTCCGGTGCCAGCGACAGCCGATGCGTCCGGCCCTCGATCACGCGCGTCACCACGCCCGTCTCCTCGAGCACCTTCAGGTGCTTGGTGATGGCGGGCTTGGAGACCCCGAAGCCGGCGGTGGCGTCGCCGACGGTCGCGGGACCGGCGGCGAGACGCTCGACGATGCCGCGGCGGATCGGGTGCGAGAGGGCCTTGAACGGATCGTTCACCACTAGGTGAACAATATCAGCCGTCGATGTCGAGCGCCTCGAGCGCGTCGGTGAACGCGAAGCCGGGGCTGTCGCCGCCCTCGATCGTGAAGACGCGGGGGCCGCGCGCCACGACGCCGAGCCCGTGTCGCGGCGTCGGGAGGTCGGGCAGCGCGCGCCAGCGCCGGGTCGCGGGGTCGTAGAGCTCGACCTCGCGGATCGTGCCCGCGGACTCCTCGCCGCCGGCCACGACGATCCGGCCCTGCACCGTTGCCGCGCCGATCCCACCCCGCTCCTTGCGCATGGCCGGCACGCGGCGCCAGCGGCGCCCGCGCGGGTCGTACGCCTCGACGACGTCGAAGTTGGTGCCCGCCGAGCGGCCTGCCAGCGCGTAGAAGCGGCCGCCCGCGACCGCGCCGGCCAGGTGCTCGCGCGCGGTCGCCATGTCGGGTCCGCTGCGCCAGCGGCGGCGCTTGAAGTCGTAGATCTCGAGCGTGTTCAGCGCCCTGCCGCCGGCCGCGCCGCCCGCCGCGTACAGCCGCCCGCGGACCACCCCGGCGGCCAGCGCGGCGCGCGCGGTCGGCGCTGAGGGCAGCCGGCGCCAGCGGTCGCGGCCCGGCTCGTAGCGGTAGAGCGTCGCGACCTCGTCGTTGAGCCCGGTCGCCGAGCTGTAGCCGCCGAGCACGTAGACACGGCCGCGGTGGGCGACGGCCGCGGCGTGGTTGAGCGCGACCGGCATGTCGGCGACGCGCCGCCAGCGGTCCCGCTCGATGTCGTAGCGCTCGGTGGCGCTGCTCGTGGCGCCCGAAGGCTCGAAGCCGCCCATCACGTAGATGAAGCGGCCGACTCGCGCGGCGGCCACCTCGGTGCGCTCGAGCGTCGCCGGCCGCAGCGACTCCCAGCCCGCGACGGCGGCGGGCTCGCTGTCGCCGCCACAGCCCGCAAATGCGAGGGCGGCGCACACTGCGACGCGGGTGACCACGCATGGGCATCGTAGACAGCTTGCCCAAGGCTTCCGCCGCGCTTTGCCTGGCCTTTGCGCTGCCGTGCCGACCATGCCCGAATGGTTCTCATCGTCGGCGGCGGGCTCGCCGCCCAGCGCGCGGTCGAGACGCTGCGCGCCCGTGATCACCGCGGCCCGATCCGGGTCGTGTGCGGGGAGCCGGTCGCTCCCTACGACCGTCCGCCGCTGTCGAAGGAGCTGCGCGCCGAGCCATTCCGGCCGCCGGAGTGGTATGCCGAGAACGACGTCGAGCTGCTGCTCGGGCGCCGCGCCGCAGCGGTTGGACGTCGCCGCCCGCGCGCGTCACGCTCGAGGACGGCGCCGAGCTCGGCTACGACGAGCTGATCGTCGCCACCGGCGCCCACCCGCGGCGGCTGCCGATCTTCGCCGGGCGCCCGAACGTCCACGCCCTGCGCACGCTGGCGGACACGGACGCCCTGCGGGACGCGCTCGCGCCCGGCGCGCGGCTCGCCATCGTCGGCGCCGGCTTCATCGGCCAGGAGGTCGCCGCCACCGCCCGCGGCCTCGGCGTCGAGGTCACCCTGATCGAGGCGGCCGACGTCCCGCTCGCGCACGTGCTCGGCGCGCGGCTCGGCGGCTGGTTCGCCGACCTGCACCGGGCGGAGGGCGTCCGCGTGGAGCTCGGCGTGTCGGTCGCCGACGCCGGGCCGGCGGGCGCGCCGGTCGAGCGGCTCGTCCTCTCCGACGGACGCACGATCGCCGCCGACGCGGTGCTGGTCGGCGTCGGCGTCGCGCCCGAGACGCGCTGGCTCGCCGGCTCGCCGCTCGCGCACGGCGTCGCCGTCGACGACGGCGCCCGCACCGTGGTGCCCCACGTCTACGCGGCCGGCGACGTCACCGGCGGCCAGCACTGGGAGCTCGCGGCGCGCCTCGGCGCCGCCGCCGCGCGCTCGATCCTCGGCCTGCCCGCCGCGCCCGCCCCGCCCGCCAACGTGTGGAGCGACCAGTACGGCGTCCGCATCCACCTGGTCGGCGAGGCCGGGCCCGACGTCGAGATCGACGGCGACCTCGAGGCGCGCGACTTCACCGCCGTCCTGAGCCGCCACGGCGTCGTGACCGGCGCGCTGCTGGTCGGCCGCCCCGAGAGCTTCCCCGCTGGCGACGCCAGCTTGCCCAGCCCCACGAGGAAAGGAGAGCCGCATGACGCTGCTGCCCAAGATCGACGAGTACGCCTGCTGCGGTCACGGCGACTGCGCGGCGGTCGCCCCGAACGTGTTCCGCGTCGACGAGGTCGCCGTGGTCACGGGATCCGGTCCCGACGATCTCATCCTCGAGGCCGCCCGCGCGTGCCCGGCGATGGCGATCGAGGTCGTCGACGCCGACACCGGCGAGCCGGTCGATCTCTGAAACAGTGAGGGCGTGGAGCGGATCGAGGGACGCAACACCGCGGGCTACGACGCCCCGATCGGCCTCACCGCCGACCCCGTCGTCTTCACGCTGCTGGACAACCGCCTGAGCGTCCTGCTCGCGCGGCGGCTCGAGGAGCCCCAGCGCGGCATGTTCGCCCTGCCGGGCGGCTTCGTCGGCCACGACGAGTCGCCCGAGCAGACGGCGGAGCGCAAGCTGCGCGAGAAGACCGGCGTCGGATCCGTGCATCTCGAGCAGCTCCGCACCTACGCCGATCCGCGGCGCGATCCGCGCGGCTGGCTGCCCTCGATCGCCTACCTGGCGCTCGTCGCGCCGGAGGCGCTGCCGGAGCAGGTGCCGGAGGGCCGCGAGCCGAGCTGGCATCCGGTCGACGACCTGCCCGAGCTCGCGCTCGACCACGAGCTGATCGTCGACGACGGGTTGTGGCGGTTGCGCGCCCGCGTCGCGGACAAGACGTGGTTCGTGCGGGTCGGCGGCGGGCTGCTGCCGGACCGCTTCACGCTGGGGCAGGCGCAGCGGCTGTACGAGGCGCTGAGCGGCGAGACCGTCGACCCGGCGAACTTCCGCCGCGACGTCAAGGCGCACCGGCCTGCTCGCCGACACCGGCGAGCAGCGCTCGGAGGGCCCGGGCCGGCCGGGGCGCGTGTACCGCCGCGTCTAGTCCTCATCGAAGTCCACCACCACGGCCAGCTTCTGGCCGTGCCAGTAGAAGGTCACGGACTCCGGCTCGTAGCTGACGCTGTCGGGAGCGGGCAGGTCTGCCTCATCCATCAGTGCCCGAAAGCGCGTCTCGATCTCGTCATGCCTGGTCGTCGGAGCCACCCGTCCCAGCCTGCCGACCAGATCGCAACATGGGCTGCGTGCACTGTGCCAATCCTGCGACGACCTGTCGCTTCTTCGTCCATTACCGCGGGCGCCGGACGTTTACCGCCTTGCAACCAGCGTCAGGTTTCCTGCGCCGGCATCCACTCCCCGAAAGGACCGCTCCCCGAAATGCGACTCCCCATCGCAGCAACGCTCATCGCGACCGCAGCCCTCGCGGCCGCCGGCTGCGGCTCTGATGCCGGCTCGTCAGACGCCGGCATCGACGCGACCGAAGCACGCGCGGCCGTCGAGCAGGCGACCGGCGTCAAGCTGGCCGACACCGAGCTCATCAAGGACGGCAAGAAGCACGGCCTCCTCGGCTCGTTCGCCAACCTCGACAAGGTCGTCACCGACCGCCAGATGGTCATGCTGCTCGTGCTCGACGAGGCCGACAAGGCCAACGAGATCAGCGAGCAGATCCAGGGCGCCCTCCCGCCCCAGACCAAAAGCTCGAGCACGAGAACGCGCTCGTCCTCTACGCCTCCCAGGGCAAGGACCGCTCCGCCGCCATCAACAAGGCCCTCGCCGGCCTGTGATTCTCGGGCGGGCGCGGTCTAAGCTGCGCCCGCCGGCCCCTGTAGCTCAGCTGGATAGAGCAGCGGACTTCTAATCCGCAGGTCGCAGGTTCGAGTCCTGCCGGGGGCGCTCGGTTTTGCCTGCATACGCGGCGTTTCTATGGCGCGGCCTATCGGCGCAGTCACGAATCGTGTCCCGAATGTGTCCCGAGGGGGCGAATCCTCGGGACCCCGGCCCTATAGGTGGCGATGAGCGCCGTCTCGGGTCACGTCTTCCGCTACGAGGGCAAGCGCCGGCCCGTCTGGCGAGCGAAGTACCGGCTGCCGGACGGCCGCCAGGTGCAGAAGAAGATCGGGCCGGCGTGGACGGAGCGCGGCCGCCCGCCGGCCGGCTACTTCACCAAGCGCTCGGCCGAGGCCTGGCTGCGCCGCGTGCTCGGCGAGGCGCGCGGCCGGAACGCTGCCGGGCATGGTGCGCACCGGCGCGACGTTCGCCGACGCGGCGCCGAGTACCTGCGCTACGTCGAGCAGGACCGCGAGCGCAAGCCGTCCACGCTGCGCGACTACCGAGTCGATCGTCCGCGACCACCTGCTGCCGGCAGTTCGGCGACGTCGCGCTCGAGGACGTCACGGCCGAGCGCGTCGAGCGCTGGGCGGCGTCGAGATCGACCCGGACCGCCGGCTCGCGAACCGCACGCGCGAGAAGATCGCTCACGGTCTTCCACGGCGTCATGGAGCGCGCGCGCAAGCGTCCATCGAGCTGCCCGTCCAACCCGGTCGCCGACGTCGAGAAGCCGCGCACCGCGCCGCACGAGCGACGATCGACGTCTTCTCGCCCGAGGAGGTCATGGCGCTCGTGCGCGCCGCCGACTCCGAGCAGGACGCCGCGATCTTCCTGACCGCCGCGTTCACCGGCCTGCGGCGCGGCGAGCTGCTCGCGCTGCGCTGGCGCGACGTCGACTTCGCCGGCCGGCGATCCGCGTCCGCGCGAGCTACACGAACGGCCAGCTCACGACGCCGAAGTCCGGCAAGGTCCGCTCGGTGCCGATGGCGCCCGAGGTCGCCGAGGCGCTGGCCCGGCTGGGCCAGCGGGAGCACTGGACCGGCGAGGACGACCTCGTCTTCGCCGGCATCGCCGGCGGCTACCTCGACGCCTCGGCGCTGTTCGGCGCTACGAGCCGCGCTCGAGCGCGCCGGGGCTGCGGCCGCTGCGCTTCCACGACCTCCGCCACACGTTCGGGACGACGGGTGATCGCCAAGGCCGACATCCGCCGCGTCCAGGAGTGGATGGGCCACGCGGACGTCCAGACGACGATGCAGTACCTCCACTACGTCCCGCGCCCGCAGGACGCCGCGCTCGTCGGCCGAGGCGTTCGAGCCATCGCCCAGCCCGCCGGCGCCCGACTTCGAGGACTCCGGGCAGGGCCGTCTCCTCTAGTCGGCATCAAGGTTTCGTATTACGATTCATGCTCGAGATCCATCCGTCGGCACGCAAGCACGGCATCGCCGACGAGGACATCGAGCACGCCGTGACCCACGCGATGGCCATCGACGACACCGACGACGACGCCCGCCTCTACATCGGGCCGGCCCACAACGCCGCCCTGCTCGAGGTGCTGACGATCCCCACCGTCGAAGGTTCCGAGCTCGCCATCCACGCCATGCGCATGCGGCCGAAGTACCGACACTTGCTCTCGGAGCAGTGATGGCATCGAAGAAGAAGACATACGGCACGACGCGCAGCGGGCGGACGATCGACGACGATCTGGTCGACGAGCTCGTCGAGAAGGCGGAGCGTGGCTATGACGTCGACGAGATCCTCCGCCGCCGCGGAGGTCGACCGCCGATCGGCACAGGCCCGGCCACCGTCGAATCGGTTCGCCTCGATCCAGAGCTCCGGCGCGCGCTCGCGGAGCGCGCCGAGCGCGATCATGAGTCCACTTCCGCAGTGATCCGCAAGGCGCTGCGCAACTACCTCAAGGCAAGCTGATCCCGACGGTCGCGAGCTGCTGCGTTTCGCGCGTTGAGGTAGCGCCGCGGAGGCGTTCCCGCGGGAACGCCTGAGCGTCGCCTTGCATGTGGATACGAGCAGTCAGCGCGTCGCCGCTGCATTTCACGAATGCAGCAGCGGGACCGGCTGGGATCGCGCGCCGCCGGGCGCCTGTTCCTCGTCCCGAGCAGGCGTGTGCGACTCCGAACAAGCGTCGTCACTTCCCTTTGGGCACGGGGGTAAGGCCGACGGCGTCGGCGCGACTGCGGTGGTGGAGCGATGAAAGGCGAGCGGCCCGAGATCAGACTGCCGCGTGCTGCTGCACTCCGCGCGTCGTGATCTCGACGTAGCGCTGGGGTGTCGTCAGCTGGGGTATGTGGGCTGCGCCTGCAATCGGCTCGCGAGTGACGCGGGGGATCAGCTCCACTAGCCGATCGATCACGCGCACGAAGCTCGGTGGGCTCTCAGAGCCATTCGTGAGTCGCACCGGCACCTGCAGGTGTGAGATCGCTTCCTCGTCGATGGTGGCCGGGTTCGGGCCATGGAGCTCGTCGAGGAAGGTGGGAGCGTTCTGGACGAAGATCGCTTTCGACTCGGGCGGTAGTTGGTTGTCCCACGCGCCATGCCCGAAGGCGACCTCATCGACGAACTGCCGCGCCGCGCCCTCGTGATCGCCCTGAGCGATCCGCCTGCCCACGGACTCGAGGCTGCGAGCGACCTGCTGCAGAATCTCCTGGCTCTCCGGGTCCTCCTCGAGCAGCCCCCAGAGCGCCGGCTCGTGGCAGGAAAGTGAGCGGAAGAGTTCCGGACGCCTGGTCGCGAGCCGCAGGGCGATGTTGCCACCGCCGGAGTTCGTGACCACGTGCGCAGGCGCCAACTCGAGTGCCTCCAGCAGGGCCGCGAGGTCGTCGCCGTCCTCGTCGAAGCTTCCCTGCGTCGCGGGCCGCTCGCTGCGCGAGTGGCCGCGGCGGTCGTAGCTCAGCACGCGGAAGCTCTCCGCCAAGCCGGGGACAACGAACCTCCACGCCGTCGCGTCCGCCCACGCCCCGTGGACCAGCGCCAGCGGCTCGCCGCTGCCGTGCAGCTCGTAGTAGAGCTTCACGCCGTTGACGTTCGCTTCAGGCATGACTTTCTCCTCGCTCGGGGTTGTGCGGGGGCGTCCAGGTGTCAGGACGCTCCGGGCGGGCGGCCACGTCGGCCCGCGGTCGATCGTTTCGGGTCCGGACTGCGATGCGCACCGGCATGCGCGCCGCGCGACGCCGCAGGCCATGCGGCGTACTGTGCTGGCTGGAGGCGGCCAAACGAGTGGGGTAGGCCCGGTGGCTCACGGCTGGTCCTGGAGTGGGCGGTAGTTGGCGTGGAAGATTCGCCGGCCAAGCAGTCGCAGGACGTTGTCCCTGATCGTCGGTGGCAGGTAGCGGGTGTGGTCGCGGCGGTGGGTCTGGGCGCGGACCCACTCGGTTCTGGGTTGACGGCGGGCCTGGTACGCCGCGATCGCGTCGGGGATCGCCGGGATCCTGCGCAAGCAGTCCGCGAGCACAAGCGCGTCCTCGAGCGCCATCGCCGCGCCTTCGGCCATGTTCGGCGAGGTCGCGTGCGCTGCGTCGCCGATCAGCACGACGTGCTCGCGCGCCCAGCCGTCGAGGGCGACCTCCTCGATCGTCGAGACGTGGATGTCCGCTGCGGCGTCGAGCCCGGCGAGCAGCGTGGTGGCGGGCTCCGCGAAGTCGGAGAACAGCTCGCGGAGCCGCTCTGCCGGGCCGCGCTCGGGTGCGTCGTGGTCTGGGGGTGAGACCACGTCGCAGTAGCAGTACACGCGGTCGCCGACGAGTGGAAGCGTCAGAAACGCCGTGCCGCGTCCCAGCATCACCGACCACGTCGTGACCGTGGGGGGTCGGGGCGCCAGGAAGCGCCAGCCGACTTGGCCCACGGGCCGGGGCATCGCCGTGGGCTCAAACGTGAGCCGGCGCACGGCGCTGTGGATCCCGTCCGCCCCGACCACGAGATCGTATTCGCCGCTCGTTCCGTCGCTGAACTCGACCGAGACGATGCCGTCGCGCTGTGCGAGGCGCTCGAGCGCGAGCCCGATACGGGTGGGCACGTCATCCGCCGCCTCCCGCAGGAGCGCGTGCAGCTCGGCCCGGTGGACCGCGAGGCACGGCCCGACGGCTGCCCACAGCTCGGCGACGTCGACCTCGAACAGCAGCCTGCCGCGGTGGTCGCAGAAGCGCTGGCGCGCGATCTCGACGGCTCGCGAGGCGACCGCTGCCTCCAGGCCCAGGACACCGAGGGCGCGGACAGCGTTGCCGGGCAGATAGATCCCGGTGCCCGCATGGCGCCATGCAGGTTCACGCTCGATCACCTCCACCGCGACGCCGGTCCGCGCGAGCATCGGCGCCAGCGCCAACCCGGCGATACCGCCCCCGACGACCAGCACGCGCCGCCGATCGGGCATCCCCGCGCTCGCTCAGTCCGCCGCCGCGCAGAGCGCGACACCGGGGATCTCGTAGCCCACAGCGGCGCGGAAGGGGGCGAACGCGGCACCGAGCTGCGTCTTGATGGCCTCGCGCTCGCCCGCAGGCAATCCCCGGAGCACCAGAGCGGCCGGCCCGCCCGTGTCAGTTGTACACGTCGTGTAGTCGTCGAGGTCGCGGAAGGCGAAGCGAACCGGGATCTCCTCCGTGCGCACGGCGGTGAAGCCGGCGCGCTCGAGCAGCGCTCGCGTCCGCTGCTCGCTCGCCAGCGCGAACGGGCTCGGGGCGCCGGGCTCGGGCGGCGGCAGGTGGCCGCGCTCGATCAGCAGCCCGAAGCCGATCGAGGCCCACGGGTTGCGCTCGGGCGCGCCCCAGACCGCCAGCGCGAGGCGCCCGCCGGGGCGCAGCACGCGGCGTGTCTCGGCGAGCGCCGCAGCGGGGTCGGGCATCAGCATGTAGCCGAACCGGCAGAGCACCCCGTCGACGGAGTCGGCGTCGAGCTCGACGCGCTCGGCGTCCATGACCCGAAACTGGACGTTCGCGAGCCCGAGGTCGGCACCGCGGCGGCGGGCTACCCCCACCATCGCCGGGGAGAAGTCGGTCGAGATCAGCCGGCCGTGTTCGCCGACGATCGCAGCCGCTTCAAAGCCGGTGTCGCCCGCCCCGGCCGCGAGCTCGAGCACCCGGTCGCCGGGCCGGGGTGCGAGCTCCCCGATCATCCACTTGCGCACCGGGGCCGTGGTCTCCTCGATGCGAGCTCGCCAGCGCTCCCAGCCCGGCGCGATCGCCTCCGCGATCTCGTAGATCTCGCGCCGTTGTTTCTCGATCGCCTCGGTGGTCATGCCTGTCTCCTTCGCCGCCTGCCGCTCGATGAGCTGCCAAGCCAGGGACGACGTTACGGCCGAACCGACGGGCGGCCAATCGGGAGTTCTCCCCATGCCCGGCAGCCCGTGCTCCATCACGAACCGCGTCGCCGTCCTCACACTCGGTCAGTCCCGCCGGCCGCGCGAGCCGCGGCGCCAGCTGGCCCTCCCGACTCTTCGACAGTCGTGACTGCGTCGGCGTCAAGTGCGGACGTGGGCCCGAACAGTTGCGGCTCGGCAGCGGCATGCCGCGGGCCGCCAAGACATGGTCAGCGAACGGTCAATCGTTGTCGAGTGCCGTGCGAAGCGCTTCCAGAAATGCGTGTGGTTGTTCGATGGCGGGGTCGTCGCGGGCGTCCTCGATCACGTGCAGCGGCCAGCCGTAGCGCTCGCTCGCGTCCGTGGCGACGTTCAGCCGCACCCCGCGATCGTGCCGTCCCCAGATGAGGGTCGTGGGAACGGCGATGCGGGCCAGATCGTGCGGCGGGATCGCCGACGCCAGTGGTCGCATGAGGCGCCGCATGGCGGCCCTGACAGTCGGGGTGCGGAAACGATCCAGGGCATACGCCGCCATCGCCTCCCAGCGCTCGCCCATCTCGCCGCGCATGCCGTCGAGGTCGGCGAAGCAGTAGTTGCGAAAGCCGCGGTCCAGGCCGCGTTCGGTCGGTCGCAACGCGACGCCGGCGAACGTGAGTGCCATCCCAAGCGGCGGCCGGTAGCGAGCCAGGCCGTAGGTGTCCACCAGCACCAACGCCTGCAGCCGGTCGCTGCGGTCGACCGCGAACCGGGCGGCGATCGCGCCACCTGCCCCCTTGCCCACCAGCACGGGCGGGGTCGGACAGGTCCGGTCGATGAGCTCGCCTACCCACGTCAAGACGCTGTCGACGCTCGGCGGGCCGTCCGCCACGTGCGAGGCGCCCAGACCGGGAAGGTCAGGTGCGATCACCCGGTGGGTCCTGACCAGCTCCGGGATGACTCGCATCCACACGGCGGCGAATTCGGTTTGGAGGAAGACGACCGGTGGCCCGTGACCGCCCTCCAGCACGGCAGTGGACACCCCAGCCACCTCCAACCGTCGGTCCGTGACCGGCAGCCCCGCCAGCAGTCGCCCGCGGAGATCGTCGATCGTCGGACCTCGGCCGTGTCGATCGACGTCCTGCTGTGCGCTCATCACCGCCTCCTCGCTGTCTGGCATCGCCGACAACGACGATCCGATGCAACGCTAGGACCGCTCGCTGGACCGGTCCATCGGGAGTTCTCCCCATGCCACGAGCCCATGCTCCATCGCGAACAGCGTCGCGGCCGCGCGGCTCGAGACGCCGATCTTGCGGTAGGCGTTCTGGATGTGGCGATCGGCGGTCTTGACCGAGATCCCGAGCGCGCGCGCGACCTGCTTGGTCTGCAGGCCGCGCGCGAGCATGCCGACGACCTCTGCCTCGCGCTCCGTCAGTCCCGCCGGGCGCTCGATCCGCGGCGCCCGCTGGCCCGCCGCCTCGACCACCGCCATCACCGCGCCTGCGTCAAGTCGTCCCGCGCTGGCGTGCTCACTCAGGATCTCCGCCGCTCGAGCGGGCGCGATCGGCTCCCGGTGCGGGCGCGGCTCGGTCATCGCGTGGTAAGCGTCGGCAGCACGCGAGCAGGCGCGCCGGAAGCGCAAGCTCGGCGCCGACGGCGGCCCGGTGATAGCCGGAGCCGTCGAGGCGCTCGTGGTGCGCGCCGGCAACCGGCGCCAGCGCGGCCAGGAACTCCGAGCGCGCGAGGACCCGCTCGGAGTGGTAGGGATGAAGCCTCACCCGCTCCCATTCATCCGCGCTCAGCGGCCCGGGTTTCTGCCAGATCGATGCATTGACCGCGACCCGTCCGAGGTCGTGCACGAGCGCCGCACGGCGAAGCGCGACCACGCCGGCGTCGTCGAGCCGGCATCGCCGCGCCGCCGCCCCGGCCAGCTCCGCCACGCCCGCGGAATGACCCGCCAGATACGGCGAGATCAGATCGGCGAAGTTGCCCATCGCACCGAGCGCGCGATCGAGCGCCTCGCCCTCGACCATCAACCGCGGACGCGGCTCGCACCCGAGCGTCTCCTCCCACACCGAGGCCTGCGCCTCGAGCGCGAGGATCCGCTCGGCGTCGTCAGTAAGACAGGCCGCGACTTGCGGGTCGAACGCATGCCCGGCGCGCTCACGGACGAGGCGCACCACGCGCTCCTCGCCCCCGACCAGCAGTTGGTACGCGGCATCGACGGCGAGATGGACGATCCGCATCGCCAGCGGGATCTCCTCACCCTTCGCGCGCCCGAGCGGTCCATGGCCATCCCAGCGCTCGAGCAGATGCGCGAGCAGGCCGGGCACCGAGGGCGAAAGCCCCAGCCGGTCGGCGAGCATCCCCGCCACCTCGCATGCAGCCGTGAGGTGCGGACGCGTCTCGCGCACCATCTTCGGAAACCGGCGGGCGACCTGAATCGCGCGCACCGGCCCCGCGCGCTCGGGGTCGGGAAGCGCGCGGATGAGCCCGGTCAGGACTTGGAGTCCCGACCCGTACATGACCGGGTGGAAATGCGTCGTCAGCGAATCGCCGTAGACCTCAGGAGTGACGTGCGCATCCGTGGTGCAGCCCGAGTGGGACAGCAGGCACGCGTAGTACGTCTGCCAGCGAATCTCGCGGTCGACGCCGAGACGGTCGGCGAGCCGCATCGCAATCAACGTGCTGCGCAGACCGTGCTCGAACGGAAAACCCATGCCGAGGTCTGTCGCCAAACACAACGCCGCGACCAACTCCGCGCCCCGGACTTGCTCGCCGCCCGGCGACCCTACGGCTGACACAACGCGACACTACTCCGCCCGATCCAGGAACACGCATCCGCGACCGGCTGGCACCCATTGGCCCGATACCTGCACAAGCGGGGATGCGAGCGTGTCCGCGGGCGAGTCGCACACGCCTGCTGCGGACGAGGAGGAGGCGCCCGCCGGCGCGATCGGAGCCCGTGCCGCTGCTGCATTCGTGAAATGCAGCGGCGACGCGCTGACTGCTCGTATCCATGCATCTGGGCGCTTCTGCGTCAGGTCGACCCACCGGCCGGCGCGCTGCTCCTTTTGCCTCAAAGCGATAGCGACGGTGCTTGAGCCCTGTCCCGATCGGGAGCTGACCTGGGATGGCAACGGGTCGGCCGAGTGGCGCTCCTCGTCCGCTGCGGTCGTCCGGCCCCTCGATGAGGTATCTATGTCACGTGCTTCAGGTCGTGGCCGTCGCGTACTGCGGGCGCCCGGTGGGCCGGTAGACCTGGATCGTTACGCCCTTCGAGTCGGCTCGCGAGTCGACCAGGTCAAGCGCAATGTCCGGGCCGGCGTCAGGGAACAGCCGCGTGCCCTGGCCGAGGACCACGGGGACGATGAGCAAGGTCGATCTCGTCGACGAGGTCGTTAGCGAGCAGCCATCGGATCAGGGCAGCGCTGCCGTGCACCTGCAGCTCACCCGCCGGCTTGGCTTTCAGCTCGCCGATCGCCGCCGCGAGGTCACCGGAGAGGACGGTCGTGTTCGCCCAGCGCGGTTCAGTGAGCGTGGTCGTTGCGAGGTATTTGGGCTTCGTGTTCAAGGCAGCTGCGATCTGGTGGTTGCCCGGATCTTCCAGCGCGGCGCGAGCCCGCTCCTCTGCGCCCCAGTAGCCGGCGAAGAGCTCGTAGGTCCGCCGGCCCAACAGGAAGGCGTCGGCGCGCTGGTAGGTCTGGTTGATGAACGTCAAGGTCTCGTTGTCGAACACCCCCATGGCCCATCCGCCGCGCTCGAATCCGTTCCTACGGTCCTCATCCGACGCGCCGCCGTTTCCCTGCATCACTCCATCGACGGTGACTTGTGTCATGGTCGTCAGTTTCATGGGTCGTCCTTTCTGGCTGGGTTGGTCTTCTGAGCTCTCTATCTCCCGTTTCCTCTGCTCGGCGACACCGTCGAGCGAGATGTGCTCGGTAGCAATGGATTCGTCCACACCGGTTACTACCGCCGGCGGCTGGCAAACTCATCGCGCAGATGGCGCAGAGCACACTCGACGCGGCCCTGGGCGGCGACGACGAAGCATTCAGGGCGCTCGTGGAGCCCCATCGCGACGGGCTGCACGCGCACTGCTACCGGATGCTGGGTTCGCTGCAGGACGCCGAGGACGCGGTGCAGGAGACTCTGCTGCGCTGCTGGCGGGGGCTCGCGCGGTTCGATCGCGCGCGGCCATTGCGGCCATGGCTGTACCGGATCTCGACCAACGTCTGCATGAACGCGCTGGCGCGGCGCTCCAGGCGCGTGCTCTCGCTCGACGCCCCGCCGGCGTCGCCCGACGACGGCGCCGGGGAGCCGCTCGCCGAGTCGCTCTGGCTGGAGCCCTACCCGCTGGCGCCGGAGGCGAGCTACGAGGAACGCGAGAGCGTCGAGCTGGCGTTCGTCGCCGCACTGCAGCATCTCGCTCCCGCGCAGCGGGCAGTACTGATCCTGCGCGATGTACTCGGCTTCTCGGCCCGCGAGGTCTCCGAGCAGCTCGACGCGACGACCGCTGCCGTCAACAGCTCGCTTCAGCGCGCGCGGCGGACGCTCGCCAAGTCACTGCCGGATCGCACCCAGCAGGGCACACTGCGCGCCGCTCGGCGATGCCCGCATGCGCGAGCTCGTCGAGCGCTACGTCGCCGCCTGGGAGCGGCGCGACGTCGATGCGCTCGTGGCGATCCTGGCCGAGGACGTGACGTTCGCGATGCCGCCACATCCGCACTGGTGGCGCGGGCGCGACGACGTCATCGCGGCCGTCGTGCGGACCGGGCTCCCGGATGTGCGCAAGATCCGCACCGAGGCGAACGGGCAGCCCGCGGTCGCCTGGTACGTCCGCGATGCCCCCGGCGGGCCCTACGTGGCAAGGTCGATCGAGGTGCTCTCCTTCGACGGTGAGCGGGTCAGCGCGATCGTCGCGTTCGTGTCAACGCGACTGTTCGCCTGCTTCGGGCTGCCTTCCGAACTGAAGTAGCGAGACGAGCGGCAGTACGCTGCGACGGCTCGGACTCCCACTTCGGCCGCGACGTCTCCTCGACGCTCGCAGCACCGCTGCTGCTTTCGCCTGCCTGCACTACTCCGCCACCGCGGTCCCGTCAGTGTTGCTTCGCGCGATGAGGAGCAGCCGGCCGGGGATGCGGTTGCTGTCGCGTCTGCCTCGACCCAGCAGTCCGGTCGACCACCACGGCGCTGCTCCGTTTCGTCCAACTCAGCAGCCAGGCGGCGCGTCACGCGATTCGCCGAGACTGCTCCTTTGCCGAGAAGCAGGAGTATCCCCCCGCGCTCCTGGTCGTCGTCCTGTACGAGCGTCTCGGCTCTGAGTTCAAGACGGCTGCTTGCCTACGTGTAGCGGAAGCGCGCGGGTAGCCGACTGCGCTGAGCGAGTCGTGAAGGAGCGAAGCCCTATGGCGATGGTTGGTAGGTCGCCGTCGACGTTGGCTTGCCTCTGGTCGGGGATCCCGAGCGGACCGAGCAGCCGCCGCCCGGTGAGCGTGAACGGCTCGCTGAACCGGAGGGGCAATCGAAGGTGATCAGCGACCGCGTGGCTGCGCCCGCAAGTAGCGGGCGGGACGCCGTGGCGTCGCTAGGCGGAGTCCCGCCGCTGCCTCGGGGTGGCGCTACCCGGCGCCGCAGATCGCTCCGGCCTGGTTGTCGGTCTCGCAGTCGTTGTCGACCCAGATGTTGTTCGGCCAGGCCAGATCGCGCGCATCGAAGAACACCGCGGGGTCGAGGGTTCCGTTTCCGTGCATCGAGTTGCGCTCGAACCGATTTCCGGTCGCGGTGGCCGAGTTGACGGTGATGCCATTGCGGAGGTTGTCGTCGGTCTCGTTGTCGGTGATCTCGTTTCCGCTGCCGTTGACCACGATCCCGTTCATGACGTTTCTGCTGCTCGTGTTGCCACGGGCTTGGCTGCTAGAGCTGGAGAATTGGATGCCGTTCAACGAGTTCGCGAAGGCGGCGTTCCCGGAGATCACGTTCGCGTTGCCGCCAATCACCAGGAGACCCGTGCCTCCGTTTTCGCGGACCGTATTGTCCGTGATCTCCGAGCTGGCGAGGTTGTTCAGGCTGGCAGCGATCCCGTGGCTGCCCGTCAGGCGAACGTCGTTGTCGCTCACCACGACATCCGTGCTCGGGATGGCGAAGGGATCGATCAGCCCCCCGATGAAAGTGATGCCGCTGATGCCAGCCCCGCGCACGCGGTTGCCAGCGATCAGGAGCCGCGCATTGCCGGGGCCGATCACGATCCCGTTGCCGCGCGGGTCGATTAGCTCATTGGCAACGATCGCGCTGTGGGTCGAGTGCTGGAAAATCAGGGCCTCGCCGACGGAGCGGTTGGTGTCCACCGTGACGCGGTCGCGTAGGCCGGGTCCGGCGGTGTCGATGCCGGCGTTGGCGTTCCGCCACGTGGTGTTGTGGTCGATTCTCGCGTTGATGAGGTTGCGGGCGTTCCAGTCGTCGCGCTCGGGCCCGTCGCTGGGCTTCCAGAGGCTGTCGTCGTCGAGCTCGGAAACGATCCCCCAACCCAGCTGCCCTGTCCCCACCAACGCGCCCCGGTTGTTGCGCACGCAGTTGTGATCCACGCGGGACTCGCGCGTCCCCTCGCTGCCGACATCCATCGCGAACAGCGTGTTCGACTGGACCACGTTGTGGTGGATGCGATAGCCCGAGAAGGAATCGCTGGCGTCGATGCCCACCGACGCTCCCTGCACGACGAAGCCGGCGAGGTCGATGTCGCCCGCCCTGAGCCGAAGCGCGACAGAGAAGCCGTCCCCGGAAGGATCGACGATCGCGTCTCGCGCCGGATCGGCTCAGCGAGCGAGAAGCAATCGTCCGCCTCGACGGCGTCCGGATCGCCCTTGAGCGTCAGCGGCTTATCGACGATGACCGTCTCGGTCATACAGATCCGGGCACACCTCGATCAGGTCGCCCGGCGCGGCCGCACTGACAGCGGCCTGGATCGACGTGTAGTCGGCGTTGGCGCACTGCGCCCTGTCGCGGTCGACCGTCAGCGTGGCCGCCTGCGCCGCGCTGGCGCTTGCCGCCAACGCGCCCAGCGCGACGGCGAGCACGCACACACGCGGCGCACCGGTCGTCGAAGCGTGGAGTTCAGCCTTCATCGAAAGTCTCCTTTTGGTGCCGGGCGCCGCGCGCTGGACGCGACCTGCGCCGTTCGCGGATGCATTCGTGCAGCTCGGGCCTCGGTGCGTCGCGTGGGCGCTCAGCCGTAGCACAGCCACCAATACGGGTCCTCGAAGCTGTCCACGGCGGGACAGTCGCTCACCGTCATCTCACGCCAGCCGTCCGGCGCAGACGGATCGTCGACCCACCCGCCGCCGAACGTGCCGTCGGGGTTCATGATCGCGATCAGGCCGCCGCAGCCAATCGGATTCCCCTCGCTGCTGCGCCAGCGCACACTCGGGATCGGTGCCGTAGACGCCGCGGATCGGCGCCCAGTTGGCCTCGACGCTGGCGTACTTGTCCAGCAGCTCGCCAGTACAGCGGGCTGTAGGTGACCTCCGCGGACGCGGTGGGGGCCGCCACACCCGCCGCGGCTAGGGTCGCGACACAGGCGAGCGATCGCGCACTTGCGGTTGAGTTGGTTCATCAAATTGCTCGTTTCGTTTCGCGAGCGCACGCGTGGCGTCCGGCTCGCTCGGATTCGGCGGACCGTGGAGGACGTACCGTTGCGCGAGGGTTGATCACCGCGTTGCGCCACGGGCTGGCCGAGGCTCGCGCCGGCAGCGGCCGCAACCCGAAGGCAGCAGCGGGAGCCGCCAGCAGGCCCACTCCCGACCCGGGCGCGGCAAGCTGAAGATCGGGGCACGGGTAGTTGCTGAGCGATCTGCATTGGCCTCTGTCCTGCAGATCGGGGGTTTGAGGACGACGGCGCGTCGCCTGGGACGGCGCGCCAGTGCCGGTTATCGACCGGCCAGGAAGGCGCACCGCTCGGCCAGCGGGTCGATGTCGCGGTTGTAGCTCCCGACCACCGAGAGCACGGCCGTCGGCCAGTCGACGTGCGGCAGTCCGTCTTCGGACGTGTCGAACACGACGCCCTCGAAGACCTGGCGGCCGGCGCCCGCGACGCCCGGCGCGGCGAAGCCGCTCAGTCCGGTGACCGTGATGATCGCCGGGCTGCCGACGGTCGTCCCGTCCGGATAGTCGATGTGCAGCACGGCGGTGCTCGGGGACGTGAACGACCGGCCGGTGCCGCCGCTGCTCGACCGGCGAGAAGACGGTGAACTTGAAGGCCGGCGAGAAGTCGATCTCGCGCACGATCTGGGTGCCGCTCGCGTCGTAGAAGTACGTGGCGCTGATCGCGTGCCCTCGAAGTGGGTCGACGACCGGCACGCCGCACAGCTCGGTCAGGCCCGCGGCGGGGAACGTCTCGTCGACGTCGAAGCTCTGGCGCAGCGGCGGCGCGGCCGTCGCCGCCGCCGGCAGCAGCAGCGTCGCCGGCGGCCAGGCGCGAGGAGCAGCGCGACATCGGGCGTCTGTGCATGGTGGCGTCCTTTCGTGGTCTGGTGATGTCACGATCGCGTCGTCGCGGCGGATCACGAGCGTCGCTCCCGCGCCCGCCACGACGAGGCCGAGCGTGGCCAGGGCGCCGATGCCGGCGTCTGCCCACTGGAATCCGCGGTCGCGGACCTCGACCACGATCGTTCGCGGTTCGCGCTCGCGCGTCTGGCCGGCGGCGAGGGCCGGCGCGGACGCTGCCCACAGCAGGATGGTTGCGGCGATCGCTAGAACGGCTCGCGGCATCGGTTCCGACACGGTCGCCGGGCGCGGTAAACGAACGTCGGCGGCCGGTCAACGATCGGCAAACGTGTGCCGCGGACCCTAGGCGGGCCGGCCGCCGGCCTGTAGGGTCGGCCTCGAGACCGGGAGATGCGAGCGATGGAATTCCGCATTCTGGGGCCGCTGGAGGTCCACAACGCGAGTGGTCCGGTCCGCGCTCGGTGGGCCAAAGCAGCGCGCGCTGCTGGTGTTGCTGCTGCTCCATCGCGGCGAGGCGGTCTCGACCGACCGCCTGGTCGACGAGCTGTGGGGCGAGCGCGCGCCGCCCGCCGCGGTCAAGACGGTGCAGACCTACGTCTCGCAGCTGCGCAAGGCGCTGGGCGACGGGGTCGCTGGTCACGCGCGGCCACGCTTACGTCCTGCGAGCGGGGCGCCGGCTCGGTCGACGCCGAGCGCTTCGCGCGCTCGTCGCCGACGGCCGCGAGCTGCTCGGCGCGGGCGAGCCGGGCCCGGCGGCCGAGCGGCTGCGGGCGGCGCTGGCGCTGTGGCGCGGCCCGGCGCTGGCGGACGTCGCCTACGAGGCGTTCGCGCAGCGCGAGATCGCCCGCCTGGAGGAGCTGCGGATCAGCGCGACTCGAGGACCGGATCGAGGCCGAGCTCGCGGCCGGGCGGGCCGCGGAGCTGGTCCCCGAGCTCGAGGCGCTGGTCGCGCGAGCACCCGCTGCGCGAGCGGCTGCGCGGCCAGCTGATGCTCGCGCTGTACCGCTCCGAGCGCCAGGCCGACGCGCTCGCGGCCTACCAGGACGCCCGCCGGAGGCTGACCGAGGAGCTGGGGCTCGAGCCCGGCCCGGCGCTGAGCGAGCTCCAGCGCGCGATCCTCGTCCACGATCCGGCGCTCGACGCGCGGACGCGGCGCGCGCGAGCACCGGCGAGGCGGCGCCGCGGCGCGGCGCTGCTGGCGGCCGGCGGCGCGCTCGTGCTCGTCGCGGCGCTCGCCGCGGCGCTGGTCGCGCTCACCGGCTCGGGTGACGGGACCGCGCGGCTGAGTGTCGGTGGCGCCGAACTCGGTCGGGCGTGATCGATCCGCGCTCCGGCGACATCGTCGCCCAGCTGCCGGTCGGCGCGGGCCGGTCGCCGTGGCCGTCGGCGACGGCGGCGTGTGGGTCGCCAACGGCGGCGACCAGACGCTCTCGCGCATCGACCCTCGCAAGCGCGCGGTCGTCGGCACCGTCGGCACAGGCCGCGTGCCGGCCGACGTCGCGGTCGGCGGCGGCGCTGTGTGGGTGGCCAACGCGACGACGGGGACCGCGACGGGGACCGTGTCGCGCATCGATCCGCTGTCCGCGCGCGGCGAGCGCCATCCGCGTCCGCAGACAACGTGCTCGACGACTTCGCCCCGCCGACGCCGAGCGTGCTGGCGGTCGGCGCGGGCCGCGTCTGGACCAACCACGTCCGCAACCGCATCGCTTCCTTCGCGATCGGCGAGGCAGGAATCGGTGCACCGCTTCGGCCTCGGGGCCGAGCACTCCGTCGACGGTCTCGTGTTCGCGGCCGGCTCGCTGTGGGCGGCCAGCAGCGCATCCGACCGGGTGTTCAGGATCGACCCGGTGCGCCGCGCGGTCGTCGCCGAGGTCCCGATCGCCGCCGCGCCGGGCCAGCGGGTGGCCGGCCCGTACGGCCTCGCCGCCGGGTTCGGCTCGATCTGGGTGGCCGACAGTCTCGCCGGCGCCGTGTCACGCGTGGACCCGCGCCTCAACGCGGTCACCGCGACGATCCGCGTCGGTCGCCGTCCCACCCGACTGGCGGTCGGTGAGGGCGCGGTCTGGGTGCTCAACGCGACCGACCAGAGCAGTCTCGCGCATCGACCCGCGCACCAACGCGGTCAGCCCGAGCGATCCGCGTCGGCGGGCTCGCCACCGACGTCGCCGCAGGCGCGGGGGCGGTGTGGGTCACGGTCGCCGGCGGCAGCCCCTGCGCCGACGACCGCGACGCGCACCGGCAAGTCGCCCGCCCGCTGCCGGCCGGCTCCTGCTCACGCCGTGGTCGCGGCTCCGGGGGCGCCACCGCGATACCTGATCGCCGCCGACCTGCCGCGACGGCTCCTCGGACGCCGCAGCGCGCGAGACCGCGAGCATGGCCGCGGCCGTCCGGCTGGTGCTCGAGGAGCGCGGGTTCCGCGCCGGCCGGCACACGCATCGGGCTGCAGGTCTGCGACGCGTCCTCCCGACAGCGAGGGCCACACGGACCCCGAGCGCTGCAGCGCCAACGCCCGCGCCTACGCCGCGCAACCCCAGCGTGATCGGCATCGTCGGCCCCTACCACTCGTGGTGCGCGAGCATCGAGCTGCCCATCCTCAACAGCGCCCCCGGCGGCCCCGTGCCGGCGGTCAGCCCGAGCAACACCTACGTCGGCCTCACGCACAGCGGCCCCGAGACCACGGCCGACGAGCCCGACCGCTACCAGCCGACCGGCACCTCCGCCTACGCCAGGATCGTCGCGCCCGATGACGCCCAAGGGGCGGCGCTCGCCACGCTGGCACACGAACTCGGCGTCCGGCGCCTGTTCCTGCTCCACGACGAAACCGGGTACGGCTACGGACTCGCCCGATACGTCGGCGAGAGCGCGCGACGGCTCGGCGTCGCGCGTGTCCGGCATGGCCGGCTGGGACCCCGAGCGCACGCGACTACCGCGACCTCGCCGCGACGGTGCGGCGCTCCGGCGCCGACGGCGTGCTCCTGGCCGGCTGCGCCTGCTCGAACGGGCCCCGGCTGGTCGCCGATCTCCGCGCGGGACTCGGCCCGCGCCCGCGCCTTCTGCTCAACGACGCCTGGACGGACATCGAACGCCGGCTGCGCCGGGTCGCTGACGCAGCACAGGGCGCCTACATGACGACCGCCGGAATCGCGCCCGACCGCCTGCCTCCCGCGGGCCGCGCGTTCGCCGACCGGCTGCGCGACGCGGCCGGCGCAGCGCGAGCCGCTGTCGCACTACGCGATCACGGCCGCCCAGGCCGCCGCACGTGCTGCTCGACGCGATCGCGCGCTCCGACGGCACCCGCCCATCCGTGGCGGCCGCCCTGCGGCGCACGCACATCCAAACAGGGCTCCTCGGCGAGGTCCGGTTCGACGCGAACGGCGACCCCGTCCACCGTCCGTTCACCGTCTTCAGGTTCGACTTCCACCGCCCGCCGATGCAATGGGGCGACATCGTCCAGGACACGGTCATCGACCGCATCGTCGTGCCACGACCGGAACTCGTCGAAACAACGCCCGCCCCCCGCGCCCCGTAACCGCAGAACGTGCCTCGCGTCCGACCGATCTACTCGAGGGCTCACGCGGAATACGCCGTGCGTGACCGCGAGAATGCGGCGAAACTGCCGCTCGTCAGACGCATCCGCAATATCGGCGTAATTGACCGCACCGAAGCGCCGGCAGGCTGACACCCAAGTACTCCTCGCCCAAGAAAGCAGGCGTCACGGCACACGCGCCATCGGCTCCCGCCTCGGACGAGATCCAGGCGCCTTGCGGCGCGCAATCGGAGGCCGCGCCACTCCTGCATCCGTGAGAAGCAGCAGCGACGCGTTGACTGCTGGTATCCATGCTCAGGAGCAGCGCCGGCCCGCTGCTCCCTCTCGTCCAACTCAACAGCGAGCGGACGCTCGAATCGACGCGCCGAAACAGTTCCTTTGCCGAGAAGCAGCAGCCTCAGCCCGAGCTCCTGCACGTCGTCTCAAGCAGTCGTGAGCCGAACGTTGTCGCGGACTTCCGCTTCGACTAGCGACGAGGAGCCGTGATCACCGAGTCGGTGGAGGGCCTGCAGCTCGACCAACGGTCAAAGCAGCAGGCGTTAGTGCGACCAGAGAAGATGCCGACGGCACCGACCACGCTGACCTGTGCGCTGTCGAATCGCTGGTCGAGTTGCGCCCCGAGGCCATCGAGGTCGTCGTCGCGGTCGGAGAATGTGCCGTCGCGATTGAGCTGTTTTCATCATCCACCGCGACCACGGTGTGTGGCGCAAGTGTCCCGACTCGGCGGGTACGAAATCGGCGACTGGCGCTCCGGCCACCCGCCGGGGAGAATGCGCAGCATGGCGAGGAAGTCAGCCGGCGGCCTCCGCCACGACGCGGAAATCGACCGCGTGCGCGGCGCGGCTGTAGATGCACCGGGGGTCGCCGATCGCGACGCGCGGCGAGCCGCCTACGAGGCGGGCTCGCTTCCGGGCCCGCTCGGCCCGTACCTGGAGAAGGTCAGCAACGCTGCGTGGTCGGTCACCGACGAGGACATCGCGGGCCTGCAGGCCGCGGGCTACTCGCAGGACGCGATCCTCGAGCTCACCGTCGCCGCCGCGGCCGGCGCCGCGGGCCGTCGCTACGACGCGGCGGTGCGCGCGATGCGTGGAGAGGCGTGACGTGCGGCTGACGGTGCTCGAGAGCGGCCACCGCCTGCGGGCGCGGCTCTTCTTCGCCCTCGCCAGTCGTGTGGCGGGTGGAGCGGAGGTCGATGATGTCTTCAAGACGATCCTGTACCGCCCCGAGTTGTTCGGGGGGCCTGCGTGGTCGCGTTTGCTCCGGTCGTCGCTACGGGGTCCGTCGGAGTGGTCAGCGGGCGAACGTGAGCTGTTCGCCGCGGCGACCTCGCAGGCGAACCGGTGCGACTTCTGCGCCGATATCCACAGCTGCACCGCCACACTCACGCTGGGAGAGGAAGTCACACCGCAGGTCGTCGAGGAGCGTGAGGCGGGCGTGTTCCGGCCCCAGGCCGCGGCCATGCTGAAGCTGATAGACAAGGTGACACGTGAACCGGAACGGGTGACGAGTGAGGACGTCGACGAAGTCCGCGCCGCGGGCGTATCGGACGAGGCGATCGCCGACGGGCTGGCGATCTGCTTCGCGTTCAACCTCGTCAACCGGCTCGCGGATGCGTTCGGCTACTCCTGGACCAGCGAGACACACCGGAACCAGGGAGCCGAGACGCTGGTCCGATTCGGATACAGAGTGCCCGGCTTCCTCCTGCGCTGAGCGCTTCGCCCCTGCTCAATCCGGTCCGCGCCCCAGCAAGTTCTTGCACGCCGTGAGGCCAGGCCAAGACGGCCGCTCCAGGTGAGTCGGACGAATCGCGCCACAGGCCCTAGCCGGACTGGCCCTACGGACGAGGTGCGGAAGGGTGGCACTGCACCGCGTCGCTACCGCTGGTCGCGTCGACTCGCCGGACTTCGGACACCTCGAGCCGATGGTCGCGGCCGCGCGCGACCAGCTCGCATGCGCCCGGGTTAAGCAGTCACCCGAGGTGGTCCTCGCAGACGCCGGTCATTGGCACTAGGTCCAGATCGAGCTCCTGCTGAGCGGCGGCATCACGGTGCTCATCCCGCCCAGCTCCCGTCCACCAACATCAACACACAACGGGTACGCCGTTGCGGCTAAGCCGCGGCGGGTCACGGCCCACAGCACCGCTGCCTTGACGTCGCTGGCTCCACCCCGCGCCGGCTATGCGATACCCGAGCGGGACCGCGGAGCGTCGCCAGTTGCGCTGCTGCTTGCGCGCGCGAAGCGCAATCAAGCCGCCGCTTCATGTCCGGGCTTTCGCGTTCCACCCGACACCAGCGCACCGGTGTGATCGGTCGGGTCCCCCTATGGGGGGAGGTCCCTGACAAACGGGACGCTGCGTTCGGTGTCGACCGTGCGGGGCGCCGCGCGAGTCCCGAAGGCAGCACGAACGTTTGTTGCGAGGGTTCGGGCGGGATCCGGCGAAGAGTCAACGGCCGCATCCGGACGTGCCGGACCTGTTCGGGCATCTTCTAGGCCAGCGGCAGCTCCACGCGGACCACGGTGCCGCCGCCCGCAGCGGCCGCGAGCTCGAAGCTGCCGCCGAGTTCGGTCGCGCGCTCGCGCATCGAGGTGAGCCCGACGCCCGCGTGCCGGTCGTCCGGCAGACCGCAGCCGTCGTCGGCGATCTCGAGGCGCAGCGTCTCGCCGACGGTGATCGACACGACGGCCGTGCGCGCGTGCGCGTGGCGCGCGACGTTCGCGAGCGCCTCCTGGGCGATCCGATACGCGGCCGCCTCGACGGCGGCCGGCAGCGGCGGCAGGGGGTCCAGCTCGGCGATCTCGCAGCCGAGCTCGGCGCCACTGAGCGCGGCCGCGTGCTGGCGCAGTGCGCCGGCGAGTCCGAGCTGGTCGAGCGCTGGCGGCCGCAGCCCGTACACGAGCCGGCGCACGTCGGCGACGGTGCCCTCGACGCTGGCCGCAGCGCTGGTCGAGCAGCTTGTCGGCGGCTTCCGGGTCGGTGGCGAGCCGGCGCCGGGCGGCGTCGATCGTGAGGACCGCCCCGGCGAGCGTCGGTCCGAGCCCGTCGTGCAGGTCGCCGCGCAGCCGGCGGCGCTCCTCCTCGCGCGCGGTCACGAGCCGTTCGCGCGAGCGCTGGAGATCGATCGACAGCGCGACCGCGCTGGCGGCGGCGCTGGCGCGGCGGGCGAAGTCTTCGAGCAGCCGCCGGTCGGCGTCGGCGAGCGGCTCGCCGTGCGCCCGCGCGCCGATCACCAGCGTGCCGATCCGCTCGCCCGCGTGGACGAGCGGGAGCCGCAGCGCGACGCCGGCGTCGGGCGTGCCGTGGACCGCCGCCGGCTCGCCCGGCGCGTCGGCCAGTTCGACCGCGACGTACGGCAGGCGCAGTTCGTCGCCGATCGTCTCGACCATCACGGGTAGCACGCGCGTCGGCGCCATCGCCTCGCCCAGTCGCCGGCCGAGCGTGGAGATCGCCGCGTATGGCTCGTCGCGCCGGCCGTGCAGCAGCCGGCTGACGGCGCGCTGGAGCCGGTCGCGCAGCGGCTGGAAGGCGACCGCGACGAGCGCTGTGGCGATCAGTGCGGCGCCGAACTGGACGTCTTGGCCGAGTGCGCTGCCGACGCCGAGCACGGCCGCGACGTAGAGCCCGCCCAGCAGGGCGGTGAGCGCGGAGAACACGAGCGCGCGGTTGACGAACACGTCGAGTCCGTACAGGCGGTGGCGCAGGATCGCGACCGCCATCGTCGCCGCCAGGAACGCCAGCGAGACGATCGCGGCGAACGCGCCGACGTCGAATGCAGCGGGCGTGGCGAGGCTGCCGATCAGGCACGCCACGAACGCGGCGCCCACGACGAGCGCCGCGCGCAGCAGCAGCCGCAGCTGCTCGCGCACCTCGCCCTCGGCCGACCGCCGCCGCACGGCGACCGCCGCGATGCCGGCGAACATCGCCGGGAAAACCAGGAACCAGCCGATCCCGAACGGCTCGCCGACCGACGCCGCGGTCGCGTCGCCGTAGAGCGGGTTGTCGTTGAACTCGAGGTCGTCGCCCGGGCCGAGCGCGCCCTCGAGCGCAATCAGCACGGGCGCGGCGAGCCCGCACCACAGCCAGGGACGCCAGCGCGGCGACGGTGGCGCGCCGGTCGGGAACAGCAGCAGCGCGACCGCCGGGACCAGCACGATCGGCGCCGCCGCCCACTCGCCGACCCAGCCCGCCCAGCCGTCGGCCGGGAGCGGATCGACGTAGTGCGCGTAGGTCGCGTACTCGGCGCCCGCGAACGCCACGAGCGCGCCCATCGACGCGGTGCACAGGATCCAGCCGATCGGATGGCGCGGGACGCGGGCGAGCATCAGCGCGCCGAGCAGCAGCAGCGGCACCGCCGAGCCGACGCGGACGAGCTGGCGCGCGACGTCGGAGCCCGACGCCGGCACGTCCGCGCGCGCCACGAGCACCACCAGCGCGAGCCCCGCGATCGCTAGCGCCGCTCCCACGGCCAGCACCGCGCGGGCGCGGGCGCCGGCCGGGTCACGGCGGGCGGCCGGCTCGCGATTCTCGACGGCGACCGAGACGCTCATCGCCCGCCGATCCCCGCCTCGCGCGCCTTCACGATCGCCTGCGCGCGGTCGACGACCTGGATCTTGGTGAACACGCTCGACACATGGTTGCGGACCGTCTTGGTCGACAGCACCAGCTGCTCGGCGATCTGGGCGTTCGACCGCCCGCGCGCGACGAGGTCGAGGATCTCGCGCTCGCGCGCCGTCAGCTCTGGGAACGAGGCCGCGGACGTGGCCGAGGCGGCCGCGTTGAAGAAGTCGACCATCCGGCGCGCGACCGCGGGCCCGAACACCGCGCCGCCCTCCGCGACCGCGTGCAGCGCGCGCAGCAGCTCTCCCTGGCGTGCGCCCTTGACCAGGTAGCCGCGGGCGCCGGCCTGGACGGCGGCGAACACCGACTCGTCGTCCTCGTGCATCGTCAACACAAGCACCGCGATGTGCGGCGCCGCCGTGACGATCTCGCGCGTCGCCTCGATCCCGTTGCGCCCCGGCATATGCAGATCCATCAGCACGACGTCCGGGTGCAGGTCGAGCGCGCGCGCGATCGCCTCCTCGCCGCTGGTCGCCTCGCCCGATGAGCGCGACTCCGTCGACGGACGCGAGCAGCGCCGCAAGCCCGGCGCGGAACGCGTCGGAGTCGTCGGCGACGAGGATGCGCAGCTGCTCGGCGGCCACGCGGACGACCGTACGCCCGCGCCGGTGCCGGGGCAACCGCCAAGACACGATTTCCCGGTCCGATCGGGACTCCGGTCCCTGCCCGCCTGGGTCATGCGCGGCAGAGGCTGGCCAGCGTCCACACCGACCACCGGAGGTCCCGATGCTCGTCCGCTCCACCCGCACCGCCGCCCTGATCGCGCTCCTGCTGGGACTGCTCGCGGCGATCCTCGTGCTCCGCTCCAGCGCCTCGGCGCAGGACCCGGGCACGCGCACGCTGACATTCACCGAGCTCGAACGCGGCGCGACGTTCACGCACATCCGCAACACCAAGGGCGCCAAGCAGCAGTCAAACCTGCAGGGCGACATCATCGCGTTCGCCAACCCGCTCGCCGACGCGTCCGGTAAGCGCATCGGCAAGCACTCGGTCAGCTGCACCACGACCACCGGCGCGCGAAACTTCCTCAAGTCCACGCTGACATGCGCCGGCGTGGTGGCGCTCGCCGACGGCACGCTGACGCTGCAGGCCAACACCACCCCGAACTCGCGCACCACGACCGCGGCCGTCACCGGCGGAACCGGCGCCTACGCCAACGCGCGCGGCGTCTACGTGAGCACCATGGGCCGGTCCGGCTCGCAGGCCACGATCACGCTCGCGGACTGAGCCCGATGCGAATCAGGACCCTCGGCGCCGCGCTCACGGCGTTGCTCTACCCGCTCACCGTTCCCCAAGCTCGAAGGAGCCCACGATGACCTCCACCACAAGCAGTATCGACCTGTCGGCTCGTCCGGCCCGGCCCGTCCTCGCGCTCATCCTCGGGCTGCTGTCCGTCCCGGGCTCGCTGCTGACCTGGGACACGCTGCCGGGCGGCGGCTTTGTCTGGGGCTACCCGTTGGCGGTCGCGGCGATCCTCCTCGGCATCCAGGCGCGCCGGCACGCCGAGACCGGCCGCGGCAAGGCGCTCGCCGCGATCCTCATCGGCGGCGCGATGGTCGCGATGATGACCGTCTGGGCGATCGTCGGGTCGCTCTGAGGGCCGTCCAATGCGAACGAGAACTCTGGCCGCCGCGCCGATCGCCCCTCGGCGTGCTCGCGGCCTGTGGCGATGGCGACGATGGCGCCACGTCGCACCAGGACAGACGCCCGCTCGGACTGGACGTAAGTTCGAGGTAGGTCCCCCGATGCGAATCGCGCGCCGACCTCGCCGTCGTGGAGCAAGCCGACCGATCCGGTCCCACCGTGCTGATCCGGTTCGATGGGCCCGGCAGGCAACTGACCGGGTCCATCCGCGTCGACGAGCGCCCCGAGCTCTCCTTCTCGGGGTGGCTGGAGCTGCTGCGCGAGCTTGGAGGGGGCGCGCCCACCCGCCGCCTCAGATCAGCAAGGAATCCGGCGTGAATCTCCGCCGCTCCAGCCTCAACGAGTGCTGGCACTTATGCGCAACGCGCACCAGCACGGTTGTTCGCTGCCATGCCGGTGGCAGCTTGGCGCCGGGATGGCGAATCGGCTCTCACTGCTGGTAGCGCGACGAGACTCTTGCGATCGGTGTCGCTGCTCGGTCTTGCGGTCCTGCTGACGCTCCTCGTGCCGGTCGGCGCTCACGCGCAGCTGAGCTGGCAGCAGCCGCAGACGCTCTCCATGCCCGGGGAGAACGCCCAGCTTCCGCAGGTCTCGATGAGCCCGAGGGGGGATGGGGTCACGGTCTGCAGGGGCGCTTCGACGGGACTAGCGAGAGGACCCAGGCCGGGCTGCGCAGCCCCGGCGCGAACTTCGGTTCGCCACAGACCCTCTCGACCTCCTACGGCGGCGGCGACGAGCCGCGGACGGCGATGGCCGGTGCCGGAAGCGCGCTCTCGATCTGGCGCAACTACGATGCGGCGTGCTGGACGGTGGGTGCATCGCTCGGCCTGCGGGCGCTGCATTCGGCTCGCAGGAGTGGGCTTCTCCTTACTGCCAGGAGAACGCCTGGTCCGTGGGTCCGATACGCCAGACGTCGCGATCGACCCGCAGGGCAACGGCATCGCTGTCTGGCGTCCCACCGATGGTCGCGTGAGAGCGGCGTTCCGCCTAGCTGCGGGAACGTGGCAGCCGCCTCCTCAGACGCTTGCCGCGACGGGCACCGCCCCCGACGTCGCGATGGACGGCGGGGGAAATGCCCTGGCCGTCTGGACGGAAACGGTTCAGAACGGCGGCTCAGGGGGTTACACGCGAATCAAGGCCGCGTTCCGTCCGGCCGGCGGCTCCTTCGGCTCGGCGCAGACACTCACCCCGCTCAGCCGCGGAAGCGCCACCCACGCCGAAGCACCAGAGGTGGCCTTCGACGGACAGGGCAACGCCCTCGTGGTCTGGGTGCATACGCGGGAGCCTCGGCAACTTCTTTGGTGCAGCGTTCCGCCCCGCCGGGGGCAGCTTCGGCGCGCCGACCGAGTTAGCGCAAGTGGGCTCGTACAACAGCGTCGCGATGGACATGGACGCGCAGGGCAACGGTGTCGTCGTCTGGGATCGCTTCAACGGGCAGCGATATGACGTCTTCGCCCGCGTTCGCCCCGCCGGGGGCAGCTTCGGCCCAACTACGATGCTTTCGCCGGCCGGCCAGGACTCGCGGCGCCCGGAGGAGGGCGATGGGCGCTGGCGGCGCGGTCGCCGTGTGGCGCCAGGACGACGGGACGGATCTCCGGATCTACGCCACCCACAGGCCGGCGAGCGGCGGCTTCGGCGCGCCGCGGGCGCTGTCCGAGCCCGGCCAGGACGCCGATCGGCCCCGGGTGGCGATGGACGAAGCCGGCAACGCGATCGCCACATGGGAACGCTCGGACGGCGAGAACCTGCGCACGCAGAGCGCCATCGGCGTCGCTCCGGGCGTGGCGCCGCCCCCGCCGCCCCCGCCCCCGCCCCCCGCCCCCGCCGCCGCCGCCGCCGCCCCCTGGCGTCGCCGCTGTGACCGGGATCCGGCCGGCCGCTCCCTTCAAACGCGGCAGCGCAGTGGTGCTCGTGGCGGACGTCGCCGGGCCGGTGGAGCGCCTGGAGTGGGACCTGCCGGTGGGCGCCAACATCGTGGGGCAGGGTGCTCGACGGCCGGCTGCAGCGCAGCGTGCGCTTCCGGCCGCGGCCTCAGCAGCAGCTTCACCGTCAAGGTGCGCGCCTTCGGTCCCAACGGGGCCGGCCAGCAGTTCGCGCGGACGTTCCGGGCTCCGCGCGCGCTTGCAGCTGCGAGCGCCCTCGGAAGGGTCAGTGTCCTCACGCGCGGAGACGTCGACCGCGTAACGCGCGCCCTCGCCGGACGGCCGGCCGTGAGCGCGGTCGGGGACGCGGAGCGACTGCTGGGACGGCCGGGGTCGTGCTCGACTCCCACGTCCGTGCAGTCGGGGCAGGCTCGACCTCGTGGGCTGCTTCGTTCCCGCGGACGCGCTCGCCGACATCCCCGGGCCTGAGCGCGGCGTGGTGGTCGCGCTGGCGCGGGAATCTGAGTCTTCCGAGCCGGGACGCAAGCCTGATGCAGACAGCCGTTGCGCTCAGCGACGGCTACGTCGCCCACAGCCCGGTCGCTCTGAACGGCGGCTGGCCGGTGGTGCCCGGCGAGGGCGCGAGCATCGTGGCCTTCCCGCAGGCGAGTGCGCTGGCCAGCTCCAACGCCGGCCTGCGAATCGGCGGCTACCGGTTCGGCCAGCCCGGCGGCTTCGTCCTGGACATCGATCCGCGCCGGTCTTCCATCTCGCTGCCGGCGCTGCCCCGCCCGCCGTCGCTGCCGAAGATCGGGGGCTTCGACCTCGTGGGCGACTTCGACGTCAAGCTGGTCGGCGACGGGGCCCACATCACCTCGAGCCTCAAGCTGCCGAGCTTCCTGAAGCAGGCCGGCGTGGACGTGCAAGCCCGGGTCATGCTGCGCGCCACGCCCGACCGGCTGATCGTGGACGACATGACGATCGGCCCGATCAACGTGAACATCGGCGCGCTCGCGGTCAACCAGTTCCGCATCTCCTATCGCCGGGAGGGCGATGAGTGGCAGGGGCAGGGAAAGGCGTGTGTCATCGGCGGCGTCTGCCTCGACATGGTCCCGCCGAACGGGCAGGTCAAGATCAAGAACGGGCGGCTGGAATTCGCGGGCGCGAGCCTCGGGTTCCCCCCGCCGGGCGTCCCCCTGTTCGCCGGCGTGAACCTCGAGCGGATCGGCTTCGGGTTCGGCCTCGACCCCACCCGACTGACCGGCAATGCCCTGGTGGGCGTCGGGCGGGTCTTAAAGATCGACGGCCGGCTGGTCGTGGCGTTCCCGACCGCCCAGACGCCGTTCTTCCTGCGGCGCGACGAGGTCGGCAACGGCTTCCCGGCTCAGCTCTACGACCGCCCCTACACGGGGACCACGCTCGGCATCAGCGCCACCGCGTTCGTTCGGCTGCCGGTAATCGGCGACAAGGAGCTCGCCAACGCCCACGTGCTCTACGTGTATCCCGGATATGTCGCCTTCGGTGGAAGCTTCAACGCCGACTTCCTGGGAGTCATCTCGATCAACGGCGGGGTCGCCGGCGAGCTCAACGCTGGCAACGGGCGCTTCAACGTGACGGGCAACGTCCACGCGTGCGTCGTCGACATCTTCTGTGCCGGCGCGCTCGCCTCGGTCTCGAGCGTGGGCGTCGGCGGCTGCGTCACCGTCGATGCCTTCATCGGTGAGATCAACATCGGCGGGGGCGTGATCTACTCGCCCTTTGCGATCAAGTTGTGGCCGTTCGACGGGTGCAAATGGAGCCGCTTCGTGGACCCGAATGTCTTCAGTGGCCGAGCGGCCCAAACGGCCGGGGGCGCCCGCATCGTTCGCATCGCTCGCGGCGACCCGAGCCGGGCGATCCGGCTCGACGGCGTCGGCGGCGCGCCGCGCGTGCGGGTGACGGGACCGGACGGCCAGGCGCTCGCCAGCTCGGACGGCCCTGGCCTGCAGGTGAGCCGCACGATGCGGATCATGCGATCGGAGCGCGCCAAGGCCACCGTCGTGGGACTCGTGGACCCCACGCCCGGTGACTACACGATCGAGGAGCTGCCGGGGTCTCCGGCGGTCGCGAAGGTGACCGAGGCCGAGGACCCGCCCGACGCCAGGGTCACGGGGAGGGTGCGCGGCGGGGGGAGCCGGCGCGAGCTGGAGTACTCGATCCGCGAGCGCCCGTACCAGACGGTCACCTTCCTCGACGTGGCTGCCGATGGGTCCGCGAAACAGATCGGCACGGTTCGCGGTCGCGGGCGCGGGCGGCTGCGCTTCTTCCCGGCGCCGGGCCGCGGTACGCGCACCATCAAGGCCCGCTTCGAGCTCGACGGCCTGGCCGCGGAAGAGCGCGTGGTGGCCCACTACAGGCCGCCCTCGCCGCAGCTGGCGCGGCCCGCCCGCGTGCGGGTCCGCCGTCAACAGGATCGCCTGCGCATCACCTGGGCGCGCGTGCCCGATGCCGCCCGCTACGAGATCGCGGTGACGATGTCGAACGGCCGCCAGCGCTTCGCCACGACCCGCAAGCGGGCGATCCTGCTGCGCCGCATCCCCCGGGGTGTGCGCGGGAACGTCACCGTCCGCGCACTCGACAAGCTGCGCCAGAGCTTGACCTCGCGCGCGCGCTTCCGTGCCACGACTCGCCTGAGGACCGCGATGCGGCCCCTGCCGCGCTGCCGGGGCAAGGCCCGGATCGTTTGCAGACGACGCCAATCCGCCTCGAGACCGGCCAGCGCGGGCCGGCTGCAAGACAGATCCAACAGCGAAGGAGACGCCTCATGAGACGCTTGACAATGGGACTGGGATTGGGACTCGGATTGGCCGTGCTCGCCATCGCGACGCCGGCCCACGCCGCGACGCTGTCCCGAAGCGGCACGACACTGACCTACCAAGCGGCCGCCGGCGAGGAGAACATTCCGACGGTCGGTTCTTTGGCGGACAACATCACGATCGACGACGGCTACGACATCGCGACGGGCGCGGGCTGCGGGGACGGATCCGGTGACGGCGAGAAGCGTGTGCGCGAAGGACGGCATCACCTCGGTGATCCTTCGCCTGGGCGACCTCGACGACGAGATGAAGACCGCCGGCCCCGCGTGCAGTTCGATCTGCCGCCGGGCGTGAAGTTCCAGGTCAATGGGGGATCGGGCAAGGACCGCCTGATCGGGACCAAGGGCAAGGACATGCTCAGCGGCGGATCGGGCGCGGACAACGTCTACGGCAGCGGCGGCAAGGACAAGCTCATCGGCGGACCGGGCAACGACCGCCTCACCGGCTTTGGCAGGCTGGACGGAGGGTCGGGCAACGACTTCCTGGAGGCCTTTTCCGGGTTCGCTGGAGAAAAGAAGCCGTACCCGAGCACGATCCTCGGCGGACCCGGCAACGGCCACGTCCTGGCCGGCAACAAGAAGCCCGACTTCGTCAACTGCGGCGCGGGCAAGGACGTAGCCACAACGACCGACAGGCGCGGCCGCGACACGTTCAAGAACTGCTGACGGGAGCTTCTTCATGCTGGAGGCGGCGTCGATGAGGGCCAGGGCCGCAGAGTGGCTTACCCCGAATGTCGTGTCGGCCGTGGCGCTCTTCGTGGCGCTCGGCGGCACGTCCTACGCCGTAGCCGGAGCTCCATCGGCAGCGCGCAGATAAGTCGTCATGCCGGGCTCGCCACCCGCAGACGATATGGAAAATGGCAAGCTAACGCGGGCCCTGTTGCCACGACGCGGAGCAGGCGGTACTCCGCGGGATGCGATAAGTCAGCAGGGATTTTGCCACGCATCGGCCGGTGATTTTCGCTTCAGGAACAACAGCATCCGGTCGAAGGACATCCGCAACAACAAGGTCTCCAGCCGCGATGTCAAAAACCGCTCGCTGGTGGCCGCCGACTTCAAAGCTTGCGCCCGCCCGTAGGGCCGCCCGGGCCGCCGGGCGCACCCGGTCCGCAAGGCCCGCCGGGAAGCGCCCGGGCATAGCAGGTTGCCGAGCACCGTCAGCACGGCCGGCGGGTCCGTCAGCTCCCCCTCGACGCGGAGGTCGTCCGCAAGCCGCAGGTCGACGATATGGAGAGATCCGAGCTGACTCGCCCACCGGTGTCTACGAGCTCGTGCCGGGGCGCTCGAAGAACGTGATCACCGTGACGCAGGCCCCAGCCGACGCCACGGCCGCGTGCATTCAGCTCGACCCGTCCATCGACGCGACCGCCGCTATCGTCGCCACGCCGAATGCACGCCAAGGCCAAGCCGTCGAGTTTGACACCCTCGTCTACGTTGCGCGACCGCTCGCAAATTGTGCTGCCGTGCACGACCCCGCCCACACGATCGAGGCGGACCGGCTCCAGGAGGGGAAGCGCCGGTTGGAGGAATGCACGCGACCGAATGCCGCGCCAACGCCGGCTACGAGGCCTATCGCGCGCGCGGGGTGATGAAGGACGGGCGTCGCTTCGGCCGTCCGCCGAACTCGTTCCAGCCGCCCGAACGGCCGGCGGGCAAGATCAACGTGAGCGACCCGGACGCGCGGCTGGTCAAGACGATGCGGGGTTGGATCCAGGGCTACAACGCCTGGGCCATCGTCAACAAGCAGCAGATCGTGCTCGCGGCCGAGGTGACCGTCGACTCGCCGACTCCGGACACCTGAGCCGATGGTCGGCGCGGCCCAGACCGAACTCGCCACGGCCGGCGTCAGCGAGAGACCCGAGGTCATCGTCGCCGATGCCGGCTACTGGCACCAGCCGCAGATGGAGAACATCGTCAACCGCGGCATCGGGGTGCTGGTTGCGCCGGACTCGAGCAGACGCAAAACTCCTCGGCCCGGCTGGGACGGCGGCGCCTACGCGTTCATGCGCCGCGTGCTCGCGACCGAGGCCGGCGGCGCGCTCTACGCCCAACGCCAGTGGATGATCGAGCCGGTCTTCGGCGACGCCAAGTTCAACCGTCGCATGGACCGTTTCTTACGCCGCGGCCGAGCCGCCTGCCGGTCGGAATGGCGGCTGATCAACGCCACCGGCAACCTGCTCAAGCTCCACCGCCACCAGACCGCCACCACGGCGGCCTGACAGGCCTCCATCGGCGGCGATCCGGCCGAACCGAGCGCAGGCTCCCCGAGGGCCAGGTCGACCACCCACCCGTTCGTCTCACGGCTTTACGCAACAGCCTCGCGTGCAAGCGAGCGTCTCGTCGGTCAATCCCGAGACGCCCCGCAAGGGACGAGGGCCAGGCGCCAGCCGGCTCGCGATCGGAGGCCGTGCCGCTGCTGCATTCGTGAGAAGCGGCAGCGAAGCGCTGACTGCTGGTATCCATGCAACTCGACAGTCAGGTCGCGGCGCCGTGCCCGCATCGCCGCGCTCGCTCCCTGCGCCTGCCAGTGGCAGTGCTGCTCCTGCCTCGACGCGGAAGCGCGGCGCGGGCGTCGGCTGACGAATGCTGCTCTTCGCGTACGCGCGGGTCCTCGTGGGTGATCGCCGTATGACGGGCCCAAGGTGCACGCGAACGTGTCGCGCAGCGAGAACGTTTCGCCGGTGCGGGCGTAACGTGCCCGGCCGCGCGGGTCCTTCGTCCCCCCGGGACCGACGTCACAGACTCGTAATTTCCCTGTAATCCCTTGGCGCAATGATGGCCAGGCGGGTTCACCGCTCACCCAACGGGAGGGTCGAGATGACTCGAGGACATGCCGTAGGCGTGGCCGCGCTCGCAGCGCTCGTGTGCGCGCTGACGCCGGTCGCCACCGCCGGCGCGCAAAGTTTTGATGTACGCGAGATCACGCCGACGCCGCCCTTTACCGCCCTCGGGGCTGTCGACATCAACGCGTCCGGGCAGGTGGTCGGCTCGCTTTCGGAGGGCACGTACCTCGCGGGGAGCAGCGCGTTCGTGTGGGATCCGTCGTCGGGCGTGCGAGCGGTGGGCGAGTTCGACGGCGAAGCGACGGTCGCCGGTGGGATCAACGACCGCGGCGTCGTCACCGGCGCCGCCGGGGGAAGTCATGTCTACTTCCCGCCCACCGCCTTCCGCTGGACCGCGGCGGGGGGTTTCCAGTCGCTCGGGCTCGGCACGCCGACTGGCATCAACGACGCCGGCCAGACGATCGGGTATTGGCCCGGCCCGGGTTGGATCGTCTGGGACGCCAGCGGTAGCGTCCTGCCGTCCGTCGGCCAGATCTACGGCGTCCCCCAGGCCATCAACGACCCAGGACAGATTGTCGGCTACGCGCCCGGGGCCCAAGCGGCGCAGATCTGGTCTCAGGAGACCGGCCTGGGCGAGCTTCCCCCCTTCGCGGGCGGGTACGGCGCCGTCGCCTACGACATCAATGACCTGGGTGTCGCGACGGGCAGGGCCGATGCCCCGTACAGCACCAAACGCAAACTCAACACCGGCTGCGGCGTGCAAGCGAACAGCGGATGCGCCGTCGTCTGGCGCGCCGGCCGCCCGACGGCCGTCGGCCCAAACACCAGCATCGGCTACGGCATCAACAACAACGAAGACGTGGTCGGAACCTTCCTCGCTGAGCCCTCGTACACGCCCCATGCCTTCCTGTCGCGGAACGGGCTCTTCAGCGACCTCAACCGGCTCGTCCCGACCGGCACGCCCGCCCTCAAGGAGGCGCGAGCCATCAACGATTCGGGCTGGATCGTGGCCAACAGCGAAGGCGGCCGCGCGTTTGTCCTCATTCCACGCTGAGGCGTGAGCTGCCGCACGCCGCCGGGGCCAGATACCGCCGCCACGAGTGGGTCGCCTCGCAACGCTCAATGTTGCGAGAAAGCCCACTAGAGGCCGAGCGGATCCAACCGGCCGGCGCGCTGCTCCGTTCGCCTGCCAGGAGCACTCCGCCGCGCCTGCGGGCGAGTGTCGCTTGGCACGAAATAGGAGCGGTCTGCCTCAGCATCGGTTCGCTCCCGGAACGGACGAGTGGCGATAGCCGTCTCGTGCGTGCAAGTCACGCTCGCACCCAAATCAAAGCGAGCGCTCGATGACCCCTCGCCGGTGCCTGCACGTCGAGGGTGTCGGCATCAGCTCTGCCGGGCGGAGTCGTGGCCGTGGGTCGCTTGAGAGCAGCGTTGGCCGCCCGCGCGGCGTCCTCGGCTGCGTCGTCGTCGCGGCACCGGGAAGGCCATGACCCAAGCGCACGGCGCCACCAGCGCGCTCGAGCCGTAACAGCCCGACACCCATGACACGTGGATGTGCGCCGGGCAGTCGCCCGTGCAGGTTCGCGTCGAGCCGTGGCTCGGGTAGCCGTCGTAGCCGACCCATTGGATCGCCGGCTTGAGCGCGCACGCGGGCCGGGCGCCGGAGTGGCCGCAGCTCGCGGTCCAGCCCAGGTCGCTGCGAGCTGGCCGGCCGTCCGTCCCAGTCGCGCTGGCTCGCCGCGCCCGCGGGCACGAGATCCACCGCGGTCCCGTCGCCATGGGTGTGGTGGCCAGCCTCGCGCGCTGCCGTGACGCGCAGGTTGTAGCGGCGGAGCAGCCAGAGCGACGTCGTTGTAGATCCGTGCGTCGACCGGCTGGGCCGGCCGGCCGGCTGCCATGGCCCAAGCGGGCAGTGCGCGGTACGCCGCCGGGAAGCTCAGCCTCACGGCTCGGCCCAGATCGGCCGGTCCGTCGGCGTCCACGAACTCCGCGCACACCTCAGCCGCCGAGAGCGTCGGCGACGAGGGCGGCCTGGACGGCGCCCGGGTCGGCCTCGGCGGCGCCGCGGTAGCGAGCCGCGCGCGAGAGGACGTCGTCGACGTACCAGCTGGCGTGGTTGTAGGCGAAGACCGCGCGCCGGTAGTCCGCCGACGCGCCGTTCTCGCGGAGCAGGTTCGCGGTGCCGGGGATCGCGTCGGCCGGGTTGTAGCGGTCCTTGACGCCGTCGCCGTCGCCGTCCACGCCGTGGATCCTCCACGTCCCCGCGAGGAACTGGCCCGGCCCGCCCGCGCCCGCGAGGTTCTCGCCGGACCGAACGCCGGGCGCGTCGAGGCGGCCGAAGTCCGTCTCGATCGAGTAGATCCCCGCGATCACGCTCCAGTCCAGCCCGTAGCGGTCTGCGGCTTGGCGGATCCACTGGAGGTAGTTGCCCGGGATGTCGGCCAGCGCCACAGGAGAGGCGCGTAGCGCGCTCCCGCTCCCGGCGCGCATGTGTTCGGTGGCGCCAGCCCGCCCATCAACGTCGCGACGAGCAGCACGAGCAGGAGTCCCAGCAGCGCGATCGCAGCGGCGCCCGCGGCGATCAGGCGCCGGGCGACTCGCGGCTGGACGACGACCGACACGCGCGTCAGCCGCGGACCGCTGTCACGATCCAGCGGCGGCCGGCGTGGCGCACCGCGAGCGGGATGCTGTATCGCCGTTGGCCGTCGTCGACGACCGCCAGGACGTCGACGCCGTGATCGCCGGTCGTCGCCTGCGCGCGGACCGAGATCAGCCGGGGACGCGCCCGAGCGACCGTCGCCGGCACTCGTGGCGGTGACGCCTCCAGGTCGCGCAACAGCCGCCTAGCCGCAGCTCGGATCCGCCCCGCGTCGGACCTGCCGTAGCTGTAGGGCAGGTAGCCGGCGAGGAACGCGCGGGCCGCGGCCGTCGCTGCGCGCGCGTCGCGCGGCGCGACGGCGAGTGGTTGCGTCGGCTCACGCTCGCGCGTCGTGGCTGGTGGCGCCGAGCTTGCCGATCGTGACGGCGTGGATGAGGGGACGGTGTGCCGCGTATCGCCCGCCTCGTGCAGCTCGGACGCTGGCGGCGACGCTGCGTGGATCGTCGTCTCTGCCGGTCGCAGCGCAGTGTCTTGGTGCCGGGGGCTGGGACCGGGATCGCTCCGCGTGAGCTCGACGGTGAGCCCTAGCAACACGACTGCGGCGCATGCATACGCTGCCTTGCGGCGGCGGTCCGTCACGACCCGCGCTCGAACGTCTGCAGCGGTGTCATCACTCACCGTGTTGCCGGCGGGCGTCGTCTCGCCCTCCGAAATCGTCGGCTGACGGCTAGGCCTTGAGTACCCGCATGGCGAGGATCAGCGCGTTGCCGCCGTTGTGCGAATGACCTCGCCTCCCGGCATTGCTCCGTTTCGCGCATTGCGGCACTCGTTGTCCGGACGCTTCGAGTGCTCCTGGCAGGCGAATGCGGAAGCGCGCCGGATGGCGGTCGTGCCCGGCGTCGCAGTGCCGAGTCGCATGGGAAGCGCTACTCGCTGGTGCGACGTGAGTCCGGACGGATCAGGAAGACCGGGTAATTGGCAGCGACCACGTTGAACTCCTCCAGGGGAGCTGAGGGATCCACCGCGACGTGAGCGCGAGCTCCGGGCGCGAGCTGGAGGTAGCGCTGAAGGATCGGACCGCGGAGCTTCGGATCGACCTCTTCCAGGCGTACCTCCTCACGCCGGCCGTGTCGAAGCACGGCGTGACCCCCAGCAGCACGAACATTGCCGACCCAGTTCACGTCGTCCCCGAGCATTGCGACGAGATAGCGCTCGCCCGCGTAGTCCGCGACCACGACTGGGAGCGAGATCAATCGACCGCGGCGGCGTCCCCGCACCTCAAGGCTGTGCAACTGTTCGGGCGCCCTGCCAGACGCGGCCATCCGGCTCCACAGCCGATTCAGGACTCTTCGGCCAGTTCGGCCGCCCACCGCGATACATCCAGGCGTCAAGTTGATGAGGCACTTGGCGAGCGTACCGGCGGCTGAACCTCTTGGGCGAATCGAGCAAGGCGGCGCACTGACGGCGTGGTCGGCGTCCGGGCGCGGTGGAGCAAACGTAGAAGCCGAATCGGCTTCAACCTGCCTGCAATTACGGATCAAGAACCGCACTTACCTCGGATGCCTGCATCGTCGGGGGCAGCACCATCGGACTAGAGCGAAGAAGAAGGGAGACATTCGTGGCCGACAAAGAACAGTTCACTCGCGAAGTCCGTCGAACGGCGTTCCTGACCGTCGGTCTTGCCGCTGCCCTGGTGTTCGGGATCATCGTGCTGGTCACCGGCGACTGGATCCCCGGGACGATCATCGTTGCCGCGACGCTCATCGGTCTGGCCAAGCAGGTCCCCGTCATTCGCAGACTCTGTAGCGAAGAGTCCTCGCCCTCGCCGCCGAGGCACAAGCCAGCCCACTGACGAGGGCGCCTCCGGGCGGCGCGGCCGAATCGGTCTTCAAGGCGATACGGCCGGCGCCGCGCCGCCGATCCGCCGCTGTCGCATCAGGCACAAGGGACACTCCCGCGGGCGCTCGCCGCGCTTGCGCTCCTCGCGGGAGCTGCACTCCGGCCCGCGTCGCCCGCCGCGGATGCTCCGGCGTGGTTCGTACGCGACTGCGCGCTCGCACGGAAGGAGGAGCGGGACGCCGTGCGCGTCGGTCGGTCCCTGGCCGTTCGTCAGACGGATCTCTCCCAGCCAGCTGAAGTAGGTCAACGCGTGGCGTATGCGTAGTTGCGCTCAAGCGGCCCGGCGTCAGCGACCCGGCCGATGCCGATCGCGCGCGCCGTGATCTCCTAGGGCAAACCGCCTCTTGTGGCCCCGACGCCTCGGGCGTAGCGTGAATGCGTTCGGCACGATCAAGGGGGGAACGGGGATGTATGCCAGTCTGCGCACCTACCGCATCGGATCGGGCTCGGTCGACGCCGTCATGCGCCGGGTGGACCGCGACTTCGCCGAGGCGTTGTCTCAAGAACCGGGGTTCGTCGCCTACCACGCCATCGATACCGGCAATGACATGGTCATGACGATCAGCCTGTTCCACGACCGCGAACAGGCGGAGGCCTCCAACGAGCTGGCGGCGCAATGGGTCGCTGAGGAGCTGTCGGACTTCAACGTGACGCGCGTCGGCGTCATCGGCGGCGACGTGATGGTTTCCCGAGCCTCCGCCGAGATCCTCGAGCCCGCCCACCCCTGATCCGGCTCGTTTCGCGTCGAGCCGATCCGCCGGATCCCGGCTTGGGCGAGCCGAGCACGACTCGGAATGACCGTTCTTGCGCCATCCCTTCGCGTGCCCGGAGCAGCGGACGAGCGGACCACCTCGGTGTCGCCCATCGCGCGAAGCGGTAGCTGGATCCTGCGCGGTCGCGTCGCTTGCGCGCCGCCGGGGGAGGCAATTAGGGTCCGCGGAGCTCAGACCAACGCGGACGTTGGACATCGGGGAGGTCGGGATGCGCGTTGCGGTGCTGGGAGCGGGTAACGGAGGGGTGGCGGCGGCGTTCGATTTCGCCCAGCACGGTCATGAGGTGGCGCTGTACGCGCCGCCGGAGTTCGGCGCGAACGTGGTCGCGGTGGCCAAGGTCGGCGGCATCACCGCGCGCGGTGATCTCGAGGGCTTCGCCGCGATCCGGTACGCCGGGCATGACGCCGCCGCGGCTATGGCTGGTGCCGAACTCGTGCTGCTCGTGGGTCCGGCGTACAGCACCGAGCCGCTGGCCGCCGCGGCCGCGCCGCACCTGACCGACGGGATGGCCGTTCTGGTCTGCCCGGGGTCGTGCGCCGGCGCGATCGCGTTCAAGCGCGCGGCCGGTCTCGAGCTCGCCGACGAGCGCTGCATCGTCGGCGAGACCAGCACGCTGCCGTACGCCGTGCGGGTCACCGAGCCGGGCGTGGTCAACGTCTTCCACAAGCTCACGACCGGGGTGTACCTCGCGGGGCTGCCGCGAGCGGGGACTGACCGGCTGTATGGCCTCGTCAGGGATGTCTGGCCCGCTGTCGAGATGGCCGAAAGCGTCTTTCAGACCACACTCCAGAACGGCAACCCGGTGATCCATCCGGCAGTCACGCTGCTCAACGCCGGCCTTCTCGAGCGAACCCGCGGCGACTTCCTGTTCTACGAGGAGGGCGTGACCGAAAGCGTCGGCCGGCTGATCGAGGCGGTCGATGAGGAGAGGCTGGCGATCGCCGGCGCGCTGAGGGTCACGATCCTGTCCGAACCCGCCCTCGGCGTCAGGCAGGGATACATGCGCGAGGAGAACTACTCGACCGGGTACAGCACCGCACCCGGTTTCCTGGGGATCGAAGCGCAGCGCCAGCTCGACCACCGCTATCTGACAGAAGACGTCGGCTACTCGTTGATCTTCCTGACCGACCTGGCCGCGCGCCTCGGCGTACCCACTCCCGTCATGGACGCCGTGATTGCGATCGCTTCGGTCGTTCTCGCCCGCGACTTCCGGGCCGAGGGCAAGCGGACCGTGAGCACGCTCGGCCTGAACGGCATGTCCGCCGAGCAGCTCGCCGCCCTCTGATCTGACTCGCGGCACCGATCTCTCGAGCAAGCAGATCTCGGAATCGAACGCAACGACAGCCGCGACGCCAACTGCGAGCGCGGCTCAGCCGCACCCACCCCTAGTCACAACGATCCTGTTGACGCCGATGGCGAGAACGACAGCGGGCAACGACGCACGCGCGAATGGCGACAAGCCGTGGCTCACCCATCCGGCTCCTTTCGAGAGTTTCGCTAAGGGACGAGGGCGGCGTCGCATTCACGTACGACGCGCGCTTCTCGCGCGAAGCGGCACCGCGAGTGCCGAACCCGGGGAGTCAGGCGTCGCCGGCATCGGGCCAGGGCGTCTCGGACCTCACGCCGTCACCGCCTTCCGGCTTCGGTCCGCCCACCGCGATCAGCTCGAGGCCATCGGGCCCGGCTTCGAAGGCGCGCACGACCTTGGGGGCCACGCGAATGACGTCCCATAAGCGGATGTCCCGCAGTTCGTCGTCGAGCCGCACGCGGCCCGAGCCAGCGACAACTACGTAGGCCTCTTCCTGCTCGCGGTGGCTGTGGCCTCCCGGATTGCGCGTGCCCGGGGCGTACCTCCAGTGACTCACACCGAGGTCACGGGAGCCGAGGCGCTTGCGACTGAACCGCCCCTCCATGCCAGGGACCCTTCCGGCGACGGAATCGTCGAGCTCGAGCAGGTTCACGATCGCGTAGCCGGACATGGGTCTCCTTATCGGGCTGGGCGAGGATCGCCGGTTGCGTCACGCTGACTGGCTCGCCAATCATCGCCTGTCTGCGGACGGAGGGTTCTGGATCTCAGCGCAAAGGGGCACTCCGCTGCGAGCGCAGCGGAGACACTCTCCCGCCGCTGAGTTGCATGGAACGCGATCGCGGGAGCGTGACCGCTGCTTTCCACGGATGCAGGAGCGCGGTGGGGGCCGATTGCGCGCCGGCGGACGCCTGGTCCTCGTCCATTGCGAGCGCCTCCGGCTGACTGGCGGGACGCTCGCTGCCACGAGGGAACAGAAGTGCTGCGCAGCGGCAGTCCAGGCTCGGGCGCCAGAGCGGTGTGCGCTCGCGCTCGCCGATACTCGGAGCGGCTCGCGACCCGGGCCGCGAAGAGGTCCACGGGCGGAGTGGACGATGGCCCGGGCCGGCTCGTGACCGATGCCGGCGTGCCGGTCGCGGCGATCCTGCCCGAGGAGGGCGTCGTGCTCGAGGACGGTACGACGATCAACGCGAGCACGGTCATCTGCAATGCCGACCCCAAGCGGTTCCTGACCATGGTCGAGGACATCCCGGCGAGGTACGAGCGAAGGCTGCGGGACTGGGAGATCCGCAGCCCCGTCGTCTAGTTCAACGCGTCGCTCACGCGGCTGCCGTCCTGGATCGCCGCGCGCGGCGACGACTTCCCGGCGCGCGCGACCGTCGATGTCACCACGGGCCTCGAGGGCGCACAGCGCTGCTTCGAGCGCTGCGCCACGGGCGAGCCGGCGGTCGGCTTCGGCGAGATCTACGTCCAGACCGGCTACGACCCGACGCCGGCGCCGCCCGGAAGGCACCTGATGAGCGTGTTCGGCCAGTACGCGCCGTACGAGCTCGACTGGGCGGGCCGGCGCGAGGAGGTTGCGCGCCAGTTCATCGACCTGATCGCCCGCTTCGCGCCCGACTTCCCCGATGTGCTCGCGCACTACGAGGTGCTCGGTCCGCCTGACATCGAGGAGCGGATCGGGCTCACCGCCGGCAACATATTCCAGGGCGAGCCGGTGCCCGATCAGCTGTGGGAGCACCGGCTCCGCGCGCACGCCGGTCCCGGCGTCTACCTGTGCGGCGCCGCGACCCACCCGGCCGGCAGCGTGATCGCCCTCAACGGCCGCAGCGTGGCGATGGCGGTGCTGGAGGACGCGCGCGTGCTGACCTGAGCGTTTGTCGAGCGCGCCGGCGTGTGACACATTTCCCGTTGCGATGGCACGGCGGTTGCCTGCGCCACGGGGGTTGAGGATCAAGAGCGTCGGACCGGCCGGCGTGACGCTCGCGTGGAAGGCTCCCCGCGGCGCCAAGCCCGCGGCCTACCTGGTGTTCCGCGACGGGCGCCGGATCGCGCGCACCGACCGCCGCTCGTACACCGACACGCGCGCTAAGCCCGGCCGCAACCGCTACGTGGTGGTGGCGGTCGACGCCAGGGGCCGGCGCGGCGTCCGGTCGCGCCCGCTGCGCGCCCGCATGCCCGCGCCGAAGCCGCTCCCCGGCGCCACGCCGTCGGCGCCGTTCGCGCCCGCCGCGCCGGCCGCGCCGCTGCCGCCGCCGCCGAGCCCGCCGTCGGCGCCGCCGAGCCCCGCCGTCGGCCGCCGTCGCCGCCGAGCCCGCCGTCGGGCGTGCTCACCGCGGCGATGGTGGACCGTCTCTTCTGGCGCGCCGGCTTCGGGCCAACGACCGCACAGCGCGACGCCTGGACCGGAAGGCAGCACCTGGAGCTCGTCGACTGGCTGCTCGACACGCCGCCGTCGCTTGCGCCGACCGACACGCCGCCGCTGACCGGCGGCACCGGCAACCAGCCGATCGACCCGCTCGCTTCCGAGGACGAGCTGGTGATGGAGTGGCTCGACCGGATGCAGCGCGCGGTCAACCCGCTGCCGGAGCGGATCGCGTTCCTCTGGCACCGCCACTGGGCGGTCAGCCGTGACGACGGCATCCCCGCGCCGTGGCTCGTGGCCTACCGCGACCGGTTGCTGCGCTTCGCCGACCCCGCCCAGAGCTTCCGCGCGCTCGCCTACGAGATGACGACGCTCGACGCCGCGATGTCGATGTACCTCAACGGCAACCAGAACGTGAAGGGCCGGCCGAACGAGAACTACGCGCGCGAGCTGATGGAGCTGTTCTGCCTCGGCCCGAAGGCGCCCGACGGCACCGACAACTACTCGCAGGCCGACGTCGAGGGCCTGGCGCGGGCGCTCACCGGCTGGCGGCTGAACTCCGACCAGGCAGCCCCGACTACGGCGCGGTCACGTTCAGTCCCGCGCACTTCGAGCCGGGTGCCAAGACCTTCCTCGGCCAGACGATCCCGGCGCTCGGGCGGCCGGCCGTGGCCGCCGACGGGCCCGCGACCGTCAACGCGGCGCTCGACGCCGTGCTCGGGCACCCGAGCCATGCGCAGTACCTGATCCGCAAGCTGTGGGCCGAGCTCATCGCGAGCCCGATCCCCGACGCCGCGCTCGCCGAGCTCGTCGCCGCGTACCGCCCGGCCGCGCCGCTGCGGCCGCTGCTGCGCGCCATCCTCGGCCACCCGCTGATCTTCGAGTCGCTCGCCGAGCCGAACCTCGTCAAGCCGCCCGTGGTCTACCTGGTCGGGGTCCTCCGCCAGCTCGGCGCGCCGATGAAGGGCAACTACATGACCGGAGCGCTGACCAGCATGCAGCAGCGCCCGTACCGGCCACCGAACGTCGCGGGCTGGGAGGGCGGCATGTCGTGGCTGAACACCAACACCGTGCAGGGGCGCTTCGACGCCGTGGTGCGGGCGCAGTTCCTCAGGTACAGCAACAACGCGAACAGCTATCCGCGGCCGGCGCTGGTGGAGGTCGACGGGCCGGCCGGGGAGACCGCGCAGGCGCTGCTCGAGCGCGCGCACGCGTCGGCTGGCCGGCCGTGGCTGGCGGAGGGGACGCGGACGGCGCTGCTGTCATACGCGTCGTCGGCGCCGACGACGACGCTCCAACAGCGCCGCCAGCGCTTCTACACCGTGCAGGCGCTCATGCTCGGCGGCCCCGACGGACAGGTGATGTGAGATGCGCTGCATCGAATGTGAGGAGATCGAGCTCGCCCGCGTCAGCGACGCGCGCCCCTCCCAGACGCTCGAGATCCCGCACGCGGCGCTCGACGGCTTCCCCGCCGGCCGCTCGCCGGGCGCCCTGACGCGCCGGCGGCTGCTGCAGTCCGGGATCGCCGGGCTCGCCTCCGTCTACGGGCCCAAGGCGCTGGGCTGGGAGTCGGTGTGGGAGTCGGTGGCCGCCGAGGGCGCCGCCCTCGACCAGAACTGCCTCGTCGTGCTCTACCTGGCGGGCGGCAACGACGGCCTCAACACGATCGTGCCGGCCGGCGCCGCCGACTACGCGGCCTACGTCGACGCGCGGGCGGCGCTCCACCGGGGGCAGGGCGCGACCGCCTCTGGACGCGCCGGCTCACGGCCGCTGGCCGGCACGGCGGGCCAGCACCTCGCGTTCGCCAACGTGATGGTGTCCACGGCCGGCGGGGGCGACAACACCGACGTCCACGGCCTCGACACGTTGTACGGCGACGGCAGCGGAGGTCCCGGCTCGGACCTGGCGGTGATGCCGGCGGTCGACGCGCTCAAATACAGCCTCAGCCACTTCGACAACTCCGACATCTGGTTCAAGGCCAGCTACGACCTGAACATCAAGACCGGCTGGCTCGGCCGCTGGATCGACCGCAACGGCTCGGCGACGAACCCGCTGCAGGCGGTCTCGATCGACACGGCGATGTCGAAGTCGATCCGCACGGCCGTCAACCCCGTGTGCGCCATCCCGTCGCTGGCGTCGCTGGGGTTCTCGATGACCGGTGGCTACGGGTCGCCGGGCGGCGCGCCCGCGGGGGTCGACGTCAACGCGCAGATGTCGGCGCTGGCCGCGCTCGCGCCGGATCCGGCCAACGCGTACCTCGCCCGCACCCGGGCGACGTACGCCGTCGCGGTCGAGACGCATCAGCGCTCGGTCTCGGGGCCCGCGTACGTCCCTGGCACCGGCTACCCGAGCAACGGCCCGCTGTCCACGCGCCTGCGGCTGGCCGCCCACCTGCTGGCTGCTGGCCTCGGGACGCGGATCATCACCATCCACTGGGGCGCGTTCGACCCCACAGCGGCCAGCTCCCGAGCCACGACGCGCAGCTGACCGAGCTGTCCGCGCGCTCGGCGCGTTCCGCGCCGACCTGGCCGCGCGCGGGATCGAGCAGCGGGTGTGCACGCTGGTGTTCTCTGAGTCCGGCCGCCGCGTCCGCGAGAACGGCTCCGCGGGCACCGACCACGGCGCCGGCGGGCTGATGCTGGCGATGGGGAGCGGCGTGCGCGGCGGCCTCGCGTCCGAGTGGCCGGGCTGCCGGCCGCAGGACCTCGTGCCGGCCAACAACCCGGCCCAGGGCAACCTGAAGGTGCCGACCGACTACCGGTCGGTGTACCGCGCCGTCATCGAGGAGTGGCTCGGCGACGATCCGGACGCGATCATCGGAGGCGGCGCGATCGCTCCGCTGGTCCGCGGCGACGGGGCCACGGGCCGACGCTGTTCAAGTGAGCGCGGCCGCCCTCATCGTCGCGTTCGCGCTCGCCGCCGTGCCGATGAGCGTGCGAGCGGAACAGCCGCGCTACGAGGTCGTGAAGGTCACCCACTACGGCAAGCACCATCACAAGACCAAGCGCGCCTGCAAGCGCCACGGCGACCGGCACTGCCGCAGGCACGTGCACTGGCGCCGCGTGCGGCGCCCCGCGCCCGCCCCGGCGCCGCAGCCCGCGCCCGCCCCGCCGCCCGCCCCGTCGCCCGCCCCCGCCCGCTCGAGCCCCCGTCCGGCGCCGCAGCCAGCGCCCGTCCCGCCACCGGCCCCCGCGCCCGCCCCGAGCCCCGCTCCGGCGCCCCTCCCGTCGCGCACGGGCGTCGACCTCACGGAGTGGCGGGTGACGCCGTCCTACCTCGAGCTGCGGGCGGGGGAGGTCGAGTTCAACCCCGCCAACCTCGGCGAGGACGACCACGACTTCTCGGTCCGCGACGCGGCCGCGGCACTGCTCGTCACTGTCCCGCTCGGGCCCGGCCAGAGCGACTCCGTCCGGCTCACGCTGCGGGCCGGCGTCTACACGCTGTACTGCTCGCTACCCGGTCACGAGGAGCTCGGGATGCGGCCGACGTGACGGTCCGCTAGGCCCTAGGCGCGCCGTCGAGCCATCGCGCATCGAGCAGGGTCCCTACATCGCCTGGTTCAAGGACCCGTCCCGCAACGTCCTGTCCGTCCTGCAAGAGCGATAGCCGGGGGCGGCGTTTATCACCGGCGAGGACAGCCACCCGGCCCACGACAACCCGCCCACCGCTGAGCGGCGTCCAGTGGCCCGCAAGCGCAGATGCACTCCGGCTGCTGTCAACGCCCATCGAGCAAAACGGAACCCGGTGCGCCTCGGACAATAGATCTGACAATCGCGGCGCGACGGTGGAGGCTTCTGCTTCCGTACGCCAAGCGAGCGTCCCACGGTCCAAGCGAGGACGACCGCCTTGGACGACCAGCAGGCGCGTCGGGTAAGACGCCTGCTTCTCGGTAAAGGAGCTGTCTTGGCGCGCCGGTTCGAGCGTCTGCTCGCTGCTGACTTGGACGAATCCCAGCAGCAGCTCGATCACCTCGAGCGCTGCCGACGCGCTGCTCCGATTCGCGCTAAGCGCAACTCCGCGCCCGAGGAGGTGCAGTGCTCCCGGCAAGCGAAAGCACTCACGCGCGCATGCGCATACGGGCAGGCGACCAGAGTGTCGAGTCGCATGGAAACGAGCACGCGATCTACCCAGCTAACCGAGTAGTGCCACTGCGCGGGGTCCGTCGGTCTTCCGTCTGAGCCGGCGAGAGGCCACCGCGCATCCTTGACTTTCGCCCTCGCACGAGACGAAAGTACATCCCACCCCGAGGGTCAGACTCGCAGCGCGATTTTCTGGCGGTGTTGGCGCGTGATGCCCGGTTGGTGGCCCGGCGCCGCCCCGTTCGGGCGCGCCCGACCGATGGAGGTCAACATGAGCGGTACTGGCGCGAGCACCGGTAGCTCGACGGAGGTCCCGGAAGCGGGGACCATCGACATGAAGCTCGAGGTCGTCACATTGCCCGTCTCCGACGTCGACCGGGCAAAGAGCTTCTACCAGAGCCTTGGATGGCGCGTGGACGCCGACTTCGACCTCGGCGAAGGTCGCCGCGCGGTGCAGTGACGTCCACCCACTCGGAGTGCTCTATCGCGTTCGGAAGCGGGTTTACCAAGGCCCCGCCCGGCTCCGCCGAGCGCCTGGAGCTGTCGTCTCGGACATCGAGGCGGCGCGGGATGACCTCATTTGTCGCGGCGAAGAGGTCAGTGACTTCTTCCACTTCGGCACCGACGGGTCCGGCCCGGGCCTGGACCCGGAGCGCCGCACCAACCAGAGCTACGACGGGTTCAGCAATCCCGATGGCAACGGCTGGCTGCTCCAGGAGATCACGACACGCCTCCGGGCGGGTGCGGAGGATGACATGGACGTCGCGTCGTGGGCAATCTGTTCCATGAGACCGCCGTGCATCACGGCTGGTTCGGGGGTCGCCCGACCGCACGACTGGTGGGACTGGTAGCGGCTACATGGTCGCCCGCCAGCGCGGAAGCAGTCCGGACGAGGCCTCCGCCTCGGCTGGGCGCTACATGGCTGAAGTCAAGCACGTCGTCCCCGTGTCAACCTGGCACTCGTCGCCTAACAAGAGACCCGCCACCCGGCGGGGTCGCGGTTAGCCGTGTCACGGACGCATCGTCGCCCGGTAGGCTCAACTCCACGATTCGTTCGGCGTGCTTCACCCGATGCCGCCGTCGCTTTGGACAAGTTTCGACAGCGCCGCTGGCGGCGCAACCGACCCGCGCCTCGCTATCGCATTGAGGCAGACGTGATAGCCCGCCTTCGGAGCCGCCGGCTAGCGCTCGTCGCGCGAAGCGATAGCGAGCGCACGCTACGCCGGAACCCAGAGACGTGGGGTGAGTCAGGTCGCTGGCTCAATCTCGCCCTGCGGCGCTCGCGAGTGCCGCCATCAGCTCGATCATCTCCGACCGGGGGAGCCCTTGATGAATCGCAAGCGAGCGCCAAGTCTCGAACGCCAATGCGTGCCGGACCACGGCTCGCACGCGTCGGCGGCGAGCGCCGCGCTCCGGCCGGCCGCGAAGGATTGCGTCGGCGGCTACGTCAAGCCAGCCGCGGAAGGCCTCCATCGAAGGTCGCAGCGCGGGGACCAGGGCGACGTCGCGGGTCGTCCTCTCGAGCATGTACTCGCCGTGTTCGTACCACTCGTAGAGCTCCGCTAGCGCCACCCGCAGTCGCTCATCTTGGTCGTCGATCTTGGCCCACGGGGCCGGATTGGGCAGGGGGTGTTGCGCCATCCAGTGCGACGAGCAGGCGTCGAATAGAGCCTCCTCGTCGGGGAAATGGCGGTAGACGGTGGCTCGCTGGACGCCGGCGCGATCGGCGACAGCGCTGATCGTTGTCCTGGCCGGGCCGACCGATCCGTGCAGGTCGACCGCGGCCTCGGTGATCCGCAACCTGGTCTCGGCCTCGAGCTGGACGCGGCGCCGCTTGCGATAGGGGCGCCGCTCGCCGGTGGCACTTTGCTTAGACATAGATGTGCGATGAATCTTGACACGTCCGTCCAAGCACGTGTACGGTCAGGCTTCCATTGAGCGGTGGTGTTCTATGAAAGGAGCAACCAGATGCTGACGGCCAAGACGAGCGAACTGGAGCTGTTGCAGGGCTGGTTCGACAACGACCCGGAACACACACGCGTCGGGGTGACGTTCCCGATCAACAAGTGGGCCGGATCGGCCGACAGTGCGGCCGTCTACTTCGAGATCGAGCCGGGTAGCCGGCTGGCCGAGCACACCGACAGCGCCGAGGAAATCCTCTACGTAGTCGCCGGAGACGCGGAGGCCCAGGTCGGCGACGAGCGAGGGCGCCTCAGCGCCGGCGACCTCGCGGTCATCCCCGCGATGGTCCCGCACGGCGTCGTCAACGTCGGTAGCGACACCGTCAAGGTCGTCGGTTTCTTCTCGGAGTCAGAGATCATCTCGACGTTCAACGACTCGGTACAGCCCTTCGGCGCGGCGGTCCTCAACCAGGGCGCGCCGCCGCCCGCCCCCAGCGGATCGACGACTGGATCGCCGACGAGTCCTCAGGGTTGAGCAGCTGAACGCCGCCGAGCAGGGTTCGGCTCTCTTCCATCGACGACCCGTAGCAGCCGCGGCAGATCGCCCGTCCGACCGCTGCTCCGGGCGCGACGCGGTAGGGCTCGCAGGCGCCATCATCGCTCTGCCGCGGACGCTGCCGCTCGTCGCGCCGAGGCGCCGAAGCAGCACTTCGGGACCACCTTGTCCGAGTAGCGCAGGCAGGCGAAACCACCGACCAGCTGCGGGTGGCGGTGGCGACGTAGGAGTCGTTCCCCGAGATGAGCCCGATATCGTCGATGCGTGGTCACCGTCGTCTCGGCCGCACCTCGTCACCATCAACGCCGCTTGGGACGACGGACCCGACGCCGGTGGCTGGATCGCGGACAGGCTTGGGCCGTTCGGACCCGGCGTCGGCCACGCCGTGCCGCTCGGCTATCCGGCGTACGCCGTCGTACCCATACCGCCCGACGACGACCTGCAGTCCGACGGGGGCTCGGGGCATTGAGGCGTTGCTCGACGTGCTCGGCCCCTTCACCGGCGACGAGCCCGTGCACTCCGGGATGTGGGAGGGCTGGGGCTGGTGGCATGACGCCGGTTCCCGAGCCGCGCACGGCACCCGGCATGGACGTCTTGATCGCCTGGCCCGAAGGCGACGATCGACCTGCTCCGGAGCAGATCGACAGCACGCTCGCCGACGCCCGCGACGAACTCGCGACGGAGCGCGTCGAGCGCCCCGACGTCGAGCCGCTCGACCTCCCGCATCGGCGCTACTACCTGTGAACCGGCCCGCTGGGGTCGGCGACGGCATTCCGCCACCGGGCCGCATGACCCACCGTCGCTGATCTGGCCCGAGGATCGCTCGTGGTTCGTCGGAGCACGCCGATCGACAGCCACGAGGAATCGCGGTACAGGCGCAACGGTGGTGGTCGACGCAGTTGTCGCCGACCCGCGGCTCGCCGCCCGCCGCGCGACGCCGGACGACGTCCTCGGCATAGACGACTGAACGATTCGGCTGCTGCGTTAAGGCAGACGCGACACTGCGCTGTCAGTTGGGACGAGTGCTCCCTCTCGCGCGAAGCAGCACTCAAGTAGTGACGGCTCCGTCACATGGGAAGAAACCTGGGGAGGACGGTCTGCGCGCAATACTCGCGCCGATGGCTAACGCGGATTAGGGGAGAGCGAGATGCAGGCGACCGTTCATTGGCCTGGTGAAGGGCTGGCGAAAGGATCGGCGGACCCACGACTGTGACCGTCAAGGCCACCGGCGAAGAGACGAACGACTCCTTTTATCTCGGCGAAGTCGTGATCGCACCGGGATTCCCGGGGCCGCCCCCGCACCGACACCAGCGGGTCCACAACCCGGTCTTCTTCTACGCCCTCGACAGGACGCTGGGGATGCGCCTGGGTGATGAGACGCTCGAGCTGGAGCCCGGCAGCTTTGTCTGCGTACCCCCTGGCGTTGTCCACACCTTCAGTAACCAGAGTGACGCTCCAGTCCGGGTCTTGAACTTCAACACCCCGGCTGGCTGGGAGAACTACATGCGCGATCTTGCCGCGGCGCTTGCCAGTGGAACCCGAGCCAGGAGGAGATCGGTCGGATCGCGTCGCGATACGATTTCGAGGTCGTGTAGCGCACGACGCACCGGGAATGTCGCTGTGGACGAAGCCGAGCAGCGCGATGGCAGCGTGACCGGGCTTCGTCCGCTTGTGTTGCGTGCTGGGAGCGGCAGCGGTCGCCTCGCCGGCGTCGGTGTGCCGTTGACCCGCAGGTGTTTCGCCGGATCCTCACGCTCGTCCTACGAGCCCGAGGAGGGGTCATGTAGAAGCTGTACTGCACGATCGCGCCGGTCGACGTCGCTCACCGGCGACGATGCCGGGATTCCACGCCGGGCGTCCGCCGCACAACAAGGGACTGCGGTATCCGGCCGATCCGCCCAAGGTCGAGGAGATCGTCGGGCGTCATGCGCGCCGCAGGCGACCGTTCGCACGGCCGCCGGCTCCGCGCCCTGATCGTGCTCCTATGGCGAGCAGGGCTGCGGATTCACGAGGCGCTCGCTCTGCCCGAAGGCGATCTCGATCAGCCCCGCGGCTCGCTCCTGATCCGGCACGGGGAGGGTGGACGTCGCCGCGAGGTCGGCTTGGACACGTGGGGATGGGAGGAACTCCGGCCCTGGCTCGAGCGGCGGCCCGAGCTTCCGGTCGGTGCCTTGCTGTCCGTGCATCAATGGCACCACGTCCGGGTGCCACTGGTCGCCCGCTGCGGCACGCGCGGAGCTGCGGCGCACGGCGGCCGCGGCCGGAGTTCGGCGCCGCTCGCGGCGCACCGACTTGCGCCACGCCCACGCCGTCGAGATGGCCCGCGAAGGCGTCCCGCTGATCGTGATCCAGCGCCAACTCGGCCACAGCAACCTTCAGATTCACGCCGTCTACCTGCAAGGCATCGACAGCGGCGGAATCATCGAGACCGTGCACGCGCGACGAGCGCCGCCGATGATTCCGGTCAGCGCCTCCGTGCGACTCTGATCCATCGGCCAGGCGCGGCGCCGCTCATCGCGCGAAGCGCAAGCGCGATAGCGGCATTAGACTCGGCCGGCCATCGCCAACCACAAACAGATCGCTCGCGACTCATATGCCGCGTTTGCAGCCGGCAACCGGCGCTTCTTCGAGGAGCGCCTGAGCGATGACTTTCTCTTCTCGGCGCCACCGGACCCAGAGCTCGACCGTGACGGCTACTTCGAGCGTTGCTGGCCCGCCGCCGGCCGCGGCCAGGACTTCGAGTTCGTCCGGCTGATCGAGGCGGGCGACGAGGTGGTCATTACCTATGAGACCGACACCGCCGGCGGTGGAAAGGAGTAGGAATACCGAGATTCTCACCTTTGACGACGAGGACAAGATCGCCCGTACCGAGGTCTACTTCGGCTGGAACCTCGAGTAGTCGCCGCTCCTTCTCGCGCTAAGCGACACTCCGCGGGGGAAGCGATCTGGACCGTCGCTGGCAGGCGGAAGCGCAAGCGCGAAGCGACGGCCACGCTCAAGGGATCGGCCGTGCCGGATTATCTCCAGGGCTCGTCCTACTTTCGTCCGCTCTAGCCTCTGGGCTAGGTTCGTGAGCTTGACGCGCCGTTCGCGATCTGAGGTAGTGGGGCGGCCGAAGCGCGGCCCGGGTCCGGTTCGGTGCCCGACCGGCCGTCCAGGCGGCGAAGCTTCGACGAGGGAGACAGGTGGGATCAGGCGATGCGTCGGCTGCGCTCGTCCTCGCCGTGCTCCTGCTCGCGCCCGCCCGGCATCCGCGCGGAAGGTCGAGGACGCGTTCTTCAACTCGGTCATCCCGAGCCGAGTCGACCACCTCATCGGCTTCACCCCGACCACGATGGCCATCACCCGCCAGGGCAACGAGTGGTGCCGATCAGGGTCCGGACCGGCGGGCGGACATACCGCTACGTCTTCGGTAGCGCCTCCGCGGTGGTGGGTCCGTCGGCCGGCATCTATCTGCGGAACATGATCGCATGCGGCGCTTCCCGAGCCCGCAGGGGATCTTCCTCGACCGCCGGCTGACCGCCGCTGAGCGCCGCCACGTTCAGGTGCGCGCGGATCTCGGCCGCGATGCGGACGTGCTGGTCGTGGGACGCGGGCACCCTGCGTGCGCCTCGGGCGTGTCGCGCGCGGCGGCTCGCGGGATCGCCGCGGGCAGGACCCGCACCTGGTCGGCGGCCGGCGTCCCGACGCCGGCGACCGGGGACGCGATCGCGCTGCGCCGCGCGGGCACCGGGCCCGAGCGCTCGGTGGAGCCGCGCTTCGGCGCGGGCTGGCGGGCGCCCCAAGGAGCGCGAGCCACACCCGACGGCGGGGTGTCAGAGGCCGCGTCCGGGAACCTCGCGATCGCGGCCGTGACGAGCTGGTCGCGAGCCCGCGCGTTCCAGGGCACGACATGCGCGGTGCCGGTCGGCGGGACGGCACCGAGTGACGCGTCGGTGCGCGCGCTGGCACACCCCGACGCCTACCCGATCTCGTTTGTCACGCTGCGTCACCTCGGCACATCGCGCGACCGCGGGGTAAGCCCGATCACCGCCGCGTTCCTGCAGACATACCGGTCCCGCGGCGACTGCCTCGTTCCGTCAGCGCGGGATGCTCCTGGTCAAGGACACGTGGCCCGCCGTCCCGATCCGCAGGCCGATCGGATGCTCGAACCCGCGCCGCCACTCGACCCCGGGCCTCAGCCCGCGCCGCAGGACCCGGCAGGCGAAGCGCCCGCGCCGAGTAGGACCTGACCGCGGGGCAGTCCCAGGTTCTGCCCTTGGGGCCATGAGCCTGAGCGGGCCCAATAAGCGGCAGGCGCACGCGGGACTGCTGCTTGGAGGCAGACGCGCGACTCCGACCCGGTCGGCAACCAGTTGTGCTCGTCGCGCG
>CAWDCT010000016.1:0-289746 GCA_963800905.1 uncultured Solirubrobacteraceae bacterium
GAGCTGCTCGGGACCTGCGCGAACGGCGCCGAGGCGCTCGAGCGCATCCGGGCCGAGTCGCCGGATGTCGCCGTGCTCGATCTGCGCATGCCGCGGCTGGGTGCCGCGGAGGTCCTGAAGGAGCTCGCAGGAGCAGACAGTCCGTGTCGCGTGCTCGTCCTCTCGTTCCACGTCGGCGGGGAGGAGGTGCACGAATGCCTGAGCCTCGGCGCTGCCGGCTATGTCGCCAAGGACGCGGATCGCGCTGAGATCTGCGAAGCGATCCGCGGGATCGCGCAAGGGCGCACGGTGCTCTCCAGCGACGCTCAGGCCGCCATGGCGACCGAGCTTACGCAGCGGCGCTCGGCCACGCGCAGCCTGCTCAGCGGGCGTGAGAGGGAGATCCTGAGCCTCTTGGCCGGCGGCGCGTCGGCGCCTGCCATCGCTTCCCAGCTGTATCTGAGCACGGCGACGGTCAAGTCGCACCTGCACAACCTCTACGAGAAGCTCGACGTGTCCGATCGTGCGGCGGCGGTGGCCGAGGGCATGCGCCGCGGGCTGATCGACTGAGCCGTCAGCGCTGCGGGAGGACGATCCGCGACCGCGTCCCGCCGTCGGCGCGCGTCTCGATCTCGAACTGGCCGCCGGCGTCCTCGACGCGGCGGCGGACCATGGCGAGGCCGAGGTGGCCGGCCTGGACGGCGCGCCCGGCGTCTGAGGTGTCGATGCCGACGCCGTCGTCGCTGACCTCGAGGACGATGTCGCCGTCGTCGCCGCGCACGGACACGTCGATCGTGCTCGGACTGGCGTGCTTGGCCGCGTTCACCAGCAGCTCCTGAGCGACGGGCAGCAGCACGGTCTCGGCGAGCGACGCGTCGTCGACCTCGGTCGTGACCGTCAGGTCCACCGACTGGCCGGCCGGAAAGGGCGCGATCGAGGCCCGCAGCGAGGCCTCGAAGCCCAGCTCGCGGACCATCACGGGGTGGAAGGCCGAGATGATCGCGCGCGTCTCTGCGAGCGCGGCGTCGACCTGCCGGGCGAGCTGGTCGGACTCGGCGCCCTCCGCCAGGTCCTGCCGGATCACCGCGAGCCGCTGCACCGGCCCGTCGTGGAGCGACTCCGCCAGTCGCGCGCGCTCGCGCTGCTCGGCGTCGAGCACCTCCGACAGAAGCCGCTCGCGGTCCGACGACAGCCGGATGACCTCGGCGGCGCGCTGGTCGGACACCTCGCGCAGCGCGACCAGGTCATCGTCGCGCGTGAGCCCCGATCCCAGCGAGCGGGCGAGCGGGATGGTGATGACGAGCACGACGAGCAGCGCAACCGCCGCGGCGAAACCGGCGTGCGCCCACGTCAGCACCGCGACCGCGGCCATGATGCCGCTGAGCAGCTCCAGCGGGATGGTCGGCAGGCCGATCTCGGTGAACACGCGCCTGCGGGCTTCCGGCGTGAGCCCGGGCGCCGTCGCCGCGACGAGTGCGAGGTTCGCCGACATGAGCACGAGGTAGATCGGGAGCACGAGCAGCGCGTAGGTGGTGTCCTCGCGCTCGAGTCCGAACGCGCTGCCCAGGCCCTCCATCAAGAGCCCGCCGACGAGCCCGAGCAGGCCGAAGATGACGATGTTGAGCAACGTGCCCTCGAGCGGCCGACGGTTGACGCGCCCGTCGATGGCCATCGCGAGCATGCCGAACAGGGCGGCAGGCGCGGGCCCCAGCAGGGCCATGATCGGTACCTGCACCATCAAGCCGCTCGAGAAGCGCAGCTTGCGGGTCCAGGTCGAGATCGTCTCCGCGACGACCATCAGCGAGCCCAGCGCGATGGCGAGGCTGATCGGCTGCCAGTCCGCGGCCTCGGAGGCGACCGCTGTGAGCGCGAGCAGGCATGCCGCCAGCACCGCGAGCACGACGACGCGGGCGGACACCCCCGCGCTCGAGTCCGCAACAGGTGCTTGATCAGTCAGCACACTCACCGGCCGCGGAATTGTCGACGCAGAGCCACCGGATATCAACCGATCGGATGGGGCTGGCTCGTCCGATCGGACCAGTCACGGTTCCACCTTCGAATCGCACCAGTGAACGATGTTCAGTCGTACGCGCTCCGGCGACGATGGTCGCGTCGTTCCCCCCGGTCCCGCCGCCGCGGGGGCGACCGCCGACCGACCGCGCTCGCTGCGTCGCGTCGAACTCGTTTCGACCGATCGGTTGTTCGGCGGTCGCCCCGGCGTCGGCTGCCACCGGCGCCGGGGTCAATCGGCGGCGAGCGCCTCCTGGACCGCGGTCAGCAGCTCGCGGCCGTTGAAGGGCTTCTGGAGCAGCGAGTCGCCGCTGGCGTCCAGGCCGTAGCGGTCCATGACGTTGTCCGTGTAGCCGGACATGAACAGGACGCGCAGGTCGGCGTGGCGCTCGCGCAGGCGGTGGCTGAGGTCCTTGCCCGACATGCCGGGCATGACGACGTCGGTGAGCAGGAGGTCGGGCTTGGTGGCCTCGCAGAGCGTGATCGCGTGCTCGGGATTCAGGGCCTCGACCACGTCGTAGCCCTGACGGGTGAGGATCCGCTGGGTGAGGGTGCGGATGGCGTCCTCGTCCTCGACGACCATGACGGTCTTGCCGTTGGACTCGTCGAGCTCGTGCGCGGCCGCCTCGGCCGCCGGCTGCTCGGGAGTGGCGCTGGGCAGGTGCATGGTGATGGTGGTGCCTTCCTGGATGTGGGATTCGATCTCGATGTGGCCGCCGCTGCCGGTGACGATGCCGTACACGGTGGCCAGGCCGAGGCCGGTGCCACGGCCCTTCGGCTTGGTGGTGAAGAACGGGTCGAAGGCGCGCTCGGCGGTCTCGCGCGACATGCCCTCGCCGTCGTCGGCGACGTCGACCCGCACGTAGCGGCCCGCGTGCAGGCCGCGCGTGGCCGCGTCCTGATCGCGCAAGGCGAGCTCCTCGATCGTGACCGTCACGCGACCGCCGCGCGGCATCGCGTCGCGCGCGTTGAGCACGAGGTTCATCAGCACCTGCTCGAGCTGCCCGCGGTCCGCCGGCACGTGCACGGGGTCGCCGGCCGTGACGACCTCGAGCTCGACGTCCTCGCCGAGCGTGCGGTCGAGCAGCCGCTGGGTCTCGAGCGCGACGCGGTTGACATCGACGGCCTCGAGCCGGTTGTGGTCGTGGCGGCTGAACACCAGCAGCTGGCGCGTGAGGTCGGCCGCGCGCTGGGTGGCGTGCACGATCTCGCCCACATCGGCGGCGGCCGCGTGCCCGGAGCCGATCTCCTCGCCGACGAACTCGGCGTAGTTGAGGATCACCGCGAGAAGGTTGTTGAAGTCGTGCGCCACGCCGCCCGCGAGCTGGCCGAGCGACTCCATCCGCTGCGAGCGCTGGAGCGCGGTCTCGAGCGCCTCCTTCTCCTCGCGCGCCCGGATGCGGTCGGTGATGTCGGCGGCGACGCCGCAGAGGCCGGTCGCCTTGCCGTCGCCGTCGACGATCGGCACCGTCGTGCACAGCAGCTGCCGCGTCTCGCCGGCGAGCTCGATGAACTCGTCGAACTGGAGCGCGTGGCCGGCGCGCAGGACCTCGCGGCCGTGCGCCTCCAGCCGGCGTGCCTCCTCGGGCCGCAGCAGGTCGTGCGCTCTACTGCCGACGATCTCGTCCTGGCGCTTGCCGAGCATTGCGGCGCAGGTGCGGTTGGCGAGCACCCATGTGCCGTCGAGGTCGGTCACGAAGATGGCCGCGCCCGCGATGTCGAGCACCGCCTCGAGCCGCCGGCGCGCCTCCTGGAGCGACTGGAACGTCGTGTTGCGCGCCGTGACGTTGCGGCCCGTGAGGATGATCCCGCGCAGGCCGGGGACGTCGAGCAGGTTCGTGGCCGTGGTCTCCATGTCGACCCAGCTGCCGTCGGCGGCGCGCAGCCGCCAGTCGGACCACGCGGTCACGCTCAGCCCCGCGACGAAGTTGATGACGATGCCGTGGAAGTCGGCCAGGTCGCGCGGGTGCAGCAGGTCGGCCAGATGGGTGCCGGGGAGGTCGTCGCGGCCGAGCTCACGCTCCAGCGACGGGCTCACGAGCTGGATGACGCCCTCGTGGTCGATCACCGCGACGGCCTCCGAGCAGGCGCGGACGACCGTGTCCCAGCGCGACGGCGCCTCAGTTCCAATCATCGTCCTGTTCCTCCTGGAGGGAGCGGACGATGGCCAGTCGCTTGCGCACCTGCTCCGTCACGAAGCCGGTCAGCCGCCGGCGATCGGCGCGGTCGAGGCCGACGAAGTCGAGCGTCGCGACGCCGTCGTCGCCTCGCTCGATCACGCGCGCATCCGCGCAGAAGGCTCCGCCGTCCTCGGGGAGCATCACCGTGAGCGACACCAGCTGCTCGTCGCGGAGCCCTTCGGCGCCCTCGAGCGTCACGCCGTCGGCGCCGACGTCCTGCGTCTGGCAGGCGAGCACCTCGACGGAGACGGCGTCCTCGATCACCGGCTTCAGGAGCGCCGGCGCGCAAAGCTTCAGGCGCGTGGAGCGGCGGCGCGGAACGCAGACGCCGTCGCTGACGCGGAACTCGAGCTGCTCCGGGCGCTCGCCGGTGCGCAGATCGCCCTTGAGGCCGACCGTCTGGCTGCTGTGGCGGAAGCACATGAGCACGTCCTCGACCAGCGGCGGCAGCCACATCGACTCCACGCGCTCGACCGGCTGGAGCGTGGCCACGGTCCGGTGTACGCCGAGCACGTACGCCTTGAACTCGCTGACCCGTCCGAGGCCGGGCAGGCTCAGGGTCACGATCGAGAGCTCATGAAGACGTTCCATCGGGCTATTGATCGGCAGAACCGAGCGAGGGCAAAAGCAGCGCGGCCGGAGGTCCCGCAAGGGGAGCTCCGGCCGCGGTGAAACGAAACACGAGTGAGGGCTACGCGAGCGCCTTGCCGATCGCCTCGAGGACGCGGTCGGCCTGGAACGGCTTGACCACGAAGTCCTTCGCGCCGAGCTTGATCGACTCGAGCACCTTGGACTCCTGGCCGAGGGCGGAGCACATGACCACGCGCGCGGACGGGTCGAGCTCGACGATCTCCCTCAGGGCGGACAGGCCGTCCTTCTCGGGCATCGTGATGTCGAGGGTCATGACCTCGGGCTTCAGCGCCTGGAACTGGGCGATCGCCTCCACGCCGTTGCCGGCCTCGCCGACGACCTCGTGGCCACCCTTCGTGAGCGCGTCGCTCACCATCTTCCGCATGAACGCGGCGTCGTCGACTACCAGGATTCGGGCCATCGGGCCACCTCCAGCTGATTCTCGGTTGATGTGTTCGAGGGCGCCAGGACCGTCTCGATCCGCACGGCCCAGTCGGTGCCGTCGACCACCATCAGGCGGCCGGTGGCGAAGCGCCTACCGTTTACGTACAGGTCGATCGGTTCGTCGGCCGATCGATTGAGTTCCACCACCGCGCCTGAGGGCATTCCGACCACCTGCGCGGATGGCATCTGCGCGCGGCCCAGCTCCGCCCACACGCGCACGGGGATGCCCGCGAGCGAGGGCTTGCCGGGACCGGCAGGGGACCCGTCCCGCGCGCCCGCCGGGGCGCCGGCGGCGGCCGGCTCGCCGGCGGCCACTTCGGCTCCCAGCTCGTCCAGCGCGCGCGTCATGCGCACCACGAAGGCGTTCGGCACGAGTTGCACGAGCCGACACGGCTCGCCGCACACCGAGAACGAGGCCCGCACGGCGTGCGGGGTGTGCGGGTAGGCGTCAGCCGCCTGCGCCGTCTCGGTGAAGGTCTTGGTCTCGGGCGTCCCGATCTCGACCTCGGTGCCGAGCACCGAGGAGATCGCGATCGCGGCCGAGGCCATCATCTGGTTCATCGCCTCGGAGACGGCCGAGAGCTCGAGCTCCGACAGCTCCGGGGCGTTCGGATCCTCCGGCTCCTCCATGCCCATCATGGCGGCGGCGAGCTTCTTGGCGCCGTCGAGCGTCATGACGAACACGTTGGCGCCGGTGACGCCGTCCACGTAGGAGACGCTGGTCGCCACGGCGGGGACCGGGATCGACTCCATCGGGTTGCGGTCGCCGGGGGCCACGGTCACGTCGCCGGCCACGATCTTGCCGGGCGCGAACATCTCCATCACGCCGGTGATCGCCTCCGACGCGGACTGGCCGAGCCGGATCAGCGCGTCATCGGTGTTCATCGCGGCCTCCTCACGCGGTCGACGATCTGCACCGCACGGCGGCTGCCGCTGCGGCCCGGCTTGGCCCGGTGGACGGGCACCTTGTCGGCGAAGAGGGTCACGCCGCCGTCGGCGGGCGCCCCCAGCGACAGGACGTCGCCCGGCTGGAGCGCCAGCACCTGCTCGATCGGGAGCTCGACCGAGGCGACCTCGGCGCGGACGGTCATGTCCACGCTGCCGACGGCGCGGCGCACGCGGTCGATCTCCTCGGCGCCGCGGTCGGGCGCGTCGTCGCGCGCGCCGAAGCGGTCGGCCACCGGCGCGATCGCCGACCACGGGAGCAGCAGCGCCACCGTGGTCGAGACGCCGTTCAGGCGCGCCTCGATCGTGAAGGTCAGCGTCGGCTCGCTCACCGGGACCATCTGCGCGGTCTCCAGGTGCTGCTCGAGTTGAAGGACGCCGAGCTCGAGCTCGGCCATGTCGGTCCAGATCACCGAGAGCTGCGCGCACAGGCGGTCGCAGAAGTGGCGCGCGAGCGCGAAGTCGATGTCGGTCATCCGCCGCTCGCGGACCTCGCCGGGCTCGTTGCCGCCGAGCAGCAGCTCGATGGCGCCGAGCACGAGGCCCTGCTCGCAGGCGAGCATCAGGCGGGTCCCGATCGGCTGCGCGTCGATCAGCGCGGTGATCGAGTTCGGGACCACCTGCGCGTGCGCGTTGGTCCACGTGAGCTGGGTCGAGTTGATGACCTCGAGCTCGAGCGGTACGCGCAGCTCGGCCGACAGGCGCGTCGACGCGGTGCGGCAGAACGCCTCGAGGCTTCGCTTGAGACGCCGCTCCTGCTCGGAGGTGAACTTGGTCGGGCGCGTGAAGTCGACCGCCCGCATCCGCCGGCGGCGCTGCTGCGTCGGCGCGTCCTCGGGGAGCCGGCCCTCACGGGCCGCATCCACGAGCGCGGCGATCGCGTCGGCGCTCAGGACCTGTCCGCCCGCGCCGCTCATGCCGCCACCGCCAGAACTCCGCTGCCCGCGAGCAGCTCTTCGTCCTTGCCGCCCGCCTCGCGCACCGTCACGGCCGAGCTGGCCACGTCGACGCGGACCGTGCGGCCACGACTGCCGCCCGTGGCGGCGGCCACGACCGGGATGCGCTGCTTCAGGAGCAGCTCACGCACGGCGGCCTCGTTGCGCTGGCCGACCTCGAGGCCGGCCGCGGACACGGCGAACATGCTGGCGCCGCCCACGAGCACCGCCTCGAGGCGGATCGTGCGGGCACCCAGCAGCTCGAGCTCGGACAGCATCTCCGGCACGGCGAGATCCGCGAACTTGCGCGGGTTCTCGTGGGCGTGCCCCTGCGACTGCGGGAGGACGATGTGGGCGAGGCCCGCGATCCCCATCTTGCGGTCGATCAGGGCCAGCCCGATGCACGAGCCGAGTCCCAGCGAGACCAGCACGTGGTCGGACGCGCTCGACACCGCGAGCTCGCCCATCCGCACCATGGTCTCAGCAGCTGCCATCAGCTCAGCCCGAGTCGCGAGAGGAGCTCGTCGACGCCGCCCTGGTCCGGCACCAGCAGGAAGGAGATGGAGCAGTCCTCGCCCTCGACCGTCAGGTTCGAGTCGAGCAGCAGCGCGACGTCGCCCGTGAGTGCGGCGGTCGCCAGCACGCTTGCGACGATCGAGCCGAGCATGTCGGTCGCGGTCGCCGGCGGGGTGGGCTCCAGCTCCATGCCGGTCATCGAGGCGAGCGCGTTGATGTACGACGCGCCGACGATGTTGCCGATCTCGCCGAGGGCGGAGACGGCGTACTCGTCGCCCGGCTCGAGGCCCAGCATGCGGCACATGGCGTCGGCGTCGGACGGCGAGACCAGCAGCAGCACCGTGCCGCCCATGTCGCCCTGGATGCCGAGCACGATGCCCGTCATCTCGCTCTCGGCGTCGCCCGTCGCGTCGACGGCGTCCGCGAACGGGAGCGCCTGAGCGTTGGGGACGGAGATGTCGACGGAACGCCCGAGCATCCCGGAGAGCGCGGTGGACGCGGTCCCCGAGCCGATGTTGGCCAGCTCACGCAGAGCGTCGAGCTGGAGTTCGGTGTACTGAGTCACGGGTGGTCCTTGTCTAGGCGGTGGCGAGGGCGGGTTCAGCGGTCTCGACGGCATCGCAGTCGATGATCAGAGCGATCTGCCCGTCGGACATGACCGCGGCGCCCGAAAGGGCGGAGTTCTCGGCGACCTCGGGCGGGAGGGGCCGGGTGACCAGCTCGCGCTGGCCGAAGAGGGTGCTGACGGTGACGGCCAGTGAGCCGGTGGCGCCGCGCACGACGACGGCGTACTCGGCCTCCGGCTTCGGCGAGCCGCCGAAGCGCTCAGAGGCGTCGACGATCGGCAGGACGCCGTCGCGCATGACCAGCATGCGGCTGCCGGCCACCGAGCGGACCGTGTGGTCGGCCAGGCGGACGGTGCGCTCGATGCGGTCGAGCGGGATGGCGAACGGGCGGCCGTCGGCCTCCACGAGCAGCGCGGCCATGATGGCGAGCGTCAGCGGCAGGCGGATCTGCGCCGCGGTGCCCTGGCCATGCTCGGAGGTCATCAGAACCTCGCCGCCGAGCTCGCGGATCGTGGTGCGGACCGCGTCCATGCCGACGCCGCGGCCGGAGATGTCGCTCGTGACCTCGGCGGTGGAGAAGCCGGGGTGGAAGAGCAGCTCGATCGCCTTGGCCATGTCGGTCGTCTCGACGGCGTCGGCGGGGATCAGCCCGCGCTCGGCCGCCTTCTCGGCGACCTTGACGGGATTGATGCCGCGGCCGTCGTCGCGCACCTCGATGACCACGTTGCCGCCGGCGTGGCGGGCCTCCAGGCGGAGGGTGCCGGTGGCCGGCTTGCCGGCCTTCTGGCGCTCCTCCGGGCCCTCGAGGCCGTGGTCGAGCGAGTTGCGGATCAGGTGCACGAGCGGATCGCCGAGCGCGTCGACCACGGTGCGGTCGAGCTCGGTGTCCTTGCCGACCAGGTCCAGGTCGACCTGCTTGCCGAGCTTGGTCGAGAGGTCGCGGACCAGGCGCGGGAAGCGCAGGAACACGGCCTCGACCGGGATCATGCGGACCTGCATGACCATCGCCTGGAGGGCGTGGGAGGTCCGGGTCAGGTTCTGCATCGCTTGCGAGAGGCCCGGCACGTCGGCGTCGGCGGCCAGCGCCTCGACCTGGGTGCGGTGCAGGACGAGCTCGCCCATGAAGTGCATCAGCTGGTCGAGCCGCTCGGCGTCGACGCGGACGGTCGCGGCGCCCTTGCCGTGGCCTCCCGACTTCTTGGAAGGGACAGTCCCCTTTGCCACGGGGGCCTCATCCTTCGCAGAGGATTCGGGACTGTCCCCGGTCTCGACGGCGGCATCGCTGACCGCCTCGAACACCTCGACGTGGGCGACGTCCGACACGGCGCCGACCACGGCGGCAAGCTCGGCGTCGGCGCGCTCGGACACCATCCAGGCGTCGATCTCGGTGCCGCTGAAGGTCTCGACGTCGTCGGGCGAGGGGTTGCAGGCCAGCGTCTCGCCCAGCTCGGCGAGCGCGGAAAGGACCATGTAGGCGCGCACCGAGGGGAGCTGGACGTCCTCGGAAAGCGTGGCGCTGACCTGGACGACCCGGCGGCCGTCGGCCAGCTCGGCGAGGTCGATGGGGGCCTCGGCGGCCTCCTGCTCCTCGGGCTCCTCGGCGTCGCGCTCGCGGATCAGGCCCTTGAGGCGGTTGATCAGCCGCTCGGGCTCGATCTCCTCCTCGCCGCTCTCGTCGATCGCGTCGACCGCGGCCGAGAGGGCGTCGAGGCACTCGAGCAGGACGTCGATCGCCTCGCGGGGCAGGCCGCCCTTGCGCTGGCGCAGGAGCTCGAAGACATCCTCCATCTCGTGCGTGAGGGCCGCCATGCCGGCGAAGCCCATCGTCGCGCTCATGCCCTTCAGCGAGTGCGCGATCCGGAAGATCTCGTCGACTGTCTCCTGGTCGTCAGGGCGCTCCTCGATGCGGACGACGGCGAGGTTCAGCTCCTGGAGATGCTCGCGGCCCTCGGCCAGGAACATCGGGAGGTACTCGGAGGTTTCCATTACGACTCGTTCTTCCGGTAGATGAAATGGAACGGGGAGGTGAGCTCGAGCGCGCGGGGGTCGGCGACGCGCTCGGAGGTGCCGACGACGAGATAGCCGCCCGGCGCCAAGGCGGTGGCCAGGCGGGCGTGGAGGGCGTCGCGGACCTCTTCGGTGAAGTAGATGACGGTGTTACGGCACATGATCAGGTCGAAGCGGCCGGCCTGGACGGGCATCCGCAGCAGGTCTCCGACCTCGAAGCGCGTCATACGCATGAGCTCGGGCTTTGCCTGCCAGCCACCTTCATCGGCCGGGTCGAACCACTTCTTCAGGAGCGCCGGTGGCGCCGTGCGGGCGTCCTCGGCGCTGAAGCGGCCGGCGCGGGCGCGGGCGACCATGCGCTTGTCGAGGTCGGTGCCCTCGATCTCCACGCGTGCGTGGGGGATCGAGTCGCGGGCGATCGCCGCCAGCGTGAAGGCCTCGGCGCCGTAGGACGAGCCGGCGCTCCAGCAGCGGACGCGGCCCTTCTCGGCCAGCTCGGGGAGGATCGTCTTGCCGAGCGCGGTCCACTGGTCCTCGTGGCGCCACAGGTGCGAGACGTTGATCGTCACGCGGTCCAGGAACGCGTCGAGCTCCTCCTTGTCGGCCTTGAGGCGGGCGCCGTAGGCCGTCAGGTCCGGGGTGCCGCGGCGCTGCGCGAAGGTGCGCACACGGCGCTCCATCTGGCCGCGCTTGTACTGGCGCAGGTCGACGCCGCAGAGGCGGCGGACGAGCTCGCAGAGGGCGGTGAAGTCGTCGGTCTTGACGGTGGCCGTGAACTCGGCCCCGGCCTGGCGGGCGGCGATGCGCTCGGACAGCGTGCTCATCGGCCCGCCTCCCGCGCGATCGCGTCGGCCAGCTCGTCGAGCGGCAGGATCTCGTCGGCCAGGCCGGCCTCGGCCACCGCGCGCGGCATGCCGTAGACGGTGCAGGTCGACTCGGCCTCGACGAGGATGCGCCCGCCGGCCGCGCGGACCGCCTTGGCGCCCTCGAGGCCGTCGCGGCCCATGCCGGTCAGGACGACGAGCAGCATGCGGGCGCCGAACTGCTTGGCGGCGTCCTCGATCGTGAAGTCGGCCCGCGGCTTGAGGCCGCCGACCGGAGCGTCGTCGGACAGCCGCGCGTGGCGCGTGCCGTCGAGGCGCAGGTGGGCGCCGCCGGGGGCGAGCAGGGCCACGCCGGGGTCGAGCGTCTCGCCGCCGGCGGCCTCGCGAACGGTGAGCGGCGCGGAGGCGTCGAGCCGGGTCGCCAGCGAGGCGGTGAAGCCGGGCGGCATGTGCTGGACGATCAGCGTGCCGGCGCCAAGCGGGGAGGGAAGACGGGGGATGAGGTCGCCGAGCGCCTTCGGGCCGCCCGTCGAGCAGGCGATCACGACGACCTTCTTGCCCACGGCGGTCCGGCGGACCGGCGGATGCGCGGGGCGCCGGACGACCGGACGTGCGGCCGGCCGACGGACGCGGCCGCTGTGGGCCGCCTCGCCGACCTTGCGGCCGAGCTCGGCGGTGAAGGTCTGCAGCGACTCGCCGAACGCGGGCTTGGCGACCAGCTCGAAGGCGCCCTCGGCCAGCGCGTCCACGGCGCGGGCGCCGTGGGCCGGCGAGAACGCGGAGACGACGACGACCGGCACCGGCTCGGCCTTGCCCTCGCGCAGAGCGCGGAGCACGCCGAGGCCGTCCATGCCGGGCATGTGCAGGTCCAGCGTCATGGCGTCCGGCCGATGGGCGCGGCAGGCGTCCAGCGCCTCGTCGCCGTCCGCGGCGGTGGCGACGACCTCGAAGCCCTGCCGCCCGAGCGCGTCGGACAGCATGCGGCGCATGAGCCGCGAATCGTCGGCGACGACGACGCGCATCATCCCCTCCCGCTGCGGCTAGGCCGCGGCGATCTCCTCGGCGCCGGAGCGCGCGAACAGGCCCTCGGGGTTGAGCAGGATGACCAGGCGGTCCTCGATCTTGGCGATCGCCTCGATCGAGTCGCTGTTGGCGGAGGGGACGTCCTCGAGCTGGTCGCTCGAGACGGTCAGGACCTCCTCGACCTCGTCGACCATGATGCCGACCTGGCCGGTGCCGCTCTCGACGATGACGATCTTGCCGGCCTCGGACCCGGCGATCTCGAGCTCCATGCGGGCGGCGAGGTCGAAGATCGGGATGATCTTGCCGCGCAGGCCGATGACGCCACGGATCCAGGCGGCGTCGGAGGCGACGGTGCGGGGCTCGGTGAAGCGGATGATCTCGTGGACGGACCCGATCGGGAGGGCGTACTCCTCGCTCCCGAGCGAGAACACGACGAGCTGCTGTGAAGTGGTATCAGACATGTCGACCGGGAATTCGGCATTCCCGGTCGCTTCTTGAGCCCGTCAGGCCGCCGGAATCCTGACCACGAAGCGGGCGCCGCGGCCGTCCAGCGGCTCCTCCAGGCGGACCGTCCCGCCGTGCGACGCGGCGACCGCCCGGACGATCGACAGCCCGAGGCCGGACGAGCCGCTGTACTCGCCCGATCCGCGGTAGAAGCGCTCGAACACCTTCTCGCGCTGGTCGTCGGGGATCCCGGGACCGTCGTCCTCGACCGACAGCACCACCTCGCCGTTGCGGCCCTCCACGGTGGCCTCGACCGCCGTGCCCGGATCGGTGTGGCGGAGCGCGTTCTCCATCAGGTTCAGCACCAGCCGGTGGAGCTCGTCGCGGGCGCCGTCGACGTGGTGGCCGGCGGGCGCGGAGATCGAGATCTCGTGGTCGCCCGCCACGGGCTCGAGCTCGGCCGCGGCATCGGTGACGACCTCGGACAGGTCGACCGGCGCGTGCGGCGCCACTCGGCCGGCGTCGGCGCGCGCGAGCAGCAGCAGGTCGGCCACCAGGCGGCGCATGCGGCGCGAGGACCGCAGCGCGGAGGCGGCCGCCTCGCGCTGCTCGCCGGTGAGCTCGTACTCGAGCAGCTCGAGGTTGGCCAGCACGGAGGTCAGCGGCGTGCGCAGCTCGTGCGAGGCGTCGGCCACGAACTCGCGCTGGCGCGCGAGGGCGCTCTCGGTCTCGGAGCGCGCCTGGCCCAGCGAGGCGAGCATGGCCTCGAGCGTGTGGGCCAGCTCGGCCACCTCGTCCTCGGCCTCGGTGTGCGGGATCTGCTCGGTCGGGTCGCGCGTCTGCTCGATCCGGCGGGCGGCGGCCGTGAGCTGGGTGATCGGCTCCATCGCGCGCCCCGCCACGGCGAGGCCGGCGAGCAGCGCCAGCAGCGCGCCGCCGAGCACGCCGAAGGCGAGGAAGACCTTGACGCGGTTGGCCGTGTCCTGGATCTCGGAGATCGGCTTGGCGTACTGGAGCGCGAACGGGTCGCTCCAGCCGGCCACCGCCACCTCGCGCGTCTCGACGCGCCAGCCGCCGATCTCGGTCGTGCGCGCCAGCGGCGGCCCGAAGTCGGGCGCCTTGGGTGTGGCATAGCCGACGAGGTCGTCCTTGGTGATGACGCGGATCGCGGCGCCCGACGAGGCGGCGACGTCGCCGAGATCGACCGAGCCCGGCGAGGACCGCACGATCGGGTTGCCGTCGTTGTCGGCCGCGAGCTGGAGCCGCGCCTGGCGGACGATGCGGTCGGCGCTGGTCTCCACCTCGCGCCGGAAGTCCTCGTGGATCTGGCGCGTGGTGAGCACGCCGACGATCACGGCGAAGCCGCACAGGATCACGAGCGTGAGCGCCGCCGAGCCGCCGGCCAGCCGCCAGCGGATCGGCAGTCGCTTATACGCGGAGGACGTAGCCCGCGCCGCGGACCGTATGGAGGAGTCGAGGCTCCCCACCGGCTTCCAGCTTTCTTCGCAGGTTCGAGACGAAGACCTCGATCGTGTTGGTGATCGAGAACGGGTCGTAGCCCCACACCTCGTCGAGCAGCTTCTGACGGCTGATGACCAGGCGCTCGTTGCGCATCAGGTACTCGAGCAGCTCGAACTCGCGCTGGGTGAGCTCGATCTTGCGTTCCCCGCGCGTGACCTCGTGCGTGTCGGGGTTGAGCATCAGGTCGCCGACGCGCAGCGGCGCCATGCCCCGCGGCGGCCTGCGCCGCAGCAGGGCGCGCAGGCGGGCGAGCAGCTCCTGGCGCTCGAACGGCTTGACGAGGTAGTCGTCTGCGCCGACGTCGAGCCCCTCGACGCGCGACTCCAGCGCGTCGCGCGCGGTGAGGATGAGGATCGGCACGTCGTCCCCGTCCTCGCGCAGCCGCCGCGCGACGTCGATCCCGTCGAGGCGGGGGAGGCCGAGGTCGAGGACGATCAGGTCGGGCAGGAAGGCGTGCGCCTCGTCGAGCGCCTGCACGCCGTCCGCCGCCAGCTTGACGTCGTAGCCGTCCAGCCGCAGTGAGCGCTGGAGCACGTGCGCGATCTCGGCGTCGTCCTCGACGACGAGCACGCGGACGGGGCGATCGGAGGCTTCCATCGCTGTTGATGGTACGGCTGCACCGCGACGTTGCGGGATCTCTTCAGCGGTGGTTTAGTTCCCGACGTTAGGGGACCCTAATTAGGAGAGCCTTACTGTGACGCTCCAGAAGGAAGCGCCGCCGCAGCCGGTCGAGGCCGTACCGAGCCGTCCCACGCGGGGTCCGAACCGGACCTGGCGTTTCCTCCAGGTCACGCACCCGGGCGGAGCCCGACTTCGTGCCCGGCGACGTCGTGCGCCAGCGCGGCATCTACGAGATCTACGACCTCGAGTACATCAAGTCGGCCTACGTGGACCCGGGCACCGGGCGCGTCAACGGCATCGCCGACCGGCAGTCGGGCGTGATGGGCTTCATGCGCAACCTCCACCTCTGCGCGCTCTCCTGCGAGGGCTATCCGGCGTACATCCCGTTCCTGGCCAAGCCGGCGCCGGTGCTCGGCAACGAGGAGCTGACCGTCGGCGGCCTGATCCTCGCCGTGACCGGGGCCGACCACGTTGTGCAGGTCGTAGTTGAGCTTGTACGTGGCCTTGCGCCGCCGGACCTTGAAGCCGCGCTTCCAGCGCCTCAGTCCCGGCCACCAGATCACGAGGCCGCTGATGCAGGTGAAGATCAGGATCAGCGCGTCTCGTAGACGCTGCCGTCCGGGAGCGTGAAGCGCAGCATCGGGAAGGCGAGGCGATCGCGCTCGGGCAGCGGTCCGACGCTCTTCCAGCGGATGTCGGTGATCTCCGCCGTGGTGCTCACCGCGGCCCGCCGGAAGGCGCGGGCGCGCACGGAACGCGTCACCAGCCAGGCGACGAGCGCGAGCACGGCGAGTACGAGCACGATGGCCATGACGCCTGCCATACCCCGGAAGGAGGCGAACCGCACGCGTCGAAGGGGGTCCGGCCACATGCCCGCCCGCAAGCCCAAGCCCCGAGCCCGCCGTTCCGCGCCGGTGGCCTGGCCCCGCCTGCCCCAGCTCGAGCAGCGACAGCTCGACCTGATCGGGCTCGGGCTGGTGGCCGCCGCGGTGTTCTTCGCGTTCCTGATCTACCTCGGCTGGGACGGCGGCGAGGCCGGCGGCTGGGCGGTCGACGGCCTGCGGCGGCTGGTCGGCGCCGTCCACTACGGCGTGCCGGTGGCGCTGCTCGCCGCGGGCGCGATCCTCGTCATGCGGCCGATGCTGCCCGCCGTGCGGCCGTTCCGCTCCGGCGGCATCTGCCTGTTCGCGGCGCTCTGCCTCGGGCTCGCCGCCGGCACGTTCGGGCTCGGCCCCGGCGGCACCGAGGTGCGCTGGGACCCCGAGTGGATCCGCCCGCGCGGCGGCCTGCTGGGTGAGGGGCTGTACTGGGCGGGCTCGACGGCGCTGGGCACGGTCGGCGCGCACATCATCGCCCTGTTCCTGTTCCTGGCCGCCGTGCTGCTGCTGACGGGCGCCTCCGTCGCCGGCGTGGTCAAGGCCACCAGCGACTCCGTCTCGAGCACCACGCGCGACATGCGCGCGGCGGTGCAGCGGCGCCGGCCGACCGAGGAGCTGGAGGCGCTGGAGACAGGCGAGCCGCGGGTTTCGCGGGCGACGCCGCCGGCCGAGGAGTGGGAGGAGCCGAAGCCGTTCTGGTCGGGCGAGGACCGCTTCCCGGACATGTACAAGGAGGACGAGGAGCCGACCGAGGTGGCTCCGGAGCCGGAGCCCGAGCCTGAGCCGAAGCTGGCGGAGGATCCCGAGACCGACGAGCCGGGCGTGACCCGGGCGTCCGCGGACCTGACGCCCCAGGGGCGCTACCGCCCGCACGTCACCGAGTCGCCCGACTTCGAGTGGACGGTCCCGAACCCGGAGGCGCTCAAGCGCTCCTCCGAGGAGGCCGCGCGGCCGGACACCGCAGGCCAGGAGAAGGTCGCGGCGCAGCTGGTCGAGGCGCTGGGGCATTTCGGCGTCGAGGCGCGGGTGATCGGCAACGTCGCCGGCCCGCACATCACGCGCTACGAGCTGCGGCTGGCGCCGGGCACCAAGGTCGGCAAGGTGGCGCAGCTCAAGGACGACCTGGCCTATGCGCTGGCGGCCTCGGACATCCGCATCCTGGCTCCGATCCCGGGCAAGCAGGCGGTCGGCGTCGAGGTCCCGAACACGCGCCGGCGGATCGTCCACCTGGGCGACGTCTTCCAGCCGCCGCCGCCGGACTGGTCGCCGCTGACCGTCTGGCTGGGCAAGGACGTCGCGGGACGGGCGATCGGCGCCGACCTGGCCAAGATGCCGCACCTGCTGGTGGCCGGCACGACGGGCGCCGGCAAGTCCGGCTGCGTGAACGCGATGCTGTCCTCGGTCCTGCTGCGCGCCACGCCGCACGAGGTCCGGATGGTGCTCGTCGACCCCAAGCAGGTCGAGCTCACGCACTACGACTCGATCCCGCACCTGCTGACCCCGGTCATCACGTCGCCGCGCAAGGCGGCGACCGCTTTGCAGAACCTCGTGCGCGAGATGGAGCAGCGCTACTCGTACATGTCGCTGGCGCGGACGCGTACGTTGAGCGATCTGAACGCGGTGCGGCTGCGCCGGGGCGAGGCGCCGCTGCCGTACGTGCTGTGCGTGATCGACGAGCTCGCCGACCTGATGATGGTCGCCCCGGCCGACGTCGAGGACTCGATCATCCGCATCGCCCAGAAGGCGCGCGCGGTCGGCATCCACATGGTGCTGGCCACGCAGTCCCCGCGCGTGGACGTCATCACGGGCATGATCAAGGCCAACGTCCCCTCGCGGATCGCCTTCGCGGTGTCCTCCCAGACCGACTCGCGCGTGATCCTCGACCAGAACGGGGCCGAGACGTTGCTGGGCGCCGGCGACATGCTGTTCGCGCCGGTCGGCTCGTCGCGGCTCCAGCGGATCCAGGGCGCCTACATCGACGAGGGCGAGATCTCTTCGCTTACCGAGGCGTGGCGGAAGCAGGGCGAGCCCGAGTTCCGCGAGGAGCTGCTGGAGGAGGTCGAGGAGCCGGCCGCGGAGGGCGGCGGCGAGGACGGCTTCGATCCCGACGAGGACCCGCTGCTGTCCGACGCGATCCGGCTGGTGGCCGAGATGCAGACCGCCTCGACCTCGATGCTCCAGCGCCGTCTGCGGCTCGGCTACACGCGCGCGGGGCGGCTGATCGACATGCTCGAGCGGCGCGGGGTGATCTCCGGCTACGAGGGCTCCAAGCCGCGTCAGGTCCTGATCAGCGAGGGCGATGTCCCTCGGGTGCTGGCGGCGCTCGGTGAGCAGCCTGTTGCAGTGCCCGACGAGGAACCGCCCCCTGAGTAGCCTTCTCACCGCTCATGGCAGAGATCGGCGAGATGCTCCGCGAGGCGCGGATGCGCCGGCGGATCGACATGACAGAGGTCGAGAGCGCGACCAAGATCCGCGGTAAGTACCTCCGGGCGCTCGAGAACGAGGAGTGGGACCTGTTGCCGGGTCCCACCTTCGTCAAGACCTTCCTGCGCACGTATGCCGAGTACCTCGGGCTCGATCCGCGGCTGCTGGTGGAGGAGTACCGCCAGCGCTACGAGCGCCCGTCGACGCAGGACCTGACGCCGTTCACGGCTTCGCGGGCGCGCGGGCGCGTGCGAAGGCGGCGGATGGCGGGGATGGGGCCGGTGCTGGTGATCGTCGGGTGCGTGGCGGTGCTGCTGGGCTCGCTGTGGGTGCTCGGGACGTTCGGAGACGACGACGAGACGCCGCCGCCGCCCGACCAGGTGCGCGAGACCGAGCCGACCGCGACGCCGGGCTCGGACTCGGAGGAGCCGCCCGCCCAGGCCGAGCGCCCGCCGCGGCGCGTGCGGCTCCAGCTCGTGGCGACGGCGCCCGTCTACGTGTGCGTGGTCGACGCGCGCGGGCGGCAGGTGGTCGACGAGGAGACGCTGGACGCCGACAGCCCGCGGCGGACGTACGTCAGCCGCTCGTTCCGCACCAACTTCGGCAACAACAACGTGAGCATGCGCGTGAACGGGCGGACCTACCGCGTGGAGCCGAGCACCGAGGCGATCGGCTACGAGCTGCGGCCGGGGCGGCGCCCGCGGCGGCTGTCGAACGCCCAGCGCCCGGACTGCTCGTCGTGAGCGTCCGCGCCGGCATCGTCGTCACCGGGACCGAGGTCCTGGCGGGGATCATCCGCGACGCGAACGGCCCGTGGCTCTCGGAGCGGCTCCGTGATCGCGGCGTTCAGCTCGTCGCCGTGCACATCGTGGGCGACCGTCCCGACGATCTTCGCGCCGGCCTCGAGCTCTTCCGCGACCTGGATCTGGTGATCACGTCGGGCGGCCTCGGTCCGACGGCCGACGACCTCACCGCCGAGGTGGTGGCTTCGTACGCCGGTGTTCCGCTCGGGCTCGATGCGGCCCTGGAGGAGCGGATCTGGGCCCGGATCAGCGCGCTGAGCGGACGCTGGCGCGACGTGAGCGACGAGGCGCTGCGGGCGGGCAACCGAAAGCAGGCGCTGGTGCCGCGCGGCGCCTTGGTACTGGAGCCGGTCGGCACCGCGCCGGGGCTCGTCGTGCCGGTGCCGGGTGGGCCGGTGGTGCTGGTCCTGCCCGGGCCGCCGGGCGAGCTCCAGCCGATGTGGGAGGAGGCTGTGGGGCTCCCGCCGGTCGGCTCCGTGCTGGCGCGCGCCGGCACGTTCGAGCAGCGGATCATGCGGATCACCGGCGTGCCGGAGTCCCAACTCGCCGAGGTGCTGCGGGAGGTGGATCCGCCGGCGTCGCTGGAGATCACGACCTGCCTGCGGCGGGGGGAGCTCGAGATCGCGACCGTCTTCGACCCGTCCGCCTCGGCCGACTACGCGGCGCTGGAGACGACGCTGGTCGACCGGTTCGGCGGGCGCGTCTTCTCGCGCGACGGCTCGACGATCGACGACATCGTCGCCGGGCTGCTGCTCGGGCCGCCGGTGCGGACGGTGGCGGTGGGGGAGTCGTGCACGGGCGGGCTGATGGCCGCGCGCCTGACGGACCGGCCGGGCTCGTCGGCCTACGTGCTCGGCGGGGTCGTCGCGTACTCGAACGAGGCGAAGGTGGCGCACGTGGGCGTGCCGGCGTCGCTGATCGAGCGGCACGGGGCGGTGTCACCGGAGGTGGGGCGGGCGCTGGCGGCGGGCGCCGCCGAGCGGTTCGGCGCGTCGCTGGGCATCGGCATCACCGGGATCGCGGGGCCGGACGGGGGCACGCCGGACAAGCCGGTCGGCACCGTCTGCGTGTGCGTGGCGGGCGCCGACGGCTCGCCGCTGATCGAGCGCGCGCTCCGGCTGCCGGGCGACCGGGCAGCCGTCCGCGACCGCACCACGACGCTGGCCATGCACCTGCTGCGCCGCGCGCTGCTCGCGGGGCGCGAGGCATCGTCGACCGCGGCATGACACCGTCTTCGCCCGACCGCGCCCTCCGGCTCTTCGTCGCCCTCGAGCTCCCGGAGGCGGCCCGCGCCGCCCTCGCCGCCTTCCGCGACGCCGCCGCGGACCCGGACGTCTGGCGACCGGTCCCCGACGAGCACCTGCACCTCACGCTCGCCTTCCTCGGCCGCCGCCCGGCCGGCGAGGTCCCGATCATCTCCTCCGTCCTCCACGAGGCGGCCGAGGTGGCGCCGCGCCTCGAGCTCGAGGGCGCCCTGCTGCTGCCGCCGCGCCGCGCCCGCGTGCTCTGCGCCTCGCTCGAGGACCCCGACGGCACGCTGATGGACCTCCAGGCGCGCGTGAGCGACGAGCTGACCGCCGCGGGCGTCTACACGCCGGAGAAGCGCCCGTTCCGCGCCCACGCCACCGTCGCCCGCCTGCGTCAGCGCGCGCGGGCGCCGCGGTCGGTGTCGGCGGCGCCGGAGCCGCTCGAGTTCGCCGGCGGGCCGCTCACGCTGTTCGAGTCGCGCCTGCACCCGCACGGAGCGCGCTACGTGCCGCTCACGCGCGTCTCTCTGAGCTGACTCGTCACACCCGCGTCTTGTTCCGTGACACCCGGTCGCGGGAGGCTCCCGGTTCCGTCCGACCCGCCTTCCAAGCTGTGGAACTCACGTGATCAGATCGCAGGAGACAAGATGAGCGCACCTCAGGACGCCAAGGAAGTCAAGGCGCGTGACGCCGCGCTGCAGGGCGCGCTCGCGCAGATCGAGCGCCAGTTCGGCAAGGGGACCGTCATGCGCATGGGCGACGAGGGCGCCCAGGTGAAGGTCGATGCCATTCCCACCGGCGCGCTGTCGCTCGACCTCGCGCTCGGCATCGGCGGCATGCCGCGCGGCCGCATCGTCGAGGTCTTCGGCCCGGAGTCCTCGGGCAAGACGACGCTGGTCTATCACGTCATCGCCGAGGCCCAGAAGCTCGGCGGCGTGTGCGCGTTCATCGACGCCGAGCACGCCATGGACCCCCTGTACGCCAAGAACCTCGGCGTGAACATCGACGAGCTGCTCGTCTCGCAGCCCGACTACGGCGAGCAGGCGCTCGAGATCGCCGACATGCTCGTGCGCTCCGGCGCGGTCGACCTCGTGGCGATCGACTCGGTGGCCGCGCTCACCCCGCGCGCCGAGCTCGAGGGCCAGATGGGCGACCAGACGGTCGGCGTGCAGGCGCGGATGATGTCCCAGGCCATGCGCAAGCTGGCCGGCAACCTGAACCGCACGCAGACCCTCTGCCTGTTCGTCAACCAGATCCGCGAGAAGGTCGGCGTGATGTTCGGCTCGCCGGAGACCCAGCCGGGCGGCCGCGCGCTGAAGTTCTACTCGTCCCAGCGGCTCGACATCCGGCGCATCGAGACCCTGAAGGAGGGCACCGAGGCGGTCGGCAACCGCGTGCGAGTGAAGGTCGTGAAGAACAAGGTCGCGGCGCCGTTCAGGCAGGCGGAGTTCGACATCGAGTTCGGCAAGGGCATCTCCAGCTCCGGCTGCATCCTCGACCTCGGGCTCGAGCACGGCATCTGCTCCAAGTCGGGCTCGTTCTTCTCGTACGGCGACGAGCGGCTCGGCCAGGGCCGCAACAACGCCAAGGCGTACCTCGACGAGCACCAGGAGGTCGCCAAGGAGATCGAGTCCAAGGTCTACGAGGCGCTCGGCCTCGGGGACCAGGATCTCGTCCAGCCGATCGAGCGCGACGAGGACTCCCCGCCGGTCCCGGAGATCGCCGCTGCCTGATCGTCAGCCGCCCGAGCGGTCGCCGGACCCGGAGGTGCGTCTCCAGCACGCCCGCGAGGTCGCGTGGACCGCGCTCAACCGCCGCGAGCACACCGCCGCCGAGATCGCCCGCATCCTGACCCGCAAGCGGGTCGAGCCGGCGGTCGTCGACTCGGTCGTGGGCGAGCTGTGCGAGCAGGGCTACCTCGACGACGCCGGCTTCGCGCACCGCTTCGCCGAGGACCGCCGGCGGCTCGACGGCTGGGGCGCCGAGCGGATCGAGCAGCGGCTGCGAGCGCTCGGGGTGGACGCCGAGCTGATCGCCGCCGCGGTGTCCACGCGTGACCACGAGGACGAGCTGGAGGCGGCGCTGACGCTTCTCCGCCGCCGCTTCCCGGACCCGCCGGCGACCGCGCGCGACTGCGAGCGCGCGCTCGGAGTCCTCGTCCGCAAGGGCTACGAGCTCGAGCTGGCGCACGACGCGATCCGGCGCCACGCCGGTGTCTCCGCGTTGGACTGAGGATCGGATTGCGTCGGACAGCCGCCGGTACTACGATCCTGACCAGCGACAGGTCGAGCCAACCGGCTCCTGAAAACCCAGCAAATCCACGAATTTCACGCGGAAGCAGCAGCTTCAGTGACGACGGCCACTAAGAATCATCCTCGCGGACGATCAGGCACCGCATCCGGGCGGGCGCGCCCGGCAGAACCGACCCAAAACCGCATCACAGCCGCCATCTGACGGGGCGGCCGGGATGCGGCCGCCTTCCTGCTCGTCTCCTCCGCTCGGCCGAGACCGGCTCGGCCTGCCGCCTGCGAAGTCCGGTGATTGAGCTCGCGCCGCGACCCACGGGGAGCGGCGCCGGGGAGAGGAAAGGCAATGGAAATCGTGATCGCGGGGGTCGTGGTGGCCCTCGGCCTGGTGGTCGCGGCAGCCCTGGTGGCGAAGCGCCCGGCGGCGGCGCCGGGCGGATCGGGCCGCGCCAAGGCGCCGGCGCCGGCTGCCGTCGACGACGGCGACGTGGCCGTGCGCCGCGCCGAGGCCACGCGCCTCGAGGAGCGCCTGCACGGCCGCGAGGAGGCGCTCGACGCCCGCGGCGCCGAGCTGGCCGAGCGCGAGCGCAAGCTGGCCGAGAAGGAGTCGCAGCTCACCGAGGTGCGCGACAAGGCCGTCCGCGAGCTCGAACGCGCGTCGGGCCTGTCGGCGTCGCAGGCCAAGGCGATGCTGATGAAGGAGCTCGAGGATCAGGTGCGCCACGAGTCGGCCAAGCGACTGCGCGCGATCGAGGAGGAGACCAAGCGCGACGCCGAGCGGCGCGTGCGCAACATCCTGTCGGTGGTCATGCAGCGCCTGGCCGCCGGTCACGCCGCCGAGACGACGGTGTCCGTCGTCCAGCTCCAGGCCGACGACATGAAGGGGCGCATCATCGGCCGCGAGGGCCGCAACATCCGCGCCCTCGAGCACCTCACCGGCGTCGACTTCATCATCGACGACACCCCCAACGCCGTCATCCTCTCCGGCTTCGACGGCGTCCGCCGCGAGATCGCGCGCCTGACGCTCGAGAAGCTGCTCCAGGACGGCCGCATCCACCCCGCCCGGATCGAGGAGACCTACTACCAGGCCAAGTCCGAGCTCGAGAGCCACATCACCGAGTCGGGCGAGCAGGCGTGCTTCGACGCCAATGTGCAGGGACTCGACGCCGAGCTCACCAAGATGCTCGGCCGCCTCAAGTACCGGACGTCGTACGGCCAGAACGTGCTCGCGCACTCGGTCGAGTGCGCCCACCTCGCCGCGATGATGGCCGACGAGCTCGGCGCCTCCGCCAAGACCGCCCGCCGCGCCGCGCTGCTGCACGACATCGGCAAGGCCGTCTCGCACGAGGTCGAGGGCCCGCACGCGCTGGTCGGCGGCGACCTCGCACGCCGGCACGGCGAGGCCGAGGCCGTCGCCCACGCGATGGAGGCCCACCACAACGAGGTCGAGCCGCAGACGATCGAGGCCGTCATCGTCCAGGCCGCCGACGCCCTGTCGGGAGCCCGCCCGGGCGCGCGCGGCGAGTCGCTCGAGCAGTACGTCAAGCGCCTGCGCGACCTCGAGCAGATCGCCACCCGCCACGAGGGCGTCGACAAGGTCTACGCGATGCAGGCCGGCCGCGAGATCCGCGTCATGGTCCTGCCGAACGCGCTCGACGACGACGGCGCGGTCCTGCTCTCGCACGAGATCGCGCGTGAGATCGAGCAAGAGCTGGAATACCCGGGACAGATCAAGGTGACCGTCATCCGAGAGTCGAGGGCTACCGACTACGCGAAATGAGGCTCTTCCGCCGCCGCCGAGACGCGATGGAGCTCTGGAGGTCCGAGCTGCCCCAGGTCGCCCGCTGGTCGGCGGAGCCGGAGTTCCGGCACGCGCCCGACCTCGACCCCTCCGAGGTCGACATCCCCGAGCGCGTCGGCATGCTCGGCCGGCCGCTGCCCAAGAGCAAGGGAGCGATCACCGGGCTCGAGGGCGGGAGCGGCCTGCCGAGCAGCCAGCATCACTACGGCGCATGACGAGGCGTCGCCGCGCACCTGCGGCTCGGTGAAGCGCAGCACGCGCCAGCCGCGCACCGTCAGCTGAGCGTCCTTCGCGCGATCGCGCTCGAACGCGGCGCGGGTGCCGTGGTGCTCGTAGCCGTCGGTCTCGACGATCAGGCGGTCCGCGGGCCAGCAGAAGTCGACCCGGTAGCCCTCGACGATGGGCTGCACGAGCGGCCGCGCGATGCCATGGTCGTCGCACAGCGCCAGGAACGCGTCCTCGAGCGGGCTGTCGGTCGTCACGACGAGCGCGCCGCCGGCGGCGTCGCCCAATCGCTGCGCGCCGGGGTGGTCCAGAGGCACGGCGACATGCAGCTTTCGGACCTCAGCCATCTCCACCGCCTTCTCGAGGTCCCTTCGTGAAAGCGCGGTCGCCAGGTCGGCGAGGGTCTGGCCAGGCGTCGTGACGGGGATGCCGTCGCGGGTCGTGGTGGCGATCGGCCGCCGCGGTCGATGGACCACGATCGCCGAGGAGCTCCGAACCCCGCTTGTATGGGGAACGGTGATGTCGAACCTCGCGGCCGCGCTGGGACGGATGCCCCACAGCTCGGCGGCGCTGCGGTGGCTGAGCACCGCCTCGGCGCCGCAGGCCAGCACAGCAGCGAGGGCTCGGCCCTCGCGCGTCGTGATCGTGTGGCCGACGGCGTAGACGCCGCGGTAGAGCCGGTGCAGCCGCCCGCTCAGGACGCGCCGGCGAATCGCCGCATCGTCGAAGCCCAGCTCACGCAGCTGCGCGAGGCTCACCACCGCGTGCTGCCGGCGAGCGAGATCCGAGAGCCGGGCGTCTCGTGGGGTTGCTGACTGTCGCATATCGACAGTTAGCAACCCCACGCGAAATCTCGCCCCCCTTCCGACCCTCCCCTCAATGCAAAGAAGTTCGTACCCTCCACCACAAGTGAAGGCGTTCCACGTCACCACGTTCGGCTGCCAGATGAACGAGCACGACTCCGAGCGCATGAAGGGAATGCTCGAGTCGCTCGGCTACCACGAGGTACACGACCGCCACGACGCGGACCTCATCCTCTTCAACACGTGCAGCATCCGCGAGAAGGCCGACGACCGATTCGTCGCCCACCTCCACGAGGCCAAGGCCCTGAAGCGCCACGACCCGCAAAAGCTCATCGGCGTCGGCGGCTGCTGGGCCCAGTCCGTCAAGGACCAGGTCTTCCGCCAGTTCCCGTTCGTCGACGTCGCCTTCGGCCCCGGCCAGGTCCACAAGCTCGCCGAGTTCCTCACCACCGACAGCCTCACCGCCCAGGGCTTCTTCGAGTTCGAGGGCTTCACCGGCCACCTGCCCGCCAAGCGCGCGCGCGACTTCCAGGCCTGGGTCCAGATCTCCGCCGGCTGCAACATGAAGTGCGCCTTCTGCATCGTCCCGAGCACGCGCGGCCGCGAGGTGTCCCGCCCGCTCGAGGAGCTCGTGACCGAGATCGAGGCTCTCGCGCAGGACGGCGTCCGCGAGGTCACGCTGCTCGGCCAGAACGTCAACTCATACGGCACCCGCCTCCGCCCCCACAAGCGCCGTTTCTCCGAGCTCCTCACCGCGGTCGACGCCATCGAGGGCATCGACCGCGTCCGCTACACCAGCCCACACCCCGCCCACATGAGCGAGGACGTCGTGATCGCCCACGCCGAGCTGGCGAGCCTGTGCGAGCACGTCCACCTCCCGCTCCAGTCCGGCAGCTCCAAGATCCTCAAGGCGATGCGCCGTACCTACGACCGCGGCCGCTACATGGACCGCGTCGCCCTGATCCGCGAGCACGTGCCCGACTGCGCGATCACGACCGACGTCATCGTCGGCTTCCCGGGGGAGACGGAGGCGGACTTCGAGGAGACGCTCCAGGTCGCCGAGGAGGTCGGCTACGACGGAGCGTTCACCTTCATCTACTCACCCCGCCGCGGCACTGAGGCGGCGACCATGACCGGCGACTTCATCCCGCACGAGGTGGCCGTCGAGCGGATGGAGCGGCTCGTCGAGGTCATCCAGCGCCGCGCCCGCGAGCGCGCCCAGCGGTTCGTGGGCCGCACGCTCGACGTCCTGGTCGAGGGAAGCTCGCGACACGACGCCGGCCGTCTCCGCGGCCGCACCCGCCACAACAAGGTCGTCAACTTCGACGGCCTCGCCTCGCCCGGCGAGTTCGTCCCGGTCGAGATCACGGCCGCCACGAGCCAGACGCTGACCGGCGAGATGTCGCTGCTGGCCCGCGCGACGGGCTGATTTCGTTCCGTCACCAGCGTATGCGAACATATGTTCGTGCGCTGGGAATCACAGTCCGTCGAAGCCGCCCACGATCCGCGCCTGCCGGGCTTCTCCGAGGACGTCGTCGTCCGCCGGTTCGACGCCCCGGAGGCCCTCGACACCCGCTTCCACGAGGTCCGCACCAAGTCCGCGATCAACCGCGTACCAACGATTTCGAGGGTCCCGTTCGAGTGGACGGTCAATCCATATCGAGGCTGTTCACATGCCTGTGCCTACTGCGCGTGGGGCGCCACGCCGGTCCTCATGGCCGACGGCCGGACCCGCCGGCTCGAGGATCTCCGCGTCGGTGACGAGATCATCGGGACAGTCCGGGACGGGCGCTACCGCCGTTACGTCCGGACCGATGTGCGCGCCCATTGGATGACGATCAAGCCGGTGTGGGCCGTCACGCTGGAGGACGGCACGCGACTGCTAGTGAGCGGCGATCACCGGTTTCTCTCGAATCGGGGCTGGAAGCACGTCTGCAACTCAGCCCGCCACGAGCCCGACCGCCCGCACCTCACGACCAACAACCGGCTGCTCGGCACCGGCCGGTTCGCCGACTCCCCGAAGCGCTGCGCGGACTACCGCCGCGGCTACCTCTGCGGCCTGATCCGCGGCGACGGTCACCTCAAGGCATACAAGTACGGGCGGTCGACCATCCGGAGCTTCCGTCTCGCGCTGGCGGACTTCGAAGCACTGCGGCGTGCACAGGTGTTCCTCGAAGAGTTCGACGTGAGGCTGCCCGAGCGGGTGTTCGCGGAGGCCGCCGGTGCGCACCGTGAGATTCGCTCGATCGGCTCAGGGGCCCGCGCGACGTTCGCGCTCGTCGAAGAGCTCATCCGCTGGCCGCTGCACCCGACTCTCGCGTGGCGGAAGGGCTTCCTGGCCGGCATTTTCGACGCCGAGGGGTCGTGCGGCGGGGCGAACGCGCTCCGGATCGCCAACAAGGACGGAACCATCGTCCATTGGACGCAGGAGTGCCTCGAGCGGCTTGGGTTCGACACGATCGTTGAACCGGCGAACCGAATAGGCGTCAAGGTCGTGCGGATCCGTGGCGGTCTCAAGGAGCGGCTCCGCTTCTTCCACCTCACCGATCCCGCGATCACGCGAAAGCGCTCGATCGAGGGCGTCGCACTGAAGTCCGATGCGAAGACGCGCGTCGTCTCGATCGAGCCGCTCGGCATGGAGCTCCCGCTCTACGACATCACCACCGGCACGGGCGACTTCATCGCCGACGGCGTGGTGAGCCACAACTGCTTCGCACGACCCACCCACGAGTACCTCGACCTCGACGCCGGCCGCGATTTCGAGAAGGAGATCGTCGTCAAGGTCAACGTGCCCGAGGTGCTCCGCGCCGAGCTCGCCCGGCCCTCCTGGGGCAAGCACCACATAGCGATGGGCACGAACACCGACCCGTACCAGTGGGTCGAGGGGCGCTACAAGCTGATGCGCGGCATCTGGGAGGCGATGCGGGACTTCGCGAACCCGTGCTCGATCCTCACCAAGTCGCCGCTGCTGCTGCGCGACACGGACCTGCTGCTCCAGATCGCCGAGCGCACGCAGGTCAGCGCGTGCCTGTCGGTGCCAACCCTGGAGGAGAAGGCGTGGCGGTCGACGGAGCCGCACACGCCACACCCGCGGGCGCGGCTGGAGGCGGTCGCGGAGCTCAACCGGATCGGGATCCCGACCGGCATCCTGATCGCGCCGCTGATGCCAGGCATCAACGACCAGCCGGAGCACGTGCGGAAGATCGTCGAGCTGGCGACCGAGGCCGGCGCCGTCCACATCGGGGGCCAGACACTGTTCCTGCGCGGCTCGGTTCGGGACATCTTCTTCGAGTGGCTGCGCGAGCACCGGCCGGACCTGCTGGAGCGGTACGAGCGGCTGTACGCGAGTGGCGCGTACCTGCCGGCCGACGAGCGGCGGGCGATCGAGCTCAGGGCGGGAGCGCCCTGGGCGCGCAGCCGGGCCGAGCGATACCGGCACCGCGGGGGAGCCGCGGCCCGGCGGCGCGCCGACATCACCGGGGAGGTGAGGCCGCAGCCGCAGCAGTCGCTCTTCTGAGAAGAGGTGCCGCGCAGACGGCGGGTGACGCCCGACATCCGGTCGGGGGTCTCGCGCACGGGCGTCGGTGTCTCCTCCGATGCCCGTTCGGTGGGCGCTATTTCCGACCGCGGACGCGGAAGCCGACTGCGCGCCGCGCCGAGCGGTTGCCCGCCCCATCGGTCGCGGTGATCGCCACGCGGTAGCGGCCGCGGGCGCGGACCCGCACGCGCGCCCGGTTCAGGCCCGCCGGACGCCCGCCGAGCGTCAGCGTCCGCGGCCGCGAGCCGCGTCGCCGGACGACGATCCGGACGGCGGCCGGCTCGGACAGCGTGAAGCGCACGCGTCCGCTGCGCGCGACCTTGAAACGCGACACGACGGGCGCGACGCGGTCGACTGTGCCCGGCGTGGCGGGCGGCGCCGCGACCGGGGCCGCGACCGCCGTGGACAGGTAGACGTCGTTGACCGCGTCGGTGTCCGCGGGCGACAGGCGCTCGTCCGTCGTGAAGTACACGCGGAGCCCGTCGGGTGAGACGTACTGCAGGTACGCGTCGAGGTTCGCGTCGGGACCCGTCGGGCCGTCGGTGACGTGACGCACGCCTCCGGGCCAGCGCTCGTAGGTGTCCCACGCGTTGTCGGTGTCCGTGGGCGCGAGGGGCTCCCGCGTCGTGAAGAAGATACGCGTGGCATCGCCCGAGTTCGCCAGCGCGCCCGCCTCGATCGCGTCGTCCGCACCGAGCGGATCGTCCGTCACGTGGACGAGCGCTCCGCTCGGCGGACGCATGTAGACGTCCGGCGTGGCGTCGGTGTCGGTGGCCGCCATCTTCTCCGCGGTCTGGAACAGCACGCTCGTGCCGTCGCTCGACATGCCGTTGTATGTCGCGCTGACGTTGGCGTCAGGCCCCGTGGGGTTGTCGCTGACGTGGATCAGCTTGCCGTCGGGCAGGCGCTCGTAGATGTCCCACTCGGTATCGGTGTCGGTCGCCGCCAGCGACTCCGTGGTCTCGAACACGATCCGGCGGCCGTCGGTCGACCGGCCGCGGTAGAGCGCGTCGGCGTTCGCCTCCGGGCCGGTGGGGTCGCGCGTGATGTGCGTGAGCGCGCCGGACGGCGCCCGCTCGTAGACGTCCAGCGCCGTGTCGTGTGTCGCTCGCCGCGAGGCTCTCGCGCGTGTTGAACCAGACCCTCGTGCCGTCGGCGCTCTCGTCGATGAAGTCCGCCTCCTCCTCGGCGTCGGCGCCCGTCGGGTCGTCGCTGATGTGGACGAGCCCCGCGACGGTGTGCAGGTAGACGTCGCCGCTGTCGTCGGTGTCGGAGTCGAGGAGGGGCTCGGTGGTCGTGAAGTAGACGCGCTTGCCGTCGTCGGAGGCGTGCTGGAAGTTGGCGGTGAAGCCGTCCGCGTCAGCGTTCGGGCCGTCGCTGAGGTGGATCGGGCCGGCCGGCCCGCGCTCGTACACGTCGGTGGCGTTGTCGGTGTCGGTCGGCGCGAGCTTCTCGTCGGACTCGAAGTACGCGTGCTCGCCGTCGGGCGTCACGCCCTCGAAGTAGGACTCAGCGCCGTCGAGGTCGGCCGCCGGGCCGTCGCTGTGGTGCACGAGCCCGCCGCTCTCCGTGCGCTCGTACGCGTCGAAGCCTTCGCCGTCGTTGTCGGTGTTCGCGAACTGCTCGGTCGTGTCGAAGAACGCGCGCGTGCCGTCACGCGAGATGAAGTTCAGGTACGCGTCGTGCGGTCCGTCGACGGCGAACGGGTTGTCGGTGACGTGGACGAGCGCGCCTGCGGTGGTGCGCATGTACGCGTCGAGCGTCGCGTCGGTGTCGGACCCCTCGAGGGGTTCGTCCGTCTGGAAGAAGACGCGCGAGCCGTCGGCGGACTCGTAGAGGAACCCGGCAGGGCTGGCGGGGTCGGTCGTGAACGGCCCGTCCGAGAGCAGCTCCAGGCTGCGGGTCTCGGCGTGCGCGGCGGGCGCGGCCGCGGCGAGCACCGCGACGAGGCTCGCGAGCGCGAGCCGTATATGGGGAGCAGGCATCGGTCCTCCTTGGCCTTTGCGAAAGAGAGAGGGGCCGCGACGTGCGGTGCCCGGCCAGGGCATCGGGGATGAGACGCGGCCATGGTGGACCACGCGGCTTTCCGTGACAACACGAGGGTTTCGCGCGCCGACCCAGGAATTGCGCTGCGGATCCGGGCGTGACGTGGGACACAGACGTGTGATGAACCTGAAACTGGGCAGCTAGAGACGTGTTGCCTGAAGAGATGCCACGTCTACGCCGACCGCAGATCGCCGGCGCGCAAGCGCGGGCGAGGAGCCTGACCGTGCAGACGGCCACCAAGGCCCGTCATGCCAAGCGCGAGATGATCGTCGTGTCCCGCTGCTCGCGATGACGCTCTACGCCTACGTGCGCCGCGAGGAGCTGTTCGGCGTCGACACGCCGGTGCGCGTGGGGGCGGCGGTCGTGATGGTGGTGCTCGGTTGGGCGCTGGCGCGCGACCTCGGGCGCTTCACCGCGCCGGCGCTGTTCCGGCGCATGGACCCGGCGACGGCGGGCACGGTCGGATTCCTGATCCGGCTCGTCTTCATCGTCGCCGCTGCGCTGTTCGCGTTGCGGGTCGCCGGCCTCGAGCCGGCCACGCTGGCCGTCGGTGGTGCCATCACCGCCGTCGTCTTCGGTCTCGCGGCCCAGCAGACGCTCGGCAACCTGATCGCCGGCATGGTGCTGATCTCGGCGCGGCCGTTCAAGGTCGGCGACCGCGTGCGGCTCCAGGCGGGCGGGCTGGCGGGCCAGATCGAGGGCGTGGTGGCGTCGCTCGGCCTGCTCTACACCACGTTCAGCCAGGACCGCGACCAGGTCATGGTGCCCAACAACGTCGTGCTGACCGCTGCGGTCGTGCCGTTGCGCGACCCGGCCGCGGTCGACCTGCGCGCGCGGCTGCGGCCCGACGTCAAGCCGAGCGACCTCCAGGCGCTGCTGGACGAGAACGTGCAGACGCCCGTGCGCTCCGATCCGCACATCTCGCTCGAGGAGGTCGATCGCGACGAGGTGATCGTGCGGATCGCCGCCACGCCGGTCTCGGAGTCCGACGGCCCGCAGCTGGCCGACGAGGTGCTGGCCGCGATCGGCGCCGTCACGCGGCCCGACGAGGACGAGGACGACGAGCCCGCGATCGACCGCGTGCCGGACGAGCCGCGGCCGCAGCGTTACGACAGCTAACGCTTGTCGCGCTGGCCGGTCTCCATCTGCGAGGCCACGTGGTCGGCGCCCAGCCGCCGCTGGACGCTCGCCGCGAGCTCCGGCGCGAGCGCGGTGATCGTGGCGCCGATCCTGACGCCGAGCGGCGCGACCTCGACCTCCGCCCGGTTGCGCTCGATCGCCGACACCACGGCGTTCGCGACGTCCTCCGGCGTCTTGGTGCCCACGTAGCCCGGCAGCTTGGCGCCGGCGTCGTGGAACATGCCGGCGTCGCGGATGAAGCCGGGGAACACCGTGGACACGCCGATCCCGAGCGGCCGCATGTCCTCCCGCAGGGCCTGCGCGAAGCCCCGCAGGCCGAACTTGGTCGCGGCGTAGATCGAGGTGCGCGGCGTGGCCGCCTTGCCGCTCAGCGACGACACGAAGACGAGGTGGCCGCCGCCGCGCTCCGCCATGCCCTCGCACATGAGCCGCGCGAGGATGATCGGCGCGCGCAGGTTGACGTCGAGCGCCCGGTCGATCTCGTCGACCGTGAACGACTCGATGCGGCCGCTGCCCGGATTGCCGGCGTTGGCGACCAGGACGTCGACGGGACCGGCTTCGTCGACCAGCCGCAGCAGCGACTCGCGGTCGGTCAGATCGCACGCCACGGCGCGGCCGCCGATCTCTGCGGCCAGCGGCTCGAGCACTTCGGTCCGTCGCGCCGTGAGCACGACGCTCGCTCCCCGTCGCGCGAGGCCGCGCGCGATCGCCTGACCGAGCCCGCCGCTCGCGCCTGTCACCAAGGCGGTGCGTCCCCCGAGGTTCATGTGCGGAACCCTTTCACGAACTCCGGCTCCAATGGGCCGATTCTCGGTCAGGCGAAGACGGCGACCGTGGCGGTGAACCCGTGCAGGAACGTCTCGCCGCCCACCGGGCCGATCTCGCCGGCGGCGAAGAACCCCGCCGCGGGAGCGCCCGCCAGCTCATCCGCGACGGTCTCGGCGTCGTGGTCGCCGTGGCCGAACAGCCCGCGCCCGCGGCCGTTGCACGAGAACAGCAGCGCGCCCGCCGGTGGCCGCCCGCCGAGCGCGCGCATGCGCATGCTGAGCGCCTCGCGCAGGTCGCGGTCGGCGCTCGCCGCGTCGCGCGCGTGCAGGCGCACCACCTGCCCGGGCCACACCTCGGCCGCCACGGCGACCTGGCCCGTGTCCGGATCGGCGCCCATCAGGCCGCGGACGAGGAAGTCGCCCTGGACGTAATCGGGCTTGTTGACGTCGACCACGATCCCCATCAGCAGCCCGCCCTGGACGAGCGCGAGATCTTCGGGCGGCAGCGCCTCGATCGTCTCGCGCAGCTTCTCGAGCGCCGGCTTGCCGGCGAGCTCGACGATGATGTGGCCGTCGGCGGCGGTGATCGTCAGCTCCGGGCCGATCGGCGCGGCGCCCTGCGAGACGCACGGCAGCAGCTCGACGCCGTCGAGCCGCACGCCGACGGCGCCCTCGTCGACCACCTCCTCGCCGAGGAACAGCGCGGTCGCGCCGCCCGCGACCCGCGCCGACGCGAGGCCGCCGACGACCGGGACGGCGGGCGCCGACTCCGACAGGAAGCGCAGCACCGCGTCGGTCGGGAACGTCGCCGGGTCGGCGAGCAGGATCGCGCCGTCGGCGCCGTCGAGCTCCGGCATCCCGGCCAGCGCGCCGGTGCCCTCCTCGATCTCCTCGACGACGGCGTGGAACGTTGCCGCCGAGCCGCCGTCGAGCTGGGCCGCCCAGACGGCGACCGCGGTGCCCTCCTCGACCTCGCGCCGCGCGGCGATCACGCCGCCCGCCGCGCAGCCGACGAGCTCGCCCGGGGCGAGTCCTTCGTGCACCGCCTCGAGCACCGCCTCGGGCGCCGCCAGGTGGGTTCCGGACGCGAACACGACCGCGAGATCGCACGGCGCGCCGTCCAGACCGTCGCGCGCGGTGAGCGTCGCCTCCAGCGCGCCTGCGCGCGGATCGGGGCTCGTGGAGAGGCCGGTGCCGATGCGCACGGGCATGCGCGTACGACGATACTCCGACCGGTGCCGCCGCCGACGATCGTCGCGCTGTTCGGGCCGACCGGCGTCGGCAAGACGACCGTAGCGATCGCGCTGGCCGAGCGGCTGCGCGCCGCCGGCGAGGACCCGGTCGCCGTGTCGGCGGACGCGCTGCAGGTCTACCGCGGCCTCGAGACGCTCACCGGCGCGGCCACCCCGCAGCAACAGGAGCAGCTCGAGCACCGGCTGCTCTCGTTCCTGCCCGTCGACGCGCCGTTCAGCGCCGGCGCAGTACGCGCGCCTCGCCCACCGCGAGATCGACGACCTGCTGGCGGCGGGGCGGCGGCCGATCGTCGTCGGCGGCACCGGCCTCTACCTGCGCGCCGCCGCTCGCCGAGCTCGAGCTGCGCCCGCCGGTCCCGCAGGCGATCCGCGACCGCCGCCGCGCCGAGCTCGAGGCCCGCGGCGCCGAGGCCCTGCACGAGGAGCTCGTCGGCGCGCGTGCCCGGCACCACGATCCGGGCCACCGACCCCCAGCGGATCGTGCGCGCGCTCGAGCTGCTCGACGCCGGCCACGAGCCGCCGGCCGGCGACCAGCTGTGGACCGGCGACACCCGCCACCCGACCCTGCTCGTCGGCCTGACGATGGAGCGCGAGGCGCTCAAGCGCGCGGATCGGCGAGCGCGTGGACGAGATGGTGTCGGCCGGAGCGCTCGACGAGGTCCGGGCGCGCCGCGCGCACGCGTCGGCGACCGCGCGCAAGGCGCTCGGGTTCCGCGAGCTGCTGGCCGGCGACGTCGAGGCGATGAAGACCAACACGCGCCGCTACGCCCGCCGCCAGCTCACCTGGATGCGCAAGCTGCCCGACGTGACGCTGATCGACGTCACCGGGCGCACGCCCGCACGACGTCGCGCGAGAGGTGCTGGACCTGCTGTAAAGATGAGCGCGTGCGCTTCGAGAAGTGGCAGGCCCTCGGCAACGACTACCTGATCGTCGAGACCGGCGTCACGCCCGACCTCGTGCGCCACATGTGCGACCGCCACTTCGGCGTCGGCGCCGACGGCGTGCTCGCGCTCGAGCCGCCCGACGAGCCCGGCTTCGTCGCCCGCCTGCGCATCTTCAACCCGGACGGCTCCGAGGCCGAGCTCTCGGGCAACGGCGCCCGCCAGGCGATCCTCTACCTGCGCCAGCGCGGCTGGACCGACGCCGACACGTTCTCGATCCAGACGATCGCGGGGGAGATCCGGCCCACCATCACCGGCCCGGCCACCTGCCGGGTCGACATGGGCCGCGCGAGCCTGACCTCGAAGGACTACCCGGGCGGGCCGCCCGACGGCACCGGCACCGTCGAGGGCTACGCCTTCCAGCACGTCTCGATCGGCAACCCGCAGTGCGCGATCCGCATCGCGCACGCGCGACGAGCTCGAGGCGCTCGACCTGCAGGACATCGGCCCGCGGATCGAGAACGCCGACCTGCTTCCCGAACCGCACCAACACGATCTTCTGGACCGCGCTCGCGCGCGGACACGATCCGCGCCCGCATCTTCGAGCGCGGCGCCGGCGAGACGCTCTCGTCCGGCACCGGCGCGTGCGGCGCGGCCGTCGCGCACGTGCTGCGCGGCGGCGACTCGCCGGTCACCGTCGTGCTCGACGGCGGCGAGCTCGAGGTCGACGTCGACGAGTCGCTGCACGTCGACCTGACCGGCTGGGCGGTCCCCGTCTTCGCGGGCGAGCTCATCACAAAGGATGAGACGCCCGCCGCGGTTCAACCGCCCGGCCGATAGGCGACCGGCCGGCGACTTCGCGGCCATGACCGATCTGGCCAGCGTGGCGATTCCGTTCGGCACGCCGTTCGCGCTGATCGCGCTCGTCCCGCTGTACTACGCTGCGCGGCGGGTTCGTGGCGCACGGCGGTCGGTGGGACTACTGCGGTGGTGGCCGCCGTCGCGTCCCAGTCGCATCTCGAACCTGCTCGGCAAGCTCGGGTTGCGCGACCGCGTCCAGGCGGTGATCCTCGCCTACGAGAGCGGACTCGTTACCGTGCGCGAGCGATGATCAACGAAGGAGCCTCCGCGGCCGGCGTCGCCACGCTGGCCGGCGAGCCGCGTGCTCGACGTCTACTACCCCGAGCCCGCGCCTGGGCGTGTGGGGCGCCGCGGGCACCCGGACGACGGGCCAGTCCGCCTACGACGAGGCGCGCGGCGTCAGCACCGTGGGCGTGGAGACCTCGATCGGCTCGCTCGCCGACCCGCCCGCCGACGCCTACGACGCCTACCTGCGCCTGCACCTGCTCTCGCACCGGCTGATCCGGCCGCACGACGCCAACCTCGACGGCCTGTTCGGGCGTGCTCAGCAACGTCGCCTGGACCAGCCACGGCCCGGTCGACCCCGCGGCGCTGCCGCAGGTCCAGCGGCGCTTCCGCGCCGCCGGCGAGCCGTTCCAGGTCTTCAGCGTCGACAAGTTCCCGCGCATGACCGACTACGTCGTCCCGTCGGGCGTGCGGATCGCCGACGCCGACCGCGTCCGCCTCGGCGCCTACCTGGCCGACGGCACGACGGTGATGCACGAGGGCTTCGTGAACTTCAACGCCGGCACGCTCGGGCACTCGATGGTCGAGGGGCGCATCAGCGCCGGCGTGGTGGTCGGCGACGGGTCGGACGTCGGCGGCGGCGCCTCGATCATGGGCACGCTGTCGGGCGGCGGCACGGCCGTGATCTCGATCGGCGAGCGCTGCCTGCTCGGCGCCAACTCCGGCCTCGGGATCTCGCTCGGCGACGACTGCGTGGTCGAGGCCGGGCTCTACCTGACGGCGGGCGCGCGGGTGACGCTGCCGGACGGCGACGTGGTCAAGGCGCGCGAGCTGAGCGGCGCGTCCGGGCTGCTGTTCCGGCGCAACTCGCAGTCGGGCGCGATCGAGGTCGTGCCGCGCAGCGGATCGTGGGGCGGACTCAACGCGGCGCTACACGCCAACCAGTAGCTCGGCGGCCCGCTCGCACTCCTGCGAGCGTGGGAACCAGCGCGAGCCGCAGGTAGCCCGCGCCGGCGGCGCCGAAGTAGTCGCCCGGCGTGAGGATCACGCCGCGCTCGAGCAGGGCCTCCTGGAAGCCCGCGGGCGCGCCCTCGAGCCAGAGGAAGAACGTGGCGTCGCCGCCCGCGTGGCGCAGGCCGCGTGCCTCGAGCGCCGGCAGCACGACATCGCGCTTGGCGCGGTAGAGGTCGCGGACCGCCTCGACGTGCTCCTCGTCGCCCCACGCGGCCACGGCGGCGAGCTGGACGAACTCCGGCGGCGCGACGCCGACGTTGGGGCGGTAGCGCTTGAGCGCGGCGACGAGCTCGGGGTCGCCGGCCACGAAGCCGGAGCGGTAGCCGGGCATCGACGAGCGCTTGGAGAGCGTGTTGAAGACCGCCACGTTCGTGCGGTCGGCCACCTGGAGGGCGGAGATCGGCGGCGTGTCGCCGAAGTAGAGCTCCGAGTAGGCCTCGTCGGAGGCGAGCACGAAGTCGTGCTCGCGGGCGAGCGCGGCCGCGCGCTCGTAGAGCTCGAGCGTCGCGGTGGCGGCGGTCGGGTTGTTCGGGTAGTTCAGCCACAGGATCGACGTCCGCGCCCAGACGTCGCTCGGCACGGCATCGAGGTCGGGCAGGAAGCCGTCGCTCCGCGCTGCAGCGGCAGCTCGACGACCTCCTTGCCCGCGAACACCGCGCCGCGCTCGTAGACCGGGATACGACGGCTGCGGCACGACCACGACCTCGCCGTCGAGCACCTGCGCGAGGAGGAAGACCGCCTCCTTGGAGCCGAACGTCGGCACGACCTCGGTGTCGGGATCCAGCGGCACGCCGAACCGGCGCCCGGACCACGCCGCGATCGCCGCCCGCAGCTCCGGCAGGCCCTCGGCGGCGGGGTAGCGCGACTGCGGGTCGAGCGAGCGCATCAGCGCCTCGCGGATGAACTCCGGCGTGTCCTCGCGCGGCTCGCCCGGGCCGAAGTCGATCACGTCGACGCCGGCGTCGAGCAGCCGCCGCCGCGCCTCGGCGAGGCGCACGAACGGGTAGGTCCGCAGGCCGGCGAGCACGGGGGAGAGCCTCATCCGGCGAACGCCTCGAGCACGCGGTAGGAGCGCTCCAGCGCGGCGATCTCGACGAACTCGTCGCGGGTGTGGGCCTGCGCCGGCGCGCCCGGGCCGAAGTTGACGGCGTCGAGGCCGGCCTGCCCGAACTCGGCCACCGGCGTCCACGCCTGCTTGGGCGCCACGGTCAGGTCGCCGGCCGCGATCAGCGCCTGCGCGCGCGGGTTGTCGACCGCGACCGGGCCGGACGGGGCCAGCGAGTCGATCGTCAGCTCGCCGCCCGGGCACAGCTCGCGCAGGCGCGCCTCCGCCTCCGCGGGCGTGCGGCCGGGCGCGTAGCGGTAGTTCACGTGGCAGTCGACGCGGTCGGGGATCACGTTCTGCGCGATCCCGCCGTGGATCTGCGGTGACCGACGCGACCTCGTAGAACGTCAGGCCGTCGAACACGTGCTCCTCGCGGTCGAAGCCGGCGAGCGCGGCGATGCCGCGGGCCGCGGCGTGGATGGCGTTGTCGGCGTCCCACGGGCGGGCGGAGTGGCCCGAGCGCCCGTTGAAGGTCCAGGTCGCGTTGACGTTGCCGACGCAGCCCGCGTGCAGCTCGTTGGCGGTCGGCTCCATCATCACGACCAGCTCGTACTCCAGCCGCTGGCGCTCGAGCAGCGGCGCCAGCGCGCTGTACTTCCCGGGCAGCTCCTCGCGGCCGAAGAACAGCAGGTCGAACGGCGCGCCGGCCAGTCCCAGCTCGATCATCACGGCGAGCGCGCCCTTCATGTCGCTCGCGCCGAGGCCGTGCACGCGGCCGCCGTCGATCCGGCCCGGGATGTTGCCCTGCGCCGGCACGGTGTCGAGGTGGCCGGCGAGCAGCACGGGTGCGCCACGGTCCACCAGCAGGCAGGTGTCGCCGAGGTCGGTCGCGTCGAGCAGCGACGCGACGTGCGCCACCAGGCGCGCCTCGTCGCGCGACTCGGACGGGATGTCGATCAGCTCGAGCGTGCGCTCGGCCAGATCGCTCACGCCGCCGCCCGCCGTGCCAGCTCCGCCCGCACGAGCGGCGCGACCTCGGTCCCGAAGCGCTCGATCGAGCGCATGACGGCGCCGTGCTCCACCTCGCCGGCCGCCATCTGCGCGAGGTAGCGCTGGTGCCCGAACAGCTCGTGCTCGAACAGGATCTTCTCCGCCACCTGCTCGGGGTCGCCGGCGGCCAGCGCCCCGTGCGGCGAGCGCAGTGCCTCGTACTGCTGCGGCGTCATCGGCGGCCAGCCGCGCTCGCGGCCGATCCGCCCCATCATGCGCATGTAGTGCGGCGCGAAGTCGCGCCGGTCGTCGCCGACGAAGGCGTGCGTGTTGATCGCGACCGGCAGGTCCTCGTGCCCGGCCTGCGCGGCGGCGCGGCGGTAGAGCTCGATCAGCGGCACGAAGCGCTCCGGCTGGCCGCCGATGATCGCGAGGGTCAGCGGCAGGCCGAGCGTCCCGGCGCGCACGACCGAGCCCGGCGTGCCGCCGACCGCGATCCACACCGGCAGCGGGTCCTGCACCGGCCGCGGCCACACGCCCGCGTCCTGGAGCGGCGCGCGGTGGCGGCCCGACCACGTCACGCGCTCGCTCTCGCGGATCCGCAGGAGCAGCTCCAGCTTCTCGGCGAACAGCTCGTCGTAGTCCTCGAGGTCGTAGCCGAACAGCGGGAACGACTCGGTGAACGACCCGCGCCCGGCCCAGATCTCCGCACGGCCGCCCGACAGGTTGTCGACGGTCGCGAACTCCTCGAACACCCGCACGGGGTCGTCCGAGCTGAGCACCGTGACCGCGCTGGCGAGGCGGATGCGCTCGGTCTGCACGGCCGCCGCCGCGAGCACCACGGCGGGGGCGGACACGGCGAAGTCCGGGCGATGGTGCTCGCCGACCCCGAACACCTCGAGACCGAGCTCGTCGGCCAGCCGGACCTCCTCCATCAGGTTGCGCAGCCGCTCCCGCGGCCCGACGGCCGATCCGACGTCCGCGAAGGTCACGAGCCCGAGCTCCACGGCCGCGCAGCCTAGACTGGGACCTCGTGGAGAAGTCCCGCGACGGCCGCAAGACCCAGACCCGCTACGCCCCGCCGGAGAGCCCCGGGCGGGCGAAGCAGCGTGCCTTCATGGTCGCCGCCACGCCCGAGCCCGACGACCTCGCCGAGCTGCGCGAGCTGCTGCGCACCGCCGGCGTCGCCACGGTCGGCGACGTCGTGCAGATCCGCGACAAGCCGCACGCCAACCTCTACCTCGGGCCGGGCAAGGTCGAGGAGCTCAAGCCGCTGCTGAAGGCGGCGGACGCCAACCTCGTCGTCACCGACGACGAGCTGACCCCGCGCCAGCAGCGCAACCTCGAGTCCGAGCTCGACCTGCCGGTGCTCGACCGCACCGCCGTGATCCTCGACATCTTCGCCGGCCACGCCCACTCGGCCGAGGGCAAGCTCCAGGTCGAGCTCGCCCAGCTCGAGTACAACATGGCGCGCATGCGCGGCCTGTGGACGCATCTCGAGCGTCTCGGCGCGGGCCGCGGCGTCGGCGGCATCGGCACGCGAGGTCCGGGCGAGTCCCAGATCGAGACCGACCGCCGGCTGGCGCGCGACCGCATCACCGCGCTGCGCCGCCGGCTCGACCACGTGCGCTCCAACCGCGCCGTCCAGCGGGCCGAGCGCGAGCGCGCGCACCTGCCGTCCGTCGCGCTGGCCGGCTACACGAACGCCGGCAAGTCGACGCTGCTCAACAAGCTCACCGGCAGCGAGGTCGGGGTGCGGGACCGGCTGTTCAACACGTTGGATCCGACCACCCGCACGCTGCGGCTCCAGGGCCGCACCTACCTGATGACCGACACCGTCGGCTTCATCCGCAAGCTGCCGCATCAGCTCGTCGACGCGTTCGCCGCCACGCTCGAGGAGACCAAGCGCGCCGACCTGCTGCTGCACGTGGTCGACGCCAGCGCCCCCGAGGAGGAGCTGGTGGAGATGACGCGCGCGGTCGAGGACGTGCTGGAGGAGATCGGCGTCGGCGACCAGCCGCGCATCCTCGTGCTCAACAAGGCCGACAAGCTCGACGACGAGCGCCGCCACGAGCTCGCGTTCCGCCACGCCGACGCCTCGCTGGTCAGCGCGGTCACCGGCGAGGGCCTGCCGGAGCTCGAGGAGCGGATCGCCGACCACTTCGAGCGCCTGATGCGCGACGTCGAGCTGCTCGTGCCGTTCTCCGAGGGCGGCACGCTGTCCGAGCTGCACGACGTGGCCGGCGATCTCGAGCGCACCGACACGCCGGACGGCGTCCTCGTCCAGGCCCGCCTGCCCGCCGTGGTGGCCGAGCGCTTCGACCGCTACGCGGTCAACGGCGACCGCCGGCAGTAGCGGCTCAGGCCGCCTGGCGCACGTCGAACTCCACCCACAGCGGGTAGTGGTCGGAGATCCGGAACGTCGTGTCTCCCGGCGCGCCCTGAAGGATGTGCTGGTCCCACGGGAACGTGTCGCCGGACAGCCGCGGGAACTTCAGCGCGCCGGGCCGGCCCGGCGCGAACCACGCGACCTGGTCGTAGGCGATCTTGCTGGCCGGGCGGTCGCTGGACCGTCCGCGGCTTGTCGAGCGTCTCGACGTCCGGTTGCAGGCCGTTGTCGACGAGCGCCTTGAAGATGATGTCGTCCTTGGTGGTGATGTTGAAGTCGCCGAGCGCGATCAGGCTGGCGCGGAACGGGTCGATCTCCTCGCCGGACGGCGACTGGACCGCCCGGCTCAGCATCTTGCTGAGCGCCTCGGCCTCGCGCGCACGTCGGCGGAGCGCACCGCCGTCGCCCCACACGACGTGCACCGTCGTGAGCACGAATGGCCGCGACGCGGTCATGAAGCTCACCATGTACGGCGTCTTGACGAGCTGGCTCGTCTGGCCGAGGACGTGGACGGTGTCGGGAGCAGGAGCGCGGCTCGCGAGGTCCTCCGGGCTGAGCACGAGCTCGCCGGCCAGCCCGGACGGCCGCACGCGCCGCAGGTCATAGAGGTAGGCGAGGCGCTCGTCGTCACCGGCATCGCCGAACGACACGTCCGTGACGGTGAAGCCCCAGTCCGGCCCGAGGCAGCTCATGATCAAGCGCAGCGCCTGCAGATTCTCCTGGACCTCCTGGACCGCGATCACGTCGAAGCGCGACAGGATCTCGGCGATCAGGTGGAGGTCGCCGACGTTGCGCTTGGGAACGTCGGTCTGAACGGTCGTCCACTTGCCGTTGTGGCGGCCGAGCTCGCGGATGTTCCAGCTCGCGATGATGACGTTGCGGTCGAGCTGCTTGCTCGGCACCGCGGCGTCGAGCGCCGCGGAGAGGGCGAGCCAGTCGCGCGCGACAGTGTCCGGCATCGGTCCGAAGCTGGCGGGCGACGTGATCGGCATCGTGGCTCTGTGCCAACCCTAGACGGCCGCCCGCCTCTCCGGCTAGGTGGCCGGCGACAGCTCGTGCCGGATCGTGTGGCGGTGCCAGGTCCCGTCGAGGATGTACATCCACGAGGCGTCGTTCCGAGCCCACGCGCCCCACTCGTACCAGGCGGGGTTGCCGATCGTGCCGAGCTGGAGGCGATAGGTCACGGTGCGCGGCGTCTCGAACACCTGCGCGGTCCCGACGGTCGGCTGGCCGATCAGGCTCAGCCGCTTCACCTCGGTGTTGCACACGCGGAAGCGGTCCGAGGCGGTGCGGAGCTCGAGGCACGGCCGCGAGCCGTACGGGCCGGCGACGATGTCGTCCGTGGGATGCAGGCCTGGCTCGCTGGGATCGCTGTAGCCGAGCGAGTGGGCGTGAGCGGCGGGGGCGAGGACGAGCGCCCCGGCCACGAGCGCGATGGCGGCGCCGGTGCGCCGCAGGAGGGAGGGGGTCATGCGACCGAGGATCCGGGCGCGGCGGCGCGGGCGATAGTGACCCTGGGTGGAGCTTGCGTCCACCAGGTGAAAGTGCGACGGTGGAATGGACTGGCCGAAAGGAGCCGCGATGTGCCGCTGGATGGCGTGGTCCGGGCAGCCCTTGCTGATCGAGGAACTGCTGTTCAAGACCCAGCACAGCCTGATCGATCAGAGCCTGCACTCGCGCCTGGGCGTCGAGACGACGAACGGTGACGGCTTCGGTCTCGGCTGGTACGGCACCGCGACCCCGGAGCCCGCGCTCTACCACAGCATCGCGCCGGCCTGGGGCGACGTGAACCTGCGCGAGCTGGCGGGCCACGTCGAGTCGCATCTGTTCCTGGCCCACGTGCGAGCGACGACCGGCACCGCGATCCAGCAGACCAACTGCCACCCATTCCGCCACGGCCGCTGGCTGATGGTCCACAACGGCGTGATCAACGGCTACGAGCAGATGCGGCGCGACCTCATGCTCGCCGTGGAGCCGTCGCTGTTCCCCGGCATCCTGGGCTCGACGGACTCCGAGGTCCTCTTCCATCTCGCGCTCACCTACGGGCTCGAGCGCGATCCGATCGATGCGCTCGAGCGCGCGATCGGGTTCGTCGAGGCCACCGCCGCGCGCCACGGGATCGAGAACGCCATCCAGGCCAGCGTCGGCGTCAGCGACGGCGAGCGGGTGTGGGCCTTCCGGTACTCGACCGAGCGGCGCTCGCGCACGCTGTTCGTCTCCGCGGAGGCGTCGGCGCTCAAGGAGCTGTACCCGAAGCATGAGTACGCGGGCCGGATGCGCGAGGAGGACCGTGTGATCGTGTCCGAGCCGCTTGGCGACCTGCCGGGCGTGTGGGCCGAGATCCCCGAGTCGACGGTCATGATCATCCAGCCGGGCCCCGACGAGTCGCGCCCGTTCGAGCCCCGCTACGAGCCGGCGGCCGGCACCGGCGCGCCCGCCGGGGTGGCCTGAGGACACGGAACCGCAGCCGGCGGCTTGATGGCTTGGAGGCGGAGCATGGTGGTCGCCCGCCGCACGCCCGCGCGCTTGAGTGCCAGCAGCGACCGGTGAAGCTCTGCCGGGCTCGCGGCGACGACGTGGACCAGGGCGTCGTCGGACCCGGCGATGCTGTCGGCGCGCAGCACGTTCGGCATCGCGGCCACCTCGCGCGCGAACCGTGCGTCCGCGTCCGGCGAGTGCTCGGCGAGCGAGACGAGGATGAAGGCCTCGACGAGCTGACCGACCTGCTCGGGCGGGACGAGCGCACGGACGCTCTCGATCACGCCCTCTGCCCGCAGCCGCTGGACGCGGCGTGAGGTGGCGGCGGGGGAGAGCCGGATGCGGCGCGCCAGCTCGAGGGACGGCGCCCCGCCCAGGACCCTGGCCGACCAGCTCGAGCTGATCTGGGCCAACCTTCGCACCATCCTCGCGGCGGCCGGCATGACCGTCGACAACGTCGTGCGCGCCACGAGCTACCTGCGCGACGCCTCATTCGCGGAGGCCAACGGCGCGGCCCGCATCGCCGCGCTCGGCGGTCGCGCCATCCCGACGACGGCGATCGTCGCGGAGACGCTCTCGCCCGATTGGCTGGTGGAGATCGAGCTGGTGGCGGCCGGCTAGCGCCCCGAGGAGCCGAACCCGTTCTCCCCGCGGTCGTCGCCCGACGGCGGCAGCTCGTCGACCACGCAGGCCTCGGGCGCCGCGAAGGGGACGAGCAGCAGCTGGGCGATGCGGTCGCCGACCGCGGCCTCGAAGCGCGCGTCACCCAGGTTCACCAGCACCACGCGGATCTCGCCGCGGTAGTTCGGGTCGATCAGCCCAGGGCCGTTGACGACCGAGATGCCGTGCGACGCGGCCAGGCCGGACCGCGGCGTGACGAGCCCGGCGACGCCCGCCGGGAGCGCCACCGCGACGCCGGTCGGCACCGTGGCGCGCTCGCCCGGCCAGAGCGAGAAGCTCTCGGCGGTCCGCAGGTCGTAGCCGGCATCGCCGGGCCGCGTGCGGGCGGGCGGCTGGGCGCCCGGGCGGAGGAGACGGACATGGAGCTGGTCGACCGCGGTGACGAGAGCCATGGGCCGAACTTATCCACCGTTCCGGCGGACGCTCGCCGGCAGCCCGCAGTTTCCAAGGAACCTCTTCGGCTCCTCTTCGATTCACCGGGCACGCTCGACCAATGACCAGGCGAAAGAAGACGACAGCCCTCGCCCTGGCCGGCGCCGTCGCGTTGGCTTCGGGCGCCTATGCGCTGGGAACCCAGGCCGACGACGGCTCGGCGGCGGCCGGCAACGGCCGCGACGCGGGCTACGGCCACGGATTCGGACCGGGCCGGCCCGGCCTACGACCAGGCTTCGACGGCCTCGCGGACCGCCTCGGAGTCGACGAGGCCGCGCTCCGCAGCGCACTCGAGGACATCGCCGACGAGCGCAAGGACGACTTCGCGCAGCGCCTCGCCGACGCGCTGAAGATCGACCGCGCGAAGGTCGAGCAGGCGCTCGAGGACCTGCGTCCCGAGCGGCCTCGCGTCCGCCCGCCGGAGGCGTTCGCAGCGGCGCTCGCGAAGGAGCTCGGCGTCAGCACCGCGAAGGTCCGGGCCGCGCTCGACAAGCGTCGCGGGCACGCCGGCGACCCGGGCGACCTCGCCGCCGACCTCGGCGTCAGCGAGCGTGAGCTGCGCGAGGCGTTCCACGCGGTGTTCGGCAAGCTCCGGCCGCCCCATCCGAGGTTCGGCGACCTCGCCGAGGAGCTCGGCGTCACGCAGGCGCAGCTCGACGCGGCGCTCGACGAGCTCAAGGCGCAGCACGACGAGCTGCGGGACGAGCTCGCCCAGGAGCTCGCCGACCGCCTGAACCTCGACGTCGCCAAGGTCAAGGAGGCCCTGGAGACGACGCCGAGGTTCTTCGGACGGCGGCCCGGCCCCTAGAGGCCGCGCTTGTTCAGCAGGCGGTTCGGCGTCCCGCTCGGGTTCGAGCGGATGACGCCGGCCGTCGAGTTGGTGTTGATCCAGCTCGAGATCGTCGACGACGCCGCGTCGCCGAACGTCGACTTGTAGAGCGCGCCGACGCCGGCCACGTGCGGCGTGGCCATAGACGTGCCGCTGATCGTCCGGGTGCCGTTCGCCAGCCAGGCCGACTTGATCGACACGCCCGGGGCGTATCCGTCCACGCACGAGCCGAAGTTCGAGAACGACGCCCTCAGGTCGGTCCGGTCGGAGGCCGCGGTTGTGTAGGCCGCGGTCGCCGAGGCGGGCGAGACGTTGCAGGCGTTCTGGCTCTCGTTGCCGGCCGCGACTGCGAGGAACACGCCGGAGTTGGCGAGGTTGTTCGCCGCCGTGTTGAGCGACGTCGAGCGCCCGCCGCCGAGCGACATGTTGGCCACCGCCGGCCGGACCCCGTTGGTGCGCACCCAGTTGAGCGCGTTGATGATGCCCGAGGTCGAGCCAGACCCGGTGCAGCCGAGCACGCGAACCCCGCGCAGCTGCACGCCCTTGGCGACGCCCCAGGTGGTGCCGCCGATCGTGCCGGCGACGTGCGTCCCGTGGCCGTGGCAATCGATGCCGTTGCCACCGAGCGCGTCGAAGGCGACCGCCGCGCGACCCCCGAAGTCCGGGTGGCCGGGCGTGATGCCGGTGTCGAGGATGTAGGCCGTCACTCCCGCGCCGTTGCGTGTGTAGGTGTACGTGCGCGACAGCGGAAGCGCGGTCTGGTCGATGCGATCCAGGCCCCACGGATCGCCGTTGGCGTCCATGTTCTGCGTGACGTCCGCCGTGACCACGCGATCGGGCTCCACGTAGGCGACCCGCGCGCTGGCCCGCAGCGCCCGGACCTGAGCGGCGTCGAGCGTCGCCGCGAAGCCGTTCACCAGCGGCAGGACCTGCCGGTCGCGGGCGTTCTGCCAGCGAGCGACGGCTGCCGGGTCGCGGCCGTCCTGGGCCACGACGATGTACTTGCCGGGGATCGCGTCCCCGGCTCTGCCCTCTTGCGCGAGGGCGGGCGCGCTCACCGACAGCGCACCGCAGATGGATACGACGAGCACAGCTGAGCTTCGCCGCACAGGCGTTACCCCCTATTCCCCGCCACGGCCCCTGCGCCGCGGCGTACCGCGGCGCAGGTTACCCCAAGGTGACCAGTCAGGAACTCCTGACTCAGCCGCCGATCAGGCCGGTCTCCGTCAGGTACTCCTGGGCGACCTGGGCGGGATCCTTCTTGTCGAGGTCGACGCGGGCGTTCAGCTCCTGCATGTTCTCGTCGGTCAGCTGCTCCTGGATCAGCTCGACCGTCTTGCTCAGGTTCTCGCCGCCGGCGTCGGCCGTCTCCTGCTTCATGACCAGCGTCGAGTTGTAGGGCGGGAACATGCCCTGGTCGTCCTCGAGCAGGACCTCGTTCTCGCGCTGGATCTGCGGGTCGGTGGTGAAGACGATCGAGACGTCGGCGCGGCCGGAGCTCAGCACCTCGTGACGCTGGTCGATTGCGACCGGCACGAACTTCTTGAACTCCAGGCCGTAGACCTGCTGGAGGCCGAGCAGGCAGTCGAGCCGCTGGCGGCACTCCGGTGACCCGTACATCACGAGGTCCTGCGACTTGCCCTCCAGGTCGGAGATGGTCTGGAGCCCGAGGTCCTCGGCCGTGGCCTGCGTGACGGCGACCTCGTTGGAGGAGGTGAAGGGCGTCGGCGGCAGGGCCACCAGACCCTCGGCCTCGAAGCCGGCCCTTGCCTCCTCATAGGCGGCGTCCGGCTCCTTCGGCAACTCGTCGGCGGTCTTGCCGAAGAACGAGAGCAGCGCGGTGCCGGTGTACTCGGGGTAGGCGGAGATCTCGTCGGACTTCAGGGCCTCCAGCGCGGTCTTCTCGTCACCGAGGTTGAGGTCCTTGCTGACCGAGAAGCCGGCGGCCTCCAGCCCCTGGGCGTAGATCTCGCCGAGCACCTTCTGCTCGGTGAAGTTCTTCGAGCCGATCGTGAGCTGGACCTCGGCGTTGGCCTCGTCGCGCTGGATCTTGCCGCCCGAGCCGGGCTCCTCGGCGGCGGGCGTGGAGGCCGGCTCCTCCTCGTCTTCGCCGCAGCCGGCGATGACGACGGCCGAGAGGGCGAGCAGGAGCAGGAATAGGAGTAGTCGTGGGGCCTTCATGGGACCGTCTGGATCCTCCTCTTGAGGGTTCCGAGGCGCGAGACGCCTCCTCTTTCGAGCTTCACGCCGGTGGGGGTGACCGCGCGCTGCACGGCCGAGAGCCCCACCTCGGCGCCCACCGCGAGGGCGGCGACGACGATCGACGCCCCGATCTGCCCGGCGCGCCCGTGGACACTGCCGGAGATGATCGGGTCGCCGAGCGTGAGGACGCCCACGAGCGGGGCGATGGTCGCGGTGGCGATGACGTTGACGGTGGAGGTCTTGATGCCGCCGAAGATCAGCGGCAGGGCGAGCGGCAGCTCGACCGAGCGCACCACCTGAGCGCCGGACATCCCCATGCCGCGCGCGGCGTCGACCGAGTCGCGGTCGACCTGGCGGACGCCGACGTAGGCCGTGGTGAGGATCGGCGGGATCGCCAGCAGCGCGAGCGCGACGGTCACGTTCCAGAACTCCGGCGTGGTCGGGAAGAACGCCACGAAGAAGGCGATCAGCGCCAGGCTGGGCACGGCGCGGCCGACGTTGGAGATCGAGATCGTGAGGAAGGCCCCGCGGCGCGTGTGGCCGAGCCAGAGCCCGAGCGGGAGCGCGATGACGATCGCGATCGTCATCGCCAGCAGCGTCACCTCGAGGTGGGTCCACAGGAGCGGCAGCAGCTCGCTGCCGCCCACCTTGGCCCCGCCGGCCTGCGACTCGCGCGCGTTGAAGATGTAGTCGATGGCGTCGCCGAAGTCGCCCATCAGGTCGCCCTCGTCCACGGGGTGAGCGCCTTCTGGAGGCCCAGGATGAGCAGGTCGAGGACGACGGCGAGCATCACTGCCAGCCCGCCCGCCACCAGCACGTTGGAGCGGAAGGTCATGTCGGCGAACAGCGCCTCGCCGAGACCGCCCGCGCCGGCCAGGAAGGCGAGCGCGGCGAGCCCCACCGTGGTGGTCGCGGCGATCCGCAGCCCGGCCATGATCTCCGGCAGCGCCAGCGGCATCTCCACCCGCCACAGCAGCTGGCGCGGCGTGAGGCCCATGCCGCGGCCGGCGTCGCGCGTCTCGGCCGGCACGTTCTCGAAGCCGGCGATGAAGTTGCGGAAGAAGATCAGCAGCGTGTACGCGACGAGCGCGATGATCGCCGTCGTGTTGCCGCGGCCGGTCAACGGCAGCAGCAGGAAGAAGACGGCGACGCTCGGCAGCGTGTAGAGGATCCCGGTCACCTGCACGATCGGCGCCACCAGCCAGCGCCGCCGGTGGGCCAGCAGCGCGAGCCCGAACGCGATCGCGAACCCGATCGCGACCGACACCAGCGTCAGATAGACGTGCTCCCAGAAGGGCGGCACATAGCGGTCGAAGTTGTCGGCGATCCAGTCCGGGCAGACGCCGTTGTCGGCCACGCAGTCGTCGCCGCTGCGGTCGCGCCGCTGGAGCTGGGCGAACAGCTCGGTCACGCGTCTTCCCTGATCGAGCGCGAGATCAGCTCGACCGAGATCACGCCGAGCACGCGGCCGTCCTCGACCACCGGCGCGTAGTGGGCCTCGTGCGCGATCAGCTCGCTCAGCGCGTCGCGCAGCAGGGCGTCGGGCGCGATCTCCGGCCCTGTGGCGCCGTCGCGCGCCGGCAGCAGCTCGACGTCGCGCACGCGCTGGAGCGCCAGCCGCTTGAGCGCACGATCGGCACCGACGAAGTCCTCGACGAACGCGTTCGCCGGGTGCATCAGCAGCTCGGCCGGCGTGGCGTACTGCGCCAGCCTGCCGCCCTCCTGCATGACCGCGATGCGGTCGCCCATCTTGATCGCCTCGTCGATGTCGTGGGTGACGAAGACGACGGTCTTGCGGATCTCGGACTGAAGGCGCAGGAACTCGTTCTGGAGCCGCTCGCGGTTGATCGGGTCGATCGCGCCGAACGGCTCGTCCATCAGCATCACCGACGGGTCGGCGGCGAGCGCGCGGGCCACGCCGACGCGCTGGCGCTGGCCGCCGGAGAGCTGCGCCGGGTAGCGGCGGCCGAGCTCCGGTTCGAGCCCGATCAGCTCCAGCAGCTCGCGCACTCGCGCGTGCGTGCGCCGCTTGTCCCAGCCGAGCAGCTTCGGGACGGTGGCGATGTTGTCGGCGACCGTGCGGTGCGGGAACAGCCCGACCTGCTGGATCACGTAGCCGACGTGGCGCCGCAGCTCGTTCTCGTCGGTCTCGCGCACGCTGCGCCCGCCGACGAGGATGTCGCCGTCCGTGATCTCGGTCATGCGGTTGACCATCCGCATGGCGGTCGTCTTGCCGCAGCCGGACGGGCCGACCAGCACGCAGATCTCGCCGGCGCCGACCTCGAGCGTCAGGTGGTCGACCGCCGGCCGGTCGGTTCCCGGGTAGCGCTTCGTGGCCCCCCGGAACTCCAGCGAGGCCGCCTGATGGGAGGCCGACGGCCCCTCGGTCTGGGCGGTGTTGGGGATGGTCACGAGGAAGCCCTGCGGAGAGCGGCCTTTGATGCTACTGGTCAGATCCCGGCGGCCCGGCGCGCGGCGGCGTGCGCGGCGGCCTCCAGCGTGTCGTCGAGCGGCGCCAGCTCGATGCCGAGCGCGGTGGCGGTCAGCCAGTCCGCGAAGTGGGCGTTCTTGGGAAGCAGCGGACCGTGGAGATAGGTGCCGACCACGTTGCCGTGCGGGCCGCCGCGGACGCCCTCGTACCCCGAGCGGCCGTCGTTGCCGTGCCCGCGCAGGACACGCCCCAGGGGGCGTGCCTGCGTCCCCAGGCGGGTGCGGCCGCCGTGGTTCTCGAAGCCGGCCAGCACCTGCCCGTCGTCGAGCTCGATCGCCACGTTGCCGATCAGCCGCGGGCCCTCCTCGCGCACGGTCTCGAGGTCGACGAGGCCGACGCCGGGCAGCCGCTCGCTGCCCATCGCGTAGCCGTGGCCGAGCAGCTGGTAGCCGCCGCAGACCGCGAACACGACGGCGCCGCGCGCGGCGGCGGCGTGCAGCGCGTCGCGCTTGGTGTCGACCATGTCGCGCGCGCACAGCGCCTGGTCGCGGTCCTGGCCGCCGCCGATGTAGAGCAGGTCGTGGGCGTCGGGATCGAGCGGCTCGCCGAGCCCGATGCCGCGCAGCTCGAAGCCGATCCCGCGCCAGCCGCAGCGGCGCTCGAGCAGCAGCAGGTTGCCGCGGTCGGCGTAGATGTTGAGCAGGTCGGGATACAGCGCGCCGACTCTCAAGGTCTCACCCACGGAGGACCACCACCTCGGAGCCGACGTGCTCGGCCGTCGGGGCGATGTGCAGCGTGGCGTGCCGGCGCAGGCCGGCAGCCTCGCCCTCCTCGATCAGGCCGTCGGCGGTCACCGGCGCGAGCACGATGACGTTCGGCTCGGTCGTGCGCTCGCCGGCGGGCCCGATCGTGTGGCGCAGGCGCTCGATCCGCATGCCCTCGGAGAGCACGCGCACGGCCGTCGGCTGCGAGAGGAACCGCCAGCCGTCGGCCTCGCCGGTGTCGGGCGGCGGCAGCTCGAGCTCCGCCTCGAACGGCTCGAGCCGCTCGGAGATCGCGAGCGCCACGAGCCCGCCGGGGGCGACGGCACGCCGGGCGGAGGCGAAGAACCCGCGCCGGTCTCCCAGCAGCTGGATCGTCTGCATCGGCACGGCCACCAGCGCGAACGTCGTCCCGGCGTCGAAGTCGGCGGCGTCCGCGACGAGCGTGCGCACGCGCAGGCCCTCGGCCCGCCGCTCGAGCTCGGCGAGCAGATCGGCGTCGACGTCGAGCGCGGTGACGTCGTGGCCGGCGCGCGCCAGGTCGAGCGCGACGCGTCCCGTGCCGGCGCCGACGTCGAGCACCGGGCCGCCGGCCTCCTGCGCGAGGTGGCGCCACAGCGGCAGATCGGCCGTGTAGGCGCCGCACTCGACGTCGTGCCACATGACCTTGGCGTTCACCGCCAGTACTCCTCGTGGCCGCGGCGGCTGAGCACTTCCTTGAGCTCGAGCAGCGCCGTGTAGGTCGGCAGCGCGTAGAGCGGGCCGTCGCCGGCCGCCAGCGCGCGGTCGAGGCCGCGCTCGAGGTCGTCGACGACGTCGAGCCGCGCGGGGTCGACGCCCGCGTACTTGAGCCGCAGCGCCAGCTCGGCGGCGCGCGTGCCCGAGCAGGTGAGGCGGCGCACGTGCGGGGCGACGATCTCCCAGTCGGCGTCCCACACCCACGAGACGTCGCGGCCGTCGGCGGTGCGGTCGTTGAGCACGCCGAACAGGTCGAGCTCGGCGCCCTCGAGCGCGAGCGTGCGCAGGACCTCGTTGGCGCCGGCCGGGTTCTTGATCAGCAGGATCGACATCGGCCGCTCGCCGACGGCGACGGTCTCGGCGCGGCCGAACGCGGGCGCGACAGCGGCGAGGCCGGCGGCGACGTCGTCGAGCGGCACGCCGAGCCGCAGGCACAGGGCGGCGGCGCCGAGCGCGTTGTAGACGTTGTAGAGCCCGGGGAGGGGAAGCTCGATCCGCCGCCGGCCCTCCGGCGCGGTGAGCGTGAAGGCGGCCGAGCGGATGCCGCGCAGCTCGACGTCCGAGGCGTGCACCTGCGGGTCGGGCCGGCGGGCGCCGCAGCTCGGGCACGCGTAGCGGCCGAGGTGGGCGAGGTAGGCCGCCTCGTACTCGTAGGCGTGGCCGCAGCGGCGGCAGTGCTTCGAGTCGGAGGCGTGCTGGAGCTCGGGCAGCGCAAGCGCGTCGTCCTGCACGCCGAAGTAGAGCGCCTCGCGCTCGCGGCCGAGGTCGGCCACCAGCGGGTCGTCCGCGTTCAGGACGAGCGCCGTCGCCGCCGCCAGGCCGGCCACGATCCCCGCCCAGCGGTCGGCGATGATCTCGAGCTCGCCGTAGCGGTCGAGCTGGTCGCGGAACAGGTTCGAGAGCAGCACGGCTCGCGGCTCCAGCTCGGCGGTCACAGGCCCGAGCCAGAACTCGTCGACCTCGAACAGCCCCATGTCGCCGCGGCCCGCCGCCAGCGCGGTCGCCACGCCGCCCGCCATGTTCGCCCCGGCGCGGTTGTGGACGAGCCGCGTGCCGGTGCGGCCGAGGATGGCGGCGACCATCGCCGCCGTCGTGGTCTTGCCGTTGGTGGCGGAGATGACGACGCTGCCCTGCGGCAGCCGCGCCGCCAGGCGCGCGATGGCGTGCGGCTCGGCGCGCATCAGCACCTTGCCGGGCAGCGAAGTCCCGCCGCGGCCGGCCAACCGCGTGACGGCGCCCGTGGCCCGGGCGGCGAGCAGCCCCGCCTGGAGCCTCACGGCGCGATCACCCGCAGCGCGCCGGGCTTGACGCGCACCGTGGCCGGCAGGTCGGCGATCGGGTCGCCGTCGGCGTAGGCGGTGAACGGCCGGTCGGCGTGGAAGGTGATCTCGCGGCCGCGCATGAGCTCGAACCCCGGCTGCCCGACGTGCTCGCCCTTGAACACGCGCCCGAGGCCGCGCAGGTACTGGAGCTTCGGCTCGTGCTTCGTGAACGCGACGTCGAGCATGCCGTCGTCGAGGCTGGCGTCCGGCACCAGCCACATCCCACCGCCGAAGACGCCCGAGTTGGCCACGGCCACCGCGTACCCGTCGAACTCGTGCTCGGCGCCGTCGACGGTCACGTGCCAGCGGGCGGGCTTCCACTGCGCCAGCGCCCGCAGCGCGCCGTAGAGGTAGACGAGCGTCCCGAGCGGGAGCCGCGTCGAGTTGGCGATCTCGTTGACGTCGGAGTCGAAGCCGGCGCTGAGGATGCCGACGTACACGCGCCCGTCGGCCTCGGCGACGTCGATCCGCCGCTCGCGGCCTGCGGCCAGCAGCTCGACGGCCGCCACCGGGTCGTGCCCGATGCCGAGCTTGCGCGCGAGGTCGTTGCCGCGACCGCCCGGCAGCAGCGCGAGCACGCAGTCGCTCCCGCACAGCTCGCCCGCCACCGCGCCCGCCAGCCCGTCGCCGCCCATCGCGGCCGCGACCTCGCCGGCGTCGCGCGCCGCACGCGCCAGCTCGCGCGCGTGCTCGATCGAGGTCGTGCGGTCGACGCGGAAGGAGATGCCGTGCGAGCGCAGCGACGCCTCGACGTCGGGCAGCAGCTTGGCGGCGCGGCCGGCGCCGGCGGAGGGGTTGACGATCAGGCGGACGGCGCGCTCCATGCGGCGCGTCAGGCTAGTTGATCCTTTGGCCGTGCCGGGGCGGGCGAAGGTCAACTGCGGCTGGGTAAGGGGGCGGCGGGGTCAGCCCGGTCGGCGGTCCTTGGCGCCTTGACGTCGATATCCACGACGTCAAAGCGCCATCCACCTGCCGCTGGCGCCTTTGCCGCGCCGATATCGCGGTAAACGCGCCGAGAGCCGCCGACGCGGCCGGCACCCCAGCCGCCCTACCCAGCCGCAGTTGACGTTCCCAGGACCAGCGCGGCCAACGAATCGGCCACGTGCGTGGGCTTCGGATCGGCCGCGTCGGCCTGCTCGCGCGTGGTGCCGCCGGTGAGCACCAATGCAGAATCGAGCCCGGCGCGGCGGGCGCCGGCGACGTCGATGTCGAGCAGGTCGCCGACGGCCAGCATCCGCCCGGCCCCGAGCCGGTCGCGCGCCGCGTCGTACATCGCCGGCTCGGGCTTGCCGACGACCAGGTCGGCGCTGCGGCCGGCGGCGCTCTCGATCGCCGCCAGGACGGCTCCGGTCCCCGGCCACGGGCCGTCGGGCATCGGGAACGTCGCGTCGCGGGTCGCTCCGATCAGCTCGGCGCCGCGGATCACGGCCTGGGAGGCGATCCGCAGCTCGTCGTAGCCGAACTCGTCGTGGGCGCCGACCACCACGACGTCGGCGCGGCCGGCGAACGGCGTGCGGTTGAGGATCCGCAGGCCGGCCTCCGCCACGTGGTCGACGAGCGCCTGCGAGCCGACCACGTATGCCGAGCCGCGGTCGCGCGAGGCGAGCTGGAACTGGAGCGCGGCGCCGACCGTGACCACCTCGGCGAGCGAGGCCTGGAAGCCGAGCCGCCACAGCTTGCGCACGAACTCCTCGGGTGCGTGACGGACGTCGTTGGTGAGGAACAGCACGTTGGCACCGGCCTCGCGCAGCGCCTGGACCGCCTCCACGGCGCCCTCGCAGGCGTCCTCGCCCACCCACAGGCAGCCGTCGAGGTCGAGCAGGACGTGGTCGTACCGGCGGATCCGTGGCGAGACGGTCACGGTGCGTGTCTATCATCGCCGCCCATGCTCCGGGTCATCGCGCTGCTGCTCGCACTCACGCTGCTGGTCGCCGCCTGCGGCGAGGACGACGACTCGGGCGGCGAGGCGGCCGCCACCCCGGCCCCGACCGAAGAGGCCGCGCCGGCCGGCTGCGAGGCGGCCGAGGAGCCCGAGCCCAAGGGGGAGGGGAACCTCGAGAAGCCGCAGGCGCAGCTCGACGGCGCCAAGACCTACGTCGCCACGGTGTCGACCAACTGCGGCGACTTCGAGATCACGCTCGACGCGAAGCGCGCGCCCAAGACCGGCGGCTCGTTCAAGTCGCTCGCCGACGAGGGCTTCTTCGACGGCACGACCTTCCACCGGATCGTGGCCGGCTTCGTGATCCAGGGCGGCGACCCGCAGGGGAACGGGATGGGCGGTCCCGGCTACTCCGTGGTCGAGGCGCCGCCGCAGGACCTCGTGTACGAGAAGGGCGCCGTGGCGATGGCCAAGGGCCAGGACGAGCCGGCCGGCGCGTCGGGCAGCCAGTTCTTCGTGGTGACCGCCGAGGACGCGGGGCTCCCGCCCGACTACGCGCTCCTCGGCAAGGTCACCTCCGGCCAGGACGTGGTCGACAAGATCGGCGTGGCCGAGACCGACCCGGCGACCGAGAAGCCGCTCGAGCCGGTCGTCATCTCGTCGGTGAAGGTCACCGAGGGCTGATCCTCCGCTGGAGGTCGTCGCGGCGCCGTCGGCGAGCGTCACGGTCGCCCGGACGGTCAGCTTGGCGCCGCGCTTCAGGCGCTTGGGCTTGAGGCTGAGCTTGGCCGTGCCCGCCGCGGCCAGCGTGGTGCGCTTCTTCGCGATCGTCCGGCCGCGCCGCAGGCGCTTGGCCTGCACGACGCAGGCCGTGGCACCGCGACGCGCTTGCGTGAGGCGGTGGCCTTCAGCTTGGGCTTCGCGGCGGCGGCGCCGACGCCTGCGGGTCCCCAATCGGGCTCGGTGGCGCCGGGGATCACGAGCGAGGGCTGGACGGCGCATTCGAGCGCGCTCGGCTTGACCCACACGCCGTCCGGCTCGCCCCAGGCCAGCGACCGGCCGTCGGGCGCCCAGGTCGGCCCGTAGAGGCCCTCGAGCTAGGGATGGTCGGCCGTCCCGTCGCGCGTGAGCCGGCGCTGGTTGGAGCTGTCGGGAGAGGCGACCCAGACGTTGGCGTCCTTGACGAAGACGATCGAGTCGGCGTGCGCGGCGGCCGGGAGCGTCAGCAGCGCCACGGTGGCCAGGAGGAATCGCAGGAGCATGGCGGGCATCCTCGGCCGTGGCCGAGGATGCCCGCATCAGGGATTTGCCCTAGGGCGTCGTCGTCGACAGCGTGAACGTCAGCGTCTTGCTGTACGTGCCCGTGCGCAGCGGGTCCGTCGCCCCGATCGACTGCTTGAAGCCCAGCGCCACCGCGTCGTTGCTCACCGGGCCACCGTAGGTGAGGAGCGTCGTCGGGCTCGCCGAGCCGCCGACCGGCGCGAAAGCGCCCCCGTTCGCGCTGGCCTGGAGCACCTGCGGCAGTGCGAACGGGCCGTTCACGAGCTTGCCCGTGTTCGTGGTCGCCGGATCGGAGACCGACAGCGTCGCCTCACCCGCCGTCGAGACGACATTGGCCGACATCGTGGCCAGGTAGTCCCGCCCGACGCCGGGTGTGAACGCCCCGAGCGACGCCGGGGCGCCCAGCAGCGTCAGCGACAGCGTGGCCGGCACCTCGCCGCTCACCGTCGCCTCCGGCCCGATCAGGAACCGCTGCGTCTGGACCGGCGACACGTTCCCCTTGATGTCGACGGCGATCCACTTCACGTCGTGGATGCCCAGCCGGTTGAGGCTGAGGATCTGGCCCGGCCGGCGCGGCCCCTGTGCCTCGTACGTCGGCGAGGCCAAGGTCGGCGTCGAGCCGTCGGTCGTGTAGTGGATGACCGCCGCCTCTCCCGGCCACGTGAAGCGGTAGTTGATCGGCGGCGCCGTGGCGCGCGTGACGCCGTCGGAGTCGAGGTTGACCACCGGCGGTGTGGTGTCGCGCGCGTACACGAGCGCGCTCTCGAGCAGGCCGAAGTTGCCGTCGCTGAACTCGAACGCCTCGTGCCGGCCCTCGGTGTCGAACGGCGGGCGGAAGCCCTCGAAGCCACCGCCGCCGGGATCCGTCCGCGTGATCTCGCCGGTCTGCTGGTTCACGGAGAAGATCCGCGACCCGGCCTCGAACGAGTACGTGATGATCCCCTTGCGGTAGTACATGTCGTCGGCCGAGTTGCCCGCCGCCGAGTACAGGACGTCGGCAATCGGGCCGGTCCGCTCCGCCTCGATGACGGTGTTGCGGTGCTCCTTGATGCGCGCCAGGATCGTGTCGGCGACGTCGAAGAAGTACCGCTCGATGCCGATGTTCGGCGCCGGCAGCGTCACGCGGCCGTTGGCGATGTACGCGCCCGGCGCCCACATGAAGTAGCCGCCGTAGGTGTGGATGTTGATCGCGAACTTGATGTTCGAGAACGTGTCCACGACCCAGTGCTCGTTCTGGATCTCGGCCTCCGACTTCTCGAACGGGCCGGCGTAGACGTCGCTCGTGCACTGGTTGAACGTCGCCGGGTTCAACGGGTTCACGCCGGCGGCGCCGGCGTAGCCGTCGAAGAACGTCCCGATCGTGTTGTTGCGGTTGAGGTCGACGCCGATGAAGTGGCGCGCCAGCGGGTCCTGGAACGTGTCCGGCAGGCAGCGGTTGACCAGGTTGCGCCGCTGGTTGTTGTTGTCGTACATCGAGTAGTGCGCGCCGTCGGGGTTGACCGACGGGACGATGAAGACGTCGAGGTTGTCGATGAGCTCCTTCGTCTGCGGGTCGGTCGCGTAGTTGCGCAGCAGCCGCTCGGCCGTCTCCAGGCACGTGATCGGCGTCACCCACTCACGCGCGTGCTGCTGGCAGTAGATGAAGACGCCGACCTTCGAGCCGTCGCGCTGGGCGCCGAGCCGCAGCATCTTCGTCTGGAACGGCCCGCGCTGCACGTGCGCCGGCGCGTTGAGGAAGTCCGACAGGCGCGAGCGCGGCGTCGCCTGGGCGATGCCGGTGCCGGCGACCACGAAGCCGCGGTAGCGGAACGCCCGCAGCCGCGGGGCCACGCTCGCATTGGCGTTGATCGCGTCCACCACCTGCGCCGCCGTGCTCGACAGCGCGCCGTTCGCGCCCGTCGCCAGGCTGACCACGAGGTCGTCGCCGGTCATGCTCACGCTCAGCGGCGAGCTCGGGACGCCCGGGTTGTTGAACGTGGCGAAGAGGTCGTTGCCGCCTTCGTGGCCGTCGGCGACGGACTCGAGGATGACCGCCTGCTGCGCGGCGGCGTTATTGAAGTTGCCCACCTGGCCCGCATAGGGAGCGCCGAGCGGCACGCCCATGACGGTTTGCGCCTTGCGGCGGTAGCCCTGCGTCAGGTTCGGCAGGTTGACGATCTCGGCGATGTTCGGGAACTCGTTCGCCAGCGACACGAAGCGGTCGGTGATCTGCGTCGGGTCCATGTAGCTGTTGAAGAAGCCGGTCAGGTACCCGGCGGCGTGCGGTGGCCGCGTGGTGCCCACCCACTCGGAGACCGAGGCCTCGTCGACGCCGCCGGCGCTCGAGGCCACGCGGACGCGCACGGGCTCGACGGCGCTCACGCGCACCAGGTGGCGGTGGAACTGGTAGACGTTGTTGTTGGGGATGCCGGTTTGCGTGTCGCGGTTGATCGGCATGTTCGACGCGGTGCCGAACACGCCGTCCGCGCCGGCGAAGCTGAGCGCCATCGTCGGGCTGCCCTCGACGCCGGTGTCCGTCACGGGCGTCGCTGCCTTCGTGTGCGCCTCGACGTAGAGGAAGCGGCCCGCGTAGTTCGTGAACGTGTACGCGCGCATGATCGTGACCTCGCCGGGCAGCGGGATCGCGCTCTTGCCGCGGCTGCCGGCGGCCGCCGAGCCGTTCTCCGCGAGGTCCTGTGCGATCGCCTCGCGCTCGAGCGCCGCGTCGCGCTCGTCCACGCGCCGGTCGGTGGCAGCGTCGTTCTCGAGCGTCCTGAGGAACTGGACGCCGCGGTCCTCCAGCGCCGCACGCTCCTCGGGGTTGACGAGGACGTCGGTCGACACGGACCCGTCGCCGTTGTGCTGGATCGCCTCGACGAAGTCGTACGAGGAGTAGAGCATCGCGTAGAGGCTCCGGTTCGGCACCTTGACCTCCATGAGCACCTTGCCGGGCTCCAGCGTGATGTCGCGGTGGGCGTCGTCGGCGGCGGCCGGGCCCGCTCCGGCGAGCACGAGCGCCAACGACAGCACGACGGCGACCTTCCCCTTCATGGGAACCTCCTCCTTGAACCGGTCCGCGTATCAGAACAGGTTCGCGGCGCGCTTGGGGAAATTTCACCGGCTCAGCGCGTTGACATGCCTACACGCGCGGCAGCGAGCCCTCGAGCTCGAGCAGCGCGCGCTTGCGGTCGCGTCCGCCGCCGTACTCGCCGATCCCGCCGCTGCTCGGCAGCACGCGGTGGCAGGGCACGAGGATCGGCACCGGGTTGCGGGCGCAGGCCGTCGCCGCGGCGCGGTGGGCGCGCGGGTTGCCGGCGCGGCTTGCCAGCGCGCCGTAGGTCACGACCTGGCCGCGCGGGATCTCGTCGTGCAGCGTCTCCAGCACGGCGTGCCGGAACGGCGCGGCGACCAGCGAGAGGTCGACCGGCAGGCGCTGCGGGTCGCCCTCGCCGGCGAAGTAGGCGTCGAGCGTGTCGCGCGTGGCGGCGAGCTCGCGGTCCGAGCCGACGATCCGCGGGCCGAGCCGCTCGGCGACCTCGGCCAGCACGCGGTCCTCGGGCTCCTCCTCGAAGCCCACGCGCACGATGCCGCGCTCGCCCTGGACGACGAGCAGCCGGCCGATCGGCGTGCGCAGGCGGGTGAAGACGGCGTCGGCGAGGCCCTCGCGCACTGCGGCGGCGGCGACGGCCTCGAGCAGGGTGTCGGGAAGCGGGGTCATGCGGCGGCTCTCTCTCGCAGGGTGCGGACGGCGGTGGACACGCGCTGGCGGGCGGCGGCGGAGGAGATGCCGAGCCGGTCGGCGATGCCCTCGTAGTCGAGGTCGTCGACGAAGCGCAGGCGCAGCGCGGCCCGCGCGCCGTCGGGCAGCGGCGCGATCAGCGCCTCGAACGCGCCCTCGTCGTAGGTGTCGTGGGTGGGGACGGCCGGGACGTCGTCGGTCGGCAGCTCGCGCCGGCGGGCGCGGTGGAGGTCGATCGCGGCGGTCGTGGTGACGCGGTACAGCCAGGCGCGCAGGTGCTGGGCGTGGCGCAGCCGCGGATACGCGCGCAGCGCGCGCAGCAGCGCGTCCTGGAGCACGTCCTCGGCGTGCTGGTCGCCGGCCATGCGCCGGGCATGGGCGAGCAGCTCGTCGCCGTGGCGCTCGACGAGCACCCAGAACGGGGGAAGGATCACATCCCTGGAACGCGGCATGGCGCCGGGATGTGAGGGCCGCTCAGCGCCGGCGCCCGCTCAGCATGTCCGCGCGCTGCTCGGCGGCGCGCTCGCGTGCGCGCTTCTGGCGGCGCCGCCCGACGAACGCCAGCACGCCGAGCACGACGGCGACGAGCAGGAAGCCCCAGAAGAACGAGACGCCGGTGCCGATGCCGCCGAACGGCAGCGCGATCGAGCTGGACGATGCCCCAGCCGAGCGCGAGCAGCACGACGATGATCGCGATGACCAGCAGCACGCCGGCGGCCCGGCGGATGATGCTCGAGCCGGGCGGCGGCGCGATGTAGCCCATCAGCTGGAGCATGAACAGCTGGCGGCTCGACGGCGGGGTCTGGCCGAGCTTCTCGGCGGCGACCTTCAGGTCGCCCGCGCGGCGCTCGGCGAGCGCCAGCGAGGCCTCGGCCATGCGGCGCAGCTGCAGGCGCTCCTGCGGGCGGGCGGCGGCGATCGCGGCGCGGAAGTGCTCGCGCGAGCGCTTGGCGTCCATCCGCTCGGCGGCGCGGGCGCCGAGGATCGCCTGCGCGGCGGCGCGGAAGCGGGTCTCGGCCTCGAGCTCCTCGTCGCTGCGCCCCTCCAGCCGCTGCATCGCGGCCAGAGCGCCCTTCTGCTCGATCTTGATCTGACGCTGCTTGGGGGGCATGGCTGGTCCTCGGAGTCTACGACCGCCGGCGAAATCCGGTGGGCTCGGGATCGGGGGTGAGCGGGCTGGCGGGCAGGCCGGGCTCGGGCTCGAGGGCGTCATACCCGGATGGCGCGATGTCGTTCGGCGCGTCGGCGTGGAAGAGCGCCGCGAGGTACTGGATCTGGCCGCGCCCCGGGCCGAGCTCGAACTGGCCGCCGCCGTAGGCGCCCATCCCGCGCTGCTCGCAGAAGTCGTAGCCCTCGAACAGCGCCTTCAAGCTGCCGAAGCGCGACGGCTTGAGGTTCACGGTGCGCGGCAGCACCGGCATGGCGAGGATGTCGTCGGTCGAGTGGATCGGCGCGTCCCAGGTGATGCGGTCGTTGAACGGCTCGCAGCGCGGCGCGCGCCTCCGGGGTCTCGAGGTCCGGGATCCTCGAGCCAGGCGTCGGGGAACGCCTCGGCGATCCGGCGGTAGAAGGCGGGGTCGGTCTCGGCGTCGACCGGCGTGCCCTTGTAGGCGCCCTTGAAGTCGATCGAGTCGACGGCGCCGGTCTCGATCAGGCCGTCGATCAGGTCGCGTCGTCCCAGTCGGGCGTGGCGTCGAGCTTGAAGCGCAGGTCCGGGTAGCGGGCGAGGCGGCTGGTGACCGGGGCGATCGTCGGCGGATCGCCCATGCGCGAGGAGACGACGAAGGTGACCGGCCCGAGCTCGCGGCCGACCGCGTCGGCGAGCGAGGTGCCGGCCTGGCGCAGCGCGAGGTCGAGCGCCGCGCTCTCGAACGCCCAGCGGCGGTAGAGGCGGTAGACCTCGCGATCGGGCGCGCCGGCCGGGAAGAGGTCGAGCGAGCCGAGGTGCTCGGAGAAGCTGTCGAAGGTCCACTCGCCGGCCAGCGGCAGCGTCGGGCCGTGCTCCTGCTGGGCGATCTGGAGCGCGCCCTCGTAGGTGACGTCCTCGCCGACGCCCTCCTCGCCGCCGCCCTGCAGGCGGATCACGGTGGTGAAGCGCTCGAAGCCGCTCGACACCGTCTTCGACAGCCCTTCGAGCGCGTAGCCGTCGATCGTGAGGGGCAGGTCGGCGACGCGCTCGTAGGTGCTCATCCCGGCAGCCTACGGACCGGCCGCCTCGAGTGCGGCTTACTCGCCGTCGCAGCTCCGGCGAGCGCCTTAGCATGCTGCCGAGGCCCTCGGGTTCTTCGTGCTGGTCGAGGTCATCGGCCTGGCGGCCGTGCCGCTGGCCGGACTCGCCTTCGGCCGCCTGCCCGGCGCCGGGCTCGGCTTCGCCAAGCCGCTCGGGCTGCTGCTCGTCACCTGGGTCGTGTGGATGGCGGCCTCGGTCACGCCGGTCTCGTACGGCACGGCGACGGTGCTCGTGGTCGTCGCGCTGCTCGCGCTCGCCGGCGGCCTGGCCGCCGCGCGCCAGCGCACGCTGGCCGCGCGGCTGGGCGCGGCCGGGCGAGGGCTGGTTGGCGCGCCGGCGCGCGCAGTGGATCGGCACGCGCGCCCTGCCGGCCGAGGATCCGGCGCGGCTCCGGCTGTGGCTCGGCTCGGAGGTCGTGTTCGCGGTCGCGTTCGCGGCGATGGCGCTGCTGGTCGCCTACTCGCCCGACGTGTGGGGGACCGAGAAGCCGATGGACATGGCGTTCATCAACGCCGTCGAACGCCTCGGACTCCTTCCCGCCGCACGACCCGTGGATGGCCGGCGAGGACCTCAACTACTACTACCTCGGCCACCTCGCGATGGCGATCGTGATCAAGGTCGTGGGCACGGCGCCCGACGTCGGCTACAACCTCGCCTTCGCGCTGCTGGCGGCGCTGTCGGCGACCGCGGTCTTCACGTTCGCCGGCACGCTGTGGGCGGCCGCGCGGCCGCGGCTGACCGGCGTGCGCGGCGGGCCGGTGCTGGTCGGCGTGACCGCGGTCGTGGTCTGCATCGTGCTCGGCAACCTCGCCGGCGCGCGCGAGTGGCTCGACGCCGCCGACCCGCCCGGCGACTACGACTGGTTCGCGCCCTCGCGCGTGATCCCGGGGACGATCAACGAGTTCCCGTGGTTCTCGTTCCTGCTCGGCGACCTGCACGCGCACGTGCTCGCGCTGCCGTTCACCGTCGTCGCGCTCGCCTTCGCGCTGCAGGTCGCGATCGCCGGCCCGCGCGGCGACGCGGTGCTGCGCGGCGTCGCCGAGGCGCTGGCCGCCGGGCTCGCGGTCGGCGTCCTGTACGCGATCAACTCGTGGTCGTACCCGATCGACCGCCGGGCTGCTGGCTGGGGCGGTGGTGATCTGGCTGCGCGACCCGCGGAGCGCCGGCCGCGCGCGGCTACGCGGTCAGCTGGCTGGTGCTCGTGCTGGCTGGCCAGCGTCGTCCTCGTGCTGCCGTTCTGGCTCAACTTCGACCCGGCCGCGAGCGGGATCGCGCTGGTCGAGGAGCGGCGCCGTTCGCGCGCTTCATGGGCGACATCGCGCTGCTGTACGGCATCTTCGCCGGGCTGCTCGTCGCCGCCTTCGCCGCCCGCGTGCTGGCCGCGCGCCGACCCGTGCGCACGCTGGTGTGGGGCGTCGTGGCGATCGATCTTCGCCGGCTCGCTGCTGGCCGCCGCCGACCTGGCCGGCGTCGCCGTGCTCGCCGCGCTGCTCGCCGTCGCGCTCGGCGCCGCGCTCACGCCGCGCGCTCGCCGCCCCCGAGCGCTTCCTCTGGCTGCTGGTGAGCGGCGGCCTGGCCTGCGTGATCGCGCCCGAGCTGGTCTACGTCCGCGACGCGTTCGACGGCAGCGACCTGTTCCGCATGAACACCGTCTTCAAGCTCGGCTACCAGGCGTGGCTGCTGCTGGCGCTCGCGGCCGCCTGCGCGCTGCCGTGGGCGGGCGCGCACCTGCCGCGGCGCGCGTGGCCGGTGTGGGCGGCGGGCGCCGCCGTGCTGCTGCTGCTCGGCCTCGTCTACCCGTACGCCGGGACCTACGCGCGCAAGGGCGGCTTCGCGCGCTCGCCGTCGCTCGACGGGCTCGCGTGGCTGCAGCCCGACCGCCCCGGGCGATCCGCCCGCGATCGACTGGCTGCGCGCCAACACGCCCGGCAGCGCGGTCGTGCTCGAGGCGGTGGGGGACGACTACTCGGCCTTCGGCCACGCCCGCATCTCGACCTTCAGCGGCCGCCCGACCGTGCTCGGCTGGGCCGGCCACGAGCTGCAGTGGGACCACGAGCCGGGCGGCCGCGCCGAGGACGTCCGCACGCTCTACACGACCGACGACCTCGACGCAGGCGCGCGAGCTGATCGCCCGCTACGGGGTCGACTACGTCGTCTACGGCCCGATCGAGCGGACCACGTACGGCGACGCCGGGCTCGGCAAGTGGGACCAGCTCGGCGAGCGCGTGTTCGAGCAGCGAGGGCACGACGATCTGGCAGCTGAGTTCAGCGCCGCTCGTAGAGCCACTCGGGCATGCCGCCCGTCGGGCTCCACGGCTCGCGCTCGGTGAACCAGCCCCACCACGCTCCGGGTGACATCGCGTCGTAGTCGCGCACCCACCAGACGCGGAACGGGAACTCGCGCGCCTCGTAGCCCTCAGCTCACCGGCGAGGCGATCGTTCGCGGCCTGCGTCAGGATCAGCACGTCGGAGTCCGGGGCGGGCGCGGTCGAGCCGGCGCCGAGCTCGACGTAGCCGACCGGCAGGTCGCGGAAGTACCACGCCCACGGGAACGTCGCGCCCTCGGAGGAGTCGACGGTGATCGTCGTCGGGCCCGCGCTCGGCGCGCGCCACGACCTCGTCGGCGACGCGCTTGACGTCCTCCGACGACTGCGTCGAGACCAGCAGCTCGCGCGGGTCGGCGCGGTGGACGGCGTTGACGAGGTAGGACGCGTAGGCGCTGTACGCGAAGCCGGCGACCACCACGACGGCGCCGAGCGCGCCGTACCAGCGGCGGCGGGCGCTCCAGATCGCCTGCACGCCGATCCCGGCCAGCAGCAGCAGCGGCAGCAGCGGGTGCAGCACGAGCCAGGCGAACTTCTCGCCCGCCCACGAGTAGATGATCAGCGACAGCACGAAGCCCCAGATCAGGAACAGCCGCAGCAGCGTCGGCCGCCACAGCGAGACCACGGCGCCGACCGCGCCGAGCAGCAGCACCGGCCACTCCACGCCGAAGAGGACGACGAGGTAGAAGTTCCACGCCTCGCCGCCGCGGCCGACCTCGTGCTGCCCGAGCCAGTAGTCGAGCCCCGTGTAGAGGCCGCGCACGCCGTCGGGGTTGGTCAGGAAGGTCGTGAAGAGCAGCGTGTAGACGCCCAGGAAGGCGGCCAGCGCCCAGCCCCACGCCTCCAGTCCGACGGCGCGGATCGGGTCGATCAGCGCGCGCCGCCACGGCAGGATCAACACCAGCGCGAAGAACGTGAACGCGACGAAGCCGGTGATGAACGTCGTCTCCTTGATCGCGAAGCTGGCCGCGAGCAGGGCGCCGATCAGCGCCGGCTGGTGGCGCCGCGGCCGGTCGAGGAAGCGGAAGGCGACGACCACCAGCGCGAAGGTGATCGACGCGAAGTAGATGTCCTCGCGCGCGAAGCGCGAGAAGTACAGGTACGACGGGCCGAAGGCGAGGAGCGCGGCGGTCGCGAACGCGCCGACGCGGCCGAGCTGGTCGCGCAGCAGGTAGGGCATCGGGACCATCGCCAGGCCCATCAGCGCGGGGGCCAGTCGCGCCGTGAAGTCGCTGTCGCCGAGGACCTTGAAGATCGCGGCCGTCAGGTAGAAGCGAAGCGGTCCGTGCAGCAGCGGGTTGTACTCGTAGTCGCCGTTCTCGAGGAACGTCCACGAGAAGTAGGCGTCCTGGCTCTCGTCGTGGTGGAACGGGCGGTCGCCGAGGTCGTACAGCCGCAGCGCGAGCGCGACGAGGATCAGGACCCCGTAGGCGATCAGCTCGCCGCGCGGGCGGCCGGCCCGTGGCGCGGCCGTCTCGGGCTGCGGGAGCGTGGCAGCCATCAATCCCCGGCCTCGAGCCGTGCCCGGCGCAGCCGACCGAGCCCGCCGTAGCGGGCCGCGAGCAGCACGAGCCCGACGATCGTGATCGGGACGACGATGATGAAGCGCAGCATCACGATGTAGGCGACGGCCTGCGCGCCGGTCCCGCCGAGCGCCTTGATGCCGAGGATCGCCGCCGCGTCCTGGGTGCCGGCGTACGCGGGGCCCGACGGCACCAGCGAGAACACCGACGCCAGGGCGACGATGTAGAGGCCCTCGATCGGGTCCATGCCGAAGCCGACCGCCGCCGCGGCGAGCATCCAGACGCCCGCCTCGATCGCCCAGATCACCACCGTGAGGCCGAGCAGGAGCAGGCCGTGGTGCGCCCGCCGCAGGCCGAGCGTGGCCGAGGCGATCGGCGCCAGGAAGGCCATCATGCGCTCGTTGCGGCGCACCGCGAAGTACCCGGCCGCGCCCGCGATCGCCAGTCCGGCGACGACGAGCAGGATGATCTCGACGCTGTCGCCGCCGACCTCGCCCAGCAGCCCGTAGCCGACGATCACGAAGATCGCCACCAGCACCGCGATGTCGAGCAGCCGCTCGGCGAGCAGCGTGCCGATCACGGTGCGGATCGAGGTGTTGGCGCGCGGCGCCATCAGCACGGCGCGGATCGCGTCGCCCGCGCGCGCGGGCAGCACGTTGTTGCCCATGTAGCCGACGCAGGTGAGCGCGTAGGTGTCGACCCGCTCGGGCGTCGCGCCCTCGTCGACGAGCAGCCGCTGCCAGCGCTCGGACCGCACGACGGTGGCGAGCGCGTAGAGCGCGATCGCCCCGACCAGGGCGGCGAGCTCGCTCCCGCTCGACGGCAGGTCGGGCGGCTCCTGCTGGGACGCCCACCAGACGACGCCGGCGAGCGCGAGCAGCGAGACGGCCAGGCCGAGCCAGGACAGGCGCGAACCGACCCGCCGGCGCTCGCCGGGGGCCGCATCGGACACGGACGGCGAGGCGGTCCGTTCAGGCGTTGGAGTCGGAGTGCTGATCGGTTTTGAGCCCTGGTCGTGAATGATGCCGCCGATGGCGGCGCACGCGCGGACGATCGTGACCGGCGGCGAGCCCGCGGCATGGGTCCGCCTCGGCTTCGCGCTGCAAGAGGATGGCAGCGGCCACGTCGGCGGGCTCCGGCTCGCGACCGGCGGCGACGAGCTGCGGGTGGAGGCGTCCGAGCTCGAGGCGGAGCGGCCGGACGGGCTGTCGATCACGGCCACTGCGGCGACCGCGGCGGAGACGGGCGCGCATCCGAACGGCGCCCAGGCCGTCGACCATGTCGTCGCTTTCACCGACGACCTCGACCGCACGAGCGCCGCGCTCGAGCGCGCGGGCGCACCGCTGCGTCGCCGCGCCGAGCCGCGCCCGGGCACGCCGATGGCCTTCCACCGGCTCGGTCCGCTGGTGCTGGAGGTGGTCGTCGCCGGCCCGCGGCCCGCGCTCTGGGGGCTCGTCGTCGTCGTGGCCGACCTCGACGCGTGCGCGCGTGAGTTGGGGTCCCCGCCCACCCCGCTGCTGGGCGCGGTGCGGCCCGCCGTCCAGCCCGGCCGCCGGATCGCCACGGTGCGCCCCGAGGCGGGCCTGCCGGTCGCGCTCGCGCTCATGACACCGCAACCCCGGCGGCCCGGCGCTGTTGGTGAGTGACGATGCGCGCCCTCCTGATCGCCGCCACGCTGCTGCTGCTCATTCCGGCGTCCGCGGCCGCCGCCGACGTCGTGATCGACGGCCGCGGCTGGGGCCACGGCGTCGGGCTGTCCCAGTACGGGGCCTACGGCTACGCCCTGCGCGAGGGGCGCGACGCCCAGTTCATCCTCGCCCACTACTACACGGGCAGCGAATTCGGCACCGCGCCGGCCACGCGCATGCGCGTGCGCCTCAAGCGCGCCGGCGCGCCGAAGCTCAGCGGCGCCACGCGCGCCGTTTCCGGCGGTCGCCGCGTCACGCTGCGCGACGACCGCGGCTACCGCTTCCAGGCGCTGGACCTCGATCGCGTGAGCGTGATCGACACCACGACCGGCCGCACGCGCGCCCGGCTGCGGGTGCCGGTGACGGTCACCGGCGGGGCGAGCACGCGGCTGCACGGGGGCGCCGAGAACGGGCTGAGCAACGGCTTCTACCGCGGCCGGATCGTGCTCACGCGCGACGGCGGCGCGGTGCTCGCCGTCAACCACGTCTCGCTCGAGCACTACCTGTACGGGGTCGTGCCCGCCGAGATGCCGGCGAGCTGGCCGGCCGAGGCGCTCAAGGCGCAGGCGGTCGTCGCCCGCTCATACGCGCTCACCAGCCGCTCCAGCGGCCTGCCGTGGGACGTGTTCGCCGACGTGCGCTCGCAGGTCTACCGCGGCGTGCTCGCCGAGGTCGATTCGACCACGGAGGCGGTGCGCGCGACGCGCGGCGGCGTGGTGACGGTCGGCGGCCAGGTCGCCCAGACGTTCTTCTTCTCCACCTCGGGCGGCCGCACGGCGGCCAACGAGGAGGGCTTCGGCGGCTCGCCGATCGCGTACCTGCGCTCGGTCGAGGACCCGCACGACGACCTCTCGCCCGTCCACACCTGGACCGCTCGCTTCACGCGGCGCGAGGCCGAGCGCAAGCTCGGCTCGCTGGTGACCGGCCGGCTGCGGGGGTTCGAGGTGGCCACGCGCTCGCCGTCCGGTCGCGCCGCGACGGTGCTGATCCGCGGCAGTGGCGGCGACCGGACGGTGTCGGCCGCGTCGGTGCGGACGGCGCTCGGGCTGCGGAGCACGTGGCTCGAGACGGTCACCGGGCCGTAGGAACTGCGGCTGGGTAGGGAGGCGGCTGGACCGATCGATGCGGCCTGTCGACGCTGGGACTCGGACAAAGCCCATCACCGGACGCGCGCAGCGGCCCGATCCCGCCTCCCTACAAGCCCGAAGTTCGCGCCCTAGCTGGGGCCGGCCTCGCGCGCCCGAGCCACCGCCGCCGCCACACCCGCGGTCCACGGATCGCCATGGCCGACGAGCAGCGCCCCCGCCTCGATCGGCTCGATCTGCCCCAGCGACTCCATCGCCTGCGCGTTCGAGAACGAGAACGCGCCCGGCATGATCTGCGGCCCCGGGCGGCCGGTCAGCGGGTTCCACGTGCAGAGCGCGTCGCCGGCGATCAGCGCGCCCTGCTCCGCGAAGTGGAAGACGACGTGGCCGGGCGAGTGGCCCGGCGTGTGGATGACCCGCGGGCGGCCGGGCACGTCGAGCTCGCCCTCGCCGAACGGCGTCACCTCGGCGATCTTGACCGGCTTGATCGCGCCGTTCCGCATGCCCATGGCGAGCAGCCGCCAGGTCTGCCGGTGGCGGAAGTACCCCAGCATGCCGCCCTCGCGCGGGTGGTTCTTGGCGGTCCGCGCCTGCTCGGCGTCGAGCTCGTGGATCCGGACCGGCACGCCTGGCCCCGCACGCGCTCGGCGATGCCGACGTGGTCCCCGTGCGCGTGGGTCAGCAGCAGCGCGTCGATGTCGGCCACGGTCCGGCCGCGTGAGCGCAGGAGCTCCTCGAGCTGCCCGTAGAACCCGGGCAGGCCGGCGTCGACCAGCGTGAGCCCGCCGTCCGCCTCGACCAGGTAGAAGTTGACCATCTCGTTGCCCAGGCGGTGCACGCCGGGCGCGACCTCGGTGGCCATGGGCCCGCACCCTAGATGACCGGGTTCGAATCCCGTTGGACGCAGGCCGGATCGTCCGCTACCGTTCCCGGACCGATGGCAAGCCGCCTCTACCTGCCCCTCATGCCGATGCCCGCCGCCGCGGGTCATCAGTGGGTGGAGGCGCGGCCGTTCGCCATCCTCACGTCGAACGACCCGCGCGGCACCTAGCGGACGGAGCCTGACTCATGACCCCGTCCGCGCAGACCGCGGGCGGGCGTCGAGTGAGGCGCTGGACCCGCGAAACCATCATCGAGAAGATCCTCGAGTGGGACGCCCGCTACGGCGAGCCGCCCTGCTCGGCCGACTGGAACCCGTCGCTGGCCCGCTGGCGCGCGCAGGAGTGGCGTGCCGAGCGCTACCGCGACGGCGTCTGGCCCTCGACCAACGCCGCCAAGCGCCCGTTCGGCGGCTCCTTCGACGCCGCCGTGCGCGCGGCCGGGCTGGAGCCGCACCGTCCCGGGCCCAGGCGTGCCGCGGGCGCGGCCAGGCCGGCGGTCGAGCCGCGCGAAGCGTCGTGCGACGCCGACCGGCGACCTGGCGGCCGCGCTCGACCGTGCCCGCGCCGCCGAGGCGCGCGCGGCCGGGCTCGAGCGCGAGCTGCCGTCGCCGTGCCGAGGCGAAGTCGGTCGAGGCGCGCCGCCGTACCCGCCGCGCCGGTGACCGCCGTGCGCGCGAAAGCGTGCGCGTGGCTCGCCGCGACGGGCTCGAGAAGCGCATCGAGGCCGTGATCGCCGACGCCGACGCGCGCGTCCGTGCCAGCGAGGACCAGGTCGAGGCCGCCGTGCGCGACGCCGCCGAGGCGCGCGAGGCCGCCGCGACGGCCGAGCGCCGTGCGCGCGAGCTGAGCGCGCTGGTGTCGAACGGCCAGCGGCGCCTGACCGCCGAGGAGCTGAGCGCGCTGCGCGCCGGCGGGCCGTCCGGCCCGGCGGTCCTGGCCGCGGCCCTGCGGCGCCTCGCCAAGGCCCGCGCGGCGGGCGATCGCGCCGGCCTGCGCGCCGCGCTCGGCGAGATCGCGTCGGCCGCGGTGCGCTGGCACGACCGGCTCTGAGCTTCCCTCCCCAGGCCCAAAGGGGTATGTCCCGGGGGTATGTCCCCCCGGGACATACCCCCAAGGGAATCGCCCCCCGGGCGATTCCCCGGGGCCGGCCCGCCGGCACGAGACTCAATCGACGCCGACCAGCGCCGATACTTCCGGGCAGTCATGAGCCTGCCCCAGCTCGTTGAAGGTCAGCCGGCCCGCCTGGACATCGGCGAGAGCCTGCCCTGCCGCGTGATCGGGTTCAGCGGGCCCGACGTCGTGCTGGCGCTCGAGCAGCAGCCCGAGGTCGAGTTCGAGGTGGGCTCGGTCGCCTACCTGCTGATCGAGGCCGGCGGCCGCATGCAGGCAGTACGCGGCCGGATCGGCTCACCGGCCGGCACCGAGATGGTCCTGCGCCTCAGCGACGAGCATCCGGCTCGGCCAGCGCCGCACCTTCTCGCGCGCGCCGATCGCACTGCCCGCCGTGGTCAGGTCGCGTGAAGGCGGCGACGAGTGGACGACCGTCACGCGCGACGTCAGCGCCGGCGGCGTCTGCGTCGCGCGCGAGGGCACCGAGCCGGCGACGGCACGTTCGAGGTCCGGATCCAGGTGGCCGACCACGAGGTCGTGGCCGAGGCCGTCGCCGTGCGCGTGACGAGCGAGGACCTCGGGCCTGCGCTTCGAGGCGATCGAGCGCGACGACCGCCTGCTGCTCGCCTCGCTCGCGCTCGCGTACCACCGGCGCCGCTGAAGGAATAGGCTCCCTCCAGGTCGCCCGACGGAGGAGGAGACGCTGCATGGCACGGGTTTCGCTGACGGTCAACGGCGTGCAGTACACGCGAGGAGGTGGAGCCGCGCCTGCTGCTCGTCCACCTCATACGGGACACGCTGGGTCTGACCGGCACGCACGTCGGCTGTGACACGTCCAACTGCGGCGCCTGCACGCGTGCACCTCGACGGCGAGGCGGTGAAGAGCTGCACGGTGCTCGCCGTCCAGGCCGACGGCGGCGAGGTCACCACGATCGAGGGCATGGGCACCGAGGACGACCTGCATCCGCTGCAGGAGGCGTTCTGGAAGAACCACGGCCTCCAGTGCGGCTACTGCACGCCCGGCATGATCATGGCCGGCGCCGATCTGCTGGCCAAGAACCCGAACCCGAGCGAGGAGGAGGTCCGCGAGGCGCTCGCGGGCAACCTCTGCCGCTGCACCGGCTACCACAACATCGTCAAGTCGGTGCTCGACGCCGCCTCGAAGGGGGTGCCGGCATGAGCACCGTCGAGCAGGCCACCCCCGAGACCAAGTGGGTCGGCCAGGCGATGCGCCGCAAGGAGGACCCGCGGATGATCACGGGTCGCGGCCGCTACGTCGACGACATCGTCCTCTCGGGAATGCTCCACATGGCGATCGTGCGCTCGACCGAGGCGCACGCGAGGATCGTCACGATCGACGCCGAGAGCGCGAAGTCGGCGCCGGGCGTCTTCGGCGTCTTCACCGGCGACGACGTGAACCTCGAGTCGCCGATGCCGATGGCGTGGGTCCCGCCGGGCGTCGAGATGAAGTCCGCCGAGCACTGGCCGCTGGCCAAGGGCGAGGTCAAGTACGTCGGCCAGCCCGTGGCGATCGTGCTCGGGTCCGACAAGTACGGCGTCCGCGACGCCGCCGAGCAGGTGTTCGTCGAGTACGACCCGCTGCCCGTGGTCGTCGACCCGGAGAAGGCGCTCGAGGCCGGCTCGCCGCTCGTGCACGAGGACTGGGGGACCAACCAGACGCACGAGTGGACGATCGGCGGCGGCGACATGGACACCGCCTGGGCGGAGTCCGACGTGATCGTCGAGCGGCGGATCGTCAACCACCGCACGGCGGGCGCGCCGATCGAGCCGCGCGTGGCGATCGCCGACTACCGCGGCGGCAGCCTCACGCTTCACCTGACGAGCCAGAACCCGCACCTGATCCGGCTCTTCATGGCCGGCGAGCTCGGGATGTCCGAGGACCGCATCCGCGTGATCGCGCCGGACGTGGGCGGCGGCTTCGGGGTCAAGATCACGCACTACGGCGAGGAGATCCTCGCCGCCTGGGCCTCGCGCAAGCTCAACCGCCCGGTCAAGTGGACGGAGACGCGCTCGGAGCACATGACGTCGACGATCCACGGCCGCGACCAGATCGACTACGTGAAGGTCGGCGCCAAGCGCGACGGCACGATCGTCGGGCTCGAGTGCACGGCGATCTGCGACCTCGGCGCCTTCTACACGCTGCTCACGCCGTTCATCCCGTGCTTCACGGGCTTCGTGATCAGCGGCTGCTACAAGATCCCGAACCTCAAGTTCACGGCCCGCGGCGTCTTCACCAACAAGATGGCGACCGACGCCACGCGCGGCGCCGGCCGGCCGGAGGCGACGCACCTGATCGAGGTGATGGTCGAGCAGCTCGCGGCCGAGCTCGGGATGGACTCGCTCGAGCTGCGGCGCAAGAACTTCATCCCGAAGGAGGACTTCCCGGCCGAGGTGGCGATCGGCGTCGATCTACGACTCCGGCGACTACCACGGCTCGCTCGACAAGCTGCTCACGCACGTCGACGTCGACGGCCGTTCGCGCGAGGCCGAAGGCCTGCGCGCGAAGGGCATCTACCGCGGCATCGGCTTCTCGACCTGGATGGAGATCTGCGGCCTGGCGCCGTCGCGCGTCGTCGGCCCGAGCGGGGTCGGCCTCCAGGCCGGCTTCTACGAGTCGTCGATCGTGCGCATCCACGCCTCCGGCGCGGTCACCGCGTACAGCGGCACCGCGCCGCACGGCCAGGGCCTGGACACGTCGTTCGCGCAGATCGTCGCCGACCGCGTCGGCGCCACGCCCGACCAGGTCGACGTCCAGCACGGCGACACCGGCACCGGCCCGTTCGGGCTCGGCACCTACGGCTCGCGCTCGCTGGCCGTCGGCGGCGAGTCGCTCGCCCAGTCCGCGCTCAAGGTCGCCGACAAGGCGAAGCGGATCGCGGCCCACCTGCTCGAGGCGGCGCCCGAGGACATCGAGCTCGCCGACGGCAAGTACTCGGTCAAGGGCTCGCCGGACAAGGGCATGACGCTGGCCGAGATCGCGGGCGCGGCCTACGTGCCGGAGAACCTGCCCGAGGGCATGGAGCCCGGGCTCGAGGAGACGACGTTCTACGACCCGACGAACTTCACGTGGCCGTTCGGCGCCCACGCGTGCATCGTCGACGTCGACGGCGAGACCGGGAAGGTCGACGTCGTCCGCTACGTGTCGGTCGACGACTGCGGCCCGGCCATCAACCCGATGCTGATCGAGGGCCAGATCCACGGCGGCGTCGTGCACGGGATCGGCCAGGCGCTGTTCGAGCGCATCCACTACGACGACGACGGCCAGCTCGTGACCGGCACGTTCGTCGACTACGCGCTGCCGAGCGCCGCCGACGTGCCGAGCTTCGAGACCGACCGCACGGAGACCCCGTCGCCGGTCAACTCGCTCGGCGTCAAGGGCGTCGGCGAGGCCGGCACGATCGCGTCGTCGGCGGCCGTCACCAACGCGGTGATCGACGCGCTGCGGCCGCTCGGCGTCACCTACCTCGACATGCCGCTCAGCTCGCAGTCGATCTGGGCGGCGATCGAGGCGGCCAAGGGCGGCTCGCCGGCCGGCGACCCCGGGCCGCAGGGCGGCAGCTGGGACGAGCACGGGAGCGGGAGCGCCGGCTCCGGACCGACGTCTCCGAGCGAGGGAGGTGGGTCGTGATCCCCGCCGAGTTCGACTACGTCGCGCCCGAGTCGCTCGACGAGGCGCTGTCGGCGCTCCAGGGCGAGGACGCCAAGGTGCTGGCCGGCGGCCACTCGCTGATCCCGCTGATGAAGCTGCGGCTGGCGACGCCCTCGCTGCTCGTCGACCTGCGGCGCGTGCCCGGCCTCACCGGCATCCAGCGCGAGAACGGGTCGTGGCGGATCGGCGCCATGACGACGCACTACGCGGTCGTCGAGGGCGGGCTCGGGCTTGCGTCGACCGCGGCGGGCCTGATCGCCGACCCGCAGGTCCGCTATCGCGGGACGATCGGCGGCACGCTGGCGCACGGCGACCCGGCCTCGGACATGCCGGCCGTGCTGCTGGCGGCCGAGGGCTCGGTGACGGTCCGCGGCGCCGTCAGGCCAGCGCGAGGTCGCGGCGGCCGACCTGTTCAAGGACTACATGACCACCGCGGTGGAGGACGGCGAGATCCTGACCGAGGTGCGGCTGCCGGCGATGGACGGCTACGGGTTCGGCTATCAGAAGTTCAACCGCCGCAAGGAGGACTGGGCGATGGTGGCCGTGGCCGCCTGGGTCAAGAAGGCGGCCGACGGCTCGTGCGAGGACGTGCGGATCGGGCTCACCCACATGGCCTCGACGCCGCTGCGCGCGACCGCCGCCGAGAACGCCCTGCGGGAGGGCCGGAGCATCGCCGAGGCGGCTGCGCTTGCCGCCGAGGGCACCGAGCCGCCCGCCGACCTGAACGCCTCGGCCGAGTACAAGCGCCACCTGGCGACCGTCCTCTGCCGGCGCGCGCTCGAGCAGGCGTCACAATGAAGTTGTGCGGTTCACCACTACGGAGGACGTGACCCGGGCGCTGGCCGGTGAGGGCTACCTCGCCGACCAGGCCCTGAGCACTGCCGTCTTCCTCGCCGCCACCCTCGAGCAGCCGCTGCTGCTCGAGGGCGAGGCCGGCGTGGGGAAGACCGAGGTGGCGCGCGCGCTGGCCGCTTCGGCGGGCGCGCGGCTGATCCGGCTCCAGTGCCACGAGGGGATCGACCTCCATCACGCGGTCTACGACTGGGACTACCAGCGCCAGCTGCTGGCGATCCGCGCCGCCGAGGCGGGCGCCGAGGCGCGCGAGCTGTTCGGGCCCGAGTTCCTGCTGCGGCGGCCGCTGCTGGAGGCGCTCGAGCACGACGGCCCGGCCGTGCTGCTGATCGACGAGATCGACCGCGCCGACGACGAGTTCGAGGCCTTCCTGCTCGAGTTCCTGGCCGACTTCGCGATCACGATCCCCGAGCTCGGCACCGTGGCCGCCAAGCGCCGCCCGCTGGTCGTGCTGACCTCGAACCGCACGCGCGAGCTGCACGACGCGCTCAAGCGCCGCTGCCTGTACCACTGGATCGACTACCCGTCGCGCGAGCGCGAGGCCGAGATCGTCCGCACGCGGCTGCCCGGCGTGCCCGACGCGATCGCCGAGCGCGTGTGCGTGGCCGTCGCGCGGCTGCGCGAGGAGGAGCTCTACAAGCTGCCGGGCGTGGGGGAGACGATCATCTGGGCTCGCGCGCTGCTCGCGCTCGACGGGAGCGGCGACCTCGAGGAGACGCTCGGGGTGGCGCTGAAGGTGCGCGAGGACATCGAGCGCGTGCGCGAGCGGGGTGTGCTCGGTGGTGTCTGAGGCGGTCACCGGCCGCATCTCGGCGCTGGCCGAGTACATGCGCGTCGCCGGCGCGCCCGTGGGCGTGGGGGAGGTCGTGGCCGCCCTGCGGGCGCTCGAAGCCGTGAACCCGGTGTCGCGCCGCGAGTCGTTCTTCGCCCTGCGCGCGTCGCTGTGCTCGTCGCGGGCCGACTTCGACCTGTTCGCCGAGGCGTTCGCCGTCGTCTTCGCGCCCGGCGAGCCGTTCGAGGACCCGTTCGAGGCGCTGGGGAAGATCGAGAAGGCGGCGCTGCCGCGAGTCGGCATCCCGATGGAGCAGCAGGCGTCGGCGGTCCTCGAGGACGTGCCGGTGCCGGCCGCGTGGAGCGACGAGGAGCTGCTGCGCGAGAAGGACTTCGCCGAGTACAGCGACGCCGAGCGCGCGCTCGCCCGCGCGCTGCTCGTGCGGCTCGCGCGGCGCACGCCGCAGCGGCTCTCGCGCCGCACCCGCGCCACCCGCCGGCGGCGCGACATCCACGACCTGCGCGCCACCGTGCGCGCCTCGCTGCGCCACGGCGGCGAGCTGTTCGAGCGCCGCTACCGCGAGCCCGCCGAGCGGCCGCGGCGGCTCGTGCTGGTGTGCGACGTCTCCGGCTCGATGGCGCCGTACGCGCGGATGCTGCTCCAGTACCTCCAGGCGAGCGTCGCCGCGCGCGCCCGCGTGGAGGCGTTCGTCTTCGGCACGCGGCTCACGCGCGTGACGCGCGAGCTGGCCGGCCGCGATCCGGACCGTGCGCTGGCGCGCGCCGCCGAGCACGTCTCGGACTGGTCGGGCGGCACGCGGATCGGCGCCGCGCTGGCCGAGCTCAACCGCGAGCACGGCCGCCGCATCGGCCGCGGCGCGGTGATCGTCGTGCTCTCGGACGGCTGGGATCGCGGCGATCCCGACGAGCTGGCCACCGAGATGGCGCGCCTGCGGCGCTGCGCCCACCGCGTGCTGTGGCTGAACCCGCTCGCCGCCGACCCGCGCTACGAGCCGCTGACGCGCGGGATGCTGGCCGCGCTCCCGCACGTCGACCACCTGCTGCCCGGAAACTCGATCGCATCGCTCGAGGCGCTGGCCTCGCTCATGGAGGAGGGACTGTCATGAAGGACGTACTCGAAGACGTGGATGCCTGGACCGCCCGCGGCGACGCGGTGGCCCTCGCCACGGTGATCAGCGTCAAGCGCTCGGCGCCGCGCCCGCCGGGCTCGAAGATGGCCGTCAACGAGCACGGCGAGATCTCCGGCGCCGTCTCGGGCGGCTGCGTCGAGGGCGCGGTCGTCGAGGTCGCGGAGGAGGTGCTGAACGGCGGCGCCCCGCGGCTGCTGCACTTCGGCATCGCCGACGAGGAGGCGTGGGACGTCGGCCTGCCGTGCGGCGGCGAGATCGACGTCTACGTGGAGCGCTACCAGCCGTGAGCGCCGCGAGCGAGTTCACCGACCTCGCGCGCGAGGGCGGCCGCGGCGCGCTGGTCACGAAGCTCGAGAGCGGCGAGAAGATCCTCGTCCACGCCGACGGCGCGACGACGGGCACCCTGGGCGACCCCGTGCTCGACGAGCAGGCGGCGAAGCTCGGCGACGAGCTGATGTGGGCCGAGCGGTCCGAGCGCCACGGCGACCTGTTCGTCGACGTCACCTTCCCGCCGCCGCGGCTGATCGTCTTCGGCGCGGTCGACTTCGCCGCCGCGCTGTGCAAGCTCGCCAAGGCGACCGGCTGGCGGCCGTTCGTCGTCGACCCGCGGGCGCGCTTCGCGCAGGCGGCGCGCTTCCCGGACGCCGAGCAGGTCGTCGCCGCGTGGCCGGAGGACGCGTTCCACCAGCTCGGCGGCATCGATCGCGCGACGGCGATCGCCGTGTTGACGCACGACCCGAAGCTCGACGACGCCGCGCTCGTGCTGGCGCTGCGCTCGAACGCGGGCTACATCGGCGCGATGGGCTCGCGCCGCGCGCAGGCCAAGCGCCGTGAGCGGCTGGTCGCCAAGGGGATCGAGGAGGCCGACCTCGAGCGCGTGAGCGGCGCCGATCGGGCTCGACCTCGGCTCCCTGACCGCCGAGGAGACCGCGCTGTCGATCATGGGCGAGATCGTGGCCATGCGGCACGGCCGCGCGGGCGGCCGGCTCGCCCAGACCCAGGGCCGGATCCACGAGGTCGGCGTGTGACGATCGGCGGGCTGATCCTCGCCGCCGGCGAGGGGCGGCGGTTCGGCGGCACGAAGCAGCTCGCCGAGCTGGACGGCCGGCCGCTGCTGGAGCACGCCGTGGCCGCGATGACGGGGGTCACCCCTCGGGTCGTCGTGCTCGGCCACGCGGCCGAGAAGATCCGCCGGGGCGTGAACATGCACGGCGCCTCGGTCGTCGTGTGCGAGGACTGGGACGAGGGCCAGTCCGCCTCCCTGCGCGCCGGGCTCGCCGCGCTGCCCGGCGCCGATGCCGTCGTCGTGGTGCTCGGCGACCAGCCCGGGATCACCCCCGCGGCCGTCGCCGCGATCGTGGCGGCGGACGGCGACGAGGACGCCGTGCGAGCCACCTACGACGGAACGCCGGGACACCCGGTGCTGCTCCGCCGCCCGCTGCTCGACCGCGCCGGCGAGCTGCAGGGCGACGCCGGGTTCCGCGACCTGCTGGAGTTCGCGACCGTGCGCGAGGTCGAGATCGGCTCGCTCGCCGATCCGGCGGACATCGACACGCGAGAGGAGCTGGCACGGCGATGAAGCTGGAGCAGACGTTCGAGGTCCAGGCGCCGCTGGCGCAGGTGTGGGAGGCGCTCAACGACCTCGAGCGCGTCGCCCCGTGCCTGCCCGGCGCCGCGATCACCGGGCACGACGAGGACGGCACCTACCGCGGCACCTTCACGGTCAAGATCGGGCCGATGACCGCCGCCTACAACGGCACGATCAAGATCGAGGACGCCGACGAGGCCGCCCACCGGGCCACGCTGAAGGCGCGCGGGACCGACAAGCGCGGCCAGGGCGGCGCCAACGCCACGATCGTCAACACGCTGAGCGAGCACGACGGCGGCACGCGCGTCGAGGCGGTGACCGACTTCAACATCACCGGCCGCCTGGCCCAGTTCGGCCGCGGCGGCATGATGCAGGACGTCTCGAACCGCCTGCTGCGCGACTTCGCGTCCTGCCTCTCGACGCGGCTGGCCGAGCCGTCCGCTGCGCCCGAGGCCGAGGTGCCGTCCGGCGCCGAGGTGGCGGCGGGCGACGCGGCGCCGGAGAGCGTCGCCGCAGCGATGCCGCCCAGCACGCCGCCGCCGTCGCTCTCCGCCGCCCGCGGCGGAGCCGCTCAAGGGCGGATCGCTGTTCTTCTCGGTGCTGTGGGAGCGCATCAAGGGCCTTTTCAAGAGGGGCTGATGGCGGTACCGTTTGGCGTGGCGCAAGTTCCACGCCCAACCCCTGTTCCGGTGCTCACGCCGCCGGCGTAGAGGGGCAAAGGTCGCCTCGAGCGGTCGGGACGAAGCTGGTGCGTTGCCCTGTCGCGGCTGGGCGGCGAGAGCGTGAGTCCCGTCGTCGGCCGACGCCACAGGAGCAACCGATGACCACCCAGCAGTCCTTCAAGCGCCGTGTCCGCGCCCGGATGGAGAAGACGGGCGAGAGCTACACCGCCGCCCGGGCGCAGCTGCTGCCCGACCCGGAGCCCGAGTACGAGCCGCGCATCGCCGACGACAAGGTCGAGGCGGCCACCGGCCGCGTCTGGCGCGACTGGTTCGACCTGCTCGACGAGTGGGGCGCCGTCGACCGCGAGCACCGCGACATCGCCGCCTGGCTCGGAGCCGAGCACGGCGTCGCGGGCTGGTGGGCGCAGAACGTCACGGTCGAGTACGAGAAGGCGCGCGGCCTGCGGCCGGTCGGCGGCGACCGCGACGGCACCTACAACGTCGAGCGCCAGCAAGACGATCGCCGTGCCGGTCGAGCGCCTGTTCGAGGCGTGGAGCGACCCGGAGCAGCGCGAGCACTGGCTCGGCGAGTTCGACCTGCACGAGCGCACCAGCACGCCGCCGCGCGGCGCGCGCTACGACTGGGAGGGCGGCTCGTCGCGCGTGATCGTCCTCTGCGAGGCGAAGGGCGACGCCAAGAGCACGGTCGCGCTCTCGCACGAGCGGCTGCCCGACGCGGACGAGGCGGCGCGGCTGAAGGTGTTCTGGCGCGAACGCATGGCGGTTCTCAAGACGCAGCTCGAGGGCTAGCCTGAGCGGCATGTCTCGCGATCGCAGCCGTTGCCCGAACTGCGGCGAGCGGGTTCAACCGCTCGCCGCCGGCTGCGCGATCTGCGGCGCCGATCTCGACCCCGCGCGCTGGGACAGCGGGCCGTCGGTGTTCCAGCGCGCCGGCTCCTGGTTCAGCTCGATCGGCTTCGGCCCGGCCGTGTCGGGCGGCACGCTCGTCGCCGTGCTGGTGATCGCCTACCTGCTGATGTACGTGGTCTAGATGAGCGACGACCCGGATCGCGCTGCGGCCGGTCGTCGGCGTCTTCCCGGCGGTCTAGCTCCGCCGGAACCTCTCGGAATCCGGATCGCCCGGACACTAGATGAGCGAGCTGGCACCAGGTCTGCGGCTCCGACCTCCCGCCCGTGATCGGCGACGTCCTCACCGGCACCGGCCTCACGCTGGCCCAGGCCGCCGCCGCGCTCGAGCGCGGTGAGACGCCGCCCCTCACGCCGGTGCAGCGCCGGATCGTCGAGGACTGGGCCGCGAAGCGCTAGATCCCGCCGAACGACCCGGGGTCCCCGGTTCCCGGGCCAGCGTGGCGGCTCGCGCGGTCCATGTCGTGCCGGCGCGCCGCCTTGGCCCGCTGGGTCATGTCGGCTCCACGCCGCCGGGCATCGCGGCGCTTGTCCAGCCACCGGCGCACTCGTCCCACGGGCTTCTTGGTCTCGGCCATGCGAGCTCCTCTCGTCGGCGCCCTTCGCGCGAGGCTACGCCGTCTCGGCGCGGCGGCTAGGTGGGGAGGCTGGGAGCCGGCCGCGCGGCTGATTTCGGCGTCGATCCTGGATAGGGGTCGCTAGACGACCCCAGGGCAGGATTCGTCGACTGAAAACCGCCCCGCCGGCGTCCGCTCCCCCACCCAGCCGCCGTTGACGTTCGCCGGTCGAGCACGGCGGCCGGGGAACAACGTGCTCAGGATCTACACCTAGGCGAGCCTGAGCACGTCGACCGGCGCGCCCGCGGGCAGCTCGCCGGCCTCCTCGGGCGCGACGGCGAAGCCGTCGCTCTCGCCGAGCGCGCCGGTCATGTGCGAGCCCTGGCGCTCGGTCGGGGTCGCCTCGAGCACTCCGTCGGCGCCCGGGCGCAGCGAGGAGGTGAGGAACGTCGTGCGGCCGTCGGACGCGCGCGCCGCCGTCGTCAAGCGGCCCGGCTCGAGCCGCGGGCGGGCGTCGGCCTCGCCGGCCAGGCGCCGCAGGGCCGGCTCGATGAACACGCAGAAGCAGACGATCGTCGACAGCGGGTTGCCGGGCAGCCCGAACACCAGCGTGTCGCCGCGGCGGCCGAACCACAGCGGCTTGCCGGGCTTGATCCGCACGCGCCAGAACACCTCCTCGACGCCGCAGGCCTCGAAGGCGGGCTTGACGTGGTCGTGCGGGCCGACCGACACGCCGCCCGACACCACGAGCACGTCACCCGAGAGCCCTTCGGAGACCGCCGCGCGCGTGGCCTCGTAGTCGTCGCCGATCACGCCGTGGTCGACCACCGACGCCCCGGCGCGCTCGGCCAGCAGGCGGACCATCAGCCCGTTGGACTCGTGGATCCGCCCCGGCTCGGGCGGCGCGCCGATCGGCAGCAGCTCGCTGCCGGTCACGATCAGATGCAGCCGCGGCCGCCGGTGCACCGCGACCTCGCCGACACCGGCCGACGCGAGCGCCGAGATCCGGGGCAGCGTCAGCACGGAGCCGGCGGGGGCGAGCTCGTCGCCGGCGTGCAGATCCTCGCCGCGGAGCCGCACGTGCGAGACCCGGCTCGAGCGCCCGCTCCGGCGCCACGGTGCCGTTGCGCTCGACCGCCAGCTCGGACTGGAGGATCGCGTCGGCGCCCGGCGGGATCGCCGCGCCGGTCGAGACCCGCGCGGCCGTGCCGGGCTCGAGCGTCGCGCTCGCGACCTCGCCGGCCGCCACGCCGCCGGCCAGGCGCAGCGGGACGCCCGGCGCGGTGTCGGCCGCCCGCACCGCGTAGCCGTCCATCGCCGAGCGGTCGAAGGGCGGCAGGTCGACCGCGCTCAGCGCCGGCGCGGCCGCCACCCGGCCCGCCGCCTCGGCCAGCGGCACCCGCTCGGGGCCGAGCGGCGCCAGCTCGCGCAGCACGAGCCCCAGCGCCTCGTCGATCGAGATCATCCGCCGATCTGCGACATCGTCCGGTGCGGCTGCACGAACCCCGGATCGTTCACGTGGTGCTTGAGCTCCTTGCGCCAGACCGCGTCGCGGATCAGCTCCTCCAGCTCCGCGTCGGTCGCGCCGGACCGCAGCGGCTCGCGCAGGTCGGTCTCGGTCATCGAGAACAGGCAGGTGCGCAGCTCGCCCTCGGCGGTCAGCCGGATCCGGTTGCAGTCGCCGCAGAAGGGCTCGGTGACGGGGGAGATGAAGCCCATCTCGCCGGTGCCGTCCGCGGAACCGGTAGCGGCGCGCCGTGCCGTGGCGCTCGCGGCCGACCGGCTCGAGCGGATACACCTCGTCGATCATCCGCACGATCTCGGCGTTCGGCAGCACCTTGTCGCGCGTCCACGCGCGGTCGGCGTCCAAGCGGCATGAACTCGATGAAGCGCACCTCGTACGGGTTCTGGCGGGCGAACTCGGCGAACCGCAGCACCTCGTCCTCGGTGAAGTCCTTCAGCGCCACCACGTTGACCTTGATCGGGCGCAGCTCCGGGTGCTGCTGCGCGGCCTCCAGGCCCTCCAGCACCTGGGCCAGCGAGTCGCGGCGCGTGAGCTGGAAGAAGCGGTCGGGCGCCAGCGCGTCCAGCGAGACGTTGATGCGCTTGAGGCCGGCCGCCACCAGCTGCTCGACCTGCCGCGTGAGCAGGTAGCCGTTGGTGGTCAGCGACAGGTCCTCGACCTCGGGGATCGCCGACAGCGCCTCGACCAGCCGCCACAGCTCCCTGCGCACCAGCGGCTCGCCGCCGGTCAGCCGCACGTCGTGCACGCCCATCGAGGCCAGCAGCCGCACCAGCCGCTCGATCTCCTCGTACGTCAGCAGCGCCGAGCGCTCCAGCCACGGCAGGCCCTCGGCCGGCATGCAGTACTGGCAGCGGAAGTTGCAGCGGTCGGTGACGGAGATGCGGACATCCCCGATCGCGCGCCCGTGGCCGTCGACCAGAGGCTTCATGAGCGGTGGAAGTCCGCCTTCCCGCCGGTCTTGTCGAGCAGCTCGACGCGCTCGATCACCACGCCGGGCTCGATCCCCTTGACCATGTCGTAGACGGTCAGCGCGCCGACCGACGCGGCCACCAGCGCCTCCATCTCGACGCCCGTGCGGTCGGTGGTGCGCGTCTCCACCACCAGCGTCACCGTGCCCGCCTCGGCGTCGATCGACGATCGCGGGATCGACGTGCGTCAGCGGCAGCGAGTGGCAGAGCGGGATCAGCTCGTCGGTGCGCTTGGCGGCCTGGATCGCGGCGATCCGCGCCACCGCCGCCACGTCGCCCTTCGGGTTGTCGCCCGCAGCCACGCGCGCGGCCGCCTCGCGCGACATGCGCACGACCGCGCGGGCGCGTGCGTAGCGCTCGGTCGCCGTCTTGGCGCTGACGTCGACCATCCGCGCGCGACCGGCGGCGTCCAAGTGTGTGAGCGCCGAGCCCTCCATTCCACTCAATGGTATCCCCGCTCCAGCCGATGCAAGGGCCATGGCGTCGGCGACGACGAGGACCACGCCTGAGCGGCTGTACCGCCTCCTCGCGGACAACGCGACGGACGTCGTCACCCTGCACGACCTCGCCGGCCACTACCTCTACGTCTCGCCGTCGGTTCAGACGCTCGGCGGCTACGAGCCGGAGGAGCTGCTCGGGCTTGGCGTGCTGGAAGCTCATGCACCCCGACGACATCGGGACCGTCCAGCAGGCGATGGCGCGCGCCGTCGCGGAAGGCGAGATCGTCACCGTCGAGTACCGCTGGCGCCACGCCGGCGGCGACTGGGAGTGGGTCGAGACCACCGCCCGCTGCGTCGGCGAGGAGATCCAGTGCTCGACCCGCGGGATCGAGCGAGCGGCCGCGCCGCGCTCCGCGCAGCAGTCGGTCGTCGCCCGCCTCGGCAACCTCGTCGATGCAGCGCCGCGCCGCTCGAGGAGGTGTTCGACGAGGCAGGTCAAGGCTGTGGCCGAGACGCTCGACGTCGAGCGACGTGCAGCATCGCTCGAGCGACGTGGCGGCGCCGCGCGTGCCGGCGGGCACCGAGCGTCACTGCATCGGCCGCCCCGAGGCGCCGATGGGCGTCGCTGACCGTCGGCTCCGGACGTCGCTCGCGCGACAGCGACCTCGACTTCCTCCAGTCGGTCGCCCACATGCTCGCCGGCGCCATCGGCCGCCTGCGCTTCGAGGAGCAGATCCGCCACGACGCGCTGCACGACGCGCTCACCGGGCTGCCGAACCGCACGCTGCTGCTCGACCGCCTCGCGCCACGCGCTCGCGCGCGCCGAGCGCGAGAACGGCCACGTCGCCGTCTTCTTCCTCGACCTCGACAACCTCAAGGTCCTCAACGACTCGCTCGGCCACAGCGCCGGCGACGAGCTGCTGCGCGCGATCGGGCCGCGCATGCGCGAGCGAGCTGCGCGCCGCCGACACGTCGCCCGCTTCGGCGGCGACGAGTTCGCCGTCTGTGCGAGGACATCGACGACTCGGCGCACGCCGCGCTGATCGCCGAGCGGCTCGTGCGACGCCTTCGAGGACCGTTCATCGTCGGCGGCGAGGAGCGCTTCGGCTCCGTCAGCGTCGGCGTCGTGGTCACCGAGCCCGGCTCGGGCCGCGGGCGCCGAGGAGCTGCTGTCCGACGCCGACGCCGCCATGTACCAGGCCAAGGAGCGCGGCCGCGGCCGCTTCGAGATGTTCGACGCCGGGCTGCGCGACCGCATCACCGCCCGCCTGCGGGTGGAGGCCGACCTGCGCCGCGCGCTGGAGGGCGAGGGCCGCCTGTGGGTCGCCTACCAGCCGTACTACCGCCTGCCGGGCCGGCAGGTGGCCGGCGTCGAGGCGCTCGTGCGCTGGGACCACCCCGAGCACGGCAACGTCCCGCCGGCCGACTTCATCCCGGTCGCCGAGGAGAGCGGGCTCGTCATCCCGCTCGGCGCCCGCGTGCTGCGCGCCGCCTGCGAGCAGGTCGCGCGCTGGCAGCGCGAGCCGATCCCGGCCTGCGGCTGACCGTCAACGTCTCGGCCCGCCAGATGGCCGCGCCCGACTTCGTCGAGACCGTCCAGGAGATCCTCGCCGAGACCGGCCTGCACCCCGACTCGCTCGGGCTCGAGATCACCGAGCGCCTGCTGCTCGAGGAGACGCCCGGCACCGCGCTGACGATCGAGCTGCTGCAGGCGCTCGGCGTCCGGCTGCTGCTCGACGACTTCGGCACCGGCTACTCGTCGCTGCGCTACCTCCAGCGCTACCCGCTCGACGGGCTGAAGGTCGACCGCGCGTTCGTCGCCGGCCTCGGCGAGCAGGGCGACGGCGACGGCGCGATCGTCGAGGCGATCGTCGGCATGGCGCGCGCGCTCGGCATGGGCGTGATCCCCGAGGGCATCGAGACCGACGGCCAGCTCCAGCGGCTCGTGGCGATCGGCTGCGACCACGCGCAGGGCTTCCTGCTCTCGCGGCCGCTGCCGGCCGACGAGCTCGAAGGCCTGCTGTGACGCAGGTCGCGCTCTCGGAGGTGCTCGGCGCGCTGTCGTACGCGCTCGACATCACCGAGGGCGAGCCGCCCGGCCACGCCGTCCGCACGACCGCGATCGGCATGCGCCTGGGCGAGCAGCTCGGCCTCGGCGAGGAGGAGCGCTCGGCGCTCTTCTACGCGCTGCTGCTCAAGGACGCGGGCTGCTCGAGCAACGCCGCGCGCCTGTCGTCGCTGTTCGCGGCCGACGACCAGGCGGCCAAGCGCGCGATGAAGGTCATCGACTGGTCGCGCCCCGGCGCGCTGGCGAAGTACACGTGGCAGAACGTGGCGCCCGGCGGCGCGCCGCTGGCGAAGGCGCGCCAGATGCGCCGGATCACGCAGCAGGACGAGGTCACGCGCGAGGTGATCGGCACCCGCTGCGAGCGCGGCGCCGAGATCGCGCGCATGCTCGAGCTGCCCGAGGCCACGCAGGCGGCGATCCGGGCGCTCGACGAGCACTGGGACGGCGCCGGCCAGCCGCTCGGGCTGCGCGGCGAGGAGATCCCGCTGCTCGGCCGGATCCTGTGCCTGGCGCAGACGCTCGAGGTGTTCGTGCGCACGGTCGGCCTGCCGGGCGCGCTGGCGATGGCGCTCAAGCGCCGCGGCCGCTGGTTCGATCCCGCGCTCGTCGACGCGCTGCTGTCGATCCGCGACGACCGCCGCTTCTGGGGCCCGCTCGAGGATCCGCGGATGGTGCCCGCCGGTGGCCGCCTGGGAGCCCGCCGACCGCGTGCCGACGGCCGGCGACGACCGAGCTCGACCGCGTGGCCGACGCCTTCGCGCGCGTGATCGACGCCAAGTCGCCGTTCACCGCCCGCCACTCGTCCGAGGTCGCCCGCTGGGCGGTCGAGATCGGCGCCGTCATGGGCGAGAGCGCCGACGGGCTGCGCGACCTGCGCCGCGCCGGGCTGCTGCACGACGTCGGCAAGCTCGCCGTCTCCAGCCGGATCCTCGACAAGCCGGGCAAGCTCGATCCCGAGGAGATGGCGGCGATCCGCGAGCACCCGCGCTACACGCAGCAGATCCTCGCGCGCGTCGCGTGCTTCAGCGGCATCGTCGAGACGGCCGCCAACCACCACGAGCGGCTCGACGGCACGGGCTACCACCGCGGCCTGTCGGCCTTCGACCTCACGCGCCCGGCGCGCATCCTCGCGGTGGCCGACATCTTCGAGGCGCTGACCGCCGACCGGCCGTACCGCGAGGCGATGCCGCACGAGCGGGCGCTGGAGATCGTGCGCGAGCAGCGCCGGCACCGGCGCTGTGCCCGGCCGCGGTCGACGCGCTCGAGACGGGCGGCCACGGCGCCGGGCGTGGACCGCGGCATGGGCCTCGCCTGCCGCGAGTGCACCTCGTCGCACTCGCCTTCGGCGACGCTACGATTCAAGACGATGGACGTGTCCGTCCGCCTCTTCGCCGGCCTGCGTGAGCGCGCCGGCACCGACCGCCTCGAGGTCGAGCTGCCCGACGGCGCGCGCGTCGCCGACGTGCTGGCGGCGATGGCGTCGACGCCGGTCGGCGAGCTGCGCCCGCGCGAGTGCGTGGTGGCGGTCAACCGCGAGTACGCGGCCGCCGACTCGCCGGTGAGCGCCGGCGACGAGATCGCGCTCGTCCCGCCGGTCAGCGGCGGGGCGGGCATCCACGTCCGCGTCACGGACGAGCCGCTCGACGTCGCCGCCCTCGCGGACGCCGTGCGCGATCCCCGCGCCGGCGGCGTGGTGATCTTCGAGGGCGTCACGCGCGAGGTGCCCGAGCTCGACTACGAGGCGTACGCCGAGATGGCCGTCGCCAAGCTCGAGGCGATCGCCGCCGAGGAGGCCGAGCGCCACGGCCTGTGCGCGGTGGCGATCGAGCACCGCACCGGCACCGTCGCGCTGTCCGAGCCGTCGGTGATCGTCGCCGCCTCGGCGCCGCACCGCGGCGAGGCGTTCGCGGGCGCCCGCGCGCTGATCGACCGCGTCAAGGCCGAGGCGCCGATCTGGAAGGTCGAGGTCAGCGAAGCCGGGCCGCCGCCGCGTCGAGGGCACGCTGCCGCCTGAGCCTGAATCGCACCGATCCCCGCGGCGCCTCGCCGCCGCGGACGTTCGCCAGAGCCGATCGGCCGCGACCCAAGTGATCCACCACGAGGCTGCGCGGCCGCTCGACTCTGACTCGGCCCGCGGCGCCGAGGCATCCACGGGTCATCGGTGGAATCCAGGCTACGTAGCTCGCCGTCACGAGCGGCAGCCGGCTGGGCGTGAAGACCGCCGCGACGAGCACCGCCAGCAGCGGCACGGCGACCGCCGTGATCAGCGAGGCTGGTCCAGGGGATCACGAAGTCGGGCGAGCCGGTCGTCGTCCGCGCCGCGTAGGCCACGAAGGTGCCGAAGGCGACGCCGGGCGCGCGAGAGCGAGCCGAGGTCGAAGCCTTCGACGCTGACCGTGCCGCCCGTCGGCCGGTCGAGCCCGCCGGCGAGGTTGAGCAGCGTCGACTTGCCCGAGCCCGACGGGCCCATGACGGCGACCAGCTCGCCGGGCAGCACGCCGAGGCTCACGCCGCGCAGGGCGTGCACGGCAGCGTCGCCGCGGCCGTGGACGCGCGTGACGTCGTCCATCTCGAGCACGTACTCGATCATCGGACGACCTCCGTCGACGGCTGCTCGACGGGGGCGGGCGCGGGCAGCGGGGTCGGCGGAGATCCGGACCTCGCAGTGGTCGAGCCAGCGGACCTCGGCCTCCGCCTTGAAGATCATCGACTCCAGGACCAGCAGCCAGGCCGCGTCGGCGACCTCGTCGGCGCCCGCCTTCAGGCGCGTGAGGTCCTGGAGCGAGCGCAGCGTCGCCGTGCGCTGCGTCTGGATCACGCGGTGGGTGTCGACGCCCGGGCGTGGTCAGCGCCATCGCGAGCTTGATCGCCAGCTCGTCGCGCGGGCGGCTCTCGCCGCGCGACCGGCGTGGCGAACCAGCCGGCGACCTCGGCGCGGCCGGCGTCGGTGATCCGGTAGGTGACGCGGCCCTCGGCGTCGGCCTCGCCGACCGCCTCCACGAGGCCGTCGCGTTCCAGCCGCGACAGCGTTGTGTAGACCTGGCCGATGTTCAGCGGCCAGGTCGCGCCGGTCGACGCCTCGAACTCGGCGCGCAGCTTCCAGCCGTACATCGGGCCCCGTTCGAGGAGGGCCAACAGTCCGTGCTTCACCATGGATACTCAGTATGCATACTGAGTAGGGCCTTGTCAAACGGCGCGTCTCTGCATATGTATTGCCTATGCAAGACCTGACGCTGGGTGAGGCCGCGAAGGCGATCGGCGTCAGCGCCGACACGCTGCGCCGCTGGGACCGCAGCGGCAAGCTGCGCACCGTGCGCGACGCGCGCAACCGGCGGCTGGTGCCGGCCAGCGAGGTGCAGCGCCTGTCCTCGCATCCGCATGCGCCACGCGGCGGGCGACCGCGTGTCGGCCCGCAACCGGTTCCCGGGCGTGGTGCGGTCGGTCGAGGTCGACGGCGTGATGGCGCTCGTCGAGATCGAGGCCGGGCCGTTCCTGATCACGTCGGCGGTCACGCGCGACGCGGTCGAGGAGCTCGGGCTGGCGCCCGGCGTGGAGGCCACGGCGGCCGTCAAGGCGACCTCGGTCATGGTGCACCGGCCATGAGGTGGGTCGTGCTGGTGCTCGCCCTGGTCGCGCGTCGGCTGCGGCTCCGACGACGAGGAGCCGGCGCGCCCAGGAGCGGCCCCGCCTCGTGGTCTCCGCCGCCGCCTCGCTCTCGGACGCGCTGACCGCGTGCAGCAAGGAGTTCGAGGGCGCCGACGTCAAGCTCTCGTTCGCCGGCTCGGACGAGCTGGCGGCGCAGATCCGCCAGGGCGTCAAGCCCGACGTCTACGCGGCCGCCAACACGCGGCTGCCCGAGGAGCTCAACGAGGAGGGGCTGCTCGGCGCGCCGGTCGAGTTCGCCACCAACGAGCTGGTGATCGCGGTCGGCGGCGACGGCACGGCGGTCGAGAAGGTCGAGGACCTCGCCAAGCCGGGCATCGAAGCTCGTGATCGGCGCCGAGTCGGTGCCGGTCGGCGCCTACACGCGCGAGGTGCTCGGGCGGCTGCCCGCCGGCCTCGAGGAGAAGATCATGGCCAACGTGCGCTCGGAGGAGCCCGACGTCAAGGGCGTGGTCGGCAAGCTCACGCAGGGCGCGGCGGACGCCGGCTTCGTCTACCTGACCGACGTGACGGAGGGGATCACCGGCGTCGAGCTGCCGCCGGAGCTGCGCCCGAGCGTCGCGTACGGCGCCGGCGTCGTCGAGGGGGCGGGGCAGCCGGAGCTCGCGCAGCAGTACCTGGACGGCCTCACCGAGGGTCCGTGCGCGGACGCCCTGCGCGAGGAGGGCTTCGGACCGCCGCCGTCCGGATGAGGTGGTTCGCGGTCGCGCTGGCGCTCGCGCTGGCGTTCCTCGTGCTGCCGATCCTGGCGATCTTCCTCGACAGCCCGCCCGGCGAGCTGATCGACGCGCTCGGCGAGCCGGGCGCGCTCGACGCGCTGTGGCTGAGCCTGCGCACGAGCGTGACGGCGCTGGCGATCATCGTCGCTGGTCGGCACGCCGGCCGCGTACCTGCTGGCCACGCGCCGCTTCCGCGGCCGGGCGCTGGTCATCACGCTGATCGAGCTGCCGCTGGTGCTGCCGCCGGCGGTGGCCGGGCATCGCGCTGCTCGCCGCCGTCGGGCCGTCGGGCATCCTCGGCGGCGCGATCGAGGACGCCGGCATCCGGCTCACGTTCGAGACTGCCGGCGTGGTGGTCGCGCTCACCTTCGTCGCCTCGCCGTACTACCTGCGCCAGGCGCAGGCGTCGTTCGGCGCGCTCGACCGCCGCTGGCTCGACGCCTCGCGCACGCTCGGCGCCTCGCCGGCGCGCACGTTCGCGCGCGTCGCGATCCCGAACGCGATGCCCGGGCTGGTGACCGGCGGGGCGCTCGCGTTCGGGCGCGCGCTCGGCGAGTTCGGCGCCACGCTGATGTTCGCCGGCTCGCTGGCCGGCATCACCCAGACCGCGCCGCTGGCCATCTACGAGCGCTTCGCGACCGACTTCGAGGGCGCCCTGGCACTGTCGGCCGTGCTGGTCGCGGTGTCGGCGGCGATCCTGCTGTCGGTCAAGTTCGTGGAGGGCAGTGCTCTCCGTCGCGGCTGAGACGGAGCTCGGCGAGCTCCGGCTCGACGTGGCGCTCGAGGTGGCGGCGGGGGAGTGCCTCGCGCTGGCCGGGCCGTCGGGCGCCGGCAAGAGCAGCGTGCTGCGGATCGCCGCCGGGCTCCTGCGCCCGCGGGCCGGGCGGGTGGCGTGCGGCGAGCGGGTGTGGCTCGACCGCGCGGCGGGCGTCGACCTGCCGCCCGAGCAGCGCCGCTGCGGCTACCTGTTCCAGGACTACGCGCTGTTCCCGCACCTGAACGCGTGGCAGAACGTCGGCTACGGCCTGCCGCGGCGCGGGCGGCGGGAGCGCGCGCTCGAGCTGCTGGAGCGCTTCGGGCTCGCCGACCGGGCCGAGGCCCGCCCGCGCACGCTGTCCGGCGGCGAGCGCCAGCGCGTGGCGCTCGCCCGCGCGCTCGCCCCGGGGCCGGACGTGCTGCTGCTCGACGAGCCGCTGTCGGCTCTGGACGCCCGCACGCGGGCGGCGGCAGGGCGCGAGCTGGCCGCCGTCCTGCACGCGGCCGGCGTGCCCGCGCTGCTGGTGACGCACGACTTCCAGGAGGCGGCGCTGCTCGGCGACCGCGTGGGGGTGATGGACGCCGGCCGGATCGTGCAGACCGGGACGGCGAGCGAGCTGGCCGCCGAGCCGGCGTCGTCGTTCGTCGCCGACTTCACCGGCGCCGTCGTGCTGACCGGCACCGCGTCGCCGGGCGCCGGCGGGCTCACGCTGGTGGCGCTCGACGGCGGGGGAGAGGTGAGCTCGCCGGACCCGGGCGCCGGGCCGGTGGCGGTGACCGTCTACCCGTGGGACATCGCGCTCGCGCCGCCGGGAGCGATCGACCCGGGCTCGGCGCGCAACCACCTCGACGTGGCGGTCGTCTCGGTCACGGCCGTCGGAAACCGCGTGCGGGTCGGCCTGGCCGCGCCGCAGCCGCTGACCGCCGAGCTCACCGAGCCGGCCGTGGAGCGTCTGCACATCGAGCCGGGAGCGCGGCTCGTGGCGTCGTGGAAGGCCACGGCGACGAAGCTGCTGCCGCTCTAAACACGTCCTAACACATGTTCCCGACCGGGATGGTGCATAATGCCCGCGAGGTAACTCAACCAAACCGATGGAGATTGTGTTCATGACCAACCGGCTACCGCGGCTCGTCGCCGCCCTGTCTCTCCTCCTCCTCCCAGCGGTGGCGGCGGGCTGCGGTGGCCCGGCCGAGGAGGGCGAAGCCTCCGCCAACGGCGGCGGCGGCAAGCTCTCGCTCGTCGCGTACTCGACGCCGAAGGAGGCCTACGAGGAGCTGATCCCGGCCTTCCAGAAGACGACCGCCGGCAAGGGCGTGAGCTTCGACCAGTCGTACGGCTCGTCCGGCGACCAGTCGCGCGCAGTAGCGAGCGGCCTGCCCGCCGACATCGTCGCGCTGTCGCTGGCGCCCGACGTCGACAAGCTCGTCGAGCCCGGCCTCGTCGACGCCGAACTGGGCCGACACCGAGACCGACGGCTTCGTCACCAACTCAGTCGTGGTGTTCGCCGTCCGCAAGGGCAACCCGAAGAACATCCAGACGTGGGACGACATCGTCAAGGACGACGTCGAGATCATCACGCCGAACCCGTTCACCTCGGGCGGCGCCAAGTGGAACCTGATGGCCGCCTACGGCTCCCAGACCGCCCAGGGCAAGTCGGAGGAGGAGGCGCTCCAGTTCCTGCACGACGTGCTCGCCAACACGCCGGTCCAGGACAAGTCGGCGCGTGAGGCGCTGCAGACCTTCGCCGGCGGCAAGGGCGACGTGCTGCTCGCCTACGAGAACGAGGCGATCACGGCGCAGAAGGCCGGCGATCGAGCTCGAGTACGTGGTCCCGGACCAGACGATCCTGATCCAGAACCCGGCCGCCGTGGTCACCGAGTCCGAGAACCCGGACGCGGCGCCAAGGCGTTCGTCGACTGGCTCGTGACGCCCGAGGCGCAGGAGATCTACGCGTCGAAGGGCTACCGCTCGGTCCTGCCGGACCTGGTCGACGAGCAGACCTACCCGACCCCGACGGAGCTGTTCAAGATCGACGAGTTCGGCGGCTGGTCGACCGTCAACGACGAGTTCTTCGATCCGGAGAAGGGCTCGGTGGCCGAGATCGAGCGCGACCTGGGGGTCGTCCACTGCCGGCTAGCACCGCAACCGCCGGGCGGCTGCCGCGCCGGCGGGCCCGGGTCGACGGCGCGCCGCTCCTCGCGGGCGCCTACTCCGTCGCCTGGCTCACGCTGATCGTCCTGATCCCGCTCGCCGCCGTCGTCGTGCAGTCGCTCGACGGCGGCGTGGCGGCGTTCTGGGACGCCGTCACGACCCCGCAGGCGCAGGCCGCGATCCGCCTGACGCTGATCGTCTCGCTGGTCGTAGCGGCCATCAACGCCGTGATCGGGACGCTGATCGCCTGGGTGCTCGTGCGCGACGAGTTCCCCGGCAAGCGGATCGTCAACGGGCTGATCGACCTGCCGTTCGCGCTGCCGACGATCGTCGCCGGCCTCGTGCTGCTCGCGCTGTACGGGCCGAACGGCCCGGTCGGCATCAACGTCGCCTACACGCGGATCGCGGTCGCTGCTGGCGCTGCTGTTCGTGACGCTGCCGTTCGTCGTGCGGGCCGTGCAGCCGGTGCTGATGGGGCTCGAGCGCGAGGCCGAGGAGGCCGCCGAGTCGCTCGGGGCGAAGCCGTGGACGATCTTCCGCCGCATCATCCTGCCCGCCCTGCGGCCGGCGATGCTGGCCGGCGTCGGGCTGGCGTTCGGGCGCGCGGTCGGCGAGTTCGGCTCGATCGTGCTGATCAGCGGCAACCTGCCGTACAAGACCGAGGTCGCCTCGGTGCTCGTCTACGGCCAGATCGAGAGCGGCAACACGAACGGCGCGGCCGCGGTGTCGGTGCTGCTGCTGTTCGTCTCGTTCCTGGTGCTGCTGGTCATCTCGTTCGTGGCGCGCAGGGGGATCGTGCGATGAGCCGGATCGCGTTGAGGAGCGTCGCGCTCTTCTACCTGACGGCGCTGATCATCGTCCCGGTCGGGATGGTCTTCTACCGCGCGTTCGAGAACGGCTTCGCCGCCGCCTGGGACGCGGTGACCACGCCGCCGGCCCAGCACGCGTTCTTCCTCACGATCACGATCACGCTGATCGCGGTGCCGCTGAACGCCGTCTTCGGCGTCGTCACGGCGTGGCTGCTGGCGCGCTATGAGTTCCCCGGCAAGCGCGTTCCTCGACGTGCTGATCGACCTGCCGTTCGCCGTCTCGCCGGTGATCGTCGGCTTGGCGCTGATCCTGGTCTGGGGCCGCGACGGCTGGTTCGGCTCGACCGAGGTGATCTTCTCGACGCCGGGCATGGTGCTGGCCACGATCTTCATCTCGCTGCCGTTCGTGGTGCGCGAGGTGCTGCCGGTGCTCGAGGAGGAGGGCGACGAGCAGGAGCAGGCCGCCGCCACGCTCGGCGCGCGCGGCTGGCAGACGTTCTGGCGCATCACGCTGCCGACCATCCGCTGGGGCCTGACCTACGGCGTGATCCTCTCGACGGCGCGCGCGATCGGCGAGTTCGGCGCCGTCGCCGTGGTCTCCGGCAAGATCCAGGGCCGCACGGAGACGATGACCCTGTTCGTGGAAGACCGGTTCCAGTCGCTGGACCTCGCGGGCGCGTACGCGGCGGGCGTCGTGCTGGCGCTGCTCGGCATCTCGGTGCTGGCGCTCATGACCCTGCTGCAACGACGACACGGAAGGATCTGACGTGGCCATCGAGGCCCGCCACATCACCAAGCACTTCGGTGACTACACCGCGCTCGACGACGTGAGCGTCGTCGTCCCCGACGGCTCGCTGACCGCCCTGCTGGGCCCGTCGGGCAGCGGCAAGAGCACGCTGCTGCGGGTGATCGCCGGTCTCGAGGTGCCGAACGGCGGTCAGGTGCTGATCGAGGGCGAGGACGTCACGGACAAGCCGGCGCGCACGCGCGAGGTCGGCTTCGTGTTCCAGCACTACGCCGCGTTCAAGCACATGACGGTGGCCGACAACGTCGGCTTCGGGCTGAGCGTGCGCAGGCGCCCGAAGGCCGAGATGCGACGCCCGCGTGGCGGAGCTGCTCGAGCTCGTCGGGCTGGCGCATCTCGGCAAGCGCTACCCGTCGCAGCTCTCGGGCGGCCAGCGCCAGCGGATGGCGCTCGCCCGCGCGCTGGCCGTGGAGCCGCGCGTGCTGCTGCTCGACGAGCCGTTCGGCGCGCTGGACGCGCGCGTGCGCGAGGAGCTGCGGGCGTGGCTGCGCCGCCTCCACGACGAGGTCCACGTGACGACGATCTTCGTCACGCACGACCAGGAGGAGGCGATGGAGATCGCCGAGCAGATCGTGGTCGTCAACGAAGGGCGGATCGAGCAGTCGGCGTCGCCGGCCGAGATCTACGACGCGCCCGCCTCGCAGTTCGTGATGACGTTCGTCGGGCCGGTCACGCGCGTGGGCGGGCGGTTGGTGCGCCCGCACGACGTGCAGGTGCTGACCGAGGCCGGCGAGGCGAGCGAGCAGGCCGTGGTGACGCGGATCGTGCGGCTCGGGTTCGAGGTGCGGGTCGAGCTGCTGCCGCCGGAGGGCGACCTGCTCACCGCGCAGCTCTCGCGCACCGAGTTCGAGCAGCTCGAGATCGTCGAGGGCCAGATCGTGCACATCCGGGTCGACCCGACCGGGGCGCAGCGCGAGCCCGCCAGCGCGTAGCGCATAAGCTGCGCGCGTGCGCGTCTCCGCGAAGACCGACTACGCCATCCGCGCTGCTCTGGAGCTGGCCGCCGCCGCCGACGAGAAGCCCGTCAAGGGCGAGCGGATCGCGACCGCCCAGTCGATCCCGCTGCGTTTCCTCGAGAACATCCTCATGCAGCTGCGGCACGCGGGGCTGGTGGAGAGCCGGCGCGGGGCGGAGGGCGGCTACCGCTTGGCCCGGCCCGCCTCGGAGATCACGCTCGCCGACGTCATCCGCGCGATCGACGGGCCGCTGGCCGGCGTCCAGGGCGAGCGGCCGGAGACGCTGGGGTTCACGGGCGTGGCCGAGCCGATGAAGGACGTCTGGATCGCCGTGCGCGCCTCGCTGCGCGCGGTGCTCGAGCAGATCACGCTGGCCGACGTGGTGGGGCGCGAGCTGCCCGGGCACGTGCGCGAGCTGCTCGGCGACGAGGACGCCTGGGTCTCGCACTAGAGCGCGACTTCGTACCGCTTGGCGCCGGGCTCGCAGATCTGCGCGGTCCGCTTCGCCTCGTCCCGGATCGCCTCGCGCGCCCCGCCGGCGATCTCGACGTGCGGCTCGATCGTCACCGTCACCGTGTCGTCCTCGCGCGTCAGGTCCCAGCTCGCGGCCACGCGGCCGTCGACCGTGACGGTGGGCGAGCCGCTGAGCGTGAGCTTCAGCGGCGCCACCTCGGGCGGGATGATCCGCTCGCGATCCTGGTAGGCGAGCAGGGCCTGGTCCCAGTGGCCGAGCAGCCGCGGCGGGAGCGGAGTGTCGGCAGGCGGCAGCGGCTGTCCGGGCAGGTCGAAGAGCTTGCGGCCCTGCTCGTCGCGGTAGGTGACGGTCTCGACGCGCTCCCAGCCGTCGGCGAAGTCGCGCTGGGCGGCGCCGAGCCACGCGGACACGTCGCGCTTCTGGGCGGGCCCGAAGGCGGCGAGGTAGCGCCGGATGACGAGCGCGGCGGCGTCGAGGCGATCGGGGCGCGGGCGCTGGTCCATCACGAAGGCGGTCTTGCGCCGCGTGTCGTCGTAGAACCCGGCCGGCGGGAGCTGCACGAGCGGCAGCAGGACGCGGGCGAACCAGATCGGCGCGAACATGTCGCCGGGCACGCCGTCGTAGCCGCGCACGCGCTCGCGGATCTCGGTGTTGGTGCGAGGCTCGCGCAGCCAGGCGCCCAGCTCGGCGGCGACCTTCTCCTCGTCGAGGTGCGCGTAGGTCTCGCGCCACTTGCGCAGCCAGAACTGGCGGCTCAGCTGTGCGTAGGCGGGGTAGTCGTCCGCGTGCGCCAGGTGCAGCGTCAGCCGATTGATCGTCGTCTTGACCACCGCGCCCGCCTCGATTTCGGCCTCGAGGGCTTCGCGGGTGAAGTCCTCGAGCCGGGCCGCGAGCGCGATGTAGGGCGCCGGCGGGTGCTGACCCTGGAGCGGGGTGAGGTGGCGGATCGCCTCGGCGGGGGAGAGGGGCGCGCGCTCGAGCAGCAGCTGCCGGGCGGCCAGCGCCGCCGTCAGCCGCTCGCGACTCAGGGATTCCATCGCGCGGCGATCTCCTCCCAGCCCGGCGGCGGGCCGGGCAGCGGCTCGCCGCTCAGCCTCATGGCGGTCAGCACCAGCTCGAGGTAGCGCCGCCGTAGCTCGCGGGTGCGTGCCTGGTCGCCGATGCGGAGCGCCGCGATCTGCTCCAGCAGGAGCCCGACGTCGTTGACCTCGAGGTCGGCACGGAGCGCGCCGGCGGCCCGCGTGCGGTCGACGAGCGCGGAAAGCAGGCCCTGCGCGCGGCCGGCCTCGCGGTAGAGGTCCTCGGTGGGGGTGAACGTGCCCGCGAGCCGCTGGGTCAGCGAGTTGGTGTCGGCCTCCACGCAGCGGCGCATGAAGCCCGCGAAGGCGTCCCAGGGGTCGCCGCGGTCGGCCAGCGCGGCCTCGGCGGCGGCGATGAAGCGCTGGAGCCCGTCGGCGCAGATCGTCCGCAGCAGGTCGTCCTTGCTGGCGTAGCGGCGGTAGAGGGCGCCGACGCCCACGCCGGCGTGCTCCGCGACGGCCGAGATCGGCGCTCCGGGGTCGGCGATGAAGACCGCGCGGGCGGATTCCAGGATCCGCTCGTCGTTGCGTGCGGCCTCCGCGCGACGGCCGCTCAGGGCGCTGGGCATCACCGACAGGATACCGGAGCGGAACGTTCCGTTCAAGTAAGTGGGCGAGCCGCGCGAATAAGGGGTCAGCGTAGGTAAGGGGCGGCATCCTGCCGATGTGCGGAGGCGGTCTCAGCTTCAAACTTCAAGCGGAATAGTTCATTCCGTTCGAGAGAGGAGCTCATGCAGCCCAAGACCGTCAACAAGATGACGTGGATCGCCTTCTCGGCCGCCCTGGCGGCGGCGATGATGGACCTGCTCGACGCGACGATCGCCAGCGTCGCGGGCCCGGTCATGCAGGCGGAGCTCGGCGGCTCCTACGCCGACCTCCAGTGGATCACGGCGGCCTACACGCTCGCGATGGCCGTCGGCCTGCTCACCGGCGGCCGGCTCGGCGACATGTTCGGCCGCAAGCGGATGCTGCTGATCGGTGCCGGCGGCTTCACGATCGCCTCGGTGCTGTGCGCGGCCGCGCCGTCCGCCGAGATGCTGATCGGCTCGCGCGCGCTCCAGGGCGCCGTCGGCGCGGTCATGCTGCCGCAGGTCTTCGGGCTGATCCGCGACCTGTTCCCGCCGGACCAGATGGGCAAGGCGTGGGCCGTGCTGGGCCCCGTCTCCGGCCTGTCCGCCGTGCTCGGGCCGATCGTGGCCGGCCTGCTGATCGACGCCGACATCGCCGGGACCGGCTGGCGCTCGATCTTCCTCGTCAACGTGCCGGTCGGAGCTTTCGTGCTGATCGTCGGCGCCCGCTTCCTGCCCTCCGTCGCCCCGGCCGAGCGGTCGCGCCGGCTCGACGTCACCGGGATGTCGCTGGCCGGCGCCGGCGCCGTGCTGCTGGTCTACCCGCTGGTTCAGGGCCGTGAGCTGGGCTGGCCGCTGTGGGTCGTCGCGATGATGGTCGCCTCGGTGCCGGTGCTCGGGGCCTTCGCCCGCCACCAGGCGCGGCGCAAGCGCTCGGGCGCGGCCACGCTGGTCGAGCCGAGCGTGTTCCGCAACCGCTCGTACGTGTCCGGCGCCGGCTTCGCGATGGTGTTCCTGGGCTCGATGGGCGGCCTGACGCTGGCGCTGACCGGTCTGATGCAGATCGGGCTCGGCTACAGCGCGATCGAGGCGAGCCTGACCTCGGCGCCGTACGCGCTCGGCGGGTTCGTCGGCTCGGCGATCGGCGGCATGACGATGGCCAAGCTGGGCCGGAGCGTGCTTCACGCCGGGCTCGCGATCAAGGCGGTGGGCGTGGTCGCTCTGTACGTCGTGCTCGAGCTGGCCGGGACCGGAGTCGGCCACCTGCACTTCACGGCGCCGCTGCTGATCGCCGGCATCGGGATGGGGATGGTCTTCGTGCCGCTGTTCGACATCATCCTGGCCGGCGTGGCCGACCACGAGGTCGGCTCGGCGTCCGGCATCCTCCAGGCGCTCCAGCAGCTCGGCATGTCGCTCGGCGTGGCCGGCCTGGGGACGCTGTTCTTCGGCCTGGTCGGCTCGCAGGCGGTCGCGCGGTGACTTCGTGGCGGCGGCGGAGCCGACGATCCTCGTGACCGTGGCGCTGCTGGCGGCCGCGTTCGCGATCGCGTTCCTGCTGCCGCGCCACGCGCGCGAGCACGTCGCGGCCTAGCGCAGCTCGATGCCCTCGGCGGCCGCCGCGCGGAAGCGGCGGCCGCCGTACGCGTGGGCGATGATCGAGTCCGACAGGCACCAGCTCGAGAAGCCGCGCATGGTGCTCTCGGCTCTCGGGCCGCAGCGGTCGAGGAAGAGCAGCAGCCACGGGGCGTCGCGCGACATGCCGAACTCGAGCGAGGGCCCGTGGCGTGCTCACCGGCCTCGGCGAACCGCAGCGGCGCGGTCGCCTCGAGGATGAGGAAGCCGTCGGAGGTCTCGCGTCCGTGGAGGCTGGCCTGGAAGCTCCGCCGCTCAGCCTCGGTCATCGCGGCTGGGGCCGAGCGGGTAGTCGTAGACCTCGACGGTCCAGCGCCCGAACTCGAACAGCAGCGGGTTCGGCACGTGCGCGTCGCCGCCGGTGCCGTAGAGGATCAGGAAGGTCGCGACCGACCTCGCGTGGGCCCAGGGTCGCCGACCCGTACGGGCGAACGCCCAGCTCGGCGATGGCCAGCTCCGGCGGATAGGCGATCGTGACCCGCGTCCCGTCGGGGAACGTGAGCGGCATGACGACGCGGTCGCCGTCGCGGTGGGTCGGGGGGACGAAGGTCGCCGGGGTCGGCTCGGTCACCGGCCGCCGCGTCTCGGCGCAGCCGGCCAGCGCGAGGGCGATGAGCACGAGGAACCGCACATGCGAGCTACGCGTGGTGCGGCGCGCCGAGGTCCCGTCACCAGACGGTCTCGAAGGCCAGCTCGTAGAGCACGGCCTGCGCGGCGAGCGCGGCGAGCAGCGGCCGCAGCGGCACGCGCTCGGTCGCCGCGGCGAGGCACACGAACGGCGCGAGGAACAGCCAGATCCGCTCGGTCTCGGCCTTGGTGAAGCCGCCGACCGCGGCGATCGCGATGACGGCGAAGATCGCCACCGCGAGGCCGTCGCCGCGCGCGAGCGCGCGCAGCGCCAGCCACGCGATCGGCAGGCCGAGCACGACGAGGAAGGCGACCGGCGAGCCGAACAGCCAGAACCCGTACGGCCGCATCGAGGCGATGCCCGCGCGGTAGACCTCCTCGGTCGAGCGCAGCGTGCCGATCGGGTCGAACCCGGTGGCGGCGTGCAGCAGCGCGTAGAAGGCGACGAGCACGATGCCGCACACCGCCGCGAGCGAGACCGCCGCCCGCCACCCGTCACGCCGCCAGGTGACGAGCGCCGCCCAGGCGCCGACGGCGAGCAGCGACCACGCGAAGAACGACGCCACGGCGAGCGCCACCGCGCCGGCGAGGCGCCGGCGCGCGGCGAGCGGCCAGGCGGCCAGCAGGCCGAGCGTCAGGTAGACGGCGTCGGCCGACGTGGCGCCGAACAGCAGCGCGCCTGGTGCCAGCGCGAGCAGCAGCGCCGCCACCCGCGCGCCGCGCTCGTCGAGCACCTGGCGGCCGAGCAGGTACGCCAGCGGCCCGCTGAGCGCGCCGACGCCGATGCACAGCGCGGCCATCCCGCCCGGCGAGTCGATCCCCAGCGCGTGCAGCGTCAGCAGCAGGCCCGGCGGGTGCCCGGCGGCGTGCACGGGCAGCGAGGGGACGAGCTCGGCGAAGCGGTCGACGAAGAAGCCGGCGCCGAAGTCGAGCGCACCGAGCGCGGGCAGGTACTCGTTCGGCCCCTCGAACCCCGTCGGGTCGAACATCACGCTCCACTGCGCGGTGCCGCCACCGCCGGCGGCCAGCGCCAGCCGCAGGACGAGCGTGAGGCCGAACATGGCAAGGCCGAAGGCCCACGCCGGCGCGCGCAGCAGCCGCGGCGCGAGCGCCACCGCGCCCGCGAAGCTCGCGATCGTCACCGCCAGCAGCGGGTCGGCCTGCGGGCGCCAGTGCCCGATGAAGGGCAGGTCGACCGCGATCGTCGCCGCGGCCACGGCGGCGGCCGCCAGCGGGACGGCGGCGGTGATCCGCAGTTGCGCGGGCCGCGCAGCCACTGTCACCGGATCGTCACCTCTCCCTTGCCATGCTGCCTCCCATCCGCCCGCTCCTCGCGACGCTCGCCCTCGTAGCCGCCGGCTGCGGCTCGTCCGCCGAGCTGCCGCCCGCGGCCGGCCCCGACCGCTCGCCGCCGCTCGACGAGCGCCCGGCCGGCCGGATCGTGGCCACCGCGCCCGTCGCGCCGGCGCGCGCCACGGAGGCGCTCGTCGACCGCGGCCGCAAGCTCGCCGTGCTCCACCCGCGCGAGCGCGTGCTCGAGGTCTACGACGCCCGCACGCGCGAGCTGCTCGACCGGGCGCCGGCCGGCGCCGGGCCGACGCACGTCGTCGCCGGCGAGGGCGGGCTCGCCTACGTGGTCGACACGGCGGGCGACGGCCTGCTCGTGTTCGAGACCCGCGGGACGCTGCGCGTCCGGCGCCGCTACCCGCTGCTCGGGGCGCCCTACGCGGCGGCCTCGGACCTGCGCAACGGCCGCCTGTGGGTGACGTTGACGGCGCGCAACCAGCTCGTCGAGCTGGCCACGAGCGCCAGGCCGCACCGCCTCAACGTCTATCCGACCGTCCGCCAGCCGGACGCCGTCGCCGTCGACGCCGCCGGCCGCGTGTTCGTGCACGGCGACCGGATTCAGGTCCTCGACCCCCGCCTGAGCAGGTAGAGCAGCGCCGAGCCGCCGAACAGCGCGGCGCTGACCAGCAGCCAGCGCGCCGGCGTAGCCCGTCGAACGTCTGCCCGCTGGTCGCCCGGTACGCGCGCTCGCCCGCGCCGGTGATCGTGCCCCAGAAGACCACGAGCATCAGCACCGACAGCGCCGCGGGGATCCGCACGTAGTTGATCGCCCCGCCGGCCAGGCGCCGCAGGCCGCGGTCGGCGCCCGAGTAGAGCGGGAACAGCACGAGGTCGTGGAGCGCCACGCAGGCGATCAGCCAGATCGCGATGCGCTCGGCCGTCCGCCCGCCGAGCATCTCCAGCAGCGCCCAGACGCACAGCGGCAGCAGGGTCAGGTACGCGAGCAGCTTCACGCCGCCGTCCCGAAGGCGATCGAGCCGACCCACTTCGTGTTGTGCACGCCCGGCAGCGCGGGGACGATGATGCGCGCCGGGTAGCCGTGGTCGAGCGGCAGGTCGGCGCCGTTGACCTTCAGCGCCAGCAGCGCGTCGGGGTGCCGGACCTGGTCGCCGCTCAGCGACGCCTTCGCGAGCACGCCCTTCGGCTGGAGCGAGCGCACGAACGCGTCGGTGACGGCCGCCGGGTCGGCGCCGGCCTGCTCGGCGAGCTGCGACAGCCGCACGCCGGTCCAGTCCTGCGTGGTCGTCCAGCCCTCGACGCAGGCGATCGGCAGCCGGGCCGTGTGCTGCGGCAGCGCCAGCAGCTCCTCGCGGCTCAGCGCGAGCTCGCCCGCCGCGCTCGACAGCGTCAGCCGGTAGGCGGCGCCCACCATCGCCGGGCGTGATCTTCGCCCGCGCCGCCGTCCGGTTGACCGGGAAGTCCTCGCGCCGCGGGGCCAGGAAGGCGAGCGAGCGCAGCGGGCCGCCGATCGTCTGGCCGACGTTGGCGACCAGCAGCAGCGCCGACGCGCCGCCGGCGAAGGCGAACAGGCCGCGGCGGCTGATCGTCGGCGCGTCCGGCTCGAGCGGGGCCAGGCTGTCCGGCCCGTCGCGCGGCTCGGGGCGGGCGTCGCGCAGCTGCCGCAGCCAGCCGCGCTGGCGGTACGCGCGCAGGATCGCCGGCGTCTTGACGATCACGTGCAGCGCCAGCGACGCCGTGAACACGATCGCGCCGTAGTAGTGCGCGAGCACGAAGTTGAAGTGGAACGCGTACCAGTACTGCGCGTTCATCACCCCGGTGACGAACTGGAACACCGTGCTGGCGACCAGCAGGGCGATCGAGAGCCGCTCGATCGCCTGCGCCGGCGATGCGACCGGCGGCCACTCGAACAGCCGCGGCATCACCGACCACAGCTTGGCCAGCACGAACGGGATCGCGACCAGCCCGACGTTGACGTGCAGCCCCTGCGTCAGCGCGTACAGCCACGTCGGCGCGGTCGGCCAGTCGAAGTTCAGCGGCAGGTCGGCGCCGGCGGGCACGATCGCGTTGCCGCGCAGGTCCGGGTTGTAGGCCACGTGCGAGAGGAACCCGGTCACGGCCACGATCGAGACCAGCGCGAGCAGCACGGTGCCGAGCGCGGCGGTCAGCCACGGCCCGCGCAGCGGCGAGCGCCAGAACGACGGCTGGAACGGCCCAGGCGGAGCCGGCGGCCACCGCGTCCGCGTCCGCTCCGGCGCGCTCATGGCCGCCGCAGGACCGCGATCCAGCGCCCGGCGGCGGTGAGCGTGTCCTCGTGGGCCAGTCCGGCGCGCTCGGCGAGCGGCCCGATCCCGTCGACGCCGACCCGCGCCCACGCGAACCACTCGCTCACCACATCCGGCGCCTCGATCCGGATCCGCGTCCGGAACGTCGGCGCGCCCGGCGGGTCGAGCTCGACCAGCGCGAGCCCGCCGGCCGCCAGCAGCTCGCGCGTCCGGCGCAGGAGCAGGGCGGGGGAGCCGCCGATGCCGACGTTGCCGTCGAGAAGCAACGCCGTCCGCCAACGGCCGGCGCCGGGCACTGCGCCGAACACGTCACCGGGTATCGCGGCCCCGCCGCGCCGGCGCGCGAGCCGCACGGCGACGGGGGAGAGGTCGACGCCGAGCGCGCGCTTCCGCGCCAGCCGCAGCGCCGCGAGGTGCCGGCCCGGGCCCGCAGCCGATGTCCACCACCGGCGCCTCGGCCACCGCCACCACCGCCCGATCCGCCGCATCGAGCCCACCGAGCCACCGCTCCAGCGCCAACGGCTCGCTCCGCCCGTCGATCGACCGCACCCGAGCCAGCGGCGCCGGCCCACCACCGAGCACGTGCTGCGCAGCGGTCGCCAACAGCCGCCCATACAGCAGCGAAACCGGCCAAGGGGGGTCAGACCCCCTTACGGTGTAAGCCCGGCGCAGAGCCAAAGCAGGCCCGCGTTCTGGCGCGTCCGCATAGCAAGGGGGGTCAGACCCCCCTTGGTGTTGGGTGGTCATGCCGCGCGCTCCTGGAGGGAGGCGAGGGTGGCGGCGAAGCGGGTGTGGGGTGCGGTGGCGGCGACGGCGTGGGCGTCGGTGATCGTGTCGACGTCGCGTAGGGACGGCAGGAGCGTGGTGGTGAGGCCGAGGGCGGTGAGGCGGGCGTGCTGGAGCGCGCCCGTGGTCGGCTCGCTCATCGGGATGTCGCGGAACGCCTCCGGATCGGGGCGGCGGAGGCCGATGCCCCAGTAGCCGCCGTCGAGAGCCGCGCCGAACACGGCGTCGGAGTGCTCGAGCGCGTCGAGGCCCGCGTCGAGCAGCTCCGGCGTCACCTGCGGCGTGTCCATCCCGACCAAGAACGCGGGCCCCCCGGCGGCCTGGAACGCGGCGGCCAGGCGCGCCGCCAACCCGTCACCGCGCTGCGGCACGACCTCGATGTCGCGCGGCAGCCACGCCCCGGGAGCGCCGTCGAGCACGAGCACGCGCCGAGCCGCACGGCGCGTGCGCGAAGCGGCCGCCAGCGTGTCGCTGAGCGCGGCGCCGGCGAGCTCGGCCGCCTGTCGGGGGGAACAGGGCGGCGTCAGGCGCGTCTTGACCCGGCCAGGGGCGGGGCTCTTGGCGATGACGAGCAGGGTGGGGCCCACACCGCTCATGCGAGACCGCCCGCCCGGCGGATCATCCGAGCACCGCCGCCATGTCGCGCACCGCGCGCAGCGTGCCGCGCACCGTCCCGGTCACCTTCGACCGTCCCCGCCGCGGCAGATGGGCGACCGGCACCTCGCGGATCTCCCAGCCGGCCTCCGCCGCCCGCACGACCATCTCCAGCGGCCAGCCGAACCGCCGGTCGCGCAGGTCCGAGATCGAGCAGGGCCGCGCGGCGGGCGGCGCGCATCGGCCCGAGATCGGTCAGCCGGACGCCGCACCGCCGCCGCAGCTCCAGCGCCAGCGCGCGGTTCGCGAGCTGCCCGTGGAGCGAGCCGGTGCGGCCGCGGGCGCCGAGCACGAGATCGGCGTCCGCGGCCGCCACCGGCCCGGCGACCCGGGGGAGGTCACGCGGATCGAAGGAGGCGTCGCAGTCCATGAAGCAGACGACGTCGGCGCGCGCCGCCGACAGCCCGGCGAAGCACGCCGCGCCGAAGCCCGGCCGCGGCTCGACCACCACGCGGGCGCCGAGCGCCCGCGCCAGTGAGCCCGACCCGTCGGTCGACCCGTTGTCGACCACGATCGGCTCGTAGCCGGCCGGCATGCGCTCGAGCACCCACGGCAGTGCTTCGCGCTCGTTCAGGACGGGGAGGACGACTTCGTGCATCGGTTGGGACACCTACCCCTGCTACGCGGCCGGAGCCATTACGGACCAATGACGTCGATACGGTCCCGCCCCATGAAGGGCCCGATCCTCGTCACCGGCGGAGCCGGCTTCATCGGCTCGCACGTGGTCGATGCGCTGCTCGACGCCGGCCACGAGGTGCGCGTGCTCGACGTCCTGCTGCCCGCCGCCCACCGCGAGCGGCCGGAGTACGTGGACGCCCGCGCGGAGTGGATCGAGGGCGACGTGCGGGACCCGCACACGGTCGCCGCGGCGGTCGCCGGCGTGGCCGCGGTGAGCCACCAGGCCGCGATGGTCGGCCTCGGCACCGACATCGGCGACATCGCCGACTACGTCGCCCACAACGACTTCGGGACGGCCGTGCTGCTGCACGCGCTCGCCGACCGCGCCTTCGCCGGCCGGCTCGTCCTCGCCTCGAGCATGGTCGTCTACGGCGAGGGCCGCTACGCCTGCCCCGAGCACGGCGTCGTCAGGCCGCCGCCGCGCGCGCCCGAGGACCTCGACGCCGGCCGCTTCGAGCCGCCCTGCCCGGCCTGCGGACACGAGCTCGAGCCGCAGGCCGTGCCAGAGGACGCGCCGGCTGACCCGCGCAACGTCTACGCCTCGACCAAGCTCGCCCAGGAGCACCTGTGCGCGTCGTTCGCGCGCGAGACCGGGGCGACCGTCACCGCGCTGCGGTACCACAACGTCTACGGTCCGCGCATGCCCCGCGACACGCCGTACGCCGGCGTGGCGAGCATCTTCCGGTCCGCGCTGGCGGCCGGGAACGCGCCGCGGGTGTTCGAGGACGGCGGCCAGCTGCGCGACTTCGTGCACGTGCGCGACGTCGCCCGCGCCAACCTGCTCGCGCTCGAGGACGACGCCCCGGGGGCGTTCAACGTCGCCAGCGGCACGCCGCGCACGATCCTCGACATGGCGCGCGCGCTGACGACCGCGTTCGACGGGCCCGACCCGGTCGTGACCGGCGAGTGGCGGGCGGGCGACGTGCGGCACGTCTTCGCCTCCGCCGAGAAAGCCGGCCGGCTCGGCTTCCGGGCCGCCGAGGACTTCGACGCCGGCATGCGCGAGTTCGCGGCCGCGCCGCTCCGCGCATGACGCGCGTCGCCGTCGTCGGCCACGTCGAGTGGATCGAGTTCGCGCGCGTGCCGCACGTTCCGAGCCCGGGCGAGATCCTGCACGCCACCGAGTGGTGGGAGGACGTCGGCGGCGGCGGCGCCGTGGCCGCCGTGCAGCTCGCCAAGCTGGCCGGCGGCGTCGAGTTCTACACCGCGCTCGCCGGCGACGAGCGCGGCCGGCGCTCGCGCGAGCGGCTGGAGGAGATGGGCGTGACCGTCTACGCGGCGCCGCGCCCGGGGGTCCAGCGCAGTGGCTTCGTCTACCTCGACGACGACCACGAGCGCACGATCACGATCCGCGGCGAGCGGATCGTCCCGCACGGCGACGACGACCTGCCGTGGGAGCGCCTCGACGAGGTCGACGGCGTCTACTTCAGCGGCGGCGACGTCGGCGCGCTGGAGCAGTCGCGGCGGGCGCGCAGGGTGGTCGCCACGCCACGCGCCTACGACACGCTGCGTGCCTCGCAGGTGAGCCTGGACGCGCTCGTGCGCTCGGCCAACGATCCCGGCGAGCAGCAGGCCGAGGAGCATCTGGACCCGCCGCCCGACATCGTGGTCTCGACGGCGGGCAAGGAGGGCGGCGAGTGGGTCGGCGAGGACCGGACCAGCGGGCGCTTCAAGGCCGCCCGGCTCCCGGGGCCGCCGCAGGACGCCTACGGCGCCGGCGACTCGTTCGCGGCGGGCCTGACCTTCGGCCTCGGCGCGGACATGCCGATCGAGCAGCGCGCTCGAGGTGGCCTCGCGGTGCGGCGCCTACAAGCTCGCCGGCCGCGCGCCCTACGACAACCAGCTCACCGCCGCAGATCTATGACCGCGGCGCCCTCGATCTTCCCGGCGCGCAGCAGGTCCAGCGCGGCCTCGGCCTCGTCGAGCGCGAACTCGTTCACGCGGGTGCGCACCGGCACCTGAGGCGCCAGCTCGAGGAACTCCTCGGCGTCGGCGCGCGTCAGGTTGGCGACCGAGCGCACGACCCGCTCCTCCCACAGCAGCTCGTAGGGGAAGGAGGGGATGTCGGACATGTGGATCCCGGCGCACACCACGACACCGCCGGGCGCGGTCGCGCGCAGCGCGGCGGGCACGAGCTCGCCGGCGGGCGCGAAGATGATCGCCGCGTCGAGCGGCTCGGGGCCTGGATGTGCCGCGTCGCCGGCCCACTCGGCGCCCAGCGACACGGCCAGCAGCTGGGCCTCCGTGTCCTCGGCGCGCGTGAAGGCGAACACGCGCCGCCCCTCGTGGTCGGCCACCTGGCAGATGATGTGGGCGGCGGCGCCGAAGCCGTAGAGCCCGAGCCGCACGCCGTCGCCGGCCAGCCGCAGCGCGCGGTGGCCGATCAGCCCGCCGCACAACAGCGGCGCGACCTCGAGGTCGCTCATCGCCTCGGGCAGCGGGAAGCAGAAGCGCTCGTCGGCGACCGCGTACTCGGCGTAGCCGCCGTCGACGTCGCGGCCCGTGAAGCGCGCGCGCCGGCAGAGGTTCTCGCGGCCGCTCTCGCAGTATGCGCACTCGCCGCACGTCCACGCCAGCCAGGGGACGCCGACGCGGCGGCCGTCCTCGTCCACACCCACGATCTGGTGGCCGAGGATCAGCGGCAGGTGGCCGGGCTCGAGCTCGCCGTCGCGCAGGTGCAGGTCGGTCCGGCAGACGCCGCAGGCGTGGACGCGCAGCAGCAGCTGCCCCTGGCCGGCCGAGGGCTCGGGCACCTCGGCGCCCTCCAGCGGCTCGCCCGGCTGCCGGAGCAGGGCCGCGCGCATCAGGCCGCCAGCTCGAAGGCGGGCACGGGCTCGGGCTCGTCGCCGCACGAGATCGGACGCGGCTCGGCGTCGCGGCGCGTGACGACGACCCGCAGCGGGCCATCGGGCGTGCGCAGCGTGACGGTGTCGCCGTCGACGCCCTCGACGGCCACGTCGTCGATGCCGCGCAGGCCGAGCCGGCGGCGCATGAGCACGTCGGCCGCCTGCGCCGCCGGCGGGTCGCCGGCCCGCCCACGGAAGTGCTCGAGCACGATCTCGCCGGCCTCCAGCGCCGCGACGATCTCCGGGCCGCGGGCGGCGGGCACGCGGCCGAAGCAGAGCCCGTGCGGGAACGCGAGGAAGGTGGCGGCGAAGCGATGGCCGCCGATGTGGCCGATCTCCCACGTCTCGTCCGGGCGCGCCGCGCGCATCGCGCGCGCCAGCGGGCGACCGCGCCGCGCGCAGCAGGGGTCGCGCTTGCCGTGCGTGCAGACCGCGTACAGCGGCGGCCGGCGAGCCGGCGCCGGCGCCGTCCGAGGTCCAGCGACAGCACCTCGGCCGGGTCGCGCAGCTCGAACCGGCGCAGCCACGGGCCGGTCGTGTCGGCGACGAAGCACGAGCGCCGCTCCAGCGCCGTCCGCCGCGACGTGCGCCGGATCAGGTGCATCTTCAGGCCCGCCTCGTCCGCGTACGCGAGCAGCTCGCGCGCCAGGCCCACGTCCAGATCGGAGTGGGTGACCGCGTTGCGCCCCGTCCACGGGCCGGGCTGCTCGAGCAGCAGGAACCGCCGCGCCTGTCGGCGCCGTGCCGGCGAGGTCCTCGCCGAGCCGCTCGGCGAGGACGGAGCAGGCCTCGTTCACGTGAACAGGGTTAGCACCCCGGCCAGCACGAAGGCGCCCGCCCAGACGCCGTCGAGGTTGATCCAGGCGCGCCGCAGCACGGCGACGCCGAGCTTCTCGTAGACGAGCACGGCCACCACGCCCATGACGGCCACCATCGCGCCGACGTGGAGCAGCAGCCCGAGCGCGCCGGTCAGCAGCTCGACGCCGCCGCCCGCCGCCTCCAGCGCGTGGTCGTGCGCCGCCGCCTCGGATGCCGCGCCGCCGATCAGCACCGGCGCCACCATCAGCCCGGCGCCGTGGGCGCTCGACATCAGGAACGACCACCAGGCGAGCTCGCGCCGGTTCACCCGCGCCGTCGTCCAGCGGAAGTGCGCGCGCGGCTTCCAGAACCGGAAGATCCCGAACAGGATCAGCGCGATGCCGGCCGCGAGCCGCAGCACCGACGGATCGGTGAGCAGCCCGAGGCCGAGCACGGCCGCCGCCACCAGCACCAGCGACAGCTCGTGGCCGAGCGCGATCGGCGGCAGCGCGCGCAGCACCGCCCGCCGGTCCCGGTCCTGCATCCCGAGCGCGACCGCGAACAGCCAGCCCATCGCGGGGTTGAGCCCGTGATAGGCGCCGAGCGCCGCGATCACCAGCAGCGCCCAGAGGTCCATGTCAGTCGGGGAAGCAGTAGGAGTCCGAGGAGGCGTCGCCGCCGCCGAGCCGCACCTGGTGCGGCCGCTCGCCGCTGAAGGGCACGAACAGATCCGGGTCGAGCGTCAGCGATCCGTCCTGGCCGGCGTCGAGCCTGACCAGCCAGCCGTCGATCCCCTCCGGGTAGAACTGCGCGTCCCAGCTCGCGTACAGCGAGTTGGTGAGGTAGACGCGACGGCCGTCGCGGCTGACCTCGACCATCTGCGGCCCGCCGTTCAGCGGTCCGCTCGCCGGGTGCGAGGCGCGTTCGACGATCCCGCCGAGCCGCACGGAGCCGGTCTCGCGCGGCGTGCGCGGGTTCGTGACGTCGAACCGCTTGAGCTCGCCGGTGCCCCAGCAGGAGACGTAGAGGTCGCGGTCGTCGACCGACAGCGCGATGTCGGTGATCAGCGGCGGCACGGCGCCGAACGGCTGGAGGATCGGCGGGAGCTGCTCGGCCTCGGCCGGCTCGGGCGCGATCGTGATCACCTTCTCGGCGCTCACGGTGCCGTCCGCGGCGCGCTCCCAGAGCCAGATCGAGGCGGTCAGGTCGGCGGTCGAGGTGACGACGCCGACGAACCCGTAGGTCTTCGAGGGATTGTGGGCGGGCCGCAGCTCGAGCACCATCTGGTGCTCGGGCCCGAGGTCGATCTCCTGCCGGTGGCGACGCGTCTTGAGGTCGAAGACGTGCAGCTTGTGGCCGTACTGGTTGCCGAGCAGCAGCTCGCCCACCAGCCCGTCCTCGACCATGTTCGGCGTGCCCCACTCGCTGGTGATCACCGTGTCGTGATTGAGATGCCACCAGAAGTCGTATGCGAGCTCCTGGGTGCCGCGGTCGTCCTCCCACGCGCCCTTGACCGAGAAGTCGTCGTGGTCGAGCAGGAAGATGCCGCCCGGGCCGTCGCCCTCGGGGTTGCCGAGCGCCGAGACGTAGATGCCGTCGGGCCCGCAGTGCACGGTGTGCGGCCGCGAGTAGCCCGCCTTGCGAGCGATCTCGTCCGCCTCGATCACCTTCACCAGCTTCGGTGAGCGCGGGTCGGCCTTGACGTCGAGCACGTGGATCCGCGACGACCGCAACCCGGGCACGAGCAGGTAGCGGCGCTCGACGTGCGGGTGCGCCGCCCAGGGGCACAGCGCCGACGAGCACGCGTTCCAGCCGAAGTGGTGCAGCTCGTCGCCCACGTTGGGCATGTCGAAGCGGCCGACGACGGCGCCGGTCTCGACGTCGAGGACGTTGATGGCGTCCGGCGAGCTGTCCGTGTTGAGCGTCGCGACGTAGGCGAGGGTCTCGGGCGGCGCCTGCGCCGCGCTGCCCGGTGAGGGATAGAAGCTGGGGTCGGGCGTCAGTCGAGCCATGAGCGGCAATCTACTGAAACCCGAGCGGGTTTACCGTCTTTTCACTGGTGCGCGGGCCGGGACCGGCTCGGGCACGCCGCGACGGCTGGTCGCGGGGGAGGGGCACAGGTCGCCGCCGTGGTCGCGCCGGCGCGAGGGCCACGGCGCGGCGTCGGGCAGCGGCAGGCGCAGCCCGCCCGAAGGCCCCTTGGGGGTCTCGGGCTCCGGCGCGCTGCCTCCGCCGCCGCGACCGTCGTCGGCATCGTCGTCGTCGTCGCGCAGGCGGAAGAACCAGATCAGCCAGATGATCAGCGCTCCGATGTCGAAGACTCGGAGACCGACCATGAAGATCCACCCCTCCAGTGTCACCTCAGCACGGAGGCTAGCGCCGGAGCCACTCTTCGATCAACCGTCTCGCGATCGCGAAGCGCGGCGGCACGCCGAGAGGCCCCTCGCGCTCCTCCACCGCGGCGGCCACGTCGGCGCGCGAGAACCAGCGCACGTCCTCGAGCTCCTCGTCGATCCGGCGCGGCTCGCCGGAGACCCAGGGCGCGGTGAAGCCGAGCATCAGCGAGCTCGGGAACGGCCAGGGCTGCGAGGCGACGTACTCGGGCGGGCCGACCTCGACGCCCGCCTCCTCGCGCACCTCGCGCGCCACCGCCTCCTCGAGGCTCTCGCCCGGCTCGACGAAGCCGGCCAGCGCGGAGTAGCGGCCGCGCGGCCAGGTCGGCTGGCGGCCGAGCAGCACGCGGTCGCCGTCGGTGACGAGCATGATCACCACCGGGTCGGTGCGCGGATGGTGGTCGGTGCCGCAGCTCGGGCAGCGGCGCACGATCCCGCCGTCCGCGATCTCGGTCGGCGCGCCGCAGACCGAGCAGTGGCGGTGGCGGCGGTGCCAGTTGACGAGCGCGGCTGCGTGCGCGGCGAGGCCGGCGTCGGCGTGGGGGAGGGTGGCGGCGGCTGCCCGCAGGCCGATCGCCCGCGTGCCCGTCTCCGGATCGGGCTCGCCCTCGCCCTGGGCGGCGATCGCGCCCCTCGCGGTCCAGCGCTGGTCCGTCGCCGAGACCGGCCCGTCGGATCGCGTCCCGTTGGCGTCGACCGCACGGGCAACGCCGCACGGCCGGGTCTGGCCGCGACGCTTGTCGTCGACCGCGAAGACCGGCCCGGTGGCGTCGAGACCGAGCAGCAGCGGCTCGCTCGCGTCGAGCGCGGCCAGCGGCAGCAGCGCCAGCCGCGGCTCGTCGGTCACGTGGATCCCGGCGTCACCGGCCAGGACGGCGCGCGCGTTCGGGCTGGCGGCCTGCTCGGCGACCCACGCCGGGTCTGTCCGCCGTTCGGCCGCGCGGTCGAGCCGCTCCCGGTGAACACGATCCCATCAGATGGTATTGCGCGGCCCGCGCCGCATGGTCGTGGATCGTGGATCGGGCGGTGCCCGCGCGGCACGTGCGGAGCCACGCCGTCATGGTGCCGATCCTGCGCCGCGAGACGCGGCCAGGCGGTCGTGGGGGTCGTGGACGCCATCCATGATGCCCGCGATGATCCGTCCGCTGCGCGCCGGTGAGGCGTTCCTCGCCGACGTGCAGGCCGCCGGCGGCCCGCTCGACCTGTGGTGGCTGGGCCAGAGCGGCTTCCTGGTCGCCCACGCGGGCCGCCACCTGCTGCTCGACCCGTACCTGTCCGACTCGCTGACCCGCAAGTACGCGGGCACCGACAAGCCGCACGTGCGCATGACCGAGCTGGTGATCGAGCCGGAGCGGCTCGGCTTCGTCGACGTCGTGACCGCCTCGCACGCGCACACCGACCACCTCGACCCCGACACGCTGCGCGCACTCGACGCCGAGCTGTCGCCCCCGAGGCGCACCGCGAGCTGGCCGCCGAGCGCGCCGGGCGCGCGCCGACCGGCATCGACGACGGCGAGACCGTCGAGGTCGCCGGCTTCGAGATCACCGCCGTCCCCGCCGCCCACGAGGAGATCGAGCGCGACGCCGCGGGCCGCATGCTCCACCTCGGCTACGTCGTCCGCTGCGGCCCGTTCACGCTCTACCACGCGGGCGACACGATCCCTTACGAGGGCATGGCGGAGCGCATCGGCGGCGGGATCGACGTCGCGCTGCTGCCGATCAACGGCCGCGCGCCCGAGCGGCGCGTGGCGGGCAACCTGAACGGCGAGGAGGCGGCCGCGCTGGCGCACGCGATCGGGGCGCGCCTGGCGGTCCCGATGCACTTCGAGATGTTCGAGTTCAACACCGAGCCGCCGGACGCGTTCGTGGCCGCCTGCGAGCGGCTCGGCCAGCCCTACCGCGTGCTGCGCGCCGGTGAGCGGCTCACGTTCAGCCGCGATAGAGCGAGGCGCGGTGCGCGTCGACGGCTCACGCTGCCCTGAGCAGCGGGAAGGTCATGCAGACCTCGGTGCCGCCGCCTGGCGGGGCCGTGACCGAGAAGGACTCGGCGAGGTTGGCGATCAGCGGCAGGCCGAGGCCGGCGCCGGGGCTGTCCATGCGCGGGGCCATGCCGCAGCCCTGGTCGCGCACGATGATCCGCAGCTCGCCACCGTCCCACTCGACGCACACCGTGAAGGCGCCGGGCGCCGAGTCGCGGTAGCTGTGGACGACCACGTTGCTGACCGCTTCGGACACGGCAAGCCGCGCCGCTTCCCGTACCGGCTCCTGGGCTCCGGCGGCGATGGCGGCGTCCCAGACGGCCCGTCGCGCCGCGCCCACGTGCTCGGGTCGCGCGGGCCAGCTCTGTTCGGCTCGCTGCACTCGCCGCGTGCGTACCCGTCCTGCGCCGGCGCGAACGTAAGGTTGCGCGAATGGGCCAACTCGATGACCTCGCGCAGGCCGCTGCGGAGTGCCGGGAAAACTGGGGATTGCGCCCCGACGGGGAGTTCCGGCACCGCTACGGGCTCGTCGAGCCGGTCCGCGTCCGCGCCTGGTCGTGGGCGCAGGCGCACCTGGCCGCCGCGTGGTCGATCGAGGACGGCGAGGACCCGGCCCACTGGCTGGCGGTCGCCGACCGGCTGGAGCCGCTCACCGGACGGTGACGGGGATGCGCTGGATCGCGTTGTTGGCGTAGCCGCCGACGTTCCACGGCGGCGCGTCGGGCTGGCTGCGCCCGGTCGCGTCGTGCGCGCGGGCGCACAGCACGTGCTCGCCCTCCGGCGCGTCCCAGTCGGCCCACCACGGCGCCCAGGCGGCCGGCCCGGGCGGCTCGCCGAGCTCGGCGTCGCGCCAGACGCCGTCGATGCCGACCTCCACGCGCTCGATCGGGCCCCAGCCCGACCACGCGCGGCCCTCGAGCCGCACCGGCCCGGGCGGCAGGAACCGCCGCCGCGTCATGAAGTCGGGGATCCCCGGCGGAGTCATCAGCGAGCGCGGCTCGATCCGCGTGACCGGCGTGCCGGGATCGTCCTCGTCGCGCTTCATCCGGTAGCCGGTGACCATCTGGTAGCCCTCGAACGGCTCGTCCACCACGGTGATCCGCCGGAGCCACTTGACGCTCGTCATGCCGTACCAGCCCGGCACGATCAGGCGCAGCGGGAAGCCGTGCTGGGGCGGCAGCGGCTCGCCGTTGCACGCGTACGCCAGCAGCGCGCCGTCGCACTCGGCGACCGACAGGCTGCGCGCGTAGTCCTGCTCGACGCCGCCCTCGACGCCGCGGTCGAGGCCCGTGAAGACGACCTCGTCGGCCTCCACGCCGGCCTCCGCCAGCAGCGCGGCCACCGGCACGCCGGTCCACTCCATCGTCCCGACCGCCTCGCTCAGCCACGGCTGGCTGACCACGTGCGGCTCGAGCTGCGCGCGGCCGTTCCCGGCGCACTCCATCGTGATCGGCATCGTCACCGCGTCGCGCGCCCGCAGGTCGTCGAGCGACAGCTCGAGCTCGTGACGCACGCGGCCGTCGACGGCGAGCCGCCACGCCGCCCCGTCGACCACGGGGATGTCGTAGTGGGTCAGCAGGTAGTGCAGGCCGACCGGCGTGATCTCGTGGCGCAGCGCCTCGAGCGGCATCCCGTGGTTGCGCGCGGCGAGCTGGAGCTCGTCGAGCGAGATCACCGCTCGGAGTACTCCCAGTCGGTGACCTGCTCGATCACGCCGAGCAGCTCGCCGACGCGGCACACCAGCAGCCGCTCCTCGTCGACCTCGATCCATACGCCGGCCGATGCCGGAAAGACGACGTGGTCGCCGGTCTTGACCGGCATCGCCACGCCCGCCGACTCCCACCAGTCGATCCCCGGGCCGACGGCCAGCACGATCCCGTGCTGGGGCGGCGGCTCGTGGTCACCGGCGGGGACGACGAGCCCCGACCGGCGCACCCGGTCGGGGTCGAGCTCCTTGATGACCACGCGGTCGAACAGCGGGCGAAGCTGGTGACGCATCCATGGTCACGATATCCGCGTCAGCCTCCGGCGACGTCACGGCGCAGGAACCGCGTCAGCGCCCAGCCCAGCGCCGGAACCGCGTACAGCGCGCAGACCCAGGCCGAGCGGATGATCGGATCCCAGTCGGTCGGCTCGCGCAGGATGCCCTGCCAGGCGTTGAACTGGGTCGACAGCAGGTACGGGTCGAGCGCGTCGAGCGCCGAGATCGCGTCGACGATCTGAAGGAAGATCGAGACCATCAGCGTCCCGACCACGGCGGCGGCCGAGTTGCGCGTGAGCGTCGACAGCATGAGCCCGATCGAGGCGATCCCGGCCATCGGCAGCAGATAGGCGAGCGTGCCGAGCCCGGTGAGCATCAGCGCCCGCCCGGGCGTGATCTGCGTGCCCGAGAGCGTCGTCAGCGGGTCGAAGCCCCAGATCAGGCCGCCGGCCAGCAGCGCCACGCCGACGTAGATGAACAGCACGGCGGCCGTGTAGGTCAGCGTCGGCCAGCACCTTGCCGGCGAACACTTGCCAGCGCTCGACCGAGCGCGTGAGGATCGTCTTCAGCGTGCCGTTGTGGTCCTCGGTGGCCACGATGTCGCCGGCCACCAGCGCCGTGATCAGCGGCAGCAGCCAGAACGCCCCGAAGGAGAGGCAGACGAGCGGCACGGCGAAGCCCGTCTCGCGTCACGAGGCCCCGAACGGCAGGTCGTCGGGGCCGCCGCCGTTGCTGTCGGCCAGCAGCGCGATGACGAAGATCAGCGGCACCGCGAGCGCGGAGCCGAGGCCGATGAAGGTGCGCTTCTGGGCGACCAGCTTGCGCAGCTCCCAGCGGTAGACGGCGCGGACGCCGGGCCGGCGGGCGCGGGCGGCGGCGGTGGCGGTGCGGGGGACGGCGACGCTGCTCATTGGTCGCCCTCCGTCATCTGGAAGAACAGCTCCTCGAGCGTCGGCGTGCGCGGGACCAGCGCCGTGATGCCGACGCCGGCGCGGCCGAGCGCGATCGACAGCTCGGCCGCGGTCCGCTCGTCGCCCGTGAAGCTCAGCCCGTCGGACACCTGCGTCACCTCGCCGAAGCGCGCGGCGATCTCGGCGGCGTGCGCGTCGTCGGTGGTGCGCAGCTCGTAGCGCGCGGTGGTGGTCGCGATCAGCTCGTCGAGCGCGCCCTCGTAGAGCACGCGCCCGGAGCCGACGATCGCCACGCGGTCGCACAGCTCCTCGACCTCGCCCATCAGATGCGACGAGAGCAGCACGGTCATGCCCTGGTCGGCGAGCCGGCGGATCAGCGCGCGCATGTCGCGCATCCCCGCCGGGTCGAGCCCGGTGGTCGGCTCGTCGAGCAGCAGCAGCCGCGGGTCGCGCAGCAGCGCCCCGGCGATGCCGAGGCGCTGGCGCATGCCGTGCGAGTAGCCGCCGACCTTGTCCTTCGCGCGGTCGGCGAGGTCGACCGTGTCGAGCGCCTCGTCGATCCGGTACTCGGCGCCGTCGCCGTCGAGCGCGGCCACCAGCTCGAGGTTGCGGCGGCCGCTGAGGTAGGGGTAGAAGCGCGGCGCCTCGACGAAGCCGGCGACGCCGTCGAGGGCGCGAGCGCCCTCGAGCAGCGGGTCACGGCCGAACAGCCGCGCGGAGCCCTCGTCGGGCCGGATCAGCCCGAGCAGCATCCGCAGCGACGTCGTCTTGCCGGCGCCGTTGGGGCCGAGGTAGCCGTAGACGTCGCCGGCGCCCGACGCTGAGGTCGACGTGGTCGACGGCCGTGATGTCGCCGTAGCGCTTGACCAGCCCGCGCGCCTCGATCGGCAGCATCACAGCCCTCGCGCCGCGTTCTCGGCGGCCACCGGCGGGACGGAGCCGAGCGACGACGTAGCTCACGTCGCCGCGGCGGAACGTCACCACGGTGCCGAGCGGCGTGGCCAGCTCGCTGCCCGTCGCGCCGTCGATGTTGATCCTCGGCAGCGGGAGCCCGGGCCCGCGCTCCTCGCCGGCCGCGTGCTGGAGCACGACGATCGCGCCCATGCCCTCGCCGTAGGTGCTGAGCGCGCCGGGCTCGCCGGCCACGTTCACGAGCCGGACGTCGGTGCGCGGCAGGCCGGCCAGCTCGTCCGGCGCGCTGAGCTCGAAGCCCAGCTCGCGCTGCACGGCCTCGACGCCGCGCACGCGCGTCGGGCTTGCCGTGGGTGTCGGTGGTGACCGGGTCGACCTCGACGATGCGCGTGCCCGCGGGCGGGTCGGCCTCGAACGTGGAGCCGGGGATGGCGCCGTAGGAGACCTCGTCGGCCTCGAGCTCGAGCACCGGCTCGTCCTGGCCCTGCGCGTAGACGGCGGCGCGCAGCGGGACGCCGTGGACCGCGTCCCAGGCCAGCTCGGCCGCGCCGAGCAGCCCGCCGTCGTCCTTCGGGGCGATCCGGACCGTGTAGGTCGGCCGGCCGGCGGTCGTGGTCGGCTGGGCGCCGGAGAGGCTCCAGGCGGTGGCCAGCCGGTCGAGGCCGCGCCGCACGTCGGCGAGCGTGGCCGGCTCGTCGTCGTGCTGCGCGTCCTTGCCGGCCACCGGCAGCACGTAGGCGGTCTCGGACGAGCTGTCGTAGATCGTCAGGCGGTCCTCGCCGGCGACGATCTGGGCGTCGCCGGCCTCGGACTGGAGCTCGAGCCGGGCGCGGCCGTCGGCGGCCAGCCAGAGCCGGCCCTCGGCGCCCGCGGCCAGCGGGGAGGCGGCGCCGTCGGGGAGCGAGCCGGCGGGGAGCAGGCCGTTCGTGAACGTCACGCGCGCGGACACGCCGTCGACGGCGGGCGCGTTGACCGCGTCGAGGATCGCGCGGTCGAGCGGCTTGGGATCCGGCTTCTCGGAGCCGTCGAGCGCCGCCTGGGCGAAGCCCGCGGACAGCACGAGCGCGACCGTGGCGGCCAGGAGCATCAGGAGCCGGGGAGTGGATGCGGTTCTGAGGAGTCTCATGGGGAGGCAGGTCCTTCTTAGATGGTGACGCGAGTTGTAGGCGTCGTGTTTGAGAGATCCTTGAGAGGGGTGGGCGAGATGACACGCTGGCCGCGGTCGCGGGCGAGCAGCGTCCACAGCCAGCGGGTGATCGTGACCAGGCGGTTGCCCCAGCCGATCAGGTAGCGGACGTGGACGACGGCCCAGATGAGCAGCGCGAGCCGGCCGCTGAAGCGGACGCCGAAGGCCGTGCCGACGGCGCGGCGGCGGCCGATGACCGCGAGCCGGCCCTTGTCGACGTAGTGGAACGGCTTCGGCTCGCGGCCGCCGAGCCGGCGGCGGATCGTGCGCGCCGCGTGGCGGCCCTGCTGCATCGCCGCGGGGGCGACGCCGGGGACGCCGTCGAGCGCGGCCATGTCGCCGATCGCGAACACCTCCGGGCGACCCGGCAGCGTCAGGTCGTCCTCGACGGCGACGCGGCCGTCGATCGCGCCCAGCGCCTGCGCGAGCGGCGACGCCTTGACGCCGGTCGCCCACAGCACGGTGCGCGCGGGCGCTCGCACGAGCGCGCCGGACGCGGACAGGATGTCGACGCCCTCGTCGTCGACGTCGACGACCCGCGCGCGCTGCCAGACGTCGACGCCGAGCGCGGCGAGGTCGCTCGCGGCGAGCCGCTGGACGGCCTCGGGGAACTCGGCCAGCACGCGCGGGCCGCCCTCGATCAGCGACACGCGGGCCTTGCGCGTGTCGATCGAGCGGTAGTCGGAGCGCAGCGTGCGCTGCGCCAGCGCCGCGATCTGGCCGGCCAGCTCGATGCCGGTCGGTCCGGCGCCGACGACGGCGAAGCGCAGCCAGGCGGCGCGCTCGGCCGGGTCGGTGGCCAGCTCGGCCAGCTCGAACGCGCGCAGCACCTGCGAGCGGACCTCGCGCGCGTCGTCGAGCGTCTTGAGGGCGCCGGTGGCGCCGGCGGCCACGATCAGGCTGTCGTAGCCGAGCTCGATCTCGCCGCCGTCAGGCGTGGTGGCGTGGGCGATCCGCGCGTCGAGGTCGAAGCCGCCGACCTCGGCGAGCAGCACGCGCGCGTTGGCCTGGCGGCGCAGCACGCCGCGCAGCGGCGGGGCGATCTCGCCCTCGGTGAGGATGCCGGTGGCGACCTGGTAGAGCAGCGGCTGGAACAGGTGATGGTTGGCGCGGTCGACGAGCGTGACCTCGACCGGCGCCCGTCTGAGGGCCTTCGCCGCGTAGAGGCCGCCGAAGCCTCCGCCGACGATGAGGACGCGATGAGTGGACATGCCGCGGTTCTACGTTCACGGCTTGAGAGAGTCGTGAGAGGCGGGCAGGTCGATGACGAAGCGCGCGCCGCTGACGCTGACGGTACCGCCGTGGCGCTCGGCGATGGCGCGCACGATCGCCAGGCCGAGGCCGGAGTCGCCGCCCGGTCCGCGCCAGAACCGCTCGAACGCGTGCCCGGCCTGCTCGGGGGTCAGGCCCTCGCCCTCGTCGCTGACGGTGAGGCGCGCGCGGTCGCCGTTGCGCTCGACGGCGATCGCGACCCGGCCCCGGCCGTGCCTTCGCGCGTTGGCGACCAGGTTGCCGACCGCGCGCTCGAGCGCCGGCCGCTCGCCGAGCACCGTCGCGGGCTCGGCGGCCACGTCGTCGGCGCCGGCCTCGCGGGCGAGCTCTGCGAGGTCGACCGGCTCGCCGCGGACCGGCGCGGCGGCGTCCTCGCGCGCGAGCGCCAGCAGGTCGTCGAGCAGCACGCCGAGCCGCGCCGCGTCGGCCTCGATGTCGGCCAGCACCTCCGGGTCGGCGCCGTGCTTCGTGGCGTAGGCGAGGTTCCCGCGCAGCGCGGTGAGCGGTGTCCGCAGCTCGTGCGAGGCGTCGCCGACGAAGCGCTGCTCGGCGGCGCGGGCGCGCTCGAGCGAGGCGAGCATGCGCGTTGAGCGTCTCGGCCAGCGTGCCGACCTCGTCGCGCACCTCGGGATCGGGCAGCCGGCGCGACGCGTCGCCGGTGCGCTCGATCTCGCGCGCGCCGGTCGACAGCCGGCGCAGCGGGCGCAGCGCGCGGCGGGCGAGCAGCGTGGCCAGCGCGGCGGCCAGCAGCGCGGCGACGAGCGACGAGAGCAGCACGAACCGGCGCGTGCTGTCGAGCGTGTCCTCGATCTCGGTCGTGGTCCCGGCGACGATCACGGCGCCGCCCCGCGCGGGGCCGCGGCCGAGCTCGCCGAGCGGCGCCGCGTAGACGCGCAGCGGGTCGGGCCCGATCTGCGCGTCGCCGTAGCCGGCGGCGCGATCCTCGAGCGCGTTGCCGATGACCGGCGCGTCGGGCAGCACGCGGCTGCCGAGGCCGCTGGAGCGGGCGACGATCCGGCCCTGCGGGTCGATCACCTGCACGAGCAGCGGGCTGCCGCCGAGCCGGCCCTCGAGCGTGCCGGGCTCGGTCAGCAGCTGCGGGGTGGAGGCGGCGAGCCGCGCGACCTCGGTCGCGCGCGCCCGCAGCGAGCGGTCCAGCGCGCTGTTGAGCTGCGTGTCGAGCCGCGCGAGCACGGCGATGCCGAGCGCGGCGACGGCGACCACGATCGCCACCACGGCGGCGATCGCCACACGCGCCTGGAGGCTCACTCGAGCCGGAAGCCGACGCCGCGCACCGTGTGGATCAGGGGCGGATCGCCGAGCTTGCGTCGCAGGTAGGCGACGTAGCGGTCGACCACGTTGGCGGTCGCCTCGCCGTCGCCCCAGACGCGCTCGAGCGCCAGCTCGCGCGTGACGACGCCGCGGGCGTTGCGCAGCAGCAGCTCGAGCAGCTCCGCCTCGCGGCGCGTGAGCGAGACCTCGCGGCCACCGCGGCGAGCCGCCAGGCTCTCGGGGTCCAGCACGAGGTCGGCATGCGCGAGCGTCTCGCCCTGGTTGCGCCGCATCAGGGCGCGGATGCGCGCGGTCAGCTCCTCGACCTCGAACGGCTTGACCAGGTAGTCGTCGGCGCCCGCGTCGAGGCCCTCGACGCGCTCGTGCAGCGCGTCGCGCGCGGTCAGCAGCAGGATCGGCACGGCCAGGCCCTTGGCCCGGAGCCGGCGCGTTACCGCCAGGCCGTCGAGGCCGGGCATCGCGACGTCGAGCACGATCACGTCGGGCAGCGAGCGCTCGACCTGGGCGAGCGCGGCGCCGCCGTCGCCGACGGCGGTGATGGCGTAGCCCTCGGCGGTCAGCGTCCGCTCGAGCATCCGCCGGATCGGAGCATCGTCGTCGACGAGCAGAACGTCCGGCATCGAGCCGAGTCTAGACCCGGACTCGTGAGAGATCTCTGAGGTCACACGAGCGCGAGCACTTCGGCCCAGCCGCCGGGGAACAGGTTGTAGACCGTGGCCTGGGTCGGAGCGTCGACGCTGCCTTCGTACGGGCCACCTCGGCGGAAAAGTCCCTGCAAACCAGCAGGTTTACCTAATCCTTCTTGTCGAGCATTAAAGGTGCGATGGTGCGGTCTCGTAGAGTCGGTCACATGAGCGGCCGTCTCGTCTCCGTCAACGTCGGCCGCCCCCAGCAGGTGTCGGTCCGCCGCGGCCGGCCCGTGATGAGCGCGATCGGCAAGGCGCCGGTCGCCGGCCGCGTGCGCGTGGCGGGCGTGAACGTCGACGGCGACGACCAGGCCGACCGGCGCGTGCACGGCGGGCCCGACAAGGCTGTGTACGCGTACGCGCGTGAGGATGAGCTCTGGTGGCAGCGCGCCTGAACCGCGAGGTCCCGCCCGGGATGTTCGGCGAGAACCTGACCGTCGAGGGCGTTGACGTCAGCGGCGCGGTGATCGGCGAGCGCTGGAAGATCGGCACCGTCGAGCTCCAGGTCTGCCAGCCGCGGCTGCCGTGCTTCAAGCTCGGCCTGCGCTTCGGCGATCCGCAGATGGTCAAGCTGTTCGCCCAGGCGGGCCGCCCGGGCGCCTACCTGCGCATCATCGCCGAGGGCGAGCTCGGCGCCGGCGATCTGGTTGACATAACCGAACGCCCCGCCCACGCAGTCACGATCGCCCAAGTCTCGCGCGCGATCATGCTCGACGAGAGCGAGCTGGCGACGGCCGCGGCGGCGCCTGAGCTCCCCGAGTCGCTGTCGCGCTGGATGCTCGAGCGCGCGGCCTGATCGCCCGGCTTCCCGGGTATCGGAGCCGGCCACCGGACTCAGGTGTGACCGAAGAAGGCTGAACGAGTAGCCTGGAGCGTCCGGCGGATCGCCCACTCGGCTGTGGGAGCCCGCAAAGGCTCCCGACCGTGGCAACGCGCCGGCCCACGGCCGGCGGCCAGTCCAGGTGGCCGAGAGTGTCGACGCCACCCAGGCATCAGACACAAGTCCTGGGACGTAGTAGTGCAGTGGTGATCCATGACCGGTACGGAACCCTCGCATTGGCGGGGGTTTCGTGCTTCTAACGGGGTCCTGCTCTGCCGCCGCGACAGTCTCGGCCGGACCGTGGTCGTTCGCGCCGGTCAGAACCACCACGGCCTTGATGTTGTCCTTCTTCTGGTCGTCGACCTTGGTCGGTGCCGTCACGCCCTCGCTGCCGACCTGCGTGCCGTCGTTTGCGGCAGTATCCATCCTGCGTTGTTGACCTGCGTGCCGGCGGTCGGCGTCGGTGCTTTCACGCCTTCGCTGCCGATCTGCGTGCCCTGCTGCGTCAGCGAGAGCTGTGAAACGTCGTTGGCAGCACCGAGTTGAGGAGCCTTGAGGAAATCTTCCGACATGCCCATGCCTACCTCGACGTGGGCGAGGCTGTTCCGAGCGGCTTCGTGCCAGACCCACGTCGCGCCGGCCGGCGCTTTCGGTAGTTGGGCGCTGGCCGGTCCCGTTGCCGCGAGCAGTCCCGCCACGACGACCCCGAGGGTTGCCGCTGACCGCTTGAGGGTGATGCTGAACATGGTGGATTCCTTCCGGGGGTGGGTTGCTTGTCAGCGGGTATGACCCGGGAGGTGCCGCGATAGTTGGCTGGTTGCGTCCGGGGTGTTGCCGGGGCGGGCGCGTGTTCTGGCGTTGGGGCGCCCGTGTTGCCGCGGTCGTGGCGGGAACGCCCGTCAGGGCGTCACAGCGATGGCCACTCGGCGGGTCGATGGCGATGCCTTCGGCCCGCCTGGTGGTGGGCGTCAGCGTTCCGGGTTGCCGGTTTCCGTGCCGGCGGCCTTGAGGTAGTTGAAGGAGATTGACTCGGCGGGCTCCTCGCTGCTCGCGGGCGGCTTGGGTGCTTTCACGCCCTCGCTGCCGACCTGCGTGCCGAGCGCGTTGAGGTCGATGGCCTCGATGTCGTTGAGATTCCGGGCCAGCGTCAGGCCGCCACCGTCGGTCCCGACGTACACGATGGGGCCCCAAGTGTTGTTGGCGCGGGGCGTGTCCCACATGATTGGGCCGTCCAGAATCTGGGCGCTGGCCGGTGCCGCTGCCGCGAGCAGTCCTGCCACGACGCCGAGGGTTGCCGCTGAGCGCTTGAGGGTGATGCTGACCATGTGGATTCCCTTCCGGGTGGGTTGCTTGTCAGCGGGTATGACCTCGGGCACGTCGCGATGGTTGGCCGGTTGCGACAGAGATCCTCTGCCCGCCGCGCGGCCGGCCCAGGGCGATCGGGCGAGACTCCTATCGCAAGCGAACACGTGTTCGTATAGGCTCGCCCCATGAGTGATCACGACTTAGCGCAGCGCGCTGTCCTCGGCGCTCTCTTGGCGGCGCATCCGCGCATGCTCGGCATCGACGAATTGGTGGCCGAGCTTCCCGAGGTTCCGCGCGTTCGCGAGGCACTGCGCGTCCTCGTTGCTGACGGACTCGCAACCCGCCTCGGCGATCGGGTCGGATGCTCACGTGCGGCCGTGCGGTTCGACGCCCTCGCACCCGTGTAGACGCCGCGTTGGCCCGGCCACCACTCCGCGGCGTTCACGCTCGAGACGTACATGACCGGGCGGTCCGGGCGGGCCGTTGAAGGCCCGCCCAGCCGCATCCTTCAGCTTCCGGTCACCGAGTAGTGCCAGGGATCCTTGGCGCCCAGGATGTTCTTGAGCTTCGGCTCGTACGGGCACCGCCTCATCAGCTCACCGAACTTGGCGGGATCGCTCACGTCGATCGAGCCGGCGGGCTTGACGTTGCCCACGTGGTTGGAGCTGCGCCCCGCACAGCGGCCCGGGCACTTCGCCGCGCCACAGATGTCGAAGCACAGCCGCTCCGAGTGCACCGGATCGCGCCAGCCGCTGTTGAGCGTGCCCTTCCACCCGTTCTCGCGCGCCCACACCAGGTAGGGCTTCATCCACGCCGCGACGGGCTCGCCGTCGAACGAGTCGACCCCGGCCCGCGGCGCCCGCGAGAGCTTGGCGGCCTTGCGCTGCTTGCGGCGGCGCTGGGCCGCCCGCGCCAGCATGCGCGGATTCGCGTGTCGCCGCGGCTGCTTGAGACGCTTCAGGAACTCGTCGTCGACGGCGACCGTCTTGCGCGCCGTCCCCGTGTAGCCGAGGTAGTGCTTGGCCTGCCGGATCCGCTTCCTGGTCGCCGGGCCCATCTCGCCGTCGACGATCAGCTTCCCGAGGCCGACGAGGTGCTTGGAGGTGAACCCGTTGAGCGCCGTCTGGAGCTCGCGCACGGACTCCTTGGTCTCCTTCTGGCGCGGCCGCACGACCGGCCGGCCGTCTCGCACGGGCTTCGAGACCGGCTCGGCCTTGGCCTTGACGACGACCTTCTTCTTCTCCTCCGGCTCGCGCTCGGGCGCGATCCGGATCAGATCCTTCTCGATTTCGATGTAGCGCCGGATCATCACGGCCCGCGCGCGGTCGAGCGCGCGGTCGAGGCGGGCGATCCGGTCCAACAGCTCGTCGTCGGACAGGTCGACGAGCTCCTTGCGGCGCGGCGCGGCCGCCGGCTCGACGGCTGCCGGAGACGGCGGCGCGGGGCCTTCGTCGACCGGCGGCGCCGGCGTCTCGGCCTGCGTGACCGTGGTCCCGCCCACCGATGCGCTTGCGCCTCCCCCGCCCTCGGCCGTAGCCGCGATCGTCGCCGTCGCCGCGGCCTGCGGCTGCGACTGCGCGTCGATGTCGTCGGCGATGCCGTCGAGCGTCCCGTCGATCTTCTGGAGCGCCTGCGTGACCGCCGCGAATCCCTCGACGAGCACCGTCGTGGTGGCCGGCCCGCGGGCCGCGATCTCGGCCTGGGTCCGCGCGAGCGTCCGGCGCCGCCTCGCCGCGTAGGCGACCACCGCGTCCCACGCCTCGCCGGTCTCGGCGTCGGCGTGGTGCAGCGCGATGACCAGCGACTTCAGCGTCCGCCGCCGCTTGGCCGGGCGCACCTTGGCCGGGGTCGTGGTGGAGGTGGTCGTCGTCGACGTCTTCGCGGGGCCTCCGGCGACCTTCTCCTTCCGCCGCTTCTCCTGGAGCCGCAGCGCGCGGTTGAGCTTGCGCTGGCTGACCGGCCCGAAGACGCCGTCCGCCAGCAGCTTGTGCTCGTTCTGGAACGACTTCAGGGCCGTCTCGACCGTGCCGTCGAGCTTCTTGCGCGGCTTGTCGAGGTACGGCGTGCCGGCCTTCGAACGCAGGCGCGCGAGGCGCCGCGTGAGCCGGACCACCTCCGCGCCCCGGGCCCCGACCTTGAGCGGCCCGCCCTCGGTCGGCACGTCGACCGGCGCCGCGCCGTCGAGCACCGCGCGCCAGCGCGCCGCCTTGGCGAGCAGGTCCTGGCTGTACCTGACCGCGTCCGGCCCGCTGCCGTTGTAGGCGCGCGCGCCGTCCGCCTCGCCGTTGGCGCGGATGTTGTCGGCCAGGTGCTTGAAGCCGACGCGCATGTTGATCCGCGGCTTCCAGCAGCCGCCCTGCGCGTCGGCGCGGTCCTGGAGCGTGTACCAGGTGAGCTGCGTCGGCCCGACGCCCTGCATCTTGCCGGTGGCCACCCGCTGGCGCTTGTACTCCAGGTACTTCGCCCGCGTGACCTGGCCGGCCCCGCTGAAGATCGACGCGTCGTGGCCGAACACGTTCTGGCCGCCGTTCGACTCCTTCATCAGCATCGCGCAGGCGTAGTCGAGCCGAAGGCCCGCCCGCTTGGCCTCGGCGAGCACCATCCGGGGATTGAGGATCCCCCCGGCCCGGAGCCGCTCGACGACGTCGTCATGTTTGGCCATCGTCAGCTCCCGACGGAGACCGGCTCGTCCAGCGACGTGTCCTCGAACTCGTCGAAGTCGTCGAGGTCATCGAGGGCGTCGATGTCCTCGAGGTCCTCGAACTCCTCGTCGGCGAGCTCGGGCTCCGGCGGCGGCAGCGCCTCGGCGGCCACGGCCGGGCCGGTGACGGTCGCGGCGGCGGCAGCCAGCCCTACCTCCCGCGCCTGCTCGAACTTCTGCCAGCCGTACAGCCACTGCGCGGCGGGCGCGAGCGCGATCAGCGCGCCGGCGATGAAGATCTCCTCCATCTGGCTCTGGGGGATGTTGATCCCCGGCAGGTTGTCCGCAGCCCAGGTGGAGACCACACCCGCCAGGGGCGCGAAGACAAGCGGCGTCAGGATCGCGACGATGCGGTTCGGCGACATGAGCTCCTCCTTGAGACTTGAGAGCGAGGGCCGAGGCTCGTGCTGTTCGACACTACGCAGGTTCCGAAGGTGGCGTCAAGCTCACCGGTTATGGTGATTTCCTCCATGCAGAGCGAGATCTGCGAGTCCTGTGGCCGCGAGTTCGGCTGCGGCGCAGCCGACGACGCCTGCTGGTGCGCCGGGCACGACCTCGGCCCCGAGCGGCTGGCCATCCTGCGCGAGCACTTCGAGAAGTGTCTGTGTCCCGACTGCCTGACCGTGGCAGCGGGCTCGGGCGCGACCGCCTGCGGTCGCCCTGACGTGGCGCCCAAGCGCATCCGCATCGAGCTGGACGAGCCGGGCGCCCGCGCGCTGCACGCGGCGCTGACCGACCTGCTGGCGAGCGAGGCGGTCGGCGCCGACCAGGCCGCCGCGGCGCGCGGCGTGCTCGAGCAGCTCGACCGCCGCGTGCCCGAGTGGGTGGCCGAGGATCCCGAGCAGACGGTGCTGGCCGCGCTCGCCGAGGCGGAGGCGCAGGGTCGCGGGGCGCTCGCCGAGGTGGAGCTGATCGCCTCGCTCGGCGCCGGCGGAGCGAGCATGCGCTCGCTGCTCGACCGGATGGTCAAGGAACGCCTGCTCCAGCGCACCGAGCGCGACGGCAGGGTCTGGCTCGCGGCCGGCCGGCGGCGACAGGCCGCGGCACCCGATCCCGTGACCGAGCCCGACGCGCTGGTCGACCTGCTCTACGCCGAGCGCCGCCCCGGCCGCTGGGCTCACCGCCCGTCGGTCCAGGCGATCGGCCGGCTCGACGACGCGGCGTTCGAGGCGCTGGCCGGCGAGCTGCGGGCGCGCGGGCTGCTCGAGCCGTCCGACTCCGACGACCTCGAGCTCACCGACGACGGCGCGACGCTGGCGCGCGAGCGCTGGGCGGAACGGTCCCCCACCCCCCACTGGCGGATCCCGGCGCCCGCCCTCCCCTACCGCGAGCTGCCGATCGAGGCCGGCCCGGCCGACCTGCAAGTGCCCGTCAGCGGGCTGCGACGGCAAGCTGACGCGCCGGTCGGCCGCCTGGAAGGCCCTCGTCCGCGACGGCTCGGTCGAGTGGACCTGCCCGGGCTGCTCGCGCACCTGGCTGCATCTACCTCCAGGCCTACGACGACGACGGGGTCCCGGCGTACCGGGACCCCGACGGCGGCGTTCAGAACCGCCCGCACTGGCGGAGCGGGCGCTAAGCCTGAGTCCAGGCTAGGCGGTCACGCGGAAGCGCGACACGAGCTGCTCGAGCTGCTCGGCCGTGCGCGCCAGCTCCTGGGCGGAGGCGGCGATCTCCTGCGTGGAGGCGCTGGTCTGCTGGGTCGAGGCGGAGACCTGCTCGGCCGACGCCGAGGACTGCTCGGCGACCGCGGCGACCTCGCCGATGCCGTTCTGGGCGCGCTCGGCCTCGGCCGAGATCTGCTGCACCGCGGCGGCGATCTCGACGACGCGCGAGCCGACCTGCTCGACGGCGGCGCCGATCTGCTCGAACGCCTCGCGGGCCTGCTCGACCGTGGCGACGCCGTCCTCGGTGCGCTTCGCGCCCTCGGCGACGACACCGACGACCTTCTGCGTCTCGGACTGGATCTCGCCGATCAGGCCGGAGATCTGGCCGGCGGCGTCCTGGGACTCCTCGGCCAGCTTGCGGACCTCCTCGGCGACCACGGCGAAGCCGCGGCCCTGCTCGCCGGCGCGGGCGGCCTCGATCGCGGCGTTGAGCGCCAGCAGGTTGGTCTGCTCGGCGATGCCGGTGATCGTGTCGACGATGCCGCCGATCCGCTCGCTGCGGGCCGACAGGTCCTCGATCGCGGTCGCGACCTCGGCCGAGGAGTCGGCCACGCCGCGAATCGCGCCGGTCGCCTGCTCGGCGGCCTTGACGCCCTCGCGGGCGACCTCGCGCGCCTGCTCGGCGGCCTCGGAGGTGTCACGGGCGGTGTCGGCGCTGCGGGTGGCCGCGGTGGCGGCCTCCTGCACGGCCTCGCGGGTCGTCTCGACCATGCGCACCTGGCGCTCGGCGCCCTGCGCGACGTCGGTGACGGCCGAGGCGATCTCGCCGACGGCGCGACCGGCCTCCTCGGAGGTGGTCGCCATCTGCTGCGAGGCGGAGGACACGGTGCCGGCGCTCGCCGAGACCTCGCCGATCAGCGAGCCGAGCTGCTCGCGCATCTCGTTGTAGGCGACGACCGAGCGCTGCGTCTTGCCGAGCATCCCGTTGAACGTCTCAGACAGCCGGCCGATCTCGTCGCGCGACTTGACGTCGACGGGCGTCGGTGACCGGCGTGACCTCGTGCGTAAGGTCGCCCTCGGCGCATGGCCTCGAGGGCCGACGTGAGCGCCTCGAGGCAGTGATCGTTGAGCGACCGCAGGCGGTCCGCCAGCGCGGCGACGGGCTTGGTGACGCTGCGGGTCACGAGGAACGCGAGAGCGCCCGCGACCAGCAGCGCGATCGCGACGGCGATCAGGAGCATGCGCTCGGCCGATCCCGCGGTGGCGTCGGCGTCCTCGGCCTGCGCGTGCGCCTGCGCCTCGATGACGCCCTCGATCTCGTCGTGGATCACGTCGAGGCCCTCGAGCTCCTTGAGGACCGTGCCGGTGTACAGGGTGCGCGAGCCGTCGCGCTCCTCGACGCCGTCGATCGTCTCCTGGCGCGAGAGCTCGACCGCCTTGTCGTGCCGACGTCTCGAACCTCTTGTAGCGCGGCGGCGAAGTCGGCGAGCGTCTCCTTGCCCGCGCTCGCTTTCGATCAGCGGCTCGAGGTTGGCCAGCGTCTCGTTGGCCTCCTTGGTCCAGGCGACGATCTTCTCGGCGCGCTTGTCCTGCGCCTTGAGGTCGCCGTCCTCGAGGTAGAGGTGGCGGACGACGTCGCCGTCGGTCGCCAGGAAGTCCTCGCTGATCGTCACGAGCTCCATCAGCGCGGCGACATCGCGGTCGGAGAGCGTGTGGGCGTCGGCGTCGACCCCGTTGAGCCCGTTGAAGCTCACGGCGGCCGTGATGACGAGCGCGAGCGCGAGCGCGCCGAAGGCGATGCCGAGCCGCACGGCGAGCTTGAGGTTGGTGAAGAAAGACATGGTGAGTACGGCTGCCCCTAAATAGGAAGTCCGGTTGCAAGTGCTGTCGCAGGTCATCGGACGGACCGTGCGGCACTTGAGACTCTCTTGAGAAAGCGGGCGCTAGAGCGCTTCGCGGAGGTGGCGCTCGATCGCGGCCGCGGTCGGCGGGCGTAGGTCGGCGAAGCTGTAGCGGCGGCCGCCGGTGGTCCGCAGGCTGAGCGTCGCGCCGCGCCGCCGCACGCGCAGCGAGACGCTCGCGACGTCGCGGAAGGCCAGCCAGCGCACGCGGCCGACGGGCGCGTCGTCGAGCAGCCACAGCAGCCGCCGCTCGGTCAACGCGAGCACCGCCCGCGGGCTCGCCCACGTACTCGCCGGGGTAACGAGCTGGACCGCCTCGGACTGGGCCAGCGCGTCGAGCAGCTCCGGCCCCAGGGCGCGCCGGATCGGCTCCGGGAGCCAGCTCCCGCGCCCGCCGCGGCGATTGGCCGGCCGGGCGCCGTGGGCGTGCGCGATGCCGGCTCGCAGCAGGTCGTAGGCGGCGTTGATCTCGGCCATCCGCCGCGCGGCCTCCTCGCCCCCGCCGCGGTCGGGGTGCCAGAGCTTGGCCAGCGCCCGGTAGGCAGCCGTCAGATCGCGCTCGTCAGCGCCTTCCGGCACGCCAAGTATCGCGTGGGGGTCCACCCACGCCATTGTGACGGGGTAGAACCTGCGGATGGCCCCGGAGGAGGAGTTCGCGGCCACCGCCCTCGTCGAGGGCTTGGCGGCCGGCGCGCCGGTCGGCTTCGCGCTGCTCGCCGGCGACGGCGAGGCCGTGCTCGCCTCCGCCGCCCTGGCCGGCATGGCCGGCGTCGCGGAGCTCGCGGACGAGGTGCTCGCCGGCGGGCGGCCGGTCTCGGACCGCGAGCTGCACGGGCCCGGCGGGCGCCGCTTCGTGGCGTCGGCGCGGCCGCTCGAGCACGGCAGCCGGCGGCTCGCCGCCGTGCTGGCCGTCGACGTGACCGAGCACGCGCGGACCGACGCCGCCCTGCGCGAGAGCGAGCGCGCGCTGGCCGACGCGCAGCGCATGGCGCGCATGGGCTGGTGGGTCGTCTGGCCGCAGTCGGGGGTCGCCGTCCAGTCGCCGGAGCTGATCGAGCTCACCGGCATGGAGCCGGCGCGCGAGCGCGAGCTGTCGGAGGCGATCCGCGACGAGGGCCGCAGGGCGATCGCCGCGGGCGAGCCGCTCGACTTCCGCCATCACGTGCCGCAGCCCGACGGCACGGTCCAGACGCTGCGCGTCCGCGGCGACATCGTCTCGCGCGGCGGCGAGGGCGTCGTGCTCCAGGGCTTCGCGCAGGACATCAGCGAGCTGGCGCGGGCGACGACGCAGCAGCAGGTGGTGGCCGAGCTCGACCGCGTGGCGCTCGGCGACGCGCCGATCAGTGAGCTGATCGAGCAGGTCACCGGCGCCGCGGCGCTCACGCTCGGGGTGCGGCGCGTCGCCGTCTACGAGCTCGACCCGGCCGGCCGCGAGCTGGTGCTGCGCGGCCTGGCGCCGCCGATGACCGACGGCTTCCCGCCCACGCTGCCCGCCGGCGAGGCGTCATTCGCCGGCTACACGCTGCGCCTGCGCCGCCCCGTGGTGGCCGCGGACTGGCAGGCCGAGACGCGGTTCTCGCCCGAGATCGGCATCTCGCTCGGCCTCCGCAGCGGCGCCTGCGTCGTGGTCGGAGGCGCCGAGGCTCCGTTCGGGGTCCTGATGGCGGTCGCCGACCATCCGGGCCGCTTCGGCGAGGAGGACATCGGCTTCCTCCAGGCGCTGGCGAACGTGGTCGCCGAGGGCGTCGGGCGGCGGCGCGCGGCCGAGGAGATCGCCGAGCTGGCGGAGGCGCGCGGGCGCCTGGTGGCGCAGGCACTCGACGCCGAGGAGCGGGCGCGGCGTTCGATGTCGGAGAGCCTGCACGACGGGGCACTCCAGGACATCCTGGCCGCCGGCCACGACCTGTGGGCGCTCGGCGACGCGCCCGGCGCGGAGCCCGCGCGCGCGATGCTGCGCGACGTCGTCGCCCGCCTTCGCGCCGTGATGGTCGCCCTCCACCCCACCGTGCTCGCCTACGGCGGTCTCGAGGCGGCGCTGCACGCCGTCGCGGCGCAGCAGTCGGCCGCCGGCGGCTTCGAGGTCGAGGTGGAGGTCGATCCCGCGGCCGTCGGCCAGCGCGACGAGCTGCTGCTGTCGGTGGCGCGCGAGCTGCTCACCAACGCGGCCCGCCACGCCCGGGCGTCGCGCGTGGAGCTGACGCTGCGCTCCGTCCCGGACGGCGTCGTGCTCGAGGTGGCCGACGACGGCGCCGGCGTGCCGCTCGGCCGCGCGCGCGAGGCGCTCGCCGAGGGCCACATCGGGCTCGCGACGAGCGCTGAGCGGGTCGCCGCGGTCGGGGGGCGCCTGGCGCTCGAGCCGCTGCCGGGCGGCGGAACGCGCGCTCGCGCCGAGCTTCCGCCGCCGCCCTAGGCGATTCGCGCGGGCCCGAAGTGGGCAGTTACTCGCCGAACGGGGGTGGATGAGTCGCTTGACGGCGTACCAGAATACGGTCGGGTGACCGAAGGATCGGGATCCAATCTGCGCCGGATGCGCGTGTTCATCGCTGACGACCATGCCGGCTATCGCGGCGGCATGGCGCGGCTGGTCGGCGAGCACCCTGCGCTCGAGGTCGTCGGCGAGGCCGCCGACGGCGACGAGGCGCTGCGCGGCGTCGTCGCCCTCCAGCCCGACGTGGCGCTGCTCGACATCCGTATGCCCGGCCTGACCGGGCTCGAGGTGTGCAGGCGGCTGCGCGCCGACGGCTCCGCGCCCGCCACCCGCGTCGTCCTCATCACCGGCACGCCGGACCGCGTGATCGCGGCGCAGGCGGCCGACGCGGGGGCCGTGGCGCTGCTCGCCAAGGAGACGCCGCCGGCGAGGATCTGCGCCGAGCTGGTGGCCGCCGGCGAGGGCCGCGTCGGCCGGGCCGTCGAGTAAATCCCGCACGTTGCGCGGTCGCATGCGCGGCCTACCGCCGCCGGACGCGCTATTTTTGCCCGGCGATGTCACGTCTGGGCGTGCATCCGGTCGAACTGACCTCCCGGGAGCGGGAGATCCTGCTCCTGACGGCCGACGGCCGGTCGGCGCCCGACATCGCCGGGCCACCTGCACGTGAGCTCCGCGACCGTGAACACCACGCTGCTGAGCTCGTTCGAGAAGCTCGGCGTCTACGACCGCGCCGGCGCCGTCGCCGTCGCGCTCGAGAGCGGGCTGCTGGAGTAGGCGGTGGACAGGCCGGAGGCGTCGGCGCTGCTGTCGACGCTCGAGCCGGGCGCTCCTGTCGGGCGTCGCCGTGCACGACGACGAGCTGCGCGAGCTGCTGCGCTCGCCGTCGCTCGACGGCGTCGGCGTCGAGGGCGGCGCCCGCCAGGCGCTCGCCACCGGCCGCGCCCTGACCGGCATCGAGCTGACCGGCGCCGGGCGCGCGTGGGTCGGGAGCTGGTACCCGCTCGAGCGCGCCGGCCGCCGGCTGGTGGCCACCGTCGCCGTCGACGTGACCGAGCACGACGCGGCCGAGGCGCGCCTGCGCGCGAGCCGCGAGCGGCTCGACCGCGCGCAGCAACTCGCGGGGCTGGGAAGCTGGGCCTGGGACGCGCGGCGCAACGCCTGGACGTGGTCCGACGAGCTCTTCCGTATGGCCGGGCTCGATCCCGCCGCCGGTCCGCCGGACTGGGAGGCGTGGCTCGTCACCGTCGCGCCCGAACACCGGCAGGCGGTGCGGGAGGCGTTCCGCACCGCGGTGCACGGCGAGCTGTTCGACATCAACTTCCGCCAGCGCCGGCCCGATGCCAGCCAGCGGATCGTGCGCTCGCGCGGGGCGCCGGTGTACTCGGGCGGCGAGCTGGTGGGCATCGAGGGCTTCGCGCAGGACGTCACCGAGCTCAAGCTCGCGGAGGACCACCAGCGCGCAGTCGCCGCGCTCGGGCAGGCCGCGCTGGGCGGCCTGCCGCTCGACGAGCTGATGGAGCGCGCGACGGAGATCGTCGCCGCGACGCTCGAGCTCGACCACGTCAGCGTTTTGAGGTCTGCCCGGGCGGCGGGCGGCTGCTGCTGCGGGCCGGCCTCGGCTGGCCGCTCGAGCAGATCGGGCAGCGCGAGGCGGAGATCGGCCGTGCGTCGCACGCCGGCTATACGCTGCTGGCCGGCGAGCCGGTGGTGGTCGAGGACTGGGAGCGCGAGGGCGCTTCCGGCAGCCCGCGGTGCTGGCCGCCGCGGGCGTGCGCAGCGGGGCGAGCGTGATGATCGGCGACCCGGCGCCCTACGGCGCGCTGGCCGCCCACTCGGTGCAGCCGGGCGCTGTCGGGCCCGAGCACGTGGCTGTTCCTCCAGGCGGTGGCGAACGTGCTCGACAGCGCGGTCGCGCGGCTGCGCGCCGAGGAGGAGATCGCCGAGCAGGCCGCCGCGCGCGGGCGGCTCGTCGCGCAGGCGCTCGACGCCGAGGAGCGCACGCGGCGCGAGATCTCCGCGCTGCTGCACGACGGCCCGCTCCAGGACCTGCTCGCGCTCAACCAGGAGCTGATGCGGCTCGAGCACGGCGGCGAGCATCTGGACCGCGCGCGGACCGGCATCGGGCGCGCGATCGGCGGCGCTGCGCGAGATCATGGTCGACCTGCATCCGGTCGCGTTCGACGTGGCCGGGCTGGAGTCGGCGCTCGGCGCCGTCGCCGACCAGCAGGCGCGCCAGGGCGCCTTCGCCTGCGAGCTGGAGATCGACCCGTCGGCGGACGGCGTCCGCGACGACCTGGTGATCGCGCTCGCGCGCGAGCTGCTCACCAACGCCGCCAAGCACGCCGGCGCCGCGCAGCGTGCGCGTGCGGGTTCAGCGGACCGCGGACGCGATCCTGCTCGAGGTGGCCGACGACGGCGCCGGCATCCCCGAGGGGCGGCTCGCCGCCGCCCTGCGCGAGGGTCACATCGGGCTCGCGTCGAGCATCCAGCGGGTCGAGGCGGTCGGCGGCACGCTCACCCTCTCCCCCGTTCCGGGCGGCGGCACGACCGTGTCGGTGACGCTACCGAGCTAGGGCGCCGACGATCTCCTGCCACCACGCGCGGTCGGCGGGCGACTGCGCCTGCGCCAGCCGCCGCCGCGCGACGCGCCTGGAGCTCGCCGGCGGGACCGATCGCGAGCAGCCGGCCGGTGACGGCGTAGCGGCCGTCGGCGAGCGCCACCAGCGCGCCGGGCTCGTCGCGGCGCGTGCGCAGCTGGTCGACGACCTCGATGCCGGCGATCTCGGCAGGCCGCGACGGGTCGCCGTCCTCCGGCCCCCACGGGCGCACCGAGGTCACGGCCGGCCGGCTGAGCACGCGCGGCCGCGGGCGCTTGTGCGCCTCGAGCGGCCCGGTCCGCCACTGCGACAGCAGGTTCTGGAACTCGACCGCCACCTCCTGGCGCACGATCAGGTGCAGCTGGTCGCCCGCCTGCACGATCGTCGACCCGCGCGGCGGGATCGCCCGGTCGCCGCGCACGATCACGTTGAGCAGCGCCTCGCGCGGCAGCCCGAGCTCGCGCACCGGATGCCCGACGACGGCGTAGTTCGCGCGCACCGGGAACTGCACGACCTCGGCGCCGAGCCGGCTCAGCAGCACGGGCTCGACCAGCGGCGCCGGGATCGCCGCCTCGTCGGAGGTCACGCGGAGCATCCGCGCCACCGGCTCGATCGTCGTGCCCTGGACGACCGTCGAGAGCAGCACGACGAAGAACGCGACGTTGAAATACAGCATGCCCGGGCCCGCCCCCAGCTCGGTCACCGGGAAGGTGGCGAACACGATCGGGGTGCCGCCCCGCAGGCCGGCCCAGCCGAGCATCAGCCGCTCGCGCAGGTTGAACTTGGCTCCCAGCGTGAAGAGCACCGCGGCGGCCGGCCGGGCGATCGCGGCGGTCACGAAGGCGATTGCCGCGCCCTCGGGGATGATGTCCACGAGCTGCGCCGGGAACACGAGCAGCCCGAGTCCCAGGAACAGGCCGAGCTGCGCGACCCACGCGAGGCCCTCGTGGAAGGTGACGATCGTGCGCCGGGCCGGCGTCGAGGCCGTGCCGAGCACGAGCCCGGCCAGGTAGACCGCGAGGAAGCCGGAGCCGTGCAGCGTCAGCGCCGCGCCGAAGGCCAGCGCCGCGGTGGCCACCGAGGCGACCGGGTAGAGGCCGGCCGACGGCAGCGTGACGCGCCGCAGGAAGAGCACGGCGACGGCGGCGACGGCGAGGCCGACCACGAAGCCGATCGCAAGCTCGCTCACGACCAGCAGCAGCGCGTCCTCGAGCCCGTAGCTGTCGCTCTGGATCGCCTCGATGCAGCCGACCACGAGCAGGATCGCGATCGGGTCGTTGATGCCCGACTCGCCCTCGAGCGTGCGGGCCAGCCGGCGGCGCAGCGTCGAGCCGCGCAGGACGGCGAAGATGGCGGCGGCGTCGGTGGCGGCCACCGTCGAGCCGAGCAGGAGCGCCTCGAGCGGGTCGAGGTCGAGCAGCAGCGCCGCGGGGACGGCGGTCAGCACCGCCGTGCCGAGCGTCCCCAGGGTGGCGAGGGCGATCGACGTCCCGAGCACCGGCCGGATCTCGCCGAAGCCCGACGACAGGCCGCCCTCGAAGAGGATGAACGCGAGCGCGACCACGCCGGCCGAGCGCGCGAGCTCGAAGTCGTCCTCGACGTCGCGCCCGAAGTCGATCAGGCCGAGGCCGTCGGACCCGATGACCATGCCGACGCCCAGGACCAGCACGAGGCCGGGCATGCGCAGGCGCCCGGCGGCCAGCGACGCCGCCAGACCGGCAGCCAGCATGACCCCGACGATCAGGACGAGCTGACCCTCGTTCAAACCGGGAACCCTGCCAGAAGGCGGAGCGTCAGGTGTCCAGGCTGAGCTGGGCGGGCTCGGACGGCGGCGGCGGGGTGAGCAGCTCGGCGCCCTCCACCCCGGCCTTGTTGACGGCGGGGTTCGCGGGCGCGACGGCCGTGCGCCCGGCGTCGACCGGGCCGAGCAGCCCGTCGGCCTCGCCCGCCAGCCACGCCGCCTCCTCGTCGGGCCCGGCCAGCACGCACCGGCATGCGGTCGTGGACGGGCGCGCAGACGCTGTTGGCCGCGCGTGGTGAGGATGCAGGCCGAGAGCACGAGCTCGCCGGCGATCCGGTTGCGGCGCCAGAGGCCGGCGAAGGCGAACGGCCCGCCGTCGTCGATCGTGTAGCGGAACGGGATCCGGTCGCCGCCCTTCTTCTCCGCCTTCAGCCACTCGTACCAGCCGTCGGCGAGCACCAGGCAGCGGCGCTCGGGCCGCGCCATCAGCTCGGCGAACGGCGCCTTGTCGGCCGCGGTCTCGGACTTGCCGTTGATCGGCTGGAAGCCCTTGCCGAGCTCGTGCGACCACGGCGGGATCAGGCCCCAGCGGACGGTGTGCACGACGCGCTGGTCGCCCTCGGCGGCGACGACCGCGATCGGCTCGGTCGGGCAGACGTTGTAGCGCTCGAGCGTGGCGGGCTCGAAGTCGTCGCCGACCGTGAAGCGCTCGGCCAGCGCCCGGCCGCCGGGGGTGGTGAGCGTGTAGCGCCCGCACATGCCTGTGCAGGCTACGAGATCAGCGGACGCGCTCGAACGCGGGCGGCACCTCGCCGGCGGGCACGAGCGTGCCGTCCTGCCAGCGGAACGTGACCTTCACCCGCTCGCCCTTCGGGCAGCACGCCTGGTCCGTGTCGCCGAACAGGCGGTAGGTGAGCGTGACGCCGTTCTCGCGCGCGGCGCTGACGCGGACGGAGGCGCTGGCCGCCGCGTCGTCGTTGCCGACGAACTTGCGCTTGACGAAGAAGAACGCGCGCTCGGCGCCGGCGTCGTCGCGGCCGATCAGGACGCGCAGCGTGTGCTCGGCGTGCCAGTCGGCGATCCGCACCGGCTGGAAGCCCTGCTCGTCGAGCGTCGTCACCGCCGATCGGCGCGCGGCCTTCTGCGCCGGCGTCAGCCCGGTCTGCGCCGGGGCGGGCGCGGCCTCGGCGGACGGCGTCGTCGGCACGGCCGCCTCCTGCTCCGGCGCGGGGATCACCATCAGCGCGATCGCCACGCCGGTGCCGAGCAGCGCCGCGGTCGCGAGCACGCCCAGGATGCGTGTAGGCCACCTGCGCCGGCGTGGGGCCGGCGGATACCGCATCGCATGTGCCGCCATCGCCCGGCGATCGTCCTAGCGCGCTCCCGGGAAGTCAAGGAACCCTAGGCGAACGTCTGAATGACCAGAAAGGCGTTCAGGGCGATGATCAGCGCCGCGACGACCGAGGCGAGCGCCGTCGTGAGCGGCCGGTTGACGAGCGCGCCCATGATCGCGCGGCGGCGCGTGAGCAGCACCAGCGGCACCAGCGCGAACGGGATGCCGAACGAGAGCACGACCTGCGAGATCACCAGCGAGCGCGACGGGTCGAGCCCGATCCCGAGCACGACCAGGGCGGGCGCCATCGTCACCAGCCGGCGCAGCAGCAGCGGGATCGTCCGGTTGATGAAGCCCTGCATCACCACCTGGCCGGCGTAGGTGCCGACGCTCGAGGCGGCGAAGCCGGACGCCAGCAGCGCGAGCGCGAAGGCGAGCGCCGCGCCCGGGCCGAGCATGTCGCCGAAGCCCGCGTGAGCGCCCTCGATCGAGTCGATCCCGGTCCCCTGGAACAGCGACGCGGCGATCACCAGCATCGCCATGTTGATCAGGCCGGCGACGCCCATCGCGACGATCACGTCGACGCGCTGGAACGACATCAGGCGCGCGCGGTCGCCGCCCTCGGCGGCGCGCCGCTGGGTGAGCGCCGAGTGCAGGTAGATCACGTGCGGCATCACGGTCGCGCCGAGGATGCCGGTGGCGAGCAGCAGCGAGTCGGTGCCGGCGAAGCCGGGGATGAAGCCGCTCGCGATCCCGGCGGCGTCGTGCGGCACGAGCAGCGCGTCGACCACGAAGCCGAGCAGGATCACGCCGAGCATCCCGGCGATCACGATCTCGAAGCGCCGGTAGCCGCGCGTCTGGAGCGCGAGCAGCCCGAACGCGACGACCGCGGTCACCAGGCCGGCGGGCAGCAGCGGCAGCCCGAACAGCAGGTTGAGCGCGATCGCGGCGCCGACGAACTCGGCCAGGTCGGTCGCCATCGCGATGATCTCCGCCTGCACCCAGAGCCCGAACGAGACGGGCTTCGGGAAGTGCTCCCGGGCCAGCTCCGGCAGGCTGCGTCCCGTCGCGATGCCGACCTTGGCCGACAGGAACTGGATCAGCATCGCCATCAGGTTCGCGGCGAGGATCACCCACAGCAGCAGGTAGCCGAACTTCGCCCCGCCGGCGATGTTCGTCGCGAAGTTCCCGGGATCCACGTACGCGATCGCGGCCACGAACGCCGGCCCGAGGAACGGCAGCGCACGCCGCACCCGGCCACGGACGCGCGCCTCGCGCGAACGGCGCCTCGACGGTTATCTCATGGACTGCCACGACATCAATTATGGCACGCCTAAACTTGTTTCCAACTACCCTCATCGCCGCCCATGGGCAGGACGCTTCAGCTCGCTCTCGTCGCCGTGCTCGCCGCCGTCGTGGTGGTGGGCGCGATCATCGTGTCGAGCAACGGCGCCGACGAGGAGACGCCGGCCACCGCGGCGCAGGAGCAGGGCGTCTCCCCCGCCGAGGAGGTCGCGGCGCAGTACGAGGGCATCCCGCAGAAGGGCACGCGGCTCGGGGAGGCGGACGCGCCCGCGACGCTGGTGGAGATCGCCGACCTCCAGTGCCCGTTCTGCGCGCAGTACTCGGTCGAGGCGATGCCCACGATCGTGCGCGACTACGTGCGCACCGGCAAGCTGAGCTACGAGCTGCGCTTCCGCAGCTTCCTGGGCCGCGACTCGGTGCGCGCCGCCGGCGCCGCCGCCGAGGCGGCGAACGAGGACCGGATGTACCAGTTCGCCGACGTCTTCTACCGCAACCAGGGTCCCGAGAACAGCGACTACGCGGACGCCGGCTTCATGCGCGACGTCGCCCGCCAGGTCGAGGGCCTGGACATCGAGAAGGTCGTGGCGGCGGCCGACGACCCGCTCGCGCAGCCCGCCGTCCGCGAGGGCGAGCAGTTCGCGCGCCGGCTCGGCTCGACCAGCACGCCCGACTTCTACATCCGCAAGGACGGCGAGCTGACCAAGCTCGAGCCCCAGGGCACGTCCCCCGAGGCGTACGCGGCGGCGATCGACGCCGCGCTGAGCTCAGCGCGTAGTTGACGTTTCTCGAGCCGGAGGAGTCGGCTGCGGCGTCGGTGTCGGTGTCGGTGGCGCGGCTGCGGCGCGACGGCGTCCTGGCCGCTTGACCTCCTTGGCCACGAAGTAGGAGCCGATGACGAACACGGCGGCGGCGATCTGCGCGCCGATCGTCTCCCACGTCGGATAGACGCCGAACCACACGCCGAGCCAGTACGGCGGCTCGGCCCCGATCGGGCTGATCGGCAGCCAGCTGACGCCCTGCATCGTGCGCGCGGTCTGGCCCACCATCACGACGAGCACGAAGCCGATCATCACGCCGGTGACGATCAGCATCCGCTTGTACGGCAGCTTGCGCTGGAGCAGGAAGGTGACCGCGCCGACCGCGAACGTCAGCGCCAGCCCGAGCGCCGCGCCCTCGACCACCGTCGCCGTGCCGGCGCTCACCTGGAGCGACTGGAGGAAGAGCACGGTCTCGAAGCCCTCGCGGTAGACGCTGGTGAGGCCGAGCAGCACGAAGCCGACCGCCTGGGCGGACAGGAAGCCCGTACGGTCGATCTTCTCGAGCGCCTTGCGCCGCCGGTGGAAGCGCCCGATCCACTCGCTCCAGTAGACGCGGTGGAAGAACCAGTTGGTGACGAGCAGCAGCACCGCGATCGCCACGATGCCGGTGATCGCCTCGAGCTGCTCGCCGGAGGTGGCGAGCGACTCGATCAGCGTGCTCGCGATCACCCACGTGAGGATCGAGGCGACCAGGCCGAGCAGCGCGCCGACCATGACCGGCCGCCGCAGCCGCCGCCGCACGCCGACGAACGAGGCGGTGATGGCCGCGAGGATGAGCACCGCCTCGAGGCCTTCGCGGAAGACGAGGATCGCCGAGTTGGTGACCACGGTGGCGCTGCTCGCGCTGTCGCCGAGCGTGGCCGCGGCGTCGGCGAGCTTCTCGTCGAGCCCGAGGCGCGCCTTGCGCAGCTCGCGCCGCGGCGCGCGGTCGGCGATCAGCTTGGCCAGGCCGGGCTGATCCCCGGCGCCGAACCACATCGCGCCCTCGATCTCGAGCGCCAGCCCGGGGTCGAACGCCTTCAGCCGCCGCTCGGGCCCGAACTCGAAGAACGCGTACGCCTCGAGCCGCGCCTGCTCGGCCTGGCGGTACTGGCCGGCGCCGGCCGCGGCCTCCATGCGGTCGAGCGTGAGCGCGATCAGGTCGTAGTCGGACTCGTCGGTGCCCTCCTTCCACGGCTCGGGCATCGCCGCGTTCAGGGCGTCCTCGACGCGCTTCGTCTCGGCCTCGACCTCGTCGGCGGTCGGCACGCCCTCGCGCTGCTCGGCGGCGACGCCGACCAGCCGGCCGAGCCGGTCGAGCCCGTCGGCGGCCGTCTGGGTGCGCGCCGCGTCGCGCTTGGCGAGCTGGTCGCGCAGGTCGGCGAACGCGGCGGCCGCGCCGGTGCGGAAGGCGACCGCCTCCTGGATCTCGAAGTCGAGCGTGACGTGCGTGTCGCTGACGCCGCGGTCGTACTCGACCGGCACGAGCGCGAGGAAGCGCAGCAGCTGCTGGGCGCGGCGGGCGGCCTCGTCGGGCGTGAACGGCGCCGCGGTGAAGCCCTCGAGCGCCTCGGCCGCACGCGCGGTGTCCGCCCGCCGCGAAGGCGGCGCGCGCCTGCTCGGTGGCGCGCCGCGCCGCGGTCCTCCTCGTAGCGGCCGGCCAGGATCTCGAAGTAGCCCGCCGCCTGCGCGGCCGCCTCCGCCTGGCGCTCGGGCAGGTCGTCCTCGGCGCCGCGGGCGGCGTCGTCGAGCAGCTCGCGCAGGCGCGCCTGGTAGGCGTCGAGCAGGTCCTTCTCGACCGCCTCGTGCGCGCGCGCGGGCGTCGAGCTTGCCGGCCTCGAGCCGCTGGACGGCGATCGTCGCGTTGGCGCCCGGCCGCGTGAAGCGGGTCGCGGTGCGGAACTCGCGCAGCAGCAGCCAGCCGCGCGCCGCCGCCGCGTCGCCGCGTTCGACCGCGGCCAGCGTGGCCGCGAACGAGCCGCGCAGGATCGCGGCGCGAGCGGCGCCGCGAGCGGCGGCGAGCCGGGCCCGACGGCCCCGACGGGCCGCGGCCGCCGCCGCTCTCAGCGCCCGGCCGACCGCGGCGTCCGCCTCGCGGTCGGCAGCCCGGATCCCCGCGCGGAGCGCACCGCGGTAGGCCGCGCGCGCTCGCTCGACCTGGCGTCGCGGCGGTCGCCTCCGAGCCGAGGATCAGCTCGGTCTGGGCGTCGAACAGCGCGTCGCGCACCGTCGTCGCATCGCGCCACGGCTCCGCGGCGCCCGCCGTGGCGGGCGCCAGCGCGAGCGGCGAGGACGACGAGCGCGAACGCGCGGGCCACTACGTCTCCAGCGTTGATGCCGAGGCTGCCCGCGGCCTGGCTGATCTGGCCGGCGATCGCCTCGGCGCGGTCCTGCGCCTCGGAGCCGAGCGTGTCGGCCTCGCCGGCGGTGAACTCTGCGCCCGTCGGCCTCCTCGTCACGCAGGCCGGCGGCGAACTGCTCGAGCTCCTTCAGCTCCGCGCCGGTCTGCTCGGCCTGCTCAGGGTTGTCCGCGGCGATCGTCGGCTCGACGTTGTCGTAGACGAGCACGAGCCCGCCGAGGATGTCGGCGATGTCCTGCAGGCGCGAGGCGGCGACGAACGCGGTCTCCTCGGCCTTGTCGCCGGCCACGAAGCGCGAGGTCTTCCACGCCGCGAAGTACTCGGACATCGTCGGCGTCATCACCACGAGCGCGGTGAACGCGTCCTCCGGCGTCGGCTCCCATGCCTGGCCGGCGGTGTCGAGCTCCTTCGCCTGCGCCGCGAAGTCGCGTGCGGCGGCGACGAGGAAGTCGGCGTCGGGCAGCGCCTCGCCGAACTTGACCTTGCCGTCGCCGTCGAGGTCGGGCTCGACGCCCTTGGCCGCGAACTGCTCCTCGGTCCCCCACAGCGACGGTCTCGGTCAGGAACATGAAGTTGCCCGGCTGCTCGTACGTCTTGCCGGCCGGCGTCTTGATCGAGAACGGCACCGCGTTCTCGGGGTCGGACTTGTCGGCGCCGGCGTCGATGATCACGTCGAAGTCGGCCAGCGACGGCACGCCGGCGACCACGCCCTCCATCTCCTCGTACGCCGGGTTGGCCTCGCTGGAAGGTGGCCTGCATCTTCTCGATCAGCCCGGCCACCTCCTCGCGGTTGTCCGCGAGCAGCTTCTCGTAGTCGAAGCCGGCCTCCTCGGCGAGCGCGTGGTAGGCCTCGGCGTCGGCGGCCAGCGTCGCCGTGTGCTCCTGGAGCGAGGCGGTGTGGGTCGAGCAGGTAGTCCTTGATGGCGCCGAGGTCGGCCTGCTCCGCCGCCGCCGGCGTCTCCTCGGCAGCCGGCTCCGGCTCGTCCTCGCCGCCGCATCCGGCGACCGCGGCCACGGCGACCATCGCCGCCAGCAGCTTCAGTCTCATCGCTTTCCTTCCTCCAGTTAGGTGAGCCTAAGTCCGACCACGCGGGCAGGATATTAGGGACTCCCTAAGCTCGATGTCGAGCCGAGCAGCGACACGAGGAAGACGGCGACCGCGGCGAGCGCGACGGATGCGCCGGCCGCGACGTCGAGGTGGTAGGAGGCGAACAGCCCGAGGAAGCCCGCGAGCCCCGCCAGCGCGGCGGCCAGGGCGAGCGCGGCGGGCAGCCGCCGCACGACGTTCAGCGCCGCCGCCGCCGGCGCCAGGATCAGCGCGACCACCAGCAGGTTGCCGAGCCCGCGCACGGCCGCCACCGTGCAGACGCCCAGCAGCACGAGCAGGATCAGCTCCCAGCGCGCGGGCCGCGCGCCGAGCGACGGCGCGGCCGCGCGGTCGAACGCGCTCAGCGCCAGCCGCCGGTGGCCGAGCACCGAGCGCCACGGCGACCGCGCCGGCCAGGACGCCGGCCTCGACCAGGTCGCCGCCGGTCACGCCCAGCAGGTCGCCGAACATCAGCTCGCCGAGCCGCGCCGGCACGTCCGGCGACAGCGCGAGCAGTGCGCCCAGCCCGAACAGCGACGCGATCGCCACCGCCACGCCGACGTCGCCGCCCAGCCGCTCGTCGCGCCCCGCCAGCGCGATCGCCGCCGCGGCGGCCAGCACGCCGGCGGCGGCGCCGAGCAGCAGCGACACGCCGGCCAGCGAGGCGACCACCAGCCCCGGCAGCATCGCGTGCGAGAGCGACTCGGCGGCGTAGCTCTGGCGGTAGAGCAGCACCCAGACGCCGAGCGGCCCGCAGGCGACGGCGAGGATCAGCACCTCGGCGAGCGCGCGCTGCATGAACGGGTCGAGCTCGAGCATCAGTGCTCGTGGTGCTCGACGGCGATCGGCGCGCCGCCGCCCTCGAGCACGACCAGCTCGGCGCCCGTAGGTGCGCAGCAGCACGTCGGTGGTCAGCGACGTCGCCCGGCGGCGCCGAACGCGACCTGCGCGCCGTGCAGGCAGATCACGCGGTCCCAGCGGCGCGCCTGCTCGACGTCGTGGGTGGCGACGAGCAGGATCGCGGCCCTCGGCGCGCAGCTCGCCGAACACCGCCTCGATCCGCGCCGCGCTGGCGGCGTCGACGCCGCGACAGCGGCTCGTCGAGCAGCAGCACGCGGCTGTCCTGCAGCAGCGCGCGCGCGATCAGGACGCGCTGGCGCTGGCCGCCGGACAGCGCGCCGAAGCGCTTGCGCGCGCGGTCGGCCAGGCCGACGCGGTCGAGCGCCGCCCGCGCGGCGTCGCGGTCGGCGCGCGGCGAGCGGCCGCCACGCCGGCGTGCGGCCGTAGGCGCCCATCAGCACGACGTCGAGCGCGCTGACCGGGAAGTCGAGCCGCGTGCGGTCGGTCTGCGGCACGTAGGCCGGCCGGCCCTCGAGCTCGACCGTCCCGCGCCGCACCGGCAGCTCGCCCAGCATCGCGCGGAAGAGCGTCGTCTTGCCGCCGCCGTTGGGGCCGAGCACGGCCGCGATCGTGCCCGGCTCGAGCGCGAAGTCGACGCCGGTCAGCACCTCGGCGCCCGGCGCGTAGCCGCCGCCCAGGCCCCGCGACGCCTCACCGCAGCACCGCCACGAGCGCGAAGACGACGCCGCCGAGCACCGCGGTGGCCGGGCCGGGGCCGACGTTGAGCTCGTACGCGAGCCACAGGCCGGCCACGCCCTCGACCGCGGCCAGCAGCGCCGTGCCGACCTGCAGCGCGCCGACGCTCGGCGCCACCAGCCGCACGGTGGCGGCCGGGATCACCAGCACGGCGGTGACCAGCAGCGCGCCGACGGCGTCGAGCGCCACCACCGCGGCGGCGGTCACGCGCCATCAGCAGCAGCGCGTCGGCCAGCGCCGGCCGGACGCCGAGCGCCCGCGCCGTCCCCGGGTCGAAGCCCTGCGCGAGCCACGAGCGCCGCACCACGCCCTCGAGCACCAGCACCGCGGCCGCGCACGCCGGCGGTCAGCCACAGGTCGCGGTCGCTGATCCCGATCAGGCTGCCGAACAGCAGCCGGTCGACCCCGGCGCCGGTCTCGTAGACGTCGGAGGCGAGCACGACGCCGAGCGCCAGCGCGCCGACGAGCACCAGCCCGGTCGCCGCGTCGGTCGCGACGCGCGCGCCGCCGCAGCCCCTGCACCCCGCCCGCGTACACGGCCGCGGCGGCCAGCGCGGTCAGCTGCGGCGCCACGCCCGCCGGCCCGGCGACCACCAGGCCCGGGAACGCGGCGGTGCCGACGCCGTGCGTGAAGAACGCGAGCCGGCGCAGGACGATCCAGGAGCCGAGCACGCCGGCCAGCGCCGCCAGCAGCAGGCTCTCGACCAGCGCGCGCTGCATGAACGGCGCCTCGAACGGCGTCAAACATCGCACGCCTGCCGCCGGTGAGGCCGTCGACGAGCGCCCTCGTGTTGGCGGCGATCGAGTCGATGTAGGTGGCGCCGTCCGAGCCCGGCGGCCCGAGCGTGTCGGCCCACAGCGGCCGCCCGACCTTGGCGCCGGTCTCGCGCGCGATCGCCTCCTCGACCTTCGCGTTCACCGAGCTCTCGGCGAAGATCGCCTTCACGCCCTGCTCGCGGATCGTGCGCACCAGCGCGGCGACCTCGCCGGCCGACGGCTGCCCGCGCGTGGACAGCGACGGGATGACGGCGCCGATCACCTCGATGCCGTAGCGGCGCGCGTAGGCGCCCAGCGCGTCGTGCGTCGTGACGAGCTTGCGCTGCGCGGCGCGGGACCTCGGCGATGCAGGCGGCGACGGCGCGGTCGAGCGCTCGCAGCCGCGCCGCGTAGGCCGGCGGCGTCGGTCCCGAGCGCGCGCTCGAGGATGGCGACGGCGCGCGATCGCGTTGCGCGGGTCCTGCCACCAGTGCGGGTCGTCGCCCTGCATCAGCGTCACGACGGGCGCGTCGCTGCCCGCCTCCGATGCATCGAGCCACTCGTCGACGTCGCCGCCCGAGCGCACGACGAGGTCGGCGTCGGCCAGCGCCTGGAGGTCGTGCGGGCGCACCTCGTAGTCGTGCGGGTCGGCGTTCGGGGCCAGGAGCCCGACCACCTCGACGTCGTCGCCCGCGACGTTCCGCGCCAGGTCGGCCGCCTGCGTGGTCGTGGCGACCACGACCCGGCGGCCGTCGCCGCCGGCGGCCTCGTCGGCGCGGCCGGTGACCACCGCGACGGCGGCCAGCAGCAGCAGCGCGATGACGAGCCGGGCGAGCACCGCGCGAGAGCTTACTGAAAATCATTCTCGTTCGCATCAGGCGCTACCATCCCGTCCGTGGGACGCGCGAGCTGGACCGACCACGCCCATCGCGAGCTCTCGCGCGCCGGCCACCGCGCCGGCGGCGCCCGCGAGGAGGTCCTCGCGCTGCTCGCCCGCCAGGACTGCTGCCTGAGCGCCCAGGACATCCACGACCGCCTGCGGCGGCCGGGCGGCAAGAGCGTCGGCCTGGCCAGCGTCTACCGCGCGCTCGACGTCCTCGCCCAGCTCAAGCTCGTGCACCGGATCGACGTCGACGGCGTCGCCTGCTACGAGCCGGCCGACCCCAGCGGCGAGCACCACCACCACGCGATCTGCGACCACTGCGGGAAGATGGACGCGTTCGAGGACGCCGAGCTCGAGCGGCTGATCGACGGCGTCGGCGAGCGGCTCGGCTACGCGGTCGGCGGGCACGACATCGTGCTGCGCGGCGCCTGCCCGGACTGCTCGGCCCGGTAGCGTTCGTGCAGGATCTCGGCGCCCGGGCGGCTACTTTCGACCGCTCGCCGTGTTCAAGCTGGTCGTGCGTCGTTCACTCACCCGTAGGCAGGCTCTCGAAGCCGGCGCGCTCGCCGCCGCAGCGATCAGCCTGCGCCCCGCCGTGCCCGCGCTCGCGGCGGGCGACGATCTCGTGTTCGAGCTCGACCTCGCCGGCGCGCTCGAGCGCGGCGCGACCGCCGCGTCCGCCGGCGGCTGGCGCACCACCCGGGTCCTGCGCGCGCCGCGCCGCTTCGACCTCATGGGCCTCGTCTGGGCGCACGGCTCGCACGCCGAGGCCCAGCTGCGCGCCCGCCGCCGCGGCGGCCGCTGGACGCGCTGGGTGACCCTGCACGCGACTCGGCGACCACCGGCCCGACCACGGGCGGCTGCCCGCCGGCACCGACCCCGCCTTCACCGGCGCCGCCGACGAGTTCCAGCTGCGCCTGCGCGGCGTCCCGCGCGAGCTGCGCGCCCGCTTCGTGCGAGCCCAGCCGACCGCCACGCTGGCCGCCCGGCTCAGCCCGCCGCGCTCAGGCCGGCGCAACCGCCGCCGATCATCCCCCGCAGCGCCTGGGGCGGCGACAGCGTGCCGCCGCGCGAGCCGCCGATCTACGGCGAGGTCCAGCTCGCCTTCGTCCACCACACGGTGACCGCCAACGACTACACGCCGGAGGAGTCGCCGGGGATCGTCCTCGCGATCGCCCGCTACCACCGCAACTCGAACGGGCTGGAACGACATCGGCTACCAGTTCCTGGTCGACAAGTACGGCCAGGTCTTCGAGGGCCGCGCGGGCGGCGATCGACCAGGCCGTGGTCGGCGCCCAGGCGCAGGGCTGGAACAGCGTCTCGACGGGCATCGCCTGCCTCGGCGACTTCACGGACGATCGCCCAGACGCCGGAGGGCATGGACGCGCTCGCGCGCCTGATCGGCTGGAAGCTCTCGGTCCACGGCGTCCCGACCACCGGCGAGGTCACCGTCGTCTCGGCCGGCGGCGGGACCAACCGCTACCCGTCGGGCACGCCGGTCACCTTCCAGCGCATCTCCGGTCACCGCGACGGCAACAACACGAGCTGCCCCGGCGACGTGCTCTACACGCAGCTCGAGCAGCTCCGGACGGCCGCCGCGCAGTTCGCCGGCCCGACGTCGGGGCTCACGATCTACGCGCCGAAGGAGGTCCGCGGCGTCAAGCCGAGATCGAGGTCTCGGGCTCGCTGCGCTTCCCGGACGGCTCGGCGGCCGAGGGCGCCGCGGTCGGCGATCGAGTACCTGCCCGCCGTCGGCGGCGCCGCGTGGCGGAGCGTCGCGACGACCGGCGCCGGGCCCGACGGAAGCTGGGGCGCCACGGCCGAGCTGCCCGGCAGCGGCAGCCTGCGGGCGGTCTTCGCCGGCGACTCGCACTCGCGGTCCGCTCGTCTCGCCGCCGCGCAAGATCGCCGTGCTGGCCCGGCTCAACCTGTCACTCAACCGCAACCGGCTCCGGCTCGGCAATCGCGTGCTGGCGCGCGGGACGGCCGACCCGGCGACGCACGTGCGACTCATGCTCGACGTCCGCAGCCGCCGGCGCTGGGTTCGGACGCGCACGCGGATGGTGCGCGTGCGACGCGGCGCCTACAACACCTTCCTGCGCCCGCGCGGGCGCGGGAAGTACCGCGTGACCGTGCAGGTCGGCGGGATCAAGCGCCACCGCTCGCTCAAGGTCTTCTGATCCCGACGAGCCGCGCGCCCGTGGCCGGCAGCTCGCCGGCCGCGATCAGCGCCTCCTCCGGCTCGCGCATCCACGACGGCATGTCCCAGCGGTACAGGTACGCGCCGCGGACCGGCTCGCCGAGCTCGAACCACGGCGCCAGCGCCTCGCGCAGGCGCGCGAGCGGATGCATGTGCTCGCGGACACCGGCGACCATGTCGGCCGGGGCGTGCGGGTGGTCGGCGTGGTGGTCGAGCCACCAGCGCGCGGCCCGCTCGTCGAAGCGCTCGAAGTCGACCTCGTCGACGACCAGCACGCCGCCCGGGCGCACCAGAGCCGCCGAGGCGCTCGACCGACTCGCCGAGCGGCTCGACGTGGTGCAGCGAGACGACGGCGACCGCGGCGTCGAAGGGCGGCTCGTCGAGCTCGTGCAGGGCCACGCGCCTGACGGCCGTCGACTCTGAGGCCGGGTCGATGGCGACGACGTCGTAGCCGGCGGCCGCCAGCGCGGCGGCGAGCTCGCCGTCGCCGGCCCCGACTTCGAGCACGCGCGCGGGCGGAGCCGGCAGAGCGGCGCGGACGAATGCGGTCACGTCGGCGGCGGGCATCGGCGGCGAGGTTAGGGAATCCCCCGATGCGGGGCCGGGCGGGCCGCGACGAGGATCCGAGCATGCTGAACCCCGCTCCCGCCGTCCCCGCCGGCGATCCCCGCATCGGAAGCCTCGTCGTCGGCCCCTCTGACTCGAACTGGGACGAGGCCCGCCGTCCCTGGAACCTCGCCCACGACCAGCGCCCCGCGTTCGTCGCCTTCCCCGAGACCGCCGACGACGTCGTCGCGATCGTCGAGCACGCCCGCCGCAACGGCCTGCGCGTCGCTCCGCAGGGCACCGGCCACAACGCCGGCCCGCTCGGCAACCTCGAGGACACGATCCTGCTCAGCACGGCGCGCATGCGCGGCGTCGAGATCGACGTCGAGGCGCGGCGCGCCCGCGTCGCCGCCGGCACGCTGTGGCTGGAGGTCACCGAGCCCGCGTCCGAGCACGGCCTCGCGCCGCTGGCCGGCTCATCGCCCGACGTCGGCGTGGTCGGCTACAGCCTCGGCGGCGGCGTCAGCTGGCTCGCCCGCAAGCACGGCCTGTCCGCCAACAGCGTGCTCGCGATCGAGCTCGTGACCGCCGACGGCCGGCTGCGCCGCGTCGACTCCGACAACGACCCCGACCTGTTCTGGGCGCTGCGCGGCGGCGGCGGCAGCTTCGGCGTCGTGACCGCGATGGAGATCGCCCTCTACCCCCTGCCCGAGCTGTACGCCGGCGCCATGTGGTGGCCGTGGGAGCGCGCCGCCGAGGTCATGCACGCCTGGCGCGAGTGGACGCTGACCGTGCCGGACGAGGTGACCTCGTCCGCGCGCATCATGCAGATCCCGCCGATCCCGGAGATCCCCGAGTTCCTGCGCGGCCGCAACTTCGTGACGATCGACGCGGCGATCATCGGCGACCGCGCGTTCGGCGCCGAGGCGGTCCAGGCGCTGCGCGACCTCGAGCCCGAGATCGACACGTTCGACATGGTGCCGCCGGTCGCGCTGTCGCGGCTGCACAACGACCCCGAGGAGCCGATGCCGGTCATGACCGAGCACCGGCTGCTGGCCGACCTGCCGGCCGAGGCGGTCGACGCCTTCGTGGCGGTCGCCGGCCCGGACTCCGGCTCGACGCTGATGATGGCCGAGATCCGCCACCTCGGCGGCGCGCTCGGCGAGATCCGGCCCGGCCACGGCGCACTCGCCTCGCTGGAGGCCGCGTACCTGTTCTTCGGCGGCGGCCTCGCCGCGACGCCGGAGATGATCGCCGGCCTCGAGGCCGCGCTGCCGGTGTTCAAGGACGCGATGGCCGAGTGGGACGCTGGCCGCGGCTACCTCAACTTCGAGGAGACCGCCGCCGGGTCAGGCTCGTTCTACGACGAGGTCACCCACCGGCACCTGCGCCGGATCAAGACGCAGGTCGACCCGGGCGACATCTTCCGGTCCAACCACCCGATCCCGCCGGCCGAGTAGCTCAGCGGCGTTCCTTCAGCCAGTCGGTCAGCTTCTCGGCCGCGTCGCCGACCTTCTCGTTGGCCTTGGCCACGCTGGCGTCGACGTCCTTGAAGAAGCCGCGGAACCGCTCCTCGTAGTGGTCGGCCGCGTCCTTGGCCTCGTCGCGGGGACTCACCGGGTCCCCGCGGCGCGGGTACTCGCCGCTCACGATCCGGTCGTACTCGCCTGAGCGCACCCACTCCATGATCTGCGTGACGCGCCGCACGGGCGCCGCGTGGGTCTGGCCGAGCTCGGTGCGCAGGCGCGACAGCCGGTCCCAGCCGGGCTCGACCGTCTCGTAGTCGTTGGCCTGCTTGAGGAACGTGTCGAGGTTCAGCTTCTTCGACTTGATGCCGCCGGCCAGCACCATCAGCGTGCGGCAGGTGACGAGCGGGTCGCGGTTGACGAGCGTCGCCGCTCGGTCGCAGGTCAGCTCGGACGCGCGGGACCACTCGAGCAGCGCGAGCCGGACCCCCAGGAGTGGCAGGCCGGCCAGGATCGGCAGGCGGCTGAAGCTGATGCTGAGCAGGATCATCAGCGCCGTCGTGTACATCACGTGCTCGGAGAGGATGTGGCCGGCCTCGTGGCCGAGCACCGTCCGCATCTCACGCTCGTCGAGCAGCTCGAACGTGCGCGAGTTGATGAGCACGACCGGCTTGTCGGCGCCGATCGCCGCCGCGTTGGCGATCGGGAACTGCGTCAGGTAGAGGTCCGGCACCTCGTGAAGGTCGAGCCGCGCGCAGGCGGCGCGATGGGCGGCCCACAGCTCCGGGATCTGATCAGGGCCGAGCTTCACCGAGCCTGAGAGCAGGATCTGCCGCAGCGCCCGCTCGTAGCCGAACTCGATCAGCTTCTTGATGACGACGTCGAGCATCGGGATGGACTGGAGCGCGGCCGTGGCGGCGCGGTCGGCGGGATGCTCGTACGCCTTCGGCGAGATGTCCTTCAGGCGCTGATCCTCGGGGAGGGGGTCCGTCATGAGGGTCAAGCTAGCGGTCGCGCAGCCGGATCACCAGCCGCAGCCCGGACCATTTTTCGTCCAGCGCCGCGACCTTGTTGTCGACCAGCCGGTTGGCGAGCGCCAGCTCGCGCACCACGTCCTCCGTGAGGTCGGTCGGGACCTTGGAGGCGCGCTTCGGCCACGCGATCCACAGACCCGCCGCGGGCTCCATGGCGTCCCGCAGCGTCGGCATGCGCCTGGCCAGGTCGGCGCGCTCGGTGTGGAAGGACACGATCACGTCCGCCTTCCCGCGCGCCGCCCTGCCCACCTTCACGTCCTCGGGCAGGTCCAGCTCGAACTGTTCCGGCGCGGACAGCAGCAGCAGCCGGTGGCCGGGCTTGATCCCGAGCTTCTTCGGCAGCGGAGTGCCGGAGTAGCCCGCGCTCATCCGAATTTCGCGGCCAGCCGCGGGTAGCGCTCGTAGACCTCGTCCTCGTCCCACTCCTCGCCCTCGGGGTCGCCCTCGTGGGCCGGGCCGGTGATCTCCATCTCGTCACCGTGGGTGGCCTCATACGCCTCCTGCACCGCGTAGCGCAGGCCCTCAGCCTCCACATCGCCCTCGGCCACGTCGGCGAGCGACTCGGGATCCGCCAGCGCACGCTCGAAGACGTCGCGGCCGCGGCTGATCAGCCAGTCGCAGAAGTAATCGAAGGAGTCGTCGCTCATGCCGCCCGCGATGACGTAGCCGGCGCCCCAGAGGTCCCAGCGGTAGGCGCGCGCGAGCTGCTCGCGGTAGATGCGGTCGAACGCCTCCAGCTCGTCGCGCGGGCGGCCTGTCAACAGCTTCTCGAGCGCCTCTTCTTGATCGGCGCGACCTTCGCGGGAGCGGTCGATCAGGGTCCAGAACTCGTTCTCGTCCATGCCGACAGGATGCCTAAGGGGTCGATCGACAGGCGGTAAGGGGTCAGCGCCGCAATCCGCTCCATCCTGCCGATGTGAGGACGGCGGCCTCAGTCCATATTGAAGTCCATGCTCCTCACCGGTTCAGCCCAGATGGACGCCGAGCGGGCCTTCGCGCGGGAGATGCGCGCTCGCCGCCGTGCCGCGCTGGCGCGGCGGCTGCGTCGCGGCCGCAGCGGGCGCCTCCCGGTGTACGACGAGACCATGCGGCGCGCGAGCGGCCTGCCCGAGCGGCGCGAGATCCCGATCGAGGCGATCGCCGGCACGGTCGAGCCGAGCCGTGCCGTCCTGTTCGACGGCGCGTTCCGGCCGCACAAGCTCGTGCGCGGCCGCTGGGAGCGGCTGTGGATGGCCGACCATCGCGGCGCCGTGCTGCCGCCGATCAGCGTCGTCCGCGTCCGCGACGGCTACGCCGTGCGCGACGGGCACCACCGCGTCTCGGTGGCGAAGGCGCGCGGCGCCATCACGATCGACGCCTCAGTCGAGGCCGGTTAGCGGGATCACACCGTCGCGGACTGCGGGCGCGAGGCGCAGCCCGCGGTCGTGCGGCCACCAGCGCAGGTGGGCGATCTCGGCGCCCGGCGCCGGCTCGCCGGCCAGCCGGGTGCGGAACACCGTCATCCACATGTCGACGCCCTCGAGCGCGGCGGGCGCGCGCACCTCGGTGAACAGCTCGGCGGCCGCGATCCCGACGCCGAGCTCCTCGGCCAGCTCGCGCTCCAGGCAGGTGAGCGGCGCCTCGCCGGGCTCGGGCTTGCCGCCGGGCAGGTAGAAGACGTCGGGCGCCGCGTGCTTGCTGACCAGCAGCAGCCCGCGCGGGCCGAGGACGGCGGCGGCGATGACGCGGAGCGGACTCACGCGGTCGGGTATACCGGTCGCCGTGGACGACTGGCGCGACCTCGGCGGGCTGCCGACCACGGACGGCCGGACGATCCGGCCCGGGGCGCTGGTCCGCGCGCGCTCGCTCGACGGCCTGAGCGCGGACGGGTGGTCGGCGCTCCACGAGCTGGGCGTGCGCACGCTGATCGACCTGCGCAACGACGACGAGCGCGCGGCCGCGCCCAAGCCGAACGGCATCACCGCCATCCACCTGCCGCTCGACGTGAGCGACGACCGCGCGTTCTGGGACGAGTGGGCCGCCGACTGGCGCTTCGGCACGCCGGTCTACTACGGACCGCACATCGGCCGCTTTCCCGAGCGCAGCCTCGCCGTGCTGACGGCCATCGCCTACGCGCGGCCTGGCGGCGTGCTCTACCACTGCATGGGCGGCCGCGACCGCACCGGCATGATCACGATGCTCGTGCTCGCGCTCGCCGGCGTCGCCCCGGAGGACATCGCGGCCGACTACGAGCTGAGCGCCGGCCTGTGCGCCGACGCCGAGTCGGTCACGGAGGGGCTCACCCGCGCGGGCACAACGGCGCGCGCCGAGCTGCTGCGCACGCTGGGGGCGCTCGACCTGAGCTCGCTCGTGGCCGCCGAGCTGCGCGCAGCCCTGCGTGCGCGGTTGCTCGAGCGAACTGCGGCCGGGTAGGGGAGCTGGGGAGCCGGCCGCGCGGCTGATTTCGGCGTCGAATCCTGGATAGGGGTCGCTATACGACCCCCAGGGCAGGACTCGTGGAAGGAAACCGCCCCCGCCGGCTTCCCCACTCCCCCACCCCGCGCCGTTGATGTTCGCTAGACCCGCGCCGCCGTCTCGGCGATGACGCGTGAGAGCTGGCCGCCCTGCCAGGCGAGCGGCGACTTGCCGGGCTCCTCGGACTCGAGCCGCGCGCCCGGGATCGCCTCCGCGAAGCGCTCGCCGGTCGCGTATGGGTGCTCGGGGTCGGCCTCGTCGCGGCTGGCGACGACGACGACCGGCAGGTCGAGCCGCGAGAGGTCGTCCCACGACTCGAACGGCCGCGAGCGCGGGACCTCGCGCAGCGCGTCGGCGACCGCCTCGGGGTGCTCGTGGGCGGACAGCCGCTGGCGCAGCACCGTCTTGACCGTCTCGCGGAACGACTCCGGCACGCGCGGCTCGCCGTAGGCCGCGAGGAAGCCGTTCACGCCGCCCTCGCGCAGCCCGCGCGACAGCGCGTCCCAGCGCTCGAACCCGCGCTCGCCCTCCTCGGGGTCGAACGCGGGCGTGATCAGCACCAGCGCCGCCGCGCGCTCCGGGTGCTCCAGCGTGAAACGCACGATCGTGTGCGCCCCCATCGAGGCGCCGGCCAATACCGCGCGTTCGATGCCGCGGTCGTCGAGCACGGCCAGCAGGTCCGCTCCGAGTCGCTCGTACGTGTACCCGCCGTCAGCCGGCTCAGAGCGCCCGTGACCGCGCGCGTCGTACATCACCACGCGGTGGCCGCTGCGCTCGAGGTTCTTCGATCCCATGACCACATACCGGCGCGTTGCGGTCAGCCCGTGAAGCAGGACGACCGGCGTGCCCTCCCCCGCCTCCTCGCCTGCCAGGCCGTCGATCTTGAACTCGCTCATGGGGGACTATTCTCGTTGACGTGATCTTCGACACCTCCGAGGCGACCTTCGAGCAGGACGTCATCGAGCGCTCGCGCGAGCTGCCCGTGGTCGTCGACTTCTGGGCCGAGTGGTGCGGGCCGTGCCGCCAGCTCACCCCCGTGCTCGAGCGGATGGTGACCGAGCGCGAGGGCAAGGTCGCGCTCGCCAAGCTCGACACCGACGCCAACCCGCAGATCTCGGCCGCCTTCGGCATCCAGGGCATCCCCGCCGTCAAGGCGTTCAAGGACGGCCGGCTCGTCGCCGAGTTCGTCGGCGCTCAGCCGCCGCCGCGCGTCCAGGAGTTCCTCGACGCCCTGCTCCCGTCCGCGGCCGACGCTTTGGTCGAGTCGGGTGACGAGGAGGCGCTGCGCAAGGCGCTCGAGCTGGAGCCCGGCCGCGCCGACGCCGCCGTGCCGCTCGCCCGCCTCCTGCACGAGCGCGGCGACGACGAGGAGGCGCTCGAGCTGCTCGGCAACGTCGCCGGCTCATTCGCGGCCGACGGCCTCGCCGCCCGCATCCGGCTCGAGAGCGACCCCGCCCTGCGCGAGGCGTTCGACAAGCTGGACGCCGGCGAGACCGAGCGCGGGCTCGACGAGCTGATCGGGGCGATCCCCGGGAACGGCGACGAGCGGCGCGAGGACCTGCGCCGCGCCGTGGTGGGCGTGCTCGACGACCTCGGCGTCGAGCACCCGCTCGCGCGCGAGTCGCGGCGGAAGCTCGCGACCGCGCTGTATTAGCTCATCCGTTTGAGGTGATGCGCGTCCGCCGCGGACGCCCGACCATGCAAGCCGACCGGAAGCACGACGCTCGGAGGTGAGCGATGCGCGGCGCAGGCCGGGCTGTATTCGCGGCAATCCTGCTGCTGATCCTCGGGACGCTCAACATCATCTATGGGATCGGCGCGCTGGACGGGGCGAACGTCTTCGTCGACGACCGGCGCTACGTGCTCGACGACCTCAACACGCTCGGCTGGGTCCTGATCGTCCTCGGGATCATCCAGCTCGTGGGCGGCCTGTCGCTGATCGGCGGCGGCGGCTTCGGGCGGTTCGTCGGGATCCTCGGAGCCTCGCTCGGCGCGATCGGAGCCGTCCTCTCGATCGGCAGCGGAAATCCGTGGTGGTCGCTGTGCGTGTTCTTCCTGTGCATCTACGTGATCCACGGCATCTTCATCTACGGCGACGACAGCTCTACGGCGTACTGACCTCGCGCGCCGGCCACGGCACCGAGCCGGCCACGGTCGTCCCGCGACCCGGCGCCGTCGTCACCTCGACGTGGCCGCCGACGGTCTCGGCACGGTCGCGGATGCTGGCGAGACCCGCTCCGCGCGCTGCCGTGCGCGGGTCGAAGCCGCGGCCGGAGTCCTCGACGCTGAACCGCAGCTCGTCGTCCTCGCGACGCAGGCGCACGGTCACGATGGCGTCGGGACCGGCGTGCTTGGCCGCGTTCTGGATCGACTCGAGGCAGCACAGATAGACGGCCCGCTCGATGTGCGGCTCGCTCACGCCGATGTCGCCGGCGACCGTCTCGACCGGGACCGCGCTGTGCGAGCTCTCCACCCGCAGGGCGGCCGCCAACCCGTGCGTCGAGAGCATCGGCGGCGACAGGCCGTGCGCGATGCGGCGCAGGTCGTCGCCGACGGCCCCGGCCTCGTCGGCGAGCTCGGCGAGGGTGGTCGCCAGCTCCCTCTCCCCCGTTCGCTCCTGCACGAGGCGCAGCTTGACGCGCAGCGCGAAGATCCGGTTCTGGGCGCTGTCGTGCAGCTCGCCCTCCAGCCGGCGGCGCTCCCGCTCGCGCGCCGCGGCAATCCGCGCGCGCGACTCCGACAGCTCCTGCGCCGCCCGCCGGCGCTCGCTGACGATCGCCGACAGGCACAAGGTCGTGAGCGCCGCGAAGATGATGTAGAGCTGGAGATTGAGCGCGCTCTCGCTCGCCTCCTGCTCGACGAACGGGCCGAGCTCCTTCGAGGTCGTCACCACCGCGATCACCACCGCGACGGCGACCGCGAGCGTCGCCCCCTGTGGGCCGAACCGCAGCGCCGCCCAGATCAGCGCCGGGAACACGAGGTAGGTGACCGGGTCCTCGGCCGAGAGCGCGATGGCGCTCAGCGCGGCGACGGCCGCCAGCATCAGCGCGCCCTCCACGGTGCTGCGGCTGCGCCACGCCGGCGCGACCGGCTGCACCCAGGCGCACGCGAGCGGAACGACCACCAGGCCGCCGGCAAGACCGCCCAGCCACCAGCTGCGCCAGAACACGGCCATCTCCGACGCGGGAATGACGTCGCCGCCCCACAGGGCGAGCATGGCGACGGTCGCGCTGATGGCCTCACCGGTCCCGACGGCCACCAGCACGGCGCCCACGTGCGCGAGCCGGTCCATCGCGGCCCGCGACCCGGCCAGGCGCTGGAGGATGATCACGGCCACCACCGCGCGCGTGATGTTGCCCGCGGACTCCGCGAGCGCCGTTCCGAGCGGCAGCTGCGACCACTCGCGCGACAGCAGGTCCCCGAGCAGGACGCCCGGCCACCAGCGCAGCCCGCCGAGGTAGAGCACGGCGATCCCCACGCCCGTGGCCGGCCAGAACGCCCCCGCGGAGCCCGTGAGCAACAGCGCTTCGCCTCCCTGCGCGAAGACGTCGTAGCCGACCGCGATCAGCACGATGCCGGCGGCATAGCGCACCGACCAGCTGTCGGCGCCCAGTGCGAGCCGATGATGTACGCCGACGCTCACGGACCTCTCGCAGCGACAGTGACGCCACCCTTCGTGCGGCGCATCACCCAACGCGGGTGAAACAGCGACACACCCCCGAACAGCGGGGTACAGTCGGCCGGGATGAGCGTGCGCGTCGTCGTCGCTGATGACAACCTGATCGCACGTCAGGGGATCCTCCAGCTGCTCGCAGTGGAGTCCGAGTTCGAGGTCGTCGCGGTCTGCGACGACTCTCCGGAGCTGCTGGAGGCCGTCGAGCGCGAGTCGCCCGACGTCGTCGTCACCGACATCCGCATGCCGCCCTCGCACTCCGACGAGGGGATCCGGGTGGCGAACCGGCTGCGGCAGACCCACCCCGAGGTGGGCGTGATCGTGTTGAGCCAGTACGACGAGCCCATGTACGCGCTCTCGCTGCTCGAGTCCGGCTCGGACCGGCGCGGCTATCTGCTCAAGCAGCGCCTGCACGAACCGGCCGAGCTGCGCGACGCGATCCAGGCGGTCGCCCGCGGCGGCGCGGTGATCGATCCGATCCTGGTCGACGCGCTGGTCAGGGGCAAGGCGGCGATCGAGCGCTCGGCGCTCGCCGAGCTGTCGCCGCGCGAGCGCCAGGTCCTGGCCGAGATCGCGCAGGGGAAGAGCAACACCGCGATCGCCGAGTCGCTGGTGCTCACCAAGCGCGCCGTCGAGAAGCACATCAACTCGATCTTCCTCAAGCTCGGCCTCGGCTTCGCGGACGACGTGAGCAAGCGCGTGAAGGCCACGCTGATGTTCCTGTCGGAGTCCGAGCTGACCCCGCCGGCCGGCGTCACTCGCGACTGAGGAAGCCTGCACCCCCGCCCAGGAGGCAGGTACGCCTCATTGCTGGAGTTCGCTGTGCGTGCCAGGTTCGGCTGGCGAGATGACTCCCGTGCGCGTCCTGACCGTCGACGACCACTCCGTCTTCCGGGCGGCGGCACGCGACGTGATCGAGGCCACGCCGGGCTTCGAGGTCCTGGCGGAGGCGGCGTCCGGGGCCGAGGCGCTGGCGCTCACCGAGTCACTGCGGCCCGACCTGGTCCTGATGGACATCCGCATGCCGGAGATGGACGGCATCGAGGCGACGCGCCGCCTGCGGAGAGCCCGTCCGGAAGCCGTCGTGGTGCTGATCTCCTCCGAGGACGTCGACGCCGTCGCTCAGGACGCCGGCGCGGCGGCCTCGGTTCGCAAGCAGGACTTCTGCCCGGACACGCTGCGGCGTCTCTGGGAGACGCATCGGATCACCTGATCGGGATGAGGTCGCCGGTCCGGGCGGGTTCGAGCATGCGGGGCATGTCGACACGGAAGACGAGCTCCGCGGGGTTCGGGCCTGCTCGGGCAGTCGAATGGGTGATCGTGGTCTCCCTCTTCTTCTGGCCGCGGCTCTTCATCCTCGGCTTCGTGATCTTCAGCTGGGACATCCTCATCGACGCATTCTCGAGCTGGGTGGTCTGGGCCGCCGGCTTCGTCCTGCTGCCGTGGACGACGATCACCTACATGATGATGTGGGGCATCTACTCCGATCGGGTGTACGGCGCCGAGTGGGCGTTCGTGGGGCTCGCGTTCCTGCTCGACCTGTTCACGTGGTCGACGCTGCGACCGCGCCGATAGCCGCGTCCTCCGCCTGGTAGTCCTCGAGCAGTCGCTGCTCGGCTTCCTTGCGGGGGAAGAGGAAGAAGACGAGCACCGCACCGAGCAGCACCGCGACGAGGCCGGCCGTGTACGCCCAGTCGGCTCCGTCGAGGAAGGACTGCTTGGCCGCCTCCGTGATCTGACTCGTGTACTGCGGGTACTGCTGCGCGACCGCCTCCGCGCCGGCGAACGACTTCGTGAGCTGGTTCTGGACGCTCTGGTTGACCTGCTCGTTGCTCGGCGCGCCGGCGATCGCCGTCGCGGCGGCCGCGGCGTAGCCGGCGGTGAGCAGGGCGCCGAAGATCGACTGCATGATCGCGCCGCCGAGGTCGCGCTGGAGGTCGGCGGTGCCCGACGCCATCCCTGCGCGCCGGACCGGCACCGAGCCGGTCAGCGAGTGCGACGCCGGCGTGCCGGCGAACCCCACGCCGATCCCGATGAACGCGTACGCGAGTCCGACCTCCCAGTACGCGCTGCCCTCCTTCCACAGCAGCAGCATCCAGCCGAACGCGAGCAGCAGGGACACGTAGCCACACAGCAACGTGAAGCGGGCGCCGCGCGCCTCGACCAGCTTCGCCGAGCGCGGAGCGACGAGCACCATGAACACGATCGCCGGCAGGAACGCCGCGCCGGCGCCGAGGGTCGAGTACGACAGCACGTTCTGGAGGTATTGCTGGCTGATGAACGCGGCGCCCATCAGCGACCCGAAGACGATGATGCCCGCGACCGCCGCGACCCAGAAGACCCTGCGGGCGGCGACGTGCAGGTCGTAGAGCGGGTTGCCCGCGCGGCGCTGGCGGAGGAGGAAGGCGATCAGCGCGACGACGGTGATCCCCGCCAGCACCAGCGCCAGGTCCCCCTTGCCGGGCACCGGGGCGAAGTTGATCGCGAGGATCAGCGCCGCGACGAGGGCGACCGAGAGGACACCGCCGAGGTTGTCCACCGGCTCGGTCGACTCGTTGACGTGGGCGGGCACGAGGCGCGCCGCCATCGGGAACGCCACGACCACAAGCGGGAGCGTGATGATGAACACCGAGCCCCAGTCGAACTGCTCGAGCAGGCCGCCGGCGATGACGGGGCCGAGCGACGCGATCGCGCCGCCGAGCGCGGACCACAGCGCGATCGCCTTGGTCCGGCCCGGCCCCGACCACAGCGCCGTGATCAGCGCGAGCGTCGTGGGATAGGCCATCCCCGCCGAAACGCCGCCGAGCACCCGCGCCCCGAACAGCACGACATCGCTCGGCGCGAACGCAGCCAGCAGGCACGCGGGAACCGACAGCGCGAGGCCCAGCAGCAGCATCATCTTGCGCCCGTAGCGGTCGCCGAGCGCGCCCAGGTAGAGCACGGTGCCCGCCAGGCCGAGCGAGTACCCGACCGCGATCAGGTCGAGCATCGTCTGCGACGAGTCGAAGTGCCTGCCGATGTCGGGCAGCGCCACGTTCGCCACCGACAGGTTCAGGTTCGCCACGCCCGCGACGAGGATCAGCGCGACGAGCACCATCCCGGCCTTGGGCGGCGCTTGCTGGTTCGCGTTGGCGGACATCGGGCGCGATCCTCATCGCCTCCGATGGTGGCCGCATCATCCGATCGGCATGAGGCCCGCCGGGCGCCGGGACCACACCATCCGCTCCATGTGGCAGATGAGACGCACGCTGCACGGACGGGTGCACCGTGAGGGCGAGGCTGGAAACGGTGAGACCGAGTTCGTCGAGATCGACGCGGGCGAGCTCTCGGGCATCTTCGCGGCGCCGATCTGGCTGCGCGATAGGCCACGACCGCGATGGGCATGGCGCTCGCCAATCAGCGGGCGATTGACGTCTCGCTGATGCTCGAGTTCCAGCAGACGTTGGTGCAGTTGCTGGTGGGCGCGCTGTTCGTCCTGATCGCGGCGTCGGTGTCGCCCGCCGAGGTCGACGCGGTCATGCCGGAGGCGCTCGCGCTCGTCGCCGTCCTGGCGCTCGACGATGCCGCTGCGCGAGCGGGCGTTCGTGGCGTGGATGGCGCCGCGCGGGTTCGTGGCCGGGGCCTCCGCGTCCGCCTTCGGGCTCCAGCTCGAGCAGCAGGCCTCGCGGGCCGCGCGAGCGTGCCGCCGCCCGCGCCGCTGCCGATGATGATCACGTCGTAGTCGCTCATCACGTCATCTCCTCGAGCCTCTCGGCGACGATGATCCGGGCGGCCGCCTGGATCAGCGCCAGGTGCGAGAACGCCTGCGGGAAGTTGCCCAGGTGGCGGGCGGTGTCGGCGTCGAACTCCTCGGCGTAGAGGCCGAGCGGGGAAGCGATCCTGAGCAGGCGCTCCATCAGGTCGCGCGCCCGCTGGAGCTCGCCGATCGTCGCCAGAGCCGACACTAGCCAGAACGAGCAGATCAGGAACGTGCCCTCCTTGCCCGAGAGGCCGTCGTCGGTCTCGTCGGTCTTGTAGCGCAGCACGAAGCCGCCCTCGGTCAGCTCCCGCTCGATCGCGAGCACGCTGGCCCGCAGGCGCTCGTCGTCCGGCGGCAGGAAGCCGAACATCGCCGCCAGCAGCGTCGAGGCGTCGAGCGCGTCGGTCGCGTAGTGCTGGCGCAGCACGCCGCGCTCGTCGACGCCGTGCTCGAGGATGTCGGCGCGGATCTCCTCCGCAAGCGCCCCCCACTTCGCCTGGAGCTCGGAGTCGCCGCGGATTCCGGCCAGCTCGGCCGCGCGGTCGAGCGCCACCCAGCACATCAGCTTCGAGGAGACGTAGTGCTGCGGCTCGCCGCGCGCCTCCCAGATGCCCTGGTCGGGCTCGCGCCAGACGCGCGATGCGCACTCGGCCTGGGTCTCGACGATCGGCCACAGCCGGCGCGGCAGGCGCTCGCTGCGGCGCGTGTGCAGCAGCACCGAGTCGAGCACGGCACCGAAGACGTCGTTCTGGCGCTGGTCGAAGGCGCCATTGCCGACGCGGACCGGCCGCGCGCCCGCGTAGCCGGAGAGGTCGTCGCGCGTGGTCTCCGTGAGGTCGCGCCGCCCGTCGATCCCGTACATGATCTGCAGCGCGCCGTCCTCGTTGGCCTCGATGTCGGCGACGAACTGGATGAACTCGTCGGCCTCCCAGTCGAGGTTGAGCCAGTGCAGCGCCTGGAGCGTGAACGTCGTGTCGCGCATCCACGTGTAGCGGTAGTCCCAGTTGCGCTCGCCGCCGGGCGTCTCGGGCAGCGACGTGGTGAGCGCCGCGACGGTGGCGCCCGTCGGCATGTACGTGAGGCCCTTGATCGCCAGCGCGGAGCGCAGGATCGGCTGCCGCCAGCGCTGGTCGGGGATCCGGGCGCGCCCGACCCATGAGCGCCAGAAGTGGGCGGTGGCGTCGAGCCGCGCGGTCGCCTCGCCGGCGTCGGCGGGCGACGCGAGGCCCTCGGCCCACGACAGCGAGCAGTACATCCGCTCGCCCTCGCCGCAGTGTGTGACGGGCGCGGATGCGGCCGGCCTCGATCCCGAGCGCCAGGTCGGTCCGCAGGCGGATCGTCTGGCCGGCGCCCGAGGCGTCGGCCACGTGCAGGTCGTCGCCCACCAGCGACCACGCGGCGGTCTCGCGGCCATAGTCGAACACGGGCTCGCAGATCAGCTCGACCTCGACGCTGCCCTCGATGCAGACCGCGGTGCGCACGAGCAGGTGCTCGGCGTCGTCGTCGGCGGGCGGCCGGGTGTGCGGGGTGATCGTGTCCTCGCCCCGCCGCGGGCCCATTACCAGCGCGTCGCGGACGACCAGCCAGCCCGTCGGCGTGTGCCAGGTGGTGCTGAGCACGTTCGTGCCCGGCTCGTACGTTCGCGCGAGCGGGACGTTGATCCCGAAGGGCCCGAGCCGGAACGCGCCCGCCCCGCGGTCGAGCAGCGTCCCGAACACGCTCGGAGAGTCGAAGCGCGGGACGCACAGCCAGTCGATCGCCCCGTCCGGGGCCACGAGCGCGCCGGTGTGGCAGTCCGACAGGAACGCGTAGTCGGCGATCGGCGTGAACGGCGACGGCGCGGCGGCGCTCTGGGGGGCGGTCTGCGTCACCGGCTTGGCGCCGTTGCCGAGGTCGGTGGTCATGACGGCACCCACGGCTCGTGCCAGCGCCCGTGGCCGGCGATCAGCTCGTCAGCGGCCGGCGGACCCCACGACCCCTTCGCATACGGGTGGACGGCCGGGGGCGTGTCGAGCAGAGGCTGCATGACCCGCCACTTCTCCTCGACGCTGTCCTGGCGCACGAAGCGCGTGCTGTCGCCCCGCATCGCGGCGGCGAGCAGCACCTCGTAGGGCGCCGGCTCCTCGTCCGCGCGACCGGGGAAGACCACGTCCATCGGCATCTGCTCGGGCTCGACGGCCTCGCCGCGCTGGGCCATCGACCAGCATGCGGATGCCCGTCGAGGGGTCGAGCCGGATGATCAGCTGGTCGGGCTCCGGCTTGCGCCCCTGCGCGGCGAAACCGAGCCGCGCCGGATTGTGGAAGACGAGCCGCAGCTCGGTCTGCGTGACCGGCAGGCACTTCCCGGTGCGGATGAAGAACGGCACGCCCGGACCAGCGCCAGTTGTCGATCTCCAGCCGCAGCGCCGCGTAGGTCTCGGTCTGCGAGTCGGGCGCGACGCCGTCGATCTCGCCGGTAGCCCTCGTGCTGGCCGCGCACGTAGTGGGCCGGGTCGGCCTCCGGCATCGCGCGGTACGCGTTGCACAGCGCGTCCTTGAGGACCGCGGGCCCGCCCCCGGCGGGCGGCTCCATGGCGGCCGCGGCGACCACCTGCATGAGGTGGTTGACGACGACGTCGCGCAGGGCGCCGACCGGGTCGTAGAAGTGGCCGCGGTCGTCGACGCCGAAGTCCTCGGCCATCGTGATCTGCACGGAGGCGACGTGGTTGCGGTTCCAGATCGGCTCGAAGGTCGTGTTCGCGAACCGCAGGTAGAGGATCTCGGCCAGCCCCATCTTCCCCAGGAAGTGGTCGATCCGGTACAGCTGCGACTCGTCGATGTGCTCGTGGATCTGCTCATTGAGCTCGCGCGCCGACGCCAGGTCGTGCCCGAACGGCTTCTCGACCACGACGCGGGCGTTCTCGGTCAGGCCCGCCGCCGCGAGGCCCGCCACCACGGTGCCGAACAGGAACGGCGGGATCTCGAGGTAGAAGACCGGCTGGCGCCGGCGCGATCGCGGACGGCGAGCCGCGTGAACGTGTCGGCGTCGGTGAAGTCGCCGCTGCAGGTAGCTGAGCCGGGCGGCGAAGCGCTCGAACGTAGCGTCGTCGACCGGCTCGCCGGCGGCGATCGCGGCGTGGGCGTGCTCGCGCAGGTCGTCGTCGCTCCAGTCGTCGACCGCCACGCCGACGATCGGGCAGTCGAGCCGGCCGCGCTTCTCGAGCCGGTACAGCGACCGGAAGGTCATCACCTTCGCGAGGTCGCCGCTGATCCCGAAGGCGACGAACACGTCGGCCGGGTGGGACTGGTTCGGGCGGTGTCGCGCGCGCGAGGGCGGGTTGTCGTGGCCATGCAGGTATCGCAGCCGACGACCCGCCCGGCACCATCACCCCATGGGGATGAGATTCCGTCGTGGCGCGCCCCGAGACTGCATCCATGGCCACCGCGATCGACCCGCGCCTCGTCGAGCTCGTCGCGCGGAGGCGATCTGACGCGCGCGCTTCGCGACGCACGCCGGCATGGTCGGCTGCTCGCTGCGCCATCGCGGCAACGAGCTGCTCGGGCTCGGCGGCGGCCTCGCCGCCTACCTCGACCACGGCGCCGTGTTCGGGATCCCACTGCTGTACCCGTGGGCGAACCGGCTCGGCGGCTGGCGCTACGAGGCGTGCGGACGGCGCGTCGAGCTCGACCGCCGCTCGCCGCTCCTGCACGGGGACGACCACTGCCTGCCGATCCACGGCGCGCTGGCCGCCGCGTCGAGCTGGCGGCTGGTGGACAGCGGCGCGTCATCGCTCGTGGCGGAGCTCGACTTCGGCGCCCATCCCGAGCTGCTGGCCGTCTTCCCGTTCCCGCACCTGCTCGAGCTGGCGATCCGGCTCGAGGCCGGCGCGCTGACCGTCGACACGACGGTCACCGCCCGCGAGTCGGCGGTGCCGCTGTCGTTCGGCTTCCACCCGTACCTGGCGCCGCCGGGCGACGCGCGCGAGGACTGGTGGGTCGAGCTCCCGGCCCGGACCGCGCTCGAGCTCGACTCGTTCGGCCTCCCGACCGGCGGCGCGGCCGAGCTCGCGTCCGAGGCGTTCGCGCTCGGCTCGCGCACGTACGACGACCTGTTCGCGGTGACGCCCGGCGCACGCTTCTCGGTCGCCGGCGGCGGCCGCCGCCTGACGGTCGAGCTGGTCTCGTCCTACCGCTATGCGCAGATCTACGCACCGCCGGACCAGCCCGTCATCTGCTTCGAGCCGATGATGGCGCCGGTCGACGCGCTGCGGGGCCACGAAGGGCTCCGCAGCGTGCCGCCGGGTGAGCGGGCCTGCGCGACGTTCGCGCTGCGCGTCGATCAGGTCTCGCGGTAGGCGTAGGAGCCAAGCCGTAGATGACGAGGATGTCGATCGCCAGCAGCGCCAGCGACGCGAGCGGGAACGAGGAGATGGACAGGCGGCTTGCGGCCTCGTACGAAGCGGATGATCTTGCCTGCGTCCGCGCGTGCGACGGTGCCGTCGTGCTCAGACGCTCGCCGAAGCTGCACAGCTGCCCGCTCTGCGGGTCCGACAACGTCTTCGAATGGTCCGCCGCCGACCTCGGCGACGGCCTTCGCGCGCGCGTCACGCTGACCTGCGCCGACTGCGAGACCACGCGCGTGCTCGTCGCGACGACGTGGGCGGTCGACGCCTACTCGCGCCGGCACGAGCGGCAGCGGTTCCAGATCGCGGTCGCGCTGCGGGACGCCGAGCGCAAGCGCATGGCGGCCGACGCCCGGCTGCTCGCCGAGGCGCTGCGCCACGACCTCATCGGGCCCGACGATTTCACGCTCGTCCCGGCCGGCTGAGTCAGCCGTCGAGCAGCCCGGTGCTGCGCGCGCGGACCACGGCCTCGGAGCGCGAGCAGACGTCGAGCTTGCGGTAGACCGCGTGCGCGTGCGTCTTGACCGTGTTGCCCGACACGTGCAGCTGCGCGCCCATCTCGCGGAACGAGAGGTGGGTGGGCATGAGCGCCAGGACGCGCAGCTCCGCGGTCGTCAACGACGACGGGCCGACCAGCTCGGTCAGTGTGAACGCCTCGACCTGGCCCCAGAGCTCGTCGACCCAGCCGCGCAGGACCACGGCGGCGGGCTCGTGCGACAGCGCCCTCGTAGCCTCGCCCAGCAGCGTCCGCGTGCCCGTCACGTCCCCGAGGCGGAGCGCAGCGCGGGCGAGCACGGCGCGGACCTCGGCGTCGTACCAGGGGACGTAGTCGACGAGCGAGGTCAGGACCTCGACGGCGCGCCGCCGGTCGGCCTGGGCGTCCTCGACTCGCTCGCGATGCGCGCGGACGAGCGCCGACACCGCGAAGACGAGCGCCGCGGCCGGGTGGCGCTCGCTGCCGAGGCGCTCCACCTGCGCGCGAGCGCGGGCGGCGAGCAGCGGCCCCTGCTCCCAGTCGCCGTCCTCGAGCGCCATCAGAGCCAGCTGGGCCAGGCACAGCGACTGGATGCTGGGCGCGGCGATCGCACCGCGGCGAGCACCCTCTTCGAGCTGGGCCCGGGCCGCCCGAGCGTCGCCCCGCAGGTGCTCGCCGACGCCGCGCAGCAGACAGCAGAACGACCGCCACGGGCTGTCCACGGGCGAGCGCCGGTACGCGCTCGCGGCGTCGGACACCATCTCGTCGATGCCGTGGCGCCCGACGGCCGCGCGCATGGTCGCGACTCCTGCGGACAGCGCGCCCGATCCGTTGAGGCGCTGCTCGGCGAGCGCGGTCCAGTGCTCGACCAGGTCAAGCTCGCCCTTCGCGAGGTGCTGGGACGCGGCCGTCAGCGCAAGCGTCGGCTGGGCGGCGATGGCCTCGGGCGTGAAACGCTCGAGCCTGCGGCGAACCTCGTCGCCGCGCCCGTCGAACACCCGAGCTGCCGTGGCCCACAGCAGCTGCCCGGCGCGCTCGGCGTCGCCCGAGTCGATCGCGTGGTCGATCGCACGGTCGGTGTCGCCGGCTCGCACGTACCAGTCACTCGCCCGCCGGTGCAGCTCAGCCTCGCACTGCGGTCGCGCGCGACGCAGCTCCGCCTGGAGCATGTCGCCGAGGAGCGGGTGATAGCGGTAGGACCCGTCCGCGTCGTCGAGCGGCACGACGAGCAGGTTCGAGCGCGACATGTCGCGCAGCAGATTGCCGGACCCGCGGCGATGCAGGACCGCGTCGCACACCGGGCCGGACAGCTCGTCGAGCACCGACGTCTCCTCGAGGAAGGCGAGCTCCTCGGCGTCGAGCCGGCCGAGCAGCTCGTCGCGCACGTAGTCCGCGAGGAGGCGATCGTCGCCGCCGAAGCGCGCGACCGCGCGGTGGACGTCCTGGTGGCCGCCCAGCGACAGCGCAGCGAGGTAGAGCCCGGCCGGCCAGCCCTCGGTGCGGTCGAGCAGCACCAGCACGTCGTCCGGCTCGAGCTCGAGCCCCGCCAGGCTCAGCATCGCCGCCGCCTCGCGCCGCGTCATCACCAGGTCGCGCGCCCGCAGATCGAACAGCCGCCCGTGCGCGCGCAGGCGCCCGATCGGGAGGTCGGGCTCCCGGCGGCCGGCCACCACGACCTGCGAGCCGTACGGGATCGCATCGGCGATCGCCATGACCACGCCCTGCGCCTCCGGAGAGCGCAGGTGGTGGAGGTCGTCGAGCACGAGCACGAACGGTTCCTCGCGCTGCTCGAGCACGTCGGCCAGCTCGACGAGCGTGGCGGCCGCGACCTCGTCGAGCTCGTGAGCGATCGCGGCCACGAGCCGATCGGTGTCGTCGTCGGACTCGTCGACGGTGAGCCAGGCGACAGGCCGCGGATCCTGCTCGAGCCAATGCTCGAGCAGCGTGGTCTTCCCGTACCCCGCGGGCGCGACGAGCAGCGTGAGCGGCACATGGGTCGTCTGCGCAAGGCGGCGGAGCAGCCGCTCGCGTCGCACCGTGCCCTCGCGGACGCGGGGGCGGCGGCGGCGCTCGGCCGGCCTGTCGAGCTCGGCGAACAGCAACGCGGACCCGTCACTCATCTGACGGCGAGCATCCCCGACGCGCGAGTGCCGCGACAAGGAGGCGCGCCACTCCTTCAGGCGGGGGCGTGTACCACCCTGACGGATCCCCAATCTACGAGGCGAGCGCGACGATCCCCTTGACGACCAGGTAGGCGCCGACGCTCGCGAACACCACGGCCACGATCTTCCCCAGAGCAGCGCGTACACGGCCGCGGTGCTGCTGCTCGGGCGCAGGGCGCTCGCGACGGCAAGGACCAGGGCCTCGACGCTCATGCCCGTCACATCGTCGCTGGTCGGTGCCGAGCCCGCTGTCAGGTGTCGAAGTCGTAGCCGAGGGCGAGCCCGAGGCGCGGCGCGACGCCGACCACGCGTGCGTTGCCGACGGCCGGCGCGACCGCGAGCAGGACGCCGACGATCTCGTCGTCCGTCGCCCCGGCTGCGGTGGCCAGCTCGACGGTGTAGCGCAAGGACACCGTCGCGGCGCCGATCGACAGCAGGGCGCCGAGCCGGATCAGCGCCTGCGTCTTGGCATCGAGATCGCTCGCCGATCCGGAGTCGACGAGCGCGGTGCGCAGCGACGGCTCATCGTTGAGCGCGAGGCGGCGGAGAGTCCGTTCCACGCGTTCCATCGCACCAGGGTCGAGCCATTGCTCGCTTCGGGTCTCGTACGAAGGGGGTGATCTTTGGCGCGCCGGCGCGCATACAGTCCGGTCGCCCAGAGCGATGCCCGACACGTCCTCATTCCTGCTCGTGCTCGCCGCCGCGGCCGCGGCGCCCTTCCTCGCGGACATGATCGGGCGACTTCACACCGGGATCGTCGTCCCGATCGTGGTGGTCGAGCTGCTCCTGGGAGCGATCATCGGCCCGGACGTCCTCGGCCTCGCGGAGCTCAGTGACATCCTCGAGTTCCTCGGTCAGCTCGGGCTCGGGTTCCTGTTCTTCTTCGCCGGCTACGAGATCGAGTTCGACCGCATCCGCGGCGCTCCGCTGCGGCTCGCGGTCCTCGGCTGGCTGATCACACTCGCCCTCGCCTACGCCATCGCCGGCGCGCTCGCCGCCGCGGGCGTCGTGCTGTCCGGGCTGCTCGTGGGCTCCGCCATGACCACGACGGCGCTCGGGACGCTGATCCCGGTGCTGCGCGACGCCGGGCGACTGGACACGCGGCTCGGTCGGTTCGTGCTCGGAGCCGGCGCGGTCGGGGAGTTCGGGCCGGTGCTGATCGTCACGCTGCTGCTCAGCACGCAGGCGGACGCCCCCGAGCAGGCGCTCCTGCTCGCCGCCTTCGTCGCGTTGGCGGTGCTCGCAGCCGCCATGGCGACCGGCGCCGTCGGGCGGGGCTGGCACTTCCTCGAGAGCAACCTCGAGACGAGCGGGCAGGTGCCGGTCCGTTTGACCGTGCTGCTCCTGTTCGGCCTCGTCGTGATCGCCGCCGACCTCGGGCTCGACGTGATCCTCGGCGCGTTCGCGGCAGGCGTGATCGTGCGGCTGATCATCAAGGACCGCGAGGTCGAGCTCTTCGAGTCCAAGCTCGACGCGGTCGGGTTCGGCCTGCTGATCCCGTTCTTCTTCATCACCAGCGGCATGGCGATCGACCTCTCCGCGCTCGTGGCGAGCACGCGTGCGCTGATCGAGCTGCCCGTGTTCCTGATCCTGTTCCTGGTGGTGCGCGGCCTGCCGGCGCTGCTGCTCTACCGCTCCGAGCTCAGCTCACGCGAGCGGTACTCGCTCGCCCTGCTCTCGGCGACGCAGCTCCCGCTCGTGGTGGCGATCACGACGATCGGCGTCGACACCGGTCACATGCGCGCCTCGACGGCCGCCGCGCTGGTCGGCGCCGGCGTGCTCTCGGTGCTGATCTACCCGTCGCTCGCGCTCGCGATCGACCGGTCGGCCGCCGAAGACTGAGCGCGCGCGAGACCCAGGCCTGTCCGGTCGGCGGCGAGCGCCGTCTCGAGCTCGGGCGAGCCGGCCGGGAACGCGCGCAGAACGGCGGCGTCGAGCCGCCGCAGCTGCGCCTCGATCGCAGCGTGACGCTGCGGGGGCGTCGCGGTGAGGAGATCGTCGAGGAGGGCGCGCAGGCGACGGCAGATCTGGAGCGACCCGGCGCCGTAGTGCCTGATCTCGTCGAAGGCGAGGTCGAGAACGTCCTCCCAGCTCGGGGAGCGCCACACGAGCCGCACCTCGCCCGCGGCATCCCGGGCCAGCGACGCCTCCAGGTCGCGGCCGCCGAGCTCGCGCACCAGCACCCCGAGCACGTCGAGGCCCTGCACCGCGGTCGTCGGGTCGTTGATCGCGGGCGACAGCGCGCGGATCGTGAGTGTCGACCACGATCCGCATCGCGAATGCCGGGTCCTGCTCGATCGTGCGCTCGTCCGCCACGCGCACGAGGCCGGCGAGCGAGCCGGGGTCGGCGCGGCCGCCGTGGACGTGCATGAGCTCACCGCGCTCGTCGACGAACTCCCCGACGGCCGACACGAGCTCGATCACCGCGCCGGAGCGCGTCGCGACCGCCACGAGGGCGGATCGGTCGAACGACGTCACGACCCCGGCGCGCGTCCGGAGTACCACCCGCTGCGGATCGTCGCTCGCCCAGGAGCGGTCGGCCGGCGCGTCGTCGCCCAGCCGGATCGGGTATGTCTCGCGCGCGGCCTTGAGCCCTTCGCGGAGGACGGCTGCGAACAGCGTGCGCGGCCTCAGGCGGTCGGTGACGCGCTGGAGCAGCGCAAGAAAGAGCACGCACGCGCCGACGAGCAGCGCGAGGGCCACGCCCACGGTGATGTCGGGCGAGAACCCGGCCGCCTCGCCCTCGATCTGACGCAGCGCGACGAGCGCGTACACGAAGACGGCGAGGAAGGCGCCGATGGCGTGCTTGACGAGCGCGTCGCGGCGGAACCACAGCACGAGCCGCGGCGAGTACTGGCCGGCCGCGAACTGCACGACCACGAGCACGCTGGCCACGACGAAGCCCGTGAAGGCGATCATCCCGGTCGCCGTCGCGCTGAGGATGTCGCGTGCGGTTTCGAGCCCGGTTCCCGGTGCCGTTTCGACGGCGCGACGCGCGTCGACCTCAGGTATCAACAGCCCGAGCAGCCACGCGGCGGCGAGATAGAGCACGGGCAGCGCGATCAGGCTGTGGCGGTACCTGCGGCGGAGCGCGCTGCGGTTCACTTAGTACCCCGTGCTGGTCTTCACCCGCTGACGGTCGAGCTCGTGCAGGCCGCCCTTCTTGTCGAGCGTCGCGCACGCCTGGGCGATGTCGTCGGCGAGCGTGGAGGCGAGCGTGTGGCTGAGCGTCAGCTTCACGAGCGCGCGCATGATCGTCACGTGCTGCGCATTCGGCGGGAGCGTGTAGGCGGGGACCATCCAGCCGCGCTCGGCCGCGAGCTGTGAGGCGACGTCGAACTCGTCGTACTCGTGCCCGTCGGTGAGCTGGAAGGCGACGAGCGGGAGCTGCTCGGCCCCCTCGCCGCCGATCAGGCGGAACTCGCCGATGCCCGCGATCCGCTCCGCCAGCGAGCGAGCGTTCGCCTGCATCGTCTCCATGATGTAGCGGTAGCCGTTGAACCCGAAGCGGACGAAGTTGTAGTACTGCGCGAGCACCATCGCCGAGCCTGTCGAGAAGTTCAGCGTGAACGTCGCGTCGGTCTTGCCGAGGTAGTTCTCGTAGAACACGAGGTCCTCGGCCAGGTCGGCGCGCTCGCGGAAGATCAGCCAGCCGATGCCCGGGTACACGAGCCCGAACTTGTGCCCCGAGACGTTGATCGAGCGCACCTGCTCGAGCCGGAAGTCCCACTCCGAGTCGGGGTACAGGAACGGCCAGACGAAGCCGCCGCTGGCGCCGTCGACGTGCAGCGGGACGTCGAGGCCCTTCTCGTCGCGCAGCCGGACCAGCAGGTCGTTGATGCCGCGGACGTCGTCGGCGTGGCCGGTGAACGTGGTGCCCACCACGGCGGCGACGCCGATCGTGTTCTCGTCGACGTGGGGCTCGACGTCCTCGGGGCCGATCGTGTACTTGTCGGGCTGGAGCGGGATCGATGCGCGGCTCGACGTCGAAGTAGCGGCAGAACTTCTCCCACACGACGTGCACGTCACCGCCGAACACGAGGTTCGGGCGCGTGGTGTCCTTGCCCGCGGCCTCGCGACGCTGGCGCCACTTCCACTTGAGCGACAGCGCGCCGAGCATGATCGCCTCCGACGATCCCTGGCAGCGCGCGCCCGTCGTCTCGCCGGGCGCGTGGAACAGGTGGGCGAGCATGCGGATGCAGCGCTGCTCGATCTCCGCCGTCTGCGGATACTCGGCGTGGTCGATGAAGTTGCGGTGCAGGTTGTCCGCGATGACGCGCTGGGCCTCCGGCTCCATCCAGGTCGTGACGAAGGTGGCCAGGTTGCGCATCGGGATCCCGTCGAGGACGAGCTCCTCCTCGACGAGCCGCATCGCGTCGGTGCTCGTCATGCCGTGCTCGGGGATCTGGTGGTCGGGCGCGGCCTCCCGCAGGAAGCGGTTGCCGTACTGCCTGGCGAGCGCCTCGAGGCCCTCGGCGAGGTCGTGTCCGTCGTGTGAGATCGTCATGGGGTCGTACCTCCGGGGTGGCGGGCGAGCATGAGCGCGCCGGCGAAGAAGCAGAGCGCGCCGAGCGCGGTGCTCCAGTTGGCGGCGGCGAGGTCGAGGATCGAGCCGGTGTCCGGCACGACGTAGGAGGCGACGGCGGAGATGCCAAAGAAGACGCAGCCGGCGAGGTTCACGGCGGCCATCGTCCTCGGCTTCGCGCTCACGCGATAGCCGATCAGGCCCGAGGCGAGGAAGCAGGCGGAGCCGATGGCGTCGGGCGCCCAGATGAGGCGGTCCTCCTGGTGGGCGGACAGGTCGGAGAGCAGCACGTCGAACGTACTGAAGTTGAAGAACAGGGTGCCGGCGAACTGGATCGCCGCCGACCACCACGTCGCGTCGCGGTCGGGCCGGTCGGCGGTCGCGTGGATCAGCTCGAGGCCGGCGGCGGCCGTGAAGAAGAGCGAGCCGACGAAGAACGTCCACGCGTCCGCGCGGGCTCCGACGAGCTCCACGAAGCCGGGGAACGGCCCGACGAAGAAGCAGAGCGAGCCGATCGCGAAGCCGGCGGCGACCCAGCGCTCGGACACTGGGTGCATGGCGTGCCGGGGCGCATGGACCAGTGCGTGGCCGATCACCCGGACAGCATCTTCGCCCGCTGGCGCGGCGGGTCACCCCTTTCGGATGAAGCTGCCGCGGTGCGGCAGGGCCCTGAACGCTGCGCGCACCTCTTCCACGAACAGCTCGGGCTGCTCGTAGGCGGCGAAATGGCCGCCACGCGGCGGCTCACTCCAGTAGCGGATGTCCGTGAAACGGCGCTCCGCCCAGCGGCGCGATGGCCGCTGGAGCTCGCCCGGGAAGACCGAGCACGCTGTGGGGACGTCGACGGTCTCGGTGACTGTCCCCGAGATCCACTCGTTCACCCGGCGGATGCTCTCCCAGTACAGCCGCGCCGACGAGGCGCCGGTGCGGGTGACCCAGTAGAGCGTGACCATGTCGAGGATCTGGTCGCGGGAGAGCGGCTCGTCGCTCCAGCCGATGAGCTTCTCGGCGATCCAGGCGCACAGGAGCGCCGGCGAGTCGGTCAGCCCGTAGCCGATCGTCTGCGGGCGGGTCGAGTGCTCCTTCGAGTAGCCGGAGTCCCACTCGGCGGCGTACTCGAGGGCGGCGAGCGCCGACCGCTCCGCGTCGGTCAGGTCGTCGGAGGGCACCGGCGGCGCCAGCGGCGGCACGAGATGGATACCGACGGTGCGGGGCCCGAGCAGCGTCGACACGCTCGTACCCCAGTCGCTGCCGCATGCGCCGTAGCGGTCGTAGCCGAGCCGCGCCATCAGCTCAGCCCACGCGGCGGCGATCCGCTCGACGCCCCACCCCGGCTCGGCCGGCTTGTCGCTGAAGCCGTAGCCGGGCAGCGACGGGCAGACCACGTGGAAGGTCTCGCTCAGCGGCCCGATGACGTCCAGGAACTCGAGGACCGAGCCAGGCCAGCCGTGGGTGAGGATCAGCGGCAGCGCATCGGCGTTCTGCGAGCGCACGTGGATGAAGTGGATCCCGTCGGCGCGGTACTGCGGCAGCGCGTTGAGCCGCGCCTCGGTCGCGCGCCAGTCGTAGCCGTCCGCCCAGTAGGCGCAGAGCTCCTTCATCTCGTCGAGCGGCACACCCTGCGAGGCGTCGGTCTCGCGCTCGGGCCAGCGCGTCCGCCGCAGGCGCTCGCGCAGATCCTCGAGCTCCGCCTCGGGCACCTCGATCCGGAACGCCTCCACGCGGTCAGACGCTACCGACGAGCTCCTGCGCGGCCTCGCCGCTTGACATCAGCCGGATCAGGTCGGCCCACGGGGCGGCGCCGCGCCTCGAAGCGCTCGAGCGCGGCCCGCAGCTGCGCGCGGGCGCCGGTCCGGCGCGCGCGGCGCAGGAACTCGCCGCGCGAGCGCGACGTCGGCCTGTTCTGGCGCGGCCGCGGCGGCGCCACCTACCGCGCGGCCTGGGTCTCAAGCACGGGCGCCCGGATTGCAAGGGCGGTCCGGTGCGCCTGATCGGCTCGTACAGCTCGCGGGAGGTCGACGACGCGTTGTTTGGGTGGCGCGACGGCTGCGGTCTTTGGAGCTGGCGCGAACTTCAACTGCGCATTGAGGGAGGCGGGCCGGTTTCGCGGTGCGTTTCGTCAACCGCGCCGCGCGTTCGACGCCGCGGTTGACGTTGTGCGCCGTATACGGCACCGAACGTCAACAGGAGCCGGGCCGATCGCGTCGCGTTGACGTTGCGCACCCCGCGGCGGTGCATTTCTGCACCATTCGCGTCCGTCCGAGCCCGCGGGTGCAGAAACGCCCGCTATACGGGCGGAACTGCATCACACCGGCGATGAGCACTCCGATGATGCAGAAATGCACCCTCACCCCGGCCCGCCCAGCCACCTCCCCACCCAGCCGCAGTTGACGTTCAGACCTCCAGCGCCAACTGTCCTGCAGGAGCGGATGCGGCGCGCCGCGGCTCGGGCTCCGCATCCGGGAACCCCGCCAGCCGCACTCCCAACAGCCGCACCGGCCGCGGCGGCGCATACGCGCGCAGCAGCTCCACAGCCACCTCGATGACGGTGGACACGTCGTTCGTCGGCGCCTCGACGGTGCGGGCACGGGTGACCGTGGTCCAGTCATCGAGCCGGACCTTGATGGCGATCGTCCGCCCCCTGCGGCCGCGCCGCCCGAGGCCCTCGCACAGCTCGCGCGACATCTCGCGCAGGTAGCCCTCGAGCGCGCCGTGGTCGGCGACGTCGGTGTCGAAGGTCCGCTCGGTCGAGACCGACTTGGCGACGCCCGGCTCGGTGTCGACCTCCGAGTCGTCGTGGAACTCCGCGCGCGCCTTCAGCCACGCCGCGCTGCTGCTCCCGAAGCGCGCGGCGAGCTGGGCCTCGTCGGCCTTCTGGAGGTGTCCGATCGTGCGCAGGCCGAGCTCGGCCAGGCGATCGGCGGTCTTGGGGCCGATCCCGGGGATGCGGCTGGTCGGCGCGGTGGCGAAGCGCACGCACGCCTCCTCGCGGCCCATGGCGACGAAGCCGGCGGGCTTGCCGAGATCGCTACAGCACTTGGCCACCAGTCGCGACGGCCCGACGCCGATCGAAATGACGACCCCCGTGCCCTCTTTGACAGCGGCGATGACCTCGCGCAGCACGCGCAGCGGCTTTTCCACGCCGGTGAGGTCGGCGAACGCCTCGTCGATCCCCATCTTCTGCACGCGATCGAGCCGCTCGCCGACGATCTCCCACACGCGCCTGGACGTCTCGCGGTAGGCCTCGAAGTCGGGCGGGATGACGATCGCGTCCGGGCACAGGCGGCGGGCGCGCGAGGCCGGCATCGCCGAGCCGACCCCGAACTTGCGCGCTTCGTAGCTCGCCGTCGTGACCACCGCCCGCGGGCCGGAGCCGGCCACGATGACCGGCTTGCCGACCAGCTCCGGGCGCCGCAGCAGCTCGACCGTCGCGTAGAAGGCGTCGCAGTCGAGGTGTGCGATCACGCGCTTGGGCGGCACGCGAACAAGCGTACGCCTCTAATCAGTCGTCAAAATCGCGCCGTGGCCGCGGAAGCGCAGCTTGCGCGCGGTGGCCGCCGTGAGGTCGTACTCGCGGCCGCCGACGTACGGACCGCGGTCGATCACGCGCACGCGGACGGTGCGGCCCTGGTGGCGCAGGGTGACCCGGCTGCCGCACGGCAGGGTCTTGTGGGCGACGCCCAGACGGCCGGGGGCGAGCCTGCCGCCGCAGCCGAGGCGATTGCCATAGAGGCCCGGCCCGTACCAGGAGGCATAGGCGGACCGGTACACGTTCAGGCGCCCGAGCCGGCGGGTGAACGCGCCGCGCACGGACGCGGACGGGCGCGGTCATGGTGCGGCGCACGCGCGCGCGCAGCCGGAAGCGGCCGTCGGTCGCGCGGTCACGGTCCACGGTGCGCCAGTGGCCGCGGCGCCGGATCTGGAGTGAGACGGTCTGGCCCGGCGTCGCGGTGCCGGCGACCATGGCTCGCTGGCCGGCACGAACGTCGAGGCGCTTCTTCGTGACCTGGGGCTGGGCGGCGGCCGGTGCCGCCGCGGATATGAAGAGCGCGCCGGCAATCAGCACGGCGCGCGAGAGCTTTCGTCTTCGCATGGTTCCTCCTTGGGCAAAACGCGTGAGGCTACGGACCAGACCGAGCAGTAGTTGTGAGCGCAATCACACTGCGAACCTGACTGGTGGCGGGCCGCGGAGGAACCCGCGACAATCCGGCCCGTGCCCAACCCCGACCGCCTCAGCGGCCTCGACGCCTCATTCCTCGCGCTCGAGAAGAGCGGCGCGCACATGCACGTCGGCTCCGTGCTCGTCTTCGACGGCGACCCGCCCGACTACGCGGAGCTGCTCGAGCTGATCGAGCAGCGCCTGCACCAGGTCCCGCGCTACCGCCAGAAGCTCGCGTTCCCGCCGCTCGCCCAGGCGCGGCCGGTGTGGATCGACGACCCGCACTTCAACGTCGGCTACCACGTGCGCCACACGGCGCTGCCGGAGCCGGCCGGCGAGGACGAGCTGCGGCGGCTGGCCGGCCGCGTGTTCGCGCAGCAGCTCGACCGCTCGAAGCCGCTGTGGGAGATCTGGCTCGTCAACCGCGTCGGCGAGGACAGCTTCGCGCTGGTGTGCAAGACCCACCACGCGCTGGTCGACGGGATCTCGGGCGTCGACATCATGGCCGTGCTGTTCGACCTCGAGGAGGACCCGCCGGAGCGCGACCCCGGGCCCTCGTGGTACCCGCGCCCCGAGCCCAGCGGCACGACGCTGTTCGCCGACGCGATCGCCGACTACGCGAACGCCCCGCTGAGCGCGGCGCGCTCGGCGGCGGGCGCGCTGACGTCGCCGCGCGAGACGAGCGGCGGGATCGCCCGCTCGCTCGCCGGGATCGCCTCGATGGCGGCCGCCGGGCTGGGCGGCGCCCCGCCGAGCCCGCTCAACACGCGCATCGGCCCGCACCGGCGCTTCGCCTGGGTCGAGTCGGGTCTCGACCGCTTCAAGGCGGTCAAGAGCGCGCTCGGCGGCACGGTCAACGACGTCGTGCTCGCCGCCGTCAGCGGCGCGCTGCGCGCCCACCTCGAGCGCCGCGGCCGCAACCCGGCCGGGCTCGAGCTGAAGGCGATGGTGCCGGTCTCGATCCGCGCCGAGGACCAGCGCGGCGCGCTCGGCAACCAGGTGGCGGCGATCTACGCGCCGCTGCCCGTCGGCCTCGCCGACCCGCTCGAGCGCTTCCGGGCCGTCAACGAGGCGCTCGGGGACCTCAAGTCGTCGGCCCAGGCGATCGGCGCCGAGCGGCTGACCCAGCTCGCGGGCTTCGCGGCGCCCACCATCCTCGACCAGGCGGCGCGGCTCCAGGCGCGCCAGCGCTTCTTCAACGTCACCGTCACGAACGTCCCCGGGCCGCAGTTCCCGCTCTACGTCCTCGGGCGCAAGCTGACCGCCTTCTATCCGATGGTCCCGCTGGTGCTGAACACCGCGCTCGGCATCGCGATCATGTCCTACGACGGGCAGCTCTTCTTCGGCCTGCTGGGCGACTACGACGCGATGGCCGACCTCGACGAGTTCGCCCACGACCTGCACGTGGCGATCGACGAGCTGTCGGCCGCCGCCGGCGTGCCGCCCGAACGGCGCGCGGCGCAGCGGGCGGGCGCGGCCGGCGTCACGGCGGACCAAGAGCCGGGCTTGAGGCGACTGGGACTGGTCGCGGCCGGCGTGCTCGTGGCCGTCGCGGGACTGATCGCGCTCACGCTGGCCTTCAGCTCGCGCGACGATCCCGAGCTGGCGCAGGCGCCCGCGGGGCCGGGCGAGGTCCAGCCCGACCGCGGCTCGGGCCACGACGCGGCCGGCCGAGATGCACGGACGAGTGGCCGACCAGCGGCCCGCATCGCGAGGAGCTGGTGACGCGCGACCGGCGCCGCCTGACCGACGACCAGATCCTGCACGCGCTCGAGCTCGGCAACGTGGTGATCCTCTACGACGGGCCCGATCCCGGCACGCCGCTCGTGCGCGTCCAGGAGGACGTCGCCGGGCCGTTCGACGCCGAGCTGGCCGCCGCCGGCCAGGCGGTCATCCTGGCCCGCCGGGACGGCGCCGGGCAGGCCACGGCGCTGGCCTGGCGGCGCGTCTACCGGCCCGGCGACCCGTCCGACCCGGGCCTGCGGGAGTTCGCCGAGGCGTGGCTCGGACGCGGCCTGGGAGAATGAGCGCGTATGGGCCTCATCCCCCCGCTCCGGCTCGCCCTCGCGCAGATCGACGCGCGCGTCGGCGACCTGGAGGGCAACACCGCCAAGATCGCCGAGCAGATCGCCGCCGCGCGCGACGCCGGCGCCGAGCTGGTGCTCTTCCCGGAGCTGGCGGTGACCGGCTACCCGCCCGAGGACCTGCTGCTCAAGGAGCACTTCCTCCAGGCCGCCACCGAGGCGGTCTCCGATCTCGCGCGCGAGGCGGAGGGGATCGTGGCGCTGGTCGGCTTCCCGGAGCGGGCCGACGACGTCTACAACGCCCTCGCCGTGCTGGCCGAGGGCGAGCTCCAGGCCGTCTACCGCAAGTCGGTGCTGCCGAACTACGGCGTGTTCGACGAGCAGCGCTACTTCCAGGTCGGCGAGGGCGGCGCCGTGCTCCAGCTCGGCGACGCGCGGCTCGGCCTGACCATCTGCGAGGACATCTGGACGCCCGGCCCGCCCGCCTCCGACGAGGCGCTGGCCGGCGCGGCGCTGATCCTCAACGCGTCCTCCTCGCCGTACCACGCGCTCAAGGGCCGCGAGCGCGAGCGGATGCTGATCCAGCGCGCGCGCGACAACCTGTGCGCCATCGCCTTCTGCAACATGGTCGGCGGGCAGGACGAGCTGATCTTCGACGGGCACTCGCTGCTGCTCGACCACGAGGGCAGCGTGCTCGCGCGCGCTCCGCAGTTCGAGGAGGCGCTCGTGGTCGGCGACCGTCGACCTGCAGGCGGCGCTGACGGCGCGGCTGCGCGATACGCGGCTGCGGCCGCCGGTGCGCCGCGCGCTGCCCGAGGTGCGCCGGCTCGGGCCGCTCGTCCGCCGTGAGGACGTCGACCCCGCGCCCGTTGGCGGCGAGGTCACGCCGCTGCTGGGCCCGGAGGCCGAGGTCTACCAGGCGCTCGTGCTGGGCACGCGCGACTACGTCGCCAAGAACGGCTTCAGCCACGCGGTGATCGGGCTGTCGGGCGGAATCGACTCGACGCTGACGCTGCTGGTGGCCGTCGACGCGCTCGGCGCCGACCGGGTGACCACGGTGACGATGCCGTCGCGCTACTCGTCGTCGGGCACGCGCGACGACGCCAAGGTGCTGGCCGAGAACCTCGGCGTCGAGCTGTACGAGATCCCGATCGCCAAGGCGATGGAGGTCTACGACGAGCTGCTGGCGCCGCACTTCGGCGACCGCGAGGCCGACATCACCGAGGAGAACCTGCAGGCGCGGATCCGCGGCAACCTGCTGATGGCGCTCTCGAACAAGTTCGGCTGGCTCGTGCTGACGACCGGCAACAAGTCCGAGAACTCGGTCGGCTACTCGACCCTGTACGGCGACTCGGCCGGCGGCTTCGCGGTGATCAAGGACGTGCCGAAGACGCTCGTCTACCGGCTCACCGAGTGGCGCAACGCGCAGTCCGACCCGCCGCTCGTGCCGCGCTCGATCATCGACCGCCCGCCGAGCGCCGAGCTGCGCGAGGACCAGAAGGACTCCGACTCGCTCGGCGACTACGACACGCTGGACGCGATCCTCGAGGCGTACGTCGAGGAGGACCAGGACCCGGAGCAGCTCGAGCGCGCCGGCCTCCCGGCCGACGCGATCGAGCGCGTGGTGTCGCTGGTCGACCGCGCGGAGTACAAGCGCCGCCAGGCGCCGCCGGGGATCAAGATCACGCCGCGCGCGTTCGGGCGCGACCGGCGGATGCCGATCACCAACGCCTACCGCCCGCGGCGGCCCGAGCTCAAGCGTCTCTGACGGCGATGGTCATCCGCACCAGGGCGCACAGGCGCTCCTGGTCGTCGGTGATGTCGACCTCCCAGACCCACGTCGTGCGGCCCTTGTGGCGGCGGCGAGCGGTGGCGTGGATCGTGCCGTCGACGATCGGCCTGAGGAAGCTGGTCTGGTTGGAGAGGCCCTGGGCGGTCTTGCCGTCCTCGTGCACGGCCAGCCAGGTGGCCACGCTCGTCGTGCTCTCGGCGATCGAGGCGAACACGCCGCCGTGGACCAGCCCGGCCGGCTGGCTGAGCTCGTCGCGGACCTTGACCTGGGCACGGACCTCGGTGTCGCTGATGTCGAGGATCTCGAGTCCGTAGAGCCGGTCGAAGCCGACCGGGAAGCCTTCGAACGGGGTCGTCACGGGGCGCGGCACACTACCCTGGAGCGCGGCATGACGCCGCTCGACACGCTCGCCCCCGACCAGCGCGCCGTGCTGGAGCTGGTCCTGCGCCAGGGCCGATCGTACGGTGAGCTCTCGGAGCTGCTCGCGATCCCGGAGCGCGACGTGCGCGCGCGCGCCGACGCGGGCGTGCGAGCGCTGGCCGGGCGAGCCGGCGGCGGGCGTCGACACCGGTCGGATCGCCGACTGGCTGCTGGGCCAGCAGCGCGAAGGGGACGCGGAGCGGACGCGAGCGGCGGTGGCGCGCAGCCCCGAGTCGCGCGAGTGGGCGGCGGCGGCGGCCGAGCGGCTCGGCGAGCTGGGCGGCGCGATGCCGGCGGTGCCGGCGGCCGGCGACGACGCCGCGCCTCGCCGAGCCCGTGGCGCCTCGTCCCCGCCCGCTGCGCGACGGCGACGGCGCCTCCGCGCCTCGCCAGCGCCCCGTGCGCGACGCGCCCGGCTCGTCGCGGCTCGGCGGCGCGATCCTGATCGGCGTCGTCGCGCTGCTCGTCGCCGGGACGCTGCTGTGGATCTTCGTGCTGCGCGACGACGACGGCGGAGCCGGCCTCGACGCCGGCGGCGACCGCCACGCCGACGCCGGCGGCGCAGCAGGGCAACGACATCCCGCTCCAGGGCGTCGGCGACTCGCAGGCGGAGGGCCTGATGCGCCTGGTCCGACGCGACGACGGCGCCGTCCAGTTCGCGATCGCCGCCCAGAACGTGCCGCCCAACCAGGGCCGCGAGGTGTACGCGGTCTGGCTCACCCGCGAGGGCGCCCAGCCGCGCCGGCTCGGCTTCGCGCAGACGCCGGTCGGCGAGGACGGCATCCTCACCACCGGCGGCCCGCAGCAGGGCGACGAGGACGAGTTCCCGCAGTGGTTCGCGACCTACGAGAAGATCCTCATCACGCGCGAGACCAACGCGCAGGCCCGGCGGCCCGGGCCGGCCGTGCTCGAGGGCACCTTGCCCGCCGGCGCCGGCTGACGTGCTGATCGCCGGCCCGAACCTCACCATCGACCGCACGTCGTCGATCGGGGAGCTGCGGCCCGGCGAAGTGCTCCGGGTGGCCGGCGTGACGGTCACGCCCGGCGGCAAGGGGCTGAACGTGGCGCGCGCGGCGCGCTCGCTGGGCCGGCCCGCCACGCTGGTCGCGTTCGTGCCCGGTCGCACGGGCCGGGCGGCGGCGGAGCTGATCCGCGAGGAGGGCGTCGCGCTGGAGGGCGTGGCGGTCGGCGGCGAGATCCGGTCGACCTCGGTGATCCTCGAGCCGGGCCGGGCGACCGTGCTCAACGAGCCCGGCCCACCTCTGGCCGACGGTGACTGGGACGCGCTCGAGGCCGCCGTCGAGCGGGCGTTCGGCGACCACCGCGTGCTCGTCTGCTCGGGCAGCCTGCCGCCGGGGAGCCCGGACGACGGCTACGCGCGGCTCGCGCGCGGCCGGATGGCGGTCGTCGACGCGGGCGGTGTCGTGCTGGGCGCCGCGCTCCAGGCCGGCCCGGCGGTGGTGACGCCGAACCTGGCCGAGGCCGAGGGACTGCTGCACGGGCGCGCCGACGAGGCGGTCGAGGCGTCGCCGGACGCGCGCGGCCACGCCGAGGCGGCCGCCGCGGCTCTGGTGCGGGCCGGCGCGCGGGCCGCGATCGTCACCGCGGCCGCGGCGGGAGCGGCGGTGGCAGCCGATGGCGCGGTGACGTGGTTGGCGGCGCCGCGGGTGTCGGTGGTGAACCCGATCGGCGCGGGCGACGTGTTCACCGCGGCGCTGGCCGGTGCGCTGGAGGCCGGTGAGGATGTGCTCGGTGCTGCGCGGGGGGCGGTGGCGGCCGCGGCGGCGAGCGTCGAGGTGGAGCGGGCGGGCGCGTTGGATGCGGCTCGGATGGCCGAGCTGCTGCGGGCAACGTCAACTGCGGCTGGGTAGGGCGGCTGGGTTTCGGCCTAGCTGGCCACTCCGTGGCGCTTTTGGGTCGCATACCGACCCTTATGCGCCACGATCTCGTCGCCTCCCTACCCTGCCGCAGTTCGCCGGCCCCGCCGCTCAGCTCAAGCGGAGCCCGTCGAACACCGCCCGGCCCAACGCGGCCGCGTGCGAGCACACCACCAGCCCGACGTCCTGCACCGGACCAGCGCTCGGCACCGTCGCCGTACCCACCGTCGTCCATGCCACCCCGTCGACGCTCCACGCACCCGTGAACGTCGTCCCGTTGCGCGCCAGCCGCAGCCACGCCGGCGATGGCGTCACGGCCGGCCCCGACCGCAACACGGACTCGACGGTGCCGCTGCCGTCGGCGTCCCACAGCAGCAGGAAGCCGTTCTGCGGCTTGGCCACCAGCAGCACGTAGCCGCCGGCTCGGCCGGCGCCGGTGAGGTCGTTTCGCATCGCCAGCCCGGCGCGGGCGTTCGGATCGGTCGGGTCCTGGCTCACCAGGCGCGTGACCGCCACCGTGCCCGGGCCGCCGGCGCCGTCGAGGAACAGCGCGCCGTACTGATCGATGTCCGTCCACAGGTCGGCGCCGCCGGCGATGACCGCCAGCCGGTCGCCGCGCGCACCGAAGTGCGCCTCCGTCGTCGCGAACGTGGTGAACGGCGGGCCGGCCGGCTCGACCACGTACGCCGGCTCGACGACCTCCAGCTCGGCGGGTGATCCGGCGACGGTGTACCGCGCCCGCGCCTGGAGCTCGCCCGCTGCCGCCGGCTCGGCCTGCGGCGGCGCCGTGACCGTCCAGGTCGCCTCGGCCGATTCGCCGGGCTCGATCCGGGCGGGCGCCGCCGACACCGGCGTGACGCTCCACGGGCCCGTCAACGACAGCTCGACCGCTTCGTATGGCTCGATGTCGTCATTGACCAGGGTGGCCACGACCGTCCCCGGCGCGCCCGGGCGCAGCTCGGGCGCCTCGACGGTCAGCCCCGGCGGCGGAGGCGGCCACTCGAGCACGGCGCGGTCGCGCAGCAGCTGCCGCCGCAGGGCGGCGTAGCCGACGTCCTGGACCGCGACGCCGGCGTCGATCGCCAGCGACGCCGCCGTGGCCGCCGCCTGGGCCAGCACCATGAACACGGGCTCCATCCGGATCGACCCGTAGGCGATGTGCGAGGCCGACAGGCAGACCGGCACGAGCAGGTTCTCGCACTCGCCCGCGCGCGGCACGATCGAGCGGTAGGCGATCGGGAACGGCGCCGGGGTCGGCACCTGGACGTCGCCCTCGTTGCGCGCCTGGCCCGCGACGACCACCCGCTTGCAGTTGTGCGAGTCCATCGTGTACGACGCCAGCCCGACCGGGTCCTCGACGCTCACGGCGCCCCGGCAGTCGTGCTCGGTCATCACGTAGTCGGAGACCATCCGGCGCGCCTCGCGGATGTACAGCTCGTGCGGCCAGCCGCCGGTCTCCGGGAACTCGTCGCGCGGCAGGCCGAAGCCGTTCATCTCGGCCCGGATCGCCGGCGGCACGCGCGGATCGTTGGCCAGGAACCACAGCAGGCCCTGCTGGTAGGTCACGTGGTCCTGGAAGATCCGCTCGCGCTCCTCGTAGTCCGTGTCCGGCCACTCGTAGTTGCGGCCGATGTTGTCGGTCGAGACCGCGCCGTTGTTGTTGAGGTCGGTCTTGCCGTTGGGCATCGGCTGGTTGTTGCCGAGCACGTCCCAGATCCCGGCCTGGATGTAGCGCAGCAGCAGCGCGTAGCGGTCCGGGTCGTAGCCCGCCGGCTGCGGGAACGGGAGCCGGTCGGCCGCGCGCGTCAGACAGACGCGGAAGTTGAACGCCTGGATCCGGTGGTCGCCCTCGCCCGTCGTGTCCGGCGGGTCGGCCGAGATGCCCTGGAGCAGCCCGCTGGACGGGTCGCCCGGGACCACGTACGGGTCGACGGGGACGCGGAACTGGTGGCCGGAGCGGAACTGGACGCCGTTCAGCGTCTCGCCGTAGGCGGCGTTGCCCTCGCGCCCGGCGAACCAGCTCGTGCCGGCGCGGGCGAGCAGGTCGCCCTCGTACGTGGCGTCGATGAACATCGCGGCGCGGAAGCGCAGGCCGCTCTGCATCCGCAGCTCGAGGATCCGGTCGCTGCTCATCCGCACCGTGTCGAGCCGCTGCTCGCGGAAGACGTCGATGTCGTGCTCGGCGACCCACGCCTCGAAGACCTCCTCGGCCAGATGCGGCTCGAAGCGGAAGGTCTCCGGCAACCCGTAGGCCTCGCCGACGCGACGGTAGAACTCGCGCGACAGCCCGCCGATGGCGGCGATCCGCCCCGTGTCGGTGGCGCCGAGCCCGCTGGCGCTCAGCCCGCCGATGTGGCGCCCGAACGCGGCGACGGTGACGCTGCGGCCGAGCCGGCGCGCAACGACCGCCGCCGCGATGCCCGCCGACGTGCCGCCGTAGACGCAGACGTCGCTCACGATCGTCCTCGGCCACTCCCGCGGCACGGGGTAGTAGTAGCGGAGCATGGGGCTTCCCCTGCCCGCCCTCGGCGCCGCCCATGCCGGGCCCGCGTAGAGCCCAGCCGCTCCCACACCGGCGGCAGCCATCAGCTGCCGCCGCGTCACCCGCTCCTTCATCGCTGCCTCCCGAGCCTCCTCCAACCGGCGGCGGCAGCATCACCGCCCGGCGGTGCGCCGTCAACGCGATCTGTCACACGTCGCACAAATCACATAGGCGAACCGGTACGTGCCGGCGCTCAATCGGTACTGCGGGCCGGTGTCAGGCCCGCAGCTCGCGGTACCGAGGCCGCGCTGCGCGTGGTCGAGGCTGAGGATCACCTCGGCGCGCGGCTTCAGGTCGCTGGTGTGGCGCGCCTCGGTCAGATCGGCCGCCGTGAAGTGGCTTGCCGAGAAGCCGATCGTCGGCATGCCGCGGACCTCGATGCCGGTGCCGTCCTCGCGCGTGAGCCGCAGCCAGCGGACGTCGCCGTGGTGGCCGTGCTCCTGTGGCGCGATATAGGGGACGTACTCGTCGCTCACGGTGCTCGTCCAGCGGCCGACGACGGCTGACGCCTGGCGGTCGGGGTAGTTCTCCCACGGCCCGCGGCCGACGTACTCGAGTCGCTCGAGGCCCGGAGCGAGCGTGAGGACGACGCCGATCCGCGGCAGGTCCTCCGGCACCTCGACCTCGTGCTCGAACAGCAGCCCGCCGTCCTCGAGGCGGTGGATCTCGTGCCGGTGCGGCACGTCGAGATCCAGCTCCAGCCAACGCTTCAGCGGGCCGACGGTGCGGCCCGGGTGCAGCGGCAGGCCGTCGTTGTCGGTCGGCGCGCGCCAGAGCTGGAGGCGAGGCCCGTCGAGCACGTCAGGAAGGTCCATCGACGCGGGACCGGCGCGTCGCACCTCGGGCATCGCCGGCGCGCGAAGCTCGAACTGTCGCCAAGCGACCTCGTGGTCGCCGTCGTAGAAGCGCATCGTCACGTGCTCGCGGTCGCCCACGTCGAGCGTGAACTCGCCGCTCGCCGGCAGCTCGCCTCCCTCCCACTCGCCGCGCAGGTGGTCGAGGCCGGTGAACAGGTTGCGGCTGTGGATCCGGAAGCGCCCGCCGCCGAGGTGCTCGACCTCGAGCGGCGCCGCCAGGTACTTCAGCTCGTACATCGCAGGATGCGGCGTCCGGTCGGGCCACACGAGGCCGTCCGCGCAGAAGTTGGCGTCGTGGCGCTTCTCGCCGAAGTCGCCGCCGTAGGCCCAGTGGTCGCCGACGCGGATGCCGTGGTCGATCCACTCCCACACGAAGCCGCCCTGGAGCGCGTCGTGGCGGTCGAAGGCGGCGTAGTAGTCGGCCAGGCCGCCGTTGCTGTTGCCCATCGCGTGCGAGAACTCGCACAGGATCAGCGGCCGCGGGTCGTCCGAGAACTCGGCGAACGCCTCGATCGAGTCGACGTCGGCGTACATCGGGCAGACGATGTCGGTGGCGCGGTGCCCGCCGCTCCAGTCGCGGTTGATCGCGCCCTCGTAGTGCAGCGGCCGCGTCGGGTCGCGCTCGCGCAGCCAGTCGGCGGCCGCGTCGTGGTTGGGGCCGTAGCCGCTCTCGTTGCCGAGCGACCACAGGATCACCGACGGGTGGTTCTTGTCGCGCTCGACCATGTTCCGCACGCGCTCCATGAACGCGGCGGCGTAGCGCGGGTCGTTGCAGACGTCGTCGTAGTAGGCGTGCGCCTCGATGTTGGCCTCGTCGATCACGTACAGGCCGTGGCGGTCGCACAGGTCGAGCCAGTACGGGTCGTTGGGGTAGTGCGAGCAGCGCACGGCGTTGACGTTGAAGGCCTTCATCAGCCGCAGGTCGGCCTCCATCAGCTCGCGCGTGACGGCGCGGCCGCGGCGGTCGTCGTGGTCGTGGCGATTGACGCCGCAGATGCGGAGCGGGCGGCCGTTGAGCACCAGCTGCCGGCCCGCGATCTCGACGGTGCGGAAGCCCACCTGGCACGAGACCTCGTCGTCGCCGGCGGTGACGTGCAGCGTGTACAGGTGCGGCGTCTCCGCCGACCACAGGAGCGGATCCGTCAGACGACCGGGCCCGTCGAGCACCGTGCGGCCGTCCGGGTCGAGCAGGCGGACCTCGCCGGGCGCGTCGACCTCGAACCGCCCGTCGGCGAAGCCGCGCGCGAAGACGTCGGCGATGTGCTCGCGCGGCGTCGTGTACAGGAACACGTCGCGCGGCAGGCCGCCGTGCCACCACTGGTCCTGGTCCTCGACGAAGCTCGCGTCCGACCACTGGACGACCGCGCAGACGAGCTCGTTGTCGTCCTCGAGCAGGTCCGTCACGTCGAACTCGGCCGGCGTCCGCGCGTCCTTGTGGATGCCGACCGGCTCGCCGTTCAGCTCGACGAACAGCGCCCCCTCGGAGCCGCCGAAGTGCAGCACCACGCGCTCGCCCGCAGGCCTCGGGAAGCGACGGCGAAAGATGCCGGTCGGGTTGTCCTCGGGCACGTTCGGCGGCCGCTCGTCGAACGGCATCTGCACGTTCGTGTACTGCGGCGGCGCGAACCCCTGCATCGTCCACAGGCCGGGCACCTCGATCGACGACCACTCGCCCGGCGACGCCTCCGGATGCGGCAGCAACTGGAAATCCCAGCGGCCGTTCAGAGAGATGCGCGGCCGCGAGACGGTCGCGGAGGGCGGCACGCGCCCACGGCTGGTCAGCTCCGGCCGCTCCCACGGCCGGCCCTCGAGGATCTTCATACCGCCTCCCGCAGCGCTCTCGCCGCCTCCTCCGGAACCACCGGGTTGAAGTACACGCCGGACCCCAGCTCGCCGGCGGCCACGTACCGCGCCACGCCCGGCGCCCGCCACGGCGTAACGATCTCCACGTGCAGCCGCGCGTCCGGCCAGTCGCCGCCGTCGAACGGCCGCTGGTGGATCCACAGCATGTACGGCGTGTCCGCTTCGAACAGGCGGTCCAGCCGCTCCAGCACGTCGACGAGCAGCGCCGCCATCGCCCGCCGGCCGGCCGGCCCCAGGGACGGCAGGTCCGGCACCGGATCGTCGGGCATCAACAGCAGCACGTACGGAAAGGTCGGTGCCTCCGGCACCCACGCTCGCCAGCCGTCCACGCTCGCCACCAGTCGGTCGCCGGGCTCGCTCACCGGCCCGCTGCGGTGCAGCTCGCGCAGCGGCATCTCCGGCACGAAGTCGAACGCGTAGATCTGCCCGTGCGGGTGCGTGATGGTCGCCCCCACCTCCGGCCCACGGTTCTCGAACACGAGCACATAGGCGATGTCCGGCCGCGCGCCGAGCGCGGCGCTGCGCTCGGCCCACATCTCGACCACTCGCGCGGCGCCGTCCACCCCGAGCTCCCAGAACGCCACGTCGTGGCGCGGCGAGTACAGGATCACCTCACAGCGCCCGTCCGGCATCGCCGGCCAGCGGTTGGGGATCCAGCGCACCTCGTACGGCTCGGGCGCCTCGAGCCCGCCGGGGCAGAACGGGCACACCGCGTCGGGCAGGTTCGGGCGCGTCTGGCGCGACCCGACGACGAAGGTCATCGCCCCGCTGAGGGGATCGACGCTCACCGTGCCGTCGGCGCGACGATCAGCCGTCCGACGTGCTCGCTGAGGACGGTCTGCGCATCCTCGTCGAGCCCATCGTCCGAGACCAGCACCTGCGCCTCGCCGATCTCCGCCATCCGGCTCAGCCCGCGCACGCCCCACTTCGTGTGGTCGACCACCACCGCGAGCTGCTCGGCGGACTCGATCATCGCCTTGTTGGTGTCGGCCTCGAGCAGGTTCGGCGTCGTGAAGCCCGAGTCGACGGCCATGCCGTGCACGCCCATGAACAGCATGTCGACGTGCAGCGAGCGCAGCGCGGTGACGGCGATCGGGCCGACCAGCGCGTCGGACGGCGTGCGGACGCCGCCGATCAGCACGACGGTGAGGTCCGGACGCGCCTGGCGGTGCAGCACGATCGCCACCTGCATCGAGTTCGTGACCACCGTCAGGTCCGCCACGCCGGCGAGGTAGTGCGCCAGCCGCCACGTGGTGGTGCCGGCGCTGAGCGCGATCGCCTGACCCGGCTCGACCAGGCTCGCCGCCGCCTCCGCGATCGCCTCCTTCTCGGCGAACTGGCGGCGCGACTTGGCGTCGAACCCAGGCTCGTCGGTGCTCAGCTGGCGCCGTGCGGTCGCCCCGCCGTGCACCTTGTCGACCAGCCCCGAACCGGCGAGTACGTCGAGATCGCGGCGGATCGTCATGTCCGACACGCCGAGCAGCTCGGTCAGCTCGCTCACGCGAACCGCGCCGCGGCGGCGGATCTCCTCGACGATCACGTGTTGACGCCTGGCCGCCAGCATTTCGCACAATATCCAACACCTTCCCCCATGAAGTCGTCAAGTGCTGGTCGCTTGACAGTCATTGAACGGGATGGAAGGCTTCACAACGTTGGTTCGTGAGTGATCGTGGTGGATTTAGAGGGAATCCGCCGGTCGTTCGTCGCTGCCATTTCGTGGAGGAGGAGATCCCATGTCGGACGGAGTGCCGCTGCTCACTCGTCGCACATTGATGCAATCCGGCGTGGCCGGCCTGGCCGTCGTCTACGGCCTATCGGGGTGCGGCGACGACGATGAGTCCACCGGCGGCGGCAACGGCGGCGCCGAGAAGGCGTCCGGCACCGTCAGCTTCGGCTCGAACTACTCGGATCCCGTCCCCAAGGGCGCGCTCCAGGAGGTCTTCGACCAGTTCCAGACGTCGTCGGGCATCACCGTCGACGTCAACACCGTCGACCACAACACGTTCCAGGAGCAGATCAACAACTACCTCCAGGGCACGCCCGACGACGTGTTCACGTGGTTCGCCGGCTACCGCATGCAGTTCTTCGCCCAGCGCGGCCTGGCGACCGACATCAGCGACGTCTGGGAGAAGATCGGCGGCAACTTCTCGGACGCCTTCAAGCAGGCATCGACGGGCCTCGACGGCAAGCAGTACTTCATCCCGTTCTACAACTACCCATGGGCGATCTTCTACAAGAAGAGCGTCTGGGAGAAGAACGGCTACGAGCCGGCCGCGAACCTCGACGACTTCAAGGCGCTCTGCGAGCAGATCCAGAAGGACGGCATGACGCCGATCGCGTTCGGCGACAAGGACGGGTGGCCGGCGATGGGCACGTTCGACTACATCAACATGCGCACCAACGGCTACGACTTCCACAAGAGCCTGATGGCCGGCGAGGCGGCCTGGGACGGCGCGGAGGTCAAGGCCGTCTTCGAGACCTGGCGCGAGCTGCTCCCCTACCACGCCGAGGGCTCGCTCGGCCGCACGTGGCAGGACGCGGCGCAGACGCTCAACAAGGACGCCGGCATGTACCTGCTCGGCTCGTTCGTCGGCCAGCAGTTCGAGGGCGAGTCGTTCGAGGACCTCGACTTCTTCCCGTTCCCGGAGATCAACTCCGAGCACGGCCAGGACGCGGTCGAGGCGCCGATCGACGGCTTCATGCTCTCCAAGGACCCGAAGAACGAGGCGGCCGGCAAGGCGCTGCTGGAGTACCTTTCCGGCGCCTGAGGCGCAGAACACGTACCTCAAGAGCGACCCCAACAACGTCGCCGCCAACAATGAGGCGGACAAGAGCAACTACAACGCGATCCAGGTCAAGGCGAACGAGCTGATCTCCGGCGCAGGCCAGATCTCGCAGTTCCTCGACCGCGACACGCGGCCCGACTTCGCCTCGACGGTGATGATCCCGGCGCTCCAGGACTTCATCAAGAACCCGGACGACATCGACGGGCTCACCAGCAGCATCGAGGAACAGAAGAAGACCATCTTCGTCTGATGGCAGCAGCCGTTCCCCGTCGCCGCCGCCGTGCCGCCAGACTGAGCGGCGGCGACAGGGTCGCGGTCACGCTGATGATCGGCGTGCCGCTGTTCGTGGTCGTCGGGCTCGTGTGGGTGCCGACGATCCTCTCCGGCGTCCTCTCCTTCACGAGCTGGGACGGCATCGGCGGGGTCTCCACGATCGAGTGGGTCGGGACCCGCAACTACCAGCAGATCTTCGAGATCTACCCGCCGTTCTGGCCGGCCTTCCGCCACAACATCATCTGGCTGGTCTTCCTCACGCTCGTGCCGACGCTGCTCGGGCTGCTGTTCGCCTACCTGCTCGACAAGAAGATCCGCGGGACGCGCGTCTACCAGAGCATCTTCTTCCTGCCGGTCGTGCTGTCGCTGGCCGTCGTCGGCTTCATCTGGCAGCTCATCTACGCGCCCGAGCAGGGCCTGCTCAACAACATCCTCGGGACCACCGAGCAGGGCAACCTGATCGACTGGCTCGGCAACCCCGACATCAACCTGTGGGCGGTGCTGGTGGCCGCCGCCTGGCGCCACGCCGGCTACATCATGATCCTGTACCTGGCGGGGCTGAAGAGCGTCGACCCGTCGCTGCGCGAGGCCGCGGCGATCGACGGAGCGAGCGAGTGGTACGCGTTCCGGACGGTGGTGCTGCCGGCGCTGAAGCCGATCAACATCGTCGTCGTGGTTGTCACGGTGATCGAGGCGCTGCGGGCCTTCGACCTCGTCTACATCATCAACAACGGCCGCAACGGGCTCGAGCTGCTGTCCGTCCTCGTGTTCGACAACATCGTCGGCGAGGCGAGCCGGATCGGGTTCGGCTCGGCGATCGCGGTGATCCTGCTGCTGATCGCGCTGCCGCCGATCATCATCTTCGTCGCGCGCATGAACAAGGAGCAGGTGTGACGAGCGAGACCGCCTCCGTGGCGATGGCGCGCGAGCGCCGGCGCACGGGCATACGGTGGCCGCGCGTCTGGCTGCACGCGTTCCTGATCGTCGCCGCGATCCTGTGGCTGGCGCCCGTGATCTGGGCGCTCTACACGTCGCTGCGGCCGTACTCGGAGACGGCGGAGAAGGGCTACGTGTCGCTGCCGGACACGATCACGCTCGACAACTACACGAACGCCTGGACGCAGGGCGAGATCCCGCACTACTTCCTCAACTCGCTGCTGGTCACGCTGCCCGCGCTGGTCATCACGCTCTTCTTCGCCTCGTGCATCGGGCTTCGTCGTGTCGCGGCTGAGCTTCCGCTTCAACGCGATCCTGCTGATCATCTTCCTGGCCGCGAACCTGCTGCCGCCCCAGGTCGTGATCCCGCCGCTGTACCGCATGTACCTGGAGATCCCGCTGCCGACGTTCATGAGCGAGTCCGGCAAGATGTACGACTCGCTGTGGGGGCTGATCGCGATCAACGTCGCGTTCCAGACCGGCTTCTGCGCGTTCGTGCTCTCGAACTACATGAAGACGATCCCGCAGTCGCTCGGCGACGCGGCGCGGGTCGACGGCGCGGGCGTCGTGCGGCAGTTCTTCGGGATCATCATGCCGCTCTGCCGGCCGGCGCTCGCCGCGCTGGCGACGCTCCAGTTCACCTGGGTCTACAACGACTTCCTGTGGGCGGTCGCGCTCATCCAGTCGGGTGAGAAGCGGCCGATCACGTCGGCGCTGAACAACCTCCAGGGCGTCTTCTTCACCGACAACAACCTGATCGCGGCCGGCGCCATGCTGGCGGCGCTGCCGACGCTGCTCGTCTTCGCGGTGCTCCAGCGACACTTCATCAGCGGACTGACACTGGGGGCGAGCAAGGGATGAGCGGCATCCGCCTGGAGGACGTGACCAAGCGCTACCCGAACGGCGTGCGCGCGGTGGACGACGTGTCGCTCGACATCGCCGACGGCGAGTTCATGGTGCTGGTCGGGCCGTCGGGCTGCGGCAAGACGACGCTGCTGCGCTCGATCGCCGGGCTCGAGGACGTCACCGCCGGCTCGATCTGGATCGGCGACACCGACGTGACGGAGAAGACCCCGCAGCAGCGGGACATCGCGATGGTCTTCCAGAACTACGCGCTCTACCCGCACATGTCGCGTGGCCGACAACCTCGCCTACGGGCTGAAGCTGCGGCGGATGGACAAGGGCGAGCGCGACCGCCAAGGTGCGCGACATCGCCGGCAAGCTGGGCTTGGACGAGCTGCTCGACCGCAAGCCCTCGGCGCTGTCGGGCGGCCAGCGCCAGCGCGTGGCGATGGGCCGGGCGATCGTGCGCGAGCCGAAGGCGTTCCTGATGGACGAGCCGCTGTCCAACCTCGACGCCAAGCTGCGCGTCTCGATGCGCGCCGAGCTCGCGCGGCTGCACGAGCGGCTCGGGGTCACGACGGTGTACGTGACGCACGACCAGGTCGAGGCGATGACGCTCGGCGAGCGCGTCGCGGTCATGCGCGACGGCGCTGCTCCAGCAGGTCGACACGCCGCAGAACCTCTTCAACAAGCCGCGCAACCTGTTCGTGGCGGCCTTCATCGGCTCGCCTGCGATGAACCTCGTGGAGGCCAAGATCGACGGCGGCCGCGTCCACTTCGCCGGCATCGACCTCCCGCTGCCGGGCGGCTCGCCGCTGGCCGGCGAGCAGCGCCGGGTGATCCTCGGCCTGCGGCCGAGCGACTTCGAGCACGCCGCCGGCGCCGATCCCGACTGGCCGCGCATCCGGGTCAAGCCGGACGTGATCGAGCAGCTCGGCTCCGAGACGCTGCTGATCTTCGGGATCGACGCCCCGCCGGTGATGGCCGACGCCGTCAAGGCGGCGTCCGAGGCCTACAGCGACGACGACGGCAAGCTGTTCGCCGGCGAGGAGCGCGCGATGTTCACGGCCAGCGTGGACGGCAAGCGATCGCTCGGCGGCGGCGAGGTCGAGCTCGCGGTCGACTTCACGGCGCTGCACTGCTTCGACCCGGAGATCCGGCGACGCGCTCGCCGTCCGGCGCGACGCGCAGCCCGTGGCCTGATGGAGCACCTGTCGGCCGGCGGCGTCTCGGTCGTCATCGACGACCGCGGGCAGGTCGTGCACTGGGGCGCGGCGCTGCCGGACGACCCCGCCACGATCGCCGCCGCGCTCGACCCACCGCTCCCCCGCGCCTCCTTCGACGTTCCTGTCCCACTGACCCTCACGCCCTCCCGCGACGAGGGCTGGCGGGGGCGGCCGGTCGGGGTCGACCCTCTGCATCGCCGCGACTTCTACGCAGATCGACCCCGTGTGCGACGGGCGTGCTCCGGCTACGGCAGGTCGTGCGCAACGACGGTGATGCGCCGCTGGTGCTCAACGAAGCTGGCGTGCATCCTGCCCGTGCCGACCGTGGCCGCCGAGGTGCTCGACCTGACGGGACGCTGGTGCCGGGAGCGGCATCCGCAGCGGCGGGCGTTCGACCAGGGCATCTGGCTGCGGCAGACGCGGCACGGGCGGACGGGGCATGACGCGCCGCTGCTGCTGGTGGCCGGCACCGCCGGGTTCGGGTTCCGGCACGGCGAGGTGTGGGGCATCCACCTGGCCTGGAGCGGCGACGCGTCGTGGTGGGCCGAGCGGCTGCCCGACGGCTCGTCGGTGCTCGGCGCCGCGGAGCTCGGCGAGGTGGTGGTGGAGCCGGGCGAGGAGTACGCGACGCCGTGGGTCTACGCGGCGTGGTCGGACGAAGGGCTCGACGGGCTGAGCGCGCGGCTGCACCGCTTCATCCGCTCGCGCGCCGAGCCACCCGCGGCGGCCGCGGCCGGTCGTGCTCAACACCTGGGAGGCGGTGTACTTCGACCACCGGCTCGACCGCCTGACGGCGCTGGCCGACACCGCGGCCGAGCTGGGCGTCGAGCGCTTCGTGCTCGACGACGGCTGGTTCCGCCACCGCCGCGACGACACCGCCGGCCTCGGCGACTGGTACGTCGACGAGGACGTCTGGCCCGACGGGCTGCATCCGCTCGTCGACCACGTCCGCGGCGCTCGGCATGGAGTTCGGCCTGTGGGTCGAGCCCGAGATGGTCAACCCCGACTCCGACCTCGCCCGCGCGCACCCCGACTGGGTCCTCCCCGGCCCGCCGTGGCGCCACCAGCAGGGGCTCGACATCACGCTCGCCGAGGCCTACGCGTACATCCTCGAGCGGCTCGACGCGCTGCTCACCGAGTACGACATCGCGTACCTCAAGTGGGACCACAACCGCGACCTGGTGACGCCGACGCACGAGCAGACGCTCGCCGTCTACCGGCTGCTCGACGAGCTGCGCGGCCGCCACCCGGGCGTCGAGATCGAGAGCTGCTCCTCCGGCGGCGCGCGCGTCGACCTCGGGATCCTCGCCCGCACCGACCGCGTGTGGGCGAGCGACACCAACGACGCGCTCGAGCGCCAGAGCATCCAGCGCTGGACGCAGCTGCTGCTGCCGCCGGAGCTGGTCGGCTCGCACGTCGGGCCGCCGAAGGCGCACACCACCGGCCGCACGCACGACCTGTCCTTCCGCGCCGCGACCGCGCTGTTCGGCCACTTCGGGATCGAGTGGGACATCGCGTCGGCCTCCGACGAGGAGCGCGCCGAGCTGGCCGACTGGATCGCGCGCTACAAGCGCTTCCGCGCCCTCCTGCACTCCGGCGAGGTCGTGCGCGCCGACCTCCCCGACCCGGCCTTCGCGCTGCACGGCGTCGTGGCGCAGGACCGCAGCGAGGCGCTGTTCTGCTTCGTGGCGCTCGCCACCTCGGCCTAGCGAGCGGCCGGGCGCGGTGCGGCTGCCCGGGCTCGACCCCGACCGCACCTACACCGTCGACGGCCGCGCGCTGACCGGCCGGGCGCTCGCCAAGGCCGGCCTCCAGATGCCGCTGCTGGCGCCCGAGCAGGCGGTGCTCATAGAAGTTTCCCCGGGTTCATGATCCCCGCCGGGTCGCAGCGGTCCTTGAGCGCGCGCAGCACGCCCAGCCCGAGCTCCCCCACCTCGGCGCCCATCCACGGCGACGTGATCGCGGCCGACCGCGTGGTGGTGCGTGATCGTGCCGCCGGCGGCCGACGATCGCGTCGGTGGCGGCCGCCTTCAGCGCGCGCCACTGCGCCGCCGGGTCGTCGCTCCGGCGGCCGAGCACGGTGAAGTAGAGCGACGCGCCGGTCGGATAGAGGTGCGAGACGTGGCAGCCGACGAGCAGGCCCGGCAGCGCAGCTCGTACCGCGCCGTGCAGCGCCGTCAGGTTGGACCACGTGGTCGCGGTCTCGAGCGTCTCCACCATCACGCCGCGGTCGAGCAGGTCGTCGCGCAGGTGCGGGCCGTCGAAGCGCGAGTGCGCCCAGCGCTCGCCCGGGCTTGCGCGCGGCGAAGCGCGCCCCGGCGCCGCGCAGGATCCGCACCGATCTCGCGCCGGCGTGACGGGTCGTCCCAGCCGAGGATCAGCAGGCAGCGGCTCGCCCGACACGCCGCGCGCACGATCGGGCCGGCGCCGGCCAGCGCGAGCGTGTAGCGCGTCTCGTCCTCGTCGGACAGCCGGGCCACGTCGGGCGCCGGCGCCGGCCTGCTCGAGCCGCCGCAGGGCGTCGCAGCCCGCCTCGAAGCCGGCCAGCAGCCAGCCCTCGAAGCGCTGCGCCTCGGGCAGCCGGTGCACGCGCAGCGTCGCGGCGGTGATGACGCCGAGCACGCCCTCGCTGCCGGCCACGAGCTGCCGCAGCTCCGGCCCGGCGGCGCTCGCCGGCGCGTCGCGGGTCGCCAGCGTCGCCGAGCGGGGTCGCGACGCGCACGGCGAGCGAGGTTCTCGTCGATCCGGCCGTGCCCGGTCGAGGCCTGGCCGGCCGAGCGGGTGGCGACGCAGCCGCCGACCGTCGCCCACTCGTAGCTCTGCGGCACGTGCGCGAGCGTGAGCCCGTGGGCGGCGAGCGCGCGGTCGGCCTCCGGCAGCCGCAGCCCGGGCGCGAGCGTCGCGGTGAGCGAGCGCTCGTCGACGGCGAGCAGCGCGTCCATCCGCGCCGAGGTCGAGCGAGATCAGCGCGCCGAACGGCCCGCGCAGCGGCTCGAGGCCGCCGACCACGCTCGTGCCGCCGCCGAACGGGACGACCGCCACGCCCGGCCTCGTTGCACGCCTGCAGCACGGCGAGCACCTGGTCGTGGTCGGCCGGCGCCACGACCGCGTCGGGCGCGTCCTCGCAGTCGCCGGCGCGCTGGGCGAGCAGGTCGAGGTAGGACTTGCCGCGGCAGCGCAGCACGCGCGCCTCGCGGTCGGTGCGGACGTCGCCGGTGATCTCCTCGAGCCGGCGGCGCAGCGCCGGGTCGAGCGCCGGCTCGCGCAGCCGCACGTCCTCGAGCGCGACCGGCCGGTCCACGATCTCGCCGGAGACGCCGAGCTCGTCGCGCAGGAAGTCCGCCGGCGTGCTCGGGCAGCGACGGCCCCGCCCCCGGCTCGCCCCAGCCCCAGAACACCTGCTCGCGCCTCACGAGCGCCGCCCTCGCGAGCCCGTCGAGCGCGCCGTCGAGCTCCTTGCGCGCCGCGCGCCGCAGCATGAACGAGCCGAAGCGCGCCATCCGGCGGCCGCGCTGGCGCAGCTCGATCGTGACCGTCGTGCCCTCGCCCGCCGGCTCCAGCCGCACCTCCACCGTGCCGCTGCGTGCAGCACCTTCTCGAACGGCGTCCCCTCCAGCTCCTGCGCCCACGCCCGCCGGCTGCCCCGCCTCGCTGGCCTCCAGGCGCCAGTCGGCGCGCAGCGCGCGGCCGCGCTCGGAGCGCAGCACCGTCGTCCAGCCGTCGTCGCTGACGGACTTCACGCGCTCCACGCGCGGCCACCAGCGCGCCAGCGACCGCGGGTCGGCCAGCACCCGCCACACCGCCTCGGGCGCCGCGGCCAGCGTGCGGGATCGCCGTGACGATCACTCGTCGTAGCTGAGCAGCGCGTGCACGTCGTAGCCGGCGAGCCGCTCGCGCCCGTTCAGGAAGGCGAGCTCGACGAGGAAGGCGCAGCCCGCGATCTTCGCGCCGGTGCCCTCGATCAGCTCGGCCAGCGCCTGCGCCGTGCCGCCGGTGGCGAGCAGGTCGTCGTGCAGCAGCACGCGCGCGCCGTGGGCGAGCGCGTCGGAGTGCATCTCCAGCGCGTCGACGCCGTACTCGAGGATGTACTCGGCCGAGATCGTGTCGTGCGGCAGCTTGCCGGGCTTGCGGGCGGGCACGAAGCCGGCGCCGAGCTCGCGGGCGATCGCGGCGCCGAGGATGAACCCGCGCGCCTCGGCCGCCACCACGAAGTCGACCTCGAGCGGCCGCGCCCAGTCGGCGAGCTGGCCGATCGGCGCTCGACAGCGCCTCGGCGTCGAGCAGCAGCGGCGTGATGTCCTTGAACAGGATCCCCGGCTTCGGGAAGTCCGGGATGTCGCGGATGTGGGCGCCCAGGTCGGTCACTTGGCGATCCGCCGCAGGTCGCGCACGAGCAGCAGGTGCTTGAGGTGCGAGGCCACGGCGGCCAGGTTCTCGAGCGCCTCGATCGCCTCCTTGCGGCGCTCGGGGTTCCGCGAGCGCAGCGACGGCGCGAGGATCTGCTGCAGCAGCGCGGACTCGCGGTCGGCCGACGTCTTGAACACGCGCAGGTTGCGCCCGCCGACGCCGTAGCGCGCCAGCTCGGTGACGGCGCGGACGATCTCGCGCTCGGTCTCGTCGTAGTAGCGCGTGCCGCCGCGCACCTCGCCCTGGACGATCCCGAAGTCCTCGAGCTCCCTGACCAGCGCGGGCTCGGCGCCGGTCTCCTCGACCACGTCGTCGAGCGAGTACAGCGCCCCGCGCTCGCGGATCGAGAAGCTAGGCGGCGCAGCGCGGCGCCGGGGCGCGCGACCTCCGGCGCGGGCGTCGCCGCCGCGGCGGCGGGCGTGTCGTTCTCGGTGCGGCCGGCGGCGAGCTCCTGGCGGATGACGCGCAGCGGCAGGAACTCGTCGCGCTGGAGGCGCAGGATCGTGCGCAGGCGCGAGACGTCGCTCTGCGCGTAGAGCCGGTAGCCGCCCGGCGTGCGCCGCGGCGTCAGCAGCTTCTGGTCCTCCAGGTAGCGGATCTTGGAGATCGAGATGTCCGGGAACTCCTGCGACAGCGCCTTGCAGACCGCGCCGATGGTCAGCGACTTGCGCGGCGCCTCGTCGTCCGCGGGGGCAGGGAGCGGGACGTCCTCGGTGAGCGGGCGTCGTCCGTCACCGCGCCAGGTACGTGAGCTTGTACTTGCCGATCTGGAGCTCGTCGCCGTCCTCGAGCTTGTGCGAGTCGATCCGGCGGCGGTTGACGTACGTGCCGTTGAGCGAGCCGGAGTCGTCGAGGTACCAGGCGCCGGAGCGGCGCACGAGCACCGCGTGGTCGCGCGAGACGGTCACGTCGTCGAGGAAGATCTCGGCGTCGGGCGAGCGGCCGATCGTCATGCGCTCGCCGTGCAGCGGGAACGACTGGCCGACGCGGCCGCCGCCGGAGCGGATGACCAGCGCGCCGCTCTCGGCCGCGACGTCGCCGACGTCGACCGGGCGCAGCTCGCCGGTCTGCTCGTCGATGACGTACGTCGCGGTCGTCGACGTCGTCACGCGGCTCGCGCGTGCCGACGAACGCGCCGCACTTCTGGCAGTAGTTCGCGCCCTCGGTGAGGACGAACCCGCACTCTGGGCAGTGGCGCGCCACGCGGCGCCGCGCCCCGCTAGATCTCGTCGACCCCGCCGGACGCGCGGCCGGCGAGGATGTCGGTGAGCCGCTGGACGTCCGCGCCGGAGATGACGTCCTCACCACCCTCGTGCTTCTTGCGCAGGCGGTTGACCAGCTCGGCGCGCAGGATGTCGATCTTGCCGTGAAGGATCCGGCGCCGGTAGGACACCTCCTGCTCCTCGTCCGTGAGCTGCTGGATGAGGTCCTTGAGCTCCTGATCGGAGAGGGAGCCGAGATCGGGGAAAGTGTCCATGCGCGGCGAGCATAGCAATCGTCAACCTGAACTTGAGGGTCGTGACGGCGAGCCCGTCGCGCACGTACTTGACGGTCGACGCGAGGACGAGCGCGAGGCCGACGTAGAGGCAGATCTCGCCGACCGTCTCGAGGCCCGCCATGGCGAAGAACAGCGCGCTCAGGATCGGCCAGACGCCGAGCCGGCCGAGCCAGTTGACCTTGATGTCCGCACCGTGACGCAGGCCCCAGCGGACGAGGCCGAGCATGAACAGCTCGCGCGCCGCCAGCAGCGCCAGCGCCCAGCGCGGCAGCAGCTCGAAGTGCCAGCAGACGATCACGCCGGAGATCACGAGCAGCCGGTCGACGAGCGGGTCGAGCAGCGCGCCGAGGCGCGAGTACTGGCCGGTCAGGCGCGCGGCGATGCCGTCGAAGTAGTCGCTCCAGCCGACGATCGCCGAAGATCAGCGTCGCCCGCCAGTCCTGCCCGTCGCCGGACGAGAACGCGATGATCAGGAAGACGGGGATCAGCGCCAGGCGGACGTAGCCGATCGCGTTCGGGATCGTCCACGGGTGCAGCGGCTGGCCCTTGAGCGTCTCGGGCGGCGGCGGGCCGGAGCGGTCGAGGCCGGCCAGGCGGCGGAACGTGAGCCGGGCCTTCTCGGCCGCCTCGGCTACGGGACGGTCCGCCACAGATCGGCGGCCGCCTGGGCGGCGCCCTCGAGCGGGATCGGTGCGCGCCTCGCGGCCGCGCCGGACCTGCACCTCGACCTCGCCGTTCGCGAGCGTCCGGCGCCCGACGGTGAGCCGCAGCGGGCACGCCGAGCAGCTCGGCGTCGGCGAACTTCTCGCCCGGGCCGGCGTCGCGGTCGTCGTAGAGGATCTTGAGGCCGGTCTCCTGCAGCTCGCTCGTAGAGCTTCTCGGCGATCTCGCGCTCCTCGCTGCCGGCCTTGCCGAGGCCGACCAGGTGGATGTCGAACGGCGCGATCGAGCGCGGCCAGGAGATGCCGTTCTCGTCGGCGAACTGCTCGACGGCGGCGGCGGTGATCCGCGCCGGGCCGATGCCGTAGGAGCCCATCCAGATCGGCTGCGGCCTTGCCGGACTCGTCGAGGTAGGTCGCGCCGAGCGGCTCCGAGTAGCGCGTGCCGAGCTTGAAGATGTTGCCGACCTCGATCGCGGGCTCGATCCGGATCTCGTTGCCGTCGACCGTGTCGCCGGGCTCGACGCTGCGGACGTCGCCGCGCTTGAACGGGAAGTCGCGGCCGGGCTCGACGCCGCGCAGGTGGGCGTTCTCGCGGTTGGCGCCGGTGATGTAGGCGCCGGGCTCGACGGCGTCGTCGAGCAGGATCGGGACGTCGATGCCGACCGGGCCGATGTAGCCGGCCGGCCCGATGCGCTCGGCGAACTCGTCCTCGCGCGCGGGCCGGAAGCTGCGCGCCGAGCGCGTTGGCGAGCTTGATGTCGTTGACGCGGTGGTCGCCGCGGACCACGACCATCACGAGGCCGCGGTCGTCGACGATCACCGGGATAGGCCTTCAGCAGCGTGCCGGCCTCGACGTGCTGGTTCTGGGCGACCTCGGCGACCGTCGTGAGGCCGGGCGTGTCGACCAGCTCGGGCGGCGTCGATGCCGTCGGGGAGCTGGACCGGCTTGGCCTGGGCGCTGGCGATCTCGACGTTGGCGGCGTAGCCGGGCGCGAGCGCGACGTCGTTCTCGCCCGCCGCGCAGGGCGCCATGTACTCGTGGGCGCCGACGCCGCCCATCATCCCGACGTCGGACTCGACCCGGTACCACTCGAGCGCCGACCCGGTCGAAGATGCGGTCGTAGGCCTCGCGGTAGCGCTCGTAGTGCGCGTCGAGGCCCTCGCGGTCGCGGTCGAAGGTGTAGGCGTCCTTCATGATGAACTCGCGCGTCCTGAGGACGCCGGCGCGCGGGCGCGGCTCGTCGCGGCCCTTGGTCTGGAAGTGGTAGAGGCTGAACGGGCAGGTCGCGGTAGGAGCGCACGGCGGGCGCCACGTGCGTGGTCACGACCTCCTCGTGCGTCATGGCCAGCACGAGGTCGGCGCCGCGGCGGTCCTTGAGCTTGAACAGCTCGTCGATGCCGTAGCGGCCGCTGCGCTGCCACAGCTCGGCCGGGTTGATGACCGGCATCAGCATCTCCTGCGCGCCGATCGCGTCCAGCTCCTCGCGCACGATCTGCGCGACGTTCTCGTGCACGCGCCAGCCGGCCGGCAGCCAGGTCCACAGGCCGGTGCCGAGCTGGCGGACGAGCCCGGCGCGGACCATCAGCTTGTGCGAGGTCGCCTCGGCGTCGGCGGGCGCCTCCTTCTCGGTCGGCAGGAAGTAGTTGGAGAGGCGGGTCACGGGGTGGAGAGCCTAGTGTGTCCGCGGTCATGGACGGGGTCGTGCGTGTGGAGCCTACCGGTCGGCAGACGATCGGCGATGCGGAGTTCGACGGGTTCGTCAAGCTGCGCGCTTCAGGGCGAGCGGTACTTCGGCTGCGGCGAGCGGACGGCTGGGCTCGAGAAGACGGGCACGCGGCAGGTGTTCTGGAACGTCGACCCGCCGGAGGGCCACACCGCGTCGTTCAGCAACCTCTACACGTCGATCCCGTTCGTGCTGTGCCTGCGCGAGGGGCGCGCGCACGGGGTGTTCGACGACCACCCGGGGCGGGTCGAGCTGGACCTGGCCAAGACGGATCCCTCGCGCGTCACCGTCGATGCCGCCGACGACCTCGTCGTCTACGTCCTCTCAGGCCCGACGCCGCCCGATGTGCTGGATCGCTACACCGCGCTGACGGGGCGCATGCCGATGCCGCCGCTGTGGGCGCTCGGCAACCAGCAGTCGCGATGGTCCTACATGGACGCCGACGAGGTCCGAACCCTGGCGTCCGAATTCCGGGCGCGCGGGATCCCGTGCGACGTGCTCTACCTCGACATCGACCACATGGACGGCTACCGGGTGTTCACATGGGACACCGAACGCTTCCCGGACCCGGCCGGGCTGATCGCCGAGCTGCGCGCCGAGGGCTTCCGCGTGGTGGTGATCACCGATCCGGGCGTGAAGGTCGACGAGTCGTACGACGTCTACGTCTCGGGCCGCGAGCGCGGGTTCTTCTGCCTGGCGCGGGACGGCGTCCGAGTACCGCAACGTCGTCTGGCCGGGCCTGTGTGCGTTCCCGGATTTCACGAACCCCGCAGCGAGGGAGTGGTGGGGCTCCCGGCATGCGAGGCTGGTGGACGTGGGCGTGGCGGGCGTGTGGTGCGACATGAACGAGCCGGCGATGTTCGTGCCGGACCATTCGACGATGCCCGAGGACGTCGTGCATCCCGGCGGGGGTCGGGCGCGCGCTGCATCGCGAGGTCCACAACGCGTATGGCTCGCTGATGGCCGAGGCGGCTCGCGGCGGGCTGTCTTCGCTGCGGCCGGACGCGCGGCCGTTCGTGATCTCACGCGCCGGCTACGCCGGGCTGCAGCAGCACGCGCTGCAGTGGACGGGCGACAACTCGTCCTGGTGGGAGCACCTGTGGATGAGCATGCCGCAGCTGCAGAACCTCGGGCTGTCGGGGATCGCCTGGTGCGGCGTGGACGTCGGGGGCTTCTTCGACGACTGCAACGGCGAGCTGCTCGCCCGCTGGACCGAGTTCGGCGCCTTCCAGCCGTTCTGCCGCAACCACTCGGCGATGGGCACGGCGCGCAGGAGCCGTGGGCGTTCGGGGAGCCGTGGGAGAGCGTGTGCCGGGCGATGCTCGAGCTGCGGATGCAGCTCCTGCCGTACCTGTACACGGCGTTCGAGGAGTGCCACCGGACGGGCGCGCCGGTGTTGCGGCCGCTGCTGTTCGCGCATCCGGACGATCCGTCACCTACACGGCCGACGACGAGTTCATGGTGGGCGATGCGCTGCTCGTGGCACCGATCACGCGGCCGGGTGTGGAGCACCGGCACGTGTATCTGCCGGCGGGCTCGTGGGCGCACTGGTGGACGAGCGAGCCCGCATTGAAGGACCTGCACACGTGCTGGCGCATGCGCCTTTGGGGCAGCCGGCCGTCTATGCGCGCTGCGACACGCCGATTCCCTTGTGGCCTGTGCTTCAGCACACCGACGAGGTCCCCGACTTCCTCACCTGGCGGGTGTTCCCTGGTGGTGGCTCGGGGTCTGGGGCGCTGTACGAGGACTCGGGTGACGGCTATGGGCCGTGCGTGTCGACGAACTGCGCATGTGAGAGGAGAGGGTGGGCGTCGTTTGTCCCTGTCCGCTCGGGAGGGTTCGTTCGTCCCGGCCGGCGGCGTGTTCGTCGAGGTCGTCGGCGGACGTCGTGTGGAGGTCGAGGAGACCGGGGAAGCCTGTGGTGATAGAACGCCTGGTGACTACCGACGACTGACAGGAGCTATTAGATGGCTTACGAGGTCCCCCCGCTCCCCTACGCGTACGACGCGCTCGAGCCGCACATCGACGAGGCGACGATGCGCCTCCATCACGACAAGCACCACCAGGCCTACGTGGACAAGGCCAACGCCGCGCTCGAGGGCACCGAGTGGGCGGACAAGCCGTCGAGGAGGTCCTCAAGAACCTCGACTCGCTGCCCGCCGACAAGCAGAAGGCGGTCCGCAACAACGGCGGCGGCCACTACAACCACTCGCTGTTCTGGGAGTGGATGAGCCCCGACGGCGGCGGCTAGCCTTCCGGCGCGCTCGCCGAGGCGATCGACTCCGCGTTCGGCTCGTTCTCGGACTTCCAGGCGAAGCTCAAGGAGACCGGCGTCAACCAGTTCGGCTCCGGCTGGGCCTGGCTCGTCCACGACGGTTCCGGCCTTGCGGTCGTCGGCACCGCCAACCAGGACAACCCGATCTCGTCGGGTTCGACGCCGCTGCTGGGCGTCGACGTCTGGGAGCACGCGTACTACCTCAAGTACCAGAACAAGCGCCCGGACTACATCGACGCGTGGTGGAACGTCGTCAACTGGGCAGGTCGGCGTCGCCGCGGCGTTCGACCGCGCGCTCGTGGCGAATCTGTAACGCCTTCGTTCAACTGCGGCATTGAGGGAGTGGGTCCGGGCGTTCCGGTGGGATGCTCGGGCCCATGCCTCGCCAGGGTGCATTTCTTCCCAATCGTCGCCTCGTGCTGCGCCGGTGGGAAGAAACCCACGCTAGAGGGCACCTAACGTCCATCGAGGCGGTCGGGCGGCGCTGAGATGGGAGGAAATGCACACGGGTGACGCGGGCAATCGCGGTCCTCGCGGCGCGGCACATGCGGCGTCGTCACGATCGACGCAGCTCGCTGCCGCGGGGACTCGGCTCGCGAGCCGTCGCGCACCGCGTAGCGACGGGCCGGCTCGCGCGGCGGCACCGCGGCGTGTACCAGGTCGGGCCCGATCGCGGCGCCACTGTCGGGAGCGAGATGGCCGCGATGCTCGCGTGCGGCACCGACGGCGCGCTGAGCCACCAGTCGGCGGCCGCGATCTGGGGATTCGGCCGCCGCACGATCGGCGTAGTGCACGTGACCGTCGAAGGGCGAGCGGGGCGCGGTCCCGGCAGGGCATCCGAGTCCACCGCACCCTCTCCCTCAATGGCGCAGTTCACAACGGCCTGCCCCTCACCACCCCCGCCCGCACCCTCAAGGACCTGGCCCGAACGCTCGCCCCCAACGAGCTCGACCGGGCAGAAGAGCAGGCGCACATCCTCGGCCTCGTCACTCCCCGACGGCGACCGCTATCCCGGGCTGAGACGGCCACGATCGAAGAGCCGGAGTTCACGCGCTCCGAGGGCGAGCGGCGCCTCAAAGCGCTATGCAGGCCGCGCGCCTCGCCGCTGCCGGCGCATGAACGCGCGGGTCGCCGGCTGGGAGGTCGATGCGTTCTGGCCGGCGCACAAACTCGTGGTCGAGGTCGACGGCTACGAATACCACTCGACGCGCGCGGCGTTCGAACGCGACCGCCGCAAGGACGCCGCCCTCACCACAGCCGGCTACCGCGTGGTCCGGATCACGTGGCCGAAGGCTGCGGCACGAGCCGCACGCCGTCAGTGCGCAGTTCGGAGCCCTGCTCAGCATCAGGCCCGCGTGAACCGCCGGCCCTCGACGGGCGAGACGGCTTCGTCGATGGCGTCGGCGTCGGCCCGCGCCTGCTCGGCCTCGAGCTTGGCCAGCCGCTCCGGCGTCATCTCGCCGGCGTTCTCCTCCTCGATCCGCTGCAGCCACTCGGCGCCGGCGGCCTGCTCGCCCGCGTCGACGACGATCTGCTTCGTCAGGCGCGTACTGGTCGATCTCGGCGAACAGCTCGTCGACCAGGCGCTCCTGCGGCACCTTCTTCAGCGGCTTGCCGCGCGAGAAGATCAGGCCCTCGTTCTTGGCGCCGGTGATCCCGAAGTCGGCGTGCGAGGCCTCGCCGATGCCGTTGACGGCGCAGCCGAGCACGGCGACCTCGATCGGGTCCTCGTAGGCCTCCAGCCGCCGCTCGATGTCGGCGACCACGGTGTCCATGTCGAACTGGAGCCGCCCGCAGGTCGGGCAGGCGATCAGCACCGGGCCGCGCTCGCGCAGCTTCAGCGCCTTGAGGATCTCCCAGGCGACCTTGACCTCCTCCTCGGCGTGGAAGGTCGACAGCGAGATGCGGATCGTGTCGCCGATCCCGTCGGCCAGCAGCGTGCCGAGGCCGACGGCGGACTTCAGCGAGCCCGACCACTTGGTCCCCGCCTCGGTGATGCCGAGGTGCAGCGGGTACGGGATCCGCTCGCGACAGCAGCCGGTTGGCGGCGATCGTGTACGGCACGTTGGTCGACTTGATCGAGACCTTGAAGTCCTGAAGTCCAGGCGCTCCATCAGCTCGACGAACTCGACCGCGGCGGTCACCAGCGCCTCGACGGGGTTCTCGCGCTCGAGCTCGTGCAGGTGCTTGGGCAGCGACCCGGAGTTGACGCCGATCCGCATCGGCGTGCCCGCGGCGCGCGCCGCGGTCGGCGACCTCGGCGACCTTGTCCGGCCCGCCGATGTTGCCCGGGTTCAGGCGGACGCAGTGGGCGCCGGCGTCGATCGCCTTCAGCGCCAGCGTGTGGTTGAAGTGGATGTCGGCGATGATCGGGATCGGCGACTCGACGACGATCGTCTTCAGCGCCTCGATGTCCTTGTCGCGCGGGACGGCGACGCGCACGATGTCGGCGCCGGCGTCGGCGACCTTGCGGATCTGGTCCATCGTGGCGGAGAGGTTCGCCGTCTCGGTCTTGGTCATCGTCTGGACGACGACCGGCGCGCCGCCGCCGATCTGGACGCCCCCGACGTTCACTGAGCGCTCGGAAGCCATTCGCAGCAGAGTGTAGCGACGCGCTGATCCCGGCTCCGCGGCGCGCTTGCACAGGATCCGGCGATGCAGACAGCGCCTCGTCGCCCACGCGCTCGCAACGGGCGCGCTCGCTGTCCCGAGCCGAGCAGCGACTCGCGGCCGCGACCGGTCGGCTCCCGCCAGCCGCGAGCCAGCAGGCGCACCTCGACGTGCAGCCCGTGCTCGCAGGCCAGCAGCAGCCGCGGCCTGGCGCGACCGACGCTGCCAGCGACGGGTCGAGGTTGGCGAGCAGGCGTCCTAGGAGCAGAGCGGCTGCCACCTCGCTGTGACCATCGACGCAGCCGGCCCGAGCAGCCACGACGTGCAGCGAGGCCGCCATGTAGGCGACGGCCCGCGATCGCGAGCCGGCGGCGCCGGCGCTCGCCCGCCGTCCGCGTCGGTCGCGCTCGGACCACGCCGGCCGAGGACGGCGGCGATCGGCCACGGCGGCCACGATCGACTGGCCATCGATCTGGCCGAGGCGCTGCCCAGCGATCATGAGCAGTCACGCTGCCCGGATCGCGGCGCGGAGCGCTGGGTCTGCGATGTACAGCCACGCGGCAGCGCCGGCGGCCATCACCGACACCGCGACGGACCGCGCGATCGCCGGGCCGAGCGCGTCCGTGCCACCAGCGCTAGAACCTCGCGGCGGATCGTGGCGGCCATCCCCCAGCGCGCGGAAGGCGCCGACGGAATCCAGCACATCGGCCAACCCGACGGCGTGTAGCCGCGCGCGCTCGATCGAGGTCGCCTCGCGTCGGCGGAGTCGTCGCGAGCGCCAGTCGAGCTGAAGTCGAACGCGTAGCGCGACGGCGCACGACGAGGCGCCGAGACGCGGACCATGCCTCGCATGCCCGGCAGCCGGTGACTCGGTGTAGTCGGCGCGAGACGCGGCGTTCACACCAGCGTCACAGTACATCGCCTCGATCTCCGCCGCGTACTTCTGCGGCGATCGGCTTGCGCTTGAGCTTCATCGTCGGCGTCAGCTCGTCGCCGCCCGGCAGCCAGTCGCCGCGCGACGATCGTGAACTTCTTGATCTGCTCGACGCGCGCGAGCTTCTCGTTGGCGGCGTCGACGCCTTCTGGACCTCCGCGCGCACGCGCTCGTTGCCGCGCCAGCGCCTCCAGCGAGGTCGTCCTCGATGCCCTGCTGCGCCGCCCACGCCGGCGCGAAGTCGGCGTCGAGCACGATCAGCGCCGTGTTGTACGGGCCGCCCGTCGCCGATCACGCAGGCCTGGCCGATCAGCGGCGCGGCGCCCTTCAGCGTCGACTCGATGTTGGCCGGCGACATGTTCTTGCCGGCCGCGTTGATGATGATCTCCTTCTTGCGGTCGACGATCCGCACGTAGCCGTCCTCGTCGATCTCGCGCGATGTCGCCGGTGTGCAGCCAGCCGTCGGCGTCGATCGCCTCGGCGGTCTTGTCGGGCTGGTTGCGGTAGCCGGGCATGACGACGTCGGAGCGCATCAGCAGCTCGCCGTCCTCGGCGAGCTTGAGCTCGACGTCCGGCGACCGGCCGGGCCGACGGTGCCGATCTTGACGCGGCCGGGCGGGTTGACAGAGCCCGCGCCGCAGGTCTCGGACATGCCCCACAGCTCGGCGAGCGGGATGCCGATCGCGTGGAAGAACACGAGGACCTCGCGCGGCGTCGGCGCGGCGCCGACGTTGACGGCGACCGACCTCGTCGAGGCCGAGCATCGCCGCGCAGCCTCGGCGAACAGCTCGCGCGTCGGCCTCGGCGACGGCCGCCGCCAGGTCGTCGGGCACCGGCTCGCCCGCCTGCTCGAGCTCGACCTTCGCGTCGCCGCCGTCGAGCCAGCTCGCGCTGCGCTCGCTCGTCGCCCTGCGACAGCGATAGCGCCTCGAGCCCGGCCTTGAGCTTCTCCCAGATGCGCGGCACCGCGAAGAACCACGTCGGCTTGCACGGCCGGCAGGAAGCCGACGACCTCGCGCGGGTTCGGGCAGCGTCGTGATCGTCATCGCGTAGACGATCGGCAGGTAGTGGTGCGCGATCCGCTCGGCGATGTGCGCGGCGGGCAGCCACGAGATCGACGCGCGAGCCGTCGGGGAACTGGATCAGCGCCTCGATCGACTGCGACCGCCGCCATCAGGTTGCGGTGCGTGAGCTGGACGCCCTTCGGCGGCCCGGTGGTGCCCGGACGTGTAGATCAGCGTCAGCAGGTCGTCGGGCTCGATCGCCGCGCCAGTGCGGCTCGGCGTCGAAGCCCGGCTCGGCCCGACGGCCATCGCCGTCCTCCGAGCACGCAGCACGTGCTCGAGCTCCGGCGAAGCCCGCTCGCGGCGGCCTGACGACGGGCGAACGCCTCGATCAGCGCGACCTTCGCGCCGCGTCGCCGATCACGTACTGGATCTGCTCGCGGCGTGTAGCGTCTGGTAGATCGAGAACGGCGTCGCGCCCAGCGTCATCACCGCGAGGTCGGCGATGTGGAACTCGGGCCGGTTGCCGAGCATCAGCGCGACCGTGTCGCCGCGCTTCGACGCCGAGCTCGGCGAGGCCGCCGGCCAGCGCGTCGACGCGGTCGCGCAGCTCGCTCCAGGTGAGCGCGACCTCGTCGTCCTTGGTGCGGACGGCGACGCGGTCGGGTGGTCGTCGGCGGTGCGGCGGAAGGCCTCGGCGAGCGTGCGCGGCGGCCGGCGTGGTCGTCGTCCTCCATGCGCGACGCTACCTGACCTCGAAGCCCTCGCCGTCGAGCCGGCCGATGTCGTTCGTCAGCCCGATCATGAACAGCGCCGATCACGAGCGCGAAGCCGACGAAGCCGGCGCGCTCCATCACGCTGAACGGGATCGCGCGGCCGCGGACCTTCTCGGCCAGCGCCCAGAAGATGTGCCCGCCGTCGAGCGGCAGGAACGGGAACAGGTTGATGACGCCGAGCGACAGCGAGATGAGCGCCAGCAGGACGAGCGCCTCGTCGAGTCGAACTTGATCGCCTGGCGCGTGACCTCGTAGGAGCCGACGACGCCGGAGATCTCCTTGCGCTTCTCGGCGTCGAAGATCCGCGCGATCGTCTCGACCGTCGCGTCGTGAAGCGCCACATCTGGTCGACCGAGCTCGTCGCGCGCCTCGCCGAGCGCCGACGGCTCGCGTGCGCGGCGCCGTAGCCGAAGCCGATCCGCGTGCCGCTTCGTGCCTCGGCGTCGTAGAGCGGGCGCAGCGCGACGCGTGCGCTCTCGCCCGTCGCGCAGGACCGACGAGCTGCGCCGGCGTCGCGGCGCCGGCAGCCGTCGACCTGGCTCGCCCGCGCACGTGTGCGTGGCGATCTGGTTGCGCAGCGTCGTCGGCGTCGCCGCGCACGCCGTCGACCGCGACGAGCGGTCGCCCGGCCGCAGCACGCCGCGCCGCCGGGCCGGCTCGCTCGACGCGCTCGACGCGTGCGTCGGCTCGTCGACGCCGTTGGCCCAGACAGCGCCCGTCAGGATCAGGAACGCGAGCACGATGTTCACCGCCGGCCCGGCGGAGATCACGAAGATCCGCTTCCAGACCGGCTGGCGGTAGTAGGCGCGGTGCTCGACCTCCGGCGGGAGCTCCTCGTGCGGGTTCATGCCGCTGATCTTCACGTAGCCGCCGAGCGGGATCGCGCCGATCGCGTACTCGGTCTCGCCGCGCCTGACGCGCGCCGAGCAGCGGCGGGAAGAACAGCGAGAAGCGCTCGACCCGCATCCCGACCGCCTTGGCCGCGGCGAAGTGGCCCGAGCTCGTGCAGGATGATCAGCAGCGGCGAAGCCGAGGAAGGCGAGGACGCCAGCTCATCGCGCTGCACCGCCGACCAGCTCGCCGGCCACCGTCGCGCGCCTCGGCGTCGGCCGTCGTAGAGCGCTCGAAGCGCGTGCACGCGGCCGCGCCGGCAGCTGCTCGAGCGTCGCCTCGATCACCGCCGCGATGCCCAGGAAGCAGCCGGCCGCCCAGGAAGGCGTGCACGGCGACCTCGTTGGCGGCGTTGAGCACGCACGGCGCGGTGCCGCCGGCCACGCGCGGCCTCGCGCGCCAGGCGCAGGCACGGGAAGCGTCGCTCGTCGGGCGGCTCGAAGGTCAGCGAGCCGACCTCGGCCAGGTCGAGCGCGCGCACCGGCACGTCGACGCGCTCGGGGTGGTGCAGCGCGTAGGCGATCGGCACCCGCATGTCCGGGTGCCCGAGGTGCGCCAGCGCCGCGCCGTCGCAAGCGTGCACCAGGCGTGGACGATCGACTGCGGGTGCACGACGACGTCGATCCGGTCGTACGGCGTGCCGAAGAGGTGGTGGGCCTCGATCACCTCGAGGCCCTTGTTCATCAGCGTCGCCGAGTCGATCGTGATCTTGCCGCCCATCGCCCACGTCGGGTGCTGCGAGCGCCTCGCTCGACCGTCACGCCCTCGAGCTCGGCCGCGCGTGCGGCCGCGGAACGGCCCGCCGGACGCGGTCAGCGACGAGCCGGTCGACCGTGCCCGGCGCGCTCGCCCGCGATCAGCTGGTGCAGCGCCGAGTGCTCGGAGTCGACCGGGATGAGCTGCGCGCCCGTCGCCTCGGCCAGCGCCGTCACCAGCTCGCCGCCGACGACCAGCGACTCCTTGTTGGCCAGCGCGAGGTCGATCCCCTCCTCAGCGCCGACGACGTCGGGCCCGAGGCCGGCCGAGCCGACGATCGCGTTGAGGACGAGGTCGGCGCCGGACTCGGCGACCAGCTCGCACCAGGCCCTCGGGCCCGGCGAGCACCTCGCCGTCGGTCCACGCCTCGGCCGCCCGCGCGGCGGCGTCGGGGTCGGCCAGCGCGATCCGGCTCACGCCGTGCGCGCGCGCCTGCGCGACGAGCGCCTCGTGCGCGGTGCCCGCGGACAGGCCGACGAGCTCGAAGCTCGGCGCGCCGATGACGTCGAGCGCCTGCGTGCCGATCGAGCCGGTCGAGCCGAGGATGAGGAGCCGCTTCATCGGCGACCCATTGTGGCAGACGAGCTGCCCTAAGGACCCGGATGAACCGCTGCGCGCGAGCGAGCGGCCGCATGAACCACAGCACGGCGATCACGACCGCGATCAGCGCCGGCGCAGATCCAGCGCAGCGGCGCCGTCGAACAGGAAGTCGGTGATCAGCGCGCACCGGCCGCAGGATGGCCAGCGCGAGGAACGCCAGGCCGGCGATCGTCAGCGTGGTGCGCCGACTCGATGACGTACTTGCGCTCGCGCTTGTGGAAGCGCAGCCGGTGCGTCGCGGTGGGCGCGATCAGGCACGCGGTCGAGAGCGCGTGCACATCAGCGTCGGCGAAGAACAGGTTCTTCTGGAACGCGCGTGACCCGCTGGAAGCCCTGCGCGAACGGCACCGTGAGCAGGAACGCGAACAGGATCTGCACGCCGGGCAGCGCGACGCGCAGCTCCTGGAGCAGCTCGGGCATCTGCCGCTCGGCTGCGTTCCTCCCGCTGCGGCGTCGCCGTTGCCGCATGCCTCGATCCATCACATCATCGCCAGCCAGACGTAGTACCCGGCACCAGCGTGAAGAACGCGGCGTCGAGCCGGTCGAGCGCGCCGCCGTGGGCGCCGAACAGCGTGCCGGCGTCCTTGGTCCCCGCGTCGCGCTTGATGGCCGACTCGAACAGGTCGCCGAGCGGCGCCGTGGCGCCGACCGCGGCGCCCAGGATCAGCGCCTGGCCGTGCGTCAGCCAGTCCTGGTAGAGCCCGGCGGCCCAGGTGAAGATCACGGCCGTCAGGAACCCGATGACCAGGCCCTCGACGGTCTTGTTGGGCGAGATCCGCGGCGCCAGCGGGCGGGTCCCGAACCAGCGGCCGCCGAAGTAGGCGCCCGTGTCGCCCAGGAAGGTGCCGACCAGGATGTCGACGATGATCCCGTCGCCGTGCGGGGTCTCGCGCAGCAGGATGGCGTGGGCGACCGCCATCCCGACCCAGACCACGCCGAGCGTGGTGATCGCCATGCCGTCGGTCATGGTCACGCCCTCGCGGCGCGGCATCGCCAGCGCGAGCAGGAACAGCACCGGGATGAAGGCCACCAGCGCGAGCAGGACCTGCCGGTCGCCGCCCTCGAGCGCGGCCACCGCGAGACCGGCGATGCCCAGGAACCCCGCCAGCCTGACCGGCCGCTTCGAGTCGTACATGCGAAACAGCTCGTGCAGGCAGACGACGCCGAGCAGCAGCGCGCCGGCGGCGAAGATCCACCCGCCCGCGACGATGATGAAGATCGCGAACGCGACGGCGGGCACCGCGGCGAGCAGGCGCAGCCCGAGATCCGAGCCGCCACGGCGCCGTCGCCGTCGGGTGCTCATCGGCCGCCGAACCGGCGCCGGCGGACCTCGTACTCGCCGAGGGCGGCCTCGAAGTCCTCGCGCGAGAAGTCCGGCCACAGCACCTCGGTGAAGTGCAGCTCCGAGTAGGCGGACTGCCACAGCAGGTAGTTCGAGAGCCGCTGCTCCCCGCTGGTGCGGATGATCAGGTCCGGATCGTGCATGTCGGGCGCGTACAGCAGCGCGCGGAACTCTTCCTCGGTCGACCCGCTGAAGGATCGCGCAGCGTCGATGATCTCCGCCCGCCCGCCGTAGTTGAAGGCCACGAACAGCGTGATGCGATCGTTGCCGGCGGTCTTCTCCTCCGCCCAGCGCATCTGCTCGAGCAGCTCGGCGTCGACGCCCTCGCGGCGGCCGATGAAGCGCATGCGCACGCCCTCCCCGTCCAGCTCGGGCGTCTCGGCCAGGATCCGCTCGGAGAACATCGCCATCAGCGCGGCGACCTCCTCGGGAGGCCGCGACCAGTTCTCGGTCGAGAACGAGTAGACGGTCAACTCGCGCACGCCGAGGTCGACGGCGTCACGGAGGCGGGCCTTGACGGTGTCGGCGCCCGCCTGATGCCCCTCCTCGACGGGCAGGCCCCGTTGCCGGGCCCAGCGTCCGTTGCCATCCGTGATGATGGCGACGTACGAGGCGCTCACACCTCGAGGATCTCTTCTTCCTTGGCCTTGAGGACCGCGTCGAGCTCCTTGACCTTCTCGTCAGTGAGCTTCTGCAGCGCCTCCTCGGCGCGGTGCTCGTCGTCCGAGCCGGCCTCGCCCGCGTCGCGCAGCTCGCGCAGGTCGTGCATGACGTCGCGGCGGATGTTGCGGATCGCCACGCGGCCCTCCTCGGCGAGGTTCGCGGACCACCTTGACCAGCTCCTTGCGGCGCTCCTCGGTCAGCTCCGGGACCTGGAGGCGGATGATCTGGCCGTCGTTGTTGGGCGTCAGCCCGACGTCGGACTCCATGATCGCCCGCTCGATGTTCTTGATCGAGCTCTTGTCGTACGGCTGGACGGTCAGCAGCCGCGCCTCGGGCGCCGACACGGTGGCGAGCTGCTTCAGCGGCGTCTGCGCGCCGTAGTAGTCGACCGAGATGCGGTCGAGCAGCGCGGTGCTGGCGCGGCCCGTGCGCACCGACCCGAACTTGTGCCGGGTGGCGTCCACGGACTTGTCCATGTGCTCGCGCGCGTCTTGAAGGAGGTCGTCGATCATTCCGGTTTCACGAGGGTCCCCACCCGCTCGCCGGAGATTATCCGGTCGATGTTCCGCTCGTCGTTCATGTTGAAGACGTTGATCGGGAGCTTGTTCTCCATGCACAGCGACAGCGCGGTGACGTCCATCACCTTCAGGTCGCGGGCGATCGCCTCGCGGGCAGCGATCTCGGGGATGAACTCAGCGTCCGGGTCCTTCCTGGGGTCGGCCGTGTAGACGCCCTCCACCCCGTTCTTGGCCATCAGGATGATCTCGGCGTGCATCTCCAGCGCGCGCAGGGCGGCGGCGGTGTCGGACGTGAAGAACGGGTTGCCGGTGCCGGCGGCGAAGATGACGATGCGGCCCTTCTCGAGGTGGCGCATGGCGCGGCGGCGGATGTACGGCTCGGCGACCTCGGAGATCGTGAGCGCCGACATGACGCGCGTGTACACGCCGTCCTTCTCGAGCGCGTCCTGGAGCGTCAGGGCGTTGAGGACGATCGCCAGCATGCCCATGTAGTCCGCGGTGGCGCGGTCCATGCCGGCCGCCGCGCCCTTCAGGCCGCGGTAGATGTTGCCCGCGCCCAGCACCACGGAGACCTCGACGCCGCGGTCGCGAACGCCCTTGAGCTGCTTGGCGATCGCCTCGACCGTGCCGGCGTCCGTGCCGAACTCGAGATCGCCCATCAGGGCCTCGCCGGAGAGCTTCACGAGGACCCGCTGGAAGGCGGGCTTGTCCGTCACGCCCCGACCTGGAAGCGGGCGAAGCGCCGGATCACGACGTTCTCGCCCGTCGTGCCGGAGAGCTCGGCGCGCAGCTGCTCGATCGTCTTGCCGTCGTGCTTGTCCGGGTTCACGTGCGGCTGGTTGAGCAGCACGACCTCCTCCATCCACTTGCGCAGCTTGCCCTCGGCGATCTTCCCGCGGACGTTCTCGGGCTTGTCGGCCGCCTGCTGCTCGAACACCCGCAGCTCGGCGTCCTTGGCCTCCTGCGGGATGTCGTCCTCGGACACGTACTGCGTGGTGGGCGAGGCGGCGATGTGCAACGCGAGCTCGCGGGCGAAGGCCTGGAAGTCCTCGTTGCGGGCGACGAAGTCGGTGTTGCAGTCGACCTCGACGAGCACGCCGACCCTGCCGCCACCGTGGATGTAGGAGGCGACCGTGCCCTCGGTGGCCTCGCGGGTGACCATCTTCAGCGCCTTGTCGCCGAGACGGACGCGCAGCAGCTCGGCGGCGGCGTCCATGTCGCCGTTCGTCTCCTCGAGCGCCTTCTTGCACTCCATCATGCCCGCGCCCGTGCGCTCGCGCAGCTCCTTGACCTGAGCGGCAGTGATGCTCACGACTTGGTCTCCTCGGTCGTCTCGTCGGTGGACTCGGCGGGCGCCGCCTTGGCCGGCTTGGGCTTCGCCTTGGCCTTCGCCTTCGCCTTGGCCTTCGGCTTCGGCTTGGCCTCCGGCCTCGGGCTCGGGCTCGGGTGCCGGGGCCTCTGCCTCGGGCTCGGCAGGCGCCTCCGGCTCGGCCGGGGCGGGCGCCTCAGGCTCGGCCGCCGGAGCCGCGGCCTCGGGCTCGGGCTCGGGTGCCGGCGCCTCGGGCTCGGGCTCGGCCGGGGCGGGCGCCTCGGGCTCGGCCGCCGGAGCCGCGGCCTCGGGCTGGGGTGCCGGCGCCTCGGGCTCGGCCGGGGCGGGCGCCTCGGGCTCTGCGGCGGCGGCCGGCTCGTCGGCGGTCGTGCCCTCGGTCTGGGTCAGCGCCTCGGCGGCGGCGCGCTCCTCGGCCTCCTTGCGGGCCTGCTCCTCGGCCTCGCGGCGGGCGCGCTCCTCGGCCTCGCGGCGTGCCTGCTCCTCGGCCTCCTGGCGGGCGCGCTCCTCCTCGGCGCGGAAGCGGCTGCGGCCCTCGGCGACCACGTCGCCGATCGCCCGCGTCACCAGCGCGCACGAGCGGATGGCGTCGTCGTTGCCCGGGACGACGTAGTCGATGCCGTCCGGGTCGCAGTTGGTGTCGACCAGGCCGATGATCGGGATCCGCAGGCGCTGCGCCTCGCGGACGGCGATCGCCTCGGTCTTGAGGTCGACGACGAACATCGCGTCGGGGACGCGCTGCATGTTCTTGACGCCGCCCAGGTTGGCCTGGAGCTTCTCGAGGTCGGCCTCAGCGGACAGCCGCTCGCGCGTGGGCAGCAGCGCGAGCTGGCCGTCGGAGGCGTAGCGCTCGAGGTCGTGCAGGCGCTTGATACGCAGCGAGATGGTCTGGAAGTTCGTGAGCAGGCCACCGAGCCAGCGGTGATTGACGTACGGCTGGCCGGCCGCCTCGGCGATCTCCTTGATGCCGTCGCGAGCCTGCTTCTTGGTGCCGACGAACAGCACGGTGCCGCCGCGGTTGGCGACCTCGGCCGCGAAGCGCTGGGCCTGCGCGAGCAGGGCCTCGGTCTTCAGCAGGTCGATGATGTAGATCCCGCCGCGCTCGCCGTGGATGAAGCGGCGCATCTTGGGGTTCCAGCGACGCGTCTGGTGGCCGAAGTGCACGCCGGCCTCCAGCAGCTCTCTGATTCCTACCTGAGCCACGGAACAACTCCCTTGTGTGTATGTGCAGAGCAGCCCGGGCGATCGAGGCTCGCGGACCCGGCTCTTGCCGGGCAGGGCCGCGGCCTCGGGACGGTTGTTGGAAGGCCGCCCGGGGTCGATTTACGAATCGCGAACCAGTTTACGAAAGTTCTGCGGAGACGCTCCGTTTAGGTCGATGCGGGCCGGCCCTCCCTTCCCCTACCTCCGGTGGACCGGCCCGCTTTTTCCAAGGCACGCCGCAGGTCCTCCGGTAGTGGTGAACGAACGTCAATTGGCGTGCCCGTCGCCGGATGCGTGAACGCCAGCCGCTCCGCGTGCAGGAACTGGCGCTCCAGCCCGAGCCGGCCCTTGCGCCCGTACTCGGGGTCGCCGGCCACCGGGTGGCCGATGGCCAGCAGGTGGGCGCGGATCTGGTGCGTGCGGCCGGTCTCGAGCCGCACGCGCAGCAGCGTGAAGTCCTCGAGGGCGTCTTCGAGCTCGAAGTGCGTGATCGCGGGGCGCGGCTCGTCGGTGTCGGTCGAGACGCGGGTCCGCACGCGCCGGTCGCGGCCGACCGGGGCGTCGATCGTGCCCGCGCGGGCGGCCGGGCGGCCCTCCACCAGCGCCAGGTACTCGCGCGTGACCTCGCGCCGGCGCATCATCTCCTTCAGCGCCGCATGGGCCGCCTCGGTGCGGGCGACGACGAGCAGGCCGGAGGTGTCGCGGTCGAGGCGGTGGACGATCCCCGCTCGGCGCGGGTCGTCGCCGCCGGCGATCCGGCCGCTGAGCGCCTGGGCGAGCGTGCCGGCGCTGTGCCCGCGTGCCGGGTGCACGACGACGCCGGCCGGCTTGTCGACCACGAGCAGGTGCTCGTCCTCGTAGGCGACGGCGAACGTCGCGTCCGGCACGACGGGCTCCTCGGCCGGCGGCGCCGGCTGCACGACCACCTGCTCGCCGGGGCGGACCGTGTGCCGCTTGGGCTTGGCGGCGCCGTCGACCAGCACGAGCCCGGCGTCGATCAGCCGCTGCGCCGCGGCGCGCGAGCCGGCGCTGCGGGCGAGGAAGACGTCGAGGCGCTCGCCCGCGTGCTCAGGACCGACGACCAGCTGCATGCCGGGGTGGACCCTCGAGGACGTAGAGCAGGGTCAGGACGCCGAAGGTGATCGCCACGTCGGCCAGGTTGAACGCGGGCCAGTACGGCAGGTCGAACCAGTCGGTCACCGCGCCCTCGCGCGTGCGGTCGATCAGGTTGCCGGTGGCGCCGCCGATCAGCAGGCCGGTCGGGAGCCACACCAGCGGACGGTCGCGGTGGCGGGCGAAGAACACCAGCAGCGCGATCAGCGCCGCGACCGCGAACAGCACGAGCAGGATGCCGCCGCCGGAGAACATCCCGAACGCGATGCCGCGGTTGCGCACGTTCACGAGATCGATCCCCAGGATCAGGTCGACGCGGTCGCCGCGCTCGATCGTCGAGCGCACGAGCGCCTTCACGGCCTGGTCCGCCGCCACGGTGACGACCGCCACCAGCGCGGCCTTGCCCGCCGCCGTCACGGGCCCGGATCGATCAGGCCCACGACGATGCCGCCGACGATCCGCAGGGCGAGGATCGCGACGATCGGCGTGAGGTCCAGCGGCCCGACGCGCAGCGGCAGCCGGCGGAAGATCCGCAGGTACGGCTCGGTGACGTCGCGCAGGAAGTCCAGCACCGCGTTCAGCGGGCCGCGAGTACGGCACCCGCAGGCCCATCGAGAACACGAACGAGAAGATGATCCAGGCGATGATGATCAGGGTGTAGACCCAGATCAGCGCGTCGAGGAAGCCGGCGATCTGTTCGCGTGCCTCGTCCACGTCAGGCCCCCACCACGTCGTCCATGGCGGCGGCGAACGCGGCTCGCACGCCACCCGCCTCGAGCGCCGCCAGGCCGCGCGCCGTCGTGCCGCCAGGTGAGGCGACCTCGCGCCGCACGGCCAGCGTGTCGCCGCCGCGGTCGCGCACCAGCTCGGCGGAGCCGGCCATCGTCTCCGTGACCAGCGTGGCGGCCATGGCGGCCGGCATCCCGGCCTTCACGGCGGCATCCACCTGGGCCTCCACCAGCAGCGCCCAGTACGCCGGGCCGACGCCGGAGCAGGCGCCGGCGACGGTCATCAGCCGCTCGGGGACGTCGACCACGGTGCCCACGCGCGCGAACAGCTCGCGCACCCGCTCGCGCAGCGCCTCGTCGGTCTGCGCGTCCGGCTCGGCGAACGCGAGCACCCCGCGCCGGAGCTGGACGGCGGTGTTCGGCTCGATCCGGAACACCGGGACGCCGGGGTAGGCCGACCGCACGTCGGCCTGCGAGGTGCGCGCCAGCAGCGAGACGACCGCCTTCGCCGATCCCGCCGCCTCCCACGCGACCTCGGCGAGCTGGGCGGGCTTGTGGGCGAGGATCACGAGGTCGGCGCGCTGGGCCAGCTCGTGGTTGGAGGACAGGGCCTCGCCGCCGAGCTCGCCGGCGAGCTGCCGTGCCCGGCCGGAGCCCGAGTCGGTGCAGAGCACGGGATCGCCCCAGCCGCGGGCGAGCGCCCGCGCCATGTTCCCCGCGCCGATGAAGCCGACCTGCATCGCGCCGGACGTTAGCTCACGACTGGTTGAAGAAGCCCTTCTCGATCAACCGGGCCCGCTCCTCGGCCGAGACCTCGACGTTGCGAGGCGTGAGGAGGAAGACCTTGTCGGCGATCCGCTGCATGCCGCCGTCGAGGGCGTACGTCAGGCCGGAGGCGAAGTCGATCAGGCGCACCGACAGGTGGTTGTCGGACTGCTGAAGGTTGAGGATCACCGGGATCGAGTCCTTGAACTTGTCCGCCACGTCCTGGGCGTCGTTGAAGGACTTGGGGATCACGAAGTGCACGCGGACGTCGCCGCGGCCGTTGGGCGGCGGCTGGCTCCCGCCGACCGGGCGCAGGACGGCCGTGCGCTTGTCGGCGGCCGGGTCGTCGGCGAAGATGTCGTCGATGTCGTCGCGACGACGGCGCGACGAGAGGCGGCGGACGTTGGGCCGCTCGCGATAGCGGCTCTCGAGCTCCTCTTCGGGCTCGCGGTAGTCCGCCGGCTCCTCGTCGTACGGGTCACGGTCCTCGGCGAGGCCGAAGTAGACGAGCGTGCGGTGCCATGTGTCGCGGAAGGCCATGCGCTTCGAGGGGTTCGCGCCGCGAGGCGATTTCCCTGCTACTCGTAGAGGATGGTACCCAGGCGGACGATCGTCGCGCCCTCCTCGGCGGCGACGCGGTAGTCCTGGGAGGTGCCCATCGAGAGCTCGCCGAGGCCGTGCTCGCCTGCGAGCCGCTTGAGCGCGGCGAAGTGCGGGCGGCTGGCCTCGGGATCGTCGGTGAACGGCGGCATGGTCATCAGCCCCGTCACCGTCACCGGGCAGCGAGCGATGAACGCGCCCAGCTCGTCCGGCGCGATCCCGGCCTTTCCCTCCTCGCCGGCCGTGTTCACCTCGACCAGGATCTTCGTGTCGGGCGTACCGTGGCGCTCGAGCTGGCGCAGCGCGGAGTCGGAGGCCACCGAGTGGATCAGCTCGGCGTACGGGAGGATCTGCTTGACCTTGCGGCTCTGGAGCTGGCCGATGAAGTGCCAGCGGAACCGAGAGTACGCCCCTGCCTTGGCCTCCAGGTCCTGGGCGCGGTTCTCGCCCACCAGCTCGACGCCGGCCTCCGCGAGGGCGCCGAGGTCTTCGAGCGGGACGTACTTGACCGCGGCCAGGATCTGGACGTGCTCGGGCAGCTCCGCGCGCACGCGCGCGAGGTTCTCGCGAACGCGCTCGGCGCTCAGGGTCGCCACGCGATGCCCGCTTGGCGGCCGGTGACGCTGCCGTCGCGGCGGTGGGAGAAGAACAGGCCGAACCAGCACATGGTGCAGAGCCCGAGGTCGTGGACCTCGGCGTCCGCGAGCTGCGCACGGATGACGGCCGGCAGGTCCAGGTTGCGCCCCCGCCGGGCGTCGTAGGAGGCGAAGTGGGCGTGGACCTCGTCGCCGACCTCGTAGCAGCAGCCGCGCGCGCCGGGGCCGATCAAGGCGGTGATCGGGCCGCTGCCGCCGACCTCGCGCAGCGCCGCGATGCCCTCCTCGAGGATCCCGGCGGCGGCGGGCCGCCAGCCGACGTGGAGGGTCGCGACGGCCCCCTCCGCGGCGAGGATCACCGGGGTGCAGTCGGCGACGAAGACGAGCGCCGGGTGGTTCCGTAGCGCGGTCGCCTGGCCGTCCTCGTCGGTGCGGGGCCGCGCCGGCCCGGGCGGCTCGGTGGCGCGCCGCACGGTGGCGCCGTGGACCTGCTTGCCGTAGAGGAAGCGCTCGCGCGGGCAGCCGGTGGCGGCGGCAACGCGGGCGCGGTTCTCGTTGACGTTGGCGCTGTCGTCGTCGGTCAGCAGGCCGAGGTTGAGCGAGGCGAAGGGGCCGCTCGAGACGCCGCCGCGGCGCGTGGTGAACAGGGCCCGGGCACCGGGCAGGTCGGCCGCGACGTGATCGCCCTCCCAGCGGAAGGGCGCTCTCAGCTGCGGGAGCGCGGCGGTGGCCATGGCGCTCATCCTAGGGCGGCCGCCAGCTGCTCCTCGCGGGTGTCGGCGCGGCCCAGGAGCATCGCCGCCATCGCCCGGTCGAGCGCCTCTCCGACCGCCGGCCCCTCCAGGCCCGCGGCCACGATGTCGTGCCCGTCGATCGCCAGCCGGCGGTGGCGGACGTCCTCGAGCCAGCGCCGGGCCGCCGCGGCGTCGCCGCGGGCGCCGGCCACCGCCGCGGTCTCGGGACGCTCGCGCCGGAAGCGCCGCCAGAGCGCCACGTCGTCGCCGCCTTCGAGCGGTGAGGCGGCGGCTGCGCGGGCCACGGTGTCGCGCTCGTCGGCGGGGAACGCGAGGTCGTCGAGGCGCGCCGTGGGGTCACCGTCGAGGCAGACGGCGAGCGCGACGAGGTCGGCGCGGGCGTCCTGCGGGGCGAGCGCGACGGCGCGCTCGACGATCTCGGGCTGGACGTGGAACGAGCCCAGCAGCGCCCGCCCGAGGCCGTGGCGCTCGAGCGCGAGCAGCGCGCCGGGCTGCGGCTCTCCGAGCAGCAGCCGCAGCTCGGCGCCCATCCGGGAGCCGGTGATGGTGTCGACGGCGCCGCCGGCGACCGCCTCGGCCGCCAACCGATCGGTGCGCTCCTCCGGTTCGAACCCGAGCCGGGCGGCGTAGCGGGCCAGGCGGAGCAGGCGCGTCGGGTCGTCGATGAACGAGCGGTCGTGGAGCACGCTCAGACGCCGCGCGTCGAGATCCTCGCGCGCGCCAGGGAGCCAGATCAGCTCACCGTCCTTGAGGTGCAGGGCGATCGCGTTGACGGTGAAGTCGCGCCGATCGAGGTCCTCGCGCAGCGAGGCGCCGAGCTCGACCTCGGGCAGCGCGCCCGGGCGCGGGTAACGCTCCCGGCGCGCGCCGGCGAGGTCGAACGTGACGCCTTGGAGGCTCACGGTGGCGGTCCCGAACCGCTCGTGCGCAATGACACGACCTCCGATGCGGCGGGCGACCTCGAGCGCGTCGCCCTCGACCACGAAGTCCAGCTCGTGCGGCACGAGGCCCAGCAGGAGGTCGCGCACGGCGCCGCCGACGACGTAGACGTCGTCCTCTCCCTCGAGCGCGGCGACGGCAGGTGAACGCGGCAGATCCACGGGGGGCATCTTGGCGTCTGGCTAACCTCCATGGCGTGTCGTCGGAGCGTCCACGCTGGTACCGGCGGCGGCTCGTCATCGTCCTGGGCGCAGTCCTGGCGGTGCTCGTGTGCGCCGCAGCGGTCTTCGCCCTCACCCGCCCGGGTGACGTCTTCAACGCGGACGTCGAGTTCTTCGAGGAGCCGTCCCAGACCTCCGTGCCCACGCCGGAGGCCGGTGAGGCGACCCCGAAGAAGGGCAAGAAGAAGGACCCGCTCGCGGGCTTCGCCTGGCCGGCCTACGGCTACTCGAAGGACCGCCGGCGCTACCTGCCGACCGAGCCGTCGGTGCGGCCGCCGTACAAGCTGCTCTGGAGCCGCCAGTTCGGCGTCCTGCTCGAGTTCCCGCCGATCATCGTCGGCAACCGGCTCTTCACGGTCGGCAACGCCGGCGTGGTCGTCGCCCAGAACCGCACCACCGGCAAGCGCGTCTGGCGGCGCGACGCCGGCTACCTGGCCGCCTCCTCGCCCGCCTACGGCGCCAAGCGCATCTACGTGACGATCCTCGAGCGCACGAAGGGCGCGCGGCGGACGGATCGTGGCGATGAACGCCAAGACCGGCAGGGTCGCCTGGTCGCGTCCGCTGCGCGGCCGCAGCGAGTCCTCGCCGCTGTTCGTCGACGGCCGGATCTACTTCGGCGCCGAGGACGGGACCGTCTACGCGCTGCGCGTGAAGGACGGCAGCACGCAGTGGACGTTCCGCGCGGGCGGGGCGGTCAAGGGCGGTCTGGCGCTGTCGGAGGGCAAGCTCTACTTCGGCACCTACGGCGGCCACGTCTACGCGATCACGCAGCGCACGGGCAAGCAGGTCTGGCACGCCGGCACGAGCGGCGCCACCTTCGGCCTGCGGGCCGGCAACTTCTACGCCACCCCGGCGGTCGCCTACGGGCGCGTGTACATCGGCAACACCGACGGCAACATGTACTCGTTCTCGGCGTCGTCGGGCAAGCTGGCCTGGCGGCGCGGGACCGGCTCCTACGTCTACGCCTCGCCCGCCGTGGCGCAGGTGCGCGACAGCAAGCCGACCGTCTACTTCGGGTCGTATGACGGGACCTTCTACGCGCTCGACGCCCGCTCCGGCGCCACCCGCTGGACGTACCGCGACGGCGGCAAGATCTCCGGCGCCGCGACCGTGGTCGGCGACATCGTCTACTACTCGAACTGGGGCAAGCGCGACACGACCGGGCTGTGGGCGCGGTCGGGCAAGCGCGCCTGGCACAGCCACGCGCGGCGCGTTCAACCCCGTGGTCTCCGACGGCCAGGTCGTCTACGTGACCGGCTTCTCGTCGATCGGCGCGTTCATGCCCAAGACCGCCGCCGAGGAGCGCGCGACCGCGGCGCGCCAGGCGAAGAAGGCCGCCAAGGCGAAGGCGGCCAAGAAGCGCAAGGCGGCGAAGAAGAAGGCCGCGGCTGCGAAGAAGAAGGCGGCAAGAAGAAGGCCGCGAAGAAGGCCGCCAAGAAGCGGCGCGCGCGCAACAACGGCGGCGGTGTAGCGGCGGGACGAACTTCGGGCTTGTAGGGAGGTGGGATCGAGGCTGCGCGTGGCTCGATTGGTCGACTTTGTCGGACCGCTCGACGGTGCGACAAAGTCATCGAATCGCGCCTCGATCCCGCCCCCTCAATGCCCGAAGTTCGTCGCCCTCAGGGCCGCATCGGCACGCCGGCGGCCCGCAGCGCCTCGCGCACCTCGGGAATCGTGTACTCCCCGTAGTGGAAGATCGACGCGCACAGCACCGCATCCGCCCCCGCCGCGAAGCCCGTCGACCAGATGCTCCGGCGAACCCGCCCCGCCTGACGCGATCACCGGCACGTCGACGGCCGAGGCGATCGCGCGCACGAGCTCGAGTGTCGTAGCCGTCCTTCGTTCCGTCGCGGTCCATCGAGGTGAGCATGATCTCCCCCGCCCCACGCTCGACCCCCTCCCGAGCCCATGCCACCGCGTCGCGCCCCGTCGGCGGTCCGCCCCCCGGCCACGTAGACCTCGAAGCCCTCCGAGCGGCGCTTGGCGTCGATCGCCAGCACCACGCACTGGGCGCCGAACACGTCGGCCATCTCCGACACCAGCTCCGGCCGCGCCACCGCCGCCGAGTTGACCGCCACCTTGTCGGCGCCCGCGTCGAGCACCGCCTGCGCGTCGGCGACCTCGCGCACCCCGCCGCCGATCGTGAACGGCACGAACACCTCGTCTGCGGCTCTACGAGCCAGATCCACGACCGTCGCGCGCTTGTCCGAGGTCGCCGTGATGTCGAGGAAGATCAGCTCGTCGGCGCCCGTCGCGTCGTAGTGCGCGGCGAGCTCGACCGGGTCGCCGGCGTCGCGGATGTCGATGAACCGCGTGCCCTTGACCACGCGGCCGGCGTCGACGTCCATGCACGGGATGATCCGCTTGTAGTGCACTCGCCCGGAAGGGTACGAGCGGCTCGCCTAGGTAGTCGGGTCGGCAAAGTTAGGTAGTCGCCTACCGATGCGCGTGCAGCCGCCGTCGGAGACAGTCGCTCGGCCATGTCCGCCATCGCCGCCGAGCGCATCCTCGACCCCGAGGCCGCCGCCGACCACCTCGTCGAGCCTGTACCGGCTCGCGTGGTCGCTGTGCGGCTCGCGCCACCTGGCCGAGGAGCTCACGCAGGAGACCTACGCCCGCGTGCTCGCCCGGCCGCGGCGGCTGCAAGGGCAACGACTTCCACTACCTCGCCCGCACGCTGCGCAACGTGCTCAGCGACCACTGGCGGGCCGAGCGGCGCAGGCCGGTGCCGGTGAGCGACGAGCTGCTCGTCGACGAGCTCCAGGCCGACGAGGCCGGCGACCCCGAGGCCGTCGCGCGGGTCGGCGAGGTCTACGCCGAGATCGGCCGCCTGCCCAGCCACCTGCGCGAGGTCGTGGCGGCCGTCGACGTGGCCGGCCTCACCTACGCCGAGGCCGCCGAGGCGCTGCGGATCCCCAACGGGACCGTCATGAGCCGCCTCTACCGCGCCCGCGAGCGCCTCGCCGGCGCCCTGGCCGCCTGAATCCCCGACAAAGGATCCTCCCCGATGCTCAGACCCCTCGTCGCCGCGCTCGCCCTGCTGGCGGTCGCCGCGCCCGCCGCTGCCGCCCACCAGCGACGACGCGGAGATCTTCGCCACCGACAACACCGCGACCATCACCGACCCCGACGACCCGCGCCTGCGACGACCGCCTCGAAGGGCTTCGCCCGCCGCGTCGAGCGCATCATCGACGACGGCGGCGGCCGCCCGCGCGGCTCCGAGCTGCTCGACGGCGTCTTCTTCGGCGACGAGCTCACGTTCGAGCGCTCGCGCCGCTTCGACGTCGACCGCGTCAGCCGAGGACGAGCTGCACGACATCGCCGAGACCGTCCGCCGCCGGTTCCTCCAGCAGTCCGTGCTGACCTTCGACCCCGACGGCCCGACGTCAACGCGGTCCTGCTCGAGGTGCCCGGCGTCAGCGCCAAGGCGCTCGCAGAAGGGCCTGCACCGACGACCAGGAGGCGCGCGAGCGGCTGTTCGGCGGCTCGGTGACGCTCGACCGGCACCTGCTGCTCGTCGCCGCGCTCGAGGACGCCCAGTTCGCGCGCAGCTTCGCCAAGCGCATCGGCGGCGACCTCAAGCGCGCCAGGACGACGCTACGGCGAGCGCGAGTTCGTCGACGTCGCCACCGACGGCCGCGCCCGGATCGAGAAGCGCACGCTGCGCATCACCGGCACGCCCGGCGACGACACGCTCTCGCTGCACGAGGGCCGAGATCGACTTCGGCGACGACGGCGTCATCGACTTCGAGCCCATCCGCCGCCGCTACGACCGCGTCGAAGATCGACCTCGGCGACGGCGTCGACACGCTGATCCACGAGGGCACGGACGGCGACGACCGGATCGAGGTCCGCGGCCTCACCGGCGTCGAGTACGTCGACGTGAACGCCGGCGACGGCGACGACAGCGTGACGATCGACGCCATCGACGACCTGTGGGAGGTCCACACCGACCTCGGGGCGGCCGACGGCGACCTCGACCGCGTCGATCGTCAACGACTCCGACGAGCGACAACCAGAGCTCTCGGTCAACGCGTTCAGCGGCCGCGTGAGCGTGCTCGGCCGGCACGTGCGTCGACCTTCGACGGCGCCGAGCCGACCGACCGCCTGCGCCTCAACGGCAACGGCGGCGAGGACATCGTCAGCGCCTCGACCGACGTGATGAAGCTCACGCTCGACGGCGGCGACGACACCGACGTCGTGCTCGGCGGACCCGGCCGCGACACTGCTGATCGGCGGCGACGACTTCGACGACATCAAGGGAGGCCGCGGTGACGACACCGCCTACATGGGCGCCGACTTCGACCGCTTCAGCTGGGCGCCCGGCGACGGCAGCGACACCGTCGACGGCGGCCCGGGCAGCCGCGACTCGCTGTTCTTCCTCGGCAGCGCCGACGCCGAGACGTTCGAGCTCGCCGGCGACCGCTTCACGCGCGACGTCGGCAACATCGTCATGGACCTCGACGGCATCGAGATCGTCGACGCCATGGCGGGAGCCGGCGCGGACACCTTCCGCATCGCGGCAGCGGCGTCGTGCGAGCTGAACGCCAGCCTCGCGCCCGGCTCGCGGTGCCGACGACCCCGACCGGATCGAGATCGAGGGCACCGACGGCGCCGACGAGGTCACCGTGACCGGCAAGAAGGTCGTCTGCGGCGCGGCCACCGTCACCGGCCTGCCGGTCAAGCTCGGCATCAGCTTCGCCCAGATCGGCTTCGACACGCTGGCCATCGACACGCTGGGAGGCGACGACAGCGTCGACACGTCCGGCCTGGCGCCCGACGTGATCGGGCTGCAGACGCGACTAGCAGAGCTCGATCCCCATCTCGTGCGCCGCGGCGGCCGCCTCCCGCCGCGAGCGCACGCCGAGCTTGCCGAGCACGGCGGCGACGTGGTGGTCGACGGTGCGGACCGAGACCACCAGCCGGTCGGCGATCTCGGCGTTCGTCATCCCCTCGCTCACCAGCTCCAGCACCGCGAGCTGGCGGCCGGTGAGCCCGGCGGGGTTGGCCCGCGTCCCCGCCTGCGGCCGCGCGCGGCACGGGCGTGCCCATGGCCCGCAGGCGGTCGCGGGCGATCTCGGCCGCGACCGGCCCCGAGCCCGTCGAGGATGCGCACGGCCTCGAGCGTCGGCTCCGGCTCGCCCGACTCGGCCAGCTCGAGCGCCTGCTCGTACGGGATCGCCCGCCGCCTCCCAGCCCGCCGCGGCCGCCTCCCAGTCGCCGCGCAGGCCCGGCCGCCCACGGCTCCGGGCAGCCGTCGAACGGCTCGACCTCCAGCCCGCAGCGGGCCAGGTAGCGCAGCAGCTCGGCCCGGAACGGCGCGGCGCCGGCGTGCCAGGTGCGCGGCTCGAGCACCTCGCCGACCCGGCGCGCCGACGTCGACGTCGCCGACCAGCCACGCCCGCTCGACCGACGCCAGGCCCGCGTAGGCGAGCCCGATCAGCAGCCGCTGGCGCAGCGCCCGGCCCCACGCCGCCGCGAGCATCGGCGCCGCCGCCTCGTCGCCGCGCCGCGCCAGCAGCCGCGCCAGCAGCGGCACGCTGTAGGCGTACAGCATGCCGGGGTCGTCGACGTCCTCGACCAGCGCGCGCAGCCCGGCGAGCGCGGGCTCCCAGCGGCCGCGGCGCATCAGCGCGGCGCAGCGGTGCAGCTCGAGCCCGTAGGCGTGCGACCAGAAGCCGCGCTCGCGCGACGTACGCGCAGCCCCTCCTCCACGCAGGCCTCGAGCTCGTCGAGCTGCGCCGGCGCGGAACAGCAGCTCGGCCAGGTTGCAGTAGCCGCGCGCGGCGTACTCGTACTGGCGCGCCTCGCTCGGCGGCGGCGATGCTCTCGCGCAGCAGCTCCACGCCCTCCGGGTCGCCGCACTGCACCCGCGCCATGCCGAGGTAGTTCAGGGCCAGCGCCGCGAGGTCGGGCCGCGGCGACCCGCGTCGCCAGCTCGCGCGCGAGCGACGAGGATCGCGACCGTCCGCGCCGGGTCCTCCTCGGTCATCGCGAGGATCGCGCCCTCGTTGAGCGAGGCGTGCGCGAGCGCGGCGCCGTGGCCGGTCGGCTCGAGCGTCATCACCGCCCGCTGGGCGCTGACCTCGGCGGCGTCGGTGTCGCCGGCCATGTACAGGTGCCGCGACAGGCGCACGAGGCACTCGCCGGCGGCGACCGGGTCGTCGAGCCGCTCGTACAGCGCGCACCGCGGCGCGGCTCGCCTCGACCGCCTCGCGGAAGCGGTGCGCGTTGTAGAGCTCCCAGCCGTAGGCGTCGAGCACCGCGGCGCGCTCGCGCTCGCCGAGCCGGTCGAGGTGCGGGAGCACGGACTCGAAGTGCGCGAGCGCCTGCCGGTGCGAGCCGGCCTGCGCCGCCTCGCGCGCGGCCGCCGGCCCGACGGCGACGATCGTCTCGACGTCGCTGCGCCTCGACGGCGTGGTGCATCAGGCGGGCGCGCTCGGGCCGCTCCTGGGCGCGCAGCGCGGCGACGACGGCCGCGTTGAGCTGCCGGCGGCGGATCGCCGGCAGGCTGTGCTCGATCGCGCGGCGGGCGAGCTCGTGGCGGAACGCGATGCCGTCGGCGCGGTCCTCGAGCACCCCGGCGCGCCTGCGCCTCGGCGAGCGCGCTCGAAGCGCGCCGCCGAGCAGCGCGGCGGCGAGGTCGGGGTCGACGTGCCACGGGACGACCGACGAGCTGGTCGAGCGCCTCGCGGCACTCCGGCCCGAGCCGCCCGACCCGCGCCAGCACGGCCTCCACCACGCTGACCGGGACCGCGTCGCCGGACGCCGCCAGCGCCTCGGTCACGAAGAACGGGTTGCCGCGGGTCACGCGGTAGAGGGCGTCGGCGTCGGCGCCGGTGCCCGCCGCCAGCTCGCGCACCGCCGAGGTGCGAGAGCGGCCGCAGCGCGAGCCGGCGCACCGGGCCGCCGGCGAGCACGCCGAGGAACCGGTGCAGCGGGTGGCGGGGATCGACCTGGTCGTCGCGGCAGGTCAGCACGATCAGCGCGCCGACGCTGCTCGATCCGCCGCGCCGCGTAGGCCGAGGACGTCGAGCGTCGCGTCGTCGGCCCAGTGCAGGTCCTCGACGACGAGGACGGTCGGCGGGTCGGCGCCGAGCTCCTCGAGCAGCGCGCCGAACACGGCGTCGACCGGCTGCTCGTCGGCCAGCGCGGCGGCGAGCGGGCCGTCGGTGCCGGCGGCCGCGTCGCGCAGCGGGCCGAGCGTGCGCGGCGCCATCAGGTCGTCGCAGGCGGCGAGCAGGACGCGCTTCGCCGCCCGGCGGCGAACGCGCGCACCAGGCTCGTCTTGCCGATCCCCGCCTCGCCGGTGACGAGCGCGACCGAGCCGCGGCCCGCCGCCGCGTCGGTCACGGCGCGCTCGAGCGCTTCGAGCGTTCGGTCGCGCTCGAGCAGGCGGGCGGGCATGCCGCCAATGGTCCCAAGCCGCGCGGCCGCGGTCGAGGCGGCGCGTCAGCTGTCGAGCGCGGCCTGGCCCTCGGCGATCGTGAAGCGCTGCTCGTAGAGCGCCTTGCCGACGATCACGCCGGACAGGTTGACCTGGCGCAGCCGGGCGAGCGCCACCAGGTCCTCGCGCTTGCCGATCCCGCCCGAGTAGAGGAAGCGGCCGCGCACGGCGTGCGCGACGCGCTCGACCTCGTCGAGGTCCGGGCCCTCGAGCTGCCCGTCGCGGTCGACGTTGGTGTAGACGAACGAGGCGACGCCGCGGTCGTGCAGGTGGTGGATCGCGTCGGCGGCCGGCAGCTCGGTGGTCTCGGTCCAGCCGGCGGTGGAGATGTTGCCCGTCGCGCACGTCGACGGAGACGACGATCCGCGGGCCCCAGGTGGCGAGGATCTCGTCGAGGAAGTCGACGTCGCGGAAGGCGGCGGTGCCGACGATCGCGCGCTCGGCGCCGGCCCGCAGCGCGTCGCGGACGGCGTCCACGCGTGCGCAGCCCGCCGCCGTACTGGACCGGCACGCCGGTGCCCTGGACGATCCGGCGCAGGTGCTCGATCGACCGCGGCTCGCCGTCCTTGGCGCCGTCGAGGTCGACGACGTGCAGGTAGCGCGCGCCGGCGTCGACCCAGCTCTGCGCGGCCTCCAGCGGGTCGTCGTGGTAGGTCGTGGCGTCCTCGAAGCGGCCCTGGACGAGCCGCACCGCCTTGCCGTCGCAGATGTCGATCGCCGGGTAGAGGATCACGCCGCGACACCGACGCGCGCGAAGTTGCGCAGCAGCGCGAGCCCGTCGCGCGAGGACTTCTCGGGGTGGAACTGGACGCCCATGACGTTGCCGCGCTCGACGATCGAGACGAAGCGCCCGCCGTACTCGCCGCGGCCGACCACGTCGTCCTCGACCGCCGGCTCGGGCGCGAGCGAGTGCACGTGGTAGAAGGCGGCCGCCTCGCCGAGGCCCTCGGTCAGCGCCGACGGGCGCTCGAAGGTGACCAGGTTCCAGCCGATGTGCGGCACGCGCGGGCGCCTGCAGCGCCGTCACGCGGCCGGGGAGCAGGCCGAGGCCCGCCGCGCCCTCGTGCTCGTCGGAGGCGTCGAACAGCAGCTGCATGCCCAGGCACAGGCCGAGGATCGGCACGCCGGCGGCGGCGCGCTCGCGGATCAGCTCGTCCAGGCCGGCGGCGCGGAAGCGGCGCATCGCCTCCGGGAAGGCGCCGACGCCCGGGATCGACGATGCCGTCGGCGGCGTGCGATGACGTCGTGGTCGGCGGTCAGGCGCGGCTCGGCGCCGACGTGCTCGAGCGCCTTCTCGACGCTGCGGCGGTTGCCCATCCCGTAGTCGACGATGGCGATCACGTCAGCGTCCCCTTGGTGGAGGGCACGCCGGTCTCGCTCGGGTCGACGGCCACGGCGGCGCGCAGCGCGCGGGCGAACGCCTTGAAGCACGCCTCGATCATGTGGTGCGCGTTGGTGCCGGCCTGCAGCTCGAGGTGCAGCGTGAGCCGCGCGGCGGAGGCGATGGCGCGGAAGAACTCCTCGGCCAGCTCGTGCTCGAAGCCGGCGATGTCGCCCGCCGGGAGGCGCTCGAAGCCGCTGATGGCGGCGAACGGGCGGCCGGAGAGGTCGATCGCGCACAGGGCGCGCGACTCGTCCATCGGCACGATCGCGTGGCCGTAGCGGCCGATCCCGCGCCGGTCGCCGAGCGCCTGGTCGAGCGCCTGGCCGAACACGATCCCGGTGTCCTCGACCGTGTGGTGCGCGCCGGTCTGCAGGTCGCCGGTGACCTGCGACCTCGAGGTCGAGCCGGCCGTGGCGGGCCAGCAGGTCGAGCATGTGGTCGAGGAAGCCGACGCCGGTGCTGCGGCGTGCCGGCGCCCGTGCCGTCGAGGCCGAGCGTGAGCGTGACGTCGGTCTCGCCGGTCGTGCGGGTGATCTCGGCGGTGCGGGTCATCGGGACGGCGGATTCTCGCGGATCTCCATCGAAGCGGCGTGGTGCTCGAAGCCCTCGGCGCGGGCGATCGGCGCTCCGGCGCGCGCCAGGGCGGGCGCGGCGGCGCCCACGCGCACCTCCGCCATGCGGCGGCGGAAGTGGCGGACGTTGACAGGCCGGAGGCGAAGCGGGCGGCGCCGTCGGTGGGCAGCGTGTGGTTCGAACCCGCCACGTAGTCGCCGAACGCGGTGCCGGACTCGATGCCGACGAACAGGCAGCCGGCGCTGCGCACGCGCGGGGCGAGCAGCTCGGCGGCCTCGCCGGCGAGCTGGAGGTGCTCGGGGGCGAGCGCCTCGGCGAAGGCCAGCGCGGCCTCGATGATCCGCCGCGCACGGTCACGCCGACCTCGAGCCGCGTCGAGCAGCGCCTCGTCGTCGCTCACGGCCACCACCAGCGACCCCTCGCCGTGCTCGGCCTGGGCCATCAGATCGAGCCGCAGCGGCTCGGGGTCGGCGCCGGCGGACGCGATGATCGTCAGGTCGCTGCGGCCCGGCGAAGCCGTCGATGCCGACGATGCCCGACACCTGCCGCTTGGCCTCCTGGACCCACAGGCTGCCGGGCCCGACGATCACGTCGACCGGCCGGATCGTCTCGGTGCCGTAGGCGAGCGCGGCGATCGCCTGGGCGCCGCCCATGCGGTAGACCTCGTCGGCCCCGCACAGCGCGGCGGCGGCCAGGATCACCGGGTGGCCGGGCGCGGCCACGACGACCTCGTCGACGCCCGCGGCGCGGGCCGTGACGGCGCCCATGACCACCGAGGACGGGTACGGGTGGCGGCCGCCGGGCGCGTAGACGGCGGCGCGGCGCACCGGCAGCTCGCGCAGCCGGATCGTCTGGCCCTCGGGCAGCGTGACCTCGGCCTCGGGGTCGAGGCCCGCCTCGGCGACGGCGCGCACGTTCGCCGCCGCGCGCTTCAGCCCGGCGCGAACGTCGGGGTCGAGCGCGTCGAGCGCCGCGGCGAGCTCGTCGCGGCTCGACCACGATCGGCGACGCCGTCCGCCGAACCGCGCCTCGTACTCGCGCAGCGCCTCGTCGCCGCGCTCGCGCACCGCCTCGAGGATCGGGGCGACGTCGACCGTCTCGGCGATCGTCCGCCGCACCTGCGCGGCGACCTCGGCGGCCGTCTCCACCGTGCAGCTAAGCCGCACGGATGCGCTCCACCAGCCGGTCGATCGCCGCCGCCTTGAGCTTGTGGGCGACCGGGTTGGCGATCAGCCGCGCGGTCGAGGCGGCGATCTCCTCGCGGATCACGAGCCCGTTCTCGCGCAGCGTCGTGCCGGTGGCGGTGAGGTCGACGATCCCCTCCACGAGGCCGGTCAGCGGCGCCAGCTCGACCGAGCCCTTGACCTCCACGATCTCGGCCTGGCGGCCGGTGCGCTCGAAGTAGCGGGCGGCGATCTTCGGGTACTTGGTGGCGACCCGCATGACGCCCAGCCGGCGCAGCGCCTCGGCCGCGGGGTCGTCGCCGTCGACGGTGGCGAACACCATCCGGCACGGCCCGAAGCCGAGGTCGAGCAGCTCGTAGACGCTCGCGCTCGGCCTGCTCGGCGAGCACGTCCTTGCCGGTGATGCCGATGTCGGCGGCGCCGGCCTCCACGTAGGTCGGCACGTCGGACGGGCCGCATGGTGACCAGCCCGGCGTCCTCGAACAGCAGCTTGCGGTCGTTCGCGCGGACCTCGGCGGTGTCGACGCCGAGGCGGTCGAGCAGGTCGAGCGTGTCGCCCATCAGCGCGCCGCGCGGCACCGCCAGGCGCAGAGCCCTTCGAGGCTCACCGCCCCTCCCCCACGCGCGCGATGTGCAGCCGCTCCACGTTCATGGCCCAGCCGCAGGCGGGCAGGTCGCGGCCGAAGCGGCCGAGCAGGTCGTCGTAGCGGCCGCCGCCGCCGATCGGGGCGCCGAGCGCCGCGTCGTAGACCTCGAACACGGCGCCCGTGTAGTAGTCGAGGTCGGCGGATCAGCCCGAGGTCGAAGATCACGCGCTCCGCCGACCTCGGGCGCCAGCCGGTCGTACACGGCGCGCAGCTCGCCCGCCTCGGGGATGCCCTCGAGCACCTCGACGCCGCCGCGCAGCTGCGGCACGCGCACGCAGCTCCTCGTGCCCGTGCGCCTCGACCTCGCGCTCGAGGCCGACGAAGTCGCGCGTGACCAGCTCGTGCAGGATCTGCGGCCGCGCGCCCTCGGGCACGGCGAGCCGGTCGAGCATGCGCGCGGTACAGCGAGGCGTCGCCGAGCCCGATCCGGTAGTTCTCCAGCCCGGCGGCGTCGAGCCCCGCGCACAGCACGCTCAGCGCCTCGGCGGTGCCGTCCGGCCCGGGCGCGCCGACCAGCTCGAGCCCGGCCTGCAGCATCTCGCGCGCCTGCCCGCGCTGCGGCCGCACGGAGCGGTAGGCGTGGGCGAAGTAGCAGAAGCGCAGCGGCGGCTCGGCGTTGCGCGTAGCGGCTCGCCACCACGCGCGCGATCGGGATCGTCATGTCCGAGCGCAGCACGAGCACGTTGCCGTGCTCGTCGAACAGCTTGTAGGCGGGGTCGGCCGCCCTCGGGTCGCCGCGGGTGAGCACGTCCTCGTACTCCAGCGCAGGCGTGGCGATCTCGCCGTAGCCGGAGGATTCGAACACGCCCCGTATCGCCTCGGTGATGGCGCGCAGCTCGCGCATCTCGTCCGGCAGGACGTCGCGCGTGCCGCTGGGGATGGGGTGGATCACGCCCCGACGCGCTCGATCCGCGCCCCGAGCGCGCGCAGGCGCTCGTCGATCCGCTCGTATCCCCTGTCGATCTGCTGGACGTTGTGGATCTCGCTCGTTCCCTCGGCGCAGAGCGCCGCGATCAGCTTGGCCATGCCGGCCCGGATGTCGGGCGAGGAGAGCCGCTGCCCGCGAAGGCGGCGGGGGCCGATGATGATGGCGCGGTGCGGGTCGCAGATCGTGATCTCCGCCCCCATCGTGATCAGCTCGTCGACGAAGAACAGGCGGTTCTCGAACATCTTCTCGAAGATCAGCACCGAGCCGCGGGACTGGGTGGCGAGCGCGACGGCGATGCTGGTGAGGTCGGCCGGGAAGGCCGGCCACGGGCCGTCCTCGACCTTGGACTGGTAGTCGCCGGCGTCGCGCTCGACCACGAGCTCCTGGCCGCCCGGGACGACGATGTCGTCGCCGTCGAGCTCGGAGCGCAGGCCGAGCCGCTGGAAGACCAGGCGGATCATCCGCATGTCGTCGGGGATGCAGCCCTCGATCCGCAGCTCGCCGCCGGTGACGCCGGCGAGCGCCATGAACGAGGCGATCTCGATGTGGTCGGGCGTGACGGTGTGCTCGCAGCCGCCGAGCTCGGCCACGCCGTGGACCTGCATGACGTTGGAGCCGATGCCCTCGATCGCGGCGCCCATCTTGTTGAGCATCCGCGCCACGTCCTGCACGTGCGGCTCGGAGGCGGCGTTGCGGATGACCGTCGTGCCGTCGATCAGGGCGGCGGCCATCAGCGCGTTCTCGGTGCCCATCACCGACGGCTCGTCCATCAGGAAGTCGGTCGCGCTCAGGCCGCCGTTGGCGGTGATGCGGATGTCGCGCCCGTGCTCGACGGTGGCGCCGAGGGCGCGGAAGGCGTCCAGGTGCGGGTCGAGCCGGCGGCGGCCGATCACGTCGCCGCCCGGCGGCGGCATCAGCGCCGAGCCGAAGCGGCCGAGCAGCGGGCCGGCGGCCAGGAACGAGGCGCGGATGCGCTCGGCGAGCGGCGCGCTCGACCTCGGTGCCGCGCACCTCGTCGGCCTGCAGCGAGACCGTGTTCTCGGCGCGCCACTCGACGCGCACGCCGAGGTCGGCGAGCAGGTCCAGCATCGCCTCGACGTCCCGGATGCGCGGGACGTTGTGCAGCACCACCTGCTCGTCGGTGAGCAGGCTGCAGGCGAGCAGCGGCAGCGCCGCGTTCTTGTTGCCGGCGGGCACGATCGTGCCTGACAGCGGCACCCCGCCCTCGATCAGGAGCTTTTCCATGAGCGTGGAGGGGCTAGGGCCCCGAGGCTGGGCTAGGGTAACAGCCATGTCTGAGCCTCTTTCGCGGGAACAGGCCTGGGACCTGTTCTGTTCCTGGACGGAGTCGGAGTCCCTGCGCCGGCACGTGCTGGCGGTCGAGGCCGCGATGCGCGCCTACGCCCGCAGGTTCGGCGAGGACGAGGAGAACTGGGGCCTCGTCGGCATGCTCCACGACCTCGACTACGAGCGCCATCCGGACCTCGAGACCGGCCATCCGCGCGTGGCGCTGAAGGAGCTCGAGGAGCAGGGCTTCTCGCCCGAGTTCGTGCGCGCCGTCGCCTCGCACGCCGACTTCCTCGGGGTCTCGCGCGACTCGGCGATGGAGAAGACGCTGTTCGCGGTCGACGAGCTGTCCGGCTTCGTGATGGCGTGCGCGTACGTGCGGCCCGGAGGGCATCCACGGGATGACCCCCAAATCGGTCAAGAAGAAGATGAAGACGCCGGCCTTCGCCGCCGCCGTGAACCGCGACGAGATGCGCGCGGGCGCGGAGGAGCTGGGCGTGGACTTCGACGAGCACGTGGCGTTCGTGATCGCCGCGCTCGACGAGCACGCCGCGGCGCTCGGGCTCGACGGCCGCGGGGCGGTGGCCTGATGGCGGTGCGGATCGTCGTGCTGGAGGGCGACGAGACCGGCCAGGAGCTGCTCGAGCAGGCCCTGCGCGTGCTCGACTCCGAGGTGCTCGGGATCGAGGTCGAGCAGCAGCGCTTCGACCTCTCGCTCGAGAAGCGGCGCGAGACCGGCAACGAGATCGTCCACGAGGCGGCGCGCGCGATGCGCGAGGCCGGCTACGGGATCAAGGCGGCGACGGTCACGCCCGAGGGCAAGGACGACGTCGGCTCCCCCAACCGCATCCTGCGCGAGGAGGTCGGCGGCAAGGTGATCGTGCGCACGGGGCGGCGGATCCCGGGCGTGGTCGGCCCCGTGTCCGGCGTCTTCCACCCGATCGCGGTGGTGCGGATGGCGATCGAGGACGCCTACGGCGCCAAGCAGTGGCGCGAGGGCGACGAGGGCGCGGCGGACGAGGTCGCCTACCGCACCGAGAAGGTCACGCGCTCGACCTGCCGCGCGGTGGCCGAGTACGCCTTCCAGACCGCCGAGCGCATGAACGCGCGGGTCTACGGCGGCCCGAAGTGGACGGTCTCGCCCGTGTACGAGGGGATGCTCAAGGAGGAGATGGACCGCGCGGCCGAGCGCCACTCCGACGTCGAGTACCAGCCGGTGCTGATCGACGCCACCTACGCGGGGCTGCTGACCGGCGCCACCGAGACGCCGCTGGTCATCCCGGCCCTGAACCGCGACGGCGACTGCCTGTCGGACATGGTGCTGCCGATGTTCGGCTCGATCGCGGGCGCCGAGTCGGTGCTGCTGGCGTTCGACGACGACTACGAGGTCGACGTCGCGATGGCCGAGGCGCCGCACGGCACGGCGCCGTCGCTGATGGGCAAGGACATCGCGAACCCGATGGCGATGCTGCTGGCCTGCGGCGCGGTGCTGGGCTACGCGGGCGCGGCGGGCGAGAGCGGCGCCGAGCGCGCCTCGCGCGCGATCTACGAGGGCGTGCTGGAGACGGTGGCGACCGGGACGAAGACCGTCGACCTCGGCGGCGTCGCGACGACCAGCGAGTTCACCGACGCGGTGATCGAGAAGGTGCGCACCAAGGTCGACGTCTGGTCATCGCTCGGCTCGCGCTGAGCGCCGCCGGGCGTAGAGGATCCGCTGGACGGCCAGCACGAGGGTGCCGGCCACGACGATCGAGACCAGGTTGAGCGCGAGCTGGGCCAGCGAGCCGGTCCAGCCGTCGCGGTCGCCGTAGGCCGCGGCGACGCCGATGTTGGCGGCCGCCGGGATCGTGGTCACCGAGATCAGGACGCCGATCAGCGCGCCCGACTTGGCGGTCGAGAGCGAGAGCATGCCGGCGGCGCCGGCGCAGAGGGCGACGATCACCGTGAAGGCGTCGGGGCTCGAGATCAGGTTGGCGACCGAGTGGTCCTCGGCCGTGAAGTCCGTTCGGCGTGAGCTCGGTGGCCTTGAAGATCAGGCTGGCGAGGAAGACGGCCGCGATGGCCAGCGGGAAGCCGACCGCGAGGGCGACGCCGGAGCGGACGCGCGAGGTCGCGGCGGCGCTGGACGAGCGCGACGCAGAAGCCGGCGATCGGGCCGAACTCGGGGCCGACCACCATCGCGCCGACGATCAGGATCTCCGAGTCGAGGTAGATGCCGACCGCCGCGATCAGCGCGGCGAGGACCATGAAGAGCAGGAAGACGCCGGAGAGCTCGACGTTCTCGCTCGTGCGCTGCTCGACCTCCTCCCACACCACGGCGTCCGCCGGCGCGCCGGGCGCGTGGCGCTCGGCCTCGTCGGCGGCTCTCGAGATCGCGGTGTCGATCGGCATCGAGCGTGATCGAGCCGCGCTCGCGCAGGTCGAGCGCCTTCAGGTCGCCGAGGATGACGCTCGCGTCCTCGCGCGCGACGTCGCACAGGATCACGTCGCCGTCGGGCCGGCGGGCCGCGCCGTCGAGCCGGATGATGTTGATCACCGACGCGTCCCGGTCAGGACCTCCATGACCTGCTCGGTGAGGTCGGGCGGCGAGACGATCCGCAGGTGGACCATGCGGCGGGCAGGCTACCCCGCGAGCTGCCCGTGCAAGATCGCTTGCAGCGCTTCGTCGCCGGATTCCGCTCTGTGGAGCCAAATTCGTGACGGTCTGCGACGTGCGTCGCCGCACGTTGCGGGTTCCGTCCGACGCCCTACCTAGTCTGCCGAACACATGTTCCCCCCGACGACCACCGGCCGCCCGAAGAAGCGCTCGCTCCGCGAGCTGGTGCGCTCGGCCGTCGACACGGCCGCGGAGTTCGCGACGCTGGGTGAGGCACAGGCTCCGGAGCGCGTTGCGCCCCGGGTGCCCACCGCCCCCACGCGCGTCCACCCGCACCGCCGGCCACTCGGTCGTCACCCGCGCAGGCGCAGGCCCAGTCCGGCCACGCCACGCGCACAGGTCTGCGTCTCGCCGGTACCCCATCAGCCGGCCCGGGGCGCCTGACCACCCCGCCCACCGGCGTCCGGTCTGGGAGGACGGGCGCGCCGGTCGGGCACACAGCTCCAACGCACTCGGGCCGCCTCTGGTTGGCGGCTCGAGCGCCTTGGGGCGGCTCAGCGCACCTCGAAGGTGCGCGCGGTTCGGTCCCCGTGGAAGCGTCCGTCGGGGAGCCTGGACCGCCGACCGCGTCTAGACGATGACAGCACCCACCGAGGGTGTCCAGCGATACGACCACGAGCCGCCCCTCGGGGCGGCTCGCTGAATGAAGAACCGGCGGCGACCTACTCTCCCAGGCCCGTGAAGGCCAAGTACCATCGGCGCTGTGGGGCTTAACTGCTCTGTTCGGAATGGGAAGAGGTGTTTCCCCCACGCTAAAGCCACCGGAAACTTGTCAAGACCACCGCGCCTCCGCGCGGACCCTCAAAACTGCACAACCCGCCAACCTCGGGTACCACGAAAAAATATCCGTCAAGCCCTCGACCCATTAGTACCGGTCTCCTACGCACATTGCTGTGCTTCCAGATCCGGCCTATCAACCTGGTGGTCTACCAGGGGTCTTACTCCCTCAAGGGGATGGGAGAACTCATCTTCAGGTCGGCTTCCCGCTTAGATGCCTTCAGCGGTTATCCGATCCGCACGTAGCTAACCTGCGGTGCCCTTGGCAGGACAACAGATACACCAGAGGTGCGTTCATCCCGGTCCTCTCGTACTAGGGACGAATCCTGTCAATTCTCCAACGCCCACGGCAGATAGGGACCGAACTGTCTCACGACGTTCTGAACCCAGCTCGCGTACCGCTTTAATGGGCGAACAGCCCAACCCTTGGGACCTACTTCAGCCCCAGGATGCGACGAGCCGACATCGAGGTGCCAAACCGAGTCGTCGATGTGGACTCTTGGACTCGATAAGCCTGTTATCCCCGGAGTACCTTTTATCCGTTGAGCGACGGCACTTCCACTTGCAACCGCCGGATCACTAAGGCCTGCTTTCGCACCTGCTCGACCTGTCGGTCTCACAGTCAAGCTCCCTTGCTGCCTTTACACTCTACGCACGGTTTCCAACCGTACTGAGGGAACCTTTGCGCGCCTCCGTTACATTTTAGGAGGCGACCGCCCCAGTCAAACTACCCACCTGGCACTGTTCAGCACCCGGATTCACGGAATGCTGTTAGAAGCACAATACATCAAGGGTGGTATCTCAAGGTTGGCTCCACGCCAGCCGCAGCCGGCGCTTCAAAGCCTCCCACCTATCCTGAGCGAGATGCACCGCACTCCAATACCAAGTTGTAGTAAAGGTTCACGGGGTCTTTCCGTCTAGCCGCGGGTACTCGGCATCTTCACCGAGACTGCAATTTCACCGAGCCCCTCGTTGAGACAGCGTTCAAGTCGTTACGCCATTCGTGCAGGTCGGAACTTACCCGACAAGGAATTTCGCTACCTTAGGACGGTTATAGTTACCGCCGCCGTTTACCGGGGCTTAGTTTCAGTGCTTCGAGCCGAAGCCCTAACACCTCCACGTAACCTTCCGGCACCGGGCAGGCGTCAGCCCCTATACGTCGTCTTGCGACTTAGCAGAGACCTGTGTTTTTGGTAAACAGTCGCTTGAACCAATTCACTGCGGCCCCCTCGGGCTCCACCGGCAAGCGGCTTCACCCTACTAGGGCGCCCCTTCTCCCGAAGTTACGGGGCGATTTTGCCGAGTTCCTTAACGAGGGTTATCTCGATCACCTTAGTATTCTCTACTTGCCCACCTGTGTCGGTTTTGGTACGGGCACGTGCAACCTCCCTAGAGGCTTTTCTCGGGGGCATGGCGTCTGCGACTCGCCGGCTTGTAGCCAGCTGCCGTCACACCTCAGGTTATGCGGCTTCGGATTTGCCTGAAGCCACCCCTACATGCTTGGCCCAGGACGACCATCGCCTGGGTTCGCTTAGCCTTCCCCGTCCCCCCATCGGTCAAATGGTTGCGACGTGGTACAGGAATATCAACCTGTTGTCCATCGACTACGCCTTTCGGCCTCGCCTTAGGTCCCGACTAACCCTGAGCAGACGAACTTTACTCAGGAATCCTTGGGCAATCGGCGGAGGGGATTCTCACCCCTCTTTCGTTACTCATGCCGGCATTCTCACTTCCCACGGCTCCACGGCTGGCTTCCGCCGCCGCTTCACTGCCATGGGAACGCTCTCCTACCGCGCGTCTTGCGACGCACCCGCAGCTTCGGAGGCTAGCTTGAGCCCCGTTACATTATCCGCGCCCGAACACTTGACCAGTGAGCTGTTACGCACTCTTTCAAGGATGGCTGCCTCTAAGCCAACCTCCTGGTTGTCTGTGCACTCGGACATCGTTTGCCACTTAGCTAGCACTTAGGGTCCTTAGCTGGCGGTCTGGGCTGTTTCCCTCTTGACGCTGAAGTTTATCCCCCAGCAACTGACTCCCGGAGTAGCCGAAACGGTCTTCGGAGTTTGCCTGATTTCGGTAAGCTGGTAGGCCCCCTAGACCAAACAGTGCTCTACGGCCGCATCGGAATTTATCCGAGGCTATACCTAAATATATTTCGGAGAGAACCAGATATCTCTGAGCTTGATTAGCCTTTCACTCCGACCCACAGGTCATCCGCCCAGTTTTTAACCTAGGTCGGTTCGGTCCTCCACGGGGTCTTACCCCCGCTTCAACCTGCCCATGGGTAGCTCGCTCAGTTTCGGGTCTACCGCCTACGACTAAGTCGCCCTATTCGGACTCGCTTTCGCTACGCCTTCGCTCATCGCTTAAGCTCGCCGCAGACGAGTAACTCGCCGGCTCGTTATGCAAAAAGCACGCCGTCACAGCACGAAGCTGCTCCGACCGCTTGTAGGCACGCGGTTTCAGGTACTATTTCACTCCCCTTCCGGGGTACTTTTCACCTTTCCCTCACGGTACTAGTCCGCTATCGGTCACCAGGGAGTACTTAGCCTTGGAGGGTGGTCCCCCCAGATTCAGTCCGCGTTTCACGGGTGCGGACCTACTCAGGAACGCCATCGAGAGGCCGGTCGGTTTCGTCTACGGGACGATTGCCCTCTGTGGTGCGCGGTTCCACGCGCTTCAACTACCGATCGGCTTGGTAACTCTCGCCGGGACAGCCACATCCCGGACAGGCGCCCTACAACCCCTCGTACGCAACGCGTGGCCGCTTACACGTACGAAGTTTGGGCTATTCCCCTTTCGCTCGCCACTACTCGGGGAGTCTCGGTTGATTTCCTTTCCTCCGGGTACTGAGATGTTTCAGTTCCCCGGCTTGCCCCCGTCATGCCTATGTATTCAGCATGCGGTAACGCCGTATTACCAGCGTTGGGTTTCCCCATTCGGGAATCCGCGGATCAATGGCTATTCAGCGCCTACCCGCGGCTTATCGCAGCCGTTCACGCCCTTCATCGACTCCTGGTGCCAAGGCATCCACCATGTGCCCTTCCTATCTTGACGGTGATCGCCGCATCGTTCGCTGGCGCTCACGGATGCGGTCGCGGTTCGTTTGCTACGCTCACGAAAATCCCGCAGCCGAAATCCGGCTCAGCTGCGAATGCGGACGGTGATACCCGTTTGTTGGCATGGCTGTGCAGTTTTCAAGGTCCGCGAAGAGGCGCACGCCCGGACTGGGCGCTCGGTCTCTCAAAACTCAACAGCATGGGGCGCCCGAGAAGGCGCCCCCAGGTCCGGTCGACGTTTCGGTAGCCGCTCGAGCTGCGCCGGCGCGGAATGCGCCGGCCGCCTGAGCGACCGCTCCAGTCCTGGAGCTTCCCTAGAAAGGAGGTGATCCAGCCGCACCTTCCGGTACGGCTACCTTGTTACGACTTCACCCCAGTCACGAGCCCCACCTTCGACGGCTCCCTCCCAAAGGGTTAGGCCACCGGCTTCGGGTGTTGCTTGCTTCCGTGGTGTGACGGGCGGTGTGTACAAGGCCCGGGAACGTATTCACCGCGGCAATGCTGATCCGCGATTACTAGCAACTCCGCCTTCATGCAGGCGAGTTTCAGCCTGCAATCCGAACCGAGACGCGCTTTGAGGGATTCGCTCCACCTCGCGGTATCGCAGCCCTCTGTACGCGCCAATGTAGCACGTGTGTAGCCCTGGACATAAGGGGCATGATGACTTGACGTCATCCCCACCTTCCTCCGGTTTGTCACCGGCAGTCTCGCATGAGTCCCCAACTAAATGCTGGCAACATGCGACGGGGGTTGCGCTCGTTGCGGGACTTAACCCAACATCTCACGACACGAGCTGACGACAGCCATGCACCACCTGTGAAGATCCAGCCGAACTGACCCTGTGTTTCCACAGGTATGATCTACATGTCAAGCCCAGGTAAGGTTCTTCGCGTTGCGTCGAATTAAACCACATGCTCCGCTGCTTGTGCGGGCCCCCGTCAATTCCTTTGAGTTTTAGCCTTGCGGCCGTACTCCCCAGGCGGGGCACTTAATGCGTTAGCTTCGGCACGGAGGGAGTCGACACCCCCCACACCTAGTGCCCATCGTTTACAGCGTGGACTACCAGGGTATCTAATCCTGTTTGCTCCCCACGCTTTCGCGTCTCAGCGTCAGTAACGTCCCAGCGAGCTGCCTTCGCAATTGGTGTTCCTCCTGATATCTGCGCATTTCACCGCTACACCAGGAATTCCACTCGCCTCTTCCGTACTCTAGCCCGACAGTATCCACCGGCATTCGAGGGTTGAGCCCCCGACTTTCACAGCGGACTTACCGGGCCGCCTACACGCGCTTTACGCCCAATGATTCCGGACAACGCTAGCCCCCTACGTATTACCGCGGCTGCTGGCACGTAGTTAGCCGGGGCTTCTTGTGAAGGTACCGTCACTCCACGCGGCTATTCACCGCGGAAGCTTCGTCCCAACTGAAAGGGGTTTACAACCCGAAGGCCTTCTTCCCCCACGCGGCGTTGCTGCGTCACGCTTTCGCGCATTGCGCAAGATTCCCCACTGCTGCCTCCCGTAGGAGTCTGGGCCGTGTCTCAGTCCCAGTGTGGCTGATCGTCCTCTCAGACCAGCTACGCATCGTCGCCTTGGTAGGCCTTTACCCCACCAACAAGCTAATGCGCCGCGGGCCCGTCCCGATGCGAAGGCCGAAGCTATCTTTCCTGCTCTCCCTCATGAGAGACCAGTACATCCGGTATTAGCTCGAGTTTCCTCGGGTTGTCCCGGTCATCGGGGTGGGTTACCCACGTGTTACTCACCCGTTCGCGGCTCTGCCCCAGGCCGAAGCCTGGTTCGTCGCTCCACTTGCATGTGTTAAGCACGCCGCCAGCGTTCGTCCTGAGCCAGGATCAAACTCTCCGTGAAGAACTACTCACACAGAGCTTGTCGCGCATCTCACGAGGGCGCGGCCGTACACGTGGCCGGCGCCGGATGCATCGACGAGGTACTTCTTGATTCTTGGTGCCGTCCGGCGCTGGGTAGCGCCGTCGGCGTTGACGAACCTGGACGCACATCGATTCCGCCCCGGCACGAGGCCAGGGCCGATCGGTGCGCATGCTGTTGAGTTTTCAAAGACCGCGCGCCCCTGGTCGGAGGGGTTTCCTCCGCATGGGCGCGCCCGGGACATCGTCCCGAGCGGGCATTGGAGTGTAGCGCGTTCGTAGAGCCGAATGCGATCTCCAGAGCGGCGCGGGACTGTAGCACGCGCTAGGACAGGACCTGGACGTGGACCTCGCGCCGCCGCGGGCGGTCGTCGAGCTCGATCAGGACGAGCTGCTGCCACGTCCCGAGCACCAGATTCCCGCCCACGAGCGGGATCGTCTCCGACGGGCCCAGGAGCGACGCGCGCAGGTGCGAGTGGGCGTTGTCGTCGCCGTTCATGACGTTGTGCGCATAGTCACGCGCGCGCGGGACGAGGCGCTCGAGCGTCTGCTGGAGGTCCTGCACGCCGCCCGGCTCGTACTCCATCGTGGTCACGGCGGCCGTCGAGCCGGTCACGAACACGCTCACCACGCCCTGCGAGACGCCACTCTGGCGCACGACGGCGAGCACACCCTCGGTCAGATCGACGATCTGGCCCTCGCCCTCGGTCTCCAGCCGCAACAGGCCGGTGTGAACGGTCACGCGACCCGCAGCCGGCGGAACCGCCGCTTGCCGACCTGGAGCACGCGACCGTCGAGGTCGCCGGCCGGCAGGTCGAACACCGAGACGGTCTCGCCGTCCAGCTTGACGCCGCCGCCCTCGATCGTGCGCCGGGCGTCGGAGCGCGACCCGCCGAACAGGTCTGCGATCAGCTCGGGGAGGTGCACGGCGCCGTTCGCCGAGATCACCGCCTCCTCGATGTCCTCGGGCAGCTCGCGCGAGACGAAGAGGCGGTCGAACGCGGCCTCGGCCTCCTCGGCGGACGAGGGATCGTGGTAGCGGGCGACGAGGGAGCGCGCCAGCGCGCGCTTGGCGTCGCGCGGGCCGAGGTCGGCCGGCGGATCCGTTCCCAGCAGCAGGTCGTACCAGACCGGCAGCGCCGCAGTCGGGCAGCGACAGCGTCTTGCCGTAGATCTCGCCCGGCGGCTCGGTGATCCCGATGTGGTTGCCGACCGACTTGGACATCTTCTGCACGCCGTCGGTGCCGGGCAGCAGCGGCATCGTCAGCACCGACTGCGGCGGCTGGCCGTAGGCGGTCTGGATCGCCCGCCCCATCAGCAGGTTGAAGGTCTGGTCGGTGCCGCCGAGCTCCACGTCGGCCCGCACGGCGACCGAGTCGTAGCCCTGGAGCACCGGATACAGCAGCTCCAGCAGCGAGATCGGCTCGTTGGCGGCCCAGCGCTTGGAGAAGTCCTCGCGCTCGAGGATCTGGGCGACGGTGGGCACGCGCGCCAGCCGGAACAGGTCCTCGGCCGGCATGTCGAGCCATTCGCTGTTGTGGCGCAGCTCGAACCGCTCGTCGGTGCGCAGGACCTTGCCGGCCTGCTCCACGTACGTGCTGCGCGTGCGCGTCGATCTCCTCGCCGGAGAGCACCGGGCGGGTCGCGGAGCGCCCGCTCGGGTCGCCGACCCGGGCCGTGTAGTCGCCGACGATCAGCACGACGGTGTGGCCGGCGTCCTGGAACTCGCGCAGCTTCTGGAGGACGACCGTGTGCCCGAGTGTGAGGTCGCTCGCCGTCGGGTCGAGCCCGAGCTTGACGCGCAGCGGCCGGCCCGCGCCCAGACGCGCCTCCAGCGCGCCGGCCGGGAGCGTTTCGACCGCGTTGCGGCTCAGATGGGCCGCCGCCGAGGCGGGATCTTCCATCCGGGCCAATGCTAGCCTCCCGACGGGGCTGGTCACCCGTGCCGATAACAGGGGTGCGGCGGCCTTTCGGGCGTGGAAGCTCGGGGCGGGTCCCCACCCACCGTATGAGCGATCGCGAACGCACAGCCGAGCCGTCGACCGGCGAGCCGAACGGCGCCGGCAACGGCGCCAACGTCGTCGCGCTGCGTCCGCACGCCAAGCGCAAGCAGCGCAAGCCGAAGCCGCCGAAGCGCCACCTGCGGATCCGCAAGCTGCGGCTGTTCGCGCTGCTGATCGGCCTCGGGCTCCTGGCCGGCGTCTCGACCGTGTTCGGGATGATGATGGCCGTCGCCTCCGACGTGCCCAAGCTCCTGCCGGAGCAGCGCCACGCCGCGCAACTCGGTCATCTACGACCTCAACGGGCAGCAGATCGGCGTCCTCAACGGCAACGAGAAGCGGATCTTCCTGCCCGAGGACGAGATCGCGCCGGTGATGAAGCACGCCGTCATCGCGATCGAGGACCGGCGCTTCTACACCAACGACGGCGTCGACCTGCGCGGCATCGCGCGCGCCCTCTACCAGGACGTCGTCCAGCAGAAGGTGGTGCAGGGCGGCTCGACGATCACGCAGCAGTACGTCAAGAACGCGCTCGCCGCCCAGGACGACCGGACCGTGTTCCAGAAGCTGCGCGAGGCGGCGCTGGCCTACCACCTCACGCGCCGGTACTCGAAGGAGGAGATCCTCCGCGACTACCTGAACACGATCTACTTCGGCAACGGCGCCTACGGCATCGAGGCGGCGGCGCGGACCTACTTCCAGCCCTACCACCCCGGCTGCGACGAGGGCGCGGCCGGCCGCGCTGCGCCTCCCAGCTCGCGCCCCACGAGGCGGCGCTGCTGGCCGGCATGATCGCCTCGCCGAGCGCCTACGACCCGATCGCCAACCCGGACGCCGCGCTCGAGCCGCCGCAACCTCGTGCTGCGCTACATGCGCGACCAGGAGCTGCTCACGCCGCAGCAGTACACGGACGCGGTCGAGCAGCCGCTGCCCGAGCGCGGCGACCTCCAGCCGCCGGAGGAGGACTCCGAGCACCCGTACTTCACCTCCTGGATCAAGCAGCAGGTCGTCGACCAGCTCGGCGGCGGCCAGGAGGGCGCGCGGCAGGCGTTCGAGGGCGGCCTGCGCATCCGGACCACGATCGACGGCGAGCTGCAGACGGCCGCCGAGCAGGCGATCGACGCCTGGCTGCCCAACCGCGACGGCCCGCGCGCGGCGCTGGTGGCGATCGACAACTCCAACGGCCAGGTCCGGGCGATGGTCGGCGGCGACGACTACAAGGAGCTGCCGTTCAACCTCGCCACCCAGGGCCAGCGCCAGCCCGGTTCGGCGATCAAGCCGTTCATCCTCGCCGAGGCGCTGCGCCAGAACATCTCGCCCAACTCGGTCTGGGCCTCCAAGAAGATGGAGTTCGACGTCCCGAAGTCGAAGGAGGTCTTCACCGTCAACAACTACGAGGGCGCCTACTCCGGCATCACCACCCTCGCGCGCGCGACGACGTTCTCCGACAACTCGGTCTTCGCGCAGGTCGGCATCAAGATCGGCACGCGCAGGATCGCGCGGCTGGCCGAGCGCATGGGCATCCGCAGCAACGTCTCCACCAACTGGGCGATGACGCTCGGCGGGCTCAAGGAGGGCGTGTCACCGCTCGACATGGCGCACGCCTACGAGACGTTCGCCAGCGGCGGCGACCTCGTGTACGGCACGCTCAGCCCGGGCGCCGACAACCCGCGCGACGGGCGCGCGCCGGGCCCGGTCGGCATCCGCAGGATCGAGCACCGCGAGGGCGGCGACGGCGACTGGGTCCCCGTCAAGCTGGAAGAGCGGCGAGGAGGCGGTCAACCGCACGCAAGACCCGCAACGTGCTCGAGCAGGACGTGGCCGAGCAGGTCCAGTCGCTGCTGCGCAACGTCGTCATGGTCGGCACCGGCACGCGCGCCCAGGTCGGCGACGTGCCGATCTCCGGCAAGACCGGCACCACCGAGGGCTACGGCGACGCCTGGTTCGTGGGCTGGACGCCGGACTACACGATCGCGGTCTGGGTCGGCTACCCGAACGAGTTCAAGTCGATGGAGACCGAGTTCAACGGCGAGCCGGTCGCCGGCGGCACCTTCCCGGCCGGCATCTTCAAGACCTTCGTCGAGTCGATCCTGCGCATCTACCCGCCGGAGGAGGACGAGGAGGAGACGGAGACCCCGACCGCCCCGGCGCCGAGCGCGACCGCCGCGCCCACCGCCGCGCCCGAGACCTCCGAGCCCGCTCCCGCGCCGGAGGACACGGCTCCGGCGCCCGAGGAGACCGCTCCCCGCCGCCGGCGGAGGAGCCGCCGCCGGAGGGCGGCGGCGAGCAGGCGCCGCCGCCGACTCGCCCTGAGGGACGAACTTCGGCTGGGTGGGGCGGCGAGGGAGCCGGCCGCGCGGCGGGATTTTGGCGACGAATCCTGGATAGGGGTCGCTATACGACCCCAGGGCAGGATGCTTCACGGAAAACCGCCCCCGCCGACCTCGCCACCTCCCCTACCCAGCCGCAGTTGGCCAGGGCCGTGACACGTTCCGGTTCCCCCCGACCGAAAACCGCCACGGCAGCTCGACCGCCTTGGTGATCCCGATCCGCGTCCCGGCGACCACGTCGAGATCCGACCACCCGGGCGGCGGCGCCTCGATCACCACCGGCCCGGCCGCGAGGTCGGAGCCGTTGTACTCCAGCGTGATCCCCAGCGCCTCGGTCAGCTTCCCCGGCCCCGAGCACAGATCGTCGACGCCGCGCCGCGCGCGCATGTGCTCGATCCCCTCGAGCGGCTCGAGCGCCCGGATCAGCACCGCCGCGCCGACCTCGGGCGGCTCGCAGACCGCGTTGAGCAGCGCGTGGATCCCGTAGGAGCGGTAGACGTACGCGCGGCCGGGCGGCCCGAACAGCGTGCTCGTGCGCGCCGTGACTCCCACGTACGCGTGGCACGCCGGCTCGTCCATGTGGTACGCCTCGGTCTCGACGATCACGCCCGCGGTGTCGCCGTGGCGCACCAGGCAGCCGAGCAGATCCCGCGCGACCTCCACCACGGGCCGGTCGTAGAAGCCGTGCGCGAGGGTCAAGCCGGCTGCTCGTCGAGCTCCGCGCGGGCGTGCGCGAGCTGCTCGCGGACGCGATCCAGCGAGGTCCCTCCCTCGGAGACCTTCGACTCGAGCCAGGCGCGCGACGACAGGACCTCGTAGAACTCGTCGTCGAGCTCGTCGGAGTGGCGCGCCAGGTCCTCGCGCGTGAGCTGCGAGAGCGTCCGGCCCGAATCCACCGCCTCGCGCACGAGCCCGGCCACGATCCCGTGCGACTGGCGGAACGGCACGCCGCGCCGCACGAGCATGTCGGCCACGTCGACGGCGGCGATCATCTCGTCGGACGCGGCGTCCGCCATCCGCGAGCGGTCGAACGCCATCCCGCTCAGCATTCCCGTGGCCGCCTGGAGGCAGAGATCCAGCGTGTCCGCGGCGTCGAACAGGTGCTCCTTGTCCTCCTGGAGGTCCTTGTTGTAGGTGAGCGGCAGCCCGTGCATCACGCCGTGCAGGGCGCTCAGATGCGCGACCACGCGCGGCGCCTTGGCCCGCAGCAGCTCGGCCGCGTCCGGGTTCTTCTTCTGCGGCATGATCGACGAGCCCGACGCCCACGCGTCCGAGACCTCGCAGAAGCCGAACTCCTCGCTCGACCACAGCACGATCTCGGCTCCCAGGCGCGACAGGTGGGTCGCGCAGGTGGCCGCCGCGGCCAGGTAGTCGAGCACGAAGTCGCGGTTGGAGACGGCGTCGATCGAGTTGGGCGCCACGCCGGCGAAGCCGAGCTCGCGCGCCACGAGCGCGCGGTCCGTCTGGAAGTTCACGCCGGCCAGCGCCCCCGCCCCCAGCGGCAGCTCGCTGGTCGAGCCGAGCACGAGCTCGAAGCGCCGCGCGTCGCGCCGGAACATCCAGAAGTAGGCCAGCAGGTGGTGGGCGAGGTAGACCGGCTGGGCGCGCTGGAGGTGCGTGTAGCCGGGCATCGGCCAGTCCAGGTGGCGATCGGCGAGCTGGACCAGCGCGCTCTGGAGCGACTGCAGGCGCTCGACGGTCCCGAGCGCGTGCGCGCGCGTGAACATCGCCATGTCGGTGGCGACCTGGTCGTTGCGCGAGCGCGCGGTGTGCAGCTTGCCGCCGACCGGGCCGGCGATCTCGGTCAGCCGCCGCTCGATCGCCATGTGGATGTCCTCGTCGTCCTCGCGGAACGGGAACTCGCCCGAGTCGAGCTCCTCCGCGACGCGGTCGAGCCCGTTCAGCAGCGCGTCGCGGTCGGCGACCGAGATGATTCCGCCGAGGCGAGCATCTTCGCGTGCGCGCGCGACTGCTCGATGTCGTACGGCCCCAGCCGCCAGTCGAACCCGATCGAGGCGTTGAGCTGCTGGAAGACCGGGTCCTGCGGGATGGAGAAGCGCGACATGGGCCGCCATGATGACTCAGATGTCCTTCGCGCTCCGGCCCGCCACGCCCGCCGATCCGGCCGACGCGCTGCTGTACACGTCGGCCAAGCCCTACTACGACGCCTACGCGGGCTCGGAGGCGCGCGCGCGGGCGCTGCTGGCCGCCGTCTACGGCCGGACCGGTCACGCGGCGAGCTTCGAGGTCTGCTCGGTGGTCGAGCTCGAGGGCGACCTGGCCGGCGTGATCGCGTGGTTCCCGGTCGACGAGGGTGACGCCCGCGCGCGCCGCTTCGTCGCGCTGACCGCGCCGCGGGTGCCGCCGTGGCGCTGGCCGCACCTGCTGCGGCACCTGCGCGCCGCCGGGACGGTCTCCCCCAACCCGCCGCTCGGCACGCTCTACGTCGACGCGCTGGCCGTCGCGCCCGGCTTCCGCCGCCGCGGCGTGGCGACCGCGCTGCTCGCGGCCGCCGACGAGGCCGCGGCGGCCGCCGGCCTCAGCGGCATCGCGCTCGACACCGGCCTGCACAACGAGCCGGCCCGCTCGCTGTACGAGCACACCGGCTTCCGCCAGCGCGAGGTCCGCCGGGCGCCCAGCCAGAGGGTCGCCACCGCCATCGGCGGGCCGGGGTTCGTCGGCTACTTCAAACCACTGTGAGCAGCGCGTCGGCGACCTGTGCCACCTGGCCCTCGGTCATGCGCGGGAAGAACGGCAGCGCGACCGACCGCGCGGCGACGTCCTCGCAGACCGGGAACTCGCCCTCCTTGTGGCCGAACCGCTCGCGGTAGAACGACATCAGGTGGATGGCGGGCAGGTACGGCTTCGACGAGACGCCGCGCTCGCGCAGCGCCTCGATCACGCGGTCGCGGTCGCGCGGCACCTGTACGACGAAGACGAACCAGCCGCGCACCGCGCCGTCCGCGTCCTCGCACGGCAGCGTGATCTCGCTGCCGGCCAGCGCCTCGCGGTACCAGCCCGCCACCCGCGCCCGCGCGGCGAGCATCTCGTCGAGCCGCTCGAGCTGGGCGAGGCCGAGCGCGCACGCGATGTCGGTCAGCCGGTAGTTGAACCCGAGGCGGTCGTGGTCGAGCCAGTCCATGTTCGGTGCGCGGCCCTGGTTGCGCTCCGAGTCGACCTGCTCCTTCTGCTCCGCCGAGCCCATCGTGAGCATCCCGCCCTCGCCGGTGGTGAGCTGCTTGTTGGCGTAGAAGGCGAACGTCGCGGGATGGCCGCGGCCGCCGACCGGACGTGCCGTCGGGGTGGACGGCGCCGAGCGCCTCGCAGGCGTCCTCGACGATCGGGAGCCCGTGGCGCTCGAGCGCGGGGACGTCGGCGGGGTAGCCGAAGATGTGGACCGGCAGCAGCGCGGTGGTGCGGCCGGTGATCGCCGCCGCGGCGGCGTCGGGGTCGAGGTTCAGGGTCACCGGGTCGATGTCGGCGAACACCGGGGTGGCGCGCTCGTAGAGGATCGCGTTTGCGGAGGCCACGAACGAGAGCGGCGACGTGACCACCTCGTCACCCTCGCGCACCCCCACCGCGCGCACAGCAAGGTGCAGCGCCGCCGTGCCGGAGGAGACCGCGCTGGCGTGCCGGGCGCCCACGCGCGCCGCGAACGCGCGCTCGAACTCCGGGACGCGCGGGCCGAGCGAGAGCTGGCCTGAGCGCAGCACCTCGAGCACGGCCTGCTCCTCGGCTTCGCCGAGGACGGGCTGGGCCATCGGGATCGTCATGCCTGCGGCGCGCGGGTCCGGACCATGCCGGCCTCGAGCGAGTCCACCAGCGCGTCCCAGCTCGCCTCGATCACGTTCTCGTGCACGCCGATCGCGCCCCACGTGTCGGTGCCGTCGGTGGCGTCGAGCAGCACGCGGGTGGTCGCGCCGGTGGCCTTCCACTCGTCGAGGATGCGGACCTTGTAGTTGACGAGCCGGATATCACGCAGGTGCGGATAGTGCTCGCCGATCGCGGCCCGCAGGGCGGCGTCCAGGGCGTGGACCGGGCCGTTGCCCTCCGCCGTGGACACGTAGCGCTGGCCGTCGAGGGTGGGTGGGATCCATATCTTGATCGTGGCCTCGGTCTGGACGCGGCCGTCCTCGCGCTTCTCGGAGATCACGCGCCAGGACTCGAGCCGGAACAGCGGCTCGTAGTCGCCGGTCTCGCGCCGGATCAGCAGGTCGAACGAGCCGTCGGCGGCCTCGAACTGGAAGCCGCGGTGCTCGAGCTCCTTCACGCGCTCTACGACCCGCGTGGCGGTGGCGTCGTCGAGCGAGCCGCCGGCGTGGGCGATCACCGTGCCCTTGCCGGAGAGCTCGCTGACCAGCACCTCGCGGCTGTTGCCGACCGCGCCCGGGTCGATGTGCTCGAACGTCGCCGGGTCGGCGTTGACGCCGGCCACGTGCATGCCGCCTTTGTGCGCGAAGGCGTTCTTGCCCACGTACGGCTGGTTGGGGTCGGGCGACAGGTTGAGCAGCTCGTCGAGGTAGTGCGCCGCCTCGGTCCAGCCTTCGAGCGACGGCAGGCAGTCGTGGCCGAGCTTGAGCTGGAGCGACGGGACGATGCTCGTGAGGTTGGCGTTGCCGCAGCGCTCGCCGTAGCCGTTGAACGTGCCCTGCACGAGCACGGCGCCCTCTTCGACCGCCGCGAGCGAGTTGGCGACGCCGCACTCGGCGTCGTTGTGGCAGTGGATGCCGATCGGCGCGCCGACGGCCTTGCGCACGGCGCGGACCGCCTCGGCGACCTGGCCCGGCAGCGAGGCGCCGTTGGTGTCGCACAGCGTCAGGTTCTCCGCCGCCGACGCCGCCTCCAGGCAGGCGATCGCGTAGCCGGGATCGTCGCGCCAGCCGTCGAAGAAGTGCTCGGCGTCGTAGATGACGCGCTTGCCCTGGGCGATCAGGAAGGCGATCGACTCGGCGATCATGGCCAGGTTCTCGTCGCGGTCGACCTTGACCACCTTCTCGAGGTGCAGGCCCCAGGTCTTGCCGACCAGCGTGCACACCGGGGCGAAGGAGTCGACCAGCGCGCGCAAGGCGGCGTCCTCCTCGGCCGGCACGCCGCGGCGGCGGGTCATGCCGAAGGCGCACACGTCGGCGCGCAGCCCCTCGTGCTCGAGCCGCTCGAACAGCTCGGCCTCCTTCGGGTTCGAGGCGGGGAAGCCGGCCTCGATGAACGGGATGCCGAGGTCGTCGAGCACGTGCGCGACGCGCACCTTCTCCTCCACGGACAGCGACATGCCGTGGCCCTGCATGCCGTCGCGCAGGGTGGTGTCGTAGACGGCGATGCGCGTCACGGAGCGGGCGCCGGCTGGGGCACGACGTCCAGCCAGTCGGCGTAGCGATCCGAGCGCCCGTGCAGCGCGTCCTCGAAGACCTCCTGCACCGCGCGCGTGACCGGCCCGGGCTCTCCCGTGCCGACGGGCTGGTTGTCGATCTCGCGGATCGGCGTCAGCTCGGCGGCGGTGCCGGTCATGAAGATCTCGTCGCACGTGTACAGCTCGCCGCGGGCGACGTCGCGCTCGACGACCTCGTAACCGAGGTCGCGCGCGATCGTGATCGCGCTCAGGCGGTTGATGCCGCCGAGGATCGAGGAGTTGAAGCCGGGCGTGGCGATCACGCCGTCCTTGATCACGAACAGGTTCTCGCCGGTGCCCTCGCAGACGAAGCCGCGCTGGTCGAGCAGGATGCCCTCCTCGTAGCCGGCCTTCTCGGACTCGATCTTCGCGAGCACGGAGTTGAGGTACTGGCCGTTGGCCTTGGCCAGCGGGATCAGCGCGTCCTGGCCGATCTTGCGCCACGAGACGACGGCGGCGGTCACGCCGCGCTGCTTGCCCTCCTCGCCGAGGTAGGCGCCCCACTCCCAGACGGCGATGAACACGTCGACCGGGCAGTCGAGCGGATAGAGCCCCATCGGCCCGGCGCCGCGGTAGACGACCGGGCGGATGTAGCAGGACTTCAGCCCGTTGCGGGTGATCGTCTCGAGCGTGGCCTCGCGGATCTGCTCCTTCGTGAACGGGACGTCCATGTAGTACATCTGGGCCGACTTGAAGAGCCGGTCGATGTGGTCCTGGTGGCGGAAGACCGCGGTGCCGCGCTCGGTCTCGTACGCGCGGACGCCCTCGAACACGCCGGTCCCGTAGTGCAGCGCGTGCGTGAGCACGTGAACCTTCGCGTCCTCCCAGGCGACGAACTCGCCGTTCATCCAGATGAGGTCCGCTTGCTTCACGTCAGCTCCTCCAGGACCGCGCGAGTCGCTTCGGCGGTCGTTGCCGTACCGCCCAGGTCGCCGGTCCGCAGGCCGGCTTCCAGGGCCCGATCCACGGCCGATTCTATCCGCGCCGCGTCGCCGGACCGGGAGAGTCCGTGCCGCAGCATCAGCGCGGCGGAGAGGAACATCGCCAGCGGATTGGCGATGCCCTGGCCGGCGATATCCGGCGCGGAGCCGTGGACGGGCTCGAAGACGCCCGGTCCGTCGCCGCCGAGGCTGGCGCTCGGCAGCAGGCCGATCGAGCCGGTGAGCATGGCCGCCTCGTCGCTGAGGATGTCGCCGAACATGTTCTCGGTGAGGATCACGTCGAAGTGGCGCGGGGCGGCAACGAGCTGCATGGCGGCGTTGTCGACCAGCACGTGCTCGAGCTCGACGTTGGGGAACTCCTCGCTGTGCACGCGCATCACGACCTCGCGCCACAGCCGGCTCGTCTCCAGCACGTTGGCCTTGTCGACGCTCGTCACACGCGAGCGCGCCGCTTCGAAGGCGATGCGAGCGATCCGCTCGATCTCCTGCTTCGGTGTAGGCGCAGACGTCGTGCGCGCGGCCATTGGCACGGCCCTTGTCGCCGAAGTAGATGCCGCCGGTCAGCTCCCGCACGACCAGCAGGTCGGTGCGCTCGATGATCTCGCGGCGCAGCGGACTGGCGTCGTAGAGCGCCGGCAGCGGCCGGACGGGCCGCAGGTTCGCGTACAGGCCGAGGCCCTGGCGCAGGCCGAGCAAGCCCTGCTCCGGGCGCGGCTTGTCAGGGTCGGTGGTGTCCCACTTCGGGCCGCCGACGGCGGCGAGCAGGACGGCGTCGGACCTGCGGGCGGCCTCGAGCGTCGCGTCGGGCAGGGCGGTCCCGGTGGCGTCGATGGCGGCGCCGCCGATCAGGTGCTCTTCGTAGGCGAGGTCGGGGGCGACTACGTCGAGGATCTCCAGCGCGGCGGCCAGTACCTCGGGGCCGATCCCGTCGCCGGGGAGGGTCACGATCGTGGGCATGAAGCGCCCACGGTACTCAAACCGCGAGGCTCACCGGGAACGTGGCGATCCAGATCGCCGTGCCCAGGAAGAGCACGCAACCGAGACCGACCGTGACCACCCGCAGGCGATGGGCGCCCAGCTTGGTGCTCATGCCGGCGAAGAACAGCGCGACGGCGAACAGCACGACGCCGAGCACGTAGTTCGACGCGCGCTGGATGTTGTCCCGGACGACCGCCGCCGACGCCTCGGCCTCGGCGTCGAGGCGCTCGGCGTCCGCCGTCGCCGCGAGCTTGTACTCGGGCATCGCGAACGGCGTCAGCGGCGCACCCTCGGTCCTGAGCGGCCGCGTGGCGATCCAGGCGTTCACGGCCGGCTTGAACTCGTCGCGGAAGCGCTTGAAGTAGAACGTGGTCAGCTCCGTCTCGTTCTGGGCATAGGCGTCGACCCATTGGATGAACGTGGCGACGTCGATCTGGGTCTGCGACTCGGCGAGGCCCTGAGCACGCGCCGCGTCGAGCCGGATGGCGTTGGTCCGGGCGCCCGCCTTCGTCTGCTCGCCGTTCCAGCGGGTGGCCTGGTAGCTGCTCCACGCCGTCGCCACCGCGGCCGTCGCGAGCAGGATCGTGGCGACGAGCTCCACGCGGTCGGTCACGAGGCCAGCCCCCGGTCGTCGCAGGGCAGCGGGGCGTCGTCGCCCAGGGCGTCCCGCGCCTCGGTGAGCAGGATCAGCGAGCGCTCCATGGCCACCGGCTGGAGGCTCGAGACACCCTCCCGGTACGGGCTGTCGAGCGTGATGATCGCGAGCAGCGTGGCGACGATCACCGTCGTCGCCGAGCCGATCAGCATCGCCTGCGAGCGGGCCATCTCGGCGCTGTCCGCGAAGAACAGCATGTAGACGAAGACGACCGAGCCGGTGAGGAACAGCACGATCCAGATCGAGGTCGGGATGATCCCGGCCGCGCCGTGGATCCGGTCGAGCCGGGCCTCCTCGCGTACGGAGGTCTGGTCCATCCACTTGTCATAGGCCGACTGCTCGCTCGCGGCTTTCGGTTCCGCTGCCTTCAGGCTCCTGAACAGCGCGAGCGCCCACGGATTGATCGTGTCCCCGATGCTCCCGCTCTCCATCCTCGGCCACTCCTGATGCACGACGTAGCGGCCGTAGCACTCGAGCTGACCGGTCACCTCGTCCTTGATCGGCGCCGGCAGGAACTGCGCCGTCTCGTACTGCTGGATCACCGCGAGCGCCTCCGACTCGGCGCCGCTGCGGGTGTCGTCGTACGTCGTGAAGGCCAGGAAGATGACGAAGCCGGCGAAGATCGCGAAGCCCGTCGCGAGCACGCCGAACACGCCAGAGGCACGGTCGCCGTCGGAGAAGTAGCTGCCCTCCGGCGCGCCACGCCGGACGAACAACAGCGCCGCGATCGCCAACGCGTCGGCGACGACGATGATCGCGATCCCGAGGAGCAGGTTCATCGTCGTCCGAGACTCGTGGCGCGCACGCAGCCGGGCAATGGGGCGCGCATGCGTTTGACGGTGCGTGCCTGCCCCTCTTAGGGTCGCTGTATGCCACAAGCGAAACGCGCGAAGCGGCGCCCCAAGAAGGTCAAGCGGGTCCTCAACGTCGACCCGTCACGTGACACCGAGCGCGACTGGCAGCTCGAGCAGGCCACGGCTGCCGGCCTCCTGCGCGCGCCGGCCGCGGCTCCCGCCCCGAAGTCGAAGGATCTGCGCGAGACGTGGTGGAAGATCGGCGACCAGGGCTCGACCGGCTCGTGCGTCGGCTGGGCGACCGCCGACGCGCTGCTGCGCTGGCACTTCGTCAAGTCCGGTCGCATCAAGAACACCGAGGCGATGTCCAAGCGCTTCATCTGGATGGCGTCGAAGGAGACCGACGAGTTCTCCAGCTCGCCGACGACGTTCATCGAGAACTCGGGCACGAGCCTGAAGGCGGCGCTCGACGTGGCGCGCAAGTACGGCGCGGTCAAGGAGACCATCCTCCCGTTCGCCGGCGGGCTCTACCCCGGCGATCCCCCGACGTTCTACGCGCTCGCCGCGCAGATGAAGATCCAGTCCTACTTCAACCTGTCGCTCAGCCGCGGCGGCTCGCTCGACGCGTGGAAGCGCTGGCTCGCCACCAGCGGCCCGATCCTCACGCGGCTCGACGTCGACCGCACGTGGGACGACTCCGACGTCAACGCCGGCAACCTCGACGTCTACCAGCCGAAGACGAAGCGCGGCGGGCACGCGGTCGCGCTCGTCGGCTACACGCAGGATCGCTTCATCGTGCGCAACAGCTGGGGCACCGGCTGGGGCGACAAGGGCTTCGCCTACGCCTCGCTGGCGTACGCCAAGGACGCGTTCACGGAGGCGTACGGCATCTCGGTGTGAGCGAGCTCGACCATTCGGTCGTCGCGGTCTCGGACTGGGAGCGCTCGAACGCCTTCTACGTCGCCGTGCTCGGCGCCGAGCTGGTCCCGCGCGGCGCGGGCTGGGCGTACCGGTTCGGCGACCAGCAGCTCAGCGTGCACGGGCCGGGCGCAGCCGGCGGGCCGCGGCCGCGCGAGCCCGTGCGCCCGGGCAACAGCCACCACTGCTTCCGCTGGGACGGGCCGATCAGCTCCGCGATCGAGCACCTCGAGCGCCACGGGGTCGCGGTCGAGCTCGGCCCCGTGCCGCGGGCGGGCGCCCACGGCGACGGGACGAGCGTCTACTTCCGCGACCCCGACGGCTCGCTGCTGGAGCTGATCAGCTACTAGGGTCGTCGGCGATCAGCGCGGCGATCGTGGCCACCGCGATGAGGACGACGTGGAGGGCGACCCACGGCCACCAGCGCCGCTCGCGCCAGACCTGCACGGCGGCGACGAGCAGCGCCGCCACGGCGCCCATGCCGGCGACGGCCTGCATGACCTTCAGGACGGGCTCGTCCGTGCCGGCCACGGCCGCCCCGATGGCCGTCCCGAAGACGACGGCCACGACCACGAGCACCGCGACGCCCAGCCCGCGCGGAAGCGGGAAGCCGGCAACCGGCTCCCACGTGCCCGCGCGGTCGACCGCGAGCTCGAGCAGCTCGGGCAGCGAGCGCTCGTCGAGGTCGGCGACCTGCGCGCCCACCAGCGGCAGCCACATGCGCAGCAGGCCGGCGAGCTCTTCGGCGCCCGTCGGCGTGTCCTCGAGCGGCCGCACCGACCGGTCCGGGACGAGCTGGAGCCGGCGACCGCTGGCGTCGTAGAGGCGGTAGTCCTCCTCGACGAAGGACGGTTCGACATCGAACCAGACGTCGTCGACATCGGAATAGAACGTGACGTCCAGCCCGTCTGCCAGGACGAGCGGTGTGACCAGCGACACAGCGATAGGTTGACGAGCGGTGCTGATCGGACGCGAGGCTGAGCTCGCGCGCGTCGAGCGCGTGCTGGAGACCGCCCGCGGAGGCGGCAGCGACGTACTCGTGCTGCGCGGCCAGCCGGGGATCGGCAAGACGGCGCTCCTGCGCGCGGCGATCGAGCGCGCCGGCGGCATGACCGTGCTGCGCACGCGCGGGCTGGAGGGCGAGGCGGAGCTGCCGTTCGCCGGGCTGGCCGAGCTGTGCGCGCCGGTGCTGGAGCTGCGCGAGCGGCTGCCCGCCGCCCAGGCGGCGGCGCTCGACGGCGCGCTCCAGCTCGCGCCGGCGGCGCCGCAGGCGCGACTGGCGATCGGCGCCGCGCTGCTCGGGCTGCTCTCCCTCGCCGCCGAGGAGCGCCCGGTCCTGTGCGTGATCGACGACCTTCAGTGGCTCGACGAGCCGTCGTTCGAGGCGCTGCGCTTCGCCTCCCGGCGGCTCGGTGCGGACGGGGTCGGCATCGTGGCCGCCCAGCGGCCCGAGCGCGATGTCGCGCCAGGGATCGAGACGCTGGATCTCGGCCCCCTCGCCCCCGACCGCGCGCTCGAGCTGCTCCAGGCCGGCCGCACACACCCGGTGCCCGACCTGGTCGCGCGGCGCGTGCTCGCCACCGCCGCCGGGAACCCGCTCGCGCTGCTGGAGATCCCCGCGCTGCTCAGCCGCGACGAGCTCGAGGGCCGCGCCCCGGTCGAGGGCCCGCTCCCGCCCGGCTCGACGCTCGAGCGCGTGCTCGCGCGCCGGCTCGAGGGGCTCGACGAGGACACCCGCCGGGCACTACTGGTGGTCGCCGCCGCCGAGGCCCGCCGCGGCGACGTCGTGCTCGGAGCGCTCGCCGCCGCCGGGATCGACGTGTCGGCACTGGAGGGCGCCGAGAGCGCCGGGATCGTCACGCTCGCGCCCGGCGAGGTCGCGTTCCGCCACCCGCTCCTGCGCGCCGCCGCCTACCACGGAGCCACCGCCGTCGCCCGCCGCGACGCGCATCGGGCGGTCGCCCGCGCCCTGCCGGAGGACGACCCGCAGCGCGCGTGGCAGCTCGCCGCCGGCGCCACGCGGCCGGACGAGACGGTCGCCGCCGCGCTCGAGGCGGCCGCGCTCTCGGCGCGGACGCGCACCGGCTTCGGGCCCGCCGCGCACGCGCACCTGCGCGCCGCCGAGCTGTCGCCCGAGCCGCTCCAGCGTGCGCGCCGGCTCGTCGAGGCGGCGCGCGACCTGCTCCCCGCCGGGCATCCCGACGTCGGCCTGGCGCGGCTCGAGCAGGCCGAGCGGGTGCTGGCGATCGCCGAGGGCTCCGACGTCACCGCCGTCGCCACCGAGCTGCGGACGCTGCGCGCCCAGCTCGCGCTGCGCACGGGCCGCACCGAGGAGGCGCGCGAGCTGCTGCGGGCGCAGGCGCGCCGGCTCCAGGACCAGGCGCCGCCGATGGCGGCGCTGCTGCTGCTCCTCTCGTCGCTCGGCGCGATGGCGCTGCGCGACCACCTCGGCTGGCTCGCCGACGCCGAGCGGGCGCGCGAGCTGGCCGGCGACGCCGAGCTGCTGGCCGCGCTCGCGATGCTGTCGGCCGGCGCGGCGCGCATGACCGTGCCCGACGTCGCCACCGGGCGCCGCCTGCTCGAGGAGGGCGAGCGTCGCCTCGGCGACCTCGGGCTCGCGCTGTCGCTGGCGCCCGAGATCGTGGCGCTGGCCGCGCACGGCTGGCTGTGGATCGAGGAGTACGAGCGCGGCGTCCAGATGCTCGACCGGCTCGTGGCGGCCGGCCGCGAGTCGTCGTCGGTCGGCGCCCTCCCCTACCCGCTCGCCGCACGCGCCCAGGGCAACCTCGCGCTCGGCCGCTACCACCGGGCGCTCGCCGACGCCGAGGAGGCGGTCGCGCTCGCCGAGCAGACGGGCCAGGACCCGGCGCTCGTGATCGCGCTCGGCATGCTCGCCACCGTCCACGCCTGGCATGGCGACCGAGGCGCGGTGAACGCCGCCGCCGAGCGCGCGATCGCGCTGGGCGAGCGCCGCAACGTCCCGCTGCCGGCGATCTACGCCCGCCATGCGCTCGCCCTGGTGGCGGACAGCGCCGACGAAGCGGTCGAGCGGCTCGAGGCGGTGCGCGCCGAGGCGCTGCCCGGCAACGTCCTGTGGGCGCCCCACCTCGTCGACGCGTACCTGCGCGCCGGCCGCCGCGACGACGCCGCCGCGCTCGTCGATCACTACGCCCGCACGATCGAGGGTCACCGGATCGCTCCCGCCATCCTCGAGCGCCTGCGCGGCATGACCGCACAGGACGAGGCCCGTTTCCGCGCCGCGCTCGACCTGCACGGCCCGGCGCCGTTCGAGCTCGCGCGCACCCAGCTCGCCTACGGCGAGTTCCTGCGCGCCGCCGACCGTCGCGAAGCGGCGCGCGAGCAGCTGCGCGAGGCGCTCGCCGGCTTTGAGCGGATCGACGCGCGCCCGTTCGCAGAGCGCGCCCGCCGCGAGCTGCGCGCCGCCGGCGCCGTCACGCGCAGCGCGGCCGTGGGCGACGCCGCCGAGCTGACCGCGCACGAGCTACGGGTCGCCCAGCTCGTCGCCCAGGGCCTGACCAACCGCGAGACGGCGGCGGCGCTGTTCGTGAGCGCCAAGACGGTCGAGCACCACCTGCGCAACGTGTTCCGCAAGCTCGGCGTCAAGCGCCGCGCCGAGCTGGCGCGATTGATGGCTGCCCGCTGAAACCTGCGGGAGCCGCGCCGCGGACCGTGGGTGTCAGCGGTCATGCGCAGCGTCCTCCGCGCCGATAGTAGGTCCATGACGCCCGCCGAGTACCTGCACGAGTATCAGCGCAGCCGGGCGCTGCTCGACCAGACGATCGCGGTTGCCGAGCGCACGTACGAGCGGCTCGTCACCCGGCTCGTCGAGCTCGATCGCGAGGCGACGCGTAGCGGCGACCAGCTCCGGCGGCCAGTGTGGACGCGGGAGCGCGCTCAGCGGAGCGTGGCGACCATCTCGGTCGCCCAGGCCACGGCTTCGTAGTAGACCTGGCCGAACGCGGCCAGGTCGTGGTGCTCGGCGACCGCCGCGAAGTGCCCGCGCTCGTACGCGAGCGCGGCGCTCAGGATGCTGCCCTCGGGGCCGGTGTGGTGGAGCAGCGCGGAGGTCAGGCGGTCGTCGAACGGCAGGCCGTCGAGCAGCTGCGGCAGCGGAGTGTGCAGCAGCGCGTCGGCGATCGAGAACAGGCCGACTGTGAAGCCGCGGTCGTCCTCGGCCTCGGGTGCGGCGGCGGCGAGCTTCTCGCACAGGCGCGCGCGCACGAGCGCGGTCACGAGCAGCTCGTGCGGCTGCCCGTGGCGACCGGCGAGCATCAGCAACATCGTCCAGCGGCGGACGGTGCGCCCGCCGAGCAGCGACAGCGCGTGGCGGATCGAGCGGACCCGGCTGCGCGGCGCCACGTGGGCCGAGTTGGCCAGCCGCAGGAGCTTGTGCGAGAGCCCGGCGTCGTGGCTGATCATCTCCTCGAGCGCCTCGAAGTCGTCATCGCCGGTCTCGAGCAGCGTGGCCAGCGCGTCGAGCCGGAACGTCGGCGCGGACCGCTCGGCCATCACGGCCGGCCGCGCGAAGAAGTAGCCCTGGAAACCGTCGATCCCGAGCTGGCGGCAGTAGTCGAGCTGCTCGCGGGTCTCCACCTTCTCGGCGATGATCTGGAGGTCCCAGTCGCGCAGGCGGCGCACGTGCTGCGCCAGCTCGTCGGGCGTGAGCGCCTGGACGTTGAGCTTGCCGATCTTGGCCAGGCGCAGCAGCGGCTCGTACTCGGGCCGGTAGCTGAAGTTGTCGAGCGCGAGCGTGAAGCCGACCGTCACCAGCTCGCCGAGCACGTCCATCAGGTCGGCGTCCATCACCTGGTCCTCGACCAGCTCGAGCACGACGCGGTCGGCGGGCAGCGGCAGCGGCCGGAACGCGAGCAGGAACTCGCGGTTGACGTTGATGAACGCGCGCTGGTCGCCGACGAGCCGCTCGAGGCCGACGTCGGTCAGCGCCGCCACCAGCACGGTCGCGGTCGCCTTGCTCGGGTGCAGCGGCAGCCCCTCTTCGCCGACGGCGCGGTACAGCAGCTCGAAGGCGGAGATGCGCAGATCGGCGTCGAAGATCGGCTGGCGGGCCAGCACGACGTCGGTCGCCGCGTCCTGGGTCGGGGCGGTCATCGCTCTCCCAGTGATCGGCGCGTTCAAGCGGCGAGTTGAGCGAACGTCCGCATGTCCGGCACGACGAGGTCCGGCTGGGCCTCCGCCGGGGGCGTCGCGCCGAAGCCCTCGCGGCCGTGACGGCGGTCGACCCAGACCGTCGTCATGCCGAGCGCCTTGGCCGGCGCGTGGTCGTGGAACAGGCTCTGGGCGACGTGCAGGATGCGCTCGCGCGGCACGCCGATGCGCTCGAAGGCGTACTCGAAGTTCTCGAGCCGCGGCTTGTAGCCGCGGGCCTGCTGGGCGGTGATCACCCAGTCGAACTCGACGCCGAGGCGCCGGTTGGACAGCGCGAACAGGTCGTCGTCGCAGTTGGTGATGACGCCGAGCCGGAAGCGGGCCTTCAGCGCGGCGAGGGCCTCCGCGGAGTCCTCGAAGGCCGGCCACTCGCCGACGGAGCCCGCGAAGGCATCCACGTCGGGCTCGAATCCGAGGTCGGCAGCCACACCTCGCACCGCCCCGGCGAGCACGTCGCGGTAGGTGCGGTACGGACCGGCCTCCAGCTCCGCCTCGTGGCGGGCGAAGGCCTCCAGGAGCTCGTCGTCGCGTCCGGTCGCGCCGGCGCGCCGGAGCGCCTCGGTGATGCCCGTCTCCCAGTCGATCAGCGTCCCGTAGACGTCGAACGTCAGCGCGTCGAAGGCGTCGAACTCGACCATGCGGTCAATTCAATCGCGCGCGCGGCGTGCACCGTGAACGGGAGCGGCGCCGTCATCGCGCCGCTAGCTCCGGCTGAAGTGCTCGACGACGAGCTGCTCGTCGATCGGCACGTAGACGTCCTCGCGCACCGGATTGCGCAACACGCGGCCGTTGAGGCCGTCGGGGTCCGTCTCCAACCACGGGGCGACGCGCGCCAGGAGCTCGGCGGCCTCGGCGGCCACCGGGCGCACCGGGCTCGAGGCGGACACGGCCACGACCTGGCCGGGCTTGACGCGGAAGGACGGGATCGTCACGCGGCGGCCGTCGACCAGCACGTGCCCGTGCGAGACGAACTGGCGCGCCTGCGCGCGCGTGCTGGCGAAGCCGAGCCGGTAGAGCACGTTGTCGAGCCGCCGCTCCAGGAACTCGAGCAGGCGGTCACCGGTGCGGTCGTGCGAGCGCTGCGCCTCGCGGACCAGGCGCCGGAACTGACGCTCGCGGACGCCATAGATGCGCTTGAGCACCTGCTTGGCGCGCAACTGCTGTGCGAAGACCGACGGCTGGCGCCGGCGGCGCCCGCCATGCTCACCCGGCGGCACGGCGCCGCGCCGCTCCAGCCCGGACTTGCCCGCCAGCCGGCGGATGCCCTTCAGCTCGAGCTCGACGCCCTCGCGCCGCGAGAGCCGCTCGACAGGTCCCGTGTGTCGTCCCATGTTAGGTAACCCTAACAAACTCCGACGAGAAGCGATCGGGATTAGAGGGAGGTGGTCACCGGGCCGGCGCGCTCGCGGTCGCGCTCGTAGGCGTCGATCGCCTCGACGTCCTGGAGCGTCACCGCGATGTCGTCGAGCCCGTTCAGCAGCCGGCGCTGCGTCTCGGGGTCGAGCTCGAACGGCACGGCGCGGCCGTCGAAGCGGACCTCGAGCGCCGCGAGGTCGACCTCGGCCGAGCCCGTCTTCATCAGCGCGTGGACCTCGTCGTCCGGGATCACGACCGGCAGCAGGCCGATCTTCGTGCAGTTGCTGAAGAAGATGTCGGCGAAGCTCGCGGCCACCACGGCCTGGAAGCCGTAGTCCTGGAGCGCCCACGGGGCGTGCTCGCGCGATGAGCCGCAGCCGAAGTTGGGGCCGGTGGCGAGGATCGGGTTGGGCGGCAGGTCCCAGCCGTCCTCCTTGGCCCAGTCGTAGAACAGGAACTCGCCGAAGCCGGTCCGCTCGACGCGCTTGAGGAACTGCTTGGGGATGATCTGGTCGGTGTCGACGTCGGCGCGGTCGAGCACGCTGACCGCTCCCGACACGGTGCGAACCGGTTCCATCAGCTCCACTCCCGGATGTCGACGAAGTGCCCCTCGATGGCGGCCGCCGCGGCCATCTGGGGCGAGACGAGATGGGTGCGCCCGCCGCGGCCCTGGCGCCCCTCGAAGTTGCGGTTGGAGGTCGAGGCGCAGCGCTCGCCCGGCTGGAGGATGTCCGGGTTCATGCCCAGGCACATCGAGCAGCCGGCCGTCCGCCAGTCGAAGCCGGCGGTCCGGAAGACCTCGTCGAGGCCCTCCTTCTCGGCCTGCGCGGCGACCTGCTGCGAGCCCGGGACGACCATGGCGTCGACCGTCGACGCCACGCGGCGGCCCTTGACCACCTCGGCGGCGGCCCGCAGGTCGCCGATCCGCGAGTTCGTGCACGAGCCGATGAACACGCGGTCGAGCCGGATCTCCTGCATCGGCGTGCCGGCCTCGAGGCCCATGTACTTCAGGGCGCGCTCGTCGCCGTCGCCGACCGGCTGTGGGACCGACTCGGTGACGGGCACGACCATGCCGGGGTTGGTCCCCCATGTGACGAGCGGCGACAGCGCGCCCGCGTCGACGTCGATCTCGGTGTCGAACGACGCGCCCTCGTCCGTCTTCAGCTCACGCCAGGCCGGATCGGCCTCGGCCGGCGCGCCCGGGCGGCCGACAACGAACTCGAAGGTGGTCTCGTCCGGCGCGACCATCCCGGCCCGGCCGCCGCCCTCGATCGTCATGTTGCAGATCGTCATGCGGCCCTCCATCGAGAGCCCCGCGATCACCGGGCCGGCGTACTCGACGACGTGGCCGGCGGCGCCGCCGGTGCCCATCTGGCCGATCGTGCCGAGGATCAGGTCCTTCGGCGTGACGCCGAAGCCCAGCTCGCCCGAGTAGTTGATCCGCATCGACTTCGGCTTGCGCTGGGCCAGGCACTGCGTCGCGAGCACGTGCTCGACCTCGCTGGTGCCGATCCCGAAGGCGAGCGCGCCGAAGGCGCCGTGGGTGGCGGTGTGCGAGTCGCCGCACACGATCGTCATGCCCGGCTGGGTGAGGCCGAGCTCCGGCCCGATCACGTGCACGATCCCCTGGCGGGCGTTGCCGATCGAGTAGAGCGGGATCCCGAACTCCTCGCAGTTGCGCTCGAGCGTCTGCACCTGGACGCGCGAGAGCTCGTCGCGGATCCGCTCGGAGACCGGCGTGCCGTCGGTCGGCACGTTGTGGTCGGCGGTGGCGATCGTGCGGTCGGTGCGGCGCACGCGCCGGCCGGCAAGGCGCAGCCCGTCGAAGGCCTGCGCGCTGGTGACCTCGTGCACGAGATGGAGGTCGATGTAGATCAGCCCGGGCGCGACCTCGTGGGCCGCCCAGATCTTGTCGAAGAGGGTGGTCGCGCTCATGAGCGGCGCAGCCCCGCGGACACGACGGCCAGCAGGACGGCCTCCTCCTTTCCGGCGTTCTCGAAGTGATGCGGAAGATCGGCGTCGAAGGTCACGCAGTCGCCGGCCGCGAGCCGGTGATGCTGGCCGTCGACGATCAGGGTGACCTCGCCGGCCTCGACGACGGCGGTCTCGCGCGAGCCGGGCTCGTGCATCGGCGGGTCACCGGGCCCGCCGGTCACCGCCCCTGGTGTCAGACGATGTCTCGAGAGCTCGCTGCGCAAGCCCGGCATCGGCGGGCTGAGGACCTCGTAGCGGTGGCCGTCGGCCCCGCCGCGGCGGCCCTCGCCGGCGCGCACGACGCTGACCGAGCCGCCCTCGTCGAGCCGGAGGAGCTGCGACAGCCGCAGCTCGAGCCCGGAGGCGATGCGGGCGGCGACCTGGAGCGTCGGGCTCGTCTCGCCGCGCTCGACCTGCGACAGCATCGGGGCGCTCACGCCGGAGCGCACCGCGAGGTCGCGCAGCGAGAGATCCATCGCCTCCCGCAGCGCCTTCACCCGCGGCCCGATGGCCGGGAGGGGCTCGACGGCCGCTGCCATACGAGCGTACGTTATCACGTACAGCTACCTAGACCCGGCCGTCGGGCACCGACTCGATGATCACCCGGCACGGCCGCTCGGTGAGCACCGTCTCGAGCGTCTTGCCGAACAGCGAGCCGCCCGCCACGCGCTCGGGGCAGCGGCATCACGATCGCCGCCGCCCGCATGTCGGTCGCCTCCTCGATGATCCGCCGCCCGGCCTGACCGGCGCGGATCTTCTCCTGGTGACCCGACACCCGCCGGCCGCCCTGGATCCGCGCCTGCTCGATCGCCGAGTCGGCGGCCGCCTCGGCGTCGGGCATCGTCGCGTCGATCGCCAGGGCGTTGGGGACGGTGACCATGGCCAGCACGTGGATGCCGCGCCGCTTGCGCGCCGCGAGCTTGACCGCGGTCGCCATCACGTGCCCGTCGTACCTGCCGTCCACGAGCGGCACGAGCACGGAGTCGTACTCGGCCTCGTGGTCGACCACCGGCTGCGGGATCGCCACCTTGACCGTGGACGTCAGGTCCAGCCCGTGGCGGCGGCGGAAGGCGAGGTAGATCAGCATGCCGGCGATGAGCCAGCCGAAGCCTGCGGCCGCCACCTCCGGGTGCAGGACGACGGTGACCACGAAGGCGATCGAGGTGCCAAGGCCGCCGAACACGGCGAACAGCGGAAGGTCGTATCCCCGCACGCGCAGGTTGCCGGGTCCGCGATACGGCCGTTCGGCGTCCGGCATCGTGTTCCGCAGCCGGATGACGGCCAAGTGCGCGATCGTGAACGACAGCATCGCGCCGAACGCGTACATGTAACCGAGGAAGTCGGCCTGCCCCGGCAGCAGGGTCACGATCGCCGCGCCGCCGAACACCAGGATCCCGATCCAGGGGGTGCGGAACCGCGGGTGCAGCTGCCGTAGGGCATCCGGCACCTGGCGATGGATGCCCATCGAGTAGACGAGCCGCGACACGCCGATGAGTGCGGCGTTCGTGGCGATGAACAGGATCGTGGCCGCCAGCAGGCCGACGTACAGCTCGCCTGCCGATTGCAGCGGACCGAGGTCGATCTGCTTCACCACGCCCAGGATCGGGTCGCCGGCATAGCCGCCCTCGTCCTCGGGCAGGCCGAGCAGCGTGTAGTACTCGCCCGTGTCAGGGTTCTGCTGCACCGGCAGCGCCGACAGCGCGACGGCGGGCAGCGTGAAGTAGATGGCGTATACGGCGAGCCGCACCCGCGCGATCGCCGCAGGGATCGTCGTGCGCTCGTCCTTGGCCTCCTCGGCCATGTTCGAGATCGTCTCGATCCCGGTGTAGGCGATCATGCCGATCGGGATCGCAAGGATGAAGTTCTCCCACGTCGGCGCCACGCCCCAGGTGACGTTCTCGGCCAGCACCTCGGGCGAGAAGACGAGGACGGCGCCGACGATAACCAGAAGCAGCTGAGTCAGGAAGTCGATGACCGCGAGCAGGATGTTGAGGCCGGCCGACTCCTTGACGCCGATGACGTTGACGATCGCGAGGACCGCGATCACGAGGGCGCCGAAGATGATGTCCCCCGGCGCCGAGCGCAGCGGCTCCCAGAACAGCCCGCCGATGTAGTGCGGGACGAAGAACGCCGAGATCGCGACGGTGATGATGTAGTTGAGCATCTGCGCCCACGCGGCGAAGAACGAGACGCCCTCGTTGTACGCCCGGCGCGCGAAGCTCGACGAGCCGCCCGCCTCCGGGTACATCGCGGTGGCCTCGGCGTAGGTGGCGGCCGTGAAGTAGAAGAAGATGCCGGTGATGACGAAGACCACCGGCGTCAAGCCGAGCGCGAACGAGGCGACCAGGCCGAGCGCGTAGTAGATCGACGAGCCGACGTTGCCGTAGGCGGTCGAGAAGAGCGCGTTTACGCCGAGGACGCGCTCGAGTCCTTCCAACCTGCGCCTGGCCATCGGGCGTCAGCCTACGCGGGGAAGGCCGGGTCGTCGCGGAGCGAGTCGAGGTCGCTGTCGCCCGCCGCCCAGCCGCGCACCGTCTCGGGCTCGAGCGCGAGCGCCGCGCGCAGGTGCTCGAGCGCCGCCTCGCGGCGCCCGGCGAGCGCCTCGAAGCAGGCGGCGTTGTAGAGCAGGCCGGCCTTGTCCGGGCGCGCGGCCGCCTCGCGGGCCATCAGGTCGGCGGCGCCGTCCACGTCGCCCGCCGCCGCGAGCCCCTGGGCGGCGAACGAGGGCTCCCACGGCGAGACCTCGTACGGCTCGCCCGCCCGCCCGCCGATCGCCAGCGCGCTCGTGCCGTCCTCCAGCGCGACGGCCGAGCGGCGCGACTCGGGGTCGGGGATGAACACGAGCGTGCCGGCCGGCGCATCGTGCTCGCCGCCGTCGATCGTGAAGCGGGCGAGGCCGGTCATCACGACATAGAGCTCCTCGTGGCGGCCGCCGTTGACCCCCATCTCGTCGTGCTGCTCGATCAGCTGCACGCCCTCGTCGGCGGTGAAGCCGTTGATCCCGAAGGCCTCGATGCCGAGCGCGCGGCGGACCAGGCGGTAGCCGACTCCGCCCGCGGGCAGCGGCTCGATCTCCTCGATGCGCGCGATCCGCGGCGGTTCCGGCATCAGGGCGTCGGCGTCAGCTCGCGCTCGGGCTCGGCCGCCTGCGCGACCTTGCGCTCGGCGTTGGACAGCGCGCGCACGTACGCGAGCGCGGCCGCCTCGATGATGTCGGTCGAGACGCCCTGGCCCGCGGCCGACTGCCCGTCGATCTCGAGGATCACGCTGGCCTCGCCGAGCGCGTCCTGGCCGCCGGTCACCGCGTCGATCCGGAACTCGCGCAGGCGCGCCTCGCGCCGGGTCGCGGCGTTGATGGCGCGGAAGATCGCGTCGACGGGGCCGTCGCCGGTGAAGTTGCCCTGAACGACCTCGTCGTCCGGCGTGCGGACCGCGACGGTGGCGTGCGGCGGGCGCCGCGTCGAGGCCTCGACGTCGAACCACTCGAGTTTGTAGGAGGCGAGCTCGGAGCGGAGCTCGTCGGTGACCAGCGCCTCCAGGTCCATCGCGGTGACCTGCTTCTTCTTGTCCGCGATCTCCTTGAAGCGCTTGAAGGCGGTGTTCAGCGCCTGGCCCGAGACCGTGAAGCCCAGCTCCTCGAGCGCCGACTTCAGCGCGTGGCGGCCCGAGTGCTTGCCCAGCACGATCGACGAGACGTCGTCGAAGCCGACCGAGGCCGCCTCCATGATCTCGTAGGTCGAGCGCTCCTTGAGCACGCCGTCCTGGTGGATGCCGGACTCGTGCGCGAACGCGTTGCGGCCCACGATCGCCTTGTTCGGCTGGACCGGGTAGCCGGTCAGGCGCGAAACGAGCCGGCTCGTGCGCGCGATCTCGCGCGTCTGCACGCCGGTGGTGAAGCCGATGTCGGCCTGCCGGGTGGCCAGCAGCATCACGATCTCCTCGAGCGACGCGTTGCCGGCGCGCTCGCCGATCCCGTTGATCGCGCACTCGACCTGCCGCGCGCCGGCCTTCACGCCGGCGAACGAGTTGGCCACCGCCAGGCCCAGGTCGTCGTGGCAGTGGACGGACAGCACGACGTCCCTCAGGCCGGGCACGAGCTCGCACAGGCGGGCCAGGAAGGCGGCGTACTCGTCGGGCATCGCGTAGCCGACTGTGTCGGGGATGTTGATCGTCGTGGCGCCCTCCTCGAGGGCGGCGGCCAGCACCTCGGCGGTGAACTCGACGTCGGCGCGCGTGGCGTCCATCGGCGAGAACTCGACGTCGTCGACGAACGACTTGGCGTGCGCCACGGCGGCCCGCGCCTGCCCCAGCACGTCCTCACGCGTGGACTGGAGCTGGTGCTCGATGTGGATGTCCGAGGTGGAGATGAAGGTGTGGATGCGAGGTCGCTCGGCCTCGCGTACTGCTTCCGCGGCGCGCTCGATGTCGGCTGAATGCGCACGAGCAAGGCCGGCGATCACGGGGCCGTGGACTTCGCGGGCGATCGCCTGCACGGCCTGGAAGTCGCCGTTGCTGGCGATCGGGAAGCCTGCCTCGATGACGTCGACGCCGAGCCGCGCGAGCTGGTGCGCGATCTCCAGCTTCTCGACGGTGTTCAGCGAGATGCCCGGCGACTGCTCGCCGTCCCTCAGCGTGGTGTCGAAGATGATGACCCGGTTGTCGTCCATGTCGCTTGCTCCTTCTCGGCTTGTGGGACCTGCTCCTTCGTGCTGGGTTTGCGGCTTCGCGGCCGCCACGCGCTATTCCCCCCGAAGGGGGAGGAGAAGGAGGAGGTGAAGCCGGCGCGACATGCGACGGCGAAGACTACCTCACAGGTCGAGCTCGAACCAGACGCGGGTGCTGCCGCGCTCGACGCCCCAGCGGTCGGCGACACGGTCGACCAGCCGGAGGCCGTGGCCGCCGCCCTCGTGCGGCAGGCGATCCAGAGGGCGCATCTCGGGGAGCGGGCCCGCGCCGGTGTCGTGCACGGTGACGCGCAGCGCCGAGTCGCTCTCGGCGACGATCAGCCTGATCTCGCCGTGCTCGGGCCCGTACTTGACCGCGTTCGTGACCAGCTCGGACACGAGCAGGACGGCATCCTCGGTGCGATCGGGGCCGAGCCGCGGCTCGAGCTCGCGAATACGGGCCCGCGCATCACGCGGGGCCGCCACCGTGCGTTGAAGCGACAGGGCCGACTCGTTCATGGAGATCGCGGTGCAAATACCCTCTCCGCGACAGATGACACATGAGCCCGGTCACTTCCATGTCGACGCCGAGCGGCTCGGCGCCGATGCGCTCATCGCCGTCGAGGGCGAGCTCGACATCGCCACGCTGCCCGAGTTCGAACGGGCGGTGACGCGGATGCGCGCTCAGGGGCTCGAGCGCATGGTGATCGATCTGCGGCGGCTCGCGTTCCTGGACTCGATGAGCATCGAGCTGCTGCTGCGGCTGCACGGCGACCTGACGGCGGCGGGCGCGAGCCTCGTAGTCGTCCGAGGCCCGCGCGCCGTCAACCGCATCTTCGATCTGATGGAGCTCGAGCGGGTGCTCACCCTGGTGGATGAGCCCCCGGACCTCACACCGTCCGGAGGGTGACGCTGAAGCCGCGCGAGGCGGCCTTGGCCAGGATGCCCTGCACCGTCGGGCCCTCCTCGCTGCACGCGCCGGCGCACAGGCGGCTGACGATGCCGAGCGCCCGGCCGGTGCCGATGTGCACGAGCGGTCCGCCCGAGTCGCCCCAGTGGATCGGGCCGCTGACCGTGTAGATCTCGGTGTCGTCGAAGCCCATGACCGCCTTGCGCTGCTCCTGCGTGGCCGGCGTGGTGCCGTAGCCGAGGCCGTAGCCGGACAGCTGGATCTGGTCGCCGGTCAGGGTGTTGGCCGGGGTCGTGAAGCCCTTGGGGAAGGCCGCGTGGCCCTTTACGGCCGGGCTGACGCGACCGAGATCCTCGGGATCGACCTCGATGAAGGCGAAGTCCCAGGCGGTGTTGTTCTGGTCGCCGATGAACGCGACCTTGCCGAACGTCGTCCCCTCGATGTCGCGGACCGGCTGGCCGATCGAGGCGACGCAGTGGGCGGCGGTGCCGAGGTAGGTCTTGCCGCCGCCGGAGTAGGCGAAGTTGAGCGTGCACGAGCCGGCGTCGGTCTCGTGGTAGGCGCCGGGCTGGAGCGTGACGGCGGCCTGGGCGGCCGACGGCAGCGCGATCGCCGCCGCGGCCGTGGCCGCGGCGGTCAGGAGTGTCTTGCGGAGGTTCATGCCTTCTGCAACGAGGGCGCGCGGCGATTCTTGCGAAGCGGCTTGCAGAAGATGAGGAACTCGCACGGCGTCGCGAGATGCGGAGCCAGGTGCGCCGCCACCTGGTCGAACGGCGCCGTCCGGACCACGCGATATCCGAGCCGCGTGTACCACGCGCGGAGGCGCTCCTTCTCGGGGTGACGCCATTCCTTCGGGACGAGCAGCTCGAGCTGCATCGCCGGCACGCCGCGCGAACCCGTCAGCTCCTCGCCGGCGCGCACCAACCGGCGTCCGACGCCGCCGCCCCACAGGTCGGTCGCGGTCGACACGAGGCCGAGATCCGCCGTGCCGGCGTCCAGCGGGCGCACGTACGCGCAGCCGGCCAGCCGGCCGTCGAGCGTCGCCGCGAGCAGCCCTCCGCTGCGGATCGCGCCCGCGATCTCGCCCGGCGTCGTACGCGTGGTGCCTTCGATCCACAGGCCCGCCTCGCCGATTGCGTACGCGTCGTTGACGAGGCGGGCGAGCTCGTCGGCGAGTGTCTCGTCGCGGGCCGGCCCGGACCTCGAGCGTCATACCGGGCGGGCGACCAGACGGGGCAGCAGCCTCGATGCGGCGCGCGGCCGGCGAAGCGCGGCGTGGCGGCGCAGGAGCACGACGAGGTGCGCAGAGGGCACGAACGGATCGGCGACCGCGCGTCCGGTCGACAGGCAGAGCGCCGCGGCGAGCGCGCCGTTCGCCTCGGCGACGAGCGCTGGGTGCGAGAGCGGCCGCGCGGAGTCCAGCGCGGCGAGGCGGATGAGGTCGGCGTCGTCCTCGGCGCGGGCGAGGCGCAGGACGACCGAGTCGGTGGGAAGCGTCGGCATGGGTCCACAGTGGCAAGCGAGCATCCATCGCGCAATTCGAAGTTCTTGTCGCACTTAGAAGCAGACGCGATAAGTTGCCGCGCATGGAGCTCCGGCAGCTGCGCTACCTGGACGCGGTCGCCCGCCACCGCTCGTTCACGCAGGCGGCGCTCGAGCTGCACGTCGCGCAGTCGGCCCTCTCCCAGCAGGTGCGCCGGCTCGAGCGCGAGCTCGGCGTCGAGCTGCTGCGGCGCACCACGCGTCGCGTGGAGGTGACCGAGGCCGGCGGGCTCGTGCTCGAGCGTGCGCGGCGCGCGCTCGCCGAGGCCGACAGCGTGCGTGCGGACCTCGACGCGCTCCGAGGGCTGGTCCGCGGCACGCTGCGTCTCGGCGGCGTCCCCCCGGTCGGCCCCACGCACCCCGCCGAGCTGATCGCCTCGTTCGCCCGTGCGCACCCCGGGGTGGCCGTCACCGTGCGAGAGGACGTCGCCTTCACCCTGCTCGGCCAACTCCGCGACGGCGCTCTGGACCTGGTCATGGCTCTCGTCGAGCCGGTCGGCCTCGACGGGCTCGAGGGCGTGGTGCTGCACGAGGAGGAGCTCGTCCTGATCGCCCCGCTAAATCACCCGCTCGCGGACGGCGGGAGCGTGCGCGTCGAACGCCTGGCCGGCGAGCCGCTGGTCAGCTACGGCGAGGGATCGGCGCTGCGCGACACCATCCGCGCGCTCGTGCCCGGCGGTCGCATCGTCGCCGAGGCCAACGAGCTGGAGATCGTGCGCGAGCTGACCACGCGCGGGCTCGGTGTGACGCTCATGCCCCGCTCGGTCGCGGCCCCGCACGCCGACCGCATCGCGATCCGTCCGCTGGACCCACCGCACGCGCTGCCCGTCTCGCTCGTCTGGCGCGCGCGCGAGCGCCCGACGCCGGCCGCACATGCGTACCGCGAGCACGTGCTGTCGACGATGGGCCGCGCCTGAGGTCAGCGCGAGACGTGGATGCCGAGCGCTCGCGGCGCCGCGCAGATCGCCCGCGTCAGCGGATCCGGGCGACGCCCCTCGCCGTACAGGCGCTCGGCCCGCAGGAACGCGCCGCGGACGGCCATGCCGCCCAGCCACGCGAGCGGCTCGCCCGGCACCGGGGCGCCCGGCTCGTCGAGCGCCAGCGAGCGGTCGCCGTCTCCGGAGGCCAGTCCGGCCAGCACGCGGCCGGCCAGGTGCGACGGCCCGACGCCGTTGCCGGTGAAGCCGAACGCGTAGTGGACGGGACCGTCGTCGAGCGTGCCGATCTGCGGCAGGTGGCTCGGCGACACGTCGATCGGGCCGCCCCAGGCGTGCGTGATCGCGCGGCCCTCGAGCGCCGGGAAGTAGTCGACGAGGTGCCGGCGGATCTCCTCGATCACCCGCGGGTCGATCTCGATGCGGCCGTTGAGCCGTGCGCCGACGGCGAGCTGCCCGCCGCCCCAGCCGAAGAGGATCCGGCCGTCGCGCGTGGTGCGGAAGTAGTGCAGGAACGTGCGGCCGTCGGTGATCGACTCTCCCCCGGTCCAGCCGACCGCCTCGAGCACGTCGGGAACGGGCTCGGTCAGCACGATGTGCGACGAGGTGACCGAGAGCCGCGAGCGGAGGGGCCTGACCCCGCGCGTGGCGGCGTTGATCGTGAGCACGGCGGCGCCGGCCCGCACGCGCGCGGCCGGCGTCTCGGCCACGACGCCGTCCGCGTACGCGGTCAGCGCGCGCACGCGCGAGTGCTCGTAGATCGACGCCCCGCGCTCGAGCAGCCGGCGGCGCAGCCCGAGCGCGAGCCGCGCCGGATGCACGGTCGCGTCGTCGGGGACGAGCAGCCCGCGGCGGAAGCGCGGCGAGTCGCAGCGCGCACGGACCGCCGAGGCGTCGAGCCCGACGACCTTGTCCGGCGCGACCGCGGCGGCGGCCAGGATCTCGTCGATCACCTCGTCCTGCGCCTCGCTCGTCGACGTCTCGACGAAGCCGGCCCGGCGGAACCACGCGTCGACGCCCTCGGCCTCGCACCAGGCCCCGATCGCGCGCACGCTCTCGGACGACGCCTCGCAGGCGGCCAGCGCCCGCTCGTCGCCGAAGCGGTCCCGGAGGGAGGGCAGGTTCGACCACAGCGTCTCGCAGAAGCCGCCGTTGCGGCCGCTCGGGCCGTGGCCGCAGACGTCAGCCTCCAGCAGCACCACGCTCGCGCCGCGGTCGAGCAGGTTCCACGCCGTCCACATGCCGGCGTAGCCGCCGCCGACGATCACGACGTCGGCGGACAGGTCGCCGGCGGCGGGCGCCACCGGCTCGGCGCCGCCCGCCTCGCGCAGCCAGTAGCCGTGCGCGTCGTGTTCCACTAGCTCGCTACGAAGAAGCGCTCGGAGGCGTCGGTCAGCACGGCCTCCGTCTTGGCCACCAGCTCGTCGAGCTCGCGCCGGCCGCAGATCAGCGGCGGGGCGAGGTGCAGGGCGGCGTCGCCGCGGTCGTCGGGCCGCGCGATCAGGCCCTCCTCGAGCAGCCGGCCGGCGAGGAACCCGCGCAGCAGCCGCTCGCGCTCCTCGGCGCTGAAGCGGGTCAGGTCGCCGTCGCGCACCAGCTCCAGGGCCCAGAAGAAGCCGTCGCCGCGCACGTCGCCGACGATCGGCACGCGGTCCTTCAGCTCGTTGAGCCGGTCGCGCAGGTAGCCCTCGTGCTCGCGCACGTTCTCCAGCACGCCTTCGCGCTCGAAGATCTCGATGTTGCGCAGGGCGATCGCCGCCGCCATCGGGTGGCCGGCGAACGTGATGCCGTGCAGCAGCATCCGGCCCTCCTCGTACAGCGGCTCGGCGATGCGGTCGGACACCATCACCGCGCCCATCGGCGCGTAGGCCGAGGTGAGGCCCTTGGCGAGCGTGATCACGTCCGGCGCCGGGCCGTAGCGGGCGGAGGCGAAGAACTCGCCGAAGCGCCCGAAGCCCGTGATCACCTCGTCGGCCACGAGCGCGATCCCGTAGCGGTCGGCGATCGCGCGCAGGCCGGCCCAGTAGCCCTCGGGCGGCACCAGCGCGCCGCCCGCGTTCTGAACCGGCTCGGCGATGATCATCGCCACCGTCTCGGGGCCGGTCTCGACGATCGTGCGCTCCATCTCCTCCAGCAGCTGGGCGCAGTGCGCGGCGGGATCGTTCTCCAGCTCGTGGCGGAAGCCGTTGGTGTTCGAGACGCGCAAGACCGGGATCGGCGACGCGCCGAACGGCTCCTTCATCGGCCGTACGCCGGTGAACGAGAGCGCCCCGAGCGTGACGCCGTGGTAGGCGATCTCGCGCGCGATCGCCTTCGTGCGCTGCGGTTCGCCCTTGGCCAGGTAGTGCTGGCGGACGATCTTCCACGCGGCCTCGACCGACTCCGAGCCGCCGCAGGTGAAGAACACGCGGTTGAGGTCGCCGGGCGCGCGCTCGGCCAGCGCCTCGGCGAGCCGGATCGACGGCGGGTGCGCCGTGCCCCAGTTGGTGTTGAAGGCGAGCGTGGAGAGCTGCTCGCCCGCGACCGCCGCCATCTCCTCGCCGAACGAGTAGCCGAGCTGGCAGCAGAACAGCGAGCTCAGCCCGTCCAGGTAGCGCTTCCCGTCGGTGTCGAAGACGTACGCCCCCTCCCCGCGCTCCAGCACCAGCAGCCGGTTCCCGCCGGGCCCGAAGGCGCCGTTGCGGGTGAAGTGCATCAGCAGGTGGCGGTGCGCAAGCTCCTGAAGCTCGTCGGTGGCCAGGGGTTCGATCGCGGTCATGCCGTCCATGCTTGCCCTCTCCATCGAACCCGGCAATGGGCGGAGCGTCGCGTCCGGGCGCCGCGCGCCCGACGGAACGTCAAGCATTGAGCTCGATGTCGGCGGACTGGGCGGCGTCATCCGCTGGACAGTGCATCTCCAGCCCCGGCGGGGCGGTTTTCCTTCGACGAATCCTGCCCCGGGGTCGGATAGCGACCCCTATCCAGGATTCGACGCCGAAATCAGCCGCAGTTCGCCGACTGAACAACCTGCTCGGTACTTACAACTAGTGTCGTGATTCGTGATTCGATGGCAGTAGGTGGCGATCGATTCGAGGATCTGGTCGGCGGTCTTGGTCCAGACGAACGGGTCTGGGGTTGTCGTTGCAGGTGTCGATCCAGGCGCGGATGTCGGCGTTGAGTGCGCGGACGGAGCGGTGCGTGCCGCGGCGCAGTTTCTTGGTGGTCAGTTCGGCGAACCAGCGCTCGACGAGGTTTAGCCATGAGCTGCTGGTCGGGGTGAAGTGCAAGACAAAGCGCGGGTGCGCGGCCAGCCACTTCTGGATCGCCGGCGTCTTGTGGGTGGAGGAGTTGTCGAGCACGACGTGGACGTCGAGCTCGGCCGGGACGTCGCGGTCGATCGTCTGGAGGAACTGCTTGAACTCGATCGCGCGATGACGGCCGTGCAGGCGGCCGATGACCTTGCCGGTCGTGATGTCCAAGGCCGCGTAGAGGCTGGAGGTGCCCGAGCGTTTGTAGTCGTGGGTGGCGCGCTCGGGCACGCCGGGGAGCATCGGCAGGATCGGCGCGGTTCGGTCGAGCGCCTGGATCTGGGACTTCTCGTCCACGCAGAGCACGACGGCGCGTTCGGGCGGGTTGAGATAGAGCCCGACGACATCGCGGACCTTCTCGATAAACAGCGGGTCGCGCGAGAGCTTCCAGGCGTCTTGGCGGTGCGGCTGGAGCCCGAACGCCTTCCAGATCAGGTGCACCGCCGACTGTGTCAGTGCGACCTCGGCCGCCATCGAGCGCGTCGACCAATGCGTCGCGTCGCGCGGCGTGCTCTCAAGCGTCTTGACGATCACCTCCTCGACCTTGGCGTCGGTGATTCGCCGCGGCTGCCCGGGTCGGGGCTCATCGGTCAACCCATCCAAGCGATGCTCGCCGAAGCGATTGCGCCAGCGCCGCGCGGTCGAGACATTGACCCCGAGTCGCTTGGCGATCTCGGTGTTGTTGAGACCATCGGCCGCGGCCAGCACGATCCGCGAGCGCTCGGCCAGCGCCTGAGCGCTCGAACGCCGCCGCGACCACGACTCCAACTGCTCGCGCTCAGCCTCGCTGAGCTGAACCACCACTGGACGAGGATCAGGCATACACCCGCAATCCCCGCGACAGCGGAATTAACGCATCAGGACACTAGGCGTCGCGCGGCACCGGCGCGAACCGCGCCAGGAACGCCAGCAACGCGGCGATGCCCGCGACGCACGCCAGCGCGGCGGACAGGCTCGTTGCTCCGGCGACGAGCCCGACGGCCGCAGGCCCGAGCAGGAACCCGGTGTAGGCGAGCGTGGTGACTGCCGAGACCGCGCTCCCGCGCTGGTCCGGGCCGACGAGACGGCCGGCCAGGCCGAGCAGGGTCGGCGCGCAGACGGACGTGCCGAGCCCAGCCACCGCGATGCCGGCCAGCGCCACGGGGACGCTCCCCGCGAGGGCGGCGACCAGGGTGCCGGCGGCGCCGATCGCGGCGCCGGCCGCGAGCAGGCCGCGCTCGCTGACCCGCAGCGCCAGCGCGTGGCCGCCGAGCCGGCCGGCGACGGCCGACGCGCCGAACAGCGCCGGCCCCAGCGCGGCGATGCCCGCCGCGGCGCCCAGGGTGTTCTCGAGGTGCACGGCGCTCCAGCTCTGCCACGCGTTCTCCGTCAGGTACGCGAGCGCGGCCAGCGCGCCCAGCACGAGCAGCGGTCGCGGGATCCGCAGCAGCGGGAGCCGCTCCGGCTCGGCGGCGGCCTTGACGCGCGGCACCCGGAGCCCGGTCAGGGCGACGGCGATCGCGAGCAGCAGCGCCGTCACCGTGCCGAGCACCGCCGACGTCTCCGCGTCGAGCGTGCGCAGCACGCCGACCAGCACGCTCGCGCCGACCACGGCCGCCGAGAAGAACGCGTGCGAGAGGTTCATCGCCGGGAGGCCCTCCGCCTCGGCGTGCGCGGCCTCGGCGTTGATCGCCACGTCGACCACGCCTGACACGGCGCCCAGCACCAGCAGCGCGCCGGCCAGCGCGAGCGGTGACGTCGCCACCGCCGGCAGCAGCGCGCTGCCGGCGAACAGCGCGAGCGCGGCCGAGGTCACGGCCGGCCCCAGCCGGTCGACCAGCGCGCCGGCCGGGCGCATCGACACCAGCGCTCCCGCCCCGACGCACAGGAGCGCGAGGCCGAGCTCGGAGTCGCTGGCTCCCGCGTGCGCCTGGATCTGCGGCAGGGCGGCACCCCAGGCGCCCCAGAAGAGGCCGAAGCCTGCGAAGCCGAGCAGCGCGCGGGTCCGGTGACGCACGCGCGCAAGTGTGGTTGATTGCCACCCAATGCCCGGCATCGCCCTCGCCGGCCGCGAGCGCATCGACGAGCTGCGCCCGCTCTGGCTCGAGCTTCACCACCATCACGCGCGCGTCTCCCGCGTGCAGCCGTTCGTCGACGACGAGACGTCGTGGACGGCTCGCCGCAAGACCTACGTCGACACGTTCGACGGCGGCGGCTTCGCCCTGATCGCCGAGGACGAGCACGGCCTGGCCGGCTACGCCATGGTGCGGATCCACGAGGGGCCCGACGACTCGTGGGCGCTCGAGGCCCGCTACGGCGAGGTGTGGACGATCCTCGTCACCGAGCGCGCCCGCGGCCGCGGGCTCGGCAGCGCGCTGCTCGACGAGGTCGACGCCGAGCTCGCCCGGCGCGGCATCCGCGACCTCATGATCGGCGTGATGGAGGGCAACGACGACGCGCGGCGCCTGTACGAGCGTCGCGGCCTGGTCCCGGGCTGGCGTCAGCTCTACCGGCTGGCCGCGGCCGAGCGCTGACTCAGCTGCACTCGGAGATGCCGTCGATCGTGGCGTCGCGCATCGGTGCGGGCCACTCGTTGATCTTGTCGCTCGTGATGCTGTTGAACGTGTCGTACGGCACGCGCGAGGAGATGTAGTCGAACAGGCACGTGCAGTAGGACTCGGGCGGCGCCCTCGTCCTTGCAGGAGTCGACGAACACCTGCCGGTCGAGGCTCGCTGTAGCCGGGCAGCTCGGATCCCGTGCGCGTCGAGGAGCCGTCGCTCCGCCCGCCGACCACCGCCGCCAGCACGAGCCAGCCCACGATCAGGCCGCCCGCCAGCACGCCCGCCGCCGCGGCCCGCTCACCCGTGGCGCCGTCATGGATCACGTGCGTGGTGGCCATCTTGTCGTGTAGCGACTGCCTCTGGCCGTCGAAGGCGGCCCACAGCGAGTCGACGATGAAGAACAGCGGGACGAAGTACAGGAGGCGCAGGAACTGGTCGCGCAGGAGGGTGAAGAAGCCGAACCCGATCGGCTGGCCGTCGATCACCACGCGCGTCCCCACCAGGAGCTTGCCGAGCGACTGGCCCTTGAAGAACACCATCGGCACGCTCGTGGCCAGGAACCACGCGACGAAGAAGCCGGCGAACACGGCGGCGTCGGGCTCGTCGCTGCCGAACGCCGCGCCCACCGCCATGCCGCCGACCAGCGCGATGCTGAAGTCGAACAGGAAGGCAGCGACCCGATAGCCCCACCCCGCGTAGCGAATCGCGGGCGGCTCGGGGGCGGGAGGCTGCGGGTACTCCGGGAGCGTGGACGTTGGCGGCGCGGTGGTCTCCATGGCGATCACCCGGATACCCGCCGAACGCCGCGTTCACGCGACCGGCGTGGGAGACTCCCGCCGGTGACGGCGACGCTCTACGGCATCCCGGCCTCGCACCCGGTCTACGCGACGACGCTGATGCTGGAACGCAAGGGCGTCGAGTTCCGGCGCTTCGACCTCCCGCAGTGGTTCCACCGCCCGATGCTGCGGGTGCTGCGCTTCCCCGGCACGACCGTGCCGGCGCTCGTGCTCGACGGCCGCCGGCTCCAGACCACGAAGGCGATCGCCCGCGCGCTCGACGACGTGCGGCCCGACCCACCGCTCGTCCCCGCCGACCCGGACGAGCGGGCCCGCGTGGAGGCGGTCGAGACCTGGTGTGACGGCGACTTCCAGCAGATGGGCCGGCGACTCGTCTACTGGGCGCTGGTCCAACACCGCGAGGCCATCGACAGCTACCTCGAGGGCTCGCGCCTGATCCTCCCGCGCGCGCTCGTCAAGCCGCTGGCGCCGGTGATCATCCGCATCCTCGCTCGCGACCACCGGGCGCGCGACGAGGCCGTCCGCCAGGACCTCGCCACGCTCCCCGGCCTGCTCGACCGGATCGACGGCTGGATCGCAGAGGGCGTGCTCGGCGGCGCCGAGCCCAACGTGGCCGACTACCAGGTCGCCACCAGCCTGGCCCTGCTGATGAGCCACGACGACCTGCGGCCAGTGATCGCGGCGCGGCCCGCGGGCAGGCTGGCCGAGCGGCTCGCCCCGGACTATCCGGGCCGGATGCCGCCGGCGTTCCCGCCCGACTGGCTTCCCTGAGCGACGGTCTCCGCAAGTGCATCGAGCATCGCGGACCAGTCCGCCTCATCCTGCGGCGCCGAGCCCTCGAACGTGATGACCGTGCCATCGCCGTCGGCCGACAGGGTCACGATCTCCAGGTCCGGCCCGCCGGTGGTGAACACGATCCGGGCCGGCGGCTCCACCTCGCGGTAGTCGAACGGCTCACCGCGGTACCAGCGGCCGACCAGCTCGGGGTCGGTCCACGCCTGGAACACGAGCTCGCGCGGCGCGGCGACGCGGCGGTTGATCGCGAAGTAGCTCTGGGTCAAGGTCATCGTGCCTCCTCGGTCACTCGGGACGACGGTGCGCTCGATCGGCGGCCAGCCGCGATCGCGCGCGTGGCGGGCGATCGCGGCCACGACCCCCGCGGCCTCGCGGTCGCCCGCGAGGATGAGCCGGCGTGGGTCGCCGCCCAGCTCGGCGCCGTGGTCGGCGCACCACTCGAGGACTGACAACGCGTCCTCGAAATCTGTGACAGCGAGCACGACGGCCGGGCTGTCGATCCTCGGCTCACGGCCCAGGTGGACGACGAGCGGAGCCGGCGCCTCGCCCGTCCACGTGACGCGGATGGGCCGGCTGCCGCGCAGGTGCAGGTCGGCGGTCGGATACGGCATGTCCGGCATGCAACACGTGCGCGCCGTGGAAGGGAAAGGCCGATCGCTTATCGCCGTCATGCAGAACTCGCATGAGCGCCCGCGGGAGGCTCGGGGATAATCGGGGCATGGACGAGGACCGCGAACGGGTGCTGGCCTTCCCGCGGGCGCCGGACGCCATCGAGCTCCGCCACCTGCGGTCGTTCGTCGCCGTCGCCGAGGAGCTCAACTTCGGGCGCGCCGCCGAGCAGCTGTACCTGTCGCAGCCGGCGCTGAGCCGCCAGATCCGCGCGCTCGAGCAGTTCGTGGGCGTCGAGCTGTTGCGGCGCTCCACGCACCAGGTCGAGCTGACGCTGGCCGGCGAGGCGCTGCTCGACCGCGCTCGCGGCATCCTGCGCGGGGTCGACGAGGCGGTCTCCATGACCCAGTCGGTCGGCGGCGAGCTCGTGGGCCGGAGCATGGGCATGTGGAAGGCGCTGGCCGACCTGTCCGAGGCCGGCGCCGACGTCCACGCGATGCGCGATGCCTACGAGACGCTGCACGCGCAGTTCTCCCCGCCGCCCGACGTCACCGTCCGTCCCGTCAGCGCGGGCGGCGTCAGCTCGCTGCTCGTGTCGCCGCCCGATCAGCCTCAGGCCAGCATCCTCTATCTGCACGGCGGCGGCTACATGCTCGGCTCCGCGTTCGGCTACCGGCATCTGGCCGGCGCGCTCGCGCTCGCGTCCGACGCCGGTGCGCTCGTCCCGGACTACCGGCTCGCTCCTGAGCACGCGTTCCCCGCGGCCCTCGACGACGCGCTGAGCGCGTACCGGTGGCTGCTCGATCGCGGGCAGGAGCGGATCGTCGTGGCCGGCGACTCCTCGGGCGGCGGCCTCGCGCTCTCGTTGCTGCTCTCGCTCAAGCGCGACGGGCTGCCGCAGCCCGCCGGGGCCCTGCTGTTCTGCCCCGGCGTCGACCTCACCCGGTCGCCCAAGACGCGGCCCAACGCCGAGGCCTACTTGGGCGCCCATCCGCCGGACGACCCGATCGTGAGCCCGCTGACCGCCGACCTCGGCGGGCTGCCGCCGATGCTCGTCCAGGTGGCCACGGGCGACGAGTGGTGCGAGGACGGCAAGGCGCTCGTCGCCCGGGCCCGCGAGCACGGCGTCGACGCGCGGCTCGAGCTCTACCCGGTCGCCACGCACGTCTTCCACGTCTTCTGGTCGTTCCTGCCCGAGGCGACCGAGGCGATCGAGAGCGCCGGCCGGTTCGCGCGCGAGGTGCGCGGATGGGCACATCCGGGCAGCCGGGTAGACCCAGAGCGCCTCGGCATCCGCAACTTCGGCCATCGAGCACGACGAAGCCAACGCAGGCCACCAGGAGGCGTACGTCGTGATCTCAGGACGGATGGCGTTTCGCATCGGTGACGATGAGTTCGAGGCCGGCCCCGGCGACGTCGTCGCCGTGCCCGACCCCACCGAGACCCGCGACTATCGGGCGGTGGAGCCGGGCACCCGGATGGTCTGCCTCGGCGCGGGGCCGGGCGCCGAGCATCACTACGGACGCTGGATCGCCGAGGAGGCCGAGCGCTCCTAGGCGGCAGGCCGCGCGAGGCCCAGCCCGCCGAACCGCTCGGCGTGGCGTCGGCGGCGGTCGGTGCGGCGCAGCTGGCGGGCGCGCTCGACGAGCACCGGGACCACGGCGCCCGACGGGCGGAACGGGTCCGCGACGACGCGCTCGTCGTGCAGCGAGACGGCCGCCCAGATCTCGTCGCCGACCTCGGCCACCAGCGCCGGCTGGCGCAGCGGGCGGCTGGAGTCGAGCTGGGCGAGCCCGGTCAGGGCGTCGGCGTCGTGGGGCGAGGACTGGCGGATCGTGAGCGCCTGCATCGTTTCCTCCGTTCGAAGCATGTGCAGGCATTTTCGTTCGCCGAGGACCGCCTTGCATCGGGCATCCGGAGCCGGTTCGAGGCCGTAAGGCCTTACCTGCGGGCGGGCACCCCTTAGGCCGGCGCGCGTCAGGGCGATGAGAACCCCCATCGCCGCCACCCGGATGCCCGCCAGGCGAGGAAAGCGAGCAGGAACAGCGGTCCGATCGGGTGGCCGACCAGCAGCGTCCCGGCGAGCCCCGCGGCGACGAGCAGCACCGCGAGCGGGAACAGCGGCGGCCACGTACGTGGCGGCGCGGCGTGCTCGGCCGGCAGGTCGCGCTGTAGCTCGTCGAGCTCGGCGACGGTCTTGGCGGCGTAGGCGCGCTCCAGCCGCTGCTCGAGCTCCTCGGCATCGAGCCGCCCGTCCTGCGCGTGCCGGGTCAGCGACGCGGCAGCGCGTTCGCGGTCGGCGTCTGATGCCCGCATCGGTTCCATGCGGCCATGATCGGCCGCCCGCACGCGTCCGTCATCCGCCCACGGGCGGCTTCGCGCGTACGTCGCTCGACGTAGACGCTAGGCCGCCGCGCGGCGCCGGCGGAAGGCCAGCGCGCGCACCGCCAGGTGCAGCCCGAGCACCGCGTCCTCGTCGTCGAGCGAGACGCCGAGCAGCTCCTCGATCCGGCGCAGGCGCAGGTAGAGCGACTGGCGCTCGAGGTGCAGCGTCCGCGCGGCCTGGGCCTTGCGGCCGCCCGCCGCCAGGTAGGCCTCGAGCGTCTCCAGCAGCACGCGGTGGCGCGCCGAGCCGGCGGCCAGCAGCGGCCCGAGCTGCTCGTCGACGAAGGCGTCGAGCTCGGGCGCCTCGCGCAGGTCGTGCAGCAGGTCGGTCACGCCCGGTCGCCGCGCGTCGTACCAGCGGCGCACGGGCAACGCGGTGGCGGCGCCCGCCGAGCGGCGCACGCGGCGCAGGCCCGGGCCGGCGGCCAGCCAGGTGTCGGCCGGCGCGCCGATCGCCAGCGCCGCCTCCTCCGGTCCCGCCCCGCGCCGCTCGAGCACGCCGTGGAAGAGCCCGGCGACGTGCTCGGCGAGCGCCTCGTCGTACGACCGCGCGCCGAGCGCGAGCAGCACGAGCATGTCGACGTCGCGCGGGCCGAGCAGGACGGCGAAGCCGGTCGACGACAGGGCCGCCCGCAGCTCGCCCGACAGCCGCGTCCACGACAGCTCGTCGCCGCGGCGCGAGCGCGGCCCGCGCCAGCTCGCCGCCACCGGCAGCAGCACCCCGCGACCGCTGCCCGGGAATCCCAGCGCCTCGGCGCGGCGCCGGGCGTCGGCCTCCTCCACGCGCCCGTCGGCGAGGTCGGACAGGAACGCTCCGCGCGAGCGCGCGCGCAGGTGCTCCTCGTGCTGCTGGCCGAGCAGGTCGATCGCCACGGCCAGGGCGGCGCGCTCGGTGGCGACGCGGTCGAAGTCGTCGAGCGGCTCGTCGACGGCCAGCGCGAGCAGGCGGCCCCACGAGCTGTCCATCAGCCGCACGTCGACCATCAGCGCGCCCTCCGGGGTCTCGCCGCGATCCTCGGCGCGGTGCAGGTCGGCCCACGCGGCCAGCGCGACGTCGTCGCCGGCGCGGCCGGACACGTAGTAGACGAGCTCGTGGCCGGCGTCCTCGAGCACGACCGGGTTGCCGACCGCGGCCGCCAGCTCGGCGAGGATCTCCGGCACGCCGCGGCCGTGCAGGATCAGCTCGGTGAAGCGGCGGTGGATCTCCTCGCCGCGGCGCAGCAGCTCGAACTGGGTGTTGAGCACGGCAGCGTGGACCGCCTCGGTGATCTCGACGAAGCGCACCGAGCGCCGGAACGCCACCAGCGGTACGCCCGCCTCGGCGCACGCGCGCACGACCGGCTCGGGCACGCGCTCGCGCCACGTCGAGCCCAGCTCGACTGCCACGGCGGCGGCGCCCTGCTCGATCAGCGAGGCGATCCAGCGCTCCTGGTCACGCTCCCGGGGGCCCGCCCCGATCCCCGTGGTGAGCACCAGCTCGCCGCCCTTGAGCAGGTCGCTGGGGTCGGCCATCTCGATCACGTGCGCCCAGCGCAGCTCGCGATCGAGGCCCTCCGCGCCCGCGACGACCTCCGCCAGGGAGCGGCGGAAGACGGGCAGCTCGAGGACGTCCTTGAGGCGCAGCATACGTTCCGTCAGCCATTCTGGAACAAGACACGCCGCTGTGTCCATTGCAGACTCCGGTGCAACGCGGAAAGGTGGCGCTCCGAGTTGGAGGGTGAGGATGTCCATAGCTGACAACGCGCAGGCCCTTGCGCTGCTGATCGACGGGCAGGACGCCCCGACGTCGGCGACGAGGACCGTGCGCGACCCGGCGACCGGCGAGCCGCTCGCCGAGGTCGCCGACGCCTCTGCGGCCGACGCCGAGCGCGCCGTCGCGGCCGCCCGCGCCGCCTTCCGGCGCGGCGACTGGAGCCGCATCACGCCGGCCGAGCGCGCCGCGGTGCTCGACCGCATGGCCGATCTGCTCGAGGAGCGCGCCGACGACTTCGCCCGCACCGAGTCGCGCAACACCGGCAAGCCGCTGAAGTTCTCGAGCGCGTTCGACGTCCCGCTGACGATCGACAACCTGCGCTTCTTCGCCGCCGCCGCCCGCAACCTCAAGGGCAAGGCGTCGGGCGAGTACCTCGAGGGCCTGACCAGCACGATCCGGCGCGAGCCGATCGGCGTCTGCGCCTCGATCGCCCCGTGGAACTACCCGCTCAACATGGCGGCGTGGAAGATCGGGCCGGCACTGGCGGCCGGCAACACCGTCGTCCTCAAGCCGTCCGAGCTGACGCCGCTGACCGCCCTGATGCTCGGCCGGCTGGCGCTCGACGCCGGCCTGCCGCCCGGCGTGCTCAACGTGATCCCGGGGCCAGGTC